>NZ_CP076543.1:5032500-6232500 GCF_030440515.1 Streptomyces xanthophaeus
GTGCAGCGTCGTGTGTTTCTTGCCGGAGGTAGAGCACTGGATAGGCGATGGGCCCTACCGGGTTACTGACCTTAGCCAAACTCCGAATGCCGGTAAGTGAGAGCACGGCAGTGAGACTGTGGGGGATAAGCTCCATGGTCGAGAGGGAAACAGCCCAGAGCATCGACTAAGGCCCCTAAGCGTACGCTAAGTGGGAAAGGATGTGGAGTCGCAGAGACAACCAGGAGGTTGGCTTAGAAGCAGCCACCCTTGAAAGAGTGCGTAATAGCTCACTGGTCAAGTGATTCCGCGCCGACAATGTAGCGGGGCTCAAGCGTACCGCCGAAGTCGTGTCATTGCAGCAATAGGGCCAACGCCCGCTGTGATGGGTAGGGGAGCGTCGTGTGCCGGGTGAAGCAGCAGCGGAAGCTAGTTGTGGACGGTTCACGAGTGAGAATGCAGGCATGAGTAGCGATACACACGTGAGAAACGTGTGCGCCGATTGACTAAGGGTTCCTGGGTCAAGCTGATCTGCCCAGGGTAAGTCGGGACCTAAGGCGAGGCCGACAGGCGTAGTCGATGGACAACCGGTTGATATTCCGGTACCCGCTTTGAAACGCCCAATATCGAATCAGGCGATGCTAAGTCCGTGAAGCCGTTCCGGACCCTTCGGGGAAAGGAAAGTGGTGGAGCCGACGAACCAGACTTGTAGTAGGTAAGCGATGGGGTGACGCAGGAAGGTAGTCCAGCCCGGGCGGTGGTAGTCCCGGGGTAAGGGTGTAGGCCGAGGGGTAGGCAAATCCGTCCCTCATTAAGGCTGAGACCTGATGCCGAGCCGATTGTGGTGAAGTGGATGATCCTATGCTGTCGAGAAAAGCCTCTAGCGAGTTTCATGGCGGCCCGTACCCTAAACCGACTCAGGTGGTCAGGTAGAGAATACCGAGGCGTTCGGGTGAACTATGGTTAAGGAACTCGGCAAAATGCCCCCGTAACTTCGGGAGAAGGGGGGCCATCACTGGTGATCGGACTTGCTCCGTGAGCTGGGGGTGGCCGCAGAGACCAGCGAGAAGCGACTGTTTACTAAAAACACAGGTCCGTGCGAAGCCGTAAGGCGATGTATACGGACTGACGCCTGCCCGGTGCTGGAACGTTAAGGGGACCGGTTAGTGACCTTTCGGGGTTGCGAAGCTGAGAACTTAAGCGCCAGTAAACGGCGGTGGTAACTATAACCATCCTAAGGTAGCGAAATTCCTTGTCGGGTAAGTTCCGACCTGCACGAATGGCGTAACGACTTCTCGACTGTCTCAACCATAGGCCCGGTGAAATTGCACTACGAGTAAAGATGCTCGTTTCGCGCAGCAGGACGGAAAGACCCCGGGACCTTTACTACAGTTTGATATTGGTGTTCGGTTCGGCTTGTGTAGGATAGGTGGGAGACTTTGAAGCAGCCACGCCAGTGGTTGTGGAGTCGCCGTTGAAATACCACTCTGGTCGTGCTGGATGTCTAACCTCGGTCCGTGATCCGGATCAGGGACAGTGTCTGATGGGTAGTTTAACTGGGGCGGTTGCCTCCCAAAGGGTAACGGAGGCGCCCAAAGGTTCCCTCAGCCTGGTTGGCAATCAGGTGTTGAGTGTAAGTGCACAAGGGAGCTTGACTGTGAGACCGACGGGTCGAGCAGGGACGAAAGTCGGGACTAGTGATCCGGCGGTGGCTTGTGGAAGCGCCGTCGCTCAACGGATAAAAGGTACCCCGGGGATAACAGGCTGATCTTCCCCAAGAGTCCATATCGACGGGATGGTTTGGCACCTCGATGTCGGCTCGTCGCATCCTGGGGCTGGAGTCGGTCCCAAGGGTTGGGCTGTTCGCCCATTAAAGCGGTACGCGAGCTGGGTTTAGAACGTCGTGAGACAGTTCGGTCCCTATCCGCTGTGCGCGTAGGAATATTGAGAAGGGCTGTCCCTAGTACGAGAGGACCGGGACGGACGAACCTCTGGTGTGCCAGTTGTCCTGCCAAGGGCATGGCTGGTTGGCTACGTTCGGGAGGGATAACCGCTGAAAGCATCTAAGCGGGAAGCCTGCTTCAAGATGAGTATTCCCACCTCCTTGAGAGGGTAAGGCTCCCAGTAGACGACTGGGTTGATAGGCCAGATGTGGAAGCCCGGTAACGGGTGAAGCTGACTGGTACTAATAGGCCGAGGGCTTGTCCTCAGTTGCTCGCGTCCACTGTGTTAGTTCTGAAATAACGAACAGCTGTGTTCATGCCAGCGTTCAAATTTCATAGTGTTTCGGTGGTCATAGCGTTAGGGAAACGCCCGGTTACATTCCGAACCCGGAAGCTAAGCCTTTCAGCGCCGATGGTACTGCAGGGGGGACCCTGTGGGAGAGTAGGACGCCGCCGAACAATCATTGTGGGAAAGCCCCGCACCTTATGGTGCGGGGCTTTTCTGCGTTCTGGGGTCACTGCATACCGGCCGGTTCAGGGGCCGATGTACTCGAAGACGCCGCCGTGGGGGTGCCGCAGCACCGCGCGGTGGCCGTTCGGAGTGGGCTGAATCGGCATGACGATGTCGGCTCCGCCTGCCTGAGCCTCCTCGACCGCGGCGTCCAGGTCGGTGACGACGAGGGTCGCCGCCACTCCCGCCACCCGTTGCGCCGCCTCGTCGGGTCCCGCGAACAGGAGGAAGGGACCGACGCTCGCCAGAGTGACGCCGGCAAAGGCGAACCGTGATGCGGTGCTTCCGGTCAACTTCTCGTAGAAGGGCACAGCCGCGTCCAGATCCTCGACGCGCTGTCGTACGACCACTGAATCGATAGCCATGGTCGACATCCTCACAGCCCCGCACGTGCCCGTGAAGGTCGTTTCTGCCGTTCGCGATCGAAGATCGGAGATCGCAGGGCGGGCCCAGGGCTGTCCTAGAGGCGGCCGGCGGCCTTCAGTGCCAGGTAGGCGTCCGCCAGGGACGGGGCCAGGGTGTCCGGGGTGGCGTCGACGACGTGGACGCCGTGACGGGTGAGCTGGTCGGCCGTGCGGCGGCGCTGGGACTGGGTCTGGGTACCGGCGGCGGCCTCGTAGACCGCGTCCACCGTGCCACGTGAATTTGTCATGGCTGCGACATGAGGGTCGGCGACCGAAGCCAGCACGACCGTGTGGCGCTGCGTGAGGCGGGGGAGCACCGGGAGCAGGCCCTCTTCGATCGGGGCCGCGTCCAGGCTGGTCAGGAGGACCACCAGGGACCGGCGCGGGGCGTTGCGGAGGATGGTGGAGACCAGGGTCCTGGCGTCCGTCTCGACGAGCTCCGGTTCCAGCGTGGCCATCGCGTTGACGAACGACGGGAGGGTGTCGGCCGCCGAGCGGCCCTGGACCTGGGCGCGGGGGCGGCGGTCGTGGGCCAGGAGGTCCACGCGGTCGCCGGCGCGGGTGGCCAGGGCGGCGAGGAGCAGGGCCGCGTCCATCGCGGAGTCCAGGCGGGGGGCGTCGCCGACGCGGCCCGCCGAGGTGCGGCCGGTGTCCAGGCAGATGAGGATGTGCCGGTCGCGTTCGGGGCGCCAGGTGCGGACGGCCACCTTGTTCTGGCGGGCCGTGGCGCGCCAGTCGATGGAGCGGGTGTCGTCGCCGGGGACGTAGTCGCGGAGGCTGTCGAACTCGGTGCCCTCGCCGCGGGTCAGGACGCTCGTACGGCCGTCCAGCTCGCGCAGGCGGGCCAGCCGGGACGGGAGGTGCTTGCGGCTGGTGAAGGGCGGCAGGACCCGGACGGTCCAGGGGGACACCTGGGAGCCCTGGCGGGCCCACAGGCCCAGCGGGCCGTAGGAGCGGATCGTGACGCGGTCGGCCTGGCGGTCGCCGCGGCGGGTGGGCAGCAGCCGGGTGGTCAGCCGGCGGCGTTCGCCCGCGGGGACGACCACCTCGTGGCGGGACGCGGCGGTCTCGGTGCCCGGGAGCCAGCTGCTCGGGGGCCAGGCGTCGCGGATGCGGGCCCGGAGCTTGCGGCTGCCGGGGTTGGTGACGGTGAGGTGGACCTCCGCCGGTTCGCCGAGGCGGACCGACGTGTCTCCGGAGCGGGCCAGCACGAGGCCGCGTACGGGCGCCGCCAGGGCGCAGTCGAGCGCGCAGGCCAGGGCGATCGGGCCGTTGACCGCGAGCATGCCGGTCCAGCTCGGTTCGAGGAGGCCGACCGGGATGCTGCCGAGGGCCGCCAGCAGGGCGGCGCGTCCGGTGAGGGCCATCAGCGCGGTACGGGGACGTGGGAGAGGATCGCCGTGATGACGGCGTCGGCCGTGACTCCCTCCATCTCCGCTTCCGGGCGCAGCTGGACGCGGTGGCGCAGGGTCGGCAGGGCGAGGGCCTTGACGTCGTCGGGGGTGACGTAGTCGCGGCCGGTGAGCCAGGCCCAGGCGCGGGCGGTGGCCAGCAGGGCGGTCGCGCCGCGGGGGGAGACGCCGAGGGTGAGGGACGGCGATTCGCGGGTGGCGCGGCAGACGTCGACGACGTAGCCGGCGATCTCGGGGGAGACGGCGACCTTGGCGACGGCCTGGCGGGCGGCTTCGAGCTGGGCCGGGCCGGCGACGGGGCGGATGCCCGCGGCGTGCAGGTCGCGGGGGTTGAATCCGGCGGCGTGGCGGGTCAGGACCCCGATCTCGTCCTCGCGGGAGGGGAGGGGGACGGTGAGCTTGAGGAGGAAGCGGTCGAGCTGGGCTTCCGGGAGGGGGTAGGTGCCCTCGTACTCGACCGGGTTCATGGTGGCGGCGACGAGGAAGGGGTCGGGCAGCTTCCGCGGGGTGCCGTCGACGGTGACCTGGCGCTCCTCCATCGCTTCGAGGAGCGAGGACTGGGTCTTGGGCGGGGTGCGGTTGATCTCGTCCGCGAGGAGGAGGTTGGTGAAGACCGGGCCGTCCTGGAAGGAGAACTCGGCGGTGCGGGCGTCGTAGACGAGCGAGCCGGTGACGTCGCTCGGCATCAGGTCGGGGGTGAACTGGACGCGCTTGGTGTCGAGTTCGAGGGAGGCGGCCAGGGCCCGTACGAGGAGGGTCTTGGCGACGCCGGGGACGCCTTCGAGGAGGACGTGGCCGCGGCACAGGAGCGCGACGACGAGTCCGGTGACGGCGGAGTCCTGACCGACCACGGCCTTGCCGATCTCGGTGCGGAGCGCTTCGAGGGAAGCGCGGGCGCTGTCCGCGGTCACTGCCGTGGACTCGGTGGCCGGGTACGTCATGACGTACGGACCTCTCTTTCGAGGGCGTCGAGGTGGTCGGCGAGCGCGACGAGTGCCGCGTCGTCGGAGGGGGTGGTGCCGAAGAGGAGGGCGGCCACGTCGCGGGGCTCGCCGGTCAGGCGGGCGGAGACGGCCGGGGCCAGTGCCGCCGGGTCGTGGGCCTGGGTGTGCGGTACGCCGACCAGTGCGGCGAGGCGTTCGCGGGTGGCGGCGCGCAGCACGGTGGCGGCACGGTCGCGGGCGCCGGCCTTGCGGTAGAGGCGGGCGCGGCCCTCGGTGGCCTCGGAGGCGCGGATGGCGACGGGGAGCTTCTCGGTGACGAGGGGGCCCAGGCGCCGGGCGCGCCAGAGGGCGGCGAGGGCGGCGGCGACGAAGAGCTGGAGCAGGGCCCAGGACCAGCCGGCCGGGATGAGGTCGAGGAGGCCCTTGTCCTCGCCGGAGGGCGCGGTGCCGGGGTCGGAGTCCGCGAGGGACGGCAGGTACCAGACGAGGTCCGGTCGGGAGCCGAGGAGTTGGAGGGCGAGGGAGGCGTTGCCCTCGTCGGCGAGGGACTCGTTGAGGAGGATCGTCTCGGAGCCGAGGAGGACCGTGTCGCCGCCGGTGGGGCCGGTGGGGAGGACGAGGAGGGTGGGGTCGCCGCCGCTGGGGTAGCAGGCGGTGGCTCCGGGGAGGGCTGTGGTGTAGCGGAGGCCGCCGCCGGTGTCGGCGCGGCCGGCCGAGGTGGCGGCGGGCAGGGTGCAGCGGGGGTCGGGGCGGTCCGTGTCGGCGTCGCCCGCGGTGTGCACGCCGGGGGAGAGGTCGGTGAGGCTGTGGCTGCTGGGGGCGAGGAGGACGGTGCGGCCGCCGGAGAGGTCGATGGCCGAGCGGATGACGCCGCGCTGGGTGGCGCCGAGCCGGTCGGGGTCGGTGACCAGGAGGGTGGTGCGGGGGCCGGCGGCGTCGGCGGCTTCGCGGGCGGTGGTGACGACGCGGGTGGTGACGCCGCGTTCCTTCAGGAGCTCGGCGACGGCGCGGCTGCCGGAGGGGTCGGCGGTGCGGGGGTCGAGGTAGCCGTGGCGGGTGCCGGAGTTGAGGGCGGCCGTGGCGACGGCGCCGGCCGCCAGGACGGCCACGGCGATGAGGGCGCGGCGGATCTGGCGCAGGCGCCGGGTGCGCGAGTCGCCAGCTGCGGCTGCGGGCGCGGCTGCGGCTGCGCTGGGCGCGGGGTCGTGGCCGGGGGTGCTGCCCCCGGACTCCCGTGCGTCGAGCACCGGCGGGGCCGGAGTTGCCGTCGGCGGGGCCGGATCGGTCGGGCCGGTCATGCGGTGGGTCCCGTCAGCAGCGGCTTTGCGCGGTCCAGGGTGAGGTCGAGGGCGCGCAGGCGGGCGTACGTGTCGGCGTCGGCGGTGCGGCCGCCGTAGGTGACGTCGTCGAAGGTACGGGCGGCGGCGCGGAGTTCCGCGGCATGGTCGGGGAGGGAGACCGCGGCTTCGGAGGCGGCCTCGTCGGCGGTGCGTCCGGGGCGCGGGTCGAGCAGGGTGCGCTCCTCCAGGGAGCGGACGACGGCGCGCATGCGCTCCTGGACGGCCTCGGTCCAGCGGCCGGCGGCGGCGTGGGCGTCGGCGGCGGTGCGGTGGTCGGCGGCGCTGCGGGTGCCGTCGGCGAAGAGGACGCCGGCGCCGGCGGCGATCCGGCCGGGGGTGCCGAGGCGCCACCAGAGGGCGCCGACGGCGAGGATCACGAGGAGGAGGATCACGACGAGGCCGAAGCCGCCTCCGGGGGTGGCTCCGGAGGCGGCGCCGAGCATGTCGTCGAGCCAGTCGAAGAACTTGCGCAGGGCGCGGTCGAACAGGCTCGGGTCGTTCTCGTGGTACATCGGCTTGGACAGTTCGCGCTCGGCCGCTTCCCTGGCGGGTCCGCGCGGTGTCGTCACCGGTGGTGTCTCGGCGCTCGGCAGGAGCGCCGTGGCGCGGGTGATGAGGCCCCCCGTACTCATCATCTGTGCGTCAGCCTCCGGTCGTGCCGTAGTTCTCGAGGCCGGCGGCCCGGGCGAGCTCCAGGTCGAGGCCCTCGCGGCGGATGCGCTGGTCGACGTACAGGAGCACGGTGACGCCGGACTGGAAGGGCATGACGATGGTCTGCGCGATGATCAGGCCGATCGCGGGGGCGATCAGTGCGCCCCAGCTGGTCATGCCGCTGCCGTCCTCCATGGCGTCGAGGCCGCCGCTGAAGGCGAAGAGGCTCATGATCTGGAACGGGGCCACGATCATGCCCGAGATGAAGAAGGCGATGACGGTGGTGAGCAGCGTGATGCCGAAGATGCGCCACCAGGTGTCCTTGACGAGCTTCGAGGAGCGCGCGAAGGACTTGAAGAGGGTGCTCTTCTCCAGCATCAGGGCGGGCGAGGCCAGGGTGAACTTGATGCCCAGCCAGACCATGAGCGGCAGCCACACGGCGAAGCCGAGGAGGGCGAGGCCGACGGATTCGGTGAGGACGCCCGGCAGGATCAGTACGGCGCCGAGCAGGATGGCGCCGAGGGCCATCAGCAGGGTGAGCCCTATCAGGCGCAGCAGCTGGGGGCGGGCCTCGCGCCAGGCGTCGGAGACCGAGGACTGCTGGCCGAGCACGGCGCGGCTGAAGACCATCGTGAGCATCGCGGTGACCACGATGGTTCCGAGGACCTGGATGAGCTGGACCACCGCGGAGGCGGCGAAGGTGCTGCCGAGCGAGTCGATGATCTCTTCCGGGCCGGCGTTCGGGTCCGTGGCGAAGGCGAGGTCGTCCAGCATGAGCTTCTGGACGATGACGCTGATCACCTGGACGACGGTGGCCACGACGAGGGTGATCGGCAGTACCGCACGCCAGTGGGTGCGCATGGTGGCGACCGCGCCGTCGAGGATCTCGCCGAGGCCCAGGGGCCGCAGGGGGATCACTCCGGGCTTGGCGGCGGGGGACTGGCCCCACTGGCCGGGGCCGCCCGGGTAGCCGTACTGGGGGCCGTACTGGCCCGTCTGAGGGGTGCCTGGCTGCTGGCCCCAGCCCGTGGTGGGCTGCGGCTGTGCCTGCGGGGCCTCGGGCGGCGTGGTGCCCGGGCTCGACCACTGACCGGGCGGTGGCTGCTCGGCGGACCACTTCGGGTCGCCGGCGGGCGGTGTGGGCTGTGCGGGCTGTTGCGCGCCGCTTTCGGTGCCCGGCCGCTCGCCGTCGGACGGAGAGGATCCGGGCGTAGCCCAGCCCGGAGAGTCGTTCATCGTCACTCCTTCATGTGCGCCTGCCGCGGCGGGGCGCTGGTCGCTGCCATCGTGCCACGTGGGGGGCCCGAACGGAGTAGGGGGTGGGCGGCGGATCGGGTGCGGTGGCGGGGTGGAAAGGGTCGGTCCGGGGCGATCCCGACCGGTCGGACGGTCCCGGGCGGTGCTGCGGGGTCTTCGATGCCCGTACCTTCAATAGTCGCCCCGTTCGGGGGCAGACTGGTGGAGCTGATCTCGACGCAGGTCCGAGGGGCGATTTCCAGCCCTTTTGGCTGTGGGACAGCTCACCGCCGGGTAACGATTAGCTAATGGGATGATGTCAACCATGAAGGGACGCGTCCTTGTCGTCGACGACGACACCGCGCTGGCCGAGATGCTCGGCATTGTGCTGCGTGGAGAAGGTTTTGAGCCGTCGTTCGTAGCGGACGGTGACAAGGCACTTGCTGCCTTCCGGGAGGCGAAGCCGGACCTGGTGCTGCTCGACCTCATGCTGCCCGGGAGGGACGGCATAGAGGTCTGCCGCCTGATCCGGGCCGAGTCCGGCGTGCCGATCGTCATGCTCACCGCGAAGAGCGACACGGTCGATGTCGTCGTGGGTCTGGAGTCCGGGGCCGACGACTACATCGTGAAGCCGTTCAAGCCGAAGGAGCTGGTGGCCCGCATCCGGGCCCGTCTGCGCCGGTCGGAGGAGCCCGCGCCCGAGCAGCTGGCCATCGGTGACCTGGTCATCGACGTGGCCGGGCACTCGGTCAAGCGGGACGGTGCCTCGATCGCGCTGACCCCGCTCGAGTTCGACCTGCTGGTCGCGCTCGCGCGCAAGCCCTGGCAGGTGTTCACCCGTGAGGTGCTGCTGGAGCAGGTCTGGGGTTACCGGCACGCGGCGGACACCCGCCTGGTCAACGTGCACGTGCAGCGTCTGCGCTCCAAGGTCGAGAAGGATCCGGAGCGCCCCGAGATCGTCGTGACGGTGCGTGGTGTCGGCTACAAGGCCGGACCCAGCTGACGTGCAGTCCGGTACGTCCGGCATGTCCGGCAGGGCCCACGGCGGCTTCCGCCCGTGGAAGCTGCGCTTCGGCCGGCTGTTCCGGGACCGGGCGTCGAGCAGCCGGGTCCTGCGGCTGTTCGTACGCCTGGCGCGGCGGCCGCTGCTTCCGGCTGTCCGGTTGTGGCGGCGCAACATCCAGCTCCGCGTGGTCGCCGCCACCCTGCTGATCTCGCTCGCCGTGGTCCTCGCCCTGGGGTTCGTCGTCATCGCCCAGGTCAGCAAGGGTCTCCTCGACGCCAAGGAGGAGGCGGCGCAGAGCCAGGCCGCGGGCGGGTTCGCGGTGGCGCAGGAGAAGGCCAACGCCCCGGCCACGGTGGACGGGCCCGACGCCACCGACAACAGGGTCGGCCGGGACGCCAGTACGTGGATGAACTCCCTGGTCAAGCAGTTGGCCAGTGGCGGGCAGACGGCCTTCGAGGTCGTCGCGCTGGGTGCGGGCACGGGTGATGAGGCGCTGCCCGGGACGCAGGGCGTCAAGGGCGCCCGGGCCTCCGGCAACGTGGACCCGACCGCCAGTGTCCCGCTGCCGCTGCGCCGGGCCGTCAACCGTGCCACCGGCGCCTTCAAGACCTTCTCCGAGATCCGGTACACCAGCGGGGACGGGGCGAAGGAGCCCGAGCCGGCGCTGGTCATCGGCAAGCGGCTCTCGGACATCAACGGCGACCCGTACGACCTGTACTACCTCTTCCCGCTGACGCAGGAGGAGGAGTCCCTCAACCTGATCAAGGTCACCATCGTGACCGCGGGCCTGTTCGTCGTCGTCCTGCTCTGCGGCATCGCCTGGCTCGTCGTACGCCAGGTGGTGACCCCGGTCCGGATGGCCGCGGGCATCGCCGAGCGGCTTTCGGCCGGGCGGCTGCAGGAGCGGATGAAGGTCACCGGTGAGGACGACATCGCGCGCCTCGGCGAGGCCTTCAACAAGATGGCCCAGAACCTCCAGAACAAGATCCAGCAGCTGGAGGAGCTGTCCCGGATGCAGCGCCGTTTCGTCTCGGACGTCTCGCACGAGCTGCGCACCCCGCTGACGACGGTCCGGATGGCCGCCGACGTCATCCACGACGCCCGGGTCGACTTCGACCCGATCACCGCGCGCTCCGCCGAGCTGCTCGCCGGGCAGCTCGACCGGTTCGAGTCGCTCCTCGCCGACCTGCTGGAGATCAGCCGCTTCGACGCCGGGGCGGCGGCCCTGGAGGCCGAGCCCATCGACCTGCGTGACGTCGTCCGCCGGGTCATCGACGGGGCCGAGCCGCTCGCCGAGCACAAGGGCACCCGGATCCGGGTCCTGGGCGACACCCAGCCGGTCATCGCCGAGGCCGACGCCCGGCGGGTGGAGCGGGTGCTGCGCAATCTGGTCGTCAACGCCGTGGAGCACGGCGAGGGCCGCGACGTGGTGGTCCGGCTGGCGTCCGCGGGCGGGGCCGTCGCCGTCGCCGTACGGGACTACGGGGTCGGGCTGAAGCCCGGCGAGGCCACCCGCGTGTTCAACCGCTTCTGGCGGGCCGACCCGGCGCGGGCGCGCACGACCGGCGGGACCGGCCTCGGCCTGTCGATCGCCGTCGAGGACGCCCGGCTGCACGGGGGCTGGCTGCAGGCCTGGGGCGAGCCGGGCGGCGGCTCGCAGTTCCGCCTGACGCTGCCGCGCACGGCCGACGAGCCGCTGCGGGGCTCGCCCATCCCGCTGGAGCCCGAGGACTCCCGGGCCAACCGCGCCAACCGGGCCAGGGCCGCGGCCGAGGCCGCGGGCGGCGCGGCGGAGCGCACGCCCGCCGACGCGGGCGACCGCTCGTCGATACCGCCGCGCTCGCCCGTCGCCGGAGCGATGCCGGTGCCCGCCGACCCGACGGCCCTGCCGGGCAACGGGGCCCGGGTCGTGGCCCGCCCGGCCGAGCAGGCACAACAGGAGGACCGAGCCGATGGACGCTGAGCCCTTGGACGCGCGGGCGGGGCGTGCGCGGGTGCGGCGCCGGAGGCTGCGTGCCGTCAGGGCGTACGCCTTCGGTGCGGCCGGCCTGCTGCTCGCGGGGTGCGCCTCCATGCCGGACCGGGGCGACATCCGCCCGGTGCAGGCCTCGCAGGGCGTGGATTCGCAGGTCCGGGTGTTCGGCGTACCGCCTGCGGACAAGGCCAGCCCGGCGGAGATCGTCGACGGCTTCCTGGAGGCGATGACCAGCGACGACCCGCAGCTGGAGACGGCCCGCAAGTACCTCACCGAGGCCGCCGCGAAGAGCTGGAAGCCCGGCTCGGCCGTCACCGTGCTCTCCTCCGGGCTCAACCGGGTTCCCAACCGCGGCGAGAAGGACCCGGACGGGCCCCGCTGGAAGGTGACCGGCAAGAAGCTCGCGACTGTCGACGAGCACAGCGCGTACCAGCCGCAGACCGGGGCCAGGGAGTACGAGGAGTTCCTGCAGCTCGTCCAGAACGAGGACAAGCAGTGGCGGATCTCGACCCCGCCGAGCGGGCTCGTGCTCAGCGAGTCGGACTTCCAGCGCATCTACATGCCGGTCAACAAGTACTACTTCGCGGGCGGCACGCTCGTCGCCGATCCCGTCTACGTGCGTCAGCGCACGGACCCGGACTCGCGGATGGACCCGACCACGCAGACCGTGCAGTCGCTGCTGGCGGGGCCGTCCCGGTGGCTCGCCCCGGTCGTGGAGTCCAGCTTCCCCACCGGTACGGAACTGAGCCCGGGCACCAAGTCCCTTTCGTACGACGGGCAGAACACGCTGCGCGTGCCGCTCAACGAGAAGGCCGAGAACGTCGCGCAGCCGCAGTGCAAGAAGATGGCTACCCAACTCCTGTACACGGTCAAGGATCTGACGGGTTCCCGGCTCGACCAGGTCGAACTGGTGCGGGCGGGGGGCAAGTCGACGTCGCTGTGTTCGGTGAGCGAGGTGAGCGCGGCCGCGATCGCGGGCCGGCCCAAGATTCCCGAGTTCCAGTACTTCGTCGACAACGACAAGCGGCTGGTCCGGATGAAGCTGGACACGAGCAGCGAGGACCAGCAGCCCAAGCCCGAACCGGTGCCGGGGCCGCTGGCCACCCCGCCCGGGTTCAAGGTCAGGTCGGCGGCGGTCTCCCACGACGAGCGGCGCGCGGCCGTGATCTCCGAGGACGAGCACGCGCTGTACGTCGTGGCGCTGGTCGGGAGCGGGGCGATGCCGCAGCCGCTGCCGATCGGCAAGGGCGGCAAGGCGCCGATGCTGACCGCGCCGAGCTGGGACGCTTCGGGTGATCTGTGGGTCGCGGACCGCGATCCGCAGTCCCCGGGGCTGTGGCGGGTGCCCGGTGGTGCCGGAACGCCGGAGAAGGTGCAGGTGGCGGGGCTCGACGGGCGGAAGATCGCTTCGCTGAAGGCGTCCGCCGACGGGGCGCGGATCGCGCTGCTGGTGGAGCAGCCCGACGGCAACAAGGTCCTCTACGTCGGGCGGATCGAGCGGCCCGACGGCAAGAGCGACTCCTCGGCGGTGTCGGTGCGCGAGCTGCGTCCGGCGGCCCCGCAGATGGTCGACGTGACGGCGATGAGCTGGGCGCCGCGCGGGCGGCTGCTCGTGGTGGGCCGGGAGAACGGCGGCGTGCAGCAGGCCCGCTACATGCTGGCCGACGGTTCGATGGTCGCGGCGAGCCTGCCCGGGGCCACCGGGCTCTCGGAGGTGGCGGTCGCGGCCACCGAGGACGAGGCGAAGCCGAAGCCGGTGGTCGCGTACTCGGAGGACGGGATCGTGTGGCTGCCGCCGGGGGCGCAGTGGCGCACGGTGGCGGGCGGCCGGTCGCCGGTGTACCCGGGCTGACCTGTCCGCGCGCGGGTCGTCCACAGGGGTCGCGGGCGGTGGCCCGGCCCGGCAGTGTGGAGTCATGCGTGGGTGGTGGCAGGAGCTCGCCGGGCTGGTCCTGCCGGTCGACTGCGCCGGCTGCGGGGCGGTCCGGGTGCTGGTGTGCGCCGGGTGCCGCGATGCGCTGAGCGGGGCCGGGGAGGGGCCGGTGCGGCCGTCTCCGCGGCCCGCGGGGCTGCCGGTGGTACGGGCCGCCGCCGTCTACGAGGGGGCCGTACGGAGCCTCCTGCTGGCGCACAAGGAGCGCGGGGCGCTGCCGCTGGCCGGGGTGCTCGGCGCTGCCCTGGCCGCCGCCGTCCTGGCGGGCGGTTCCGGTGGTTCCGGTGGCGCGGGCGGCTTCGGCGGTGCGGGGGACGTGGTGCTGGTCCCGGTCCCGTCGGCGCGGCGGCAGGTCCGGGCGCGCGGGCACGATCCGGCGCGCAGGATCGCGCTCGCGGCCGCGGGGCGGCTGAGGAGGGCCGGTGTTCCCGCGCGGGTGGCGCCCGTACTGGGGCTGCGGCGGGCGGTGGCGGACCAGGCGGGGCTGGGGGCCCGGCAGCGCCGGGAGAACCTCACGGGGGCGCTGGCGGTGCGCCGGGGCGGGCGGCGGCTCACGGCCGGGGCGGCCGGGATCGTGCTCGTGGACGACGTGATCACCACGGGGGCGACGCTGGCCGAGGCGGCCCGGGCGGTGCGCGCCGCGGGGCTGGTGGCGGGCCCGGGGGCCGTGCTGGGGGCGGCCGTGGTGGCCGCGCCGGCGGACTCCTTCAGGCGGATCGAACGCCTGCCACGCGTTTGAGCAACTCGGACAGAACAAAAATCTTGTGAATAGATTTGGAACTGGCGGGGAAGGCCCATCGTTGCAGGTAGTAAGAGGGAACAGCCACCTGACTGGAAGTACATTCCGGTAGCGGGTGCCGACAACCGCCATAGAGGGATATGTTCGGTTGTAAGGAACTCAGGAGGCTGTCTCTCGACTCCGAAGTCGGTGGGGTGTTGATCTTGCCGATGGGGGAGGAGGAGGTGAAAGTCGCCAAGTCCGAGGCTCCGGCCTTCACCGGAGTCTGGTGCGAAAGGGAGACGCTTCGCCCCGTCGGGCGGAGCTATCCGGGAACGGAGTTCTGCGTGGACATCGTCGTCAAGGGCCGCAAGACCGAGGTGCCCGAGCGGTTCCGCAAGCACGTGGCCGAGAAGCTGAATCCGGAGCGGATCCAGAAGCTCGACGCCAAGGTGATCAGCTTGGACGTCGAGGTGTCCAAGGAGCACAACCCGCGCCAGGCCGACCGTTCCGACCGCGTGGAGATCACCCTGCGTTCGCGGGGCCCGGTGATCCGTGCCGAGGCCGCCGCCGCCGACGCGTACGCGGCGCTGGACCTCGCTCAGGACAAGCTGGAGGCCCGGCTGCGCAAGCAGCACGACAAGCGTTACACCCGCCGTGGCAACGGCCGGCTCTCGGCGGCGGAGGTCGCCGACGTGGTGCCGGGCGTCGCCTCGCTGAACGGCAGTGGTCAGCCGGTGTCGGAGGAGAAGACGGACGGGGTGCCGATCACCCGGATCGGATCCCTGGAGGTGCAGGGCGAAGGCCCGCTCATCGTCCGCGAGAAGACCCACTCGGCCGCACCCATGTCGCTCGACCAGGCCCTGTACGAGATGGAACTGGTCGGCCACGACTTCTATCTGTTCGTCGACTCCGAGACGAAGTTGCCGAGTGTCGTCTACCGCCGTCATGCCTATGACTACGGCGTCATCCACGTGAACCCCGACGGTGCCTCCAGCTCGGAGGAGCCGCGGGGCGGCGCCGGTGGCGCGCTCGGCGGCTGAGCCGAGGCCGAGTCCGGCACATCTGTTCATCGCCCCCGCGCAGGCGCTCCGGCGCCTGTGCGGGGGCACCTGCATGACGGGTGTGCGACGGGTATGCGCCAGGTGGCTCACTTTTGGCCCCCGGGCCGCGGTGCGGGCATGGAATCATGGCGTGCAGTCAACCGGCTGCGGTGTGTGTCCGGTTGGCCCAGCAGCTGAGCACATGCAGGGGGAGGAACGATGGCGGACAGCTTCGGGCCGGTGCGCGGGGACGGCGGCGTCGCGGGCTGCCGCGGGACGGACGACCCGACCCAGGAGACCGCCCGGGAGCCCATCAGGGTGCTCGTGGTCGACGACCACGCGCTCTTCCGGCGGGGACTGGAGATCGTCCTCGCGCAGGAGGAGGACATCCAGGTCGTGGGCGAGGCCGGGGACGGGGCGGAGGCCGTGGACAAGGCGGCCGACCTGCTTCCGGACATCGTGCTGATGGACGTGCGGATGCCCCGGCGCGGCGGCATCGAGGCGTGCACCTCGATCAAGGAGGTGGCCCCCTCTGCGAAGATCATCATGCTGACGATCAGCGACGAGGAGGCGGACCTCTACGACGCGATCAAGGCGGGCGCGACCGGGTACCTCCTGAAGGAGATCTCGACGGACGAGGTGGCCACGGCGATCCGGGCGGTGGCGGACGGCCAGTCGCAGATCAGCCCGTCGATGGCGTCGAAGCTGCTCACCGAGTTCAAGTCGATGATCCAGCGGACCGACGAGCGGCGGCTGGTCCCCGCGCCGCGGCTGACGGACCGGGAGCTGGAGGTCCTGAAACTGGTGGCCACCGGCATGAACAACCGTGATATCGCCAAGGAGTTGTTCATTTCCGAGAACACCGTGAAGAACCACGTCCGCAACATCCTGGAGAAGCTGCAGCTGCACTCCAGGATGGAGGCCGTGGTCTACGCGATGCGGGAAAAGATCCTCGAAATCCGCTAGCGCCCAGCGCCCAGCGCCCGGGTCCTAGAGCGCGGCCAGTTCCGCGGTGACGGCCGCCGCCTCCGCGGGCGAGCTCGCGCGCTCGACGCGCACGTCCTCGCAGCCGACCCATTCCGCCGCCTCCCGCAGGGCCCGCGCCATCGGGGCCGCGGCCTTCGGGGAGGTCAGCGAGAGCTGCCGGGCGACCAGCGTGCGGCCCTCGCGGGCCGGGTCGACGCGGCCCTGGAGCCGGCCGCCCGCCAGCAGCGGCATCGCGAAGTACCCGTGTATCCGCTTCGGCTTGGGCACGTACGCCTCCAGGCGGTGCGTGAAACCGAAGATCCGCTCCGTCCGGGGACGGTCCCAGACCAGGGAGTCGAAGGGCGAGAGCAGCGTCGTGCGGTGGCGGCCCCGGGGAGCCTCCGCGAGAGCCGCCGGGTCCGCCCAGGCCGGCTTGGACCAGCCCTCCACCTCGACCGGTACCAGTCCGGAGTCCGCGACCACCGCGTCGAACTCCCCGCCCTTGAGGCGGTGGTAGTCCGCGATGTCGGCGCGGGTGCCGACGCCCAGGGACCGGCCCGCCAGGGCGACCAGACGGCGTGCGCACTCGCGGTCGTCCAGGTCGTCGTGGAGCAGCGCGTCGGGAACGGCCCGCTCGGGGAGGTCGTAGACCCGCTTCCAGCCGCGGCGCTCGCTGCACACCACCTCGCCGGTGTCCAGCAGCCACTCCACCGCGATCTTGGTCTCGGACCAGTCGAACCACTCGCCGCCGTTCTTGGCGCCGCCCAGCTCGGTGGAGGTCAGCGGGCCGTCCGCCTTCAGCCGGTCCAGGACCGCCCGCGTCGAGGTGTGCTTGTCCTGGAGGAGGTGCCAGCGGTGGCCGCGCGCCCGGTTGGCCCGGCGGCGGAACGCGAAATGCGGCCATTCCTCGATCGGCAGGATGCAGGCGGCGTGCGACCAGTACTCGAAGGCGTGCCGGTCCGACCAGTACGCCTGCTCCACGGTGTCCCGGCCCACCGCGCCCAGGCGCGCGTACGGGATCAGCTCGTGCGAGCGGGCCAGGACCGAGATGGTGTCCAGCTGTACGGCGCCCAGGTGGCGCAGGACCCCGCGGACCCCGCCGCGCCGGTCGGGTGCGCCGAGGAAGCCCTGCGCGCGCAGGGCGATGCGCCGCGCGTCGTCGGCGGACAGGGAGAGCGAAGCGGTGCCCGAAGTCATCCCCGAAGCCTAGGCCGTGCCACTGACAGCAGCGGGCCCGTACGGGACCGGCACCGATGAACGGCGCCGGATGCCGGGGTCCTGGCAGGCGGCGTACACCTCGGCCGCGTCCTCGGGGGTGTGCGGGCCGAGGACGCGGCGGTCGGTGGTCGGCGTGATCGGCGTGATCGGCTCCAGGATCAGGATGGTGCCGACCGGCTACTCCGCGGGTGCCGGCAGGTAGGGCAGCTTCGAGGGCAGGCCCAGGTCGGAGGGGAGCAGGGCGCCGACCCAGCAGTCGCGGTTGGTGCCGCGGTGGACGATGCCGGCCCGCAGGATGCCCTCGACCTGGAAGCCGGCCTTCTCGGCCACGGCGCGGGAGCCCGCGTTGCCCACCTCGGCGCGCCATTCCAGCCGCCCGATGCCCACTTCGGTGAAGGCCCAGCGGGCGACGGCCAGGACCGCCTCGGTCATGTAGCCCCGGCCGCGGTGCTCCTTGACCGCCCAGTAGCCGATCTCGGTGCTCTCCGCGGTGTGGATGTGCACGCCGACGGCCGCGACCAGGGGGCCCTCGGCCCCGAGGCGCACGGCGAAGGCGAAGGCCGTGCCGTCGCGCCAGCCGTTCGGCACGGTCTCGTTCACATAGGTGTGCGCGTGCTCGCGCTCATAGGGGGAGGGCACGAGCGTCCAGCGCTGGACGTCCGGATCCCGGGCCGCCGCATACAGCTCGTCCTCGTCCGACGGGACGAAAGGCCGCAATACCAATCGGTCCGTGCTGAGCGTCTTGGGTTCCATGAACGAATTCTGCTGCCGTGCCGGTATCCGCGGCGAACAATTTTCGGTGATCCCTCCGGGCGATGCGGCACCTTCGGTGTCCCCCGTACGTTCTCAATCCGGGCACCCGTGCCCTCACGGGAACGGCGGACCTCCCGACGCGGCCACGTCCTCGCTTACGATGGCCGTTGCGGTGGGGCCCACCTGCCGTGCCCGTGTACGTACAGTGCCCAGGCCCGACCGGCAAGGAGACAAACCTCGGTGTCCGTCTTCAACAAGCTCATGCGTGCAGGCGAAGGCAAGATCCTGCGCAAACTGCACCGCATCGCGGACCAGGTCAACTCCATCGAAGAGGACTTCGTCAACCTCTCCGACGCCGAGTTGCGTGCGCTCACGGACGAGTACAAGCAGCGTTTCCAGGACGGCGAGAGCCTGGACGACCTGCTGCCCGAGGCCTTCGCGACCGTACGCGAGGCCGCGAAGCGCGTCCTCGGCCAGCGGCACTACGACGTCCAGATCATGGGTGGCGCGGCGCTGCACCTCGGCTACGTGGCCGAGATGAAGACCGGTGAGGGCAAGACCCTCGTCGGCACGCTGCCCGCGTACCTGAACGCGCTGTCCGGCAAGGGCGTCCACCTGATCACGGTGAACGACTACCTCGCCGAGCGTGACTCCGAGCTGATGGGCCGGGTGCACAAGTTCCTCGGCCTGGAGGTCGGCTGCATCCTGGCGAACATGTCGCCCGCGCAGCGCCGCGAGCAGTACAACTGCGACATCACCTACGGCACGAACAACGAGTTCGGCTTCGACTACCTGCGCGACAACATGGCGTGGTCCCAGGACGAGCTCGTCCAGCGCGGCCACAACTTCGCCGTGGTCGACGAGGTCGACTCGATCCTCGTCGACGAGGCCCGTACCCCGCTGATCATCTCCGGCCCCGCCGACCAGGCCACGAAGTGGTACGGCGACTTCGCGAAGCTGGTGACCCGCCTGACCAAGGGCGAGGCCGGCCAGCCGCTGAAGGGCATCGAGGAGACCGGCGACTACGAGGTCGACGAGAAGAAGCGCACCGTCGCCATCCACGAGTCCGGTGTCGCCAAGGTCGAGGACTGGCTCGGCATCGAGAACCTCTACGAGTCGGTGAACACCCCGCTCGTCGGTTACCTCAACAACGCGATCAAGGCCAAGGAGCTCTTCAAGAACGACAAGGACTACGTCGTCATCGACGGCGAAGTCATGATCGTCGACGAGCACACCGGCCGCATCCTCGCCGGCCGCCGCTACAACGAGGGCATGCACCAGGCGATCGAGGCGAAGGAAGGGGTGGACATCAAGGACGAGAACCAGACCCTCGCCACGATCACCCTGCAGAACTTCTTCCGCCTCTACTCGAAGCTGTCGGGCATGACCGGTACGGCCATGACCGAGGCCGCCGAGTTCCACCAGATCTACAAGCTCGGTGTCGTCCCGATCCCGACCAACCGCGACATGGTCCGCAAGGACCAGCCGGACCTGATCTACCGGACCGAGGTCGCGAAGTTCGCCGCCGTCGTCGACGACATCGCGGAGAAGCACGAGAAGGGCCAGCCGATCCTCGTCGGTACGACGTCGGTCGAGAAGTCCGAGTACCTCTCCCAGCAGCTCTCCAAGCGCGGCATCCCGCACGAGGTGCTCAACGCCAAGCAGCACGACCGTGAGGCGACGATCGTCGCCCAGGCCGGCCGCCGGGGCGCGGTCACGGTCGCCACGAACATGGCCGGCCGCGGTACCGACATCAAGCTCGGCGGCAACCCGGACGACCTCGCCGAGGCCGAGCTGCGCCAGCAGGGCCTGGACCCGGAGGAGCACATCGAGGAGTGGGCGCACGCCCTCCCCTCGGCGCTCACCCGGGCCGAGGCCGCGGTGAAGGCGGAGTTCGAGGAGGTCAAGGAGCTCGGCGGGCTGTACGTGCTGGGCACCGAGCGTCACGAGTCGCGCCGTATCGACAACCAGCTGCGCGGCCGCTCCGGCCGACAGGGCGACCCGGGCGAGTCCCGCTTCTACCTGTCGCTGGGCGACGACCTGATGCGCCTGTTCAAGGCGCAGATGGTCGAGCGCGTCATGGCGATGGCGAACGTCCCCGACGACGTGCCGATCGAGAACAAGATGGTGACGCGCGCGATCGCTTCGGCCCAGTCGCAGGTGGAGACCCAGAACTTCGAGACGCGCAAGAACGTCCTGAAGTACGACGAGGTCCTCAACAACCAGCGTGAGGTCATCTACGGCGAGCGCCGCCGCGTCCTGGAGGGCGAGGACCTGCAGGAGCAGGTGCGCCACATGATGGACGACACCATCGACGCGTACATCGCGGCCGAGACGGTCGAGGGCTTCGCCGAGGAGTGGGACCTGGAGCGCCTGTGGGGCGCCTTCCGGCAGCTCTACCCGGTGAAGGTCACCATCGAGGAGCTGGAGGAGGCCGCGGGCGACCGTGCGGGCATCACCGCCGAGTTCATCGCGGAGTCCGTCAAGGACGACATCCACGAGCAGTACGAGACGCGCGAGAAGACGCTCGGCTCCGAGATCATGCGCGAGCTGGAGCGGCGCGTGGTCCTGTCGGTGCTCGACCGCAAGTGGCGTGAGCACCTGTACGAGATGGACTACCTGCAGGAGGGCATCGGCCTGCGGGCCATGGCCCAGAAGGACCCGCTGGTCGAGTACCAGCGCGAGGGCTTCGACATGTTCAACGCCATGCAGGAAGGCATCAAGGAGGAGTCCGTCGGCTACCTGTTCAACCTGGAGGTCCAGGTCGAGCAGCAGGTCGAGGAGGTTCCGGTGCAGGACGCGGCGCCGTCCCTGACGAAGGAGCCGGTGGGGGCGCGTCCGGAGATCCGGGCGAAGGGGCTGGACGCTCCGCAGCGGCCGGACCGGCTGCACTTCTCCGCTCCGACGGTGGACGGGGAGGGCGGTGTCATCGAGGGCGACTTCGAATCCGACGCTGCCGGTGGTGAGGGTGACGGGATGACGCGGGCGGAGCGGCGCAAGGCGCAGAAGGCCGCGGGCGGGCGTCGCCGGAAGAAGTAACCCGCTGCCGGGTTGAGCTGGAGCTGTCGGCCGGGGCCGGACACCTGGGGTGTCCGGCCCCGGCCGCGTCGTGTGCGGGTGCGGCGCCGTTGCCGGGGCTCCGCCCGGGACCCTGCGCCTCAAACGCCGGCGAGGCTGCATGAGGCGAGGCTGCATCACGGGCGGGGGCCCTGGATTTCCACCGCTGCGCAGCGCCAGCGGAGGTCCGGGCCCTGTTCGAGGCGGAAGGCCATCGCGGTGAGGCGGTCGCCCGTGGCGATGCGGGCGAAGGCCTCGATGACTCCCGGGCCCGGGGTGAAGCGGCCGCACTGGCGGACGACCGGGCGGAGGCGGTTGCGGAGGGGGTCCGCGGGGGCCAGGGTGATCAGCTGCTGGTAGGCGGGTCCGATGGTGTGGCCGAGGAGCGAGTGGACCGGGCGCAGGCCGCTGACCACCGCGAGGAGGTGTTCGGCGAACCAGTGGTGCGGGCCGAGCCGCAGGGTGCGCGGGGGGCCGGCCGGGCGCCGCGGGTCGCGGCGCCCGGCCGGACGGGTGCGGGTGCGGCCCGCGGGCCGCCGGCGGCTGCCGTCGTTGCCGGTCATCGTGCCGCGCATCGTGGTGTCCATCGCGAGCTGCCCCCGAACAGGCCGGGCCCGGAGCGGTACCGGGCGGTAACTTGATGGGGATCTTCTACGGCCGCCGAACACGCTCCGCAACCACGCCCGCGGCCCGCCCGGCCGCCGGCCCGCTTCACCTATCCGGGTGGGCGGCGGCCGGTCCCCCGCCCCGGGCGGGGCCCGTGCGCGTACCCGGGTGGACGGGCGCGGCTCCCGGTCCGGCGCCCCGAAGGGGGACGGAGTCCATCACCCGCCCGGCCCCGTCCGAGTCGTATCCTGAGGGCGATTCCGACTACCGAAAGCAGCCGGCCATGCGCGTGTACGTCCCCCTGACCCTCCCCGGGCTCGCCGAGGTGCACCAGGCGGGTGAGCTGGGCCCCGCCCCGCTGCTGGCGTACGCCGTCACCCCCGAACTCCGCGAGTGGTACGTGTCGGACGACATCGAGGAGCTGGAGTACGCGGCCCTGAACCGGGCCGCGCTCGCCTCCCTGCGGCTGGTCGCCGCGGACGCGGACGCCCCGCGCCGGCGCGTCGTGGTCGCCCTCGACGTCGACGACAAGGCCGCCACCGCCGCCCCCGGGGCCGACGAGGCCGCTCTCGGCCGCGTGACCCTGGCCGCCGCCGTACGGCTCGCCGTGGCCGCCGCCGTGCACGTGGACGCCGACGACGCCGACGGGGACGTGGCAGCCGCCGCAGGGGCCCTGGAGGCCGCCGACGGCGGGGACAGGGACGCGCAGCGCACCGTCGACGCCGCCGAGGACCACGACCTGCTGTGGTTCGGCGTGCAGGAGATTCCGGGGCTGCTGAAGTGACCGACACGACCGCCGCGACCGACGCCACCGCCACCACCCGCACGAACCACATCGTCTGGGACTGGAACGGGACGCTCCTGCACGACATCGACGCCGTCATAGCCGCGACCAACGCCTCCTTCGCCGAGCTCGGCTTCGCGCCGATCACCCTGGAGACCTACCGCGACCTGTACGTCGTTCCGGTGCCGAAGTTCTACGAGCGCCTCATGGGCCGGCTGCCCACCGAGGAGGAGTGGCTGGTCATGGACGACACCTTCCACCGCCACTACTGGGCCGCCGCCGAGGACGCCGGGCTGGCCGAGGGTGCCCGGGAGCTGCTCCGGGACTGGCAACTGGACGGGCTCACCCAGTCCCTGCTGTCCCTCGCGCCCCACGACAAGCTCGTCCCCCTGGTCCGGCTCCACGGCATCGACCAGCACTTCCTGCGCGTCGACGGCCGGATCGGACCCTCGCACACCTCCAAGGCGGGCCACCTCGTACGCCACCTGGCCGCCCTGGACGGGACGGGTGTGACGGCGGACCGTACGGTCCTCATCGGAGACGCCGTGGACGACGCCCTCGCCGCCGCCCACGTAGGTGCCCGGGCCGTTCTCTACACGGGCGGCTCGCACAGCCGCAGCAGTCTGGAATCGGCCGGAGTGCCGGTCGTGGACAGCCTGGCCGAGGCCGTTCTGACAGCTCGCGAGCTGGCCGGATAAGCACGGGACGGGCCGCTGCACGGACGGCCGGTCACGTCGCTGGCCAGAGTGTCAAAGTTCCACCCCAAGATTTGTACAGATGCAGCGAATGACGTCCTGGGGGTAGGTCGGGATAGCCTTGTACCCGTGATCAGCGCGATAGTCATCGGGGGCACTGGAGCCTCCGGCCTGCGCCCGGCGCACGACCGTGCCCGGGCCTTCGCTGATCCCCGCCCCCGGGACCTTCGGCCGATCATGGCTCATTCCCTCCCGGTCGGCTCTCTCGACGGCATAGCGTCGATCCCGGACGGACACCCCGCCTCGCGGCGCTATGTCATTCCTTCCTTCACCTACGTCACGCAATGGCGCGCGACAGGAGCCAGAGGACATGCAGACCAAGCTGGACGAAGCAAAGGCCGAGCTGCTCGCACGGGCGGCCCGGGTAGCTGAGCACAGCCCGGCCGGGGGGCTACTTCCGACTGGGTCCGAGCGGGGAGAGCGTCCAGACCAGGACACCGTTCTCTCCTACCTCCAGCGCTACTACCTGCACACGGCGCCGGAGGACCTCGCGGACCGGGACCCGGTCGATGTGTTCGGAGCCGCGCTCTCGCACTACCGGCTCGCCGAGAACCGGCCGCAGGGCACCGCGAACGTGCGCGTGCACACGCCCACGGTGGAGGAGAACGGCTGGACCTCCAGCCACTCCGTCGTCGAGGTCGTCACCGACGACATGCCCTTCCTCGTGGACTCCGTGACGAACGAGCTGTCCCGCCAGGGCCGCGGCATCCACGTCGTGATCCACCCGCAGGTCGTCGTCCGCCGTGACGTCACCGGCAAGCTGATCGAGATCCTCGGTCCCGACTGCGACGCCCACGGTCCCCGCACGGCGCGCCCCCACGACTCCCTCGTCGAGTCCTGGATCCACGTCGAGATCGACCGCGAGACCGACCGCGCCGACCTCAAGCAGATCAACGCCGACCTGCTGCGCGTCCTGTCCGACGTACGGGAGTCCGTCGAGGACTGGGAGAAGATGCGCGACGCCGCGCTGCGCATCGCCGAGGGCCTGCCCGAGGAGCACACCGCCCCCGACCTGCGCGAGTACGAGCTCGAAGAGGCCCGTGAGCTGCTGCGCTGGCTCGCCGACGACCACTTCACCTTCCTCGGCTACCGCGAGTACAACCTCGTCGACGGCGACTCCCTGGCCGCCGTGCCCGGCACCGGCCTCGGCATCCTGCGCTCCGACCCGCACCACAGCGGCAAGGACGACGGCCACCCGGTCTCGCCGTCCTTCAACCGGCTGCCGGCCGACGCCCGCGCCAAGGCCCGCGAGCACCGCCTGCTGGTGCTGACCAAGGCCAACAGCCGCTCCACCGTGCACCGCCCCTCGTACCTCGACTACGTGGGCGTCAAGAAGTTCGACGCCGACGGCAACGTCGTCGGCGAGCGCCGCTTCCTCGGCCTGTTCTCCTCCGCCGCGTACACCGAGTCCGTGCGCCGCGTACCGGTGATCCGCCGCAAGGTCGTCGAGGTCCTCGACGGCGCCGGCTTCGCGCCGAGCAGCCACGACGGCCGCGACCTGCTGCAGATCCTGGAGACGTACCCGCGCGACGAGCTGTTCCAGACCCCGGTCGACCAGCTCCAGGCCATCGTCACCTCCGTCCTGTACCTCCAGGAACGCCGCCGGCTGCGGCTGTACCTGCGCCAGGACGAGTACGGCCGCTACTACTCGGCGCTCGTCTACCTGCCCCGCGACCGGTTCACCACCGGGGTGCGGCTGCGCCTGATGGACATCCTCCGCGAGGAGCTCGGCGGCATCAGCGTCGACTTCACCGCGTGGAACACCGAGTCGATCCTCTCCCGCATCCACTTCGTCGTCCGCGTCCCGCAGGGCACCGAGCTGCCCGCGCTGACCGACTCCGACGTCGAGCGCATCGAGGGCCGTCTCGTCGAGGCCGCCCGCTCCTGGGCCGACGGCTTCCAGGAAGCGCTGATCGCCGAGTGCGGCGAGGAGCGCGCCGCCGAGCTGCTGCGCCGCTACGGCACCTCCTTCGCCGAGGGCTACAAGGCCGACCACTCGCCGCGCGCGGCCGTCGCCGACCTGGTCCACCTGGAGCGGCTCGCCGCCAGCGACCGCCAGTTCGCGCTCTCGCTCTACGAGCCCGTCGGCGCGGGCCCCGGCGAGCGCCGTTTCAAGATCTTCCGTACCGGCGACCAGGTCTCGCTCTCCGCGGTCCTGCCGGTGCTGCAGCGCCTGGGCGTCGAGGTCACCGACGAGCGCCCGTACGAGCTGCGCCGCTCCGACCGGGTCAGCGCCTGGATCTACGACTTCGGTCTGCGGATGCCCGTCACCGGCAACGGGGACAACTACCTCGGCGACGACGCCCGCGAGCGCTTCCAGGACGCCTTCGCCGCGGTCTGGCAGGGCGACGCGGAGAACGACAACTTCAACGCCCTGGTGCTGAGCGCCGGGCTCACCTGGCGGCAGGCCGTCGTCCTGCGCGCGTACGCCAAGTACCTGCGCCAGGCCGGCTCCACCTTCAGCCAGGACTACATGGAGGACACCCTCCGCAACAACGTCCACACCACCCGACTGCTGGTCTCGCTCTTCGAGGCCCGGATGGCGCCCGTGCGCCAGACCGCCGGCAGCGAGCTCGTGGACGCCATGCTGGAGGAGCTCGACGGAGCCCTGGACCAGGTCGCCTCGCTCGACGAGGACCGCATCCTGCGGGCCTTCCTCACCCTCATCAAGGCCACGCTGCGCACGAACTTCTTCCAGCTCAACGGCGTGGGCGAGCAGCACTCGTACGTGTCGATGAAGTTCGACCCGCAGGCCATCCCGGACCTGCCGGCCCCGCGTCCGGCCTTCGAGATCTGGGTCTACTCCCCGCGCGTCGAGGGCGTCCACCTGCGCTTCGGCAAGGTCGCCCGAGGCGGCCTGCGCTGGTCCGACCGCCGCGAGGACTTCCGTACGGAGATCCTCGGCCTGGTCAAGGCGCAGATGGTCAAGAACACCGTGATCGTGCCGGTCGGCGCCAAGGGCGGCTTCGTCGCGAAGAACCTCCCCGACCCGTCGGTGGACCGTGACGCCTGGCTCGCCGAGGGCATCGCCTCGTACAAGATCTTCATCTCGGCGCTGCTCGACATCACCGACAACATGGTCGCCGGTGAGGTCCTGCCCCCGAAGGGCGTGGTCCGCCACGACGAGGACGACACCTACCTCGTCGTCGCAGCCGACAAGGGCACCGCGACCTTCTCCGACATCGCCAACGGAGTGGCCGAGTCCTACGGCTTCTGGCTCGGTGACGCCTTCGCCTCGGGCGGCTCGGCCGGCTACGACCACAAGGGCATGGGCATCACCGCCCGCGGCGCCTGGGAGTCCGTCAAGCGGCACTTCCGCGAGCTGGGCCACGACACCCAGACCGAGGACTTCACCGTCGTCGGCGTCGGTGACATGTCCGGTGACGTGTTCGGCAACGGCATGCTGCTCTCCGAGCACATCCGCCTGGTCGCCGCCTTCGACCACCGGCACATCTTCATCGACCCGCATCCGGACGCGGCTACCTCCTACGCCGAGCGCCGGCGCCTGTTCGAGCTGCCGCGCTCCTCGTGGGCCGACTACGACACCTCGCTGATCTCGGCGGGCGGCGGCATCCACCCGCGTTCCGCGAAGGCCGTCCCGATCACCGCGCAGGTCCGTGAGGCCCTCGGCATCGAGGCGGGCATCACCAAGATGACCCCCGCCGACCTGATGAAGGCGATCCTGCAGTCCCCCG
This sequence comes from Streptomyces xanthophaeus, assembly GCF_030440515.1. Classification (GTDB taxonomy): domain Bacteria; phylum Actinomycetota; class Actinomycetes; order Streptomycetales; family Streptomycetaceae; genus Streptomyces; species Streptomyces kutzneri. The sequence goes on from NZ_CP076543.1 coordinate 5,059,430, forward strand.
TGGACCTGCTGTGGAACGGAGGCATCGGCACGTACGTCAAGGCCACTGCCGAGACGCACGCGGACGTCGGCGACAAGGCCAACGACGCCATCCGCGTCAACGGCTCCGACGTGCGGGCCAAGGTCATCGGCGAGGGCGGCAACCTGGGTCTGACCCAGCTCGGCCGGATCGAGTTCGCCCGCACCGGTGCGGGCGGCGAGGGCGGCAAGGTCAACACCGACGCCATCGACAACAGCGCGGGCGTGGACACCTCCGACCACGAGGTGAACATCAAGATCCTGCTCAACGCGGTCGTCACCGACGGCGACATGACGGTCAAGCAGCGCAACAAGCTGCTCGCCCAGATGACCGACGAGGTCGGCCGTCTGGTGCTGCGCAACAACTACGCGCAGAACGTCGCGCTCGCCAACGGCGCGGCCCAGGCCCCGAGCCTGCTCCACGCCCAGCAGCGCTACATGCGGCGGCTGGAGCGCGACGGGCTCCTCGACCGGGCGCTGGAGTTCCTGCCCACCGACCGGCAGATCCGCGAGCTGCTGGGCGGCGGCAAGGGCCTGACCCAGCCCGAGCTGGCCGTGCTCTTCGCCTACACCAAGATCACGGTGGCGGACGAGCTCATCGCCACCGAGCTGCCGGACGACCCGTACCTGCGCCGTCTGCTCTTCGCGTACTTCCCGGCCGCCCTGGCCGAGCGGCTCACCGAGCAGATCGACACGCACGCGCTGCGCCGGGAGATCATCACCACCATCCTGGTCAACGACACCGTCAACACCGGTGGTTCGACCTTCCTGCACCGTCTGCGCGAGGAGAGCGGGGCCTCCACGGAGGAGATCGTCCGCGCGCAGCTCGCGGCCCGCGAGATCTTCGGCCTGGCCGACGTGTGGGACGCGGTGGAGGCGCTCGACAACAAGGTCGCCGCCGACGTCCAGACCCGGGTGCGGCTGCACTCGCGGCGCCTGGTCGAGCGCGGTACCCGCTGGCTGCTGAACAACCGGCCGCAGCCGCTCCAGATCACCGAGACCATCGCCTTCTTCGAGGAGCGCGTGGGCCAGGTCTGGGCCGAGCTGCCGAAGCTGGTGCGCGGCGCCGACCTGGAGTGGTACCAGTCGATCCTGGACGAGCTGACGGGTGAGGGCGTCCCGGAGGAACTGGCCGCCAAGGTGGCCGGCTTCTCCTCCGCCTTCCCGGCGCTGGACATCGTCGCGATCGCGGACCGCACGGGTGCGGACCCGCTGCAGGTCGCCGAGGTGTACTACGACCTCGCCGACCGCCTGGCCATCACCCAGCTGATGGACCGGATCATCGAGCTGCCGCGGTCCGACCGCTGGCAGTCGATGGCCCGCGCCTCCATCCGCGAGGACCTCTTCGCGGCGCACGCGGCGCTGACCGCGGACGTGCTGTCGGTGGGCAACGGCACGTCGACTCCCGAGGAGCGCTTCAAGGCGTGGGAGGAGAAGAACGCGGCCATCATCGGGCGGGCGCGGACGACTCTGGACGAGATCCAGGGGTCGGACGACTTCGACCTGGCGAACCTGTCGGTGGCGATGCGGACGATGCGGTCGCTGTTGCGCGTGCACAGCTGATCGGTCGGCTTTGCCGAACGGGCCGGGCCCGGGACCACGTGGTCCCGGGCCCGGCCCGTTCCGGTTGGCTGCCGGGGGCGCTGCCCCCGGACCCCCGCGCCTCAAACGCCGGCGGGGCTGAAAGAGCGCCTCAAACGCCGGCGGGGCTGAATTTTCCAGCCTCGCCGGCGTTTGAGGCGCGGGTCTGGGCGGAGCCCAGGAAAGGTCAGCGGCCCGACGTGAAGGCCTCGTAGGCGTCGCAGACTTCGGAGGACGGGCCGTCCATGCGGAGCACCCCGGCCTCCAGCCAGATCGCGCGGTCGCAGGTCTCGCGGACCGTGTTGATGCCGTGGCTGACGAGGAAGACGGTGCCGGCGTGCTCGCGGAGTTCCTCGATGCGGGCCTGGCTGCGGCGCTGGAAGGCGGCGTCGCCGGTGGCCAGGGCCTCGTCGATCATCAGGACGTCGTGGTCCTTGGCGGCGGCGATGGAGAACCGCAGCCGGGCGCCCATGCCGGAGGAGTACGTCCGCATGGGCAGGGAGATGAAGTCGCCCTTCTCGTTGATGCCGGAGAAGTCGACGATCCCCTGGTAGCGCTCGCGGATCTGCTGCTTGGACATGCCCATCGCGAGGCCGCCGAGGACGACGTTGCGCTCGCCGGTCAGGTCGTTCATCAGGGCGGCGTTCACGCCGAGCAGGGACGGCTGGCCGTGCGAGTAGATCCGGCCGCGGGCCACCGGCTGGAGGCCGGCGATGGCGGCCAGCAAGGTGGATTTGCCCGAGCCGTTGGAGCCGATGAGGCCGATGGCCTCGCCCTTGTACGCGGTGAAGGTGACGCCCTTGACGGCGTGCACCTCCTTGATGCCGGGGGACGGTTTGCGGGAGAAGACCCGGCTGAGTGCCGCGGTGGCTCCGCCCTTGCGGGCGCCGGTGCCGTGGACCTTGTAGATGACGTGGACCCCGTCGGCGATGACGGTCGGTACCCGTGTGTCGGTCTTCGGGGCGGTGTCAGCCACGTCCGTACTCCTCTTCTGCCTTCCAGAACCAGATGAAGCCGCCGACGCCGGCCAGCAGGGCCCAGCCGATGGCCAGGGGCCACGCGTGGGGCGGGAGCGAGTGCGCCTGGAAGCTGTCGATCAGCGCGAAGCGCATCAGGTCGATGTAGACGGCGGCGGGGTTGAGCTTGAGCAGTGTCAGCACCCAGTGGTGCGGCAGATGGTCCGACTTGAGCATCTGGTCGATGGACCACATGACGCCCGAGGAGTACATCCAGGTGCGCAGGACGAAGGGCATCAGCTGGCTGACGTCCGGGCTCTTGCTGCCGATGCGCGCCATGACCATCGCGCAGCCGGCGGCGAAGACGGCCATCAGCAGCAGGGCCGGGAAGGCCAGGAACCAGGACCAGGCGGGCCGCTGGCCGAAGGCCAGGAGCAGGATGACCAGGGCGCCCATGGTGACGAGCAGCTGCTGGAAGAGCTGGACGACGGTGGAGATGGGCAGGCTGGCGCGCGGGAAGTGCAGGGCGCGGACCAGGCCGCGGTTGCTGTGGACGGAGCGGGTGCCGGCGTTGATGGAGCTGCCGATGAAGTCCCAGACGAAGATGCCGGTGATCAGGAAGGGCACGTAGTCCGGCACGCCGTGGCTGGCCTTCATCACGATGCCGAAGATGAAGTAGTAGACGGCCGCGTTGAGGAGCGGGGTCACCAGGTGCCAGAGCTGGCCGAGCTTGGCGGTGCTGTACGTGGCCTGCATGCGGGCGGTCGCGTACGCGGTGACGAAGTGGCGGCGGTCCCAGAGTTCCGCGATGTAGCGGGGGAGCGTGGGGCGGGCGCCGCTGAGGGTGAGGCCGTGGGCGGCGGCGAGTCGCGCGAGATCCGCGGAGGGCGCGGGCTCGGTCTTGGGGGCGGTCGCGGTGGTCACAGGGTTCGCTTTCGACGGGGTCAGTACGTCACTGCCGAGGTCGGGACGGGTCCGTATCGTCGCTACGGCGAGGTTAGGGCGTGCTGCGTCGGAACGCAACCGTATCGTCGTGACGAGGCGCGGCTATGCTCTCTGCATGACCCCGGACCCCGCCGCCACCGCTTCCGCGCCCGCCACCGCCCGTAGAGCCCCCGCCGGCGCCGCCGTCCTGCGCGCGGACGTGACCGAGGCGATCCGCGACGCGGTGGTGGAGGAACTGGCCGCGGTCGGCTTCTCGAAGATGTCCATCGAGGGCATCGCACGGCGGGCGGGGGTCGGCAAGACCGCGGTCTACCGGCGGTGGAAGTCGAAGCTGCACCTGGTGCTGGACCTGGTGGGGGCCTTCGCGGTGGACGGCCTGCCGGTGCCCGCGACCGGCTCCCTGTACGGGGACGTACGGGCCCTGCTGGAGGTCATGTCACACGTGCTGCGGCACCCGGTGGCCTCCGCGGTGATCCCCGACCTGCTCGTGGAGGCGGCCCGGAACCCGGAGATCGCGGACGCGGTGCGCGGCGCGCTCCTCGACGGGCAGCGGCGCATGGCGGAGGGGATCGTCTCGGACGCGGTCGCGCGCGGCGAACTCCCGGCGGGCATCGACCCGGCCCACGCCCTCGACCTGCTGATCGGCCCGCTCTACTGGCGCCAGGTGGTCGTCCGGGACGCGGTGACCGGCAGCCACCTCGACGTCCTGGCCCGCCAGGTGGTGGCGGGCCTGAAGGCGAGCTCCGGCCCCGGTGACGCGGGGGCCGGCGCGTAGGGGACGTCCGGCGGCGGCCTACGGCCAGACGGGGTCCAGGACCGGCGCCGGTGCGGGAGCCGCGGGAGCGGGCCGGCGGTCTTCCAGCGGGATGACCGCCGGGATCGGGGCCGTCTGCCCGAGGAAGACCCGGCGCACCACGCGCTCCGCCGCGTGGCCGTCGTCGTGCGAGCAGAAGCGCGCGCGGAAGGCCGCCCGCAGCTGCGCGGAGCGCGAGCCCTGCCAGTGGCCGGTGCTGAAGATGTCCACCAGCTCGTCCTCGGTCCGGGCGATCGCGCCCGGCGGGCACGACCGCAGGTCGAAGTACGTGCCCCGGGCCGCCTCGTACGCCTCCCAGTCGTCCGCGTGGATCACGATCGGCCGGTCCAGCGCCGCGTAGTCGAACATCAGGGACGAGTAGTCCGTCACCAGCGCGTCCGAGGCCAGGCAGAGTTCCTCCACCGAGGGGTAGGAGGAGACGTCGATCAGGCGCGGGTGCGTGTCCGGGGAGGGCGGGACGTCCGCGTACGTGAGGTGGGTGCGGGCCAGGATCGTGAAGCGCGGGCCCAGGTCCCGCAGCACCCGCTCGAAGTCCAGGTGGTCCGGCCGGCTGCGCCGGTAGTCGCGGTGCGTGGGCGCGTACAGGACGGCCGTCGAGCCCGCCGGGATGCCGAGGCGTTCGCGCAGCTCCAGCACCTCGGCCGGGCCCGCCCGGTGGAAGACGTCGTTGCGCGGGTAGCCGTACTCCAGCGTCGTGTAGGAGGACGGGACGGCCTTCTCCCACACCAGGGTGGAGTGCCGGTTCGACGAGAGCAGGTAGTCCCACTGGTCGGCGCCGCGCAGCAGGCCCGCGAAGTCCGCCGTCGGGGTGGCCGCCGGGCGGTCCTGGAGGTCGAGGCCCACGCGCTTGAGCGGGGTGCCGTGCTGGGTCTGGACGAGGACCTGGCCCGGGCGCTTGACCAGGGTGCGGTCGAAGTTGACGTTCGTCACCAGGTAGGTGGCCCTGGCCAGGGCGGTCCAGTACGCCGCCGAGCCCGGGCGCAGCGGTGTCGTCTCGCGGGGCAGGGTCGGGGCGTGCTCCGGGTCGCAGATCCACGCCGTGCGCATCTGCGGCGCGAGCTCCCGCAGTTTGGCCTCGATCGCCGCCGGGTTGCAGGCGTAGCCGCCGTGCCAGTACGCGGAGAAGACCGCGAGTTCCGGGCGCAGGGGCAGGAGGCGCTGGGTCCGGTAGTGCAGGCGCAAGGCCGTTTCGCGCAGGCCCCGCCACAGGGCCGAGGCCGCGCGGCCCAGCGCCGGTCCGGCCGAGCGCAGCGCCGACAGCAGACGGTAGGTGCGCCGGGTGCCCAGCCGCATCAGGGTGTGCCGGACCCGGTCGGTCCGCGACAGGGACAGCGGCAGGGCGCTGCTGCCGCCGGGGACGTGGTAGCGGCGCAGCAGGGCGCAGGCCCGGGCGAAGAACTCGGCCCGGGCGGCGCGCGGGAGACGGCGCGGGTCGGCGTACAGGGCGCAGAAGTGCTCGGCCATCCGGCGGTGCAGGGCGGGGCGCCAGCGCTCCAGCTCGGGGCGGTCGGCGAGGTAGCCGAAGACCCGGTCGTACTGGTCGAAGATGTCGAGGTGGCGGCGGCTGGTGGTGGTCAGGATCGAGCCGGTGCGCCGCTGCCGGTAGTGGACGCAGACCCGGTCCAGGACGGCGACGGACTCCGCGGCCAGCAGGGCCGGGTAGGTCCAGGGGGTGTCCTCGTAGAAGCCGGGCGGGAACGCGAGGCCCTCGCGCTCCACGTACTCGCGGCGGTAGGCCTTGTTCCAGACCACCATCAGCATGCCGAGGAGGGCCAGGCGGTCGGCGAGGCGGAAGCTGGCCGGGCCCTCCTCGGACAGCCGGTGGGAGAGGCTGTTGCGGACGCGTTCGCCCGACCAGAAGGTGCGCGCGTAGTCGTAGACCAGGACGTCGGGGGAGCCGGTGGCCTTCAGCCGGTCGGTGATGGCCTGCAGGGCGCCGGGGGCGAGGGTGTCGTCGCCGTCGAGGAAGATCAGGTAGTCGCCGCTCGCCCGTGCCAGGCCCGCGTTGCGGGCCGGCCCCAGGCCCAGGTTGTGCGCCAGGTGGACGGCCGTCACCCGCGGGTCACGCGCCGCGTACTCGTCGATGATCGACCCGCAGGCGTCCGGAGAGGCGTCGTCGACCGCGATCAGCTCCAGATCCGGGTACGACTGCGTCAGGACCGAGTCCAGACTCTCCTGGAGGTAGGCCTGGATCTTGTACGCGGGCACGATGACGCTGAACCGGGGCACGGCACATCCAGGGGTCGGCGCGGGCATATGGCCCAGGAACCCCCGGCGTGGCGTTCGGGTTACGCGGTGTGTGGCATTCGGGTTACGCAGTGTCAACAGGGCACGTCACATGCCGTGCGGAGGGGAAGTCCTTCGTCGCACTCACTTGATCGCCCCGGCCATCACCCCCGAGACGAACTGCCGCTGGAAGGCGAAGAAGACGACGAGCGGGACCGCCATCGACAGGAACGCGCCGGGCGCGAGCACGTCGATGTTGTTCCCGAACTGCCGTACCTGCTGCTGGAGCGCGACCGTGACCGGCGGGCTGGCCGAGTCCGCGAACACCAGCGCCACCAGCATGTCGTTCCACACCCACAGGAACTGGAAGATGCCGAGCGAGGCGATCGCCGGCGCGCCGAGCGGCAGCACCACCCGTGCGAACAGCCGCAGTTCACCCGCCCCGTCGAGACGGGCCGCCTCCAGCAGCTCGCGCGGGATCTCCGCGAAGAAGTTGCGCAGCAGGAACACGGCGAAGGGCAGTCCGAAGGCGGTGTGGAAGAGGACCACGCCCGCCGTGGTCTCGAACAGCCCGATGGAGCCGAAGAGTTCGGAGACCGGGATCAGGGCCACCTGCACGGGGACCACGAGCAGTCCGACGACGAGGAGGAACAGCCAGTCCCGGCCGGGGAACTCCAGCCAGGCGAAGGCGTATCCGGCGAAGGCGCCCAGGACCACGACCAGCAGGGTGGCCGGCACGGCGATCGCGAACGTGTTGAGGAGGGAGCCGGTGATGGTGTCGTTCGCCAGCAGCCGCTCGTAGTTGTCGGCCGTCAGCCGCGAGGGCGCCGTGAGCACCTGCCACCAGCCGCCGTTGTTGAGGTCGGTGGGGGCGACGAGCGAGGAGAGCAGCAGCCCGAGCGTGGGCAGCAGCCAGAAGAGCGCTGCCACGACCAGGAAGACGCGCAGCGCGCCTGCGGCGAGCTTGGCGGAGACGAGGGTGGCGTACGAAGGCCTGGCGTACGACGGCCTGGCGCGCGGCGGCTCGGAGCGCGGTGGTTCGGTGCGCGGCGGTTCGGAGCGCGGCGGTTCGGAGCGCGGCGGTTCGGAGCGCGGCGGCCGGGCGCGCGAGGGCCCCGCGGTCGCCGGCCCCGCCGCCGGGTCCGGCGTCGCGTCGGTACCGCTCATCGGGACCCCTCCTTGCGCAGCCGACGGATGTTCACGAGCATCACCGGGATCACCAGCACCAGCAGCAGCACGGCGATGGCGCTGCCCAGACCCGGATCGGCGTCCGTGCCGAAGGAGGTCCGGTACAGCTGGAGCGCGAGCACGTTCGCGTCGTCCTGGACCGCACCCGGCGCGATCACGAAGACCAGGTCGAAGATCTTCATGACGTTGATGACGAGGGTGACGAGCACGACCGCCAGGACCGGTGCCAGCAGCGGCACGGTGATCCGCCGGAACACCTGCCACTCGTTCGCCCCGTCCACGCGCGCCGCCTCCAGCAGCTCACGCGGTACGGCGGCCAGCCCGGCGCCGATCAGCACCATCGCGAAACCGGCCCACATCCATACGTACGCCCCGATGACCGCAGGGGTGACGAGCGCCGGGCCGAGCCACTCCACCCCCGCGTACGCCTCCCGGAAATTGGCCGCGGGCAGCCGCAGCAGGGCCCCGTCGGCCTTCGCGGACAGGGTGAAGGTGCCGTCGGCGGCGGCCGTCGCCGTATCGACCACCCGGCCGTCCTTGACCGCCTCGATCCGCATCCCGGCGAAGCCCTGCTCGGTCGGGTCGACCACGTTCGCCGACCCGCCCCCGCCCCGGGTGAAGTCCTGCCAGACGGTCCCGGTGACCTTCCCCGGCACGGCCTCGGACCTGCCCGCGGTCCGGGTCCCGTCCGGCAGTGCCTCCGGTGCCACACCGACCAGGGGGAGCAGCACCGGGGTGCCCGCGCGGACGGGGTCGCGGGTGACGAAGGCGCCCCCGCCGGCATCCGCGAGCGGCGAGTCCCGGCCCGGGCGGGCCTTGGGGAAGGCAGAGGACTCCGCGAACGTGTCGTGGACCCCGACCCAGACCGCGTTGGCGACCCCGCGGTCGGGATCGTGGTCGTAGACGAGCCGGAAGATGATGCCCGCGGCCAGCATCGAGATCGCCATCGGCATGAAGACCAGCAGCTTGAACGCCGTTCCCCAGCGCACCCGTTCGGTGAGCACCGCGAAGATCAGGCCGAGGGCGGTGGCCGTGGCCGGGGCGAACACCACCCACAGCGCGGTGTTCTTCAAGGCGGTGCGGATCGTGTCGTCGCTCAGGATCTCCCGGTAGTTGTCGCCGCCGACGAAGGTGTCGCCGGACCGGTCGAAGAAGCTGCGGTAGAGGGAGTAGCCGATCGGGTGCACGACGAGCGCACCGAGCAGCACGAGCGCCGGGAGGAGGAACGCCGCCGCGATCAGCCGGCGGCGCCGGGCCTCCGCGGAGACGACGCCCTTTGCGGCAGGGGCACGGGCAGCGGCAGGGGCCCGCACGGGATCAGTTCCCGTAGGCCTTGGCCGCGTCCGCCTCCAGTTTCGCCTGGGTGCCCGCCACGTCCGACGGGTTCGCCAGGAAGTCCTGGAGCGCCTTCCACTCACCCGCGCCCGGGGTCCCGCCGAAGGCCGCCGGGGCCTGGTCCGACATGTCGAAGCGGAAGTCGTCACCCGCGGCGATCAGCGCCTTGGCGATGTCCCGCTGGATGGCGTTCGGATACGCGCCCGGGTCCACCGCCTTGTTCGGGGAGACGAAACCGCCCTGACGGGCGTGGATCTCCGCCGCGTCCGGCGAGGCCAGGAAGGTCAGCAGTGCCTGCGCCCCCTTCGACGGCTTCAGGGCGACCGCCACGTCGCCGCCCGAGACCACCGGCGCCTTCGCGCCGACCGCCGGGAAGGGGAAGACGAGGGCGTCCTCGCCCACCTTCGCCTCCGTCTGCGCGATGTTCACCGCCACGAAGTCACCCTCGAAGACCATCGCGGCCGCGGGCCGGTCACCGCCGGTGAAGGTCTGCGTCACCGACTTCGGGAACTCGGTGGCCAGCGCCCCGCTCGCCCCGCCCGCCAGGAAGTCCTTGCGGCCGAACAGCTCGCCGAGCGTGGTCAGCGCCTGCTTGACGCTGTCGTCCGTCCACTTGATCTGGTGTTTCGCCAGCTGGTCGTACTTCTCCGGCCCGGCCTGCGAGAGGTAGATGTTCTCGAACCAGTCGGTGAGGGTCCAGCCGTCCGCACCCGCCACCGAGACCGCCGGGGTGCCGGAGGCGGACAGCGTGTCGGCCGCGGTGATCAGTTCCTTCCACGTCTTCGGGGGCTTGACCCCCGCCGCCTCGAAGGCCTTCGCGTTGTACCAGATCAGCGATTTGTTGGCGGCCTTGTAGTACACGCCGTACTGGGTGTCCCCGACGGCGCCGAGCGTCCGCCAGCCCTTCGAGTAGTTCGCGTCGAGCTGGGCTGCGGCCTCCGGGCCCAGCGGCTGCGCCCACTTGTTCTCCACCGCCGCCTTCAGCGCCCCGACCTGCGGGAGCAGCGCCACGTCCGGCGGCGCACCGCCGGCGATCTTCGTGCCGAGGAAGGTGACGATCGGGTCCTGGGCCGGGACGAACGTGACGGAGGCACCCGTCCGCTTCTCGAACTCCTTCAGGACCTTGGTGAAGTTCTCCTGCTCCGGGCCCGTCCAGACCGCCGCGACCTCCAGCTTCTCGCCGGTCAGCTTCGGTAACTGCACCCGCGGTGCGGCCGTGCTGCCCTCGGGGCCTTGCGGCTCCTTCGTCCCGCCGTCCCCGCACGCGCCGAGCGTGAGGGCGGCCGCCGCGGCGAGCGCCGTCCAGGTGAGTGTCGTACGGCTCGTTCCGTGCCTTCGCATGGCTCTGCCCCCGATGCCCGTGATGTGTCCTGGACCACAAGGTCTACGCCGAGCCGTGCGCCCCCGCAATACCGCCTCGCGGGCGCGGGACACCCCTGGGGGGGTGTCCTGGCGGTCAGGCCGGGCGTCAGGGCGCGGGCGGGAACAGCACGGGTATCGCCGAGACCAGGTGCGAGGCCCGGTCCAGGGCGCTGGCCAGCAGCGCGAGGTCGGTGGGCCCGTTGCCCAGCTCACGGACCGGGCGGCGGGCCGGCGGATCACCCATCCGCTCCCACTCCACCGGGACCACGGTCGGCCGCTGGGTCGCCGTCCGGGGGATCCGGCCGGTGACCCGGCCCGCCTGGAAGGGGACCGTCCGGCCGTCGCCGAAGCGGAGCAGTCCGCGCCCCGGGCCCGGCTGGTCGGGTGCGTCGAGCTCCACGCGCAGGGTCGTCAGCCGGGCCAGCCCGGTGTCCGCCGTACGGTCCGGGCGGGCGCTGGTGGCCACCAGGTGCACGCCGAGCCGGGCGCCCTCGCGGGCCACCGCCTCCAGCGCCCGGACCACCGAGCCCGCGGCGGGGCGGCCCGTGGCGCCCAGCCCCGGCGCGACCAGCGCGTCGAGGTCGTCGACGAGCACCACCAGACGGGGCAGCGGGCTGGGTCCGGCCGGATCCGTACGGGTGGTCGCGGCCCGCAGCCGCAGCGTGCCGGTGCGCTGGGGGTCGAGGTCGCCGCGCTGCTCGCCCGGGGTGGGCCGGCGCGGCGCGACCATGCGGTCGGACACCTCGCGCTGTGCGTGCCACTCGGCGAAGGACAGCTCCTCCAGCAGCTCGGAGCGGCGCTTGAGCTCCGCGCCCAGGGCCTGCGCGAACTCCCGCATGCGCAGCGGATCGGAGGCGACCAGGTGGGCGCAGACGTGCGGGAGCTCGGTGCAGGGCAGCAGCCCGTCGCCGCGCTCGCCGCCCGCCCCGTCGAGGAGGAGCAGCCCGAGCCGGTCGGGCCGGGCGGCCGCGGACAGCGAGGCGGCCACCGAGCGCAGCAGCTCGGTCCGCCCGCTCCCGGCGGGTCCCTCGATGAGCAGGTGCGGGCCGTCGTGGACGAGCTCGGTGCCGACGGGTCCGCGGCGTCCGCTGCCCAGCACGATCTCGGCGAGGCCGCCCATGCCCTGCCCCTGGTCGGTGGCGGCGGCCCAACGGGCCATCAGCGAGGCCGGGGTGGCCCGGGCCAGCCCCAGCTCGTCCAGCAGCCGCGCGGTGGCGGGCAGGGCGGACGCGGTCGGCCGGCAGGGCTCGGCGGAGCCGCCCTCGGCGGTGCGCAGCGGTGCCAGGGCCCGGGCGAAACGCTCGGCCCAGGCGGCGGAGACGGCGTCGGCGGTGGCGGTGCCCCCGGACGGGACCGGCCTGCCACCGCTGATCGTGAAGGTGCGTACGGCCGTGGCCACATCGCCGCTGAGCAGGGCGACCGCGCCGCAGTCCCGGAAGGCGGGGGAGCTCACGCAGGCGGCCTCGTACGTCTCTTCGACCGGTGAGGCGGGGGTGGCGGCCGGGGCCTCGGCGAGCACCAGCACGTGGATCCCGGCGGCCGGGCCGTGCGAGGCGAGCCGGCCGGTGACGTCGCGCAGCGGGCCGGCTCCGGGATCGCCGTCGAGGACGACGAGCGTGTACGGGCCCTCGTAGACGGCGGCGGCCCGCCGGACCTGCCCGGCGTCGGCCGCGGTCCAGTGCGTGCCGAGCGGACCCTCGTCGAGCCGCCGGGTCAGCTCACCGGTGCGGGCGACGGCCTGGTCGCGGTCGTACGCGAGCAGGAGCCGGCAGTCCTGGCCGTGCGCGGGCCGTACGTGGGGCAGCCAGCCGAGCCAGCCCCAGTCGCGCCGCCGGTCGGCGAGGCCGCGCGCCCGGTCGGCGGAGATGAGCACGATCTCCAGCTGCCCCGGCGCGTGCAGTGCCGCGAGCTGCGCGACCACCCAGCGGGCGGCCCCGGCCAGCCGGGGCCGCGGGCCCGCCAGTCCGAGGGCGCCGACGGCGGGCAGGGACACCCGGCTCCCGGCGCCGAGCCCCACGTCCAGTACGGCGGGATGCCCGGGCGTACGGGACCACAGGCGCTCGGTGGGGCCCAGCGCGGCCAGCAGCACCGCGGCGGGATCGTCGGGGTCGGGTGGGGCGGCCACCGGTTCCTGCGGGGCCTCGGCGGGCTCCTCGCCCCGCACCCACTTGCGGGCCCAGGCGCCGAGGCCCTTGCGCCGCCCGGGGCCGGAGCCGGGGCCGGCTTCGAGGGAAGCGCCGGCGGCGAGGGGCGCGACGGCCGCGGCGGGGACCTCGGGTGCGTCCGGCGCAGGCCCGGAGGCGGCCGGATCCGCCCCGGGGAGCGGGCCCGGGAGCGGGCCGGGGGCGACGGGCCGGGCGGAGACCGAGAGGTGGCCCTGGAGGTCCGCGGTCACCGGCAGCGCGGGAGCGCCCGCGGGAGCCAGCCGCAGGGTGGACTCGCCGACCCGCAGCAGCGCTCCCGGGGGCAGGGCGACGGGCTGGGCCCCCACCGGGGCGCTGTCCAGCGTGGTGCCGTTCGTCGAGTTCAGATCGGCGACCGCGACCCGACCGTCGGGGAGGACCGTCACCGCGCAGTGCATCCGCGAGACGTCGGGGTCGTCGAGGGGGACGTCGGCGTCGGCGGAGCGGCCCACCCGGATCTGCCCGCTGTGCAGCAGGTGCACCCCGCCCGCGTCGGGTCCGGCGACGACGTGCAGCTGGGCCGCGCCGAGGCCGTCCTCGGGCAGGACGTCCGGCACGGGTCCGTGCAGCGCCAGTACCGCACCGTCCACGAGCGGGGGCTCGCCGAGCACCCGCCGCTGGAGGTCGAGGCGCTCGGAGCCGGCGTACAGCACGACGGTGCCGCCGGTGTCGGGTCCGCCGACGGTGGCCGCGAGCCCGGAGGCGACCGCGGCCAGCGCGGTGCCGACGGGTGCGGTGACGAGTACGTCACAGCTCGCGGGGGCGGTCGCGGTCTGGTGGCCGCTGCGCGACCCAAGGACGGTCAGCCGGATCTGCATCGCCGTCAGCGGTCCCTTCTGCGCGGTGCGCGGTGTGTGCGCCCGGCAGGGGAATCCCGTGACATGACCGTCCGGTCGCCCCCCGCCCGGCACGGACGCGTCGTCCGGTCAGGTCTGCCCGGAAGGCGGGGCTCCCGTCCCGTGCCGTCCGTACATGTGCATCCTCGCACCTGTCACGGACAACACGCCCGGCACCCGGCAACAAATGATCTTGATGTGCCGGGACCCGGACCGGACCCCGGTCGGATCCGGACACCAAGGCGGCCGAAGACGGGGAAAATCGCCTCCGGCATACCCCGCAAACATCACCCTCCGTACATATGTGCGGCAACCAACCTCCGCGGACCGGCGTCTTCCCGGGGGACACCCCCTAGAGTGGGCCGGAAAACCAATCAGCGGATCGACCACATCCGACGACAGCAGGGGAGCGCGAGACGTGCGGCCAGTCGGCAGCAAATACCTGCTCGAGGAGCCGCTCGGGCGCGGCGCCACGGGCACTGTCTGGCGTGCCCGCCAGAGGGAGGCCGCCGGCGCGGAGGCAGCCGTCGCGGGGCAGCCCGGAGAGACCGTGGCCATCAAGGTCCTCAAGGAGGAGCTGGCCCAGGATCCCGACATCGTCATGCGCTTCCTGCGGGAGCGCTCGGTCCTGCTGCGCCTGACCCACCCCAACATCGTGCGCACCCGCGACCTCGTCGTCGAGGGTGATCTGCTGGCCCTGGTCATGGACCTGATCGACGGCCCGGACCTGCACCGGTACCTCCGCGAGAACGGCCCCTTCACCCCCGTCGCCGCGAGCCTGCTGACCGCCCAGATCGCCGACGCCCTCGCCGCCAGCCACGCCGACGGAGTGGTCCACCGCGACCTGAAGCCGGCCAACGTGCTGCTCGACGAGCGCGGCGGACAGATGAAGCCGATGCTCACCGACTTCGGCATCGCCCGCCTCGCCGACTCCCCGGGCCTGACCCGCACCCACGAGTTCGTCGGCACCCCGGCCTACGTCGCCCCCGAGTCCGCCGAGGGCCGCCCGCAGACCTCCGCCGTCGACATCTACGGCGCCGGCATCCTCCTGTACGAGCTGCTCACCGGCCGCCCGCCGTTCGCCGGCGGCACCGCGCTCGAAGTGCTCCACCGCCACCTCAGCGAGGACCCGCAGCGGCCCTCGACGGTGCCCGAGCCGCTGTGGACGGTCATCGAGCGCTGCCTGCGCAAGGAGCCGAACGAGCGCCCCAGCGCCGAGAGCCTGGCCCGCGGACTGCGCGTGGTGGCCTCCGGCATCGGCGTGCACTCCTCGGCCGCCGAGGTGGAGGCCGCGCTCGGCGTGGGCGCACTGCTCGCCCCCGACCCCTCGCCGGCCCCGGTCCCCGAGACCCCCGACGCCGGCGCGGGCGCGTACGACCCGAACGCCATGACGAGCGTCATGCCGCCGGTCGGCGCGGCCGACGCCACCTCGGTGCTGCCCATGGGGTCTCCCCGGCCCGGAGGGCCAGGGGAAACGGCGGGCCCCGGGGCGGCCGACCCGACCTCGGTGATGCCCCCGGTGCAGCGGCCCGACTCGCCGCACCCGTGGCAGTCGCAGATGCAGGCCGCCCGGGACCGCAACGAGCAGACGCAGGTCCAGTACCTGGACCCGAACGAGGACCCGCTGCGCCGCCGTCCGCAGCGGCAGGCGCCCCCGCCGCCGCAGCACCGGCCCCAGCAGCCGCCGCAGTACCGGCAGGGCCCGCCGCCCCCGCAGCAGCAGTACCAGCAGCCTCAGCAGCCGCAGTACCGCCAGCCGCAGCAGCCGCCTCAGCAGCAGTACGCGCCGCCCCCGCCGCCGCAGCACTACCAGCCGCAGCAGCACCAGCCCCAGCCGTACCAGCAGCAGCCTCAGCCGCAGCAGCCCCAGTACCGCCAGCCCCAGCCGCAGCAGCAGCCCCCGCAGCCCCCGCCGCAGCAGCGGCCGGCCCCCCGGGAGCCGCGCGAGCCGCGCCGCCGCAGCGCCAACCCGGTGCGGATCCCCGGCCTCGGCTGCCTCAAGGGCTGCCTGGTGCTGATCCTGCTGTTCTTCGTGGCGGGCTGGCTCGTCTGGGAGTTCAGCGGGCTCCAGGAATGGGTCGGCACCGGCAAGGGCTGGTGGGACCAGCTGTGGAGCTGGGGCACCGGCGTCGTCGACTGGGTCAGTGCCATAGGGGACTCCACGGGCTCCACCAAGCCCTGAGACGAGCCCCCGTAGCTCCGACTTCGTGGATTTGTCGACTTCTGGGACATGATTTCGCTCGCAGAAGTGAAGGTCGCCGCGAATCCGGCCCCCTGCTGGCCTCCAATGCCCACCCGGCCGCGTAGCTTTGGTGCGTACGCCAGCCGCTGAGGGAGCAGTCGTGGCACGGAAGATCGGCAGCCGGTACACCGCGCACCAGATCCTGGGGCGCGGCAGCGCAGGCACGGTGTGGCTGGGCGAGGGGCCTGACGGGCCCGTCGCCGTCAAACTGCTGCGCGAGGACCTCGCGTCCGACCAGGAACTCGTCGGACGGTTCGTCCAGGAGCGCAGCGCGCTGCTCGGCCTGGAGCATCCGCACGTCGTGTCCGTCCGCGACCTCGTCGTGGACGGCAACGACCTCGCCCTCGTCATGGACCTCGTCCGCGGTACGGACCTGCGCACGCGACTCGACCGCGAACGGCGGCTCGCCCCCGAGGCGGCCGTGGCGATCGTCGCGGACGTCGCCGACGCGCTGGCCGCGGCGCACGCGGCGGGCGTCGTCCACCGGGACGTCAAGCCGGAGAACGTCCTGCTGGACATGCAGGGCCGGCTCGGCCCCGGCGGCTCGCACCCGGCGCTGCTGACCGACTTCGGCGTGGCCAAGCTGATCGACTCCCCGCGGCGGGCCGCCACGGGCCGCGCCTCGGCCCCGACGACCCGGATCATCGGCACCCCGGACTACCTGGCGCCGGAGATCGTCGAGGGCCTGCCCCCGCGGGCCGCGGTGGACATATACGCCCTGGCCACGGTCCTGTACGAGCTGCTGGCCGGCTTCACGCCCTTCGGCGGGGGCCACCCGGGCGCGGTCCTGCGGCGGCACGTGACGGAGACGGTGGTCCCGCTGCCCGGGATCCCCGACGAGCTGTGGCAGCTCATCGTGCAGTGCCTGGCCAAGGCCCCGGCCTCGCGGCTGCGGGCCTCGGAGCTGTCGGTCCGGCTGCGGGACCTGCTGCCGATGCTGGCCGGGATGCCGCCACTGGACGTGGACGAGCCGGACGACGCCGATCCGGACCCCGAGCCCTCGGAGGAACCGGCGGCCGACCCGGTCCGGCGGCGGGGCGTGGTCCCGCTCGTGCCGGGCTCCGCGACCGACTCCAACCGGGACACCCATACCTCGATGCGCGTGCCGGGGCCGGACGAGCTGGCGGGCGGGGCGCTGGGCACCGCCCGCGTCCCGCGCCCGGCGGGCGGCCACCGCCCCGGCTCCGCCCGCCACCGCGCGGAGGCGGCCCGCAAGCGCCGCCTGGTCCTCTCGGCGTCGGCCCTGGGCCTGGCCGCGGCGATCGGTCTGGGCACGTGGCTGGCCGTCTCGGGCGACGAGGCCCCGCCCCCGCAGGACAGCAAGCAGTCGGTCCCCGCGAAGCGCTAGCCGCCGGGTGCGGCGCCGCGGTCGGGGGGACCGCCCCCGAACCCCCGGTCCTCAAACGCCGGAGGGGCTGAAACAGCGGGGCTCCGCCCCGAACCCCGGTCCTCAAACGCCGGACGGGCTGGAAAATCCAGCCCCGCCGGCGTTTGAGGCGCGGGTCCGGGCAGAGCCCCGGGACGGCTACACCGAGGCCAGTTCCGGGTGCCAGCGCCGCGCCACCGCGGGGTGGGCACGGACCCAGCCCTTCAGTTCGTTGCGGCCGTACTGGGCGTGCAGCGGGTTCGACTCGTCGTGCGCGACACCCGGCGCGGAGCGCAGGTAATCGCCCGGGACGGTCTCGATCACCGCGTCCAGCCGCGGGTTGTAGAAGAACGGCACCGAGTACCGCTCCACCGCGCCGGGCGGGCTGACCACCCGGTGGTCCGTCGCCGTCAGGTAGCCCTCGGTCGCTATCTCCAGCAGCTCGCCCAGGTTCACCACGAAGGCGCCCGGCATCGGCGGTACGTCCACGTAACCGCCGTCGCGCACCACCTGGAGGCCGCCCACCGAGTCCTGCAGCAGGAGCGTCAGGAAGCCGTAGTCCTTGTGCGCGCCGACCCCCTGGTCGGCGCCGGAGGGGGCGGATCCCGGGTAGCGGATCAGCTTGGTGTGCAGGTGCGGGCGGTCCGCGAAGGCCTCGTCGAAGAAGTCCGCCGGGGCGCCGATCGCCACGAGGAGCTCCTGGAGCAGGCGGTGGGCGACCGCCGCGAGCCGGGACTGCCAGTCCAGGACCACCGTGCGGAGCTCCGGGAGGGCGGCGGGCCACTGGTTCGGGCCCTCCAGCCACAGGAACGCCGGGTCGTCCGGCCCCACGACCGGCGCCGGGCGTTCCGCGCCGACGTCCAGCTGGTCCCGCCAGTCGGAGGAGCCGCCCGTCAGCTCGTGGCCGATCCGGGTGTAGCCACGGAAGTGCGGGGAGTTCAGATTGCTGACGGCGAGCCGGTCGGCTTCCGGGAGGGCGAAGAAGGCCCTGGTCAGCTCAAGGATGCGGGCGCTCTCGGCGGCGGTGACGCCGTGCCCGGTCAGGTGCAGGAAACCGGTGTCCCTGGCGGCTGCGTGCAGCTTCTTCAGGAAATCGGCCCGCTGGGCCGGGTCGTCGGCCTGGGAAAGGTCCAGGACGGGGAGAGTGTGCGCGGACGGCATGACGGCTCCGTTTCGGATGTCACGGGGTCCTGTTCCCCAGAGGTGGTGGGGGCCGCGGGCGGGGGGAGGGTCTCCGACAGGGGTGGTGCCGGGACCACGGGGGCCGCGTACAGGACCAAGTCGGATCGTGGTGGATCAGGCTTGGGTTCGGTCCGGCGGCGGACAGCTCGTCGTCGTGACACGCATGTGGTCGACATGGCGGCGCTTGACGAGGAGAACGGTCATACGGAGAGGGTACGCCCGTACGATCCATCATCAGAACGGGTGATTCGGCCTGCCCGGACGGCGTTGTCCGGGGACCGGCTACGCTGGACCCGTGGCAGTCGTCGATGTTTCCGAAGAGCTGAAGTCCCTCTCCTCGACCATGGGGTCGATCGAGGCCGTCCTGGACCTCGACAAGCTGAGGGCAGATATCGCCGTGCTCGAGGAGCAGGCCGCCGCGCCGTCCCTGTGGGACGACCCGGAGGCCGCCCAGAAGATCACGAGCAAGCTTTCGCACCTCCAGGCGGAGGTCCGGAAGACCGAAACGCTGCGGGGGCGCATCGACGACCTCGGGGTGCTCTTCGACCTCGCCCAGGAGATGGACGACGCGGACACCCTGGCCGAGGCCGAGGCCGAGCTGGTCTCCGTCCGCAAGGCGCTGGACGAGATGGAGGTCCGGACCCTGCTCTCCGGCGAGTACGCCGAGCGCGAGGCCCTGGTCAACATCCGTGCCGAGGCCGGCGGCGTCGACGCCTCCGACTTCGCCGAGCGCCTGCAGCGCATGTACCTGCGCTGGGCCGAGCGGCACGGCTACTCGACCGAGATCTACGAGACCTCGTACGCGGAAGAGGCCGGCATCAAGTCGACCACCTTCGTCGTCAAGGCCCCGTACGCCTACGGAACGCTCTCCGTCGAGCAGGGCACCCACCGCCTCGTGCGCATCTCGCCCTTCGACAACCAGGGCCGCCGCCAGACCTCCTTCGCGGGCGTCGAGGTGCTCCCGGTCGTGGAGACCAGCGACCACGTCGAGATCGACGAGGCCGAGCTGCGCGTCGACGTGTACCGCGCCTCCGGCCCCGGCGGCCAGGGCGTCAACACCACCGACTCGGCGGTCCGCATCACGCACCTGCCGACCGGCATCGTCGTCTCCTGCCAGAACGAGCGCTCGCAGATCCAGAACAAGGCGAGCGCCATGAACGTCCTCCAGGCCAAGCTGCTGGAGCGGCGCCGCCAGGAGGAGAAGGACAAGATGGACGCTCTCAAGGACGGCGGCAGCTCCTGGGGCAACCAGATGCGGTCCTACGTCCTGCACCCGTACCAGATGGTCAAGGACCTGCGGACGGAGTTCGAGGTCGGCAACCCGCAGGCGGTGCTCGACGGCGAGATCGACGGCTTCCTGGAGGCCGGGATCCGCTGGCGCAAGCAGCAGGAGCAGACCGCGTAACCCCCCCCAGCACACGCGCACGCACGGAAGGGCCCGGACACCAGGTGTCCGGGCCCTTCCGTGCGTGTGATCGGTACGTGGCACGGGAGCTGCCGCGGGCCGGGCACCGTGGCCGGGCGGTCTAGGCGGTGTGCTGGGCCACCAGTACCAGAGCTGTCACGAGGATCACCATGAGCACGATGAGCGTCACGGGGTTCAGGCCGGAGAAGGGGCCCTCCTGCTGGAGGCGCTCCCGGTTCGCCCGGCACACCGGGCAGCGGCCCTGGCTGACGGGTGCGGCGCAGTTCGCGCACACGAGCCGGTCATATGTCATGCGCTCCTCCTCTCGTCCCCTCGGTCTTCTGCTGCCTATAACGGCGTGGGGAACCGGAGCGTTCCCCCTACCACTGTGCCAGCTTCGCCGACATTCGGCGCGGCCCGTCCGGGCAATCGCGGTCCTGGGCGCCCGCACCCCGGGATAAAACGGGCAAGTCCGGAGGCAGGGTCCACACCTCGCGCCCGTTCGCGTATGGTCACGCACACCTACTCCCGGCGACCGTGGTGCACCCGTGATCCGATTCGACAGTGTCTCCAAGTCCTACCCGAAGCAGAGCCGACCCGCACTCAGAGAAGTCTCCCTCGACATCGCGAAGGGCGAGTTCGTCTTCCTGGTCGGCTCCTCCGGCTCCGGCAAGTCCACCTTCCTGCGGCTCATCCTGCGCGAGGAGCGGGCGAGCCACGGCCAGGTGCACGTCCTGGGCAAGGACCTCGCGAAGCTCTCCAACTGGAAGGTTCCGCAGATGCGGCGCCAGCTGGGGACCGTCTTCCAGGACTTCCGCCTGCTCCCCAACAAGACGGTGGCCGAGAACGTGGCCTTCGCCCAGGAAGTCATCGGCAAGCCCCGCGGCGAGATCCGCAAGGCCGTCCCGCAGGTCCTCGAACTCGTGGGTCTGGGCGGGAAGGAGGAGCGGATGCCCGGCGAGCTCTCCGGCGGTGAGCAGCAGCGCGTGGCCATCGCCCGCGCCTTCGTCAACCGCCCCGCCCTGCTGATCGCGGACGAGCCCACCGGCAACCTCGACCCGCAGACCTCGGTCGGGATCATGAAGCTGCTGGACCGGATCAACCGGACCGGCACCACCGTGATCATGGCCACCCACGACCAGCAGATCGTCGACCAGATGCGCAAGCGCGTCATCGAACTCGAACAGGGCCGACTCGTGCGCGACCAGTCGCGCGGCGTCTACGGCTACCAGCACTGAAAGGTCCCTGAGACGCAATGCGCGCCCAGTTCGTCATGTCGGAGATCGGCGTCGGCCTCCGTCGCAATCTCACCATGACCTTCGCGGTCATCATCTCGGTGGGCCTGTCCCTGGCCCTGTTCGGTGGCTCCATGCTCATGAGCGAGCAGGTGAGCAAGATGAAGGGCTACTGGTACGACAAGGCCAACGTCTCGATCTACCTCTGCAACAAGCAGGACGCCGTCGAGGCGAGCGAGGCCGCCGCCAAGAAGGCCGACGGCTCGGGGGCGGCCTCCACGGGCGTCACCACCTGCGCCAAGGGCGCGGTGACCGACGAGCAGAAGAAGCAGATCGAGTCCGAGCTCAAGCAGATGTCCCTGGTGAAGTCCGTCGCCTACGAGTCGGCGGACGAGGCGTACAAGCACTACCAGGAGCGGTTCGGGAACACGGCGCTCGCCTCCTCCATCACCCCGGACCAGATGCAGGAGTCCTTCCGGGTCAAGCTGAAGGACCCGGAGAAGTACAAGGTCGTCACCTCCGCCTTCGTCGGCCGCGACGGCATCCACACCGTCGACGACCAGCGCCAGGCCATCGACGACCTCTTCCGGATCCTCAACTACCTGAACATCGCGGCGCTCGCCATCATGCTGATCATGCTGATCGTGGCGCTGCTGCTGATCGTCAACACGGTGCGCGTCTCGGCCTTCAGCCGACGGCGTGAGACCGGGATCATGCGGCTCGTGGGTGCCTCCAGCTTCTACATCCAGGTCCCCTTCATCATGGAGGCGGCCGTCGCCGGCCTCATCGGCGCGCTCTTCGCCTGCGGCATGCTGGTCTCCGGCCAGTACTTCGTGATCGACCACGGCGTCGGACTGCGGGACAAGATCCAGCTCATCGACTTCATGGGCTGGGGATCGGTGCTGGCCAAGCTTCCGTACGTCCTCTTCATCGGCCTCCTGATGCCCTCCATGGCCGCCTTCATCGCCCTGCGCAAGTACCTGAAGGTGTGACAAGCGCCCCGCGAGCGGTCCGGTCAACCACCCGTACCGGCGCGGGGCTTGTCCTAGACTCGGCGCCATGCCGGGCTTGCCGAGTGTTCCCGCCTTCTGTCTGCGGCCCCGCGACCTGCGTCGCGGGGCCGTTCTGACGATCGCCTTCCTCACCGCCGTAGGCGCCGGCGCCTACACCGGCTGCTGGGACCGCGAGGAGGGCGCCGCGGCCGCCGCGGCCCTGGCCGGCGCCCCCGCGGCCGAGCCCCCGCGCGAGGCGGGCACAGCCGACCGGGAGGCCGTCGCCCGCGCCGTCGCCGAGGCCGTCGCCGAGGGGAAGTCCGGCAAGAAGGCGGCCCAGGAGGTCGTCAGCCGCAGCGGCGACCGCTGGGGCACCGTCTACGACCAGGGCGAGTACGCCGCCTTCGCCGAGGGCCTCGACGGCCGCTGGACCGGCGTCGGAGTGTGGGCCGGGCGGGCCCCCGACGGCATGATCAAGGTCGACAAGGTCCAGCCCGGCAGCCCCGCCGCCCGCGCCGGACTGCGCGCCGGGGACCGGCTGCTGAGCGTCGACGGGCACGCCGTGACCGGCCTCGCCGTGCCCGCCGTGGTCGCCCTGCTGCGGGGCGACGCGGGTACCCCCGTCGTGCTGAACCTGAGCCGGGACGGCGCCGACCTCACCGAGACCGTGCGCCGCGAGCAGCTGCGCACCGAGCCGGTGACCGTACGGCAGCGCCCGGACGGGGTCACGGTCATCAAGGTCGTCTCCTTCACCCGCGGTTCCGGCGACCGCGTCAAGGCCGCCGTCCGCGCTGCCCCGCCCGGCGAGGGGGTCGTGCTCGACCTGCGCGGCAACCCGGGCGGGCTGGTCACCGAGGCGGTCACCGCCGCCTCCGCCTTCCTCGACGGCGGGCTCGTGGCCACGTACGACGTACGGGGCGACCAGCGGGTCCTGTACGCGGCCGAGGGCGGGGACACCACCCGGCCGCTGGTGGCCCTGGTCGACGGCGGCACGATGAGCGCGGCCGAGCTGGTGACGGGCGCCCTGCAGGACCGGGGCCGGGCGGTGGCGGTGGGCAGCCGGACCTTCGGCAAGGGCTCGGTGCAGATGCCGACCGAGCTCCCGGACGGCTCGGTGGCCGAGCTGACGGTGGGCACGTACCGCACGCCGGCGGGCCGCAGCCTGGACGGCGCCGGCATCACCCCGGACGTGCCGGCGGGCGAGGCGGTCGAAGAGCGGGCCGTCACGGTATTGGGTGGCCTCGGGGTGGGTCCGTAGTGCGAAAATGACCGCACTATGGCTAAGGAAAAAGGGCGCAAGCTGATCGCCCAGAACAAGAAGGCGCGTCACGACTACGCGATCCTCGACACCTACGAGTGCGGTCTCGTGCTCACCGGCACCGAGGTCAAGTCCATGCGCCAGGGCCGGGCCTCGCTGGTGGACGGCTTCGTGTCGGTGGAGAGCGGGGAAGCCTGGCTCTACAACGTGCACGTGCCGGAGTACAGCCAGGGCACCTGGACCAACCACAGCGCCCGGCGCAAGCGCAAGCTCCTCATGCACCGCGAGGAGATCGACAAGCTGGAGCGCAAGGCGGACGAGTCGGGTCACACGATCGTGCCGCTGTCGCTGTACTTCAAGGACGGCCGGGCGAAGATCGAGATCGCGCTGGCCAAGGGCAAGAAGGAGTACGACAAGCGGCAGACCATGCGGGAGAAGCAGGACACCCGCGAGACGAACCGGACGATCTCGGCCATCCGTCGCAAGCAGCGCGGCACGGTTTAATCACCTGGCACGCGGTGGTCGACTTCGCGTACCATGGCGTCAGCACCGCCCCCCGGGGTGGAGCACTTTGTTAAAAAAACATGGGGATGATCGGTTTCGACAGCGGATGTCGATGCAGGGGAAGCGAGCCGAGGAAGCGGCAATGATCTCGCTAACCATATGTCGCAAACAATAATCGCCAACTCCAAGAGCGATAACTCCCGCTTCACCCTCGCTGCCTAATAACAGTGAGCTGAAGCCTCTGTGAGGAGCGTCAGCCCGGAAGTGGTCCCGGTCCGGATCCTGGCGTCAATTAGGGATCTAAACCTCTAGCCCCGGTCACGGGGGTTGGAGGGAAACCAAACAGTGACTGAGCCCGTCGGAGACTTGTCCGTGTGATCTCCGGGGCTGAGAAAAGCGCAGCGGACTGCGCTCGGAGAAGCCCTGCTTCTGCACCGTTGGACGCGGGTTCGATTCCCGCCATCTCCACTCATCCCATGTGGGCAAAGGCCCCGCGGCCTCTCGGCTGCGGGGCCTTCGTCATGTGTCAGTAGTGGTAGCGGGCCTTGAGGATCTTCACTTCCTTGTCGTCGGCCCGGTACACCAGGCGGTGCTCGTCGTCGATGCGGCGGGACCAGTACCCCGTCAACTCGCCCTTCAGCGGCTCGGGCTTGCCGATGCCGGTGAACGGGTCCCGCTGGATCTCGCCGATCAGGCGGGTGATCCGGCGGGCCATCTTCCGGTCCGATGCGAGCCAGAACAGGAAGTCCTCCCAGGCGGCGGGGTCGAAGTGAACGCTCCTCACTCCTCGCCCCCGGCCAGCTCCCTCAGCTCGTCCAGCGTCCTGACGACCGTGGAAGCGCCCTCGCGATCGCGTGCGACGGCCTCCATCAACCGCTGTGCGTTGGCGGGGGAGCGCAGCAGGTAGACGGTCTCCTGCCAGGAGTCGTAGTCGTCGGCGGACATGAGGACCGCGTCACCGCTCTTGGAGGTGATGCGCACCGGGGCGTGGTCGGTGTTGACACGCTCGATCAGCGGGAACAGGGTCGCCCTGGCTTCGCTGGCGCTTATGGACATGCTGCGCTCCTCACTCCGGGTCGTACTCGTACGAGTCTATGGTACGTCTCCGGTACCGGAAAGCGGTACGACTTTCGTGGCGGCGAGTGCGACGAGGGCCGCCGCGGCCGGGAGGGCGTAGGCCGTCGACGGACCCAGGTGGTCGACCAGGGAGCCGGCCGCGGCCGCGCCCAGGGCGATGCCCGCGAAGATGGCGGTGACCGCGAGGGTCATGCCCTCGTTGAGGCGGCCCTCCGGGGTGAGGGAGTGGACCCGGGACATCGCCGTCACCATCGTCGGAGCCGTGGCCATGCCCGCCAGCAGCAGCGCGCAGGCCAGCGGGAGGAGCGCGCCCGTGCTCGCCGCGAGCCACGGCAGGGTCATCGCGGCGGCCATGGCGAGCAGGCAGCTGCGCAGGCCGCGCGGGCGCATCGTGCCGTAGAGCAGGCCGGCCGCGCAGGAGCCCGCCGCCTGGAGGGCCAGCACCGGGCCGGAGGCGGCACCCAGGCCCAGGGCGTCGAGATGGGCGATCGAGGAGATCTCCATCGAGCCGAAGACCACACCCGTGGCGAGGAACAGCGGCAGCAGCGGCCCGAGGGCGCGCAGCGGCGAGCCGCGGCGCGGACCGGCCGTCACCGGGGGCTGGGTGGCACGGCAGGAGGTGAAGACCAGCATGCCGGTCAGCAGCAGGACGGCCGCGGTGAGGGTGCCGGCCTCGGGGAGCACGACCGAGCAGAGGAAGGCCGCGAGGACCGGGCCGAGCATGTAGCAGAGCTCGTCGGCGGCCTGTTCGAAGGACATCGCGGTGTGGTGCGCGCCCGGCGAGTCCCGCAGCAGGTGCGTCCAGCGGGCGCGCGACATGCCGCCGATGTTGGGCGTGGTGGCGGTCGCGGCGTACGAGGCGAAGAGGGTCCAGTCGGGGGCGCCGGTCCGGACGCACACGACCAGCGACAGCGAGCCGAGGACCGCGACCAGGGTGGCCGGGACGGCGATCCGGGCCTGGCCGTGCCGGTCGATCAGCCGGGCGGTCCACGGCGCGACCAGCGCGGTGGCGGCCAGGCCGGTCGCCGTGACCGCGCCGGCGAGGGCGTACGAGCCGCGCTGGCCGGCGATCATCATGACCGCGCTGATCCCGAACATGCCCATCGGGAGGCGGGCGAGGAGGTTCCCGGCGGTGAAACCGCGGGTGCCGGGCAGCGCGAACAGGCGCCGGTAGGGGCCCCGCGGGCGCGCGGGAGTACGGGCGGGCGAGGCGGGCGAGGCGGGCGAGGTGGGCGGGGCGGCCAGGACGAGGGTGCTGCCGGTGACGGCCATGAGGGGCATGACCACCACCCTCGGCCGGGACCGGGCGAACCGTCCAACACCTGTCCGGCAGCCATTCACGCCGATCTGTTGTTAGTCTCCGGGGATGACGCCCCGTGATGTGGATCCCCGGCTGCTGCGCGGGTTCGTCGCCGTGGCCGAGGAGTTGCACTTCACCCGCGCCGCCGCCCGGCTGTACGTCGCCCAGCAGGCGCTGAGCCGGGACGTACGGCGGCTCGAAGAGGCCCTCGGCACCACGCTGTTCGTCCGCACGACCCGCGCCGTCGAGCCGACCCCCGACGGGGAGCGGCTGCTGCCGCTGGCCCGGCGGGTGCTCGCCGCGCACGAGGCCGTCGCCGCCGCCTTCTCCGCACCCCGGCCGCTGCTCGTCGACCTCAACACCGACGGGCCGAGCACCGCGCGCACCGTGCTGGAACGGGCCCGGGAGCTGGCCCCGGACTGCGAGCTGATGGCCCGCTGGGAGAGCGGCCTGACCCATGCCGCCGCCGAGATCGCCGCCGGCCGTCTCGACGTCTCCTTCGGGTACGCCGACGGGCTGGACCCGGTGTGGCGCTCGCGTCTCGCGCACCGGCCCGTGCGCTACGAGCCGCTCGCCGTGCTGCTGCCCGAGGGGCACCCGCTGGCCGGGCGGGCGGCCGTACCGCTGGACGCGCTGGCCGGGGAGACCGTGTACGCGGGCGCCGGGAACCCGCGCACCCTGGAGTGGACGGGGCTCGCCCGCGAGCTGTTCGCCGGACGCGGGATCCTGATGGCGCCGCCCGCCCCGGTCGCCATCGGCAAGGACGAGTTCGGCCGGGTCATGGCCAAGACCGGCAATCCGGTGCTGGTGACCGTCGACTTCGTCGACATGCCCGGCTCCGTGAAACGGCCGCTGGTCGACCCCGTACCGCTGTCCCCGCTGTCCATGGTGTGGCGCAAGGGTTTCGGCCACCCCGGACTCGAAGCCCTGCACCGGGCCGTGGCCGGTCTCGGCGGCGAACGCGGCTGGCTGGAAGTGCCCCCGACGAGCTGGCGCCCGGCCGCGCTCACAGGTGCCCCCGGCGGCGGGTGAGAGCAAGGTTTCCCGGCGGTCATCAGGCGGTGACCGGGGCCGAAACGCGCCGTTCCTACGGTCGTGCCACGGACGCGAGAGCTGTGGAGGCGTGTGATGACCGGTACGACCGCACCGCGCAAGGGGGGCCGCTGGATCGAGCAGTGGGATCCCGAGGACGAGACCTTCTGGAAGGAGACCGGGGAACGGACCGCCCGCCGCAACCTCGTCTACTCCGTGTTCTCCGAGCACATCGGGTTCTCCATCTGGTCGCTCTGGTCCGTGATGGTCCTCTTCATGGGACCGGCGTACGGGATCGACCCGGCCGGGAAGTTCTTCCTGATCGCCACCGCGACCTGCGTGGGCGCGCTCGTACGGGTGCCGTACACCTTCGCCGTGGCCCGCTTCGGCGGCCGCAACTGGACCGTCGTCAGCGCGCTGCTGCTGCTCGCGCCGACGGTCGCCGCGATCGTGGTGATGGAGCCCGGGACCTCCTACGGGACCTTCCTGGTCGTCGCGGCCCTCACCGGCGTCGGAGGCGGCAACTTCGCCTCCTCCATGACCAACATCAACGCCTTCTTCCCGCTGCGCAAGAAGGGCTGGGCGCTCGGCCTGAACGCCGGCGGCGGCAACATCGGCGTGCCCGTGGTGCAGCTCGCCGGGCTGCTGGTCATCGCCACCGCCGGGGCCGCGCACCCGCGGTACCTGCTCGCCGCCTACCTCCCGCTGATCGTCATCGCGGCGGTCCTGGCGGCCGTACGCATGGACAACCTGGCGCCCGTGCGCAACGACACCGGCGCGGTCCGCGAGGCACTGAAGGACGCGCACACCTGGATCATGGCGTTCCTCTACATCGGCACGTTCGGGTCGTTCATCGGCTACAGCTTCGCCTTCGGCCTGGTGCTGCAGACCCAGTTCGGCCGCACCCCGCTCCAGGCCGCCTCGCTGACCTTCATGGGACCGCTGCTCGGATCGCTGATCCGGCCGGTGGGCGGGGCGCTCGCGGACCGGTTCGGCGGGGCGCGGATCACCCTGGGGACGTTCGTCGCGATGGCGGCGGCCACCGCAGTCGTGGTGTTCGCCTCGCAGCGGTCCTCGCTGCCGGTCTTCCTCGTCGGCTTCGTGGCCCTGTTCGTCCTGAGCGGGCTCGGCAACGGATCGACGTACAAGATGATCCCGGGCATCTTCCAGGCGAAGGCACTGGCGCGCGGCATGAGCGGCGAGAGCGCGGCCGCGTACGGGCGGCGGCTCTCCGGCGCCTCGATGGGCCTCATCGGAGCGGTCGGCGCACTCGGCGGACTCGGCATCAACCTGGTCTTCCGGGAGGCGTTCCGCACCTCCGGCTCCGGGACGGCGGCCTTCGTCACCTTCCTCGGCTTCTACGCCCTGTGCTGCGCGGTCACCTGGGCGGTATACCTTCGCCGCCCGGTGGCCCCGGTGATCCACACGGTCGGGGTCGAGACGAAACCGCAGCTCACGTCGGTGTAACCGGGGCGAAATACGGGTGAACCGAGTCCGACACGACGTGTGGGCAGACTCGGTCCACCCGTACCGCCCCCACATGCGTCACTAGGCAGGTCACGATGGACGACACGAACACCGGCCCGCTCGCGGGCTTCACCGTCGGGGTCACGGCCGCCCGGCGCGCGGACGAGCTCATCGCGCTGCTGCGCCGTCGCGGGGCGCAGGTGCTGCACGCGCCGGCGCTGCGGATCGTGCCGCTCGCCGACGACAGCGAGCTGCTGGCCGCGACGAAGGAACTGATCGGCTGCGCGCCGGACGTGGTCGTGGCCACCACCGCCATCGGCTTCCGGGGGTGGATCGAGGCGGCCGACGGGTGGGGCGTCGGCGAGGAACTGCTGGAGCGGCTGCGGGCCGCCGAACTGCTGGCGCGCGGGCCGAAGGTGAAGGGCGCCATCCGGGCCGCCGGGCTCGTGGAGACCTGGTCCCCGGACTCGGAATCGCTCGCCGAGGTATTGCAACGGCTGCTGGCGGACGGGGTGGGCGGCCGGCGGATCGCACTCCAGCTGCACGGAGAGCCGCTGCCCGGCTTCGTCGAGGCGCTGCGGGCCGGCGGGGCCGAGGTGGTGGTGGTCCCGGTGTACCGGTGGATGGCGCCGGAGGACCTCGCGCCGCTGGACCGGCTGCTGGACGCGATGATCGGCGGCGGGGTGGACGCCGTCAGCTTCACCTCGGCCCCGGCGGCGGCCTCGCTGCTGTCCCGGGCCGAGGAGCGGGGGCTGCAGGAGGCCGTGCTGGACGCGCTGCGCGGCAGGCTGCTGTCGGCGTGCGTCGGGCCGGTGACCGCGCTGCCGCTGCAGGCGCACGGGGTGGACACGGTGCAGCCGGAACGGTTCCGGCTGGGGCCGCTGGTGCAGTTGCTCTGCCAGGAGCTGCCCGGCCGGGCCCGGGTGCTGCCGGTGGCCGGGCACCGGGTGGAGATCCGGGGGCACGCGGTCCTGGTGGACGCGCACCTGCGGCCCGTACCGCCCGCCGGAATGGCCCTGCTGCGGGCGCTGGCCCGGCGCCCGGGCTGGGTGGTGCCCCGCGCGGAACTGCTGCGGGCACTGCCGGGCGCGGGGCGGGACGAGCACGCGGTGGAGACGGCGATGGCCCGCCTCCGGGTGGCCCTCGGGGTCCCGAACCTGATCCAGACGGTGGTCAAACGGGGGTACCGGCTGTCGCTGGACGCGGGCGGGGAGGCCAAGTACGGGGAACTCCCGGCCGGTTCGGTGACGGCCAGGGGCGTCCTCGGCTAGCGTGCCGGGATGATCATTGACGGGGTGGAGATGAGGGGCGCCGCGCTCGGCGACGCCGCCGGG
The DNA here is from genome assembly GCF_030440515.1 of Streptomyces xanthophaeus. Classification (GTDB taxonomy): domain Bacteria; phylum Actinomycetota; class Actinomycetes; order Streptomycetales; family Streptomycetaceae; genus Streptomyces; species Streptomyces kutzneri. The sequence goes on from NZ_CP076543.1 coordinate 5,089,267, forward strand.
CTGGCCGAGGCGTTCGCACGGAACCGGGCCTTCATGGCGCGCTACGAGCCGGTCCGGCCGGACGCCTTCTACACGGAGGACGGCCAGCGGGAGCGGCTCGAAGGCGTGCTCGCGGAGCGGGACGCGGGGCGCATCGTCCCGTACGTGTTCGTCGAGACGGCCACGGGTGCGCCCGTCGGCGCGATCAACCTCGGCTCGATCGCGTACGGGCCGCTGTGCAGCGGCGGTCTGGGCTACTGGGTCGACCGGGCCTGGCACGGCAAGGGCCTGGCCACCGCGGCCGTGGAGGAGGTCTGCCGGGTCGCGCGCGACGAGCTGGGCCTGCACCGGGTGGAGGCGGGCACGCTGGTCGACAACCTGGCCTCGCAGCGGGTGCTGACGAAGGCGGGCTTCGAGCGGTTCGGCCTCGCGCCGCGCTACCTCCACATCGACGGCGCCTGGCGCGACCACCGCCTCTTCCAACGCCTCCTGCACGACAACCCTCCGACCGGCTAGCCCCGTGCGCCGTCTGCGGCCCGGCCAGCCTGCTTCGCCGGGCCCCTTGCGGCTGCTCCGGCAATCCTCAGCCTCGCCGGGCCGATCCAGCCTCGCCGGCGTTTGAGGAGGGGGCACCTCCCAGCGGTAGCTGGGGGAGGGTCCGGGCGGAGCCCGGTGCCCGGCGGAGCCGGGTTTCCTGGGGCTCCGCCCCAGACCCCGCGCCTCAAACGCCGGCGAGGCTGGATGCGCGCGAGCGGGAGGGCGGACCCACCGGTTCGGGGGCTTCCGCTGTGACCCGCCGGGCGGCAATCTGGTACGGCACCCCCACGACGGGAGGCTGACGGCATGCGGTTCGATTCCGGGCGGGTCTGTCTGGACCTGGTGGCAACCTTCGCCCCCCACGAGGGGATCCCGGACGGTGACGAGCTGCGGCTGTGGCTCGCCGGCGCCGGCCTGGTACCCGACCGGACGCCGCTCGTCCGGGTGGGGCCCGACTGGGCAGCGGCCTTCCGGTCCCTGCGCGCCGACGTGGAAACCCTCGTACGGGCGGAACTGCTCGGCACCGACACGGACGAGCACGCCCTCGCCCGGGTCAACGCGCTGGCAGCCGGACCACCCCCGGGACTGTGCGCCGTACGGGACCAGGAGGGCCACCTCGTACGGGAGTTGTGCGGCGGCGTGGAGTGCGGTGCGCTGCTCGCGGCCGTCGCCCGGGACGCCGTCGAGCTGCTGACCGACCCCGGCGACCGGGCGCTGCTGCGGGCCTGCGCGGGCGACGGCTGCACCCACGTCTACCTGGACACCTCCCGGGGCCACCGCCGCCGCTGGTGCTCCAGCGAGCGCTGCGGGAACCGGGAGCGCGTGGCCCGGCACCGCCGCCGGGCCCTGGCGGCCGGGGCGGGGCAAGGGTCCCGGTGAGGGGCGTACCACCCTGCGAGACCGGTTCCGGAACGGGCGTGCGGACAGGGGGCCGATTCGCGTACCTTTGACGGTCGCCCATGCACGTCAGAAGGGGGCCTTGGTGGCCGCGCAGAATGCCGCTGTCGACAGCACGGCGGATTCCGTCCGCGATCGGGAGATCGCGGTCGAGCAGACGCATCTCGACCAGGTGTACCGACGCCTTGAGGAGAAGATCCACGAGGCCGAGTTCCTCATGAACGACGCCGCCAAGCGCGGCCAGGTGGGCACGCCCGGCGCGCTCGCCGAGCGCGACGCGCAGGTCTTCCGGGCGGGTATCCACCTGAACCGGCTGAACAACGAGTTCGAGGACTTCCTCTTCGGCCGCATCGACCTGGTGCTCGGCAAGGACGGGGAGCGCGGCGCCGACGGCGCGTACACCTCCGTCGAGCCCGCCGACGACGCGATCCGCGAGGACCTCACCGCCGACATCGCCGAGACGCTGCACATCGGCCGCATCGGGGTCCTGGACTCCGACTACGCGCCGCTCGTCATCGACTGGCGTGCGCCGGCCGCCGCGCCGTTCTACCGCTCCACGCCCAAGGAGCCCGGCCGGGTCGTGCGCCGCCGCGTCATCCGTTCCAAGGGCCGCAAGGTGCTGGGCGTCGAGGACGACCTGATGCGTCCCGAGGTCACCGCCTTCCTCGACGGCAGGGAGCTCCCCGCCATCGGCGACGGCGCCCTGATGGCCGCCCTCGGGCGGGCCCGTACGCACTCGATGCGTGACATCGTCTCCTCCATCCAGGCCGAGCAGGACCTGGTCATCCGGGCCCCCGCCGCCTCCGTCGCCGAGGTCGCGGGCGGTCCCGGCACCGGCAAGACCGCCGTCGCCCTGCACCGCGCCGCCTACCTGCTCTACCAGGACCGGCGCCGCTACTCCGGCGGCATCCTGATCGTCTCGCCGACCCCGCTGCTCGTCGCGTACACCGAGGGCGTGCTGCCCTCGCTCGGCGAGGAGGGCCAGGTGGCCATCCGGGCTCTCGGCTCGCTCGTCGACGGCGCGGAGGCCACCACCTACGACTCCCCGGCCGTGGCCCGCATCAAGGGCTCCTCCCGGATGCTCAAGGTGCTCCGCAAGGCCGTACGCGGCGCACTGGAGCTCGGCGGCGCCCCCGACCGGCTGCGCGTGGTGGCCTTCGGCCGCCGCCAGGAGCTGGAGGCCGACGAGCTGAACCGGATCCGGCAGAACGTGCTCAGCGGCACCGCCCCGGTCAACCTGCTGCGCCCGCGTGCCCGCAAGCTGCTGCTCGACGCCCTCTACGCGAAGTCCGGCGGCGCCGGCCGGCACAGCGACCCGGAACTGGCCGCCGAACTGCGCTCCGCCTTCGACGAGGACATCTCCACCGAGGACGCCTTCATCGGTTTCCTCGACGCCTGGTGGCCCGAGCTGACCCCGCGGGCGGTGCTCGCCGCGCTCGCCGACGAGCGCCACCTCGGCCGCTGGTCGCGCCGCGACCTCAACCCGCGCGAGAGCCGCCAGCTGGCCCGCTCGCTGCGCCGGGTGGGCCCGGACGGCAAGGGCCCCCTGTCGGTGCACGACGTGGCGCTGCTGGACGAGCTCCAGCTGCTGCTGGGCGCCCCCGCGCGGCCCAGGCGCAGACGGGAGATGGACCCGCTCGACCAGCTCAGCGGGCTGGAGGAGCTGATGCCGACCCGCGAGGAGACCCAGTGGGAGCGGGCCGAACGGCTCGCGGCGGAGCGCACCGAGTACGCGCACGTCATCGTGGACGAGGCCCAGGACCTGACGCCGATGCAGTGGCGGATGGTGGGCCGCCGCGGCCGGCACGGCACCTGGACGGTGGTCGGCGACCCGGCGCAGTCCTCCTGGACGGATCCGGAGGAGGCCGCCGCGGCCCGCGACGAGGCCCTGGGCTCCCGCCCGCGCCGGCGGTTCACCCTGACGGTCAACTACCGCAACCCGGCCGAGGTCGCCGAGGTCGCCTCCCGGGTGCTGCGCCTGGCGATGCCCGGCATGGAGCCTCCGTCCGCGGTGCGCTCCACGGGCCTGGAGCCCCGCTTCACGGCCGCCGACGGCGATCTGGGCACCGCGGTCCGGGAGGAGACCCGCCGGCTGCTGGAGCAGGTGGACGGCACGGTCGGCGTGGTCGTGGCGATGGACCGGCGCGCGGAGGCCGCGGGCTGGCTCGCGGACCTCGGCGAGCGGGCGGTGGCGCTGGGCAGCCTGGAGGCCAAGGGCCTGGAGTACGACGCCACGGTGGTCGTCTCCCCGGCGGAGATCGCTGACGAGTCCCCGGCGGGCCTGCGGGTGCTGTACGTGGCGCTGACGCGCGCGACGCAGCAGCTGACGGTGGTCTCGGCCGACCGGGACAAGCCCGGCGCGGACGGGGTCCCGGAGCTGCTGCTCCCCTAGGCCGTCTCTTCCGGATCTTGCCGGGCCCGGCCCGGCGGTGGCGGTTCATCGCCGGGGTCCCGGCCCGCTCAGGGCCCCGTACGGCCGGATGGTCGGCGGCCGGGAGCGTGGCGCTCGGATACGAGCGTGAGCAGGGGGATCACTTTCGGCGATCCTTTGTTAGCCTGGGTACGGCACCGACTCGATCCAAGCCCCCGGGCCCAACCTTCGTCGCTCAGAGCGACCACTTGCCGCGAGGCGAGCATGGCGGGTCGGTGTCGTCAACGTATGAATCACCAGGTCCGCGTCCCCCACCAGTGGGGGGCGCGGACCTGTTTCGTATGACCCCACCATTCCGAACCCTCTTGGTATCTCGTATGGTGGAAGAGTCTTTCCGAATTTTGTAGCTGGTTACCTTGTACTGGCTGGTAGGTGGGACGATCGGACAACAGGTCCTGCCGCACCTGCTGTGCAGCGGGGCTCTGTGTGTTACAGCGAACCAGGGACAGAAGAGGAACACGGCCATGGCAACGGCGCCCAGCGTCTCGTATTCGATGACGGTCCGTCTGGAAGTGCCCGCGAGCGGAACCGCGGTCTCCCAGCTCACCACCGCCGTGGAGTCCTCCGGCGGATCGGTCACCGGCCTCGACGTGACCGCATCCGGCCACGAGAAGCTCCGGATCGACGTCACCATCGCCGCGACCTCCACCGCGCACGCGGACGAGATCGTCGAGAAGCTGCGCGGCATCGAGGGCGTCAGCCTCGGCAAGGTCTCCGACCGCACCTTCCTGATGCACCTCGGCGGCAAGATCGAGATGGCGTCCAAGCACCCCATCCGCAACCGTGACGACCTCTCCATGATCTACACCCCGGGCGTGGCCCGCGTGTGCATGGCGATCGCCGAGAACCCCGAGGACGCGCGCCGCCTCACCATCAAGCGCAACACCGTCGCAGTCGTGACGGACGGCTCCGCCGTGCTGGGCCTGGGCAACATCGGCCCGATGGCCGCCATGCCGGTCATGGAGGGCAAGGCGGCCCTCTTCAAGCGCTTCGCCGACATCGACGCCTGGCCGATCTGCCTGGACACCCAGGACCCCGACGAGATCGTGGCCGTCGTCAAGGCCATCGCCCCCGGCTTCGCCGGCATCAATCTCGAGGACATCTCCGCGCCGCGCTGCTTCGAGATCGAGGCCCGGCTGCGCGAGGCCCTCGACATCCCCGTCTTCCACGACGACCAGCACGGCACCGCGATCGTCGTGCTCGCGGCGCTCACCAACGCACTGCGCGTGGTGGGTAAGGCAGTTGGCGATGTCAAGGTCGTCATGTCGGGCGCCGGCGCGGCCGGTACGGCCATCCTCAAGCTGCTCCTCGCGGCGGGCGTCAAGAACGCGGTGAGCGCCGACATCCACGGCGTCGTGCACGCGGACCGCCCCGACCTCGTCGACGCGGCCGCGGACTCCCCGCTGCGCTGGATCGCCGACAACACCAACCCCGAGGGCTACACGGGCACGCTGAAGGAGGCCGTGGTCGGCGCCGACGTGTTCATCGGCGTCTCGGCCCCGAACGTGCTGTCCGGCGAGGACGTCGCCGCCATGGCGGAAGGCGCGATCGTGTTCGCGCTCGCGAACCCGGACCCCGAGGTGGACCCGGCCGTCGCCCGCCAGACCGCCGCCGTCGTGGCCACCGGCCGCTCCGACTTCCCGAACCAGATCAACAACGTGCTGGTCTTCCCGGGCGTCTTCCGCGGTCTGCTGGACGCTCAGTCCCGCACCGTGAACACGGAGATGATGCTGGCCGCCGCGAGCGCGCTGGCGGACGTCGTGGGCGAGGACGAGCTGAACGCGAACTACATCATCCCGTCGGTGTTCAACGACAAGGTCGCGGGTGCGGTCGCGGGCGCCGTCCGCAAGGCTGCCTCGGGAGCCTGAGCCCTGCTGTGACGGCCCTCACGGCGGTCCGATACCGGCGCGTCGCGAGATGCGGGCCCGACGGGCCGCCTCTAGGGTTTGCGGGGATGCCCGCGAGGTCCGCGGTCCGCGGCGGCGCGTGAGCGAAGACGTGGACGGAGCGTCACCGCGGCGTGACTGTGGCGCTTTTCGTGTGACCCCGACGGGTGCCGGATTGGCTTTCCCGCCGCTGGTGGGGGCAGGATGCGTAACCGGGCGAGAGGGTCTGACGTTCAGACCCGGGTCCGGGGACTGTCCTAGGGCCCTGGCAGCATCGGCTTCGATCTCACGCCTCTAAGGCAAGTTGAACACGGGAGTACAACATGAACCGCAGTGAGCTGGTGGCCGCTCTGTCCGAGCGCGCCGAGGTGACCCGCAAGGACGCCGACGCCGTTCTGGCCGCGCTCGCCGAGACCGTCGGCGAGATTGTCGCCAAGGGCGACGAGAAGGTCACCATCCCCGGCTTCCTGACCTTCGAGCGCACCCACCGTGCCGCTCGCACCGCGCGCAACCCGCAGACCGGCGACCCCATCCAGATCCCGGCCGGCTACAGCGTGAAGGTCTCCGCGGGCTCCAAGCTCAAGGAAGCCGCCAAGGGCAAGTAGGTCCTGCCCCGGCGCCGAGGGCCGCACAGGCCTTTGGAACGGCAGTAGTACGCAGAACGACGATGGGCGGTCACCCCCGGGCGGGGTGGCCGCCCTTCGGCATGTCCGGGGCCGGACGCGGGCCGGTGGGCCCCGACGGGCGCGGGACCGCCCCGGGCCGCCCGGCGGGCCTGGCAGGCCCTGTGAGGGCCCGTCAGGGGCCTGGCGGGGCCCAGGTATGCCACCGGCACGTCCCGCCGGGCCGCGGTGCGGCTCCGTACGGCTCCGTGAGGCTCCGTACGGGCCGGTGCGGGCCGGTGCGGGCCCTGGCCGGCATGGGGTGGGGCATCCGGTCGGGCGGCGGGCCGGGCCTCGGCCGGGGCACGGAAAAGCCCCCCGGGCCCTGTGCGGGCCCGGGGGGCTTTCTGCGTACGTCCGGGAGTCCGGGCGTCCGGGTACGGCTCAGGCGAGGTCGCCGCCCGGGAGCTCGACCTTCGCGCCGAGTTCCACGAGCTTCTCCATGAAGTTCTCGTAGCCGCGGTTGATCAGGTCGATGCCGTGGACCCGCGAGGTGCCCTCGGCGGCCAGGGCCGCGATCAGGTACGAGAACCCGCCGCGCAGGTCGGGGATGACCAGGTCGGCGCCCTGCAGCTTGGTGGGGCCGGAGACGACCGCCGAGTGCAGGAAGTTGCGCTGGCCGAAGCGGCAGGCGCTGCCGCCCAGGCACTCGCGGTACAGCTGGATGTGAGCACCCATCTGGTTGAGCGCCGAGGTGAAGCCGAGCCGGGACTCGTAGACCGTCTCGTGGACGATCGACAGGCCGGAGGCCTGCGTCAGGGCCACGACGAGCGGCTGCTGCCAGTCGGTCTGGAAGCCGGGGTGGACGTCCGTCTCCAGCGCGATGGCGTTGAGCGGGCCGCCCGGGTGCCAGAAGCGGATGCCGTCGTCGTCGATCTCGAACGCCCCGCCGACGCGGCGGAAGGTGTTCAGGAACGTCATCATCGAGCGCTGCTGGGCGCCGCGCACGTAGATGTTGCCGCCGGTGGCGAGCGCCGCGGAAGCCCAGGAGGCGGCTTCCAGGCGGTCCGGGAGGGCCTTGTGGTTGTAGCCGCCGAGGCGGTCGACGCCCGTGATCCGGATGGTCCGGTCGGTGTCGACGGAGATGATCGCGCCCATCTTCTGCAGGACGCAGATGAGGTCTTCGATCTCCGGCTCCACCGCGGCGTTGCTGAGCTCGGTGACGCCCTCGGCCAGGACGGCCGTCAGCAGCACCTGCTCGGTCGAGCCGACCGACGGGTAGGGGAGGCGGATCTTGCAGCCGCGCAGGCGCTGCGGGGCTTCCAGGTACTGGCCGCCCTCGCGCTTCTCGATGGTCGCGCCGAACTGGCGGAGCACGTCGAAGTGGAAGTCGATCGGCCGACCGCCGATGTCGCAGCCGCCCAGGCCCGGGATGAAGGCGTGGCCGAGCCGGTGCAGCAGGGGGCCGCAGAACAGGATCGGGATGCGCGAGGAGCCCGCGTGGGCGTCGATGTCCGCGACGTTCGCGCTCTCGACGTGGGTGGGGTCGAGCACGAGCTCGCCCGGCTCCTCGCCGGGACGGACCGTCACCCCGTGCAGCTGGAGCAGCCCGCGGACGACGCGCACGTCGCGGATGTCGGGAACGTTGCGCAGCCGGCTGGGTTCGCTGCCGAGCAGAGCGGCGACCATGGCCTTGGGCACGAGGTTCTTCGCACCACGGACACGGATCTCGCCCTCGAGCGGGGTACCGCCGTGGACAAGCAGTACATCGTCACTGATGCCGGTCATGAATCTCGCGTTCCGGAGAGGGGTGGGCAGGGGGCCAGGGAAAAGGGTAAGGGCCACCACCCCCTTGTTCGTAAGGCCGACGTGGCCGTAGGACTGTCATGAATTCGGCACAACACCCTCCGTATCCACCACATGGCGGAGTGTTGCGTTCCGCCTACGCCGTCCGTGCGCGCTCCTCGCTGCTGCCGTGCGCCCTGAGCTGCGATCGATCCGATCTTCCCGCCCGCTCCCCGGAATCGGCCGATGTGCGGGATCATGGCGGCATGACCGAGGTGTCCTCCCTCACAGGGCGGCTGCTCGTGGCCACCCCCGCCCTCGCGGACCCGAACTTCGACCGCGCGGTCGTGCTGCTGCTCGACCACGACGAGCAGGGCTCCCTCGGCGTGGTCCTGAACAGGCCGACTCCCGTGGGCGTCGGCGACGTCCTGCTGCCCTGGGCGCCCCTGGCGGGCGACCCCGGGGTGGTCTTCCAGGGCGGGCCGGTGGCCATGGACTCGGCCCTGGGCGTGGCGGTGATCCCGGGCGAGGAGGGTCCGCTCGGCTGGCGCCGCGTGTACGGGGCGATCGGACTGGTCGACCTGGAGACGCCGCCGGAGCTGCTGGCCGCGGCCCTGGGCGGCCTGCGGATCTTCGCCGGCTACTCAGGCTGGGGCCCGGGCCAGCTGGAGGCGGAGCTCAGCGAGGGCGCCTGGTACGTGGTGGAGTCGGAGCCCGGGGACGTGTCCTTCCCGGATCCGGAGCGGCTGTGGCGGGCGGTGCTGCGCCGCCAGCGCAGCGACCTCGCGATGGTCGCCACCTATCCGGACGACCCGTCGCTCAACTGACGGGCGCGGGGTTAAGTACCCTGGGTTCCATGAGCACTCTTGAGCCCGAGCGCGGGACTGGCACGGGGACCCTCGTAGAGCCGACGCCGCAGGTGTCGCACGGTGACGGCGACCACGAGCGCTTCGCCCACTACGTCCAGAAGGACAAGATCATGGCGAGCGCGCTCGACGGGACCCCCGTCGTCGCGCTCTGCGGCAAGGTCTGGGTACCGGGCCGGGACCCGAAGAAGTACCCGGTCTGCCCCATGTGCAAGGAGATCTACGAGTCCATGGGCCCCGGCGGGGACAAGGACAAGGGCGGCAAGGACAAGTAGTCCACCCCCGGCCCTCCGTCTTCCGCGGGACCGAGACCGACCGAGACCCCCGGTGCGCCACAGTGCGCCCGGGGGTCTTTGCCGTGCCCGTGGGGCGCGTTAGGGTCGGCGCGACGAGCGCCCTGCGGAACGAGCGTTGCGCAGGACGCAACACGCGCACGCCGCCGTGAAGGGCTGACGCATGGACCTGATCCCCGCACCCCGGGTCGCCGTTCCCGACGAAGGAGGGCGCCGCTTCGCGTTCGGGCCCGAGCCGGTCCTGGACGCCGGGCCGGGAGCCGCGGCGGTCGCGCGCTGGCTGCGGCGCGAACTGGGCGCGGCCACCGGCTGGGAGCTGCCCGCCGCCGGGGCCGGCGTCACCGCCGAGCTGCGGCTGCGCGTCGACCCGGACGTCGCCGGGGAGCTCGGCCCGGAGGCGTACCGCATCGAGATCGGCCCGGACGGGGCGGAGCTGACGGGCGCGACGGCGGCCGGGCTGTTCTGGGGCGCCCAGACGCTGCGTCAGCTGCTGGGGCCCGACGCGTACCGCAGGGCGCCGCTGCCCGGCCGCAAGTGGAGCCTGCCGTACGCCTCCGTCGTGGACGGCCCGCGGTTCGGCTGGCGCGGGATGATGCTGGACGTGGCCCGGCACTTCATGCCCAAGGACGGCGTGCTGCGCTACATCGACCTGCTCGCCGCGCACAAGCTCAACGTGCTGCACCTGCACCTGACCGACGACCAGGGCTGGCGGATCGAGATCGAGCGCTACCCGAGGCTGACCGAGGTCGGCGGCTGGCGCCCGCGCAGCCGGTGGGGCCACCGGGCCTCGCCGCTGTGGAACGAGACCCCGCACGGCGGCTTCTACACGCAGGACGACATCCGCGAGATCGTCGCGTACGCCGCCGAGCGGCACGTCCGGGTGGTCCCGGAGATCGACGTACCGGGGCATTCGCAGGCCGCGATCGCCGCGTACCCGGAGCTGGGCAACACCGACGTCGTCGACACCTCCGCGCTCGGGGTCTGGGAGGACTGGGGGATCACCGAGAACGTGCTCGCGCCCACCGAAGCCGTGCTGCGCTTCTACGAAGGGGTCTTCGAGGAGCTGCTGGAGCTGTTCCCGGCCGAGGTCTCACCCTTCGTGCACGTGGGCGGGGACGAGTGCCCCAAGGCGCAGTGGAGGGCCTCCGCGGTCGCCCAGGAGCGGATCCGGGAGCTGGGCGTGGACGGGGAGGACGGTCTGCAGTCCTGGTTCGTCCGGCACTTCGACGGCTGGCTCGCCGCGCGCGGGCGGCGGCTGATCGGCTGGGACGAGATCCTGGAGGGCGGGCTCGCGGTCGGCGCCGCCGTGTCCTCGTGGCGCGGCTACGCGGGCGGGATCGCCGCCGCCGAGGCCGGGCACGACGTGGTCATGTGCCCCGAGCAGCAGGTGTACCTGGATCACCGGCAGGCGGGCGGCGCGGACGAGCCGATGCCCATCGGGTACGTGCGCTCGCTGGAGGACGTCTACCGCTTCGAGCCGGTGCCGCCGACGCTGTCGCCGGAGGCCGCCGCCCGGGTGCTGGGCGCGCAGGCCAACGTGTGGACCGAGGTGATGGAGAACCAGGGCAGGGTCGACTACCAGGTGTTCCCGAGGCTGGTGGCCTTCGCCGAGGTGGTGTGGTCACGGCAGCCGGCACCCGAGGAGCGCGACTTCGCGTGGTTCGAGGGGCGGATGGCCGCGCACTACGCGCGGTTGGCCGCGCAGGGGGTCGATTACCGGCCGCCGGGCGGGCCGTTGCCGCGGCAGCGGAGGCCCGGCGTGCTCGGGCGTCCGATCGAGGGCGCGCCCCCGAACGTGTGACAAGTGGAGGGCGGCGCCGACCCGAACCGAAAGGGAACGGGAGTGGAACTCTGCCTCAATTTCCCCATAGACGGGGAAAATCGGGCAATCAGGGAGAAGGGTCGCCGAAGGCGGTGCGACAGGGCCGTACGCCCCGTACGGGGCACCGCGCCCGGGGCGGGCCGCAGCGGGCAGACCCTCGCGCCGGGCGGCCCGGAAGATGTGCCAGAGTTGCCACGTCCCGGCGGTGAGGACGTACCGTACGGCGGAACAGGCGTGAGCGCCGGAACCGGGACATCGGGAAGGGGCAGCTGGGTTGACCACGCACGCACCGCACGCACTGGATTCACCTCAGGGGCCGCAGGGCCCGCAGGCGGCGCAGTCCGTGACGCTGCCGGCCTCGCTCGACGAGGCCGTGGCGGCGCTCACCGCCATGCCCGCCGCCGTGCCGGTCGCGGGCGGCACCGACCTGATGGCCGCCGTCAACGCCGGGCTGCTGCGGCCCGCCGCACTGGTGGGCCTGGGCCGGATCAACGAGATCCGCGGCTGGCAGTACCAGGACGGCCACGCGCTGCTCGGTGCGGGCCTCACGCACGCCCGGATGGGACGGCCGGATTTCGCCGCTCTGATCCCCCGGCTCGCGGCCGCGGCCCGGGCCGCCGGCCCCCCGCAGATCCGCAACGCGGGCACCCTCGGCGGCAACATCGCCACCGCCGCGCCCACGGGTGACGCACTGCCCGTGCTGGCCGCGCTGGAGGCCGTACTCGTCATCGTGGGCCCGGGCGGGCAGCGGGAGATCCCAGTGTCGTACCTGCTGGCCGGGCGGGAGATGCTGCGGCCCGGTGAACTGATCGGCTTCGTGCGGGTGCCGCTGCTGCACGCACCGCAGGTGTTCCTGAAGGCCACGGGCCGTACCGGCCCGGGGCGTGCCGTGGCGTCCGTGGGGCTCGTCCTGGATCCCGCGCGCCGGGGCGTGCGCTGCGCCATCGGCGCGGTCGCCCCGATGCCGCTGCGGCCGCTGGAGGCCGAGCAGTGGGTGGCCTCGCTGATCGACTGGGACGGCGGGCGGACCCTGGCCCCCGAGGCGCTGGAGGCCTTCGGCGAGTACGTCGCGGCCGCGTGCGTGCCCGACCAGGGCGAGCCGGTGGCTCCCGGAGTACTGCATCTGCGGCGGACGGTGGCCGTGCTGGCGCGCAGGGCCCTGGGGAGGGCGCTGACCTCATGAGCGAGAACGAGAACGAGAACGTGACCCAGGGGAACGGCACGACGGGCTGGGGCTGGGAACCGGTCCCGCAGGGCGGCGAGTACGACTCGGACGCCACGGCCTTCGTGAAACTGCCGCAGGACATGCTGGACGCGCTCGGCACCGGGGAGCCGCTCGCGGCGCCCGGGCACGGCTACGTGCCGCCGCCGATGATCGTGCCGCTCGGCTCGGCCACCACGGATCCGGCGGCCACGGGGACGTGGACGATTCCGGTGCAGTGGCCGGAGGCGGGCGGCCCGGCGGGTGGTGCCGGTGCTGCGGGTGCTGCGGGTCAGGGCCCGGGCTCCGGGTCGGTGGGAGGCCCGATCCCGGCGTCGATCCCGATCCCGGCGTCGGTCGCGGCGGCGTTCGCCGAGGCGGAGCCGGAGCCGCCGGTGACCGATCCGAGCGAGACGGCCGAGTGGCGGTTCCCGGAAGCGGCGCAGGAGCCCGAGCAGGCCGGTCCGGCGACCGGGCAGTGGGCCGTGCCCGAGTTCAACGAATTCCCCGAGCAGTCGAACGACTACCGGCCGGGCGCTCTGGACGCCGACTGGAGCCAGGCCCCGGCGACGCTGCCGGGCGGCGCCCCGGCGCCGTGGGCGTACCTGACGCAGCAGCCGGCCGGGGCCCCCGACACGGACGCCGACACAAACGCCGGCGCCGCAGCCGGCGTGCTGCCCGGCACGGACGAGGCCGCGGCCGCTTCGGCCGCCGCCGCCGCGACCGCGCATGCCGCCGGACGGCTGATCGGCGGGCCCGGAGTGGGCGCCGCGGGACGTGGGCCGCGCGTGCTGGGCGGGCCCGGGGTGGGCACCCCCCTGCCCGAGGGCGAGCCGGTGCACCAGGCTCCGCACGACATCGAAGCCGCGCACGGCCCGGCGGCGGAGCACGCCGAGGGCGCCCGCGCCGCGGACCACGCGGGACAAGGCGAGTACGCGGGGCAGAGCGAGCACACGGGGCACGCAGGGCATGCGGTCCACGGGGAGTACGCCGGGCAGGGCGAGTACGCCGGGTACGCGGAGCAGGCCGCCGCTTCGGCCGCGTCGGCCGCCGCCGCGCAGCCGCCGGTGGCCCCCGCCGACCTGGATCTCTTCGGCGGGATCCGTCTCCAGACACCGGCCGCCGAGCCGGCGCAGCCCGCCGGCACCGACGGCCACGGCTTCACCGCGTTCGGCCACGCGCCGGAGCCCGGCCCCGAGGCCGCGCACGGGCCCGAGCACGGGCCCGCGCACGAGGCGGAGCCCGCCGCCGCGGAGCCCGCCGACCCCGGGAACGGGGACGGGCCGGCCGCGCAGGAGCCCCCGGCCGGCCTCACGCCGACCGATGGCACCGCCGATGGTGCGGACGCACTCCCGGACGAGGGCACCACCGAAGGTTTCCCGGCCGAGGTGGCGACGTACGAAGAAGACGCGACCGCCGGGGCCGTCGCCCATCACGAGCACCCGTCGGCCTCCTACGTCCTGCGCGTCAACGGCGCCGACCGGCCCGTCACCGGCGCCTGGATCGGCGAGTCCCTCCTGTACGTGCTGCGCGAGCGGCTCGGCCTCGCGGGCGCCAAGGACGGCTGCTCGCAGGGCGAATGCGGCGCCTGCGCCGTGCAGGTCGACGGCCGGCTCGTCGCCTCCTGCCTGGTACCGGCCGCCACGGCCGCGGGCAGCGAGGTGCGCACCGTCGAGGGTCTCGCGACGGGCGGGGAACTCTCGGACGTCCAGCAGGCGTTGTGCAGGTCGGGTGCGGTGCAGTGCGGGTTCTGCGTACCCGGCATGGCCATGACCATCCACGACCTGCTGGAGGGCAATCACGCCCCCAGCGAGCTGGAGACCCGTCAGGCCCTGTGCGGCAACCTCTGCCGCTGCTCCGGCTACGCGGGCGTCGTCGACGCCGTGCGCGAGGTCGTGGCCGAGCGCGAGGCGGCGGCCGCGGAGCCCGCGGCCCCGGGCGCCGGCGCAGGCGCACCGGAGCCGCGCATCCCGCACCAGGCAGCGCCCGGCGAGGGCGGCATCCACCACGGAGGCACGGCGTGAGCGGGCAGGACGCGGCGACGGCGACCACGACGGTCAACACCACGGTGACGGCCATGGCCGCCCCCGGTTCCGAGACCTTCGAACCACAGGTCCCGCGCGGAATCGGAGCCTCCGTCCCGGCCGCGGACACCCGCGCCAAGACCGAGGGCACCTTCCCCTACGCCGCCGACCTGTGGGCCGAGGGCCTCCTGTGGGCCGCCGTGCTGCGCTCCCCGCACGCCCACGCCCGGATCCTCTCCATCGACACCACGGCCGCCGCCGAGATGCCCGGCGTCCGCGCCGTCGTCACCCACGCCGACGTGCCCGGCGCCACCACCCACGGCCGCCGGATCGCCGACCGGCCGGTGTTCGCGCACGACGTCGTACGCCACCACGGCGAGGCCATCGCCGCCGTCGCCGCCGACCACCCCGACACCGCACGGCTCGCCGCCGCCGCGATCGCGGTCGAGTACGAGCTCCTCGACCCGGTCACCGACCCCGAGCAGTCCTTCGGCGCCCCCGCCCTGCACCCCGACGGCAACCTGATCCGGCACATCCCGCTCCGCTACGGCGACCCGGAAGCCACCGGCGACGTCGTGGTCGAGGGCCTGTACCGGATCGGCCGCCAGGACCCCGCCCCCATCGGCGCCGAGGCCGGACTGGCCGTGCCGCGCCCCGACGGCGGCGTGGAGCTCTACACCGCGTCCACCGACCCGCACACCGACCGCGACCTGGCCGCCGCCTGCTTCGGACTGGATCCGGACCGGGTGCGCGTCGTCGTCACCGGCGTGCCGGGCGCGACGGCCGACCGCGAGGACGCCGCCTTCCAGCTCCCGCTCGGCCTGCTCGCCCTGCGCACGGGCTGCCCGGTCAAACTGGCCGCCACCCGCGAGGAGTCCTTCCTCGGCCACACCCACCGCCACCCGACCCTGCTGCGCTACCGCCACCACGCGGACGCGGAGGGCCGGCTGGTCAAGGTCGAGGCCCAGATCCTGATGGACGCCGGCGCCTACGCCGATTCCTCCTCCGAGTCCCTGGCGGCGGCGGTGGCCTTCGCCTGCGGCCCGTACGTCGTCCCGCACGCCTTCGTCGAGGGCTGGGCGGTACGCACCAACAACCCGCCGTCGGGCCACGTCCGCGGCGAGGGCGCCATGCAGGTGTGCGCCGCCTACGAAGGCCAGATGGACAAGCTCGCGGCCGCCCTCGGCATCGACGGGGCCGAGCTGCGCCTGCGCAACGTCCTGGCGACGGGAGACCTGCTCCCCACCGGCCAGACGGTGACCTGCCCGGCCCCGGTGGCGGAACTGCTGCGCGCTGTCCGCGACTTCGAACTGCCCGCCCTGCCCAAGGACGCCCCGGAGGACGAGTGGCTGCTGCCCGGCGGCCCGGAGGGCGCGGGCGAGCCGGGCGCGGTACGGCGCGGGGTGGGCTACGGCGTCGGCATGGTCCACATGCTCGGTGCCGAGGGGACCGACGAGGTCTCCACGGCCACGGTGAAGGTGGTGGGCGGCGCGGCCACGGTCATCTGCGCGGCCGTCGACACCGGCCAGGGCTTCGCCACGCTGGCCCGGCAGATCGTCCAGGAGGTCCTGGGCGTCGACGAGGTCGCCATGGCCCCGGTGGACACCGACCAGCCGCCGGCCGGGCCGTCGGCGCACGGCCGCCACACGTGGGTGTCGGGCGGCGCGGTGGAGCGGGCGGCCAAGATGGTCCGCACCCAGCTCCTCCAGCCGATGGCCCACAAGCTGGGCATGTCGACGGAGCTCCTGCAGATCCAGGACGGCCGCATCACGTCGTACGACGGCGCGTTCTCGATGTCGGTGGCGGAAGCGATGGTCGGCAAGGAACTCTGGGCGACGGCCCAGTGCCGCCCCCACCCCACGGAACCCCTGGACGCGGACGGCCAGGGCGACGCCTTCGTGGGCCTCGCCTTCTGCGCGATCCGCGCGGTGGTGGACGTGGACATCGAACTGGGCTCGGTCCGGGTCGTGGAACTCGCGGTGGCCCAGGACGTGGGCCGCATCCTGAACCCCCGTCAGCTGGAGGCCCGTATCGAGGCGGGCGTCACCCAGGGCGTGGGCGCGGCCCTGACGGAGAACCTCCGCACGGTCTCCGGCCTGATCCGCCACCCGGACCTGACGGGCTACGCCCTGCCGACGGCGCTGGACGCCCCGGCGGTCCGCATCGTCAAACTGGTCGAAGAGCGTGACGTGGTGGCCCCGTTCGGCGCGAAGGCGGCGAGCGCGGTCCCGGTGGTGACGACCCCGGCGGCGGTGGCCTCGGCGGTCCGCGCGGCCACGGGCCGCCCGGTGAACCGCCTCCCGATCAGGCCTTCTGCGGCGGTGGGTACGCCCAACTCGTGACCGTGTGACCCGCATTGCACGTGCAACCCCGGACTTGGGCCTGTCGGTACCGGTCGCTAGAGTGATCGGTACCGGTGTACGTGTACGCGCGGACACGGGTGCGAACGGGGATGGGGAGCGGCGGAGACGCCGCGACCACGGGGATGACGGGGAGTCGGGGAGGCCAACGTGGCAGACGACAACGGGGCGAGCCAGGTGGCCGCAGCCCTCACGCTGGGGCTGCTGGGTCCGGTGGGCGGGATCGCGGGGGCGGCCTACAGCGCTGCCAGTGCGGCGCTGCGGATCGAGTTCGACTCGCTGAGCGAGTACAAGCGCATGGTGGACGGCCTGTTGGACGAACTCACCGGCTCGGACGCGGACCACAAGAAGCTGGCGGACGACAAACTGCCGGCGAGCAAGCTCGGTAAGGGCTTCGCGGAGGTCGACGCGCTGTTCAAGTCGTACGACACGGTCGTCACGGAGCTGCAGAAGCTCTCAAAGGGGCTGGCGGGGCAGATCGAGGCCCTGGGCATCGCGGTCCTCACGGCGGGCAAGGGCTACGGCGGTGTGGACGAGGAGACCAAGCAGCGCATGGCGTCCATCGCCAGGGATGCGCATGCGGCTTACGTGAAGGACCGTGACCCGTGGGTGGAGGAACAGCGCCGCCTCAAGGAAGCCAACCAGTCATCGATGTCCACGACTCCGACTCCGACTCCGACTCCCAGCACGTCGGGAAGTGACTTCTGATGGCAACGACACCCTTCGAACAGTTCACGCACCAGCAGATGCGGGACATGATCGCCTCGCTGGACCCCACCTCGGTCCAGGCGCGGGCCGACCAACTCGCGTCGGCCGCTGCGAAGATCAAGACGATCGGCGAGGCGCTCAAGCAGCACGTCGTGACCGGCTGGGAGGGCGAAGGCGCCGACGCCTTCCAGCTGTGGGTGGGCCGCGCGGGCAACGCGACGCTGCGCCTGGGCGAGTACAGCGCCAAGGGCGGGGAGTGGATGGGCAAGGTCGTCCAAACGATGACCGAGGCCACGAAGATGACCGCGGTCGACGCGACTGCGACGAAGAACCTCGCAGCGGCCATCGAGCACCACAACGACCCGGACGCTGCGAAGGTCCGCTCCGAGGCGCAGACGATTCTGGACGCGGACCACCGCGAGGCGGTCCGGCTGATGACGAACCTGGCGCAGTCGTACCAGCTGTCGTCCACGGAGATGGACAAGACACCGATCCCGACGTTCCCGCCGCCGCCTGAGCGGTTCGTGCCGGAGCGTAGCGACAGCATGGAAGCCATGGCGAGGCCCGGAGGAGGGTCGGGCGGTGGAGCCGGCTCGGATGGTTTCTCGCACACCGCGCCAGGCTCGTCGCACGGTACGTCCTCGGGTGATGCCGGATCTGTGACCGGTCGTCCGCCACAGCCGGACAGCTCGGTTCCCTCGGTGCATGTACCGTCGATTCCGGACCGTGAGGTGGATGTGGACCTCGACAGTGTCGCGACGCTTCCGGACCGGATAGCACCTCCGGTGACGACCACGCCTGCTCCGCTGCCCACAGTTCCTGTCAGTCCCACTCCCGGGCCCGTACTTCCGCCTATGGGCTTCCCGCCGGTCGGCGGTGTGAAGCCGCCCGGCCTGGCTGGTCCCGGTATCGGCCCGTACCCGGGTCTGGGCGGTCCCGGCATGCCCCCTCCCGGCGGCAAGGTCCTCGGCACGCCTGGACTGCCCCCGCGTGACAGCGGAATCATGGGCGGCCGCCCCGTGACGTCCACCGGCCCCAGCTCGGGTATCCCGCGGGGTACGGTCATCGGCGAAGGCGCCCAGGCAGGCCGTCCCATGGGGGGCGGAGGAATGGGCCACGGTGGCGGTGGCGCCCACGGCGGCAGCCAGGGAGGCTTCTCCGGCGGACGTCGGCTGGCCTCGGAGCCGGGAGGCGTCGTCGGAGGGCGTCAGACCGGTGCGGTCGGTCGCCCGGGCGTGGGCGGCCAGCCGTTCACCCAGGGCGGTTCGGGTCTCGTCCGCAATGGAGCCGGCGGCAGCGCGGGCATGAGGCCCATGGGCCACGCGGGCGGCGCCGGCACGCAGACCCCGGGTAAGCGAGGGAACGACCAGGGGGGCGAACGCCCCGACTACCTGGCCGAAGACGAAGAGACCTGGCAGGGCAGCCGTCGTGTTGTCCCGCCGGTGATCGACTGAGCAGAACGGACATTGCACGGGATGCGCATGCGCAAGGCGACCTCGGCCCTGGTGGGTCTGCTGCTGGCCGGGGTCGCCGCGACCCCGGCCCATGCGGAGACCATTCGATCGCAGCAATGGCATCTCGATGCCATGAAGGCGGACGAGATGTGGAAGATCAGCACTGGTAAGGGAGTCACCGTCGCGGTGATTGATACTGGTGTTAACCGCATCCCGGAGCTCGAAGGGCAGGTCCTCCCCGGTGCGGTCTTCCCCGCTGGCGATGCCCCCGCCGACAAGGACAACGACTATGCCGGTCATGGCACCGGCATGTCCGCGATGATCGCCGGCACCGGCAAACACCCGAGTGGTGATGGGGCCTACGGCCTCGCTCCCGGAGTCAAAATTCTTCCGATCCGTGTGCCTGAGCTGGGGGAGGACGCGAAGGCCCCATCCAAGGTCGCGGCCATTCGTTACGCGGCGGACTCGGATGCCAAGATCATCAACATCTCCATGGCTATAGGTGGGAAGCCGGAGGACGACAAGGAACGGGCCGAAGCGGTGAAGTACGCCCTGTCCAAGGGGAAACTGGTCTTCGCCGCCGTTGGTAACTTCGGGGATTCGACCAACGACGTTCTCTATCCCGCAGCTACCCCCGGAGTGGTGGGTGTCGGGGCAGTGGACGAGAGCGGTAAGCCGACCAACGAGTCGCAGCACGGTCCCCAGGTGGACATGGCCGCGCCTGGCATGGGCATCGTTGCGGCTTGCATCGTCAAGTCGGGGCTGTGCAAGACCCACGGCACCAGTGACGCCTCGGCCCTCGCCTCCGCCTCCGCCGCCCTCATCTGGTCCGCCCACCCCGACTGGACCAACAACCAGGTCCTGCGCGTGCTCCTGAACACCGCCGGGAAGCCCACCGACGGCGTCGAGCGCAACGACTACATCGGCTACGGCATCGTCCGCCCCCGCGTCGCGCTTACCAACCCCGGCGACCCCGGCCCGGCGGACGTCTATCCGCTGCCCGATCTCGCGGCGGCGGACACGGGCAAGAAGCCCTCCGCGTCCGCGGACGGCAAGGCCTCCGACGCGGCCGCGTCCAAGCCCGCGGCGCAGGCCGAGGAGAAGAAGAGCGGCAGCGCGCTTCCCTGGATCGGGCTCGGTCTGGCAGCCTGCGTGCTGATCGGTGGAGCCGTGACCGTGGTCGTCGTACGACGTAACCGCTGACCCGGGGCCGATCTGACCTGCACCCTGCCTTCGGGAGTTCACGCGATGTCGTTCGACGAGGAATGGTCGGCGGCTCGCGCCACGGCCACCGCCCATGTCACCATGCGCCTCAATCAGGTGCCCGCCGATCCCGGCGGCGGTGGCGGTGGCGGTGACCTCGACCTCAATCAGGACCACATCGGTGCGATCGGCTCCGAGGCGTACAAGCTGCACACGCGCCTGCAGACCGACGGCAAGCACGCCGCCACCGCCACCGCCGAAGCCGCCGGGGCCCTCACGAAGGAGGCCTTCGCCAGCGGGGCGGCGCTCCTCAAGGCCAACGGCGTCTGGGAGAGCCAGGTGAAGACCCTCGTGGCCGCCTGTGCCAACATCTCCAACGGCCTGAACTACTCGCTCGCCTCCCACGCCAAGGACGAGCAGCAGCTCCGGGCAGACTTCGCCGCGTCCGCGATAGACAGATACCTCAAGTAGGCGCCCCGCATGCTGACGTACGAGAACGTGATGAACGCGCCCCTGGACAAGCTCCAGACGGCCGTCACCGACTGGACGGCCATGGCCGGCAAGCTGGACGAGATGGCCGAGGCCGCCCGCAACGGCATGAAGGCGAAGTCCGACAAGGCCGAGTGGAGCGGGGTCACCGCAGGAGTGGCGCGGCCGTTCGTCGACAAGACGGCCAAGGAGTTCGAGGACGCGGCCAAGGCCGCCAAGGGCATGTACCAGGTCCTCGCCGACGCGCACGCGACGTTCAAGGCCGCCCAGGACGCGCTGAAGAAGCTCGCCGCGGAGGCTCCGGCGGCCGGCTTCCAGGTCGATGCCGACGGGCGTGTCACGGCCATTCCGCTGCCCACCGAGGGGGAGCGGAACGCGGCCCGGCACGACCCCGACTACCAGGCGACCCTGAACACGGCCCGCAACGCGTGGCAGTCCCGGATCAACCGGGCGGTCGAGGACGCGCAGGACGCCGACGACTCCCTGGTCCGGGTGCTCCAGGCGAACCTCGCGGACGAGCACGACTTCAGCGGAGCGAAGTTCACCACCCTCGATGCCGAACAGGCGGCCCGCGCCGCCGACCTGATGAAGAAGGTCACCGGCGAGGGCGGCACGGCGCGCAACGTCGAGGCGCTGCGCGAGCTGGAGGAACTGCTCGACGACAACCGTACGGACCCCGAGTTCTCCACGGGCTTCTACCGGACGATCGGCGCCGAGGGCACGCTGGAGATGTACTCCAAGATGTCCCTCGACGCGACCGGCCTGGGGGCGCCCGGCAAGGACCGTGCGCTGATGGTCGCGAACATCCAGAGCGACATGGGCGCGATGCTCGGGCTCGCGACGCACAAGGACGTCCCCAACCACCTCGACGCGGCCTGGACGACCCAGCTGATGAAGGCGGGCCGCAAGGAGATGGCCGTCTACGGCGGCGTGCAGCAGATCTACGGCTACCAGGCACTGGGCGCGCTGCTGCGCGAGGGGAAGTACGACACGGAGTTCCTCACCTCGGTCGGCCGCGACATGGTCGCCATGGACCGCAAGGACCCGAGGGCCTGGGAGTTCCACACCCCGTACGGTCTGGAGTCGGTCCTCAGCCAGGGCCAGGACGGCCGCGGCTTCTACCCGCTGACCGGCCTGATGGAGGCACTGGGCAACAACCCGGACGCGGCGACGGCCTTCTTCAACGAGCCGGTCCGCGAGGACAGCAACAAGGACGGCATCGTCACGAAGGACGACAAGCCGGTCTCGGGGCAGCACGGCAAGGACCAGGGCATGGTCGACTACATGCTCGACAAGAAGCCGTACATGGACAGCTTCGACATCAGCCGGACCGGCGACCTGCACCCGGCCCAGCAGGCGGTCGGCGATGCCCTGATGGCGGCGGTCTCGCACCGCGCCCCGGGTGACGAGGACTCGCCGCCGGTCCCGCACACCAAGGAGATGGCGGCCGTCATGGAACGGGTCGTCGAGAAGATCGGCGACAAGCCGGAGCTGGTCGACGCGGACCCGAAGGAACCGGACGGGCCGCTGAACGGGCTGTCCGGGCACTTCGGCCAGATGGCGGCCGAGTACATGCCGGACCTCCAGGCCGCCGCGGAGAACGGCAGCGGGACGATCAAGGCCAACGGCGAGATGGCCGAGTTCGACAAGGCCGGCATGGCCCGGTTCATCGGGGCGGTGGGCCAGGATCCGGACGCCTACGGCGCGATGACCACGGCCCAGCGGACCTTCACCACGGCCCTGGTCAATGACGTCTTCACCCATCGGGGCGAGTACGACGACGTCGACGCGGCCGTCAAGGTCGCGGTGCACCCGGGTGGCCAGATCGCAGGCATGCTGTCCGAGGCACGGGCGGAGGGCACGTTCGGCGACAACGCCCACAAGCAGGAGGAGTACGTCAAGGGCGTCGAGGACAACGCCAAGTGGGTCAACCGCGGTATCACCGCGGCGGGCGGCAAGTACCTCGAACTGGTGCCGCTGGCCGGCGACGTCGTCGAATGGCTCCAGGAGGACATCACGGAGAGCGTGGTCGAGGGGGCCGAGAAGGACGCCGCGAAGAAGGTCGAGGACAGCAACCAGAAGGCGGGCGAGGAGTACGTGCGTGCGCAGACCGGTGCGTCCGACTCCGCCGCGGCCTCGGTCCGCATCGCAGCCCGCGGATCCGGACTGTCCGAGCGAACCATCGACTCCTACGCCGGTGTCGCGTCCACGGAGACGGCGAACGCCTACTCGGTCGGCCGGGACCTGGTCGCCACCATGAACGGCGGATCATGATGACCGGCCCTCGTACTCGTACCCACCGTGCGGTGATCGCGGCCGCCGTGGGAGCGGCACTCCTCGCCGGCTGCTCCGACGGCAAGGCGTCGGCTGCGCCCGCACTGCCGGGGTCCACCTGTTTCGGGGCCTTCACACCGGCTGAGCTCGCGCCCCTCATGGGTACGGGGAAGGAGACGAAGGTGGACGGGCCGGCCGATGCACGCCTGACCGCCGGCCGGAAGAGCGCGCTCTGCAACATCTACGTGGACGGGAAGACCCGGTTCTTCGCGTCGGCGGAGCGTTTGCCACAGGGACAGCACTTCGTCTGGGCCCCTGCGGTCGATGAGCAGAAGCCGGAGCCGCTTCCCTTCGCGGAGAACAGCAAGCTGTGGGACAGCGGTGTCGCGGTCTTCCTCTCCTGCAACGGCCCCACCGAGGCCTTCGAGCTCAAGCTGTGGCTCGACGGCTCGACGGAGCAGATCGAGCAGGAGGAACGCCGCCCCTTGTTCGCGGGGCTCATGAAGAAGTACCTGGAGTTCGCCAAGGAACAGACCGGCTGCGGAGCCTGAGCCGGAAAAGGCGAAGGCCGCCCAGGGGTGCGCCTGCCCCTGGACGGCCCGCCGCGAAGCCGTGACCGGAATCGAACCGGCGTAACCCGCTTTGCAGGCGAGTCCCTCAACCACTCGGGCACACGGCTGTGTGGTGGTGACGTGCATGACGCTACGGGGGCCCGCGGGGCCGGGGAAGGGTTGCGCGGCCCGTGCAATGCGACTGCCATGCCGCGTTCACAGACCGTCCGGCCTAGGTCTCCGGGACCAGACCGGGATCCGTCGAATTGACAGGGCCACTCCGGGGCTACGCACCTTACTCTGGGGCGATGAGCGCCCTTGAACCCCGCGTGCCCCAGAGAACCGCACCGATCCCGCCCCCGCCCCGGGGCGGGATTCTCGGGCCCGCGTACCGGACGCTCAGCATCGGGATCATCTCCGTCGTCTTCCTCATCGCCTTCGAGGCCACCGCCGTCGGCACGGCCATGCCCGTCGCCGCCCGCGAGCTGGAGGGGATCGGGCTCTACGCCTTCGCCTTCTCCGCCTACTTCACCACCAGCCTCTTCGGCATGGTCCTGGCCGGCCAGTGGGCCGACCGGCAGGGGCCGCTGCGGCCGCTGACCGTCGGGATCGCCGCCTTCGCCTCCGGGCTCGTGATCTCCGGGACCGCCGGGGCCATGTGGGTGTTCGTCCTCGGCCGGGCCGTCCAGGGCTTCGGCGGCGGGCTGGTCATCGTCGCCCTGTACGTCGTCGTCAGCCGGGCCTACGAGGAGCGGCTGCGGCCCGCGATCATGGCCGCGTTCGCCGCGAGCTGGGTGGTCCCCTCGATCGTCGGGCCGCTGGCCTCCGGGACCGTCACCGAGCACCTCGGGTGGCGGTGGGTGTTCCTCGGGATACCGGCCCTCGTCGTCGTCCCGCTGGTGGTGGCGCTGCCCGCGATACGGCGGACCGCGTCCGGGCCCGTCGACCCCGACGCCCCGCCCGTGGCCTTCGACCGGCGGCGGATCCGGCTGGCCCTCGGGATCTCGCTGGGCGCGGGCCTGCTCCAGTACGCGGCCCAGGACCTGCGGTGGCTGTCGCTGGCGCCGGGCATCGCCGGCGCCGCCCTGCTCGTGCCCGCCGTGCTGGGGCTGCTGCCGCGCGGGACCTACCTGGCGCGGCGCGGGCTGCCGTCCGTGGTGCTGCTGCGCGGGGTCGCCGCCGGGTCGTTCATCGCGGCGGAGAGCTTCGTACCGCTGATGCTGGTCACCCAGCGGGGGCTGAGCCCGACGATGGCCGGGTTCTCACTCGCGCTGGGCGGGGTGACCTGGGCGGCGGGCTCGTGGGTGCAGTCCCAGAACCGGACCGCGCCCTACCGGGAACGGCTGATGATCGGCGGCATGGTGCTGGTGGCGCTGGCCATCGCCGCGGCGCCCGCCGTGCTGATCGAATCCGTGCCGGTGTGGACGCTGGCGCTGGCCTGGGCGGTCGGCTGCCTGGGCATGGGCCTGGTGATCGGCTCCACCAGCGTGCTGCTGCTCCAGCTGTCGGCGCCGGAGGAGGCCGGGGCCAACTCCGCCGCCCTCCAGATCTCGGACGCGCTGGCGAACGTGGTGCTGCTGGCCGGCGGGGGCGCCGCCTTCGCCGCGCTGGGCGGCGGTGCGGTGGGCGCCGCGCACACCGTGACCGCCGGCGCGCCGGCCTCGCACCCGGCCGCCTTCGCCGTGGTGTTCCTGCCGATGGCCTGCGTGGCGCTGGTCGGAGCCTGGGTGGCGACCCGGCTGGATCCCGCCAAAGATCCCGCCAAGGACCCCGCCAAGGACCCGGCCGAAGACCCCACCATGGACCCCGCCGAGCGGTGACCACCCGGGTCTGCCGGGCGTCGGAGTACGCGGCTGCGTGACGACCGGCCGCCCCACCACCGTTCCACCCATGACGAGCTCGTGCTCGACGCCGTGCGGGCGCCGCTGCGTGCCGAGCGGGACCGGGTCGGTGCCGAGGCACGCCGGCTCGCGCTGCGGCACGCGCCTCTGCCGAAGCGGCTCGGCGCATGAGTACCGCCACGACCCCGGTGCGCCACCTCACGCTCGCCGAGGTCCTGGACCTCGCCCGGCACGCCTGCCCGGCCCGGGACCAGCCGGTCGGGCTGCGCGCCCCCGGACTGCCGGAGTCGGCGGTGCACCGGCCGAGGGCCGCTGGCTCGCCGCGGCCACGTTCCTCGCCGTGAACGGCGCCGACCCCGGCGACGCGGAGCAGGCGATCGCGTACGGGCTGGTCATCGATGTGGCCGCCGGGCACGAGCCGGATGGTGCGCGGATCGGCCGCCGACCACGGGCGCCGACCGAAGCGGTGTGACGCTCGCCGCACCCGCCGAGGTCACGGGCCTGTCCCTCCGCGAGGGGCGGGCACGGGCCGGTAGGGTGGCCCGGTTGTCCTACGTACGACTGCCTGCCACCCGTACCAGATACGCCGAGAGCACGAACCGGAGACCGTGACTACTACCGCCTCCCACCATCTCTCACCCGCCTTCCCCGGCCGTGCCCCCTGGGGTACCGCCAACAAGCTGCGCGCCTGGCAGCAGGGGGCGCTCGACCGCTACATCCAGAACCAGCCGCGGGACTTCCTCGCGGTCGCCACGCCCGGCGCCGGCAAGACCACCTTCGCGCTCACCCTCGCCTCCTGGCTGCTGCACCACCACGTCGTGCAGCAGGTGACCGTCGTCGCGCCGACCGAGCACCTGAAGAAGCAGTGGGCGGAGGCGGCGGCCCGGATAGGCATCCGGCTCGACCCCGAGTACTCCGCCGGACCGCTCAGCAAGGACTACCACGGGGTCGCCGTCACCTACGCCGGTGTCGGCGTGCGGCCGATGCTGCACCGCAACCGCTGCGAGCAGCGCAAGACCCTCGTCATCCTCGACGAGATCCACCACGCCGGTGACTCGAAGTCCTGGGGCGAGGCCTGCCTGGAGGCCTTCGACCCGGCGACCCGGCGCCTGGCCCTGACCGGAACGCCCTTCCGGTCCGACACGAACCCGATCCCCTTCGTCACGTACGAGGAGGGCAACGACGGGATCCGCCGGTCCTCCGCCGACTACACCTACGGCTACGGGAACGCGCTCGGCGACGGCGTCGTCCGGCCGGTCATCTTCCTCTCCTACAGCGGCAACATGCGCTGGCGGACCAAGGCCGGCGACGAGATCGCCGCCCGGCTCGGCGAGCCGATGACCAAGGACGCCATCTCCCAGGCCTGGCGCACGGCGCTGGACCCGCGCGGCGACTGGATGCCGAACGTGCTGCGCGCCGCCGACCAGCGGCTGACGGAGGTCAGGAAGGGCATCCCGGACGCCGGCGGCCTCGTCATCGCCTCCGACCAGGACTCGGCGCGCGCCTACGCCAAGCTGCTGAGGGAGATCACCGGCAGCAAGGCGACCGTGGTGCTCTCCGACGACACCGGAGCGTCGAAGCGGATCGACGAGTTCAGCGAGGACGGCAGCCGCTGGATGGTCGCGGTCCGGATGGTGTCCGAGGGCGTCGACGTACCGCGCCTCGCGGTGGGCGTCTACGCCACCACCATTTCGACGCCGCTGTTCTTCGCGCAGGCCGTCGGCCGATTCGTGCGTTCGCGCAGGCGCGGCGAGACCGCGTCCGTGTTCCTGCCGACCATTCCTTACCTCCTCGGCTTCGCCAACGAGATGGAGGTCGAGCGCGACCACGTCCTCGACAAGCCGAAGAAGCAGGGCGAGGAGGATCCGTACGCCGAGTCCGAGAAGGAGATGGACGAGGCGAACAAGCAGGAGGACGAGGACACCGGCGAGGACGAGCAGATGTCCTTCGAGGCGCTGGAGTCCGACGCGGTCTTCGACCGGGTCCTCTACGACGGCGCCGAGTTCGGCATGCAGGCGCACCCGGGCAGCGAGGAGGAGCAGGACTACCTCGGTATCCCCGGGCTGCTGGAGCCGGACCAGGTGCAGATGCTGCTGCAGAAGCGGCAGTCGCGGCAGATCGCGCACAGCCGGCGCAAGCCGGACGCGGAGGCGGACCTGCTGGAGCTGCCGGCGGACCGGCGGCCCGTGGTCTCGCACAAGGAGCTGCTGGAGCTGCGCAAGTCGCTGAACACGATGGTGGGCGCCTACGTCCACCAGAGCGGCAAGCCGCACGGGGTGATCCACACGGAGCTGCGCCGGGTGTGCGGCGGGCCGCCGAGCGCGGAGGCGACCGCGGGGCAGCTGCGTGAGCGGATCAAGAAGGTGCAGGAGTGGGCCACCCGTATGCGGTGAGTTCCCACGAAGTGGGGGACGGGGTCCGGGCGGAGGTTCGCACGGACCCCGTCCGCCGTTACGCGGTCGGGCGGCGCCGGCGGCCGTTGATCGGCTTGGCCCCGCCGTCCGGCGTGGGCTGGTTGCGTGGACTCCAGGTGCGCGTGGGCGCATCCCCCTGGAGGCGATCACAGTCGTTTTGAACATGCTCAGAGTAATGGGGCGGTAAAGACGAGCTGTGGCAATCGAGGTCACGAATTGACACCGAGACCGATCAGGAAACGGCATAAACAGGTAGCACGCGCCCGGATTCTGGACGAGCCCTTCCGCTGAGCGGACCCGCTCGCTACTGTCCCCGCATCAAACGCACCGTGGCAGCGCCGCCGCGGGAGCGCAGCCGGTGCAATGGCCGCTACCGGCGGCCTCTCCGTGCGTCGCCGCGGGACCGGCGGCGCGCCACCCCGAGAGTCACCGCCGCTCACCGAAAGAGGGAGAGGCGTCGTGACCGCGGAAACCTCCCAGACTCTCGACAGAGGGCTCAGAGTCCTCAAACTGCTCGCCGACACCGACCACGGTCTGACCGTCACAGAGCTCTCCAACCGCCTCGGTGTGAACCGCACCGTGGTCTACCGGCTCCTCGCCACCCTCGAACAGCACGCCCTGGTCCGCCGTGACCTCGGCGGCCGGGCCCGGGTCGGCCTCGGAGTGCTGCGGCTGGGCCGCCAGGTCCACCCGCTCGTACGCGAGGCTGCCCTGCCCGCGCTGCGGTCCCTCGCCGAGGACATAGGTGCCACCGCGCACCTGACCCTCGTCGACGGCACCGAGGCGCTCGCCGTCGCCGTCGTGGAGCCGACCTGGACGGACTACCACGTCGCCTACCGGGCCGGCTTCCGCCACCCGCTGGACCGCGGGGCCGCCGGGCGGGCCATCCTGGCAGCCCGTCAGGGCTCCCTGATCGAGCCGGGGTACACGCTGACCCACGGGGAGCTGGAAGCGGGCGCCAGTGGCGCCGCCGCGCCGCTCGTGGGCATCACCGGGCTGGAAGGCAGCGTCGGCGTCGTCATGCTGGCGGACGCGGTGCCGGAGCGGGTCGGGCCGCGGGTGGTCGACGCGGCGCGCGAGGTGGCCGACGCGCTTCGCTAGGCCGCGGGCTCGGCGGTTCGGTACCGGGTGCGGCGCCGTTGCCGGGGGCGCTGCCCCCGGGCCCCCGCGCCTCAAACGCCGGCGGGGCTGAAAAGATCGCCTCGAACGCCGACGGGGCTGAGTGGGCCCGGTGGGGCTGGGGTGGCCCGGTGGGGTGGGAGGGGCCGGATAGATTGGGCGGGTGCTCTCACGCCTCTCGCGTCTGCCGCGTCCCGCCGCCCTGGCCGTCTGCGCCGTGCCCGTGCTCGGGCTCTTCGCCGCCGCGGCCTTTGCGCCGCTGCCCTTCGTGGTCGCCATTCCCGGGCTCACGGCCGACGTTCTGGGCTCCGATCAGGGCAAGCCGGTCATCACCGTGACCGGCGCCCCGGTCCGGGACACCAAGGGCGAGCTGCGGATGACCACCATCCGGGCCACCGGCCCGTCCTCGACCATGAAGCTGCACGAGCTGATCGGTCACTGGTTCAAGACCGATCAGGCGGTCATGCCCCGGGAGGCCGTCTACTCCTCCGGCGGAAGCGACGAGGAGATCGAGAAGCACAACCTGGAGGAAATGTCCAAGTCGCAGTCGGCCGCCACCGACGCGGCGCTCGGCTTCCTCCACAAGGACCCCAAGGACGTGAAGGTCGAGCTCAACCTCGCCGACGTCGGCGGCCCGAGCGCCGGACTCCTCTTCTCCCTCGGCATCGTCGACAAGCTCGACGGTGACGGCAGCGGCGGCGATCTCACCGGCGGTCGCAGCATCGCCGGTACGGGCACCATCACCGCCGACGGCAAGGTTGGCGCGGTCGGCGGGGTGGCCCTGAAGACCCAGGCCGCGCGGCGTGACGGGGCGAGCGTGTTCCTCGTACCGAAGGCCGAGTGCGCGGACGCCCTGTCGGAACTCCCCGAGGGGCTGCGGCTGGTCCCCGTCACCTCGCTGACGGATGCGGTGAACTCTCTTCGCGCACTGAACCGGGGAGAGCCGGCTCCGTCCTGCTGACGGCCGGCGCCCCGTCCAGTCCACGCCAGGCCGGGAAGACCATCGGGGCGAGCGTCGTCAGCAGATATGTGCCGCCGAACAGCAGCAGCGCGGTGGTGACCCCGAACCCGTCGACCAGCAGGCCCGCGGCGAGTCCGCCCATCGGCATGGTCAGCTCGCAGCCAGCCGTGGCCACGCCCGAGACGCGGCTGCGCAGCGCTTCCGGCACCTGCTCGTACATGACCGTGGTCAGGATCGGATTGAGCATGCCCGCGCCCAGGCCGGCCAGGGCCATCGTCACCGCGAGCGGCAGGGTCGTGTCGGTGAGGGCGGCCACCACGTACCGGGTCGCCCCGGAGAGCAGGAAGGCCGCCGTGAACACCGTGCGGCGCGGGAACCGCTCGCCCCACATCCCGTAGAGCAGGGCGCCCAGCAGGGCGAAGCCTCCGAAGAGGGAGATCATCAGGCCGATCGAGGTGGCGCCGCCGAGGGCCTCCCGGCCGTGCACCGGCAGCAGGACCGAGGACCAGCCCTGGTCCAGCCCGTTGGTCATCATGACCATCACCGTGACGCCCAGCAGCAGCCGGGTACGGGTCATGAAGGCCCAGCCCTCGGCGAGTTCGGCGCGGTACGCCTTGAGGGAGACCTTCCCGCCGGTGCGCTGCGGTTCGGCGGCCGGCACCGCGCGCAGGAAGGCGGCGACGAGCAGCGCCGACGCCCCGAAGGTCGCCGCGTCCAGCAGCAGTACGGTCTCGGCGCCGAACGCCGCGATGAGCAGTCCGGCCACCGCGGCCCCGATCATCCGGGCGCCGCGCGAGACCGCGTCGTAGAGGCCGGCCGCCCGGGTGATGGTGGTGCCGGCGTGCTCGGCGAGATTCGGCAGGAGAACGGCCCGGGCGGTCAGGCCCGGGGTGTGCACCAGGCCGCCGACGGCCATCAGCGCGCACAGCATCCAGAACTCCAGCACGTCCGTGTAGTGCAGCAGCGGGATCGCGCCGACCGACAGGCCGCTGATCAGGTCGGAGGCGACGGAGACCCGGCGGCGGCCGATCCGGTCGATGACCGGTCCGCCGATCAGGGCGGCCACGATGACGGGCAGGGTGGCGCAGAAGGCGACGACCCCGGCCCGGCCGGCGCTGCCCGTGGTCTGGAGCACGAACCACGGCACGCCGATGAGGGTGAGGGAACTCCCGGCTATGGAGATGGTGTTGGCGGCCAGCACGCCGATCAGAGGGCGCTTGTCGGTACGGCGCTCCGCGCGGGTCGGCTCGTCGGTCGGTAAGGCGTGCACGGTGGACTCCTCTGGGGTGTTCGGTGGTGTGCCGGGCTCTGCCCGGACCCGCCGTTGCCCTGCGGGCGGCTCGGCGGTGTCTTCGGGCGCGCTGCCGTGTGCCGGGCTCTGCCCGGACCCGCGCCTCAAACGCCGGCGAGGCTGGAAGTGGCGGGCTTGTCGGTTGGTGGCGGGGTGGGGGGCCGGGGCGGGGTGTCTCCTCGGCTCGGCGCGTGCGGGTTTGTCTCGGTTGTTCTCGGTGGTTGCGCGCTCGTCCTGCGGGGACACCCCGCCCCGTCCCCCCACCCCTCACGCCGTCGAAGCCTGCCGTGGGGCGGGGACACGCAGGAGGGTCCCCGCAGGACGAGGCGCGACCACGGCCGTCTGGCCGTGACAAGCCCGAACGCGCCGAGCCGAGGAGACCCTCGTGCGGGGCACCGCCCCACCCTTTGAAGCCCCGCCGGCGATTGAGGCGACCCACCACGGCAGGAGGGGTCCGTGCCGCCGAGCCGGCTGCCAAGCCCTCGGCAGGAGGGGTCCGTGCCGCCGAGCCGGCTGCCAAGCCATCGGCAGGAGGGGTCCGTGCCGCCGAGCCGGCTGCCAAGCCCTCGGCAGGAGGGGTCCGTGCCGCCGAGCCGACCGCCGAGCCGACCGCCGGGACCCCGCTACCCCGAGGCTTCGCGAGGAAAGGCGTGTGTGTGGACGCGGACCGCCTTCGTGTCCTGCGAGGCCGGCAGGTCGCGGTAGCTGTTGATCAGGTCGTGCATCTTGTGGATCAGCTCGTGGCTCTGCGCGGGAGTCAGGTGCAGGGTGAAGTCGCTCATGTCCGCACCGCGCCGCCACTCCGTCGGCCAGTTGTGGGCGTTGCCGAGCCAGGTGCTCAGCTCCTGCGTGTGGATCGTCGCGATCTCGTGCAGGAAGAGATCCGCCGCACCGCGCACGGCGGGGTCCTCGTCGAGCGTCAGTGTCTCGTCGAACGCCGTGCCGTCGTACGCGGCCCGCCACCAGCGTTCGCGGCCCTTGCCGTGCTCGGGAGCGTCCTCGACGAACCCGTGCGCCGCGAGCTGGCGCAGGTGGTAGCTGGTGGCTCCGCTCGACTCCCCGAACCGGCCCGCCAGTTGGGAGGCGGTCGCGGGGCCGTCGTGGCGCAGTGCGCCCAGCAGGCGGATGCGCAGGGGGTGGGCGAGGCCCCGCAGCGAACGGGCGTCGAGCGTACGGACGTTGGGCTCTGCTGGCCCCGCAGGTTCTACCGGCTTTTCGGGCATGGCTCGACGATAGGCTTGCAAAGATCTATGTGCAAGGGTTTCTTTGCAACGCCTTCTTGGGATGTCAGGTCCGGGTGTCGTCCTCCGCCGCCTGCTCCACCAGTGGGATGATCCGCAGCGGTACGGGGTTCTCCATCACGATCGCCGTCGAGGCCCGCACGATCCCCTCGAAGCCGACGACCCGGTCGATCACCCGCTGGAGGTCGGCGTTGGACCGGGCCACCAGCCGGCACAGCATGTCCCCGTGCCCCGTGGTGGTGTGCAGCTCCAGCACCTCCGGCACCCCGTTCAGGTGCGCCCGTACGTCCGCCCCCTGTCCCTGCTTGATCTCCAGCGTCGCGAACGCGGTCACCGGATACCCGAGCGCCGTCGGGTCGACCTGCGGGCCGAACCCGCGGATGACCCCGTTCGACTGGAGCCGGTCCAGGCGGGCCTGCACCGTCCCACGGGCCACCCCGAGCCGCCGCGAGGCCTCCAGGACCCCGATCCGCGGCTCGCGGGCGAGCAGGACGATGAGCCGGCCGTCGAGTTCGTCGATGCCCATGGATGCCTCCGGGTGCCCACGCGTGCTCGCGAGTGGTCATAGTGCACAGATGTTTCACACAGCCTGCGGTCATCCTGGTCAGTTTGTACAGCCAAATAGGAAACTATTGCGCAGCTTGTGGATCGGCGGGACTCTGCGCTCATGACTGAGACCCTCGACACCACCCCGCACACCGCGCGTGAGGCCGACCCCTTCCCGGTGAAGGGCATGGACGCGGTCGTCTTCGCCGTCGGCAACGCCAAGCAGGCCGCGCACTACTACTCGACCGCCTTCGGCATGAAGCTCGTGGCCTACTCCGGACCGGAGACCGGCTCGCGCGAGACCGCCAGCTACGTCCTGACCAACGGCTCCGCGCGCTTCGTGCTGACCTCGGTCATCAAGGCGACGACCGACCACGGCCGCTTCCTCGCCGAGCACGTCACCGAGCACGGCGACGGCGTGATCGACCTCGCCATCGAGGTCCCGGACGTCCGCGCGGCGTACGCGTACGCCGTCGAGCAGGGCGCCCGCGGGCTGGACGAGCCGTACGAGGTCAAGGACGAGAACGGCACGGTCGTGCTGGCCGCCATCGCGACCTACGGCCAGACCCGCCACACGCTGGTCGAGCGCGGCGACTACACCGGTCCGTACCTGCCGGGCTACGTGGCCGTCGAGCCGATGGTCGAGCCCCCGGCCAAGCGCACCTTCCAGGCCATCGACCACTGCGTCGGCAACGTCGAGCTCGGCCGGATGAACGAGTGGGTCGCGTTCTACAACAAGGTCATGGGCTTCACGAACATGAAGGAGTTCGTGGGCGACGACATCGCGACCGAGTACTCGGCGCTGATGTCCAAGGTGGTCGCGGACGGCACCAAGAAGGTCAAGTTCCCGATCAACGAGCCGGCGATCGCGAAGAAGAAGTCGCAGATCGACGAATACCTGGAGTTCTACAACGGCCCCGGTGTCCAGCACATCGCACTGGCCTCGAACGACATCGTCTCGACGGTCCGCTCGATGCGCGCGGCGGGCGTCCAGTTCCTGTCCGTCCCGGACACGTACTACGACACCCTCGGCGAGTGGGTCGGCGACACCCGCGTGCCGATCGACGAGCTGCGCGAGCTGAAGATCCTGGCCGACCGCGACGAGGACGGCTACCTGCTGCAGATCTTCACCAAGCCGGTGCAGGACCGTCCGACGGTCTTCTTCGAGATCATCGAGCGGCACGGCTCGATGGGCTTCGGCAAGGGCAACTTCAAGGCCCTGTTCGAGGCGATCGAGCGCGAGCAGGACAAGCGCGGCAACCTCTAGCCTCCGGCTCGGCCCGCAGCTTTCGACGCGCTGCACGCACCGCTCCGGTGCACCGCAGCGGGTCTTCACGACACGGCCCGAGGGGGGCCTGGCGCCGCACCCGTTCCCGGGTGCGGCGCCGCTGTGTTCTCCGCAGGCGGGGTTCAGTGCCCCGTCGGCTTCGGGGACGGCTTCGCCGACGGCGTCGGCTTCGCCGCCTTCGGGAGTTCCGGTTCCACCCACGGAGCGGTCGGCCGGATGTTCTCCGGGCCCCCCGGCGGCGGCTGCGCGATCGACGCCAGGGCCTGCTTCGCCACCGGCCCGCGCAGCGGCGAGAAGTGCGGGTTCGTCCGCATGGCCTCCTGGAAGTGGCGGCGGGCCGCCTCCTCGTCACCGAGGCCGCGTTCGATCATCGCCCGGTGGAAGGCGAAGTCGGCGCTGCGCAGCCCCGGCTCCGTGGCCTTCTTCGCGTACTCCAGCGCCGCCGCGTCCTCGCCGGTCTGGTGCAGCGCCCACCCCAGCGCGTCCGCGACCTGCACGCTCTTGTGCCGCGACCACTCCTGCGACAGGCGCCGCACGGCCGCCGTCGCATCTCCGTGGTCCGCCTCGTACAGGCCGAGGAGCACCGCGTCGTCGACCCCGTTCCTGCTGTCCCGGGCCACCATCGTCGTCAGCGCCTCGTACTGGGTGCGCGCCTCCGGCCCCCGGCCCAGCGAGTCCAGCAGTTCCCCGAGCTCCCGCGCCAGCTGCGGCACCGCCGACCGGCCCAGCGCCAGCCGGTAGTCCCGTACCGCCTCCCCGCCGCGCCCCAGGGCGGCCAGCGCGCGGGCCCGGCCGCCGAGGGCCTCCGCCTGTGCCGGATCCGTCCGCAGCGCGCCCTCGTACTGCCGCAGCGCCTCGGCCGGGTCGCCCCGCTCCCAGGACAGCTCCCCGAGGCGGAACAGCGCGTACGCCTTCTCCGCCGGGGCCTTCGCCGCGCCCGCCGCGTGCTCCATCGCCACCACCGCGTCCTCGCGCCAGCCGCGGTCCCGGTAGACCTGCGAGGCCCTGACGTACGCGGCCAGGCCCGGCCGGATGTCCAGCAGCAGCTCCATCGCCTTCTGCGCGCCCTTGTAGTCGCCGAGACCGGTGTACGCGTCCACCAGCACCGGGTACGCCGTCCACCGCTTGGGCGCCTGCGCCCGTACGAGCTCGCCCCACTTGCGGGCCGTCCCGAAGTCCCGCCGGGCATTGGCCAGCGCGCCCATGCCCGTCATCGCGTCGAAGTTGCCCTTCTCGGCCGGCCGGACCTCCAGCGAGCGTTTCAGGGCCTTCTCCGCCTTCGGGAACCAGCCGGAATCGGCCGTCCGCCGCGCCTGTTCGAGGTACGCGGAGCCGAGCACCGCCCAGGAGGCCTCGTCGTCCGGATGTGCCGCGAGCCACTTCTCCCGGTCCGCCACCAGCGCCGTCAGGTCCACCACCGCGGCGGGCGCGCCCATGCCCACCGCCGACGCGGCGCGCTCGCCCGGCTCCGGCGGACGGGCATCGTCACCGGTCCTGGCAGGCCGGATCAGCAGGGCCCCGGCGATCAGGACCACGGCGACCGCGGCCGCCACGAGCGTCTTGCGGCCGGTGAAGGTCACGGGCGGCGCCGGCGTCTGCGATTCCTCGTCGATACGGTCCATGGGGTCACTGTGCGTCAATATGAAGAGCTCGCCGAGGTGTCCGAAGGGGAGCGCGGCCGTGTTCACACCGATGGCCCCGGCTGCCACGCTGGTCCCATGGATGACGATCTCTTCGCACGTCTGCGGGCCGGCCTGCTCGAAGGGCTCCCCGCCGAGGCCCTGCTCACCGACCCCCAGGTGACCACCTCCTACGCCACCGACATGGCCAGCTTCTGCGCCGCCGGCACGCCGGCCGCCGTCGTCCTGCCCCGGACCGTGGAACAGGTCCAGCACGTCCTGCGCACCGCCACGGCCCTGCGGATCCCCGTGGTCCCGCAGGGCGCCCGGACGGGCCTGTCGGGCGGAGCCAACGCCTCCGACGGCTGCATCGTGCTCTCGCTCGTCAAGATGGACCGGATCCTGGAGATCAGCGCCGTCGACCGGATCGCCGTGGTCGAGCCGGGCGTGGTCAACGCCGTGCTCTCACGGGCCGTCGCCGAACAGGGCCTGTACTACCCGCCCGACCCCTCCAGCTGGGAACAGTGCACCATCGGCGGCAACATCGGCACCGCCTCGGGCGGCCTGTGCTGCGTCAAGTACGGGGTCACCGCCGAGTACGTGCTCGGCCTCGACGTCGTCCTGGCAGACGGGCGGCTGCTGCGCACGGGCCGGCGCACCGCCAAGGGCGTGGCGGGATATGACCTCACCCGGCTCTTCGTGGGCTCCGAGGGCAGCCTGGGCGTGGTCGTCCAGGCCGTCCTCGCGCTGCGCCCCGCACCGCCCCGGCAGCTGGCGCTGGCCGCCGAGTTCCCCTCCGTCGCGGCCGCCTGCGAGGCCGTCTGCGCCGTCATGGAGGCGGGTCTGACCCCCTCGCTGCTGGAGCTGATGGACCGGACGACCGTCCGGGCCGTCAACGCCCTCGGGAAGATGGGCCTGCCCGAGGCCACGGAGGCCCTGCTGCTGGCCGCCTTCGACACCCCGCACGCCCCCGGGGACCTCGCGGCCGTGGGGGAGCTGTGCACGGCCGCCGGAGCCACCGCCGTCGTCCCCGCCGAGGACGAGGCGGAGTCCGAACTGCTGCTCCAGGCCCGCCGGATGTCCTTCCCCGCGCTGGAGGCGCTGCGGCCGGCGACGATGATCGACGACGTGTGCGTACCGCGCTCGCGGCTCGGCGAGATGCTGGACGGTACGGCCGCCATCGCCCGCGCCCAGGACCTGCTCATCGGGGTCGTGGCGCACGCCGGAGACGGCAACACCCACCCGATCGTCTGCTTCGACCCCGCCGACGAGGACGAGACGCGGCGCGCCCGCGAGTCGTTCGGCGCGATCATGGCGCTGGGACTGGAACTGGGCGGGACCATCACCGGAGAGCACGGTGTCGGTGTGCTGAAGAAGGAGTGGCTGGCCCGCGAACTCGGCCCGGTGGGGCTGGAGATGCAGCGGGCCGTCAAGCAGGCCTTCGACCCGCTCGGGCTGCTCAATCCCGGCAAGCTCTTCTGACGCCTCGCGCCGGGTGCGGCCGGTGCGGCCGGGGCCGGCGGGCGTGCCGGGGCCGGTCGGCGTGCGGGGGCCGGGAGGCGTACGGTCGCCCCGCATCACAGGTCCCCGTCCGCCGACTCGTCCGACGGCCACGGGTCGCGCAGCCACAGGTCGTCGGCCGGGGTCGGGGTGAGCAGCTCGGCCAGCGCGTCGTCCAGGCCGAGCCGCTCGGTCTCGGTGCCGGGCGGAACGACGCGCAGCGTGCGCTCCAGCCAGGCCGACACGGCGGTCGCCGGGGCCTCCAGGAGGGCGTCGCCGTCGGGGGAGGTGAGCGCCATGCAGAGCACGGCCTTGTTGTCGACCTTCGTGGGCCAGATCCGGACGTCGCCGTGGCCGCACGGGCGGAACACCCCCTCGACGAGCAGCTCGCGGGCGAACGTCCAGTTGACGGGGGTGTTCGAGCTGGTGTGGAAGGTGATGTGGACGGCGTACGGGTCGTGCGTGAGGTAGAGGAGCCGCGCGGGGACGGGGATGCTGCGCTCGGGGGACAGGACCAGCTTCAGTTCCAGCTCGCGCTCGATGACGGGGTGGTGCATGACGGCCTCACTTCG
The DNA here is from genome assembly GCF_030440515.1 of Streptomyces xanthophaeus. Taxonomy (GTDB): domain Bacteria; phylum Actinomycetota; class Actinomycetes; order Streptomycetales; family Streptomycetaceae; genus Streptomyces; species Streptomyces kutzneri. The sequence goes on from NZ_CP076543.1 coordinate 5,127,021, forward strand.
GTTCGGTGCGCGGGGCCGGACGGGGCCCCACAACCGGAGAGAGCGGCAGTGTGCCCGGGTATGACGCGACTTCGGGCAGCGAACCGGAGATTGGCCGATTTCTTTCGGCTGGCCGAAAACCGTCGTGCAGGGTGACGTTCGCTCGTTTGCTTGGATTCTCCCGTTACCGGACCTGTCGGGGGGCGGTTCTTGGCTATGGTCCTCCCTTGCACAAGCCTCAAGCCACGATCGGAGTTGGGGACATGACGGCCTCCCCTGGTGACGGCGAGCACGCGGCCCGCGAGGGCTACTACCCGGATCCGTCCATCCCGGGGTACATCCGCTACTGGAACGGAGCGGCCTGGGTACCGGGTACGAGCCGCCCTGCCCCGCAGCCGGAACCTGCCCCGCAGGCCAGGCCCGTCGCCGCACCCCTCGCGCCCGCCGTCCGTGGCGGGCGGGCCCCGCGCGCGGACGAGACGGGGCCGGTGTTCCTCGACGAGACCTCCATGACCGAGGCGCTGCCGGAGCCCGCCCCCGCTCCCACCCCCACCCCCGCTCCTGTGGCCGAGGCGTTCGCCGAGCCCGTGGTGTGGCAGGCCGATCCCGTGCACCAGGCCGGCTTCGGCGGGCCCCGCGACCACCGGGTGTCGTGGGGCAGCGCGCCGGATCCGGAACCCGCCGCGCAGTCCGCCCAGCAGCCCGGACCGGAAGCCGAACCGGAACCCGAACCGGAACCGGAACCGTCCCCGCGGTCGGCGGGCATCTCCCTGGCCCGTACGGCGGCCGCCGCGGCGGCGCCCGCGGCGGCCCCCGCGAGACTTCCCGAGCAGGCCTCCGCTGGGATCCTGTCGGTGCGGTCCCCGGCCGCCCAGACCCCGGCCCAGACCCAGACCCCGGCTCCGGCTCCGGTTCCGGCCCCGGAGTGGCCCGACGCCCCCGGGGCCGGCGGGTCCGGGCTCACCTCCTCCTGGCCCGAGGCGGTCGCCCCCGCACCCGCGCCCACCCCGTCTCCGGCGCCCGCACCGTCCCGGCCGCGCCCCGCCGCGCCCGCCGCCCCGGCCGCCGACCGGCCCGAGGTGTGGGCACCGCGCCCCGCCGGAGTGCGCCCGAAGATCGCGGCGCGGCCCGAGGCGCCCGCCCCGGCGGAGCCCCAGCCCCAGCCGCAGCCCCGGAGCCGGGAGCCGCGCGGGCCCGAGGAGGCCCGCCCGGGCGGCTCCGACTCCCGCCCCGCGGGGGCCCGTACGCCCCGGGAAGTGTTCGAGCGGATGGCCGAGCGGGCCGTGCGCCCCGCCGGGCTGCCGCGCCGGGCCGTCGCCCGCGCCCTGGACTCCCTCGTCTACGCCGCCGTCGCGGTGGCCGTGGCCCGGCCCCTCCTCCCCGAGGCCACCGCCCATGTCGAGGCCAAGGTCGACGCCGCCCGGGCGAGCGGCCGCACCACCACCGTCTGGCTCCTCGACGGGACCATCGCCGGCCTCCTGGGCCTGGTCCTCGGCGCCGTCCTCCTCTTCGGGGTCCTCTACGAGGTGCTGCCCACCGCCCGTTGGGGCCGCACCCCGGGCAAGAAGCTGCTGGGCGTCCGGGTCCTGGCCACCGCCACCCTGCGCCCGCCCACCTTCGGCGCGGCCCTGCTCCGCTGGCTGCTGTACGCCTTCCTCGGCCTCCCGGGCAGCCTCTGGTGCCTCGTGGACCGCCCGCGCCGCCAGGCCTGGCACGACAAGGCGGCCCGTACGTACGTGGCCCGCTGAGGGCGCCCGCACGGCCCGGCCCCGCGCCCGGTCCCGCCCCTCCCCCCGAATGGACGCGGTCCCGTTGCGAGGGTGTCGGAGCCGGGTTCGACTCGGGCCATGAGTACCGACCAGCCGCCGGGCCAGCCGCCCGAGGACGACCCGTTCCTCAAGAAGCCTCAGGAACCGACGCCTCCGTCGGGCGGTTCGCCGTACGGCTCGCCGCCCCCCGGCAGCGGTGGTCCGCCCCCTCCGCCCGGAGGCCCGCCCGGAGGCCCGGGCGGCGGTGGGGGATACCCGCCCCCACCGCCCCCTCCGCCCGGAGGCCCGGGCGGGGGATATCCGCCCCCGCCGCCCCCGTACGGAGGCGGCGGCGGAGACCCGTACGGCGGGAGCGGCGGCTACGGCATGCCCGATCCGCTCGCCGGGATGCCCCCGCTCGCCGACTTCGGCAAGCGGCTCCTCGCGCGCATCATCGACGTCGTGATCATCGCCATCCCGCTGGCCCTCATCCAGCTGGCCTTCGGCACGAGCCGCTACCGGTTCGACACCGACCAGGGCGAGGACTTCAGCGAGGTGGTCAGCAAGTCCTACAGCGGCAGCGGCCTGATCATGACCCTGATCTCGATCGTCGCGTACGTCGGCTACGACTGGTGGTTCACCAAGAAGAACGGCCGGACGGTCGGCAAGAGGGCGATGGGCCTGCGCGTCGCGATGCTCAACGACGGCAGCGTGCCGAACTCCAACGCCTCCCTGTCGCGCGCCGCCGTGCTCTGGCTGCCGACCCTGATCTGCTGCGCCTGCCTGTGGCCGATCGCGCTGGTCGTCTCGATCCTGGTCGACAAGCCGTACAAGCAGGGCCTGCACGACAAGGTCGCCAAGACCGTGGTGGTCCAGGCCACCGGCTAGACGCAGACATGACGCATCGCGACGCGGGCGGCCGTCCCTCCGGGGAGGCCGCCCGCGTCGCGTCGGGCGTCAACCGTCAGTGATGTACGGGGTGTTCGGCCGGTGCCGTCCGGGTCTCGGCCACCCGGCCGGCCCCTGTCGCGCCGTCCTGGGCCGTGGAGGCCGCGGAGGCTCCGGCGGCCGCGGAGGACCCCGTACGCGCCGCATGGCGGCCACGGCGCCGCGGGATGGGCACGGTGAGCGCGACGAGCAGACCCAGGGCGAGCGCGGCGGCGGAGATGACCGCGACGCCGAGCCCGGTGCTCGTCTGCGAGAGCAACAGCATGGCGATCGTCGACACGACGACCGTGGCGGACCCGTACGCGAGCTGTGCGGCAGTCGGACGCGGCATGGCGATATCCGTCCTCGGTGAGGGGAGGGGGAGTCGGCTCAACCAGTTCGCGCGTCAAGTGACTCTATGACGGGAGATGCCCGAGTCGGACCGCCGGTAAGCGTGACCTAACACACGGTGCCGGAGCACAGGGGGCGCACGGGATCATTTTCCGGGCGACGGCAGAGGGAGAAAGGGGGACGGGACGGACCTCTCGCGGGGGCGGGAAGGGCCCTTCGCCCCGTATGGCTGCGGATCGTCCGGATAGCGGAACTCCCTGACCGCATAGTGCAGTTGTAAGGGTCAAGTCAAGGTCTGTCTTTTCTCGCTTCCCTCCGGTCAAATGTCGTCACTTGAGACGCGCGCCGCGCGGAACCCCCCGCTCCTATGGAGAAGTTCCGACCAACGTTGCGGCCGCGGGAGGGGAACACATCAAGTGACCAGCAATTCCGCCAGACGGCGTGCGATACGTGCTGCCGCCGTCACCGTGACCATGGCCGCTTGTGCGACAAGCGCCACCTTCTTCACCGTCACCGCGGCTCAGGCCGAGGGTAAGGCTCCGGCCGCCCCTGCGGCCGACCGGCAGGACCCGACGTCGCCTTCCAAGGTCGTCGAGCACGACCTCAAGGGCCCGTTCAGCGACCAGCAGGCCAAGCAGCGCGCTGCCGCCCTGGACCAGGTCCTGACCGGCAAGAAGGGCGTCGAGCAGCGCGGCGCCTCCAAGGTCGTCAAGCTGGACGACAAGAAGTACGTCGAGCTCGGCCGCGAGAAGACCGACAAGATCTTCACGATCCTCGTCGAGTTCGGCGACCAGGTCGACAACACCACCATGTTCGACCCGGACGGCCCGGGCCCCAAGCCCGAGGTCCCCAAGTACGGCGGTACCCCCGGTCCGCTGCACAACACGATCGCCCAGCCGGACCGCGCCAAGGACAACAGCACCGCCTGGCGCAAGGACTTCAGCCGTCAGTACTTCCAGGACCTGTACTTCGCCACGGGCCAGGGCAAGGACTCGCTGAAGACCTACTACGAGAAGACCTCCTCGGGCCGTTACTCGGTCGAGGGCGAGGTCGCCGACTGGGTCAAGGTCCCGTACAACGAGGGCCGTTACGGCTCCAACTACTGCGGCCAGACCAACTGCTCCAACGTGTGGGACACCGTCAAGGACGGCGTCACCGCATGGTCGGAGGCCCAGAAGAAGGCCGGCAAGACCGACGCGCAGATCAAGGCGCAGCTGTCCCAGTACGACCAGTGGGACCGCTACGACTTCGACAACGACGGCAACTTCAACGAGCCCGACGGCTACATCGACCACTTCCAGATCGTCCACGCGGGCGAGGACGAGTCGGCCGGTGGCGGCGTTCAGGGCACGACCGCGCTGTGGGCGCACCGCTGGTACGCCTACGGCACCGCGGCGGGCAAGACCGGCCCGGACAACAACAAGGCCGGCGGTACCCAGATCGGCAACACCGGCATCTGGGTCGGCGACTACACGATGCAGCCCGAGAACGGCGGCCTCGGTGTCTTCGCGCACGAGTACGGTCACGACCTCGGTCTGCCGGACCTCTACGACACCACCGGTGGCGGCGACAACAGCGTCGGCTTCTGGTCCCTGATGTCGGCCGGTTCCTGGCTCGGCAAGGGCCAGGACTCCATCGGCGACCTCCCGGGCGACATGACCGCCTGGGACAAGCTCCAGCTGGGCTGGCTGAACTACGACACGGCCAAGGCCGCGACGAAGTCCACCCACAAGCTGGGTGTGTCGGCGTTCAACACCAAGGACAAGCAGGCGCTGGTCGTCGAGCTGCCGAAGAAGCAGGTCAAGACCGAGGTCGTCAAGCCGGCCGAGGGCTCCACCCAGTGGTGGAGCAACATGGGTGACGACCTCAAGAACACCCTGACCCGCTCGGTCGACCTGACGGGCAAGAAGTCCGCCGCCCTGTCCCTCAAGGGCTGGTGGGACATCGAGGCCGACTACGACTACCTCTACACCGAGGTGTCCACGGACGGCGGCGCCACCTGGACCGCGCTGGCCGGCACCGCCGACGGCACGGCCCTCCCGGCCGACGCCTCCGGCAGCCCGTCGCTCACCGGTGTCTCGGGTGCCTGGAAGAACCTGAACTTCCCGCTCGACGCCTACGCGGGCAAGAAGGTCGACCTCCGCTTCCGCTACCAGACGGACGGCGGCGCGGGCGGCAAGGGCTTCACGGCCGATGCCATCACCCTCACCGCCGACGGCTCCGCGCTGTTCACCGACGGCGCCGAGAACGGCGACAACGGCTGGACCGGCAAGGGCTTCTCGCGCATCGGCGCCGACTTCTCCAAGGAGTACGCGCAGCGCTACATCGCCGAGAACCGCCGCTACGTCTCGTACGACTCCACCCTCAAGGTGGGCCCGTACAACTTCGGCTTCGGCAACACCAAGCCGGACTGGGTCGAGCACTACCCGTACCAGGACGGTCTGCTCATCTGGCAGTGGGACACCAGCCAGAAGGACAACAACACCAGCGTCCACCCGGGCCAGGGCCTGATCCTGCCGATCGACGCCAACGCCAAGCCCATGAAGTGGGCGGACGGCACCCTGCTGCGCAACAAGATCCAGCCGTACGACGCCACCTTCAGCGCGTACTCGACGGATGCGTTCACGCTGCACAAGAACGGCGAGTCGCTGTTCCTGAAGCCGAAGCCCGCGAACCTGGTCTTCGACGACCACAAGGGCAAGTACTACTACGACGAGAACCCGACCGGATCGGTGAAGGTCACTGACACCAACACCAAGATCAAGATCCTGAAGGAGACCTACGACGGTGAGGTCATGACCATCGAGGTCGGCCCCTCCTCGAAGTAACTCGTTAAAACCGCAGGTCAAAGCATGATCGGCCGTCGCCCTCTAGCGGGCGGCGGCCGATCGCGTTTAGATGCCCGGTACGAGTTTCTTATTGACGGGGGAGATGACAGCGATGCCAGGCGGCGGTTTCGTGAGATTGCCGGGTGGCAGTGTGGTGGTTGCGCTCACACTGCCGAGGCCGACCGGTGAAGGTGGAAATGTCCGGGTGCTGGTGCACGCCGCGAACCGGGCCCGCGCCCTGACCAGGCTGCGGAACCTCGGCATGCGGGCCGTGTACCTGCGGGGCAACGCGCACCCGCCGACCCCGGACGAGGTCACGGCCGTCCTGCACCATCCGGACGGCCTGCTGTGGCGCGGGGCCCCGGACCGGGCGCAGGAGCTCTGGCACCCCATCCGGGCCCTGCTGGGCACCTAGGTCGTCTCTGGGAGCCTAGGGCGCGTCCTGGCCGGCCTGGCCGCCGACGAGGGTCACACCGGCCGCACGGAGCTCGTCCAGGGCCCGTGCGGTCGTGTGCGGGGCCACGGCGGCGGTGAGGTCCAGCAGGACGCGGGCGGTGAAGCCGGCGCGGGAGGCGTCGAGGGCGGTGGCCTTCACGCAGTGGTCGGTGGCGATCCCGACCACGTCCACCTCGGTGACGTGCCGGTCCCGCAGCCACTGGCCGAGCGTCGTCCCGTTCTCGTCGGCGCCCTCGAAACCGCTGTAGGCGGCCTCGTACGCGCCCTTGTCGAAGACGGCGGAGACGGCTCCCGAGGCCACGGCGGGGGCGAAGTTCGGGTGGAAGCCCACGCCCTCGGTCCCGGCGACGCAGTGCACGGGCCAGGAGGTCTCGTAGTCAGGCTCGGCCGGCGGGTGCGCGAAGTGCGACCCGGGGTCGACGTGGTGGTCGCGGGTGGCGACGACGTGCCGGTACGCGGGCGTGGCCTGGCCGATGTACTCGGTGACGGCGGCGGCGACGTCGGCTCCGCCGGTGACCGCGAGGCTGCCGCCCTCGCAGAAGTCGTTCTGTACGTCGACGACGATCAGTGCGCGGTGCATTTCGCGTGCCCTTCGGCTTGATGGTGTGCTGCGGCGGGCCCTGCGGGGGCTCTTCCCCTACCCCGCCCCTTCCCGCTGTGCTGTACGGCGGCTGCGCCGCGTGGGGGCTCTGCCCCCGGACCCCCGGGCCTCAAACGCCGGCGGGGCCGGCATTGCCCTGCGGGCGACCCGAGCGGCGCCGGGCAGGCGGCCACGGCGCCGATTCAGCCCCGCCGGTGTTCGAGGCGCGGGGTCCGGGGCAGGCCCCGGCGCCGGACCCGCAGGGTCAGACGTACTCCGTCGGGATCACGGCCTCGCCCCGCGACAGCTGCGTCGCGGACATCGGCAGGCTCGCGCGTGCGGCGCGGTGGCGGTCCCGCGCGGCCTCCAGCGGCTCGCGGGCGACCACCTCGCCGGCCTTGACCAGCTGGGTCAGGAGCTGGTGGTCGGCCAGGGCGGCGGGGACGGGCCCCACGCCGATCACCTCCGCCTCCGCGACGCCGTCGGCGTCCTGGCGGCGGGCCGCCCACTTGCGGCCGCCGATGGAGGTCTTGCCCCCCGTGGACTTCTTGGCCACCGGGGCCAGCGCCGCCTTCGGGTCCGCCGAGGTGGCCCGTGCCACCAGCTTGTAGACCATCGAGCACGTCGGGTGCCCGCTGCCGGTCACCAGCTGGGTGCCCACGCCGTACGCGTCCACCGGAGCCGCCGCCAGCGAGGCGATGGCGTACTCGTCGAGGTCCGAGGTGACCACGATCTTCGTCGAGGTCGCGCCGAGCTCGTCGAGCTGCTGCCGCACCCGGTGCGCCACCAGCAGCAGGTCTCCGGAGTCGATCCGGACCGCGCCCAGGTCGGTGCCCGCCACCTCGACGGCGGTACGGACGGCCTCGGCCACGTCGTACGTGTCCACCAGCAGGGTGGTGCCCCGCCCCAGCGAGTCCACCTGCGCCGTGAAGGCGTCCCGCTCGCTGTCGTGGACCAGGGTGAAGGCGTGCGCGCTCGTGCCGACCGTCGGGATGCCGTACCGGAATCCGGCCGCGAGGTCCGAGGTCGAGGTGAAGCCGCCGACGTACGCGGCCCGCGACGCGGCGACGGCCGCCAGCTCGTGCGTGCGCCGGGCGCCCATCTCGATCAGCGGGCGGCCGCCGGCCGCCGAGGACATCCGGGAGGCGGCCGCGGCGATCGCCGAGTCGTGGTTCAGGATCGACAGGATCACGGTCTCCAGCAGCACGCACTCGGCGAAGCTGCCCTCCACCCGCAGGACGGGGGAGCCGGGGAAGTAGACCTCTCCCTCCTGGTAGCCCCAGATGTCGCCGGAGAAGCGGTAGGAGGCCAGCCAGTCCAGCGTCCGCATGTCGACGACGGCCCGCTCGCGCAGGAATTCCAGCACCGCGCCGTCGAAGCGGAAGTTCTCCACCGCGTCCAGCACCCGCCCGGTTCCGGCGATCACCCCGTAGCGGCGCCCCTCGGGCAGCCGCCGGGTGAACACCTCGAAGACCGAGCGTCGGTCGGCGGTGCCGTTGGCCAGTGCGGCCTGCAGCATCGTGAGCTCGTAATGGTCCGTGAAGAGCGCTGTCGACGGCACGTCCACCGGCAGGCCCAGGTCCGCAGGGTTCATGGCTGGGATGCTAGCGCACATTTCGTCAAAGTGACGAGATGTAGGCGGGGATTGCCGAACCGGGCCGTACGGCCCCTGTTTGGGCGTGGGCGCGGTCGAGGTGGCAGCATGGGACGAGTGAGTGTTGCTCCCGTTGAGATCGAACGCACCGAATCCGCCGAAGAGACCTTCGCGGTCCCCGAACCCGACGTCCCCTGGGTGACCCTGGTGCACAACGACCCGGTCAACCTCATGAGCTACGTGGCGTACGTGTTCCAGGCGTACTTCGGCTACTCGAAGGACGTGGCGCACAAGCTGATGCTCGACGTCCATCACAAGGGCGGGCGGTCGTCTCGAGCGGCACCCGCGAGGAAATGGAGCGCGACGTGCAGGCCATGCACGGCTACGGCCTGTGGGCGACCCTTTCGCAGGACCGCACCTGATGGGCGGCACCTTCGAGTCCCTGAAGGGCGGCGGCGCCTCCATCGCGCTCGACGAGATCGAGATCTCGATCCTGCGCTCCCTGGCCGTCCAGCTGCTGGAGCTGATCGGCCCCGGCGAGCCGGAGCCCGCCGAGGACGCCGACCCGCTCGCCGCGCTGTTCGCCGAGGGCCCCTCCGAGCCCCCGTCCGACCCGGCGCTGGCCCGGCTCTTCCCCGACGCGTACGGGGCCCCCGACGGGGCCGGCGACAAGGGCGTGGCCCCCGAGGAGCTCGCGGCCCGCTCCGCGGAGTTCCGCCGCTTCACCGAGAACGACCTGCGCGCCCGCAAGCGCGAGGACGCGCTGGCGGTCGTACGCAGCCTGGACGGGCTCACCCCGTCCGGCGACGGTGCGGCGGTGCTGGAGCTGTCCGGCGAGCTGCCGCTGCGCTGGCTCGGCGCGCTCAACGACCTGCGCCTGACCATCGCGGCCCGCCTCGACATCACCGAGGACGACGAGAGCGCGATGCTGTTCCGGCTGCCGGACGAGGACCCGCGCAAGCCCATGGTGATGGCCTACCTCTGGCTCGGCGGTCTCCAGGAAACCTTGATCGAAACCCTCTGAGAATCCTCAAACCGGAACACCGTTCGCTCAGCGGACGCTCAAATCCGGATAACGATCAGATCACCGCCATGCGGTGATCTGATCCATTTCTCTGCCTTTGGGGCGATTTTTTGATGCCCTGCGCCACATTTCTCCCCCTCGGGCGGCCGTAAGCACGTGATAAATCTTCACGATCGCCGACGGGACGCCACCCATGTCTCCCGGCTCGCTTGGACCGGCTGACCGCCGGCGTGCAACTCCATCCGTATCCGGGGGGATCGAGGACCCGATCCGCAGCCAATGAAGGCGCGGGTCGGCGTGGAGAAAGGCGCACCAGACATGACCTCTGTGCAGGTCGAGCAGCACGACAAGACGCCCGGCGAGGGCGGACAGGGCGAGGGCGGCGAGGGTTACCACCGCACGCTCGGCGCCCGTCAGATCCAGATGATCGCGATCGGCGGGGCCATCGGCACCGGCCTGTTCCTGGGCGCGGGCAAGGCGATCTCCAAGGCGGGCCCGAGCCTGATCCTGGCCTACGCCATCGCCGGCCTGGTCATCTTCTTCATCATGCGGGCCCTGGGCGAACTGCTCATGTACCGGCCCGTCTCCGGCTCCTTCTCGGACTACGCCCGCGAGTTCCTGGGCCCGTTCTGGGGCTACGTCACCGGCTGGACGTACTGGCTGTTCTGGGTGGTCACCGGCATCACCGAGGTCACCGCGGCCGCGCAGTACATGTCGTACTGGACCCACGACAGCTTCCCGCAGTGGGCCTACGCGCTGATCTTCACGGTCATCCTCTACGCCGCCAACCTGATCTCCGTGAAGCTCTTCGGTGAGCTGGAGTTCTGGTTCTCCATGGTCAAGGTCACCGCCATCGTCGGCATGATCCTGATCTGCGCCGGCATCCTCACCATCGGCTTCTCCGACGCGGCCGACACCGCCACCGTCTCCAACCTGTGGAACGACGGCGGCTTCTTCCCCAAGGGCATCGGCGGCACGCTGATGACCCTGCAGATCGTGATGTTCGCCTTCCTCGCGGTCGAGCTCGTCGGCGTCACCGCCGGCGAGTCCAAGGACCCCGAGAAGACCCTGCCCAAGGCCATCAACACCGTGCCGTGGCGCATCGCCGTCTTCTACGTCGGCGCGCTGATCATGATCCTTTCGGTCGTCCCGTGGACGCACTTCCAGCCGGGCGTCTCGCCCTTCGTCGCCGCCTTCGAGCGCATGGGCCTGGGCATCGGCGCCGCGATCGTCAACTTCGTCGTGCTGACCGCTGCCCTGTCCTCCTGCAACTCGGGCATGTACTCCACCGGCCGCATGCTCCGCGACCTCGCGATCAACGGCCAGGGCCCGAAGGTCTTCACCAAGCTCACCAGGAGCGGCACCCCGCTGGTGGGCACCACCTTCTCGGCCGCGCTGATGCTGGTGGGCGTCTGGATCAACTACGTCGCCCCGGGCAAGGCCTTCGACTACGTCGTCTCCTTCGCCACCATCTCCGGCATGTGGGCCTGGATCATGATCCTCGTCTGCCAGATCCGCTACCGGGCCAAGTCCGACCGCGGCGAGCTGCCGCAGTCCGCGTTCCGCGCACCCGGCGCCCCGTACACGAGCTGGTTCGCGCTGCTCTTCATCGGCATGGTCATCGTGATGATGGGCGCCGACAAGGACTCCCGCGTGTCGCTGTACTGCGCCCCGCTGTGGGGCCTGATCCTGGGCGTCTCCTACCTGGTCATGAAGTCCCGCGACCCGCGCGGCGCGGCCTTCACCAAGGCCTCGTAGCACCCGGGGACCGTGCGTCCCGGCCGCCTGCCGCGGCCGGGAACCGCGCCCCCACGACGTTGCCCCCAGGGCGGCGTGTCCATCATGCGGGCCCTTCCGTACCACTCCTCGGTACGGAAGGGCCCGTCTGTTTATCCTGTCGCTCATGCTGACCCTCACCAAGGCCCTGTACGAGCAGATCGTCGAGCACGCCCGCAAGGACCACCCCGACGAGGCGTGCGGTGTCGTGGCCGGCCCGGCGGGCAACGACCGCCCCGAGCGCTTCGTCCCGATGCTCAACGCGGCCCGCTCGCCCACGTTCTACGAGTTCGACTCGAAGGATCTGCTGAAGCTCTACCGCGATCTGGACGACCGCGACGAGGAGCCGGTGATCGTCTACCACTCGCACACCGCGACCGAGGCGTACCCCTCGCGCACCGACGTCACGTACGCGAACGAGCCCGGCGCGCACTACGTGCTCGTCTCGACGGCGGACGAGGACGGCCTCGGGGAGTTCCAGTTCCGCTCGTACCGGATCGTCGACGGAGTGATCACCGAGGAAGAAGTGCAGGTCGTCGACGCCTACTGACCAGTATGTGAGCGCTGGGCGTCCACGATGCGGGATCACACTCCAAACGGGGGACCGGGAATCGTTAACATGACCGCATGGTTTCCCACGACGTGAGCATCGAGACGCCCGGCAGGCTGCTGCTCGTGGCGCGGCTGCACGTCGACCTGTGCCGCCTCGCCAGCGCCATCTGTCCTGCGCTCTGAGCACCAGAGCCCTTCCGCGCGGGGGGCCGACGAACCGCGCGCCGCACCTTCCCACGCTTCTCACGCACTCCCAGACGACTGGAGACAGCCATGGCCATCGAGGTCCGCATCCCCACCATCCTCCGCACCTACACCGAAGGCGAGAAGGCCGTCTCCGGTGAGGGCGCGACCCTCGCCGACCTCTTCGCGGACCTGGAAACCCGTCACAAGGGCATCGAGGAGCGCATCGTCGACGGCGGCCAGCTGCGCCGCTTCGTCAACGTCTACCTCAACGACGAGGACGTCCGCTTCCTCGACGGCATCTCCACCGCCCTCAAGGACGGCGACAGCGTCACCATCCTCCCGGCCGTGGCCGGCGGATCGAAGTAATGCGCTACGACTCCCCGCTGGCCGCGGTCGGCAACACGCCGCTGGTCCGGCTGCCCCGGCTGTCGCCCTCGGACGACGTCCGCATCTGGGCGAAGCTGGAGGACCGCAACCCGACCGGCTCGATCAAGGACCGCCCCGCGCTCCACATGGTCGAGCAGGCCGAGAAGGACGGCCGGCTCCACCCCGGCTGCACCATCCTGGAGCCCACCTCGGGCAACACCGGCATCTCGCTGGCGATGGCGGCCAAGCTCAAGGGCTACCGCATCGTGTGCGTGATGCCGGAGAACACCAGCCAGGAGCGGCGTGACCTGCTGGCCATGTGGGGAGCCGAGATCATCTCGTCGCCGGCCGCCGGCGGCTCGAACACGGCCGTCCGGGTGGCCAAGGAACTGGCCGCCGAGCACCCCGACTGGGTGATGCTCTACCAGTACGGCAACCCGGACAACGCGGGCGCCCACTACGCCACCACGGGCCCGGAGATCCTCGCGGACCTCCCCTCCATCACCCACTTCGTGGCGGGCCTGGGCACCACCGGCACCCTCATGGGCGTCGGCCGCTACCTGCGCGAACACGTACCGGGCATCAAGATCGTCGCCGCCGAGCCGCGCTACGACGACCTGGTCTACGGGCTGCGCAACCTGGACGAGGGCTTCGTCCCGGAGCTCTACGACGCCTCCGTGCTCACCACCCGCTTCTCGGTGGGCTCCGCGGACGCGGTGACGCGGACGCGGGAGCTGCTGCAGCAGGAGGGGATCTTCGCGGGCGTCTCCACGGGAGCCGCCCTGCACGCGGCGATCGGCGTCGGCCGCAAGGCGGTGGCCGCGGGCGAATCGGCGGACATCGTCTTCGTCGTGGCCGACGGCGGCTGGAAGTACCTGTCGACGGGCGTCTACACGGCCGCGACCACCGAGGAAGCGATCGAGGTCCTCCAGGGCCAGCTCTGGGCGTAGCCCCTGCGCCTCAAACGCCGGCGGGGCTGGTTTTTCAGCCCGTCCGGCGTTTGAGGACCGGTCCGGGCGGAGCCCGGTCAGTCGGACAGCAGCTCCGCGAGCACGGCCGCGTGGCTGGACGCCGGGTCCTTGACCGCGGTCAGCAGGGTGAGCGGGCCCGCCTCGGCCAGCGACCGCAGCCGGCCGAGCTCCGCCACCGCCCCCGGCTCCGCAAGCTCCGCCTCGTACCGCTGCCGGAACTCCTGCGCCGAACCCCCGTCGTGGAACCACTTCCGCAGCTCCGCCGACGGCGTCACCGCCTTCGGCCACTCGTCCACCCCGGCCACCGCCTTCGCCAGGCCCCGCGGCCAGAGCCGGTCCACCAGGACCCGTACCCCGTCCGCCGCCGGGTCCGGCGGGTCGTACACCCGCCGCAGGCGGATCACCGCTTCCCGCGTCACCGCGCGCCTCCCAAGCCCTTGATCTCGTCCCACACCGCAGGGTCCAGCATCCCCATCCGGGTGCGGAACTCCCACAGCGACACCTCCGCCGGCCGGTCCGCCTCCAGGAAGCTCGCCCGCCCCTGCGCCCCGACCGTCCCCGGCGGCAGCGGGATCACCCCGGCCCGCCGGTCGTCGTACTTCCCGGTGATCCACGCGACCCGCGCCCGGTGGCCCCGTACCGACCCCACCGCGAGGACCAGGCACGTACGGCCGTCGGCCAGGCTCCACAGCTCGCCCGCCCGCGGCTGCGGCGGCGGACCGGTCCCGTGCGCCGGCGGGGCCCGGCGGGGCAGCCCGAAACGGCCCCCGGCGACCAGCACCAGCAGCGCCACGGCCACCACCGCGGCCACCGCGGGCCACCAGGACGTGTCCATGCTTCGACCGTAGCCGTGCGGGAACGCCCCGGCATGGCAACGCCCGTGCCCACCGTCGCTCCCCCGGGTGACAGCGCAGGTGATTCCCCCCACAACGGCCTGCCGCGGAGGAGCGACCGGACGTTTCGCGCCTTACGCTCGACCCACGCACGGCCCGCATTCCGTCCACGGACCGTCCTCGGAGGTTCACGCTCCATGAAGCTCACCGTCGTCGGCTGTTCGGGGTCGTTCCCGTCCGCGGAATCGGCCTGTTCGAGCTACCTCGTCGAGGCCGACGGCTTTCACCTGCTCCTCGACATGGGCAACGGCGCCCTCGGCGATCTCCAGCGCCACATCGGCCTCTACGACCTCGACGCGATCTTCCTGAGCCACCTGCACGCAGACCACTGCATCGACATGTGCGCGTACTTCGTCGCCCGCTACTACCGCCACGAGGGCGGCCGCTGCGGCACCATCCCCGTCTACGGACCCGAGGGCACCGAACGCCGCCTGACCACCGCCTACGACGACGTCCCCGACGAGCGCTCCATGAGCGAGGTCTTCGACTTCCGCACGCTGAAGTCCGGGACCTTCGAGATCGGCCCGTTCCAGGTCCGCACCGAGCGGGTCTCCCACCCGGTCGAGGCGTACGGCATCCGCATCGAGCACGACGGCCGCTCGCTCACGTACTCCGGGGACACCGGCACCTGCCCCGAGCTGGGCCTGCTCGCGGACGGCACCGACCTCTTCCTGTGCGAGTCCTCCTTCACGCACGGCAAGGAGGACATCCCGGGCCTCCATCTGAACGGCCGCGAGGCGGGCGAGTACGCGCGCGGCGGTCGCGTGGGCCGGCTCGTCCTCACCCACATCCCGCCGTGGACCGACCCCGGGCAGAACATCGCCGACGCCCGCGCGGTCTACGACGGCCCGGTCGACCTGGCCTACTCGGGTGCGGTCTACGAGGTCTGACCCCCTGCGGCGCCACTGCGCGACAGCGAGAAGCCCCCGCCCTCCCTTCCGGGAGAGCGGGGGCTTCTGCGTTCCTGCGGTGCCTACTTGGCGTCCGCCTTGGCCATCTCGGCCAGTTCCTCGTCGGACTCGCGGCCCGGCGTGGGGAGGTTGAACTTGGTGATCGCGAACCGGAATCCGAAGTAGTAGACCGCTCCGAAGACCAGGCCGACCGGGATGATCATCCATGGGTTGGTCGCCTTGCTCCAGCCGAGACCGAGGTCGATCAGACCGGCGGAGAAGGTGAAGCCCGCGTGGACGCCGAGGGCCCAGGTGATCGCCATGGAGAGCGCGGTCAGGACGGCGTGGATCGCGTACAGCACCGGCGCGATGAACATGAACGAGAACTCGATGGGCTCGGTGACACCCGTGACGAACGAGGTGAGGGCGAGCGAGACCATCATGCCGGTGACGGCCTTGCGGCGCTCCGGGCGGGCGGTGTGGGCGATGGCCAGGGCGGCGGCCGGGAGGCCGAACATCATGATCGGGAAGAAGCCCGTCATGAACAGACCGGCGTCCGGGTCACCGGCGAAGAAGCGGTTCAGGTCGCCGTGGACGACCTCGCCGGCAGCGTTGGTGAAGTCACCGATCTGGAACCAGGCGACGGTGTTGACGAACTGGTGCATGCCGATCGGGATCAGCGCGCGGTTGATGACACCGAAGATGCCGGCGCCCGCGGCGCCCAGCCCGGTCATCCACTCACCGAAGTTGGAGATGACGTCGCCGATCGGCTCCCACACCAGGCCGAAGAACACACCGGCGATGACACCGACGAAGGCCATGATGATCGGGACGAGCCGGCGGCCGTTGAAGAAGCCGAGCCAGTCCACCAGCTTGGTGCGGTGGTAGCGCTGCCACAGGACCGCGGCGAGCAGACCCATGATGATGCCGCCGAGGACGCCGGGGTTGTTGTACGTCGCGGCGACGTCGACACCCTTGTTCTCGGTGGTGTTGACGATGGCCTCGGTCACCGGGAACGCGGTGAGCACGTTCTTGTAGACGAGGAAGCCGACGAGGGCCGCGAGGGCGGTGGAGCCGTCGGCCTTCTTGGCGAAGCCGATGGCGACACCGATGCAGAACAGCAGCGGCAGGTTGGCGAAGACGGCGTCACCGGCGGTGGCGAACACCGTGGCGACCTTGCCCCAGCCGAGACCGTCCGCGCCGAAGACGTCGGGCTGGCCCAGGCGCAGCAGGATGCCCGCGGCGGGCAGGACGGCGATGGGCAGCTGGAGGCTGCGGCCGACCTTCTGCAGACCCTGGATCAGGCCGGATCCCCGCTTCTTGGCGGGCGGCGCAGCGGCGTCAGTAGCCGTACTCATAACTTCCTCCGGGGGGAGCAAGGCGCCGCCAAGGGGGTGGAACCAAGAGGGACGGCGACGTCTCAGAAAGGGGGACACGCCGCCGGGGGAAGCGGTCGTGGTCTACACCAATTCATGGTGTAGACCAGTTGTAACACGGTGAGGGTTAGATAAGGAACCTTCGATTTCCTGTGGCCTGGATCACACACCCCGGGGGATGCCGAAGGGCCCCCGGATCGTGATCCGGAGGCCCTTGACGGACCGTGCGGTAACCCTGCTTGGACCGGGCCGGGCGGGTGTGGCCGGACCTGCCCGGTCCGGTGGGTCCGGTGGGCCCGGCCGGGCTCAGGCCTTCGTGGTCTCCGACTCCATCGCCGCGATCTCCTCGTCCGACTCCCGGCCGGGCGTCGCGAGGTCGAACTTCGTGATCGCGAAACGGAACACCACGTAATAGACGAGCGCGAAGCACAGGCCGATCGGAACGATCAGCCAGGGCTTCGTCGCCAGGTGCCAGTTGATGACGTAGTCGATCAGGCCCGCCGAGAAGCTGAAGCCGTCCTTGACCCCCAGTGCCCACGACACCGCCATGGACGCACCCGTCAGCACCGCATGCACCGCGTACAGCGCGGGCGCGACGAAGAGGAAGGAGTACTCCAGCGGTTCGGTGATCCCGGTGACGAACGAGGTCAGGGCCACCGACAGCATCAGCCCCCCGACCTCCTTGCGCCGCTGCGGCTTCGCGCAGTGCGTGATCGCCAGCGCCGCCGCCGGCAGCGCGAACATCATGATCGGGAAGAAGCCGGTCAGGAACAGCCCCGCGGTCGGATCGCCGTGCAGGAACATGTTGATGTCACCGTGGTACGTCTGCCCGTCCGGCGCCGTGTACGACCCGAACTGGAACCAGATCGGCACGTTCAGGAACTGGGGCAGGCCGATCACCAGCAGCGCGCGGTTCGCGACCCCGAAGATGCCGCCACCCCAGGCGCCCAGCCCGCGCAGCCAGTCGGAGAAGCTCTCCAGCGCGTCCCCGACCGGCGGCCAGACCCACAGACAGAGCGCGGCGAAGGCGATCGCGACGAACGACATGACGATCGGGACCAGCCGCCGGCCGTTGAAGAAGCCGAGCCAGTCCACCAGCTTCACCCGGTGGTACCGCTGCCAGAAATACGCCGCCAGCAGCCCCATGATGATGCCGCCGAAGACCCCGGGATTCTGGTACGTGTACGCCACGAAGGTGTCGTTCGGCCCCAGGCAGCCGCCCCCGATGTCCTTGGTCCCCTCCGGGCAGGCCTTCTGGAACGAGTGCAGCACCCCCCGGTAGACGAGGAACCCCGCCGTGGCCGCGAGGGCGGTCGAACCGTCCGCCTTCTTCGCCATGCCGATGGCGACACCGATGCAGAACAGCAGCGGCAGGCCGAGATCGGGGTCGAGCAGCGCCCCGCCCGCGCCCGCCATCACCTTGGCGACGTCCGTCCACTGCAGGCCGTCCGCACCGAAGACGTCCGGCTGCCCGAGCCGCAGCAGGATGCCCGCCGCGGGCAGCACGGCAATGGGGAGCTGCAGGCTGCGCCCCATCTTCTGCAGCCCCTGGAACAGGTTGTTCCGCCAATGGGGCCGTGGCGCTGCTTCGGAGTTGCTCACGCTCATCGGCGTCCTCCCTGACCGGCCCGTTTTGGCTGCCGCAACACTTACGGCACACTGGTGTAGACCAGTTGTGGGCGGGCTGCTGCTGATCGTCATCATTCGGCAGAGGCCCGTCATGTGCCTGCGTAGATGGGCCAACCGTGCGTTACCGTGACGAAGCGGACCGTGCAGGTGGGTAGCCATGTACCGGCCGCCGAGACCCGTTCTTCGAAACACTCAGGGAGAAACACATGGCCACCAAGGCTGAGAAGATCGTCGCCGGGCTCGGCGGCATCGAGAACATCGAAGAGGTCGAGGGCTGCATCACCCGCCTGCGCACCGAGGTCATCAACCCCGACCTCGTCGACGAAGCCGCCCTCAAGGCCGCCGGCGCCCACGGCGTCGTCAAGATGGGCACCGCGATCCAGGTCGTCATCGGCACCGACGCCGACCCCATCGCCGCCGACATCGAAGACATGATGTGATCCGGACCCTCTAGGTCCCAGCGGACCCCGTCCCGGAAGCCCCGGACGGGGTCTTCGCACAGCGGCACGGGCCCGGGCGGGCAGGGACTAGGCTCGGAGCCATGTCTCGCATCGACGGCCGTACGCCCGAACAGCTCCGCCCGGTCACCATCGAACGCGGATGGAGCAAGCACGCCGAGGGCTCCGTCCTCGTCTCCTTCGGAGACACCAAGGTCTTCTGCACCGCCTCCTTCACCGAAGGCGTCCCGCGCTGGCGCAAGGGCAGCGGCGAAGGCTGGGTCACCTCCGAATACTCGATGCTGCCCCGCTCCACCAACACCCGCGGCGACCGCGAATCCGTCCGCGGCAAGATCGGCGGCCGCACCCACGAGATCTCCCGCCTGATCGGCCGCTCCCTGCGCGCCGTCATCGACTACAAGGCCCTCGGCGAGAACACCATCGTCCTGGACTGCGACGTCCTCCAGGCCGACGGCGGCACCCGCACCGCCGCCATCACCGGCGCCTACGTCGCCCTCGCCGACGCCGTCGCCTGGGGCCAGAAGAAGAAGTTCATCAAGGCCGGCCGCAAGCCGCTCACCGGCACCGTCGCCGCCGTCAGCGTCGGCATCGTCGACGGCGTCCCGCTCCTCGACCTCTGCTACGAGGAGGACGTGCGCGCCGAGACCGACATGAACGTGGTCTGCACCGGCGACGGCCGCTTCGTCGAGGTCCAGGGCACCGCCGAGGGCGAGCCCTTCGACCGCAAGGAGCTCAACGCCCTCCTCGACCTCGCCGCCGGCGGCTGCGCGGACCTCGAAGCCATCCAGCTGGGCGCGCTCGAACTGTAAACGGCAACCGCCGGGCCCGGCCCGGCGTCCAGGAAGATACGGGCGCACGGTCTCGAAGCCGTGCGCCCGTCCTCGTAGCGTCCAAGCCCTCAGGGGGAGAACCGCATGAAGCTCCGCATAGCGGCCGTAGCCGTGGCCGCCGTACTCACCGTCCCGGCCCTGTCCGCCTGCGACGCGATCTCCACGGCGATGGACTGTGCGAACACGGCCGTGGCCATCACGGACGGCGCGAACGACCTCCAGCAGGCCGTCTCGCAGGCGGGCAACAGCCCCCAGGACGCCCAGAACGCGCTCAACCAGATCGAGACGAACCTGAAGAAGATCGGCGACCAGACGGACAACGCCGACCTGGGCAAGGCCATCGACTCGATGAACACCGCCGTCAAGAACGTCCGCACCTCGATCGAGAGCGGCAACAGCGTCCCGGACATCCAGCCGGTGGCGGACGCGGCCAGCGAGATCTCCAAGGTCTGCACCCCGGGCTGACCCGGATAATGGGGACATGACCTCGACGCCCAGCCGCCTCATCCTGGCCACCCGCAACGCGGGCAAAGTCTCCGAACTCCGCGCGATCCTGTCCGACGCCGGCCTGCCGCACGAGCTGGTCGGCGCGGACGCGTACCCCGAGATCCCGGACGTCAAGGAAACCGGCGTCACCTTCGCCGAGAACGCCCTCCTCAAGGCCCACGCCCTGGCCCGCGCCACCGGTCTCCCGGCGGTCGCCGACGACTCCGGCCTCTGCGTGGACGTCCTGCACGGCGCCCCCGGCATCTTCTCGGCCCGCTGGGCCGGCACCCACGGCGACGACAAGGCCAACCTGGACCTGCTGCTGGCCCAGCTCGGCGACATCGCCGACGAGAACCGCGGGGCCCACTTCGCGTGCGCGGCGGCCCTGGCCCTCCCGGACGGCACCGAACGCGTCGTCGAGGGCCGCCTCGTCGGCACCCTCCGCCACACCCCGTCCGGCACCGGCGGCTTCGGCTACGACCCGATCCTCCAGCCGCAGGGCGACACCCGCACGTGCGCGGAACTGACCCCGGCGGAGAAGAACGCCATCTCCCACCGCGGCCAGGCCTTCCGCGCCCTGGTCCCCTTCGTCCGAGCCCTCCTGGGCTGACGCGGACCATGCCGAAGAGGGCCCGCACGCGTATGCGTACGGGCCCTCTTCGGCGTGCGGTCGGGGGGACTCGAACCCCCACGGGTATCACCCCACTGGGACCTAAACCCAGCGCGTATCGCCAATTTCGCCACGACCGCGACATGTTGCCTAATTCGGACATCTGGTTCGTCCGGGCTGCGCTCAGTCTACGGTGCGGTCCGCGGTCTTGGTGCGGCGGTTCCGGCACCACGTGTCGGTCAGTGAGTGGCAGTTGGGGCACAGGCACCGGAGGTTCTCGCGATGGTTGTCGCGCCAGTCCCCGTTGACGTGATCGATCTGGAGGGTGATCGGCCGCCCGCGCCACTTCCCGGTGTTGCCGCACTCTTCGCAGGCATACGGAACGCCGATCTCCTGCAGTGCCCGATGAAGACGGGGGCGGTGAACGCGCGCCGCCCCCTCGGGAAGCTTGGTCAGGACGGTGTCGGCGGGGTCCTTCCGCGGGCGTACCGCCTGAGTGGTTGCCCAGGTGCGCCTCTTGAAGTGGCTGACGTCGAGTCCGAGCCGGGTGACCAGCCGCCGAACGCGTCGGTGGTTCACGTCATTGACGTGTAGACCGAGGGCGCGCATGAGATCCGCGTAGCTCAGTGCTGCCGGAACTGCCGCACGCAGCGCGTCCTCAGGGACAAGGATTCGCGCGTTCCGGAAATGGGCGGTGTCTATGCCGTGCGACTTCAGCATCCTTCCGAGGGCGGCACGGGAGCGGCTGTCGTCAGGCACGCCCAAGGCGCGAGCCGTGCCGCGCACACTGCCGGCGGACGCTGCGGCTCCCGCAAGCTCCTCCGCGGTGAACGGAAGTTCCATGCCGCTCCGTTGCATGCCGCGGAAATGGCTGATGTCGATGCCGGCGACGGCCATGCGGCGGACGATGTGCGACAGGGTTCCGGTGGCGGGCGGCGCGCCGAGCTTTACCGCGACTTCGCGCAGGGTGGTGGACGTCGCAGCTGCGGCGGCGATGGCCTCGTCGGGTACTTGCGCCAAGGGCTTCGCTTGGCGAAATGACTCGTGTCGATCCCGTAGGCGGTGGCCTTCTCCTGCAGCATGCGGCGTCGCCCCCCGCTCTCCTTGAAGCCGAGGCGCCGCATCAGGTCGGCCCAGCCTCTCGACGCGGCGACCGCAGAGGCCAGGGTGTCGCGGTCGTTCGGGTCTTCCATGGCCCGCCCCCTCCGTGCTCTGTCCGGCCGCGTGTGCGGCCCTCGTACGGAGTAACGGCACCGGAAGGCGGACGGTTACGGGCCGTTTCGTCCGATAAGCGGAGCGGCCCGCACCGGTGGGGTGCGGGCCGCTTGCGGAGGGGGCAGGGGAGTCAGAGGCCCAGGTCTTTGATGATCTTGGCTACGTGGCCCGTGGCCTTGACGTTGTAGAAGGCGTGCTCGACCTTGCCCGCCTCGTCGACGACCACCGTGGAGCGGATGACCCCGGTGACCGTCTTGCCGTACAGCTTCTTCTCGCCGTATGCGCCGTACGCCGTCAGCGTCTCCTTCTCCGGGTCGCTGACCAGGGTGACCTTCAGGTCCTCCTTCTCGCGGAACTTCGCCAGCTTCTCCGGCTTGTCCGGGGACACGCCGATGACGTCGTAGCCGTGTCCCGTCAGGAAGGAGAGGTTGTCCGTGAAGTCGCAGGCCTGCTTCGTGCAGCCCGGGGTCAGCGCGGACGGGTAGAAATAGACGATCACCTTGCGGCCCTTGTGGTCGGCGAGCGAGACCTCGTTGCCGTCCGCGTCGGGCAGGGTGAAGGCGGGGGCGGTGTCGCCCGGCTGGAGTCGCTCGCTCATCGTGACACTCTCCTCGGGAGGGGATCGGTATGCCATGAGACTAAGCTGACAGACTGTTCATGGCGGACTACGCCCCACACGACCACGACGACGACGGAGGCAGCGCGGTGCCGGAAGCCAGGACCCCCGCACAGATCGAGGCGGACATCGTCCGCCGCCGTGAGCAGCTCGCCGAGACGCTCGACGAGATCGGCGTGCGCATGCACCCGAAGACGATCATCGGGGACGCGAAGGCACGGGTCGCCTCGACCGTCGACCAGACCGCCGGGCGGGCTTTCGCCACGGTGAACCGGATCGTGACGGATCTGCGGGACGGGCTGCGCCACGACGACGGGGCTCCGCGTGTCGACCGGATCGTGCCCGTCGCGCTGGTCGCGGTGAGCCTGGTCGGGCTGCTCGTGGTGTCGGCGCGCCGCAAGCGCGGATGACCCTGAGCGGTACGGGACGGGCGCGGGCAGGTAGGTTCGGGGCGTGAGCGAGAACACCACCCACGACAAGCTGCCCATTCGCATGCTGCATGACCGCGTGCTCGTGAAGTCCGATCTGCCGGAGGGCGAGCGCCGCTCGGGCGGCGGCATCCTGATTCCCGCGACGGCCGCGGTGGGCAAGCGGCTGGCCTGGGCCGAGGTGGTCGCGGTCGGGCAGAACGTCCGTACGGTCGAGCCCGGTGACCGGGTGCTGTACGACCCCGAGGACCGTGCCGAGGTCGAGGTGCGGGGTGCGACGTACGTGCTGATGCGCGAGCGGGACCTGCACGCCGTGGCCGCGGAGCGGCTGGAGGGGTCGGAGGACTCCACCGGGCTGTACCTGTAGGTCGCAGAAGGGCTGGTGGCGCAGGTCACCGGCCCTTTTCGCTGCCTTTTGCTACGGTGGAGGAGAACCCGACGAGACGCGCCGTACCGGGTACGACAAGACGACGCACCCCGTATCGCTCGATGTCTCGGAGGTGCCGTCATGGCATGGGTTCTTCTTCTCGTCGCCGGTCTGCTCGAAGTCGGCTGGTCGATCGGCATGAAGTTCACCGAAGGTTTCACCCGGCTGTGGCCCAGTGTGTTCACGGGTGCCGGGATCGTCGCGAGCATGGTGCTGCTGTCGTACGCCGCGAAGACCCTGCCCATCGGTACGGCGTACGGGGTGTGGGTGGGCATCGGCGCGGCCGGCGCGGCCGTGCTCGGTATGGCGGTGCTGGGTGAGCCCGTCACCGCCGCCCGGATCTTCTTCATCTGTCTGCTGCTGGTCGCCGTGGTGGGGCTGAAGGCGACCTCCGGTCACTGACCGGAGGTCTGCCCCGGCTGCTACTCCAGGAATGCCGACGGCGGGCGCAGGCCTTCCGCCGGTCCTCCGTCGCTGCCCTGTGCGCTGCCCTGGGTGTTGCCTTGGGTGCTGCCTTGTGTGCCCTGGGTGGTGCCGCCCTGGTTGCCGCCTTGGGTGGTGCCGCCGTTGTCCTGGCCGCCGTTGTCCTGCCCGCCGTTGACCGGGCCTCCGTTGTCCTGGCCGCCCTGGTTCTGGCCTCCGTTGTTCTGTCCGCCCTGGGTACGGCCGCCCGTCGAGTTCGACGGGGAGGGCCGGGTGGGGCGTTCGGAGGCGCTGGGCGTGGGTTCGCCGGGGGTTTCCTGTGGCGGGTTGGATTCCGGGCTGGGCGGCGGCGGGGGCTGGGCTGCGCCGGGCTGGAGTTCCAGGTCGAAGTCGACGGGGTCGGTGCCTTCCAGGGCGGTCTTGGTGTAGGCGGCCCAGATCCGGGCGGGGTAGCCGCCGCCGCCGATGCGGGCCTCGCCGAGGGCGCCGTAGAGGGATTCCAGGGTTCCGGTGTCCGGGTCCTGGCCCATCATCGAGATCACGGTGACCAGGTCCGGGGTGTAGGCCGCGAACCAGGCCGAGCGGTCGAGTTCGCCGGTGCCGGTCTTGCCCGCGGCGGGGTGGCCGGCGGCGAGGGCGGCCGTGCCGGTGCCGTTGTCCACGACGCTGGCCAGCATGGACGTGGTGGTGTCGGCGGCTTCGCGGCTGATGGCCTGGGTGGGGGTGCGCTGGGGGAGGGCGATGGTGTCGCCGCCCTTGGTGATCTTCTCCAGGAAGGTGTAGGGGGTGCGGCGGCCGTGGTCGGCGAGGGTGGCGTAGGCCTGGGTCATGTCCAGGACGCTGGCCTGCAGGGTGCCGAGGGCCATGGCCGGGCCGGGTACGAAGTTGGGGGTGTTCTCGGGGATGCCGAGGTCGATGGCGGTCTTCTTGACCTTGCCGGTGCCGACGTCGACCGCCATCTGTGCGTAGACGGCGTTGACGGAGAGGTCGGTGGCGGTGTTGACGGTGATGTTCCCGTAGGAGACCTGGCCCTCGTTCTCGGGGGCGAAGCGGATGCGGCCGCCGACGACCGGGCGTTTGTTGTCGCCGTTGTAGATCGTGTTCGGGGTGATCCGGCGGCCGTCCTGGGTGCGGGAGTCGTTCTCGACGGCGGCGGCGAAGACGAAGGGCTTGAAGGTGGAGGCGACCTGGTAGTCGTGGCGGGTCGCGT
The DNA here is from genome assembly GCF_030440515.1 of Streptomyces xanthophaeus. Taxonomy (GTDB): domain Bacteria; phylum Actinomycetota; class Actinomycetes; order Streptomycetales; family Streptomycetaceae; genus Streptomyces; species Streptomyces kutzneri. The sequence goes on from NZ_CP076543.1 coordinate 5,151,850, forward strand.
TGTTCACGTACTGCTTGGTGTAGTCGATGCCGCCGTACATGGCGAGGACCTTGCCGGTGGCCGGGTCGATGGAGACGCCGCCGGTCCGGACCAGCCGGTCGGCCTTGCGCTTGTCGGGTTGGAGTTTGTCGGCCATCTGGCCGTTGACGGCGTCGACGAGGGCGTTCTGGCGGCGTTTGTCGATGGTGGTGGTGATGCGGTAGCCGCCTTCGGCGAGGGTTTTGTCGTCGAGGATGCCGTTGTCGACGATGTAGTCCTTGATCGCTTCGACGAGGTAGCCGCGCTGGCCGGACAGGCCGGCGGCGGCGCGGACCTTGCCCGGTTCGGGGAACGTTGTCGTCGCGCGTTCGGCGGCGGGCAGCCATTCCTTCTTGACCATGCCGTCGAGTACGTAGTTCCAGCGGGCGAGGGCGCGGGGGCGGCTCTGGGGGTGGGCGACGACGTCGAAGGCGCTGGGGGAGTTGAGGAGGGTGGCGAGGTAGGCGCCTTCGGCGGTGGCGAGTTTGCCTACGTCCTTGCCGTAGTAGGCCTGGGCGGCGGCCTGGATGCCGTAGGCGTTGCGGCCGAAGTAGCTTGTGTTCAGGTAGCCCTCAAGAATGTAGTTCTTCGACTTCTCCCGACCGAGTTTGATCGCGATGAAGAACTCTTTGACCTTTCGTTTGATCGTCTGTTCCTGACCCAAGTAGTAGTTCTTGACGTACTGCTGGGTGATGGTCGAACCGGACTGGGTGCCCTTGCCGGTCGCGGTGTTCCAGGCGGCGCGGAGCATCGCCTTGGGGTCCACCGCACGTTCGGAGTAGAAGTCCCGGTCCTCGGCGGCCAGTACGGCCTCCTGGACGCTCCGGGGGATCTGCGACAGCGGCACGTTGACGCGGTTGACCTCGCCGTCGCGGGCGATCTGGGAGCCGTCGGAGTAGAGGTAGACGTTGGACTGCGCGGTGGCGGCGGCATTGGCCGGCGGGATGTCGACCAGCAGGTAGCCGGCCACGAGGGCGCCGCCGATCAGCAGGGCGAGGAGCAGGACGGCGCCCAGGACCATGCGCCAGGTGGGCAGGAAGCGGCGTCGGCCGGTTCTCGTGCGCCGGGCTTTCTTCCCCGGTCCGTCCCGGTGCGGCGCCTGCTGAGCCTGCTCCGGCGCCGACGGTTCGGCCCGCGGCTGAGGGACATCGGGCGGGGTGTCGGGGTCGCGAGGGGTCCAGCCCGGGGGTGGTGACTGGTCGCTCATCTCCAGGACTCCTCGACGCCGTTCAAAATATCCACTTCTGTACCTCATGGTGTCTACCCGATGGCCGCTGATTCCGCTCCGGACGGGCATAAATCGGTCGCGTGGCTCGCCCCTCCGCACTAAGCTCGCGCGCTTTGGCCGACGTAGGAACGACGTGGGAAACGGAGGGATACGGTGAGCCGGAGAGTGCGTCGGAGAGTGCGTCGGGCGGTGGGTCTCCACCTGGCGGTCGCGGCAGGCGGGTTCAGGCGCTACGCCACCTACGGGACGGCGACCGCGGCCGGGGTGTTCACCAACACCGTGTTCGGGTTCATCGTCGCGTACACGTACATCGCGCTGTGGGACGAGCGTCCCGGACTCGGCGGCTACGACCAGTCGCAGGCGCTGACCTTCGTCTGGGTGAGCCAGTCGCTGCTGGCCGCCGCCGCCCTGATCGGCGGCGGCTTCCAGGAGGAGCTCCAGGAGCGGATCCGGACGGGCGACATCGCGGTCGACCTCTACCGGCCCGCGGACCTCCAGATGTGGTGGCTCGCGGCCGATCTGGGCCGGGCGGGCTTCCAGTTGCTGGGCCGCGGGGTGGTGCCGCTGGTGGCGGGGGCGCTGGCGTTCCCGCTGGCGCTGCCCGTCGATCCGCTGCGCTGGCTGCTGTTCCTGGTGTCCGTCCTGCTGGCGCTGGTGGTGAGCTTCGCGCTGCGCTACATGGTGGGGCTGGTGGCCTTCTGGCTGATGGACGGGGCGGGGGTCAACATCATGGCCACCGTCGCCTCGATCTTCTTCTCCGGGATGCTGCTGCCGCTGACCGTCTTCCCGGGCGGCTTCGGCGAGTTCGTCCGGACCCTGCCGTGGGCGGCGATGCTGCAGGTGCCGATGGACGTCCTGCTGGGAGAGCACGCGGGGGCCGGGGGCGCGGTCGAGGCGCTGGGCTTCCAGGCCGGGTGGGCGCTCGTACTGCTGGGAACGGGACGGCTGTTGCAGTCGGCCGCGACGCGGAAGGTGGTGGTCCAGGGTGGCTGAGGCCGAAGCCGGGGCCGAGGTCGGGGCGGGGGCCGGGGTGGAGGCGGTACCGGCGCGGGCACGGGATCGGGTGCGGGAACGGGCGCGGGACGGGGAGCGGGATGCCGTCGTGGGCGGGGCGCCGAGGCGCGGCCCGGTTCTGGAGGGGCTGCGCGGCTACCGGCTGATCGTGGGCATGTGGATCCGCTCCACGATGACGTACCGGACGTCCTTCGTCCTGACGACCGTCGGGCAGGCGGTGATCACCCTTCTGGACTTCGTCGCGATCGCCGTCATGTTCTCCCACGTGGACGTCCTCGGCGGCTTCACGCTGCCCGAGGTCGCGCTGCTGTACGGGTCCTGCTCGGCCTCCCTGGGCCTGGCGGACCTGCTGCTGGGGAACACCGACAAGATCGGCGCCCGGATCCGCGACGGTTCGCTCGACACGATGCTGGTGCGGCCGGTCCCGGTGCTCGCACAGGTCGCGGCGGACCGGTTCGCGCTGCGCCGGCTGGGCCGGATCGCGCAGGGTCTCGGGGTGATGGGCTGGGCGCTGTGGTCCCTGGACGTGGACTGGACGGCCGGGAAGGTGCTGCTGGTGCCCGTGATGGTGCTCGCCGGGGCGGCCATCTTCGCGGCCGTGATGGTGACCGGGGCGGCCTTCCAGTTCGTGAGCGGGGACGCCGCCGAGGTGCAGAACTCCTTCACCTACGGCGGCTGCACGATGCTGCAGTACCCGCCGACGGTCTTCGCGAAGGACCTGCTGCGCGGGGTGACCTTCATCGTCCCGCTGGCCTTCGTCAACTGGCTGCCGGCGCTGCACGTGTTGGGGCGGCCCGATCCGCTGGGACTGCCCGGGTGGGTCGCGTACCTGAGCCCGCTGGTGGCCTTCGTGGTCTTCCTGCCCGCGTCGCTGGCGTGGCGCGCGGGAGTCCGTTCGTACCGAAGCACGGGGAGCTAGAGCTGTGGCGGATGCGCTGATCTCGTTGGACGGGGTCGAGAAGGTCTTTGACGTACGGCGCCGGGTGAGCCTGATGCGCCGGGAGAAACGCCAGGTCAGGGCGGTGGACGGGATCAGTTTCGAGGTCGCCCGGGGCGAGATGGTCGGCTACATCGGGCCCAACGGCGCCGGGAAGTCGACCACGATCAAGATGCTGACCGGCATCCTGACGCCGAGCGGCGGCCGGCTGCGGGTCGCGGGCATCGACCCGGCGCGGGAGCGGATGCGGCTCGCGCACCGGATCGGGGTGGTGTTCGGGCAGCGCACGACGCTGTGGTGGGACCTGCCGCTGAAGGACTCGTACGGGCTGATGCGGCGGCTGTACCGGGTGCCGCGGGCACGGTTCGAGGAGAACCTGGAGCGGTGCGTGGAGCGGCTCGACCTGGCCGAGCTGCTGGACGTACCGGTAAGGCAGTTGTCGCTCGGGCAGCGGATGCGCGGGGACATCGCGGCGGCGCTGCTGCACGATCCGGAGGTGCTGTACCTGGACGAGCCGACGATCGGGCTCGACGTGGTGAGCAAGGCGAAGGTACGGGGCTTCCTGCGGCAGCTGAACGAGGAACTCGGTACGACCGTGCTGCTCACCACGCACGACCTCCAGGACATCGAGCAGCTGTGCGAGCGGGTGATGGTGATCGACCACGGGCGGCTGATGTACGACGGGCCGTTGGGCGGTCTGCACGCGGCGGGGGCGGTGGGGGAGAGCGAGCGGACGCTGGTGGTGGACCTGGAGCGGGAGCTCGCGCCGATCAGTGTGGCGGGGGCGCGGGTGGTGAAGGTGGAGGGTCCGCGGCAGTGGCTGGCGTTCCCGGCGGGGGCGTCGGCGGCGCCGCTGGTGGCGGCGGTGGCGGCGGACTACCCGCTGGTGGACCTGTCGGTGCGGGAGCCGGACATCGAGGACGTGATCGCGCGGATGTACGCGGGCCGCGGCTGACGCTTGGCCGCATCGCCTGAATCAGGGGAAAGCCGGGGACGATCCGGGGGCGATCTCAGGGGCTGAGCCATACAACTCCCCGACAACCCTGCATAGTCTGGTCCACATGAGTGACGAGCGGCCGGAGAAGCCGTTGCCGGAGCTGAGGGCGTCGGACGCCGACCGGGACCGGGTGGTGGAGCGTCTGCGGGACGCCGTCGCCGAGGGCCGGCTCGACATGGAGGAGTTCGAGGAGCGGCTCGACGCGGCGTACAAGTCGCGGACGTACGCGGAACTGGAACCGCTGACGCGGGACCTGCCGGCGCCGGACCTGCCGGCGTCGGCGGGCGGGCCGGTGGCCCGGCCGGGCGCGGCCGCCGAGCCCTGGACGGGCCGGATCGGCGGGGCGGGCAGCTCGGCGACGGCCGTCGCGGTGATGTCGGGCTTCCAGCGCAAGGGCCGGTGGACGGTGCCGGCGCGGTTCGACGCGGTGGCGTTCTGGGGCGGCGGGGAGCTGGACCTGCGCGAGGCGGACTTCGCGCAGCGTGAGGTGGTGATCAACTGCGTCGCGGTCATGGGCGGAATCCAGATCACGGTGCCGCCGGGGGTGGAACTGGACGTCCGGGGCTTCGGCTTCATGGGTGCGTTCGACCAGCGCGACAACGCGGGCCCGTCCGAGCCGGGCGCGCCGCGGGTGGTGGTGACGGGCTTCGCCTTCTGGGGCGGCGTGGAGATCAAGGTCAAGAAGCGCAAGCGCCCCCTGGACGGCCCCTCGCTCCGCAAGGAGCTGTAGCCGCCTCGGCCCCTCGGCTCCCGCCTGGGTTGCCGACTCCGGCCGGTCGGTGGTGCTGGGTGGTGTGGGGCGGTGCCCCGCCGGAGTGTCTCCTCGGCTCGCGCGGTGCGGCATGTCGCGGCGGTACCCGGCGGTGCGCGCTCGTCCTGCGGGGACACTCCGCCGTGTCCCCACCCCACGGCAGGGCTGCGACAGTGCCCCGAAGCCGGCCCGATGCGTGGGGAGCGGGGACGGGGAGGGGTGTCCCCGCAGGACGAGCGCGCAATCACCGAGTACCGCCGAGACATGCCCGCACGCGCCGAGCCGAGGAGACACCCCACCCCGGCCCCGCGGACCGACCCGCACCGCACCCGGATCCCGGTCCGCAGGCCGATGCGGACCGGCCCGGCAGAGTGCCGGGGAGCACCGGGCGCAGCCCGAGCGCGTTCGGACCGTCACCCCCGCGGGAGCGGAGCGGCGGGGCCGGGGTGCCCCCGGCTGTCACCGTCACCCCCGCGGGAGCGGAATGGCGTGGCGGGAACTCCTCGCCCCGCTCAGGAGTCGGATGCTATGCAGACAAAACCGGCGCCCCCGGGGGAAGGCAGGAGCACGTGGAGAACCGCAGCACCACCGGAGGTACCAGCGCCGCCGACGAGGAGCGCCGCCGCGGGGTCCGCCGGATGAAGGCCACCGCGACCGGTCTGCTGATCCTCGTCGCGCTGGTCTACGTACTCGCCAAGTACGCCCAGCACGCCTGGGGCGCGGGCGGCTGGGCCGCGTACGTCGCCGCCGCGGCCGAGGCCGGCATGGTCGGCGCGCTCGCGGACTGGTTCGCCGTGACCGCCCTCTTCCGGCGTCCGCTCGGCCTGCCCATCCCGCACACCGCGATCATCCCGACCAAGAAGGACCAGCTCGGCGTGTCCCTGGGCGAGTTCGTCGGGGAGAACTTCCTCTCCTCCGACGTGGTCCGGGCCCGGCTCCACGCCCTCGGCATCGGCGGCCGCCTCGGCTCCTGGCTCGCCGAGCCCGAACACGCCGACCGGGTCACGGCCGAGCTGGCCGCCGCCCTGCGCGGCGCGCTCACCGTGCTGCGCGACTCCGACGTGCAGGCCGTCGTCGGCGAGGCCATCACCCGGCGAGCCGAGGCCGCCGAGATCGCGCCGGGCATCGGCAAGACCCTGGAGCGGGTCGTCGAGGACGGCGGCCACCGCCGGGCCGTCGACCTCATCTGCGCCAAGGCCCACGACTGGCTCGTCACGCACGGGGCATCGATCACGGACGCGGTCCAGGGCGGCGCCCCCGGTTGGACCCCGCGGTTCGTGGACCGCAAGGTGGGCGAGCGCGTCTACAAGGAGCTGCTCCGCTTCGTCACGGAGATGCGGGACATGCCCGAGCATCCGGCGCGCGGGGCGGTGGACCGTTTCCTGGCGGACTTCGCGGTCGACCTGCAGTCGGACACGGAGACGCGCGCGAAGGTGGAGCGGCTCAAGTCCGAGATCCTGGCGCGCGACGAGGTCCAGGACGTCATCGCCTCCGCGTGGTCGGCGATCCGGTCGATGATCATCTCGGCGGCGGAGGACGAGCAGAGCGAACTGCGCCTGCGGGTCCGCGCCTCGCTGATCTCCTTCGGTACGCGCCTGGCCACCGACGGCCGTCTGCAGGCGAAGGTGGAGGGCTGGATCGAGGGTGCGGTCGTCTACGTCGTCACCACCTACCGGACCGAGATCACCTCGCTGATCACGGACACCGTGGCGGGCTGGGACGCCGAGCACACCTCCCGCAAGATCGAGGCCCACATCGGCCGTGACCTGCAGTTCATCCGTATCAACGGCACGGTGGTCGGCGCCCTGGCCGGCCTGCTGATCTATACGGTGTCCCGCGCGTTCGGGGCGTAGGCCGGCGGGAGCGGCAGTTCCAGCTGGGCGTGTCCGCGGGCGGTGACCTGCGGGGGCGCGGGGCGGGCGGCGCCCAGGGCCAGGAGTGCGCGCAGGGCGGCGATGACGTCCGCCGGTCGGTCGCGCAGGAGCCCGGGGGTCGTACTGGCCACCAGGACGCCCCGGGATTCCAGGCGCAGCCGCCGGTGCAGGGTGGCCTGCCAGGCGTCGCGCGTGTAGTGGTACTCCGCGGAGTCGATCTCCAGTGCCACGCCCTCCTCGGGCCAGTACGCGTCCGGGCTGGCGAGGAAGGCCCCGTCCGGGCCGTGGAGGCGGGCGTTCCAGAGCGGGGCGGGGAGGTCGGTCGCCGCCAGGGTGTCGCGTGCGCGGCCCTCGGCGATCGAGCGGACCCCGGCGACCAGCTCTGCGGCCGCGGCCCGTACGGCGGGGCGGCCGCGGACGCGGCCCGCGCGCAGTTCGGCGTGCAGGTCGTGCGGGTGGCACCAGCCGCCCTGGACGACGTTGGCCAGGACGGAGCGCACCAGATCGGCATCGTCCGTACGGGCCGCGAAGTCGGCGGCGGCCCGGATCGGGCGGGCGCCGGGGACGCCGGAGATGTGGATGGTGGCGGGCCAGCGTGAGGTCGGGCAGGGCCGGACCCGGCCTGCGGCGGCCGGCGAGCGCGGGGCGCGGACGAGGACGTCCAGCGGTTCGGGCGGGGCGTCGCGGATGCCCAGCAGCGCGAGCGCGGCGCCGCCGGTGAGGGCGGCGGTGGCCCCGGAGAGCGGATCGGCCGCGGGGTGGGCGGCGTACAGGACGGCGGACAGCGCCTGCTGCCTGGTGTCCGGCGGGCCGGTCTGCAGGAGGTACACCCGTGGCAGGAGCCGCTGCCAGGGCCCTTCGCGGCGGCTGCGGCCGCTGATGGTGGCGGCCGGGATCCCGGCCTGCCTGAGCTGGTGGTAGGTGGCCATGTTCAGCTGTCGCTGGGCGGTACGGGCGAGTGCGGTGATCATGCCCCGGGTATGCCCGGTGGGGCGTGCGCGATGCTCAGGCCGAGGGGTGGTCCGGGGCGAGGAAGACGACGACGCCGTTCTGCGTGCCGGGCAGGGGGGTGACCTCGTGCCAGCCGAGGCGCCGGTAGGTGGCGACGGTGTCGGTGGCCATCCGGGCGGTCAGCAGCCAGGCGCGGCCGTCGGGGGCGTCGGCGGTGATCTCGGCGAGGAGGGTGCGCCCGGTGCCGTTCCCGCGCGCGTGCGGGCGTACGGCGAGCTCGTCGATCTCCAGGGCGCCGATGAGGAGTTCCCGTACGCGCTGCCGGCCGAGCTGCGCGGAGACCTGCCCGTAGCCGCGGTCGCGGGGGAAGGTCTTGGGGGTCAGCCAGCCGGTGGCGAAGCCGTCGATGCCCGCGGGCGACTGAGCGAAGGCGGTACGGAAACCGGCGCGGCGGCTGTCGGCCTGGAGGCGTAGGGAGAACTGACGAATGGTTTCTTCATCCTCGTTCCACGGTGGCGCGGAGAACACTTCGCTGTAGGCGTCGGCGAGTTCGTCCGACAGGTCCAGCACGGCCGGTCCATAACAGATCACGTTTGCAGCTCCTTGGGCCGGCTTGGGTGGCTTGGGTCGTATCGCCCGTGTAGGAGAGTGAATCTACGCCGGGGAGGTTCCACGGAGGGCACCTGCGCGGATCCGGAGGGTGTGCGACAAATCCGACTTCCGTACGTGGTCCGGGCCCGCCCGTATCGCCGTCCCCCGCAGCGGCGTTGAACCCGTGTGTCCAGCTCTCTCCTGCGCAAAGCCCTGGTCGGCCTCGCCGCGTGCGCGGTGGCGTTCTTCATCACCCTGGGCGTCATCGCCGTCCTGCCCCGCGCCGTCCAGGACACCGTCCCGCCCGGCGTCCTCGGCGGAGGCGTCGTGGTCCTGGGTGTGACGACCGCGCGCCGCTTCACGCGGCGGGCGCGTTAGCCTCGTCCGGAGACGTTCGAACGGCTGGAGGACCCCACGATGGCGCAGATTCCCACCTCGGCAGTAGCGGCGGCCGGCCTGGTCGGCGGCTACGCCACGGCCCGCTGGACCGGCGTACGCCCGCTCGGCGGCGTGGTCCTCGCGGCCGCGGGTACCCTCGCGGCCCGCGAATGGCACCGCCGCACGACCCCGGCGACGACGGCCCTCCTGGGCGCGGCCTACGTCGCCGCGTTCGCGGGATCACACCCCCTGGCGAAGAAGATCGGCGCCTGGCCGGCGGTCTTCACGGCGGCTGCCGCGGTAGCCACGGCCGCCTACGCGGCAGCGGACCGCTAGGCGGCCAGCAGGGCTTCGCCGAGTCGGCTGAAGTTGGGTGGGGCCGGCCGTCGCACGGCCGAGCCGGCTTCTCCACCCGTGGCATGGCGCATGCGCGGCCGGCCTCCGCCCGCCTGTCACCGCGCAGGCCCGTCCTTATTGACCTGACCCGGTATTGATCCTTTGGCATGATGCGCGCATGACTACGCCTTCAAGATCCGTTGCGTTTGGTACCCCTGAGGGTGTGGCCGAAGGGGACTGGTTTGCAGGCCATGTGGCCCTCCACGCCAAGGGCGTTCATCGCTTCAGCGGCCGTGGAATCTCCGGGACCGAGAAGACGGGAGCCGACTCCATCGTGCTCTCTGGCGGGTACGTGGATGACCACGATGCAGGCGACGTGATCATCTATACGGGCGAGGGGGGACGTGATCGAGACTCGGGGCGGATGGTCGCTGATCAATCCCTTGGCGAGCGGGGCAATGCCGCGCTCGTCGTCTCGCAGGCCATGGGGCATCCGGTACGAGTGATCGAAGGTCTGGGCGTTACCCAGGGCAAGCGCAGGCGAGCGACCAAGGGGTATCGCTACCGGGGGCTGTTCAAGACCGCGGACCACTGGATGACGGTCGGACAGGAAGGCTTCCGCATCTGCCAGTTCAAGCTGATCAAGATCGCGGCAGGTGAGGTGCTGGCCCCTCAGCCCGTGGATCCGTTGGCAGGGGCGGAGACGGCATTCGAGGAACAAGCTCGCCGCTACATCTCCCAGGATCGTCTGGTGCGGGACTCCAAGGTCGTGACCGCGGTGAAGAAGATGTACGACAACACCTGCCAGATCTGTCGCGCTCGGCTGATCGTCTCGGTGGAGGGCGAGGCGTACAGCGAGGCGGCGCACATACAGGCCGTGGGCAAGCCGCACTTCGGTGACGACCGGATTGAAAACGTCCTGTGCTTGTGCCCCAACTGTCACGCATTGTTCGACCGCGGGGCACTGCAGCTGACGGACGAGCTCACCGTGATTGACGGAATCACTGGTCGTTTCCATGCGGCGCTTGCGCAGGTCAAGGGCCACAACATCGGCCTCGAGTTTGCGCGCAAGCACCGCGAACGGTGGGCGAACCGGCTTCCCTAGGGGGCTTACTCCCCGTGGCACTCCGCGTACGGCTTGCCCGATGTGCACCAGCAGGGGGCGGTGGGGGTTGGGGGCCAGGGGGTGGCCTTGCCGCGGGCTGCCAGGGTCGTGGCGTATTCGGCCAGCAGGGACGGGGAGGCCGGGGAGGTCTTCTCCGATGCCGCGAAGGCCTCGTACGAGGGGACGCTCGCCGTGACGATGCCCAGGTTCGTGGTGCCCGAGGCGGCCAGGGCGCGGAGGGAGGTTTCGATCTCCCTCAGGTGGGCCTCGTGCGAGGGGTATTCGGAGGCGAGGGTCGGGTAGCTGGTCAGCAGCTCCGACAGTTCGCGCTGCGGCCAGTGCAGGATCGCCACCGGGAAGGGGCGGGAGAGGGCCGCGCGGCGGTCGCCCAGTTCGGCGCGCAGGCGGGCGATCTCCGCGCGCAGTTCGGCGGGGTCGTCGGAGCCCAGGGCCCAGATGCGCTTCGGGTCGTGGAGCTCGTCGAGGGGGATCGGGCCGATGTGGCGGGTGTCCGCGACCATGTCCCAGTCGTCGTGCGGGCGCCCGAGGAGGCGGCGGACGCGGTGGCGGCCCGTGAGGAGGGCGGTGGTGGCCGGGGTCAGCGGGTCGTCCTCCGCGATGAGGAGGGTGGCCGCCTCGGTGAAGCAGTCGTGCGAGGCCTCCAACTCGTCGTGGGCCTCCAGGGCTTCCGCGATGACTTCCCACGGTGCCGGGTCCTTGGGCGAGGCGGCGCGGATGCCGGTGATGAGGGCGCGTGCCTCCGCCTCGTGGCCGTACTCCCAGAGGTTCGCCGCCTGCAGGGCCTTGATCAGGTGGGGGTCGGCGGGCGAGGAGGAGAGGAGTTGGTCGTACAGGGCACTCGCCCGGTCGCGTGCGTCGGCCAGTTCGAGGTGGGCCGCGGCCTGGAGGAGCAAGGGCTCCTGGTCCTCGGGGTAGCGGGTCGCCGTGCGGATGAGGCGCTCGGCTTCGGCGATGTGCTCGGCAGGCGTGTCGGGGCGCATGGTTCACACCGTACTGCCGCTGGTCAGTTGGCGGGGTAGGACTTAAGGTGCCGCCCGTGCGAGATCACGTACCTGTGGTGGTGCAGGGGAGCGGCCGGCGGGGGCGCCGGGCCGGTCTCGCGGGGGTGTTGTGGGCGGGCGCCGAGCTGATCGTCACCGTGGGGGTGGTGGTCCTGTTGCTCGTGGTGCATCAGGTGTGGTGGACCAATCGGCAGGCCGCGGCGGCCGCGCAGGAGCAGGTCCAGGCGCTGGAGCGGGCGTGGGGCGAGGGGCCCGCCGCAGGTGGAGCGGTCGGGGCCGAGGTCGGGGCCGGGGCTGATGGTGGTGGCGGTGGCGGGCCCGTGGTGGGGCCGGAGCCGAGTGGGCCGACGGATTCGGGGGCGGCGCCCGCGGCGACCCGGGCCGCCCGGCCCGCCGCCCCGCCCGTCGCCGGGCCTTCCGAGCGGGACCGGGCGTACGCCGTGCTGCGTGTCCCGCGTCTCGGGCTCGTCGTCCCCGTGGCGCAGGGCGTCGACAAGCGGGCCGTCCTGGACAAGGGCTACGCCGGGCAGTACCCGGGGACCGCCGGGCCCGGGGCGCAGGGGAACTTCGCGCTGGCCGGGCACCGGAACACGCACGGCGAGCCGTTCCGGTACATCAACCGGCTGCGGGCGGGCGACGAGCTGATCGTCGACATGCGCGGGCGCCGGTACACGTACGTGGTCGGGAAGATCCTCGGCGAGACCACCGAGCGGGACACCGGGGTGATCGCGCCCGTGCCGCGCAGCGTGGTGAAGCCGGACCAGGGGTACAGCGAGCCCGGGGCGTACATCACGCTCACCACCTGCACGCCCGAGTACACCTCGAAGTACCGGCTGGTGGTCTGGGGGACCCTACTCAAGTCTTCCTGACCTCGATACTTGCGGCCGATGGATCTGTCGGCGGGCCCGGTTACCATCGATGTCGTACGGGAGTTCGTGCGCGGGAGTGGAGAGGGGGAGGTCCGTATGGCTCGGCAACGACGCGAAGGCGGCCTGCTGTCCTTCGCCCTGTACGCGCGGACCTCGCGGGTCCTTGCCCTGCTGCTCCCGCTCGTGCTGCTCGGGGGAATCCTCGGGCTGTTCGCCGGCGAGGGCGGGCTGGGCGCCGTGGTGGTCGCCCTCGCGGCCACCGTCGCCGTGGGCACCGAGGCTCTCGCCGCCGCCGCGCGGCTCGTGCGGCCCGTGCCGCCGCACCGAATACGCACCGCGATCCGTGATCGCGAGCAGCGCACGGCTTTCCTGCCGCAGCGTGATCCCGATGCCTCGGGCCGGTCGAGGCCCAGGGCGCCCGGCCGTCTCGTCCCGACGGCCGCGTAGGGGCGCGCAGTACTTCTCGCCTTCTGCTGACTGATCACTGTTGTCGCCCCTCGCGGGTCGTCACGCCGAAATGCATCTCTTTCGACGTTCGACGAGACCCTTCGGAGGGCCCGCGTGTCCGTTTTCACCCACCTTGTTGCTGAGCTGGGCCGGCTTCTTGAGCCGGTGCTGGCGCAGTCCGCGACCGCTGCCGCGATCGTGCTGTTCACCGTGCTCGTACGGCTCGCACTGCACCCGCTGAGCAGGGCCGCCTTCCGGGGAGCGACTCCTGCGGCGGGGTGCCTGCCGATCCTGCTGCAGCTGCCGGTGTTCTTCGTGATGTACCAGGCGTTCTCCTCCGCCGAGGTGGGCGGGAAGGCGAACGAGCTGCTCGGGCACCGGCTCTTCGCCGCGCCGCTGGGGGCCCGGTGGACCGAGGCGCTGGGCGAGGGCGGCCTGTTCGGGGCGCAGGGGCTGGTGTTCCTCGGGCTGTTCGGGGCGATCGCGGTGGTGGCCGCGTGGAGCGCGGTACGGGGGCGCCGGACGGCTGCCTCGGTAGCGGCGGCCGCTGCCGCCACTGCCACTGCCACTGCCGCTGCCCCCAAGAAGGCCGCTGCCGCCAAGAAGCCCGGGGCGGGCGGGTCCAAGCCCGGGGCCGGCGGGGTCAAGGCCGGGGCCGGGGTCATGGCCGAGGTGAGTGCCGAGCAGCAGGAGGTCATGCGCAAGCTGGGCGGCGTACTGCCCCTGCTGTCGTTCGGGACACTGATCACGGCCGCCGTGGTGCCGCTGGCCGCCGGGCTGTACCTGCTGACCACCACCGCGTGGTCGGTGGCGGAGCGGGCCTGGCTCCAGTACCGCAAGGAGCGGGCCGAGCAGCTGATGGATGGAGGCGCGCGTTCCAGTCTGTGAACAGGGTCTTGCGGATTGGGTGGACATCTTGGAGGATCGACCAATCCTCCGATGGCCGCAACCCATCGGCCGGCCCTGGGCACGCCCCGGGCCGACCACCCACGACCACGGGAGAATGCCCATGAAGCTGCTGCGTGTCGGACCCGTAGGGTCGGAACGCCCCGCGCTGCTCGACCGGGACGGGACCCTGCGTGACCTGTCCGGCCTGATCACGGATGTGGACGGCGGCCTGCTGGCCGACGACTCCGTGCTGACCCGGGTACGGGACGCGGCCGAGTCCGGTGAGCTTCCGGTCCTGAGCGCCGAAGGCCTGCGCATCGGTGCCCCGGTCGGCCGCATCGGCAAGGTCGTGGGCATCGGCCTGAACTACTTCGGGCACGCCGCAGAGATCGGCGCGGAGCCGCCGGCCGAGCCGATCCTGTTCCTGAAGGCCCCGGACACCGTGGTCGGCCCCGACGACACGGTGCTGATCCCGCGCGGCAGCGTGAAGACCGACTGGGAGGCCGAGCTCGGCGTCGTCATCGGCAGCACCGCCCGCTACCTGGACTCCGCCGTGCAGGGCCTCGCGCACGTCGGCGGGTACGTGCTGGTCAACGACGTCTCGGAGCGCGAGTTCCAGATCGAGCGGGGCGGCACCTGGGACAAGGGCAAGAACTGCGAGACATTCACCCCGATCGGCCCCTGGCTGCTCACCGCCGACGAGGTCCCGGACCCGCAGGTCCTGGACGTGAAGCTGTGGGTCAACGGTGAGCTCAAGCAGGACGGCAACACCTCGGACCAGATCTTCCCGGTCGGCGAGGTCGTCCGGTACCTGAGCCACTTCATGACCCTGTACCCGGGCGATGTCATCGTCACCGGCACGCCGGGCGGCGTGGCCATGGGCCAGCCGGAGCCGAAGCCCTACCTGCGGGCCGGTGACGTCGTCGAGGTGGAGATCACGGGTCTCGGCCGTCAGCGCCAGGAGTTCAAGGGCGCGTAGCCGGACGCGGACGCGGATACGGACAAGTAAGGGGCGGGGCCGCCATCGGCGGCCCCGCCCCTTACCCGTGCGTGCGGGGTGTTCAGGCCTCGGCCGACATGCGGCGACGGCGGTTGGCGAGCACCAGGGCGGCCCCCGCGGCGAGGGCGGCGGCGCTGCCGGCCGCGAGCCAGGCGGTCTCGGCATCGTCGGCGCCCGTGCTCGCGAGCCGGCCGGACCCGCCCGCCACGGTCACGTTGCTGTTGCTGCCGCCGCCCGTGCTCGTTCCGGTGCCCGTACCCGTGGTCACGACCTGGGTCGTGCCGGTGCCGGTTCCCGTGCCCGTACCCGTGCCCGTGCCGGTTCCCGTGCCCGACCCCTCGGCGGCCTTGTCCTTGGCGCGTGCCTCGTGCTGGCCGGTCTTCAGGAACGCGGCGCGGTCCGCTGCCGTGCCCTTGAGAGCGGCGAGGGCGGCCTTCTTCAGCTCCGGTCCGGGCGTTCCGTTCAGCATCGAGGAGATCAGCACCTCGTTGTCCGTGTCGCGCAGCGCGTGCTGGGTGTTCTTCACGAACTCCCGCAGCTCGGCGTGGGAAGGGTGCCCGTCGAGGAGCGCCTCGACGGCCGCCTTCAGGCCCGGCCCGGCGTCGAGCAGCATCCGCGAGAGCTCGACGCGGTCGTCGCTCGCGCGGACCGAGTGCTGGCCGACGGCGACGAACTGGCGCACCTGCTCCGGCGTCCCGTCGCGCAGCAGCTTCACGACGGCCTCGCGGATGCCCCGGCCCGCGCCGTTCAGCATCCGGAACAGCTCCACCTGGTCGTCCTCGTACCGGGCCGTGTGCTGCCCGGTCGTCAGGAACTCCTTCAGCGCGGCGTGGGTGTTCGCCCGCAGGGCCTTCTCGGCCTCGCGCTTCACGGCGACGCCACCGGTGCTGTGGAGCTGGGCGACCCGGACCCGGTCGTCGGTGAACTGCTCCTTCTGCCAGGTGACGTCGAGGAAGCGCCGCATGTCCGCGGCGGTCCCGTCGAGGGCCTTCTGCGCCGCCTCACGCACGCCCGGGCCGCTGGTCGGGTCGGCCAGGATCGCCTTGATCGCGGCCCGGTCCTTCGCCGCCTGCTCGTCGTCGCCGGACTTCTCGTCCGCGGCCTTGCCGGTCCCGGCTCGGTCGGCACCGGCCTTGTCGGCACCGGCCTTGTCGGCACCGGCCTGGTCGCCGTCGGCCTTCTGGGGGCCGGCCTTCGGGGCCTCGGGCGCCTGGTCGGGCGCGGTCGGTCCCGACGACGTGGCCGGCGACACGGCATCAGCGGCGAAGGCGGGGGAGGAGAGCAGGACGGCCGGGGCCATCGCGGCGGCGGCGGCGACCGACGCGATCCGGGTCAGCTTCACAGGTCATCCATTCTTCACGACGTCGATGATCTTTTGAATGATCTTCAATCGTCGAGAAGAATAGAACGATCACCGGCCGCCAAAGCTTCGATTTTCAGTCAGAATCGGACACTGTGGCGGGAATCTCCACGATCACGCCCTCCTCGGACGACCGGCGGGCCGCCTCCAGTACGTCGAGGCAGTTCGCCGCCTCGCGCGCCGTCACCGGCGCGGGCCCGCCCGCGCGCAGCGCGGCCGCCACCGCCGCGTAGTACGCCGGGTAGTCGCCCTGCTCGGTCGGAACGGGGATCCCGCCGCCGGTCAGCGGGGACTCGCCGGACCCGAGGACTCCCCACAGGTGCGGGGGCTCCTCGCCCCAGGGCAGGTCCCCGTCCGGACGCAGCCCCTCGCGCAGGGCGCCCTCCTGCGGGTCCAGGCCGTACTTCACGTAGCCGGCCCGCGAACCCAGGACGCGGAACCGCGGTCCGAGCTGGGCGGTGGTCGCGCTGACGTAGAGGTGGGAGCGGACCCCGTTCGCGTGCGTGATCGCGATGAAGGTGTCGTCGTCGGTCTCGGCGCCCGGGCGGCGCAGGTCGGCCTCCGCGTAGACCCGTACGGCCGGGCCGAACAGCACCAGCGCCTGATCCACGACGTGACTGCCGAGGTCGTACAGCAGGCCGCCGATCTCCTCCGGGGCGCCCGACTCGCGCCAGCCGCCCTTCAGCTGCGGGCGCCAGCGCTCGAAACGGGACTCGAAGCGCTGGACCTCGCCGAGGTCGCCGTCGGCGATGAGGCGGCGCACGGTGAGGAAGTCGTTGTCCCAGCGGCGGTTCTGGAAGACGGAGAGGAAGGTGCCGCTGCGCTCCGCGAGCGCGGCGAGCGCGCGGGCCTCGGCGGCCGTGGCGGCGAGCGGCTTGTCCACGACCACCGGGATGCCGGCTTCGAGGGCGGTGGTGGCGAGCGGGACGTGCGTCCGGTTGGGGGAGGCGATCACCACCAGGTCGAGGTTCCGGTCCCACAGCTCGGCGGCGGTGGCGGCGACGTGTACGTCGGGGAACTCGGCGCGGGCCTGGGCCTGCCGGGCCGGGTCCGAGGTGACGACGGTGTCGAGGGCGAGCCCGTCCGTGGCGGCCACGAGGGGGGCGTGGAAGACGGAGCCGGCGAGTCCGTAGCCGATGAGGCCGACGCGGAGGGGGGTGGAGGGGGCGGAGGGGGCGGGGGTGCTCATGGGGACCACTTTGGCGACACTGTTGTCAAAGTGCAAGGAGGGTGGACAATGGGCGGGTGAACAGGGGTAGCGGGGAGAGTCGCGGCGGGGTGAACCTGCCGGCGCTGCGTGGGTACAACGAGGCGCTGCTGCTGGATCTGCTGCGCGGCGCCGGTCCGGCGGGCCTGGGCCGCGCCGAACTCGCGGCCCGTACGGGTCTCACCCCGCAGGCCGTCAGCAAGATCACGGCCCGGCTCGGCGCGGACGGGATGGTCGTGGAGGCCGGCCGCGCGGCGTCCACCGGCGGTAAGCCGGTCACGCTGCTCCGGCTGGTGCCGGACGCGCGTCACGCCGTCGGAGTGCACCTGGACCGCGACGAGCTCCGTGCGGTACGGGTGGACCTGGCGGGCCGCGTCGTCGCCGAGAGCGGTGGCCCGCTGGACTTCGGGGCCGGCCCGGAGGCGGCGGTGGAGGCGGTCGTACGGGCGGTCGCGAGGGTCGGGGATCCGGCAGGGCTGCCGCTCCTGGGCGTCGGCGTGGCCGCACCGGGGCCGCTGGACCACCGGGCCGGGGCGATGGGGCGGGTGACGGGCTTCCCGAGCTGGAAGGGCTTTCCGCTGCGCGCAGTGCTGGAGGGGCGGCTGGGCCTGCCGGTGCTGCTGGACAAGGACACGAACGCCGGTGCGGCCGCGGCCGCCGGGGCGTGGCTCCGGGCCGCCTGGCCCGATGCGGACGCGGATGCGGACACGGAGGTGGATACGTATGCCGGGCCGGCTGCCGCCACCGCCACCGCCGTCACAGCCGCAGCCGCAGCCGCAGCCGCCGCCACCGGCATAGCCGCAGCCGCGGATGCGTATCCCGGCGGTGGGTCCCACACCTGCGTGTACCTGCACGTAGGGACGGGGCTCGGAGCGGGGTTGTGGCTGGGCGGCGGGGTCTACCGGGGCGCCCGCTCGGCGGCGGGGGAGTTCGGACATCAGGTCCTCCTGCTGGACGGTCCGCCGTGCCGGTGCGGAGCACGGGGCTGCTTGGAGGTGCTGTGCCTGGGGGCGGTGGCCCGGGGTGATCTTTCCGAGGCGGCACGGATCCTGGGAGAGGGTGCGGCCAACTTGGTCGCGCTGCTGGACGTGGACCGTGTACTGCTCGGCGGGCGTGTGGTGGAGGCGGCGCCGGAGGTCTTCGTGGCCGGGGTCGGGGCCGTCCTCGCGGCCCGCGCGCTGGATCCGGCCCGGCCCGTGGTCGCCCTGGCGGGCGCGGGTGTGGCGGAGGGGGCGGCGGAGCTGGCGCTCGGGCCGACGTTCGGGCAGCGGGCCTGAAGGACCGGGCTCGGCCCCGATCCGGGGCTGAAGGACCGGGCTCGGCCCCGATCCCCGATCCCCGCGCCTCGATCGCCGGCGGGGCTGATGCTTGCGGCGGGGCCGGATGGGGTTCGGGGTGGGGGAACGGCTTGACCCCGTGCATCATTCGGGCGTAAACCGGAACAACTCAGGCGTGGCTCCCGATGAGGGGTCGCGCGGCGGTGGCAGGGTGCGGGCAGAGCCGGGGTGATTGTCACCTCGTCCGATCATCGTCCCGTCCGGCGAGCAGCGAAGGTCTTCCATGCGACTGCGCAAAGCCCTTGCCCTCACCGCAGCCCTCTCCGCCGCACTGGTCGCCACCACCGCGCCCACCGCCGGAGCCGACATCGGCGCGGGCGGTGGACGCCCCGCACCCGCACTGCCCTCCCGCACGCAGGCCACCTGTGGCGACGGCAAGACCACCGCCTTCCCCATCGGGGCGCGGATCCGCGGCGGTCCGGCCGTGTACCGCACGGGTGCCGGGCTGCAGACCTGGTACCTGGACCTGACCAACACCACCAACTCCGAGTGCACGGCCATCCACCCGATCGTCGTCTTCACGGACAAGGCCCGCGTCCTGCGCCCCGCGCACCTGCGCATGGAGTTCGACGCCCCGGGCGGCACCTTCCCCGTCAGCCTGGAGAGCAGCGACCGCGACGAGATCATCGCCATCTTCGACGGCGGCGACGCCTTCCCCGGCTTCACCGTCGGCCCCGGCGGTTCCCGGACCGTCAAGGTGGGCCTCTCCTTCGCCCCCGACGCGCCCGTCGGCGAGGTCGTCGCCGACGCCGCCCTCGTTCAGCGCAAGGGTGACGACGGCGACTGGATCGGCGAGGCGGGCGGCTACCGGTTCTCGGTCGAGGGGCCGGAGGATCCTGTCGAGGCGGGCTCCCTCGCCCATACCGGCCCGCGCGAGTGGGCGTACGGAACGGGTGCCGTGGCCGCGCTCGCCGCCGGTGGCGGCCTGCTGCTGGGGGCCCGCCGACTGCGCCGTTCCGCACGCTGAACCGTCCGCGCCCCCTCCGTGCCCCCTCCGCGCCCCCGTCACCTCGCGGCGCCGGCCGCCCCGCATAGAGTCCCACCGTGGAAGAACAGACCCAGCGGCACCGCCCCGGCTCACCCGTGCGTTCCGGCATTCCCGAGCACGGCCGCATCCCCAAGTACTACGCCGTCAAGGCCCGCATCGCCGAGCTCCTCGACGAGCTCGGCGAAGGCGGCACGCTGCCCACCGAGCGCGATCTCGCCGAGCGGTACGAGGTGTCCCGCGAGACCGTCCGCCAGGCCCTGCGCGAGCTGCTGCTGGAGGGCCGGCTGCGCCGCTCCGGCCGCGGGACCGTCGTCGCCGGCCCCAAGCTGGAGCAGCCGCTCTCCCTCGCCAGCTACACCGAGGGCGTGCGCCGCCAGGGCCGCCGTCCGGGCCGTCACCTCATCGGCCTGGAGCAGTTCCCCTGCCCGCCCGACGTCGCTCCCGGCATCGGGGCCGAGCCCGGGGAGCCCGTCTGGCACCTGGAGCGGGTCCTGCTCGCCGACGACGAGCGCGTCGGCCTGGAGAGCACGTACATCCGGGTGGCCCGGGCCCCTCGCCTGGACAGCGACTTCCAGCCGGACTCCTCCTTCTACGTGTACCTCCGTGACAGCCTCGGCATCTCCTTCGGCGAGGCCGACGAGAAGCTGGAGACGGTCCTGGCGACCCCGCGCGAAGCCCTGCTGATCGGCACCCCGCCCGCTCTCCCCATGCTGCTCATCCACCGCTTCTCACGGGACCAGGACGGCCGGCCGCTGGAACGGGTGCGTTCGCTCTACCGTGGTGACCGGTTCAGCTTCACGACCCGCCTGCGTGCCGAATAGCCCAGGAGCTATCAGTCCGTACCGGGCAGAACAGGACGCATTTACATCACAGAAAGGTAACGGGTCTAGTCCAAGTGTCGGGGGCTGTTCACCGGGCCGTCGCCGGGCCGACCTTCCCGGGTCACGGACCCGACCCACCGTTGGCGGCGTGAGAGTCATAGTCGTCGGAGGCGGCGTGGTCGGCACCATGCACGCCTGGCAAGCAGTCGAACGCGGCCACGAGGTCGTCCAGATCGAGCGAGAAGCGGAGGCCCGCGGCGCGTCCCTGCGTAATTTCGGCCAGATCTGGGTCAGCGGACGGGCCGGGGGAGAGGAGCTCGACACCGCCCTGCGGGCCCGCGAGCTCTGGGAGCGCATCGGCGCGGAGGTGCCCGGCCTGGGCTTCCGCGCCAACGGCTCCCTCACCCCCGTCCGTACCGCTCGCGAACTCGCGGTCGCCGAGGCGGCCCTGGCCCGCCCGGACGCCGCCGCCCGCGGCTACAAGCTGCTCACCGCGGCCGAGGCGCGGGAGATCAACCCGGCCCTGCGCGGCGCGTTCGAGGCCGCACTGTGGTGCGAGCGGGACGCGGCCGTGGAGCCACGCACCGCGCAGCTCCACCTCCGGGAGGCCCTGCGCACCCGCGCCGCCGGCCGCTACACCTTCCTCGCCGGGCGTGAGGTCCGCGAGGTGGCCGGCCTCGGGGCCGGCCCCGCAGCCGTCCGCGACGACCACGGCGACGTCCACCGCGCCGACGCGGTGGTCCTGGCCACCGGTGCCTGGCTGTCCGGCCTGGTCCGCGAACTGGTCCCCGACCTGCCCGTGCGCCGCGTCCGCCTCCAGATGATGCAGACCGACCCGCTCGGCGAGCCGCTCACCACCTCCGTCGCGGACGCCGACAGCTTCCGCTACTACCCCGCCTACAAGTCCCCCGCGCTCGACACCCTCAACGCCGAGCAGGCGCAGGCGCCGATCGCCGCCGAGCACAAGATGCAGCTGCTGATGGTCCAGCGCCGCGACGGCGGACTGACCATCGGCGACACCCATGAGTACGAGCACCCCTTCGCCTTCGACACCCTCGAAGACCCCTACGAGCACGTCGCCGCCGTGGCCGAATCCTTCCTCGGCCGCCCGCTGCCGAGGATCCGCCACCGCTGGGCCGGCGTGTACGCGCAGTGCACCGACACCACCCGCGTCGTCCACCGCCAGCAGGTGGCCGACGGCGTCTGGCTGGTGACCGGACCCGGCGGGCGCGGCATGACCTGCTCGCCCGCCATAGCCGAGACCACCGCGAACGAACTGGGCTGGTAAGTCAGATGAGCGACATCACACCCGAAACCGACGTCACCCGCGGCAAGCTGGTCGTCCTCGACATGGCCGGCACCACCGTCGCCGACGGCGGCCTCGTCGAGCGCGCCTTCGAGCAGGCCGCCCAGCACCTCGGCGTCGAGCCCGGCACCCCCGACCACGCCGAGAAGCTCCGGTACGTCCTCGACACCATGGGCGAGTCCAAGATCTCGGTCTTCCGCCACCTCTTCGGTACGGAGGAGCTCGCCCGCCGCGCCAACTCCGCCTTCGAGGAGGCCTACGGAGCCCTCGTCGACGGCGGTCTCGTCGCCCCGCTCCCCGGCGCCCGCGCCGCGATCGAGCAGCTCCGCGCCGACGGCCGCACCGTCGTCCTGACCACCGGCTTCGCCCGGGTCACCCAGGACGCCATCCTCGACGCCCTCGGCTGGCAGGACCTCGCCGACCTCACCCTGTGCCCCGCCGACGCGGGCGGCCGCGGCCGCCCGTACCCGGACATGGTGCTGACCGCGTTCCTGCGCACCGGCGCCGTGGCCGACGTGAGCGACGTCGTGGTCGCGGGCGACACCGCCTACGACATGCTCAGCGGCCGCCGCGCAGGCGCCGGGACCGTGGCGGGCGTCCTCACCGGCGCCCACGACCGCGCGGCGCTCACCCGGCACGGCGCGACCCACGTCCTGGACTCCGTCGCCGAACTCCCCGCCCTCCTCGCCCTCCTCGCCCTCCCCACCCCGCCCGTGGAGTCGCCGTGAGCGGTATCCGTTTCGACGGGGTCAGCGTCGCCTACGGCGGCAGCACCGTCCTGGACTCCCTCGACCTGACCGTCGAACCCGGGGAGGTGATGGCCCTGCTCGGCCCCTCCGGTTCCGGCAAGACCACGGCCCTGCGCGCAGTCGCCGGTTTCGTACGGCCCGTCGCGGGCCGGGTGCTGATAGGCGGCCGGGACGTCACCGCGCTCCCGCCGCACAAGCGTGGCATCGGCATGGTCGTCCAGCAGTACGCGCTCTTCCCGCACATGCGGGTCGAGGACAACGTCGCCTTCGGCCTCAAGGCCCAGAAGGCCCCCAGGGCCGAGATCCCCGGCCGGGTCGCCGAGGCCCTCGAACTCACCGGCATGGCCGCCTACGCGCGGCGCCACCCCCGCGAGCTCTCCGGCGGCCAGCAGCAGCGCGTGGCCATCGCCCGCGCCCTCGCCATCCGCCCGGGGGTGCTCCTGCTCGACGAGCCGCTGTCCGCCCTCGACGCGCAGCTGCGCTCCGGGATGCTCACCGAACTGGCCCGCCTGCACCGAGAACTGCCCGACGTATCGATCCTGTACGTTACCCACGACCAGGTGGAGGCGCTCACCCTGGCCGACCGGATCGCCGTGATGGACCAGGCCCGGCTGCGGGACTGCGGGACCCCGCAGGAGCTGTACCGGACCCCGCGCACCGAGTTCACCGCCTCGTTCGTCGGCAACGCGAACCTGCTGCCGGTGACGGTCGCCGAGAGCGGCGCGGTCTTCGAGGGCCGGACGCTGACCCTGGACCGCGGGCGCGCGGCGCCGGGCTCGGCGGCGACCCTGTGCGTACGGCCGCACCTGCTCGGCCTCGGCGCCGGCCCCAACGCGCTGAGCGGCACCCTCGCCGAGGTCCAGTGGCGCGGCTCGACGCACCGGCTGTACGTGGACGTCGGCGGCCACCGCGTGAAGGCGGACCTCCCCGAGCTGCGGGAGACGCCCGCGCTGGGGGACCGGGTGACGCTGCACTTCGAGCCGCGGGACGCCGTGCTGCTGGCCGCAGGGGTGTCGGATGACTGAGGCCACGCGGCGCGCGGCCGTGCCGGCTCAGGACCGGGGCTCCGCCCCGGACCCCGCCCCGGACCCCGCGCCTCGAACGCCGGCAGGGCTCAAAGATCGGGGCTCCGTCCCGGGCCCCGCGCCTCGAACGCCGGCAGGGCTCAAAGATCGGGGCTCCGCCCCGGGCCCCGCGCCTCGAACGCCGGCGGGGCTGAATTCGGCGCTGTGGGCCCTGCCGCCCGTTGCCGTACTCGCGTTCGTGTTCCTGTATCCGCTTGCGCTGGTCGTCCAGCAGTCGCTCAGCCCCGAGAACGGTGGCGGCGCCTTCGACGCGTACGCCTCCGTCTTCGCCTCGCAGAGCTTCCGCGAGGCCCTCGGGACCACCGTCTGGCTGGCCGTCGGTGCGACTGCCGGCTGCCTCGTACTCGGCTTCACGCTCGCGCTGATCATCGCCTTCGTGCCCTTCCCCGGGGCCCGCGCCGTCGCCAAGTTCATCGACGTCTTCCTCTCCTTCCCCTCCTTCCTCATCACCCTCGCCCTCCTCTTCGTCTACGGAACGGTCGGCATGGCCAACGGCCTCGTCACCGACCTCACCGGCGCCGCCGAAGGGCCCTTCCACTTCCTCACCACCCCCTGGGGCGTCCTGCTCGCGGAGATCACGTACTTCACGCCCTTCGTGATGCGCCCGCTGCTCGCCGCCTTCTCCCAGCTGGACACCGCCCAGCTGGAGGTCGCCGCCGGCCTCGGCGCCCGGCCCGCCCGGATCGTCCGGCAGGTGATCCTGCCCGAGGCCCTCCCGGCCCTCGCCGCCGGCGGCAGCCTCGTCCTGGTCATGTGCCTGAACGAGTTCGGGATCGTCCTGTTCACCGGCGCCAAGGACGTCACGACCCTCCCGATGCTCATCTACGGCAAGGCCATCCTCGAATCCGACTACGCGGCCGCCTGCGTGGTCGCCGTCGTCAACATCGCGATATCCGTCGGCCTGTTCGGCCTCTACCGGGTGGTGGGCAAGCGTGCTGGTGCATAGCAAGAGCGGCCGCTGGGCCGCCTGGGGCCTCTTCGGCCTCCTCTTCCTGCCGCTGTTCGCCCTGCCCCTGCTCGTCGTGGTCGCGGCCTCCTTCGCCACCCACTGGTCCGGGGCCTTCCCCTCCGGTCCGACCACCGAGAACTACGCGGCCGCCGTGCGCGGCGAATCCCTCCAGGCCCTGACCACCAGCCTGGTCACCGCCCTGGCCGCCAGCCTCCTCGCGCTCGCCGTCGGGACCTGGGCCGCGCTGGCCGCCGCCACGCTGAGGAAGAGCGCGAAGCGGGTCCTGGACGCGCTGTTCATGCTGCCCGTCGCCGTGCCGTCCGTCGTCGTCGGCCTCGCCGTGCTCGTCGCCTTCAGCCGGCCCCCGGTCCTGCTCAACGGCACCAGCTCGATCGTCATCCTGGCGCACACGATTCTTGTCACGGCGTTCGCCCACCAGTCGGTTTCGGCGGCGATCGTACGGCTCGACCCCGCGTACGAGCAGGCGGCCGCCTCCCTGGGCGCCCGTCCCGCGTACGTCCTGTGGCGGGTCAGACTCCCCCTCCTGCTGCCGTCCCTCACAGCCGCGGCCGGTCTCTGCTTCGCCCTGTCCATGGGCGAGCTGAGCGCCACGATGATGCTCTACCCGCCGGACTGGATGCCCCTCCCCGTCCGCATCTTCACCGCCACCGACCGCGGTTCGCTCTACGGCGGCTCCGCCGTCGCCGTGGTCCTGATGGCCACCACCCTGCTGGTCCTCCTGGCCGTCTCCCGCGTCCGCACCAGGGCCTCCTACCGCTGAACCGCTCGCCCCTCACGACCCCGACTCCCTTTCCGACTCCCTTTCCCCGTAAGGAAGTTCCATGACCGGCAAGAGACTCCTGCGCACCGCCACCGTCGTCACCGGCGCCCTCGCCCTCGCCTCCTCCCTCACCGCCTGCGGCGGCGGTACCTCCGCCGCCGGCTCCGAGGGCGGCGAGAAGGTCGTCACCGTCTACAGCGCCGACGGCCTCAAGAGCGAGAAGGGCGACGGCTGGTACGACAAGGTCTTCGCCGACTTCACCAAGAAGACCGGCATCGAGGTCAAGTACGTCGAGGGCGGCTCCGGCGAGATGGTGCAGCGCGCCGTCCGCGAGAAGACCAACACCCAGGCCGACGTACTGATCACCCTGCCGCCCTTCATTCAGCAGGCCGACGGCAAGGGCCTGCTCCAGCCCTACAAGCCCCAGGGATCCGACAAGGTCAACGGCGCGGACAAGGCCGCCGACGGCAAGTGGACCTCGGTCGTCAAGAACTACTTCGGCTTCGTCTACAACAAGAAAGAGCTCACCGAGGCCCCCAAGACCTGGGAGGAGCTCCTGGACGCCAAGTACAAGGGCAAGCTGCAGTACTCCACCCCGGGTGTCGCGGGCGACGGCACCGCCGTGCTCATCAAGTCGATGCACGACTTCGGCGGCCAGGAGCCGGCGATGGACTACCTGAAGAAGCTCCAGGCCAACAACGTGGGCCCGTCCTCCTCCACCAGCAAGCTGGCGCCCAAGACCGACAAGGGCGAGCTGCTCGTGGCCAACGGCGACGTCCAGATGAACTTCGCGCAGTCCAAGTCCATGCCGAACCTGGGCATCTGGTTCCCGGCGAAGGAGGGCGGCAAGCCCACCAGCTTCGCCCTGCCGTACGCGGCCGGCCTCGTCGACAAGGCCCCGCACACCGAGAACGGCAAGAAGCTCCTCGACTTCCTGCTCGGCGAGGAGGCCCAGCAGCTGGTCAGCGGGGTCGGCGGCGGCTTCCCGGCGCGCACCGACGTCAAGCCGACCGACGCCAACGCCGTCGAACTCACCAAGCTCATGACGGGCGTGGAGATCTTCGAGCCGAACTGGGCCGACATCGACAAGAACCTCACCGGCTACGTCGACGCGTGGAAGTCGGCAACCGGAAGCTGACTGGTTACTTGCCGGCCACCCCCGACCGGCAGAGTGACCTTTGTATAACGGGTCTGGACCGAAGACCGCACCTTCGGTCCGGACCCGGCGCACACCGGAACGCACGCCGCACGCCGCACGCCGGAAATCCCCCGCTCCTTTCGCCGCTCACTTGCTCCCAGGAGGAGTACGTGTCCCCTGTCCTGCCCGGACGTCGTGCCATCGCCACGACCGCCGTCACCTCCGCCCTGATCGCCGCCACCGCCCTGGCCACCTCCACCTCCGCCGGCGCCGCCGCGGCCGCGGTCAACACCGACAAGGTCCTCGTCATCGGCATCGACGGCGCGGTCCTGGACCGCGTCAAAGCTGCCGACGCACCCCACCTGAACGGCCTGATGGCCCAGGGCCTGACCGCCCGCAGCACCCTCTACGCGAGCCCGATGGCCGCCACCTCCTCGGGCCCCGGCTGGTCCACCATCGCCACCGGGGTCTGGCCCGACAAGCACGGCGTGAAGGACAACTCCTTCACCGGCAAGAACTACGCCGCCTACCCGGACTTCCTGACCCGCATCGAGAACGCCAAGCCGGCGCTCAACACGTACGCGGCCGCCGACTGGGAGCCCATCACCTCCACCGACCAGAACGGCCCGATCTTCTCCTCGAAGGTCGACAAGCGCCTCTCCCTCAAGGGCGACCGCGACGGATACCGCACCGAGGACCCGAAGATCGCCGCGGCCGCCGCCGCCGAACTGCGTGACCAGAACCCGGACGCCGCCTTCGTCTACCTCGGCGAGATCGACGCGGCCGGCCACTCCTACGGCGCGGCCAGCCAGCAGTACCTCGACACCATCGCCCGCGTCGACACCCTGGTCGGCCAGCTCCTCACCGCCGTCAAGAACCGCCCGGCGTACGCCCAGGAGAACTGGAAGATCCTGGTCACCACCGACCACGGCCACACCGACTCCGGCGGCCACGGCGGCTCGACCATCCAGGAGCGCGGCACCTTCGTCATCGCCAAGGGCGCGGGCATCCCGGCCGGCTCCGTACGCGCCGACGTGCGGCTGGCCGATGTCGCCGCCACCGCCCTCGCCCAGGTCGGCGTCAGCGGCTCCGGCCTCGACGGCGTCCCGCTGAACGCCCCGGACGACGACCCCTTCGACACCCTGCGCCCGAACCTCCAGGCCCGGGTGGACGAGACGGGCATCCCGGCCGGCGTGAAGGGCTTCACGCACACCCCGCCCGCCGGCTGGTCCGTCGACAACTCCAGGATGGGCACGGGCGGTGTCACCGAGTGGGCCGGCTGGGCGTTCGCGACCGACGAGTTCTGGAGCCAGTCGCAGCGCGACCAGTGGCGCGAGCTGAACGTCCGCTCCCGTGACGTATTCGCCGTCGCCGACTCCGACGAGTGGGACGACAAGAGCCACACCGGCGCCTTCGACTCCACCCTCGTCACCCCCAAGTGGGCGGTCAGCGGCGGCAGCACGCGGAATCTGACCTTCCAGACGCACTACCGCCACGAGGCAGGCCAGACCGCCCAGGTCCTGGTCTCCTACAACGGCGCCGCCCCGGCCGTGGTGAAGACCTACACCGCCGACGCAGTCGCCAAGTCCGAGTCCCTCGCCCTCCAGGTCCCGGCCGGCGCCACCGACGTCCAGGTCCGCTTCCGCTACAGCGGCAACAACAACTGGTTCTGGACCGTCGACAACGTCCGCCTGGGCTGATTTCCTGGGCGATCACCTGGACGGTCACCCGGGCTGACCGGCCCTGATCGCGATCCGGGTCCGGGCTGTGGACGTCAAGGACGTCCGCGGCCCGGCCCCGATAGGGTGGTACAGACCAGAGGTCGCAGGTCACCGAGAGCGGAGAACAGTCCAGTGGCAGAGCGCAAGCCGATCGAATCCTGGCTCACCGACATGGACGGGGTCCTCATCCACGAGGGCACCCCGATCCCCGGCGCCGATGCCTTCATCAAGCGGCTGCGCGAGTCCGGCAAGCCCTTCCTGGTGCTGACCAACAACTCGATCTACACCCCGCGCGACCTCCAGGCCCGCCTGAGCCGCATGGGTCTGGACGTTCCCGTCGAGAACATCTGGACCTCGGCGCTGGCCACCGCGAAGTTCCTCGACGACCAGCGTCCGGGCGGCACGGCGTACGTCATCGGCGAGGCCGGCCTGACCACCGCCCTCCACGACATCGGCTACATCCTGACCGACCACGAGCCCGACTACGTGGTCCTGGGCGAGACCCGGACGTACAGCTTCGAGGCGATGACCAAGGCGGTGCGCCTGATCAACGCGGGTGCGCGCTTCATCTGCACCAACCCCGACGAGACCGGCCCCTCCACCGAGGGCCCGCTCCCGGCGACCGGCGCCGTCGCCGCGCTGATCACCAAGGCGACCGGCAAGAAGCCGTACTTCGCCGGCAAGCCGAACCCGCTGATGATGCGTACCGGCCTGAACGCCATCGGCGCGCACTCGGAGACCAGCGCGATGATCGGCGACCGAATGGACACCGACGTGCTGGCCGGTCTGGAGGCGGGCATGCAGACCTTCCTCGTCCTCACCGGCCTGACCACCGAGCAGGACACCGAGAAGTTCCCGTTCCGCCCGACCAGGACGGTCGCCTCGATCGCGGACCTGGTCGACCTGGTCTGACGCGTACGGCCGAACGGGCGTACCGCGTTTGGGGCGTACGGCCGACACGTACGGCGCCGCTCCGGATGCGCGGCGGCGCGCCGCGCGTGAATCTCCTTGTCGAGGAGGTTCACCATGCGCAGTGTTCCGATCGCTGTCCGCGCCACCGCGATGGCCGTCGTCCTGGCGGCATTCTCGGCGGTGACCGCGCCGATCGCCCTCGCGGGCGAGGAGGACCGCGGTGACCGCGGAGACCGAGGCAGCGTCGCGGTCGACCCGAATCCGGCTCACCCCGGAGCGCAGGTCAAGCTGCGCGTCCAGGGCTGTGACGGCACCCGCGGATCGGCCAAGTCCGCCGCTTTCGTGTCGGACGTAGACCTCTACGGCCGGGACGGCGGCCGCAGCCCGCTCTACGGCGACGCGATGATCAGCTCGCACGTCTCGCCCGGCTGGCACTCCGTCCGGGTGACGTGCGACGGCCACGACAAGGTCAGCGGCTCCGTCCAGATCTCCGAGTACCGCCACCCGTCCCACCACGCCACACCCGTCTGGCCGGTCCACGCGGGCGGCGGCGGCATGTCCGCCGAACTCGCGGCGGAGTCGGCCAAGAAGGCCCACGGTGCCGACGGACCGGGGCTGCCGCACACGGTGATCGGTGCCGTCCTCGCCGCGGTCGCCACACTGGCCGTCGCGGGCCGGGCGCTGGCCCTGCGCCGCCGCCGCAGCGGGGAGTGAGGCCGGTGAGCCCCGGTGGATGTCGGTGGATCCCGGTGGATGCCGGCGGGTACCGGTGAGCGCCGGTGAGTGAGGACAAGGCCTCCGCCGGCGGCCGGCTGCTGACCTTCGCCGCCTGGGCGGTGCTGGTGCTCGGCCTGTGGCTGTGGGGCCGCCAGCTCACCGTGGCGCCGGCCCCGCCGGCCGGTCAGGCCGGCGGGACGGTGGGTCCGGGGCTGCCGGCCGCGCACGCCCCGCTGGCCGCGGCCCCGCCCCAGCGCGTCGACGTGCCCTCCATAGGCATCCAGGCCCCGGTGATCTCCCGGGACCTGGACAAGGACGGGGCGATCGAGCCGCCCCCGTACGACCAGCCCGGCACGGTGGGCTGGTGGGGCAGGGGCACCCAGCCGGGGACGGCCGGGACGGCTCTGATGGTGGGGCACGTGGACACCCGCTCCAAGCCGGCGGTGTTCTACGGTCTGAGCTCCGCGCAGCCGGGCGACAAGGTGCGGGTGGTGCGGACGGACGGCTCGGTCGCCGAGTTCACGATCGAGGACGTACGGGTCTACGAGCGCGCCGCCTTCGACGCCCACAAGGCCTACGGCCAGCGGGTCCGGGGCCGCGCGGAGCTGAGGCTGGTGACCTGCGGGGGTTCGTACGACAAGGTGGCCAAGGAGTACACGGCGAACGTGGTGGTCTCCGCCTACCTGACGGGCGTGGGAGCCCGCCCGGGCGCGCCCGGCACCGCGGCCTGAGGCCCTGTGCAGAGGACACGAAGAAGCCCCCCGCAGCTTTCGCTGCGAGGGGCTTCCTCCGTCTGTGCGCCGCCAGGGACTCGAACCCCGGACCCGCTGATTAAGAGTCAGCTGCTCTAACCAACTGAGCTAGCGGCGCTTGCTGACAGGGAAAACTCTACCCCACCTCCAGGGGTGCCCGTGACCAGCCACGCCCACCTTGTCCGATTAACCCATGTTTGAGGGGTTTATCGTGCACCATATGTCTGCGCGTGCCACATCTGATGCTTCATCAGCTGTGGCTCCGGCCGACCGGTGGACGAGTGGACGAGCAGGGGAGTGGACGGAACCGCATGACGATGCAGCCTCCGACGCATGTGCAGATGCCGATGCCCGGTTTCGAGGAGTACGAGCCCGCGGGCGACTGCGTGTGCCGGGGCTGCGCCCAGCGCCGCCGCGCCCTCGCCCGCGCGCGGGCCATACCGCTCCGGGACGGGGGGCACCCGGCCGCACGCGGCGCCCGCCGGGCGCTGGTGCTGGCCACCGCCGCGGGAGTGGTCCTGGGCGGCGGCAGTACGACCGCGGTGGCCGCGACCACCCCGGTCCCGACCCCGGTCCCGACCCCGGGGCCGGTGGCCCTGGACGACCCGGGCACTCCGCAGGGCGGCCGGACCCCGCTGCACGGCCCGAAGGGCGGGCCGGTGGGCAAGCCCGGCGCTCCGGCCAGGCCCGGCGCGGTGCGGCGGATCGACCGCGCGACGATCATCAACCGCGCGAAGCTGTGGCTGGACGCGGAGGTCCCGTACAGCATGTCCGAGTACTGGACGGACGGCTACCGGCAGGACTGCTCGGGCTACGTCTCCATGGTCTGGAACCTCGGGACGAACGAATGGACCGGCAGCCTCGACAAATTCGCCACCAAGATCACCAAGGATGAGCTGCTGCCGGGGGACATGCTCCTCTTCCACAACCCGGCCGACCCCAACAACGGCTCGCACGTGGTCATCTTCGGCGGCTGGGTCGACTCGACGCACACGCACTACGTCGCCTACGAGCAGACGCGCCCGAACACGCGGAAGCTGGCCACGCCCTACGGGTACTGGAGCAACGCGACGAAGTACGTCCCGTACCGGTTCAACGGGGTGCCGGGAGGCATCCTGCCCGACGTCCCGGGCGACCAGCCCCCGGCGGGCGCCAAGCCGGGGGACGCGACGGTCTTCCCGGGCGCGGACAAGTTCGGCCCCGGCGTCACCAACGACTACGTGGCCCAGCTCGGCCGGATGCTGATCGAGCGCGGCGCGTACCGCTTCTACCCCAAGGGCGTCGCCGACCGGACGTGGAGCGACCACGACAAGCTCGCCACCGCCGCCTTCCAGCGCGCACAGGGCTGGACGGGCGCGGACGCCGACGGCATTCCGGGCACCCACACCTGGAAGCTGCTGGTCGAGAAGCAGGGCAAGAACATCCCGCCGACGGTGGCGGGCGCGCCGGGGCCGGGCGGGGTACGGGCCTACCCGGGCGCCGCGGTGTTCCGCCCGGGCCAGTCGCACGAGGCCATCAGGGCCCTCGGCCGCCAGCTGGTGAAGAAGGGCTTCGGCAAGTACTACACATCCGGTCCGGGCCTGCGCTGGAGCGAGGCCGACCGCCGCAACGTCGAGGCCTTCCAGCGTGCGCAGGGCTGGACCGGCGCATCGGCCAACGGCTACCCGGGCCCGGAAACCTGGCGCCGGCTGTTCGCATGACGGAGGTAACGATGTTCCCCACGCGCACCACCTCGACGACGGGCACCCTCCGAGTGCCGCCGCTGGCCGCCCCGGTGGCGGTCCGGGCGGCGGATCCCGCGCCTGCCCCTGCCCCTGCCCCTGCCCCTGCCCCTGAGCCCGCTGCCCCCGTGACGGCTGTCCCCGCTCCCGCGGTCACGCCGGCAGCTCGCCCGGCGTGGGCCGCGGAGCCGGCGCCCATGCCGGAGCCGGTGCACGCGGCCGTGGCCGTCGCGGCGCCGCGCGAGGCCGCTCCGCCGAGCCCGCCGAGCCCGCCGCCCGCCCTGGTGGGCCGCCCCGCCACGCCGGAGCACGCCGTCGCCGCCGAGACCTCGTTCGGCTGGGCCGCGGCGCTGGCCGCCCGCCCGGCTCCCGAGCTGCCGCACGGGTGGGAGGTCCCGGCGGCCCGGGCGCATCCGTACGACGAGGGGGACCAGGGTCCTGCGGCCATCCCGCACCCGCAGGAAGCGGAGGCCCCCGCCGGGGTGGCCACCCTGCGCCTGCGGACCGCCCAGGTCGAAGCCGAAGCCGAGGCCGAGGCGGAGGTGTACACCGAAGCCGAAGCCGAGCCCGAGGCCGCACTCGAGGTGGAAGCGGAAGCCGAAGCCGAGCCCGAAGCGGTGGCCGCGCCCGAGTACGAGCCCGTCATCGCCCCCGCCCCCGATCCCGAACCCGAGCCCGCGGACATGGCGGCCCCGCC
Organism: Streptomyces xanthophaeus; assembly: GCF_030440515.1. Classification (GTDB taxonomy): domain Bacteria; phylum Actinomycetota; class Actinomycetes; order Streptomycetales; family Streptomycetaceae; genus Streptomyces; species Streptomyces kutzneri. The sequence goes on from NZ_CP076543.1 coordinate 5,184,497, forward strand.
GCACTCCGGCATCCCCGGGCCCGGACCGGTCGAGATCGTCGCCCAGGCGGTGGCCCGCGGCCTGGACGACGCCGGCGCCGCGCCGGACCTCCCGCGCCCCGGAGCCCACCGGGGCACCTCGGTCACCGAGGTGCCGGTGCACCTCCCGTTCCGCGGGACGCAGCAGCTCCGGGCGATGCCCGCACCCGCCGCCGCGGCCACCGCGCCCGCCGCCCGTGCCCCGCGCCCCGCCCCGGGACGCCGGGTCCCGCGCGGCGACGACCGGCTCCGGGAACACCGCGGCCCGGTGCTGCCCGGCTGGGTCGGCGTGGCCGTCGGCGGGCTCGCCCTCGCCGGCTGTGTGGCCGTGCTCTGGCGGGCCGGGGTCGTCCCCGCCGCCTTCGTGGCCGCTTTCGGGGCGACCCCCCGCGCCTACCACGGCCTGCGCGCCACCCACTGGCCGCCGCTCGCCTTCCTCGGGATCGTCGCCCTCGTGTCGCTCGGCGGGCTCGGCCGGGCCCGCACCGGCCACGCCTGGGTGCTCACCCTCTTCGGCCGCTACCGCGGCACGGTCCGGCGTACCGGCCTGACCTGGGTCAGTCCCCTGCTCCTGCGCCGCCGGGTCGACGTACGCCTGCGCCACTGGCGCAGCGACCCGATGCCCGCCGTGGACTCGGGCGGCCTCGCCCTCCAGGTCGTCGTCCAGGTCGTCTGGCAGGTCAGGGACACCGCACGCGCCACCCTCGCCGTCGAGGACCACACGGAGTACCTCGCCGAGCAGGTCGAGTCGGCGATGGCCCGCGTGCTGTCGCAGCTGCCCGCCGACGCCTTCCACGAGGACGCCCCGACCCTGCGCGACGCCGAGGCCGTCGGTGACGCGCTGACCCGGATGCTGGCGGCCGAGACGGAGGCGGTCGGGATCGAGGTGTTCTCGGCCCAGCCGACCCGGATCGAGTACGCGGCCGAGGTGGCCGAGGCCATGCGCCGCCGCCGGGTCGCGGCGATCGACGCCAAGCACCGGGACACCGTGCTGACCTCGGTCGTGGACGCCGTCGACGACACCGTCCACCGGCTGACCTCGCGGGGGCTGGTCGAGCTCGACGACTACGAGCGCAAGGCGCTGGTGAAGGACCTCACGGTCGCCTTCTACACGGGCCGCTCCGAGTAAAGGGCGACAGGGGGAGTCCGGAGGAGTGCAGGAGGGCCCAGGAGGCCCAGGAGGGTCCAGGAGGGTCCAGCGGTACGGGAGCGGGTGGCCGGAAGGTAACGGACCACCCGTTTTCCCATTGGTATGGACATGGCCAACTCTCGTCAATAATCTGGGACTTGGTCTAGACCTAATCCCCACACGCGCGCGCTCTCACCGAACTCCCCCCACGTTCAAGGAGCATCATGCGTCCCATCCGCATGCCCAAACGGGCCGGCGTCGCCGCGCTCGGCCTCGGCCTCGTCGCCGGGATCACCCTCGTCAGCGCCCCCGCCGCCAGCAGTCACGGCTACACCGACACCCCGATCAGCCGCCAGAAGCTCTGCGCCAACCGCACCGTCTCCGACTGCGGTGCGATCCAGTGGGAGCCGCAGAGCGTCGAGGGCTTCAAGGGGTTCCCGGCCGCCGGCCCCGCCGACGGCAAGATATGTTCCGGCGGACTCTCCCAGTTCTCCGAGCTCGACAACCCGCGCGGCGGCGCATGGCCCACCACCAAGGTGACCAGCGGGCAGAGCTACTCCTTCCGGTGGCAGTTCACCGCCAACCACTCCACCACCGACTTCAAGTACTACGTCACCAAGAACGGCTGGACCGGCACCAAGGCCCTCACCCGCGCCGACCTCGAACCCCAGCCCTTCCTCACGGTCGCCTACAACGGCGCCCGCCCCGCCATGACCACCGTCCACCAGGGCGCCATGCCGAGCGGCAAGACGGGCCGGCACCTGATCCTGGCCGTCTGGACCGTCAACGACACCCCGATGGCCTTCTACGCCTGCTCCGACGTTCAATTCTGACGTTACGTCAGCTACCCTCCGGCGGCATGCGGACGACGACTGCACCCGAAACCGTCGCGGAGCTCATAGCGCGCCAATGGGGCGACCACCGGCCCGGGCTGAAACACGAGAACGGTGTCCTCACCCACCACCGGACCGCCCAGGAGGCCGCCGCGCGCGCCGCGCTCCTCGTCGACCTCATGCCTCCGGGGGGCGAGCCGCACCTCGGGGTCCTGCTCGACAACACCCCCGAGTTCCCGTTCTGGCTCGGCGCGGCGGCCCTCGCGGGGGCCGCCGTCGCCGGGATCAACCCCACACGGCGCGGCCCCGAACTGGCCCGCGACATCCTCCACACCGACTGCCGGATCCTGATCACCGAGCGCGCCCACCTGCCGCTGCTGCGCGGCCTCGACCTGCCCGGCGTACGCGTCCTGGTCACCGGCACCGAGGAGTACGAGGCCCTGCTCGCCCCCTACGCCGCGGCCAAGCCCGGCGAGGCGGCGCTGCGCACCCCCGCCCCCGACTCCCGCCTCCTCCTCTACTTCACCTCCGGCTCCACCGGCGCCCCCAAGGCCGCGATCTGCTCCCAGGGCCGGCTCGCCGCGGCCGGAGCCGCGCTGGCCCGCCAGTTCACCGTCACCCCGGACGACGTCCACTACATCTGCATGCCGCTCTTCCACGGCAACGCCGTCATCGCCGACTGGCTGCCGGCGCTCGTCGGCGGGGCCCCGGTGGCGCTGCGCCGCCGCTTCTCGGCCTCCGCGTTCCTGGACGACGTACGGGCCTACGGGGCCACGTACTTCACCTACGTCGGGCGGGCGGTCCAGTACCTCCTGGCCACCGAACCCCGCCCCGACGACCGTGCCCACACCCTGCGCCTCGGCTTCGGCACCGAGGCTGGGGCGGTGGACGCGGCCCGCTTCGCCGAGCGGTTCGGGGTCCGGCTGGTGGAGGGCTACGGGGCCACCGAGGGCGGCGCCTCCGTCATGGGGGCCCCTCCCAGCGGTAGCTGGGGGAGCACCCCGGACACCCCGCCGGGCGCCCTGGGCCGGGCCGGCGCGGGCGACGACCTGGCGGTGATCGACCCGGCCACCGGCGCGGAATGCCCGCCCGCGGTCCTCGCCCCGGACGGCCGCCTGCTGAACGGCTCGGCGGCGATCGGCGAACTGGTCAACCGCGGCCGCAGCCTCTTCGAGGGGTACTGGCGCAACCCGGACGCGGAGGCCGACCGCACCCGCGACGGCTGGTACTGGACGGGAGACCTCTTCTTCCGCGACGCGGCGGGCTTCCTCTACTTCGCGGGCCGCACCGACGACCGGCTCCGCGTCGACAGCGAGAACCTCGCCGCGGCGATGATCGAGAACATCCTGGCCCGCTGGACGGACGCGGCGGCGGTCGCCGTCTACGCCGTCCCGGACGAGGTGGCGGGGGACCAGGTCATGGCGGCCCTCGCCCTCCGGGAGGGCGCGGCCTTCGACCCGTCGGCCTTCGGGACCTTCCTCTCCGGCCAGCCGGACCTGGGCACGAAGATGGCCCCGCGCTACGTCCGCGTCGTCGAGGCCATGCCGACCACGGCGACGAACAAGATCCACCGCGTCTCCCTCCGCCGCGAGGGCTTCCGCTGCGCGGACCCGGTCTGGCACCGCTCCCCGTCCGGCGCCTACACCCCCCTGGACGCGGCCGCCCTGACCGCCCTCGTGGCGGAGTACGACTCGCACGGCCGGTCCGACCTGCTGGCCCACTGACCCCCGCCCCGCCGCTGCCGGGCTCCGCCCGGACCCGCGCCTCAAACGCCGGCGGGGCTATTTTCAGCCCCGTCGGCGTTTGAGGCGCGGGGTCTGGGGCGGAGCCCCAGGTCTTTGGGGCGCGGGGCCGGGCGGAGTCCGGGGTAGGGCTGGGTATACCCGGCGGAGGCCCGGTAGGGCCATCGTCACCCCGCCGGGCCCGCGGCTAGCGTGCCTGCATGGACGATCACCCCCGCACCCCCTGGCACGCCCTGGCCCGCGGCCGGTACCTGCGTTCCGCCTGGCCCTGGCGGTCCGCCGGGTACCTCGCCGGGAGCGCCCTCACCGGGGTCCCCCTCCTCCTCGTCCTCGTCCTCCTCGCCGGGGCCGGCGCCACGCTCGGCCCCGTCCTCGTCGGCCTGCCGCTGCTCGCCCTGCTCGGCCTCGTCGGCGTACCCGCCGCCGCCGTCGAGCGCCGCCGTCTGCGCCTCGTCGACCGCACCCCCACCGGCACCCCCCACCGCACCCCCGCCGAACCCGGCCTCCTCGCCTGGGCCCGGCTGCGCTACCGCGAGCAGGCCACCTGGCGCGAGCTCGCCCACGCGGTCCTGCACGGCTTCGTGCTCTGGTGGGCCGACCTCGCCGTCGTCGGGACCCTGCTCGGCCTGCCGCTGCTCCTGCTCACCACCCCGCTCCAGCTCGCCCTCGCCGCCGACGGCGAGGTCAAGGTGGTCAAGCTCTGGCTGGTCACCTCCTACCCGGTCGCCTTCGCGATCGCCGCCGCCGGGGCCGTGCTGCTCCCCGTCCTCCTCCACCCGCTCGGCGCCCTCGCCGGGGCCCGCGCCGCCCTCACCCGCGCCCTGCTCGCTCCCCGCGAGCGCGAGCTCCAGGGGCTGCTCGCCGAGGTCACCCACTCCCGGGCCCGGCTCGTCGCCGCCTTCGAGGCCGAGCGCCGCCGGATCGAGCGCGACCTCCACGACGGCGCCCAGCAGCGGCTCGTCGCCCTCACCATGACCCTCGGCCTCGCCCGCCTCGACGCACCGCCGGGCCCGCTCGCCGACCGGCTCGCGACCGCCCACGACGAGGCCGGCAAGGTCCTCGCGGAACTGCGCGAGCTGATCCACGGCATCCACCCCCAGGTGCTCACCGACTACGGCCTCACCGGCGCCCTCGCCGACGTCGCCGAGCGTTCCGCCGTCCCCGTGGACGCCGATCTGGGTACCGGTGGGCTGCCGCGCCTCCCGGAGTCCGTCGAGGCCGCCGCCTACTTCGGGGTCTGCGAGGCCCTCGCCAACATCGGCCGGCACAGCGGCGCGGCCCGCGCCGCCGTCACCGCCCGGCACACCGGAGCCGCGCTGCTCATAGACGTCACCGACGACGGCCGCGGCGGCGCGGATCCGGCCGCCGGGTCCGGGCTGACCGGACTGGCCGACCGGATCGCGGTCCTCGATGGCACACTGGCGATCACCAGCCCGCCCGGTGGCCCGACCGTTCTGAGCCTGGAGATCCCGTGCCCGGTGATCAGCCCCACGAGCAATCCCTGAACATCGTCCTCGCCGAGGACGGGGTCCTGCTGCGCGAAGGGCTCGTAGGCCTGCTGACGCGTTTCGGCCACCGGGTGGCGGCCGCCGTCGGGGACGCGGACGAGCTCCGTGCCGCCGTGGCCGTCCACGCCCCGGACATCGTCGTGACCGACGTACGGATGCCCCCGGGCCTGTCCGACGACGGACTGCGCGCCGCCGTGGAGCTCCGGGCCGCGCGCCCGGACCTGCCGGTGCTGGTGCTCAGCCAGTACGTGCAGCGCTCGTACGCCGCCGACCTGCTGGATTCCGGGGACGGCAGCGGCGTCGGCTACCTGCTCAAGGACCGGGTCGGGCAGGTGGAGCAGTTCCTCGACGCCGTGGTCACGGTGGCCGGCGGCGGCACGGTGGTGGACCCGGAGGTCGTACGCCAGCTCCTGCGCCGGCGGCGCGACCCGCTGGCGGCGCTGACCCCGCGGGAACGGGAGGTCCTGGGCCTGGTGGCGGAGGGCAAGTCGAACGGGGCCGTGGCCCGGGAGCTGGTGGTGTCCGAGGCGGCCGTCGGCAAACACATCGGGAACATCCTGGGAAAGCTCGACCTGCCGCCCGCCGAGGACACCCACCGCCGGGTCCTGGCGGTCCTCGCGTACCTCCGCGGCTAATGGTTTTGAGCACCCCTGAGGACCAGGTAGTATTTTCTCTGTCAGCAGGCGCCGCTAGCTCAGTTGGTTAGAGCAGCTGACTCTTAATCAGCGGGTCCGGGGTTCGAGTCCCTGGCGGCGCACCTGTCCTTCGGGCGGTTTCCGGTTTCACCGGGAACCGCCCGAAGTGTTTTCCGGGCCCATCAGCCCATCGGCCCATGGGCCCGCGCGCCCGCCCGCTTCCACCGCCCGCCCTAGAGCGTGAGCGACAGCAGCAGCGGTGCGGCCTTCCGGTTCAAGGTGTCCGCCGCGGCCCGCAGCCGGTGTGCGTGCTCGACCGGCATCGACAGGGCCAGGCAGCCCACCGAGGCCCCGGCCGTGATCGGGACCGCCGCGCAGACCGTGCCCACGGCGTATTCCTGCAGGTCCAGCATGGGCACGGTGGCGGGCTGGGCGTCCAGCTTGGAGAACAGGATCCGCTCGTTCACGATCGTCTTCGACGTGAGCCGGGCGATCTTGTGCCGGGACAGGTGGTCGCGCCGCCCGTTCAGGTCGAGCTGCGTCAGCAGACACTTGCCGACCGCACTGGCGTGCGCGGCGGAGCGGAAGTCGACCCACTCGTGCACCTTCGGGGTGCGGGGACTGTCCGCGAACTGCGTGATCCGGACCTCGCCGTCCACGTACCGGCTGATGTAGACGGCCGCGCCGACCGAGTCGCGCAGCCGGTCCAGGGTCTCCTGGAGCTTGTCGGTGAGCGCCTGCTGCCGGTCGATGCCGGAGCCGAGCAGGACGAGGGAATCCCCTATGGCGTAAGCGCCGTCTGACACCTGCAGGACATATCCCTCCCGGCGCAGCATGAGCAGCATCGGAGCGAGATGGGCTGCGGGCAGGCCGGTCTCACGCGCGATCTGCACGTCCGTCACACCGCCGGTGTGACGTGCGATCGTTTCGAGTACGCGTAGTGCGTACTGCACCGAGTGGAACGGCGCGGTCGGCTCGGGCTTCAGCGCCACGGTTTCCCCCTAGCAGGTTGTTACCGCTTGCCCTACCACGATAGCCATCAAGAGGCCCATGTGGAGCGCCGGTTGGGGAGATTGCTGGCTCAATTATGTCTGTCTGCCTGGACCTACTCCATTGGCATATGCCAGCGGCATGACCAGCGCCTTGTCCCTCCGGGAATGCCCGGCGGCCGCCCACGGTTCGAGTTCTTCGTACGGTGTCGCACTGATGCCGCACGCACAGGAGAGCGAAACGGGAGCGACGATGAGTGACGCAGGGGACGACGCACAGGCCCGCGTGAAGGCGGGCGCGGCGGAGAACCGGAACGCGAACGGGATCCGTGGCACCGCGCACGGCCGGGCGACCGTACCGCTCTCCGTCCTGGACCTCGTCACCGTCGGCGCGGGCAGCACCGCCCACGCCTCCCTCCGTACGAGCGTCGAGATCGCCCGCCTCGCCGAATCCCGCGGCTACCACCGCCACTGGGTCGCCGAGCACCACTCCATGCCCGGCGTCGCCAGCTCCTCGCCCGCCGTGATCCTGGCCCACCTCGCCGCGCACACCTCCCGCATCCGGCTCGGCTCCGGCGGGGTCATGCTGCCCAACCACGCCCCGCTCGCCGTCGCCGAGCAGTTCGGCACCCTGGAGGCGCTCGCCCCGGGCCGGATCGACCTCGGACTCGGCCGCGCCCCCGGCACCGACGGCCGCACCGCCGCGGCGCTGCGCGGACCCGGGCGCCTCGACGAGGCCGCCGACGAGTTCCCCCGGCAGCTCGCGGAGCTCACCCGCTTCCTCGACGACGACTTCCCCGACGGGCATCCGTACGCCCGCGTGCACGCCGTACCGGGCCCGGTCCAGGGACCCGCCGGCCGGCCGCCGCTGTGGCTGCTCGGCTCCTCCGGCTTCAGCGCCCGCCTCGCCGGCGAGCTCGGCCTGCCCTTCGCCTACGCCCACCACTTCTCGGCGGCCGGCACCCTGCCCGCGCTCGACCTCTACCGCCAGAGCTTCCGCCCCTCGGCCGTCCTCGACGCCCCCTACGCCGCCATCGGGGTCTCCGCGCTCACCGCCGACACCGACGCGGCGGCCCGCGCCCAGGTGCTCACGGGCGCACTGTCGATGCTGCGCCTGCGCACCGGACGGCCCGGCCTGATCCCGACGCCCGAGGAGGCTGCGGCGTACGCGTTCTCCCCGCTGGAGCGGGAGTTCGTGGACAGCTGGCTCGCGAACGTCGTCCACGGCACCCCCGACGAGGTCCGCACCGGGCTCGACGACCTGGCGAAGCGGACGGGCGCGGACGAGCTGATGCTGACCTCCAACGCCCACAGCGGGGCGGCCCGGTTGCGCTCCTACGAGCTCGTCGCGGATGTGTACGGCATGCCGGTGGAGGCGCCCGCCGCCGATTGACGGCGTGCGAACGGCGTTTGGCTGGTTTGTTGCCGAAACCTTGCGCGGAGCTGCCTGAAGGCAGCCTTAAACCGCTCGTCACCCGGGGTGGCGAGCGGTTTCTGATGTGCGCTCAAGTCTCTGACTTGGGGAAATAGCGCCTGAGTGGTCTAGTCCTTCTTTGGTCCGAACCATTGACGTGGGGGTGGAGTGATCGCTATCACTTCTCTCACCCGAACCGCTTGATCTCCCCTCCCACCCCCACGGAGACAGCTCATGCACATCCGTAAACCTCTCATCGCTGCCGCCGCCACGGCCGCGCTGGCCGCCGGAGCGCTGGCCTCCTTCGCGGGACTCGGCACCGCCCAGGCCGCCGACGCCTCGGCCGGCGCCGCGGCGGGCGGCGTCCGTATCGCCTACTACGACCAGTGGAGCGTGTACGGCAACGCCTTCTACCCCAAGCACCTCGACACCCGCGGCATAGCGGGCAAGCTGGATGTCATCAACTACTCGTTCGGCAACATCCACCCCACCAACCTCACCTGTTTCGAGGCGAACAAGGCGGCGGGCGACGACAACAACCCCAACGCCGGTGACGGCGCGGGTGACTCGTACGCCGACTACCAGAAGTCCTTCAGCGCCGCGGACAGTGTCAGCGGGGTCGCCGACAAGTGGGACCAGCCGATCGTCGGCGTCTTCAACCAGTTCAAGCAGCTGAAGGCCAAGTACCCCCACCTGAAGATCAACATCTCGATCGGCGGCTGGACCTACTCCAAGTACTTCAGCGACGCGGCGAAGACCGACGCCTCCCGCAAGAAGCTGGTCTCCTCCTGCATCGACCAGTACATCAAGGGCAACCTGCCGGTCGAGGGCGGCTACGGCGGCCAGGGCGTCGCGGCCGGCATCTTCGACGGCATCGACATCGACTGGGAGTACCCGGGCTCGTCCGGCGGCCACCTCGGCAACCACTACGCCCCCGAGGACAAGCAGAACTTCACGCTCCTGCTCAAGGAGTTCCGCGAGCAGCTCGACGCCTACGGCCAGGCCAACGGCGGCAAGAAGTACCTGCTGACATCGGCGCTCCCGGCCGGCCAGGACAAGATCAAGTACATCGAGACGGACAAGATCGGCGCGTACCTCGACTACGCGAACATCATGACGTACGACATGCACGGCGCCTGGGACGGCGACGGCCCCACGTACCACCAGTCCCCGCTGTACTCCCCGGCGGGCGACCCGACCGACCCGATCGCGCCGGGCACCCAGAAGTACAGCATCGACAACGCGATCGACTCCTGGATCGACGGCAACCCGGCCTACGGGATCACCGGCGGCTTCCCCGCCAACAAGCTGACGCTGGGCTACGAGTTCTACTACCGCGGCTGGAAGGGCGTCCCCGCCGGGGCGAACAACGGCCTCGCCCAGTCCGCGACCGGCGCCTCGGGCGCCCGGCCCACCAGCCAGCAGGCCGGTATCGCCAACTACAAGGAGCTCGGCGGCCTCGTCGACAACCCGGCGACCACCTTCTGGGACGACCAGGCCAAGGCCTCGTACTTCTATAAGGACGGCGAGTTCTTCACCGGCCTGAACCAGAAGTCCGTCCAGGCCCGGGTCGACTACGGCAAGCAGCGCGGCCTGGCCGGCGCGATGATGTACTCCCTGCTCGGCCTGGACAACAACACCACGCTGCTCAACCAGATCTCGGACGCCCTCGGCGGCACCACGGTCCCGCCGACCACCCCGCCGACGACGCCTCCGACCACTCCGCCCACGACCCCGCCGACCACGCCCCCGACCACCCCGCCGACGGGCTGCGGCTCGACCCCGGCGTACGTCGCGGGCACGGTCTACACGGCCGGCAACGAGGTCTCCTACAACGGCCGCAAGTACAAGGCCCAGTGGTGGACGCAGAACGAGACCCCGGGCACCACGGGTGAGTGGGGTGTCTGGAAGGACCTCGGCGCCTGCTGATCTCCCCCCACCCCGCGCCGAGCGACACCCCGCCCTGCCCCCACTCTCCCGGGGGCGGGGCGGAGGTGTGTGACATGGTTGCGGGATTCCGGACATCGCTCCGTGTCGGTATCGCTACGCTCGGCCACAAGTCAGTTCTCCGCTCGGAGGTGCCGTCCCATGGCCGTCGTCCGCGACATCGATCCCAGCGCCTCGCCGCTGGACTACTACAGCTACGAGCTGCGCCGGCTGAGGGAAGAGGCGGGCCTCAAGCAGGCGCAGCTGGGCGCGATCATCTTCTGCACCGGGTCGCTGATCGGCATGATCGAGAACGGCAAGCGGGTGCCGACCCGCGACTTCTCGGAACGGGTGGACGCGGCCCTCGGCACGGACGGGCACTTCTCCCGTCTGGTGGGCCTGGTCCTGCGGAGCGTGCTCCCTACTTGGTTCCAGGCCTTCGCCGAGATGGAGGCCCGGGCGACGTACATCTCCACGTTCCAGGCTCAGTTGGTCTACGGACTACTTCAGACGGAGGCGTACGCGAAGGCTCTGGTGAGCGTGGAGTTTCCCGACCGGGCCGACGAGATCACGGCGGCCCGAATGGAGCGCCAGCGCATCCTGATGCGTGAGGAGCCGCCGGTTCTGCTGGTGGTGCTGGATGAGGCGCTGCTGCACCGGAACGTCGGCGGCCGCGAGGTCATGCGGGAGCAACTTGCCCATCTGCTGACCTTCTTCGACCGGCCCTGGATCCAGATCCAGGTACTCCCCTTCTCGACCGGCGAACACAGCGGGATGATGGGGTCGTTCACTCTCCTCCGTTTCGATGGCGACCCCGATCTCTTCTACGCGGAGAGCTATGACTCGGGCCATATGACGGCCAATCCGCCAGTGATCAGGGAACGTTCGGTCGGATACGCTCGGCTGCAGGCCGCAGCCCTCCCGCCGGAGGAGTCGGCCCTTCTGATCGCACGCGTAATGGAGGAACGCTATGGGGACCAGTGTGGACCTGATGGGCGTGCAGTGGCGTAAGTCGTCCTACAGCGGTACCAACGGGGGCGAATGCATCGAATGCGCCCCGCTCGGCACCGCCGCCTGGCGCAAGGCCTCGTACAGCGGAAGCACCGGCGGCGAGTGCGTCGAGGTGGCTGCCCAGCCCTGCGAGGTGGCCGTCCGGGACTCCAAGAACCCCGGTGGGCCGGTCTTCACGGTCACGGCAGCCGCGTTCGCGACCTTCGTCCGGAGTCTCTGACCGTCAGAGCCAGCCCTGCTGGGCCGCCTTGAGGCCGGCTTCGAAGCGGCTCGTCGCGTGGAGGCGTTCCATGAGGGCGGCCATCTGGCGCCTGACCGTGCGCAGCGACACCCCGAGACGCTTGGCCGCGGCCTCGTCCGTCATGCCCGAGGCCAGGAGCTTCAGCAGTTCCAGCTCGGTCGCGGTGGGGCGGGTGTCGCTGGGGCGGGGGCGGTCGGCTCCGAGCGGTACGGCGGAGTCCCACGTCTGCTCGAACAGGTTGGTCAGGGAGGCCACGATCCCGGGCGCGCTGGTGCACAGGGCGCCCAGACGGGAATGGTCGGGGTCGATCGGGACCACGGCCACGGCCCGGTCGAATATCAGGAGGCGCGGCGGCAGGAGCGGACTCGTCCGCACCTGGCCGCCCTCTTCGGTGAGCCACCGCGCGTAGGCCAGCGTCGTCGGATCGTTGCGGGCGCTGTCCTGGTAGACCGAGCGCATCTCGATGCCGCGGGCCAGTGCGCGCCGGTCCAGCGGCCGGGAGGCCTCCAGGCTCGCCTCGGACAGTGCGCCGCCCGGCAGGATCGCCAGGCATTCCCGGGACAGTCCGTGGGCGAGCTGCTCCAGCCGGCCCTGGATGGCGTCCATCCCCACGAGCCGCTCCGCGCCGTCGACCTCGGTGTTCGGGCTGAGCTCCGCGAACTCCGAGACCACCTGCGCCGCGGCCGCCTTGCTGCGGGCCAGCTCCTGCTGCTGCCGGGCCAGTTCCTCCTCCTGGCGGCGCAGCAGCAGCTCCAGGCCCAGTTCGGGTCTCACCGCGCGCAGCCCGCCCGGGCAGTCCCGTGACGGTCTGAGCAGATCGAGGTCGACGAGCCGGTCCAGGCCCTCGCGGACCTGGGTCTCGGTGAGGCCGAGGCGGGCGCTGAGCTCGGCGATCCCTCCCGAAGGGTCGGCCAGCATGCCCCGGTACACGGCTTCCACATCCGCTCCGAGACCCAGTGTCTGCAGCATCTCCCAGCCCCCCGGCGGTAGTTGGGCGGCCCGGCCGGCGCCGCCTCCGCGATCGTAGGCGAAGTCTGGCACCAAGGTGCCAGGCCTGTTGGTGACAGCCGGAACCTCTTCTTCGCCGGGCCCGGGGGCAGCAACATGGTGATCACCGGGACGGCGGGGAGGGAACTCCCCGACTCAGGCCAGAGCCGCAAGGACGATCCGGACCAGCGCGCAGCACACCGCACCGCCCGCATCGCTTCCGAGCCTGTGACCTGGGGGAAACCATGTCCCATACTGCCCGCTTCGCCGCTGTCGTCGCCGTCTTCACCGCCCTGTGCGCCGGTGCCGTCACCACCACTTCGGTGACCGCCTCCGCCGGGCACCACCACGTCAGTGCCTCCGACGACGGCAGCATCAACTGGGACACCGCCCCCGTGTCGGTCGAGGACAGCATCAATTGGGACTAGCCGGCATGCGCGTCGTCCGAGCCTCCCTCTCAGGGCCTCGTGCCGATCCGGACCAGGAGGGCGTGCTCGCGCTCGTCTCCGATCTGATCTGGGCCCACACCCCCGCCGCGCACGGCCTCGAACACCTGCGGGCCAAAGCCGCCGGCGACGGCGTGGACGTCTACCTCTTCCTGCGGGCCGCCTCCGAAGCCGCGGCCCTCACCCAGGCGCACGCCATCCTCGACGGCGCCCGTGCCCCGCTGCGGGCGCACGGCTACCGCACCACCGAGCCGCACCGCGACCGTTCCCCAGGAGAACGCAGTGACCACCACCCTCCGTCAGGCTGCCCGTAAGAGCGCCGTGGCCGCCCTCTCCACCGCACTCGGCGCCGGCCTGCTCACCGCCGCGACCGTCGCCGCCGCCCCGGCCGCCGAGGCCGCGACCACCTGCAGCGGGACCGCTTCGATCTACGGCGTCCTTCCCGACGGCCGCCTCACCTTCAGCACCATCACCCCGGCCACCGGGGCGCTGAAGAAGGTGCGGGTCGGGGCGGACCTGGGGTTCGAGCCCAAGGCGATGGCCACCCTCAACTTCAACACGGTGCTGGTGACATCGACGACGGGCGCGCTCTACCGTCTCGACGTCCTCACCAACAACGAGTCCCTCGTCCTGGAGCGCCCGCCCGTCAAGATCTTCGACAGCGGCTGGACCCACGACAAGCTCACCTACGACGGACACGGCCACCTGTACGGCACGGCCGGCGGGCTCCTGCTCCAGTACCTGGTCTCACAGCCCAAGCCGACCGGCTCGGCGCACATCGGCCAGCGCAAGGAGATAGGCAGCGGCTTCGTCCTGAAGACGCTCACGGCCGCCGGGGACGACCGGCTGCTCGCCACCACGTCGGCCGGCGCGCTCTACTCCTACAAGATCAACAGCGATGGCACCTGGGACCGCGACGACCTCAAGTCCTCCGGCTGGTCCGGCTTCGACCAGGTCGTCTCGCCCGGCGGCGGCCTCTACTACGGCCGGATCGAGACCACCGGCGCCATGTACTGGTACAAGGACGCCAATCCGGCCGACGGCAGCGGCAGCGACATCGCGTACCACAACGACACCCCCGTCAACACCGGCGGCTGGACGCAGCAGCTGCTCTCCGCCCAGCCGGAGACCTTCAGCTGCACCGCCACCGCGGACCCGCTCGACGGCAGGGACATTCCCGCCGTGAAGGCGGCCGGCCGCGACCTGATGAACAAGCACGACGGCGGCGTCTGGAACAGCTCCACCCAGTGGAACTGCCTGGAGCAGCTCTGGGACCGGGAGAGCGGCTGGCGCTACTGGGCCGACAACCCGAACTCCACGGCGTACGGCATCCCCCAGGCCCTGCCCGGTTCCAAGATGGACGCCTTCGGCGACGACTGGCGCACCAACCCGGTCACCCAGATCAAGTGGGGCCTGTCCTACATCGACGGCCGGTACGACACGCCGTGCGGGGCCTGGACCCACTTCCTGAACAACAACTGGTACTGAGCCGCCCCGAGCCGCGCACGCCCGCCCGCGCCCGCTCCCCGCGCTCTCCCCCTGCTTCCCCCCTCACCTCCCCGGCCCGGCGCGCGTACGTCAGGGCTGCCCAGAATCCGGAGACACCCATGTCCTCGTCGTCCCTCAAGCGCCGCCTCGCCGCCACCCTGGCCGTCTCGGCCACCACCCTCGGCATGGTCACCCTCACCTCGGCGCCGGCCCAGGCCGCCGCGATCTGCGGCGGCAACGTGTCGGTCTACGGCACCCTCCCCGACGGACGCCTCACCTACACGGCGATAGCCCCCAACACCGGCGACCGCGTCAAGACCCTGATCGGGGCGAACCTCGGCTTCACGCCCAAGGCGATGGCCACCCTCAACTTCAACACCGTCCTCGTGACCTCGACGGCCGGCGAGCTGTACCGCGTCGACATCCAGACCAACGACAGCGCCCTGGCCCTGGCCGGAGTCACCAAGATCTGGGACAGCGGCTGGACCTTCGACAAGCTGACCTACGACGGCGCCGGTCACCTCTACGGCACGGTCGGCGGCGAGCTCCACCGCTACAACGTCTCCCAGGCCAAGCCCAGCGGGCCCGCCCACATCGCCAAGCACGCGGTGATCGACACGGGCTTCGTCCTCAAGACGCTCGCCGCCGCCGGTGACGACGTCCTCATCGCCAGCACGGCCGACGGCCGACTGCTCTCGTACCAGATCAACGGTGTGGGGGACTGGGAGAGTTCGGTGCTCAAGAGCTCCGGCTGGTCGGCGGTCGACAACCTCGTCTCGCCCGGCGGCGGCCTCTACTACGGCCGTACGAACGGCGGGATGTACTGGTACCACGACGCCGACCCCACCGACGGCAAGGGCGACGACATCGCCTACCACCCCGCCGACCCGGTCGACGCGAGCGGCTGGACCCAGAGCCTGCTCTCCGCCTTCGCCAACGACTGCACCTACCAGCCGCCGGCGCCCCCGACCCCCACCCCCTCCACCAAGGGCGGACAGATCGCCCGCAGCGAGGTCATGAGCCGCGCCGTGAACTGGCTGAGCCGTGACATCCCCTACAACCAGGGCGCCTACGCCTCCGACCCGGACGGCGACCACACCTACCGCACCGACTGCTCCGGCTTCGTCTCCATGGTCTGGCACGCCGGTACCAGCTACACGACCCAGAGCCTGCCGGGCATCGCCGCCACGATCTCCAAGTCCGACCTCCAGCCCGGCGATGCGCTGAACACCCTGGACGGACACGTGGTGCTCTTCGAGAAGTGGGTCGACAAGGCCGCGGGGAAGTTCTCGTACATCCACGAGGCCAACACCAACGACGACATGATGCGTGGTCAGGACTACCTCAACGGCGGCACCGACGGCCGCATCGCCGGCCACGCGGCCTCGGGTTACGTCGCCCTGCGCTACGACAAGGTCGTGAACGGCTAGCCCGGCCGGGCCGGACGACCACATGGTGCAGGCCGGACCGCCCATCGGGCGGTCCGGCCTCCTCGTGTCAGAGCTGGTACTGGCCGACCGTGATGAAGTACCGGAGCTCCTCCGGAGTGCTGCCGTCCAGGAGCCTGCCCGCCTCCGCGCGCAGGGCGTCGCTGATGCCCGGGCGGGCGAGGATGCGGGCGACGTCGACGCGGTCGTCCTCGGCCTGGGCCAGTCGCAGGCCGGTCTTCAGGAAGGCGGTCCGGTCGGCCGGGGTGCCGTCCATGGCCTTGTTGGCCTCGCGCTTGACGGCCTTGCCGGTGGCCGGGTTGGCGAAGAGGATCTTGGCGATGGCGACCCGGTTGTCCTCGTCCTGGGCGATCGCCAGGCCCGTCTTCAGGAAGGCCACGCGGTCGGCCGGGGTGCCGTCGAGGGCCTTGCCGGCCGCGCGCTTGACGCCCGTGCCCGGCTTGGTGGCGAGGATCTTGGCGATGGCGAACCGGTTGTCCTCGTCCTGGGCCTTCGCGAAGCCCGTGGTCAGGAAGGCCACGCGGTCCTCGGGGGTGCCGCTGAGGGCCCTGTTGGCCTCGCGGATCACGGCCTTGCCGCTCGCCGGGTCCGCCAGGATCTTGGCGATGGCGAAGGCGTTCTCCGTGTCGGAGCCCAGCGCCGCGCTCGCCGGAGCCGTGACCGACGCCTTGGCCGGCGCGGCGGAGGCGAGCGACGGGGTGGCGAGCAGCAGGGCCGGAGCGAGGGCGCCGGCGGTCAGGGCGAGCGCGGTACGGCTGAGCGCGGTACGGGTGAGCTTCATGCTGGTGTTCCCCCATGGATCACGAAAGGTGGTCAAAAGCCTTTGCCCGGTGATCGTTCCAGGGGGTTCCCGGTCTGCCAAACGCCCAAATGGCATCAAAGTGAACGCAGAACAGGGAAGTGGAATGCCGCTAGAGGCGGTTGTCCGCACCCGGCTTGGTGCCGATCATCTCGGCGATCCGTTCCGGGGCCACTGCTCGCGAGTAGAGCCAGCCCTGGCCCGTGTCGCAGCCGACGCGCCGCAGCCGTGCCGCCTGTCCGGCGGTCTCCACGCACTCCGCGGTGACCGTCAGGCCGAGCCGGTGGGCGAGCTGGACCAGGGCTTCGACGATCGTCTCGTCGGCCGGGTTCGGGTGCGTGCCCTCCTCGTAGCGGAATCCGCGCACGAAGGAACCGTCCAGTTTCAGAACTGATACAGGAAGCCTGCTGAGGTACGCGAGGTTCGAGTAGCCGGTGCCGAAATCGTCGATCGCGATCCGCACGCCCATGTCGCTGAGCGCCTGAAGGGCCTGGAGGGGGCGCCCGGCCGAGCCCATCACCGCCGACTCGGTCAGCTCCAGCTGCAGCAGCTGCGGGGCGAGGCCCGTCTCGGCCAGGATCTCCGCGACGTCGCCGACCAGATCCGAGTCCCAGACCTGCCGGACGGCGACGTTCACCGACACGAACACGGGGGAGTCACTGGGCTGTTCGATCTGCCAGCGGCGGGCCTGCCGGCAGGCGGTCCGCAGCACCCACTGTCCCAACTGGACGATGGACCCGTCCTCTTCGGCGATCCCGATGAACCGATTCGGCGTAAGTGTGCCGAATTGCGGGTGGTTCCAGCGCACCAGGGCCTCGACCCCGCGCACCGCGCCGCTCTCCAGGTCCACCAGCGGCTGGTACTCCAGCTCGAACTCCCCCCGTTCCACGGCCGGCCGCAGCGTGGAGGAGAGCGCCTGGCGGGTCATCCGGTGCGCGTTGCGCTCCGGGTCGAACAGGGTCCAGCGGGCCTTGCCGTCCGCCTTGGCCCAGTACAGGGTCGTGTCGGCGGCCTGCATCAGGCCGGTCGCCGAGGTGCCGGCCGCCGCCCGCTCCACGACCCCGATCGAGGCGGAGACGGACAGCCGCTGCCCGGCCAGGTCGAAAGGTTCCTGTACGGCGGCCAGCACGCTCCGCGCCAGGTCGGCGAGCTGCTCGGTGCCGGTGGAGTCCTCGACCAGCAGGGCGAACTCGTCGCCGCCGAGGCGCGCGACCAGGTGCCCGCCGGTGCGCCCGTAGCCGGACTGGTCGGCGCACTGGGTGAGCCGGGCGGCGACGGCGGTCAGCAGCCGGTCGCCGACCCGGTGGCCGAGAGTGTCGTTGACGGCCTTGAACCCGTCGAGGTCCAGGTAGCACAGCCCGATCCGGCCGGTGCCGCCGCCGTGTTCGTACGAGGCGGCCTCCAGGGCGGAGGAGAGCCGCTCGAAGAACAGGGCGCGGTTCGGCAGGCGCGTGACCGGGTCGTGCATCTGGAGGTGGCGCAGGCGGGCCTGCAGGTCGCGGCGGTCGCTGATGTCGGCCACCGACAGCAGGACGTCCCCGGTGCCGGGGACGGGTCCGAGCGTGACCTCGGTCCAGAGCGAGTGCCCGTCGGGGTGCTTGAGGCGGCGGGTGCAGCGCAGCCGGGCCTGCCGGCCGCGGAGCACCTCCTGGTACGCGGCCCAGGTGCGGGCCTCCGCGGCCAGGTCGACCAGGTCGGCGGCGGACCGGTGGACGAGCGCGTGCGGCTCGCTGCCGAGCAGCCCGGCGAAGGCCTGGTTGGCGGCGACCACGTAGCCCTCGCGGTCGACGACGGCCATGGCGAGGTGGGCCGCGTTGAAGGCGGCCCGGTAGTCGCGCAGGTCGGAGTCGGCGCGGTACGACGACGCCGGCGCGGCCTGGGTGGCCGATGCCGACGGCACTGCCGGCACTGCCGGGTGACGCTCCGTAATGGCCGATCGGATGCTGTCGGCCGCCGAACCGGTTCCTTCTGAGGTTCCGCTCACCGTTGGCTCCCGCAGTGTTCGTGAGTGTCCGCGCAGGAAAGTGTGCCGATCATAGAGGCTGCCGGGAGGCCCTATCCAGCGGCGCCACCGGTTGAGACGGTTCAGTTCGGCGTGATGACGGATCGGCGGCGAAAGTCCGGGCGATCGTTTCTGCGCGGCTCTGAACGTGCGGGGGCTCCTGCTGTTCTCAGGTGATCGGTCGTGACGTTCTGTAGGCAGGGGCGTGAAGTTCGAGGGTCACCGACTTGCCGTACTACTCACTCGTGTGGGGCAGCGGAACAGGGCATTAGTAAGACAATCGCCTCAAGGTGGATGAACAGGTACGAATCCACCACCGGAGGTCGATGTGGCGCGACAGCAGACACCCGGGGGAGTGGAACGCTCCGTCCGAAGTACCGCCGCGGCACTCACCTCCCTCGCGGCGCTCGCCGCCATGTCGCTCGTCGCCGGTCCCGCGGTGGCCGATCCGGGATCCGCGCCCTGCGCGCTGACCCGCACCTCGGCGCACCACTCCCTCGGCCTGGACACCTGGAACGGCGCCTACCCCAAACCCGAGCGCACGCTCAACGCCGTCATGGTCTTCCTCTCCTTCCCCGACCACCGCAGCGCCCTGAAGACCGAGGAGATCGTCGGCGACTACTTCCCCGCCACCAGCGACTTCTTCGAGCAGGCCTCGTACGGGCGGTTCAAGCTGGCCCCACACCCGCAGAAGCAGTGGATCCAGATGCCCAAGCCGTCCACCGCGTACGGGATAAAGCGGGACTGGGCCGCCGGGGACCGGGCCTCGTACCTGCGGGACGCGGTCGCGACGGCCGACGCCCAGGTGGACTTCCGCAAGTACGACGTCGTCTACTTCGTCGCCGATCCGGAAGCGCCCGGCGTGGACTCCGACGCCACGAAGGTCGTCAACTTCGAGAACCCGATCGTCGCGGACGGCACGGAACTGCGGCGGATCGTCACCGTCTTCGAGCGCCACCCGCCGGACCGCAACGTGCTGGCCCACGAGACCGGGCACGTCTTCGACCTGCCCGACCTCTACCACCGGCCGACGGACGGCAAGGGCGACTGGGACACGTACGTCGGGGACTGGGACGTCATGGGCAGCCAGTTCGGCATGGCCCCGGACCTCTTCGCCTGGA
Source organism: Streptomyces xanthophaeus (assembly GCF_030440515.1). Lineage (GTDB taxonomy): Bacteria > Actinomycetota > Actinomycetes > Streptomycetales > Streptomycetaceae > Streptomyces > Streptomyces kutzneri. The sequence continues at coordinate 5,204,234 of NZ_CP076543.1, forward strand.
ACAAGTGGAAGCTGGGCTGGCTGGACGCCTCCCAGGTCGACTGCGTGCAGTCGGGCTCTTCGCTGCACACCCTGCAGCCGCTGGCCCAGGCCCCGCCGAGCGGCGGAACGGGCGGCACCCGGCTCGCGGTGATCCGTACGGGCCCCGGCAGCGCGATCGCCGTCGAGGCGCGGGGCTCCGCCGGCAACGACGGCGACACCTGCACGGAAGGCGTCCTGGTCTACCGGGTGCGCAACGAGGCCTCGTCGGGCGGTGGCCCGATCGAGGTGCTGGACGCGCACCCGTCGACGGAGGCGTGCTGGGACCGGTCGGTGTACCCGCCGCTGGCGGACGCGCCGCTGGAGGTGGGCGAGACGTACACCGTGCCGGGGGAGCGGATCACCATCGAGGTGGCCGACCGCACCCGGTCGGGCGCGTACACGGTGAAGATCACGACGTGACCATGGAGCGCCCGGCGGGCTATGCGGGGGCGGCGCGCCGCCAGGTGACGGCGATGTCCGCCACCACCAGGATGGCGATCACGATCACGAGCGCCCAGAGGTTCTCGCCGTGGACATCGCCGAACGGGATGTAGACGGCGAGGCCGGCCGGTGCCATGCCCCGGTAATGGGCGACGGCCTTCGTCGCGTTGCGGGGAAGCGGTACGGGCAGGTTGGCCATCCGCCAGCCGGACTGCGGCTCGGGCTGCCGCTCGTCGTGGGGCCGGCCGTTCGGCCAGGTGGGGGTAGTGTCCATGACGTCGTGTCCTCATCTCTGGGCGTGACTGAGCGGTGAGGTGGGCTGCGTTTCCTTGGCCGGGGCGCAGCACACCCGCCGTGCGGGACGAGCGGAGAGCGGAGTGCGGTCAGCCGGCCGGAAGCGGGCCGGGCGACACGATCGTCACCCAGGCCTGGACGGCGGCTTCTTTCGTGCTGAGCAGAGTGCGACGGAACGGGCCGAGGGGCAGGCCGCGCTGATCCGGCCGTAGCCGGAGCCACGCCGCATCGGTCACCGCCAGGACGAGTTCGCCACGGTCGCCGGCAAGGGCGAGCCGGAGCTCGGGAGCGTCCAGGAGCCGGAAGGCATGGCTGATGTCCCTGCCGACGTGGCCCCTCTCGTCCTGGAGCGTCGTTCCCGTGTGCAGGACGGCGCGCAGTTGAATCTGCTCCTGGCGTACGGCCGCCGCGTTGTGGTCGTGGAGCGCCGCGGCCAGCGCCGGCACGACGGTGTCGACGACGAGGCCGGGTTCGACGACGGCATCGAGGAGGCTCATGATGCCGTCCCCGCGGTCGAGCATCTCGCAGGCCGCAGGTGGAATCTCTGCCTTCCGGAGTCCGGCGGCCAGGGCGTCGTACAGGACCCGTCGCATCGTCAGGCAGGCGCTGTCGGTGCGATCGGATCGGGTGAAGCCCACGATGTCGAGGCCCAGGAAGGTCTTGCGCACGGGCATGTGCATACGGTTACGCTAACACACTGTCAGTCCTACACGGAAGAAGTGTGAAAATTACCAGTTCGGTCAGTTGTCGTCGGCCAGGACCTGCAGGGCCGGAAGGTCGATGACGGCGATCCGGCCCCGGCTGGTGGTGACCAGGTCCTGGTTGCGCAGCAGGTTCAGGGCCTTGGCGACGGCCTCGCGGGACGCCCCGATCATCGCCGCCAGCTCGCTCTGGGTGACGGGCAAGGTCAGCGACGGGGAATCCGGGCCGCCCGAGGGGGTGCCGAGCTGCTCGGCGAGGGTGACGAGCTGCGTCGCGATCCGCTGCAGGACGTTCTGGGACGCCATGTCCAAACGGGCCTGGTCCGACTCGCGCAGACGGGTCATCAGGATGCGCACCAAGGTGCGCAGGACCTCCGGGTGCGTCTCCAGGAAGCGGTTGAGCTGATCGGCGGTGACGATGGTCGTCATGACGTCGGTCTTCGCGATCACCGATGCGGACCGCGGCCGGCCGTCCAGTGCTGCCATCTCGCCCACGATGTCGGGGCCTTCGCGCAGCCCCAGGATGACCTCATGGCCGGTCTCCGCGGTGACCACGACCTTGGCGATGCCTTCCCGTAGCAGGACCGCGTGCGACGACGGCTCGTGCTCGCGCAGGATCACGTCTCCGGCCGCGTACCGGACCGGGACGCCAAGGCTCAGAAGGGCGGCCGTGTGCTCTTCGGCCAGGGCCTCCCACAGATCGCTCTTGCCAGTCATGAGTGCTTCCTCGGTTGGTGCGCGCGACCTGTACAACGTAGACCACAACTCGATCCGGCCATGCGGGCTCCTGGAGGTCCGGCTCGTCCCCTCGCCGGCGCCGGGCCGCGGGAACGCCGAAGGCCGCCCTTCCCGAAGGAAGAGCGGCCTTTGACGTTTGCCTCGCTGTGCGCCGCCAGGGACTCGAACCCCGGACCCGCTGATTAAGAGTCAGCTGCTCTAACCAACTGAGCTAGCGGCGCTTGCTGACGAGGAAGACATTAGCAGGAGGATCCGCGGAACGAAAAATCGATATCCCCAGGTCCGGTCGGTGCGGGGCTGCGGGCCGCCCGTACGAAGGCCCAGAGCAGGGCTTCGGGCCCGGGAAGCCAGGGCTCGCGCGCGTCGGGGGCCACCAGCCACCGGGACTGCCCGGGCGTGGCGGCCAGCGGCGGCACGGTGACGGCGTCGCCGCGGCCGTGGCACAGCGGCGCCGGGGCGGTGCGGGAGCCGCCCCACTCCTCCCACGCCAGCAGGGCGGGCAGCCGGTGCGCGGTGCCGGGGGCGGCGAAGAGCAGCATCCGGCCGCGGTGCACGGCGACCGGCCCGGAGCCCGGGCCCTCGGCCCACAGCAGGTCGAGGATCCGGCGCCCGAGGACGAGCGGGACGTTGACGACGTCGAAGGGGTCACCGCAGGGCAGCGTGGCGGGCAGCCCGGGCCGCGCCTCCCACACCGCGAGGGTGCGCCGGGGGTGGGCGGCCGCGGAGGTGAGCCAGGCGGCGCCCTGGGGTGTGACGTGGGTGGCGGGTGCGGTGCGGGTGCGCTCGCCGCGCGCGTGGAGGGCGGTGCAGCCGGGAGCCTTCGTCAGCGTCGTCATATGCCACTGTCTACCCGCCGTAGCGGAGCAGTATCCGCGAGTCACCGAAAACGGGGACGGCGGGGCTGTCACGGGAGTATGGTGCGCTCCTCGCATGCCGGGCGGGGCCGGACGGCCGGCCCCTCCGCGGTCTACGGCGTACCCGCGCCGCGCTGGAGGCTTTCGCCGAATTCGATCATCTTGCGGGCGTAGTCCTCGGTCCACTCCGCCTGCTCGGCGATCAGGGCCGGTGAGAGCCGGTCGAACCGGCGGGGATCCGCCAGCTGGGCCGCCGCCAGCGCCTGGAACTCCACCGCCCGCTCCTGCGCGGCCCGGAAGGCCAGCGTCAGCTCGGTCGCACGGGCCAGCAGCTCCCGCGGGTCCTCGATCGACTCCAGGTCGAAGAAGTGCTCCGGGTCCGCCACGGCCTCCGAGGGCTCGAAGAGCAGAGGCGCCGGCCGCAGCCGCCGCTCGGTCCGCTCGGGCTCTGCCATGCGTGTCCTCCTGCTGCGCGTGCGAAGTGATTCCGGGCCACCGTCCATTGTCCAACGCCGCGCAAGACCCCTGCGCGATGGGCTAGAACACCCGTATGGCCGATGAGATGCACGAGCAGATCGACAGGCTCAGTGGCGAGGGAGTCGCACAGGTGATCGGCTGGCGCCGGCATCTGCACCGCAATCCCGAGCTTCCCAACCGCGAGGCCGGCACCGCCCGGCTCGTCGCCGAGGAGTTGCGCGCGTTCGGGCTCGACGAGGTGCGGACGCGGATCGCCGGGCACGGGGTGGTCGGCGTTCTGCGGGGCGGGCTGCCCGGACCGCGGGTGGCCGCACTGCGGGCCGACATGGACGCCCTGCCCGTACCCGACCGCTGCGGCGCCGACTTCGCGGCGCCGGACGGCGGCGCCTCGCACGCCTGCGGGCACGACTGCCACACCGCGATGCTCCTCGGTGCGGCCCGCGTGCTGGCCGCCGTACGGGAGCGGCTGCCCGGCGCCGTGCTGTTCGTGTTCCAGCCCGCGGAGGAGGGCCCTCCGGTGGGGGAGGAGGGCGGCGCCCGGCTGATGGTGGCCGAGGGGGCCTTCGCCGATCCGGTGCCGACCATGGCCTTCGGGATGCACGTCACCCCGCACCCCAAGGGCTGGGTCGGCTGGAAGGCCGGCGCCATGTACGGCGCGTCCTGCCTGGTCCGCATCGTGCTGACCGGCCGTCAGTCGCACGCCTCCTCACCCTGGCACGGCATCGACCCCATGCCGGCCGCCGGGGCGCTGCTGACCGGGATCGGCCAGCTCTACCGCCAGATGTCCGCCTACTCCCCGCTGACCGTCTCCATCGGCCACGTCGAGGACGTCGGCCGGTACAACGTCATCGGCGAGACGGTCACCCTGTGGGGCACCGTCCGCTGCGCCGAGGAACGGGACATGCCCGAGGTCAAGCGCCGGCTGACGGTGCTCGCCGAGCACACGGCCCAGGCGTACGGCTGCACCGCGCGGGTGGAGCTGCTCCAGGACGTGCCCGCGGTGCGCAACGAGCCCGCCTGGGTGGCGGCCGCCCTGCCCACCCTCACCCGGGTCGCGGGCGCGGACCGGGTGGTGGAGGTGGGCGGCACGCTCGGCTACGACGACGTCTCGGAGCTGGTCTCCCGCTTCGGCGGGCTGTACGTGATGCTCGGCGTCCAGGACACCGCCCTGGACCCGGCGACCGGCGAGCCCGTCGCGGTGCCGGGCGGGCGGGGGATGGTGGGCAACCACCATCCCGCCTTCTACGCGGACGAGGACACGCTGCTCACCGGCGTACGGCTGCACGCGCACGCCGCGTACGACCACCTGGTGGGGAGCCTGCTCACACCGTGACGGCCTCGGCGGCGCGCCGCGCCGCCAGCTCGGCCACGTCGTCCAGGACCCCGGCGAGCTCGCCCGCGAGCGTCTCCGGGGCCAGGAAGCCCTCGGGGCCGAGCAGCTTGGGGATGCCCGGGATCGCGACGGAGCGCTCGGCGGGCAGCATGCCGAGGCGGGTGAGGACCGGCAGCAGCATCTCGGCGGCCGGGGCGCCGCCGGTGGGGCCGGCGCTGTAGCTGACGATGCCGACCGGCTTGCCCTTCCACTCGTTGTAGAGGAAGTCGATGGCGTTCTTGAAGGGGGCGGTGAAGCCGCCGTTGTACATCGGCAGGACGAAGAGGAAGGCGTCGGCCGAGTCGACCAGGGCGCTCCAGTCGCGGGTGTGCTGATGCGCGTAGTTGCCGGTGGAGGCGTACTCGGGCTCGTCGAGGAAGGGCAGGGCGATCTCGGCGAGGTCGACGGAGGTGACGTCGAAGCCGCCCCGCTCACGGGCCTGCTCGGTGACCCAGCGGGCGAGCGGGCGGCCGGAGGAGGTGGGTCGGGTGGCGGCGGAGACGACGTGCAGGCGGGTCATGGTGAGGACTCCCCGTTCGATGCTGTTGTTGATGTGTCACCTAATGAAACCCAGGATCTGAATGACATGTCAACCAGATAAGTGATGTGTCACCGACCTGGCTAGAGTGGCGGACATGACCCCCGCACCGGAGCCCGGGCCCCGCTGGCTCACCGAGTCCGAACAGGACGCCTGGTACGCGTGGCGGCGGATGTTCCCGCTGGTCAACGCCGAGATCGCGCGCGACCTCACGCAGGACAGCGGACTTTCCGAGGCCGACTACGACGTGCTGTCGGTACTCGGCTCCACGAACGGCCACCGTATGCGCATCAGCGCCCTGGCCGAGCTGATGCGCTGGTCCCGCAGCAGGCTGTCCCATCAGCTCACCCGCATGGAGCAGCGCGGCGCCGTCCGCCGCGAGGAGGTGGCCACCGACGGCCGCGGGGCGGAGGTCGTCCTCACCGACGCCGGCATCACCCTGATCACGGAGGCGGCCCCCCTCCACGTGGAATCCGTCCGCCGTCACCTGATCGACGCACTGACCCCGGACCAGCTGCGCACCCTGGCCGAGGTCGGCGAGGTCCTCCGCGAACGCCTGGGCGCCCGGCGCAAGGCCTGAACCGGCCGGTCGGCCGCGCCCGCGGGTCTCAGACGGTGAATCCGGAGATCCGAACGTGCGCGACGTCTCCGGCCTCGTAGTCGAGCTCGATGTGCACCCCGTCCGCGAGCCGGTGGCCGTCCTCGTCCCTGAACGGCGTGGGGCCGTGCAGTTGCGGATACCCGCACGCGTCGGCGCTCGAGCAGTACTCCTCCGAGATCTCCGTGTCGGGATAGGAGGCGCGCAGCCATGCCGCCACCTCCTGGCGGGGCGCACGGAAGTCCAGCTTGTACGAGGCGCTCATCCACTGGCTCGTGGTGCAGTTCCGGTCGCGCGTCCCCGCGGGCAGCTCGGCGGCGCGGGCGAAATGGGCAGCCTTGTCACAGGGCGCGCCCAGGTCGCCGCCGAAAGCGGCCCACCACAGGGACGCCCACCAGCCTCCGGCGGCCAGTACGGCCGTCGTGCCGGTGATCGCGAGCCACCTCGTGAGGCGCTTGCGTACTACGGTCATAACTGAAGAACCCCCTGGTCACCATCACTTGAACATGTTCAAGGATGCGATCGGGGGGTTCCTGGTTCCACAACCGCCCGAAGATCACGACGACGGGGTGAGGTGACGGGGCGACCGGGCCCCGCGGGCCTTCCCTACGGCCGCCAGGGGACGCGGTGCTCGGCCAGGTGGGCCAGCACCGAGTGGTTCGCCTCCCAGCCGTCCGGGAATTTGACCGTCACGCCCAGCTGCACCGGCTCCGTCGACGGATGGTCGTCCAGCAGCTCCGCTATGCCCGCCCGGGCCACCACCACGCACGCGTGCCGGTGCCGGGAGGCCAGCACGCACAGGCGGCCCGTCTCCAGGTGGAAGGCCGTCGCGTCCGGGCGGCCCGACAGCGGGTGGAGGACCACCGTGAGGTCGTACTCACGGCCCTGGAGCCGGTTCGCGGTGTCCACCGTGACCCCCGTGACCCCGAGCGAGGCCAGCGCCGCGCGGACCGCGGCCGCCTGGTCGCGGTGGGCCGTGCCGACCGCGATCCGGTCCGCCGTCAGCGGGGCCGGGTCCGGGAACTGCTCGTCCGAGGTCACCGCCCCGCGGTCCAGCGCCCGGCGCACCACCAGGGCCACCGCCCGCACCGCCTCCGGGTCCGTGCGCGGGGTGTGCCGCGCCGGCAGCTCCAGCAGGCCCCAGCCCGCCTCGGCCGCCTCGTCCAGCACCCGGTCCGGGCCCGACCCGTCCGAGGCCACCCCGTACGACAGCCGCCGCTCGCCCGGGCCCGTACCGCTGCGGAACTGCGTGTACGGGTAGAAGGCACGGGAGACCAGCGGCGCCGCCGTCGCCGGGAGCCGCCAGGACACCGGCAGCCGGTGCTGCGGCAGTTGCGGGTTGTGCGCCAGCAGAGTGCTCACCGCCGAGGCGGACGGATCGTAGGACAGACCCGCCCACTGCTCCGCCCCGACCACGCTGAACGGGTCCAACTGCCCCGGATCACCGACGAACAGCGCCCGCTCGAACAGCCCGGCCACGGCCAGCAGCGCGTCCGAGCGCATCTGGTACGCCTCGTCGACGATGGCGTGCTGCCAGGGCTCCACATCCTTGACGAAGGCCCACTTCGCCGCCGTGGAGATGGTGATCGGCAGCTCCGCCAGGTCCTTCGGCTTGGCCGACAGGGTGACCGAGGGCAGCTCGCGCAACGCCGGGTCGTAGGCGTCCCCGTCACTGCTGTGCAGTCGGCCCACCTTCAGCTCCGGGTCCTTCTCGGCGAGACGCAGCACCAGGTCGTCGACCTGCGCGTTGGTCTGCGCCACCACCATCAGGCGGCGCCCGGCCCCCGCCAGCTCCCGGGCCGCGCGCACCACGAGCGTGGACTTGCCGGCTCCGGGCGGGGAATCGACGACCACACCCCGCTCGGTCCCGTGCAGGGTGTCGGCCAGGATCGCGGCGGTCGCCCGGGCGGCCGCCGCGCCCGGGTCGAAGGGAGCGGTCGTGGTCACAGCAGGTCCTCGTCGGTCACGGAGTCGGGCAGGGGAAGGGCGCCCGCCGATCCCGGCGGGCCACCGTGCGTCCACGGGGTCTGCTCGGGCTCCGGGAGTTTCGGGCCGCCGCGCGCGTCGTGCTCGAAGAGCGTCCAGCAGAGCCGGTCACCCTTCTCTGGGACCGTCCCCGGCTCGGGGTCCCGGCCGCGGCCCATCTTGTCGAGGAGCCGCAGCACCAGCCGCCCGTCCTCCTCGAAGCGGACGAACTGTGCGCTCTGCGGGCGCCCCTCCAGCGAACGGAACACCTTCCCGCCGCCCTCGTCCGCGAGCTGCGGCCGGTCCTCCGTCACCACGGTCACCAGCGGGCGCGGACTCGGCCGCTTCGACTCCGTCCACTCCATCACCACCTCGGTGACCTCACCGGCGAAGGCCTCGCCCGCCAGCCGCCGGCCCGCCATCACCAGCGGGTCGTCCAAGGCCTCCTGCGCGTCGAGCCGCACCTGCTCGGTCTCCCGCGTGGCCAGCTTCTGGGCCGCCGTCACCGCGTCGTCGCGGCGCGGCTGCGGCGGCTCGCCCGCCCGTACGCGGTCCCGGTGGCCGGTGTAGGACCAGCGGTCACGCGTCCAGCGTTCCTCCGCGCGCTCGCCCGGCGGCAGGGCGCGCAGCAGGTCGATCGCCTCCCAGGTCCTCGACCAGGTGCCCGACAGCTGGGACTCGACCAGCCGGTGCACCTCCAGCTCGGCCGCCCGGACATGGCGGTCGTCGTTGCCGGGGCCGGCCGCCAGGGCCGAGCGCGCGGCGTCGTAACGGGCGATGGCGGGAGCCAGCAGCTTGTTGTCGAAAGCCGGATCGGTGGCCGGACCGGCGGGCGGGCACAGCAGCTGGCCGTCCTTGTCACGGCCCAGCTCCGCCCGGTGCGCCTCCTCGGAGCCCGAACGGCCCTCGGGCGGGTCGATCCAGCCCAGGAGCGCACCCAGGTGCTGGTCCTCCAGATTGCTCTGGCCCGTGGCCCAGTGCCGGGACAGCAGGTCCGTGGCCGACAGCAGCATCGACGAGCCGGGCACCCGCGAGCGCTCGGCGAGGTGGGTGAACCAGCGGCCGAGCATCGGCACCTGCGAGGGCGCCGGATACGGATTGTCCGGATCCTCCTCGGCGGTGCGCCGGAACCGCATCGAGCGCCCCAGCAGCCGTACGTACTCGATGCCCGCCCGGCTCGGCACGATCAGCTGCGGCGCGTCCACGCACAGCTCCGTCTCGACCTTGACCCGCTTGCCCGTCTCCGGGTCCGTCTCGCTGCGCTCGGCCGGCTCCACGACGTCCGCGTACGCGTCGATGTGGGTCAGCACCTGCACGGCCAGGTCCGCGAGGAAGGCCCAGCGCCGGTCGCGGTCGCGCGGCTGGGGTATCACGAACACCCGCGGCGCGTGCCGGTCGGTGCCGACCATGGCGCCGAGCGGGGCACCCGCCTCACCGGCCGTGGTCAGCGGTACGAACACCATCGGGCGCTCGCTCAGATGGCGGTGCCGCACGGTCGCGAGCGGCTGGGCGCGACCCGCGCGTACGGCCTCCAGCCGGGCCAGGGTGCTCAGCAGGGACATGCGGGGGTCTCCGGGGCAAGATGCGGCGGACGCGCGGCGGCCAGTTCCAGGGCCTCGGCGCGCAGCCGGGCGGCGCGGTGCAGTGCGGCGGCGGTCGGATCCTCGGCGCAGCCGGCCCCGGCGGCCGCCGCCAGGGCGGCCTCGACGGTGGTCAGCGCGCCCAGCTCACCCCGTACCGACCGGCCCAGCGCGGTGACCTGGTCGGCGGCGCGGGCCCGGTCACGGCAGTGGAAGGCGAGCTCGCAGGCGGCCAGGCACTCGGGGGCGTAGGCGGCGTCGACGGCGGACACCGCCAGGTCCAGCTCCTCGGCGGTCCGCGTCGCCGGGTCGAAGCTGAGGCCCTCCGGCAGGGCGGCGGCCAGCTCCTCGACGCGGGTCAGCCGGTCCAGCTGGCGCCGGGTCACGGAGCGCTCGCGGCGGATGTCGACGGGGGAGGCGGCCGGCAGGTTGGAGAAGTCCTTCGGGCAGACCAGCAGCACGGTGTGCCCGACCTCGGCGCCGGGCAGTTTCGCGGCGGTCTTCTCCAGGGCCAGCACGTAGACGGCGGCCTGCCGGGCGGCGGCGCCCACCTTCGCGGCGTCGGCGGCGCCGTCGATCATCGGGAACGACTTGATCTCCACGACCGTCCAGCGGCCGTCGGGGTGGACGACGACGGCGTCGGGCTCCAGGTAGGCGGGGGAGCCGGCCACCTCCAGCGCGAGCATCGGATGGTCCAGCAGCGTCCAGGCCCCGCTGTCCCGGCCGGCGGCGGTCGCCTCGCGCAGGGCGAGCGCGGTCCGGGCGGCGCGGCCCTCGGGGCCGGCGGCGGTCAGATCGGGGACGCGGGCACCGGCCCCGGGGGACCCGGGAGGCTCGGCGGCGGGCGCGAGGTGCGCGTGCACCAGCCGCAGGAGCTCGGCGCCGCCGTCGCCCTTGACCTTGGCCTCGAAGGAGTTCCCGCGGACTATGGCGAACTGCGACTGCCCGAAGGACGCGGGCGAGCCGAGCGCCGAGGCGAGGGCGGTCTTGTCCACACCGGCGCCGTCGAGCAGGGCGCGTCTGCCGCAGCCGGGATTGGCGGCTAGGGCCGCCAGCGCCCGGGCGTCGAGCGGACGGGGCGGCACGGCGGGGCCGCGCAGACCGGCGAGCCGCTGCCGCAGAGTCGTCGGCTGCGCGGGGCTGCTGGGCGGGTAGGAGCTCACCCGCGGAAGTGTCCCATCCGCCACTGACAATCGGGGACCTGGCGCGGAAACCGGCCGTCGCAGCGGGTGATGGATGATGGACGGACCTCGAACGAACCTGGAGAATTCACATGGCCCCCCGCATCCTGCTGGCCCGCCACGGCCAGACGGCGTGGTCCCAGCTAGGCAAGCACACCGGACGCACGGACGTGCCGATGCTGGAGGAGGGCAGGCTGGGCGCGAAGCTGCTCGGCGAGCGGCTGGCCCGTGACCCGTGGCGGGGACTGCCGGGCGTCGAGGTCCGCACCAGCCCGCTGGTGCGCGCGAGCGAGAGCTGCGACCTGGCGGGCTTCGGCGCGCGGGCCGAGCCGTGGGACGCGCTGATGGAGTGGGACTACGGCGACTACGAGGGCATGACCCCGGCCGAGATCCAGGCCGTCCGGCCGGGCTGGCTGATCTGGCGCGACGGGGTCCCGGGCGGTGAGTCCGTCGCCGATGTGGCGGCCCGCGCGGACGAGGTCGTCGCCTGGGCCCGTTCGGCGGAGCGCGATGTCCTGGTCTTCGCGCACGGGCACATCCTGCGGACGCTGGCCGCGCGCTGGCTGGGCTTCGAAGCCTCCTTCGGTGCCCGCATCCGGCTGGAGCCGACGTCCCTGTCGGTGCTGGGCTGGGCGTACGGCGCGCCGGCGCTGGAACGCTGGAACGACACCGGTCACCTCGCGTAGCGGTGGCCTGACCGTCTGTCGGGCTCGGGCCGTGTGCCGGGCTCTGCCCGGACCCGCGCCTCAAACGCCGGCGAGGCTGGAAATGCGGGCCCGTGCCTCGGTGGGTGGCGGGGCTGGAAGTGGCGGGCTTGTCGGTAGGTGGCGGGGTGGGGGGCCGGGGCGGGGTGTCTCCTCGGCTCGGCGCGTGCGGGCTTGTCTCGGTTGTTCTCGGTGGTTGCGCGCTCGTCCTGCGGGGACACCCCGCCCCGTCCCCCCACCCCCCACGCCGTCGCTGTCGAAGCCCCGCCGTGGGGCGGGGACACGCAGGAGGGTCCCCGCAGGACGAGGCGCGACCGCGGCCGTCTGGCCGGGACAAGCCCGAAGGCGCCGAGCCGAGGAGACCCTCGTGCGGGGCACCGCCCCACACCACCCAGCCCCGCCGGCGATTGAGGCGCGGGTCCGGGCGGAGCCCGGCGAGGATCCGGACCCGCCGTGAACTGCCGAGCACCCCGCAGGGGCACGGGCGGAGCCCGGTGTGGATCCGGACCCGCCGTACGCCGAGCACCCCGCAGGGGCTAGGTCGAGGCGTGCCTCGTCAGGAAGGACCCCACCCGGGGGGAGCGCTGGTGGGGGACCAGGGTGGCGGCCGTTTCCGTGAGCATCGAGCGGACCCGCGTCGACTGGACCTCCGCGAGGAGGTCCAGCACGCGGCCCCCCGCCCACGCCGCCTCGTCCGGGGCCCCCGCGCGGGCCAGGTCGCCGGCCAGCTCGGCGGTGTAGAGGGCCACGTTCCGGGCGAAGTGCGGGTCCTGGAGGTCGGCGGCGCGGCGGGCGTGCCGGGCCGCGCGGGCGTGTTCGCCGAGGGCCGACCAGCAGCGCGCCTCCAGGGACTCCAGTTCCGCCTGCCCGAAGAAGGACATCCACTCGGGGTCGGCGTCCGACTCGCCGCGGGAGAACTCCGTGTGCGCCCGGGTCAGCGCCTCCTCGCAGGCCTTGCGGTCGGCCAGCCCCGCCCAGCCGCCCGCCTCCCGCAGCGCGAGCAGGGACAGCAGCCGCGGGGAACCGAGGGAGCGGGCGGCGCGGCGGCCCGCCTGGGCGGCCCGTACCGCCTCGCGGGAGCGGCCGCAGTCCCGGGCCAGGAAGGCCATGTTGCTGAAGGCGTGCGCCTCCAGGCCCGCGTCCCGCGCGACCCGGGCCGTCGCCAGAGCCTCCGCGTAGTGCGAGCGGGCGTCGTCGAAGCGGCCCGAGTCGTGGGCCAGCCAGCCGACGGAGACGGCCAGTTCACCGGCGCCCGAGTGCAGCCGGTCCTCGGTGGACTGCCGGGTGGCTCCCGCGTCGAGCAGCGCGTAGGCGGTGCGCAGGGGTTCGGCGGCCCGCCGGTAGAGGGCGTCGGCGCCGTGCCGGTCGTCCAGCAGGCGGATCTGGCGTACCGCGTCCTCGACGGCGGCGGCCTCGGACTCGCCGGCGCGGGAGGGGAGCCGGCGGGTGTCGCCGAGCAGGGTGAGGCTGAGCGTCGCGGCCGCCACGGTCGCGGAGCCGCCCGCCATGAACGCGCGACGCAGCACGTCGCTCTCCTTGGCACTGGAAGGGGAACGGTGGAAGGGGACGGAGAGGGGATCGCGCTGGGCCGAGCGGCCTCGGACGCTCTCGCGGGGGGAGAAGCCCAGATCGGCCAGGGCGCGGCCGGGGAACATGTGGAGGAAGACCCGCTCGTAGGCGTAGTTGGGGCAGCGGATCTCGCCGGACTCGACCCGGCCGATGTAGCGCGCGTCGCAGGAAACCGTTTCTCCGATCTCCTTCGCGGCTCGGCGTACCAGGGCCGCGAACTCGGCCGGGGAGTGCTGCCCGCGCAGCCGCCGGAACGTGGAGTTGGGTGAGTGGGGGGACGCCGCCATGGACGTGACCTCTCTGGCAAGGAACGCAGCACCGGTGCTGTGACTGGGGGTCCGGCGCGCATGAACGTACCGCCAGCGAGGGGGTGTTCATGCGATGTTTGGCTACAAAACGGATATCTCACCCGCGATCCGCCATGAACTGCCATCCTTTGCGGCGTCTTGCCACCGCACCCGTTGACGTTCCCGTGCGTTGAACCCATGCGGATACGGATCGAGGAGGGGTTCCCTTGTTGGAGGGCGGCATGGAGAGCACTGGAACGAATACCGCGTCCGAGCCCGGCGCGGCCCCGGACCTGGACCTGGTGACCGTTCCCACCCGGCAGGGGCTGGAGGCGGTGGACATCATCCGCCGCGCGGCCAGCCAGGCCGGCGGGGTCGGCCCCGTCCTGCACGACGGGTCCGGCGACACCCTCGGCTTCCTCGTGCCGTCCGGCACGGCCGACGCGTGGGACCTGCCGGGCAGCGCGTGTACGCAGACCAACGGGCGCGGCATGCGTTTCGGCGACGCCGCCTCGCCCGCCGCGGGCGCCACCGGCTGGCTACTCCCGCCGGAGGCCGTCGGGCCGGTCACCGATCCGGACGTGCTGCGGGCGGCGCTCGGCGAGGCGGCGCGGCTGATCGAGGCCGCGGACAACTGCCGCTGATGCCTGCGGGCCGGGTCCTGCGCCGCCGCCCGTCACAATGGGGTGGTGGCAGGCAAGGACAGGAACAAGGGCAAGCAGCGCGGACGCGGGGCCGCCGAGGCGGTCGTCGGGCAGGTGGACGGCGGCCGGGCGGAGCTGGAGCCGGACCGGGAGCGGGCCGGTGCCTGGACCCTGCTGATCGACGGGGCCCCGCAGTCGCACGTGGACCTGGACGATCCCGGGTACCTGGACTTCGCGTACCAGCGGCGGATCGGCCACCTGATCGACCTCGTCGCGCCCGCCCGGCAGCCCCTGAACGTGGTGCACCTGGGCGGCGGCGCCTTCACCCTCGCCCGTTACACCGCCGCCTCCCGTCCCCGTTCCACCCAGCAGGTCGTGGAGATCGACGCGGCCCTGGTGGCCTTCGTACGGGAACACCTGCCGCTGGATCCGCAGGCGCGGGTCCGGGTCCGGGCCGTGGACGCGCGGGCGGGCCTGGCCAAGGTCCCGGACGGGTGGGCGGACCTGGTGATCGCGGACGTGTTCAGCGGGGCGCGTACCCCGGCGCACCTGACGAGCACCGAGTTCCTGGACGACGTACGCCGTGCCCTCGCGCCCACCGGGTGGTACGTGGCCAATCTGGCGGACGGTCCGCCGCTGGCCCATCTGCGGAGCCAGATCGCGACGGCCGCGTCCCGGTTCACGGAGCTGGCGCTGGCCGCCGATCCGGTGGTGTGGCGGGGGAAACGGTTCGGCAACGCCGTCCTGGTGGCGGCCGACCGTGAACTGCCCGTCGCGGAATTCACCCGCCGGGTCGCGAGCGACCCGCACCCGGGCCGGGTCGAGCACGGCCGGGCCCTGGCCGACTTCGCGGGCGGCGCGGCCCCGGTCGCGGACGCCTCCGCGGTGGCCTCGCCGCAGCCGCCGCCCTCCGTCTTCCGCTGAAAGGTCATGCGGACCCGCTGCCCGCGTAGCCTCCCCAGCCGGCGGAAGGGCCGGCCACGCGCCTGCCCCGCTGAGGCCGCGCCCGGCCTCGTACGGCTGCCGAGTTCCGTGCCACCTGGGCGAAGGCGTGCACGAGGCCGCTGCGGTTCGTGAGGGACCACACCAGTGCCCACTGGGTGCTCGGGGCGTCGTGGATGGGCAGGTAGGTGATGCCGGGATAGGAGAAGTACCGGGTGGAGTGCTGGTGCAGCGGGCTGACGATCTGCCCGTCGGCGACGAGGGCGAGGACCTCCTGGAGGGTGCGCGCGGTCGGACCCCGCTTGATGAGGCGTCCGTTCGGTGTCCGTCTCGGCACCAGCGCCTCCGCCCAGTAGGACGGCGCCAGGCCGCCGAGGTCGGCGACCGGGTGGCCGTCGAGTTCCTCCCACGCCACGGAGACGAGGCGGGCCAGATCGGACTCGGCCGGGACGGCGAGCACGCGCCCCTCGGTCAATACCACAGGGCCGACGGTCAGATCGGGCTCCTGGACCGGCAGCCACAGGACCTGCGCGTCGACCTCATCGGCGCGAAGGAGGCCGAACGGGTCGGAAAGGCGGGATTCCACCAATTCGACTTCGCTGTCCGGATGATGTGACCGGAATTCCTCGATCAAAGGCCGAATTTCGTGCCCCATGGCGCCGAGGAACCCTACCCGTAATGTTCCGCGCAGTCCCTGGGCCGCCCCTTTGGCCCTCGTTATCGCCTCCTGGAACATGTCCCGTGCGTGCGAAAGGTCGTCGCGCAGCCGGCGGCCGATCAAGGTGAGGTGCACCGTGCGGGTGGTCCGCTCGAACAGGGCCGCCCCGATGGCCCGTTCCTGCTTCCTTATGACCTGGCTGACCCGGGCCTGGGAGATGTGCAGCCGCTCGGCCGTCCGCCCGAAGTGGAGCTCGTCCGCCAGTGCCAAAAATACGTCCACGTCTCGCAGTTCCAACTCCGGGCCCCCATTAATTGATAACTCCCGCTTATCGAACCGGTCCCAGAATTTACGTAGATCCCCCTCCCGTTAACTGGCTAGCTTGAAGTCGCCCGGTCAAGCCGAATTTCCACGAAGGAGCCAGGTAGATCATGAACAAGCTCAGCAAGTTCGCCGCGGCAGCCGCTTCCGCCACCGCCCTTGTCGCCCTCGCGGGAGCCCCCGCCGAGGCGGCGGACACGGCGTACAACACGCGCTCGGTGACCCTGACCGCGAACCCGACCTCGGGCATGGTGAACGCCTGCGTGAGCAGGAACATCTACCTGGCGACGGGGGACTACAAGTGGTCGCAGATCCTCGGCGGTGCGCGCATCCCCAACCGTGACCTCTACGTCGAGGCCGGCTGGTACACCTGGACCGACTGCATCGTCCCGTTCAACGGGTACTACAACCAGCACTCCTGGCTGTCCAAGCCGGGCTCGGCGACCGCCGGCCTGCCCGACACCAACCAGCTCCACCTTTCGGGGACCTACACCTTCGGGTCGGAGCTCGCCCCGAAGTTCTGATCCCGTCCCCCGCCGGGAAGGGGAGCCGCACCGTGTGGGCCGGGACCCGAAAGGGGTCCCGGCCGTTCCCGGTCAGGCCGCGGCCGACTCAGGGGTCGACGATCTCGACCAGCGGCGGGTGGTCGTGCCAGGTGCAGAACACCGACACCTCACGGCCGTCCCGGGTGAAGGTGACCCGGATCCAGAAGTCCGTCTTCCACACCTGCATCCGCCAGTCGGCCGCCGGCGTCGCCGAGACCAGCTCGGCCGAAGAGGCACCCAGGGAGAAGACGACCCGGCCGCCGGACACCGGATAGGCCTGCACCTTGCCCGCGTCCTGGCCCTCCGCCCGCTGGTACGGGCCGGGGCTGGCCGACGGCTTCGGGGACTTCTCCGGGGAGGCGCCGGCGGTCGGCGACGCCTCCGGGGCGGGCGATCCGGAGGGCGAGGGCGACGCGGACTCCGAGGGGGACGGGGACGGCTGCGCGCTGTGCGTCGACGAGGACAGCGGATGGCCGGTCAGGGGTACCGCGAGCGGCGGATCGTAGGCCGTTCCCGACATGACGGTGTGCACGCCCCACCACGACAGCGTCACCGCCGCGCCGGTCGCCAGCATCCAGGCCATGGCATGAAGAAGTCCTCGTCGCATCAGGGCACATACTGCACCACCCGCCACAAGAGTGGCCCGACACCCCGCTGAGTCGCCCGGATGGACTACGGTGCGGGCCATGGCAAGTGTGCTCGTGGTCGAGGACGACCAGTTCGTACGTTCCGCCCTCATCCGGCACCTGACCGAGGCCTCGCACACCGTGCGGAGCGTCGGCACGGCCCTGGAGGCCCTGCGCGAGGTCGCGCACCACCGCTTCGACGTGGTCATCCTCGACCTCGGACTGCCCGACCTGGACGGGTCCGAGGCGCTCAAGATGCTGCGCGGCATCACCGACGTACCCGTGATCATCGCCACAGCGCGCGACGACGAGGCGGAGATCGTCCGGCTGCTCAACGACGGCGCCGACGACTACCTGACCAAACCTTTCTCCGTGGAGCACCTCTCCGCCCGGATGTCCGCCGTCCTGCGCCGTGCCCGGGCCTCCGCCGGGGCCGAGCCGCCCTCGCGCGTCCTGCGCGTCGGCGGGCTCGCCATCGACCCGCTGCGCCGCCAGGCCGAGCTGGACGGGGCCGTACTGGACCTCACCCGCCGGGAGTTCGACCTGCTGGCCTTCCTCGCCGGCCGGCCCGGGGTGGTCGTGGCCCGGCGCGAACTGCTCGCCGAGGTCTGGCAGCAGTCGTACGGGGACGACCAGACCATCGACGTCCACCTGTCCTGGCTGCGCCGCAAACTCGGCGAGACCGCCGCCCGGCCGCGCTACCTGCACACGCTGCGGGGGGTCGGGGTCAAGCTGGAACCGCCCCGGTGAGCGCGCGATGAGATGGGCGCTCGTCAAGGTGTGCCTCGCGGTCACGGCCATGGTGGTCGTGGCCTTCGCCGTACCGCTGGGCCTCGTCGTCCAGGAGATGGCCAGCGACCGGGCCTTCTCCAACGCCGAGCGGCAGGCCGCCAGCATCGGGCCGACGCTGTCCATCACCACCGACCCCGTGCAGCTGCGCAAGGCGGTGGAGTCCACCCAGATGGGCGCCGCCCGGCGGATGGCCGTCCACGTGCCCGCGATCGGCGACAGCCCGCCGGTGGACATCGGTCAGGGCCGGGCCGGGGAGCGCGCCGTCGCGGAGACCCGGCGCATGGGACGGGGCACGACGGCGAAGGTCTCGGGCGGCGGCTCGGCGCTGCTCCAGCCGACCGCGCTCGGGTCCGGGGACATCGCCGTGGTGGAGATCTTCGTACCGGAGAGCGAGGTCAGCAACGGCGTCGCGACGGCCTGGCTGGTGCTCGCGGGCGTCGGGCTGGCCCTGATCGTGGGCTCGGTCGGGGTCGCCGACCGGCTCGGCGCCCGGCTGGTCCGGCCCGCCGAGCGGCTCGCGGACGCCGCCCACCAGCTCGGCGAGGGCAGGCTCGGGGCCCGGGTGCCCGAGGACGGGCCGAAGGAACTCCGCTCGGCGGCCGCCGCGTTCAACGCGATGGCGGACCAGGTCGTCGAACTCCTCGCCAACGAGAGGGAACTGGCCGCCGACCTCTCGCACCGGCTGCGGACGCCGCTGACGGTGCTGCGGCTCAACACGGCCTCGCTCGGCGACGGTCCGGCCGCCGAACAGACCCGGGCCGCCGTGGAGCAGCTGGAGCGCGAGGTCGACACGATCATCCGTACCGCCCGGGAACAGCGCCCGGCGACCGGTCCGGGGGCCGGGGCGGGCGCGGGCTGCGACGCCTCCGAGGTGATCCGCGACCGGATGGCCTTCTGGTCGGCGCTCGCGGAGGACGAGGGCCGCGAGGTGCGGCTCGCGGGCGTGGACCGTACGGTACGGATCCCCGTGGCGCGGCCCGAACTCGCCGCCGCCCTCGACGCCATGCTCGGCAACGTCTTCCGGCACACCCCCGAGGGCACCCCCTTCTCGGTGGACGTCCACGACGCGGGCGACGCCGTCATCGTGCTGGTCTCCGACGCCGGACCCGGCATCTCCGACCCGGACGCGGCCCTGCGCCGCGGCAACGACGGCGGCCGCGACGGTTCGACGGGCCTCGGACTGGACATCGTGCGGCGGGTCGCGGAGTCGACCGGCGGCGACGTACGGCTGGGGCGCTCGGTGCTCGGCGGGACCGAGGTCCGGGTCTGGATCGGCCTGGACGGCCGGAGCCTCGGCGGCCCCGGCACGGGGCGGGCCGGGCGCGGCCGACGCGGCAACCGACGTAACCGGGGGCGCGCCTCGCAGGAGTGATGCCACCGTCTCGGTACGGTCCGCGGCATGGACACCCTGATCTTCGGCGGGCTCCTCGCCACGCTGATCGCCCTGTACCGGGGCGCGTCCCGGACGGTCGTGCTCGGCGCGTGGTGGGCGGTGCTGATCGCCGTCACCCTGCTGACGGCGCACCACATCACCAGCGGCCTCGCCCTGAAGCTGAGCTACTGACCGTGGCCGCGACGATGCACAGCCTCGTGCCGGACGCCCCGCCGGAGAACGGCCTGCTGAGCCGGGTCCAGTACTGGTTCGCCTGCTTCTTCGCCCTCGGCTGGTCGGCCGTCGTCTGCGCCGGCCTGTACCACCAGTTCGGCCGGGGGGACATCCCGTGCCCGCTGTGCCTCGCGCAGCGGATGTTCATGGTGCTGGCCGCCCTGGGAGCGGCGTACATCATCCGCTCGGCGCTGCTCACCGGCACCGTGACGGGGCGCGCCTACATGACGGGCTGGGGGCTGTCCCTGGTCGCGGCGATCGGGGGCTCCTTCACGTCCTGGCGGCAGACCATGCTGTACGTCCTGCCGGGGAACAAGGAGGGCGGCGAGGTGCTCGGCCTGCACCTGTACCACTGGGCGTGGATCCTCTTCCAGCTCTCGGTGGTCGCCATCGGCGTCGTCCTGGCCTTCGCCCACATGACGGCCGACCGCGCCGTCCCGGCGGTCCGTCCGGGTCCGCTGCGCACGGCGGGCATGTGCGCGCTGTGGTTCCTGGGCATGGTGATCGCCGTGAACCTGCTGGCGGTCTTCCTGGAGGAGGGCTTCCACTGGTTCCTGCCGGACGGCCCGAACCGCTACCGGTTCTTCTACGATGTCGGGATCTTGGGCTGACCGGTCCCGGGAGGGGCCGGGGCGGCCCGGCCTCCGTTCGACGAATGGATCTCCGCAATGCGCTACGCAGTCCTCGGCACCGGGATCGTCGGCCGTACGGTGGCCGCCCGGCTCGACGGCCTGGGCCACCAGGTGGTCATCGGCACCCGGGAACCGGAAGCAACCCTGGGCCGCTCCGAGTACGCGCAGTGGCAGGAGGCCCACCCCGCCGTCGGGCTGGCCACGTTCGCTCAGGCGGCGCGGGACGGCGAGACGCTGGTCAACGCCACCGGCGGGCAGGCCAGTATCGCCGCCCTGACGGAGGCGGACGCCGCCCACCTCGACGGCAAGATCCTCATCGACATCGCGAACCCGCTGGACTTCTCGGGGGGCTTCCCGCCGGTCCTGGACCCCGTCAACGACGACAGCCTGGCCGAGCTGATCCAGCGCACCTTCCCGCGGCTGCGGGTGGTCAAGACGCTGAACACGATGAACTGCCAGATCATGGTGGACCCGGCGCGGGTCGCCGGCGAGCACCACGTCTTCCTGTCCGGCGAGGACGCGGACGCCAAGAAGTTCGTACGCGAACTGCTCCACGCCTTCGGGTGGCCGGAAGCCGGCGTCCTCGACCTCGGGGGCATCGAGACGGCCCGGGGTACCGAGATGCTGCTGCCCGTCTGGCTCCGCCTGATGGGCGCGCTCGGCCACGCCGACTTCAACTTCCACATCCAGGGGGCTTAGGGGGTTTTTCCCGCCCTTCCCCGGACGGGGGCGCAAATGTTGTCGCGCCCCCGGCCCGCGCGGAAGGTGGCCGTGACGGAAGGAGCCACGCATGAGAGTCATGCTCAGGGCGCACATGGACACGGCCGCCACCAACGAGGGCATCAAGACCGGCTCGCTGCCCCAGGCGATGAAGACGCTGCTGGAGAAGGTGAAGCCGGAGGCGGCCTACTTCGGCCTGCACGAGGGCGTGCGCTCCTGTTGGATCGTCTTCGACCTGCAGGACAGCGCGCAGATGCCGCCGCTGATGGAGGACCTGTTCCTGCAGTTCAACGCCGAGATCGACGTCGCTCCGGTGATGAACGCCGAGGAGCTGGCGAGGGGCCTGGCGGCGATGGCGACCTCGCCCTGACCTGCCCCTGACCTGCCCCTGACCTGCCCCTGACCTGCTCCTGACCGCTACTGGACGCTGAAGCCGTGCGGGTGGGACGGGTCCCGGGGGCAGGCGAAGACGTTGAGCTTGCCGTGGTTGGCGACGACCACCCCGGTCGGGTGCTGCGGCCCGTCCTCCAGCGGGATCCAGCTCCTGGTGTCCGTATGCCATTCGTTCGTCGCGACGGTCAGCAGCAGCTCCATCGGGTACGCGCAGGCGTCGCAGTCCATGGTCCCGGGCCCGGTGAGGTTCCAGGCGGGGTGCCCGCCGGCCTTCCAGCCCGGGGCGAGGGACAGGTCGCTCTGGTAGGTCGGCGGCCAGGCCTCCCCGTCGCCCTCCTCGCCGCCCTCCTCCGCCGCCTCCCCGGCCTCGTAGGCGGCCTCCTCCTGGGCGTCCTCCCACTCCTCGACCGCCGCGCCCAGCTCCCCGGTGAGCAGCTCGATGTACGGGTACTCGGTGACCCGCTCCGGATGCAGCACGCACGGTTCGGGCACGTACCCGGAGAAGCCGACGGCGGCCGGCGCAGGCTGCTCCGCCGCCACCACGCGGACCTCCGCCGCCCGGCGCCACCGCAGGTGCGTGTACATGCCCGAGCCGGTGGGTCCGTGGGCGTCGAAGGGGCACCAGAACACCTGGAGCAGATCGCAGCCGTCCGGGCCGGCCGGCAGGTCCGGGACGTCCCGGGCGTGGAGCTGGGCCAGGGCGAGCAGCGGCGGCGGTCCTGCTTCCGGGGCGCGCCGGTGCGGGCTCTCGCACACCGGCCACGGCTCGTCGGCGGGCCACAGCAGCGGCCCTCCCACGTGGCTGTCGTGCGGCCCGGGCCTGCCCGGGCGCGGGTGCAGCCGGGTCGCGGTACGGCGGTGGGCGGCCAGACCCGGGAAGAGGGACTCCACGTCCAGGGGGCGCGGGGGTGTGGTGCGGGTCCGTCCGTCACCTGTGTGCATCGTCATCTCCGGTGGCAGGGCCCTCAGGCGAGGGAGTCGATCCAGCGTTCCAGGCGCCGTGCCTCGGCGGTCATGAGGTCCGGGTCGCGGAAGGTGTTGGTGAGCAGGGAGATGCCCTGGTAGGCGGCGATCAGGGCGACGGCGAGTTCGCGGGCGTCGGCCCGGCCCATCTCCGCGAACTGCCGCTCGGCCCAGTCGAGCAGGACCCGCATGACCTCCGCGACCGAGCGGTCCAGGCCGTCGGCGCGCTTGTCGAGTTCCGAGGCGAGGGTGCCGGTGGGGCAGCCGTACCGGGCGGTGAGCTCGCGCTGCCGGACCCAGCCGGACACCAGCGCCTTCAACCGCTCCTCAGGGGTGGGGAGTTCGTCGAGGGCGGCGATCAGGCCCCGGAGGGTCTGGGCGTGCGCGTCGATCGCGGCTCCGACGAGCTCGTCCTTGGTCTTGAAGTAGTAGTAGACGTTGCCCACCGGGACCTCGGCCGCCTGGGCGATGTCCGCGAGCGTGGTCTGGGCGACGCCCTGTGCGTGGAGGACCTGCGCCGCGGCGGCCGCCAGCCGCTCCCGCTTGCCGGACGTCCGCCGGACCTTCCTTGAGTCAGTCACCTGACTGACTCTAGACGAGTGATCGGGAAGGGGCTATGGTCCTCACCAGGTCAGCGACTAAGTCAGTCGACTAACTCATAAGGGGGATCGTCGTGATCGTAGTGACAGGTGCGACCGGGAACGTGGGGCAGGAACTCGTACGGATCCTCGCGGGCCGCGGCGAGCGCGTGACCGCCGTCTCCCGACGGCCGGCGCACATGCCCGAAGGGGTCCGCCACCACCAGGGCGACCTCGCCGAGCCGCAGGGCCTCGGCCCCGCGTTCGACGGGGCCGACGCGCTGTTCCTGCTCGTCGCCGGCGAGGACCCGCAGGGCATCCTGGACCGGGCCGCGGCCGCCGGGATCCGCCGGGTCGTCCTGCTCTCGTCCCAGGGCGCCGGAACCCGCCCCGAGGTGTACGCCCACCCCGCGCGGTTCGAGGACGCCGTCCGCCGCAGCGGCCTGGAGTGGACGGTCCTGCGCTCCGGCGGCCTCAACTCCAACGCCTTCGCCTGGGCCGGGACCATCCGTACGCGGCGCACGGCCGCCGCGCCCTTCGGCGACGTCGGACTCCCGACCGTCGACCCGGCGGACATCGCCGAGGTCGCGGCCGCGGTCCTGCGCGAGCCGGGGCACGCGGGCCGCACCTACGAGCTCACCGGGCCCGCCCCGGTCACCCCGAGGCAGCGGGCCGAGGCGATCGGCGCGGCTCTGGGCGAGCCCGTCCGTTTCGTCGAGCAGACCCGGGAGGAGGCCCGCGCCCAGATGCTGGCCTTCATGCCCGAGCCGGTCGTGGAGGGCACCCTCGGGATCCTCGGGGAACCCCTGCCCGCCGAACGGGAGCCGAGCCCCGCCGTACGGCAGATCCTCGGCCGGGCGCCCCGCCCGTTCGCGGACTGGGCGGCCCGCTCGGCCCCGGCCTTCCGCTAGGGAATGTCTAGAACGCCTCGTCCCCGTAGGTGAGGAAGCTCCCCTTCCGGGCCAGGCGGGCGTACCAGTGGGCGCTGGATCGGGGGGTGCGGGCCTGCGTCTCGTAGTCGACCTGCACGATGCCGAAGCGCTTGCTGTACCCGTAGGACCACTCGAAGTTGTCCATCAGCGACCAGAGGAAATAGCCCTCCACCGGGGCGCCGTCCGCCAGGGCGCGGTGGACGGACGAGAGATGGGCCTCCAGGTAGCCGATGCGCTGCGGGTCGTGCAGCTCGGGGGCGTACGCCGCGCCGTTCTCGGTGACCAGCAGCGGGAGCCCGGGCGCCTCGCGGGTGAAGCGCATCAGCAGGTCGTACAGGCCGGTGGGGTCGACCGACCAGCCCATGTCGGTGCGCTTGCCCGGGGGTTGGTGGAAGGCGACCGACTCCGCGGCGGGCCAGGGGGAGTGCGCCGCCGCCCCGTGCCCGTCGGCGCGCGGGCCGTTTCCGTCGGGGGCGGCCGAGACCAGCGCCGGGGTGTAGTAGTTCACCCCGAGGAAGTCCAGCGGCTGGTGGATCAGCGCCTCGTCGCCGTGGCGGACGAAGGACCAGTCGGTCACCGCGGCGGTGTCCGCGAGCAGGTCCTGCGGGTAGGCCCCGTGCAGCAGCGGGCCGGTGAAGACCCGGTTGGCCAGGGCGTCGATCCGGCGGGCCGCGTCCAGGTCGGCCGCCGAGCCGGTCAGCGGCCGTACCGCGCTGGGGTTGAGCGCGATCCCGGCCCTGGCCCGGGCCGGCAGGGCCGCGGCGGCCAGTCCGTGGGCCAGGTTGAGGTGGTGGGCGGCGCGCAGCGAGTCGGCGGGGGAGGTGCGGCCGGGAGCGTGGACCCCCGAGGCGTAGCCGAGGAAGGCGCTGCACCAGGGCTCGTTGAGGGTGGTCCAGAGATCCACCCGGTCGGCGAGCGCCGCCGTGACCTGCTCGGCGTACCGGGCGAAGGCGTAGGCCGTCTCCCGCTCGGGCCAGCCGCCCGCGCTCTCCAGCTCCTGCGGCAGGTCCCAGTGGTAAAGGGTCACGCAGGGCCGGATCCCGTACGAGAGCAGCTCGTCGACCAGGGCGTCGTAGAAGCCGATGCCGCCGGCGAGGACCCGCGGCCAGGACACCGAGAACCGGTAGGCGCCGAGCCCGAGCGAGGCCATCAGCCGGACGTCCTCCCGCCACAGCCGGTGGTGGTCGACGGCCACGTCGCCCGTGTCACCGCCGTGCACCTTGCCCGGCGTACGGCAGAAGGTGTCCCAGATGGACGGTCCGCGCAGGGTCGCGGCGCCCTCGATCTGGAAGGCCGCCGTGGCCGTACCCCACAGGAACCCGTCGGGGAACCGCAGTTCCCGCGCCCCGGTGTCCGGGTCCGTGTTCGTGGCCGGGTCCGCGCCCGCGTTCGTGTTCGTGTTCGTCGGGAGTTGGGTCATCCCTTCACCGCTCCTTGCATGATGCCGCCGACGATCTGCCGGCCGAAGACGAGGAACACCAGCAGCAGCGGGAGCGTGCCCAGCAGCGCGCCCGCCATGATCACCGACTGGTCGGGGATGTAGCCCCGGCCCAGCCCGGTCAGGGCCACCTGCACCGTCGGGCTGCCGTTCTGGGTCAGCGCGACGATCGGCCAGAAGAAGTCGTTCCAGGCCATGACGAAGGTCAGCATCCCCAGCACCGCCATCGCGGGCCGGGCGGCGGGGAACACCACGTGCCACAGGACCCGCAGCGAACTCGCCCCGTCCGTGCGCGCCGCCTCCACCAGCTCCATCGGCAGCGCGTGCACCAGGTACTGGCGCATGAAGAACACCCCGAAGGCACCCACCAGGGTCGGCAGGATCACCGCCTGGAGCCGGTCGGTCCACGACAGCTTCGCGATCAGCATGTAGAGCGGCACCACGCTCAGCTGCGGCGGGATCAGCATCGTCCCGATCACCAGCGCCAGCAGCGGCCGGCTGCCGCGGAAGCGGAGTTTGGCGAAGGCGAAGCCGGCGAGCGTGGAGAAGAACACGGTGCCCGCGGCGACCGTGCCCGCCACGATCACCGTGTTCAGCAGGGCCGTGCC
Organism: Streptomyces xanthophaeus; assembly: GCF_030440515.1. Lineage (GTDB taxonomy): Bacteria > Actinomycetota > Actinomycetes > Streptomycetales > Streptomycetaceae > Streptomyces > Streptomyces kutzneri. Next base: position 5,229,951 of record NZ_CP076543.1, read on the forward strand.
CATGTTGGCGTCGGTCCACGCGACCTGGAGGTTGCGCCCCAGGTTCCCGCCGAACCAGAACGGCGGCGGGGTCTGGGCCAGGCGCGTACTGCTCCGGGACGCCGCGATCGCCGTCCACACGAGCGGGAAGAGCGAGCCGGCCGTGAACAGGGCGAGCACCACGTACGTGAGCCGGCCCGCGCGCAGTGACCTCATCGGGAGCCCTCCTTCCGGCCGCGCAGCAGCCGCGCCGCCCCGGCGATCAGCAGCAGGATCAGGAACATCGCCCACGCGATCGCCGAGGCCCGCCCGAGGTGCAGGTTCACCCAGCCCTGCTCGTACAGGTACAGCCCGAGCGTCTGGAACTGGTGGTCCGAGCCGCCCGTCGCGGCCGCACCGCCGTTGAACAGCAGCGGCTCGCCGAACAGCTGGGTCGCCCCGATCGTCGACACCACACAGGTGAAGAAGATCGTCGGCCGCAGCGAGGGCACCGTGACGTGCAGGAACTGCTGGAAGCGCGAGGCTCCGTCCAGCGCGGCGGACTCGTACAGCTCGCCCGGTACGGCCTGCATGGCCGCCAGGTAGATCAGCGCGTTGTAGCCGGTCCAGCGCCAGATCACGATGGTGGAGACGGCGAGCTGGGAGGCGAAGGTGCCGTTCTGCCAGTCGACCGCGTCGAAACCGACCGCCGACAGCGCCCAGTTGACCATCCCGTAGTCCCGGCCGAAGAGCAGGACGAAGACGAGGGTGGCCGCCGCCACGGAGGTCGCGTACGGGGTGAGCACCGCGACGCGGAAGAACGCCGAGCCCCGCAGCCGGTAGTTGAGGAGGTGGGCCAGGCCCAGGGCGATCGCCAGCTGCGGCACCGTGGACAGCAGCCCGATCGTCACCGTGTTGCGCAGCGCGTTCCAGAAGAACTCGTCGTCCCACAGCCGGGTGAAGTTCCGTAGCCCCACCCAGGTCATGCTGTCGGGATCGGTCAGCTCCACCTGGTGCAGCGCCGCCCAGCCCGTGTAGAGCAGCGGGAACAGCCCGAAGGCGGCGAAGAAGAGGAAGAAGGGCGCCACGAAGGCGTACGGGCTGAAGCGCAGGTCCCAGCGGTAGCGGCGCGAGCGCCACACCTGGGCCCGTCCGCCCGGCCGGCTCCGGCCGCCCCCCTCCGCCGCCGGCCGCTCCGGGCCGACGGTGGAGGGGGACAGCACAGCCGTCTCGTCCGTCACGGGTACCTCACTGGTCCAGGGCGTTGTCGATCGCCTTCACCGCGGCCTCCCAGCCCTCCTGCGGGCTGCGGCCCTTCTGGTCGACCTGGAGCATCCCGATGTCCGCCAGGTTCTGCGCGATCACCAGGTCCTTCGGGCCGACCACCGTCACCGGTACGCCCTCGGCCGCCTTCGAGAAGATCTCGCCGATCGGGGCGCCGCCGAAGTAGGCGTGCTGCGCGCCCGACACCGCCGGCAGCTTGTACGCGGCGCTCGCGCTCGGGAAACTGCCCCGCTTCTCGAAGAGCTTCGCCTGCTGGGCCGGGGCCGTCAGCCAGGCCGCCAGCTTCGCCGCCTCCTCGGCGTGCTTGCCCGCCTTCGGCACCACCAGGAAGGACCCGCCCCAGTTGCTGGGCTTCGGCGCCTGCGCCACGTCCCACTTGTCCTTGCCCGCCGGGCCCGCCTTGTCCTGGATGTAGCCGAGCATCCAGGCCGGGCAGGAGACCGTGGCGAAGGAGCCGTTGGAGAAGCCCTGGTCCCAGGCCGGGGTGAACTGCTGCAGCTTGGCGCTCAGCCCGTCGGTGGCGAAGGACGCCGCCAGGTCGAAGGCGCCGCGCACCGCCGGGTTGGTCTTGTAGACGACCTTGCCCTGGTCGTCGTAGAAGCGCTGGGCGCTGCTCCCGGTCACCGCCGCCATCACACCCGAGGCCGAGTCGACGAAGGCCTTCCCCTCGCCGGCCTTCGCCTTGTACGTCCGGCCCGCCTCCAGGTACTTGTTCCAGTCGCCCGCCCACAGCGCCCCGACCGCCGTCCGGTCGGTGGGCAGCCCGGCCGCCTCGAAGAGGTCCTTGCGGTAGCAGATGCCCTGCGGGCCGATGTCCGTGCCGAGGCCGACCGTGGCCCCGCCCTTGGCCGCGGGCGCCGTGCCCTGGGCCCACTTCCAGGGCAGGTACGTGGCCTTGTCCACGCCAGGGGCCTTGGCCAGGTCCACCAGCTTGTCGGCCTGGGTGGCGGTGATCTCGGCGATGTTGTTGACCTCGACGGCCTGGATGTCGGCGAGCCCGCTGCCCGTGCCCAGGTGGGTGAGGAGCTGGGGGTAGTAGTTCTCGTTCCGCTCGATGGAGGTCTGCTCGATGCGGATCCCGGGATTCTGCGCCATGTAGTCGTCGTAGAGTCCGGCCTCCTGGAGTCCGAAGGCCCCGAAGACGCCGACGGTGAGGGTGGTCTGTGCCCCGCCGCCGGACTTGCCGGTGGCGGGGGAGCCCTGGTCGGGGCTCTCGTCGGGGTCCTGCGCGCACCCCGCGAGCAGCAGGGCCGCGGTTCCGGCCGCGGCGACGCTCGTGAGGAGGGTTCTTCGGACTCGGGCTCGGGCTCGGACGCGCATGTGGCTTCCTCCCAGAAGGACGAAACGTGCCGGGTGTCGTGTGACACAGTGTGGGAGCGCTCCCACAGCCGTCAAGAGGTAGATTCACAACCGGGAGGAAGTCATGAACGGGCACGGGCGCAGTGGGGGACGACCGACCCTGGAGGAGGTCGCGGCGCGCGCCGGAGTCGGGCGCGGCACGGCCTCCCGGGTGATCAACGGATCCTCCAAGGTCAGCGAGCACACCAGGGTCGCCGTCGAGGCGGCCGTGGCCGAACTGGGGTACGTACCGAACCGCGCCGCGCGCGCCCTCGCGGCCAACCGCACCGACGCCATAGCCCTCGTGATCCCCGAGCCCGAGGCCCGCTTCTTCGCCGAGCCCTACTTCTCCGAAGTGGTCCGCGGGGTAGGCGCCGAGCTCGCCGACACCGAGGTGCAGCTCGTCCTCACCCTGGCGGGCAGCGACCGCGAGCGCCGCCGGCTCGCCCAGTACCTGTCCGGGCACCGCGTCGACGGGGTGCTGCTCGTCTCCGTCCACGCCGGGGACCCGCTGCCGGAGCTGCTGGCCGAGCTCGGCATCCCGACGGTGATCAGCGGCCGCCGTTCCGCCGCCGAGACCCTGCCCTGCGTGGACTCCGACAACCTGGCGGGCGCGGCCGAGGCCGTACGCCACCTCCTCGACCGGGGCCGCCGTACGATCGCCACGATCACCGGCCCGCTGGACGTGTACGGGGCCCAGTGCCGCCTCGACGGCTACCGGCAGGCCCTGGCCGCCGCCGGACATCCCGTGGACGAGCTGCTGATCGCGGTCGGCGACTTCACCGAGGAGGGCGGCCGGCGGGCCATGCGCGCCCTGCTGGAGCGCCACCCCGGGCTCGACGCGGTCTTCGCCGCCTCGGACGTCATGGCGGCGGGCGCCCGGCGGGAGCTGCGCGCGGCCGGCCGCCGTATCCCGCGGGACGTGGCGCTGGTCGGCTTCGACGACTCGGTGGTGGCCCGGCACATGGACCCGCCGCTGACCAGCGTCCGGCAGCCGATCGAGGAGATGGGCCGGACCATGACGCGGATGCTGCTGGGGAGGATCGCGGGGGAGCCGGGCGAGGCGGCCGCCGTGCTGCCGAACCGACTGGTGGTCCGGGAGTCGTCCTGACGGCCCCGGTCATGCAGAAGCCCCTGGTCATGCAGAAGGCCCCGGTCCGCTTCCGCGAACCGGGGCCTTCCCGCAGGGTGAGTGACGGGACTTGAACCCGCGGCCACCTGGACCACAACCAGGTGCTCTACCAACTGAGCTACACCCACCATGTCCGGTCGGAAAACCGACCGGCCGAAGAAAAGGGTACAGGGTCCGGGAGGGTGCTCGCTCCCTCCTTTCCCGGCGCCCCCCTCCGGAGGCGCCCCGCCGGAGCTATGCGCCCGGCACGGCGTGCTTGGCGGCGATGCTGCGGGCCGTGTCCGAGTCGGGCCCGGGCTGCGGTACGAAGACCGCCTCCCGGTAGTAGCGCAGCTCGGTGATGGAGTCCTTGATGTCCGCCAGCGCCCGGTGGTTGCCGTTCTTCGGCGGGCTGTTGAAGTACGCCCGCGGGTACCAGCGGCGCGCCAGCTCCTTGACCGAGGACACGTCCACGATCCGGTAGTGCAGATAGCTCTCCAGCGCGGCCATGTCGCGCAGCAGGAAGCCGCGGTCGGTGCCGACCGAGTTTCCGCAGAGCGGCGCCTTGCGGGGTTCCTTCACGTGCTCCCGCACGTAGGCCAGGACCTGCGCCTCGGCGTCCGCGAGGGTGGTCCCGGCGGCCAGCTCGTCGAGCAGGCCGGAGGCGGTGTGCATCTCGCGCACCACGTCGGGCATGGTCTCCAGCGCGGCGTCCGGCGGACGGATCACGATGTCCACGCCTTCGCCGAGCACGTTGAGCTCCGAGTCGGTGACCAGTGCGGCCACCTCGATAAGTGCGTCGTCCGTCAACGAGAGCCCGGTCATCTCGCAGTCGATCCACACCATGCGATCGTTCATGTGTCCCACCTTATGCGGTCGCCCGGGGCGCGGACCGCATATGCGGAAGGTCCTCCATCGGCGGTGGCCGATGGAGGACCTTCGTGCGTCGTACTCAGCTCGCGGTCAGGCGTGTTCCCGCATGACCCGGCCCGGGGCGTACAGCTCCGTCACCGTGGGACCCGACGCGGCCAGGGCCGCCGCCGCCCGGTGGGGCTGCGGAGTGCGCTGGTGCGGAACCGGACCCGCGTTGATCTCGGCCACCTGTGCCACGTCGGCCTGCGGCCGGCGTGCCCGGTAGGCGGAGCGGTAGGCGGCCGGGGAGGACCCCAGCTGCCGCCGGAAGTGCCCCCGCAGGGCGACCGGCGAGCGGAACCCGCAGCGCCCGGCGACCTCGTCGACCGAGTAGTCGGAGGTCTCCAGCAGCCGCTGTGCCTGGAGCACCCGCTGGGTGATCAGCCACTGGAGCGGAGCGCTGCCGGTGAGCGAGCGGAACCGCCGGTCGAAGGTGCGCCTGCTCATATAGGCGCGGGCGGCCAGCGTCTCCACGTCGAACTGCTCGTGGAGGTGTTCCAGTGCCCAGGCGACGACCTCGGCCAGCGGGTCGGCGCCGATCTCCTCCGGCAGCGACCGGTCGAGATAGCGTTCCTGGCCACCCGTGCGGCGCGGCGGCACGACGAGCCTGCGGGCCAGGGCCCCGGCCGCCTCGCTGCCGTGGTCCGTGCGCACGATGTGCAGGCACAGATCGATTCCGGCCGCCGTGCCGGCGGACGTGAGCACGTCGCCGTCGTCGACGAACAGTTCGCGCGGATCGACATGGACGGACGGGTACCGCTTGGCCAGCGTCGGCGCGTACATCCAGTGCGTCGTCGCGGGCCGGCCGTCCAGCAGACCGGCGGCGGCGAGCACGAAGGCTCCCGTGCACAGTCCGACGATCCGGGCCCCCTCCTCGTGCGCCAGACGCAGTGCGTCGAGCGCCTCCGGCGGCGGCGGTGAAGTGATGGAGCGCCAGGCGGGAACGACGACCGTTCCTGCCCGGGCGATCGCCTCCAACCCGTACGGCGCGGTCAGTTCGAGCCCGCCGGTGGTCCTGAGCGGACCGTCCTCACCGGCGCACACGAGCAATCGATAGCGTGGAACTCCCGCGTCCTGCCGGTCAATGCCGAACACGGAAAGTGGAATGGAGCTCTCGAAGATCGGTCCGCCGCTGAAGAGCAGCACCGCGACGATCTCCCTGCGGCGACGCCCCGCGAGCTTCCGGCCGGCGTCTGTTGTGACGACGGCGGTGGAATCCTGGCTCATGGCGCTAAGCCCCCCTTGGGTGTCGCGACTCCTTGGTCTGGTCGCACCTGCACGTTTCCCCTCGGCCTTGCACGTGGATCCCCCGCCGTAAATACATGATCGAATCTACTGCGTCCCGTGGTGTCGGCGTGACAAGTTCAGCACGCAGCGCTATGTCGACTTCTCAACTTGGCGAAAAGCATTCGATCAGTAAGCGTTCCACTCCGCTACCCGAACAGGAAGCGCGCTCCCCGGCCATGGCCAGTACCTGTAGGGCCGGAACGCCCCCCGCGGTCTGTCGTCGCTGGTGGTGAGGGGGACGGGGGGACATTCCGGCAAGGAGGGCACCCTGCCGGGAAGTTGGCTGAAAACATGCGTGTGTGGGTGTGCGAATGAGTCAGTCCTGCGGGGAGACCGGGCCGGAGCCCCGGCAGCCGCGGCGCATCCCGACGCCGGCGCGCGAGTGCCGGCCGCGGTGGGCGGGCGGAAGGGCCTCCTCCGCGGGCACCCGGGCGGCCGCCCGCCGGGTCTTCTCCGAGTGGCGCAGCAGGACCCGGCACGCGGCCGTGACGGCGAGCAGGCCGAGGGTCGCGACGGCGGCCCCGCCGAAGGAGGTTCCGTAGACGACGAGGACCACGGGAACGAGCAGGCAGCTGAAGGCGGCCCAGCGCACGACGTCACCCGCGGGGTCGTCGTGGGGGCGTCCGGCGGAACGCACGGACGGGTGAAGGGCCGACCAGGGGGACGGGGTGAAGTGCGGGGCGGGGTCGGCGTCCTGGCGGGACCGGACGGACTGCGTCGGCTGAGCTGGCTGGACGGGGTGAACCGGATGACCGGGCACGGCGTGCTCCCTGCGGGCTCTTACCTGTTGGTCGGACGCATGTCCCAACGCCCGGCGGCGGGGCTCGGTCACTGCGCCAACGGGTGGCGCCGGCCCGGCCCGTCACTGGCTGTAGGGGGCAGCGGCCATTGCCAAGGCGCGCTCGCTCCGGCATGCTCCCTGGGACGCTCTCCAAGGGCGGCATGCCCTGTGCAGGACAGGAGTGTCGCCGTACCCTGGTGGGTATGGGCTTGGGAAGATGCTTCCCGGACAGAGCTCCGTCACACTGCGTCGCCGATTTCGCCCCTGTTGCTTCCTCCAAGGACCTCTTCGCCGAGACACCCATGGCCGGTCACGAATTCTCCGAACCCGCGGACCGCAAGCGCAAACGCGTCGTCGACCCCGCGTCGGCCGCCGATCTGCGCGCGGTGGAACAGACACGCGTGCACTGCGATCCGGCCTTCCGGCACGGGGTCGTTGTGGGATTCGACGGATCCACCTCCAGTGAGCGTGCGCTCGCCTATGCGATCGGCATGGCCCGTCGCTCCGGATCCGGTCTGATCATCGTCCATGTCGCCAACCGGCTGCCCACCACGGTGTGGGCCGGCTGCGAGCCGCCCGTCTTCGTCGACGTGCCGGACCACCGCACCGAGGTGCTCGGGCTGGAGCTCGCCTGCGCGGACTATCTGGCCGAAGTGCCGTGGATCCTGGTCGAGCGCGGTGGTGACATCTGCCATGAGCTGGAGGAGGTCGGCCGGGAGTATTCGGCCGACGCCATCGTGGTCGGCTCGACGCACGGGATCGTGGGCCGGATCTTCGGTTCGGTCGCCGGCCGGCTGGCCAAGCGCGCACAGCGACCGGTCGTCGTCATTCCTTGAGTGCTCCCCGCCCCGGACGAGTGGCCGATCCGATCGCTCGCCGTTGTCGTTCTGTGACCGGTTGTTAAGTCGCTTGTGCGGTTGTGCCCTCGTGTAAAGGGTAGATAAGTGCTGCTGGGACGCAGCAAACAACTGCAGATCGAAGGGAGCCCGCCGTGGACAATGGTGTCTCTGCGGGAAGCACGGCCTCGACTTCGACCCTCGGGAACATCGCCCTGGGTCTCACCCTTCTCGCATTCGGTATCGGCCACACCGGTGTCATCGACGGTGTGTCCGCCGCCAGCTCCGTGTCGCTCGCCATGTACGTCGGCGGCGCGGCCCTGTTCCTCCTCGGTCTTCTGGAGTACCGCGGAGGCAACGGGTTCAACGGCACCGCGTTCGCGGGCCTCGGCATCTTCTGGTTCACGTGGGCCAAGGGCGCGGGCGGTTCGGTCTCCGACGAAGCCGCCGGAACGTTTCTTGTCCTGTTCGCGATGCTCGCGCTGACCCTCACGGTCGCCGCCGCGAGCGGTCTGTTCAGCCAGGGCGTCTACGCCCTGCTGACCCTGTCGCTGCTCCTGCTCGCGATAGGCGCGTTCGTGGACAACGGCACGCTCGCGAAGGCGGGCGGCTGGGTCGCCGCCGTCTCCGGACTGCTGGCCTGGTACGGCGCCACCGCGGCGCTGGCGCACTGGCCGATGGCCTTCGGCAAGGCCCGCAGCGGCGGCGCGGTCGCCGCGGGCTGACCTGGCCGGCGGACCGGCCGGGCCGGTCCGGGCACCACGACGGAGAACCCCCGTGCGCACCGCGCACGGGGGTTCCTCGCTGTGGGGACGGCGATTACTCGACGGTCACCGACTTCGCCAGGTTGCGCGGCTTGTCGATGTCCCGGCCCATGGCCAGGGCCGTGTGGTACGCCAGCAGCTGGAGCGGGATGCCCATGAGGATCGGGTCCAGCTCGTCCTCGTTCTTCGGGACCACGATGGTGTGGTCCGCCTTCTCCTGCTCGCGGTGGGCGACCGCGAGGATCCGGCCGCTGCGGGCCTTGATCTCCTCCAGCGCCGCGCGGTTCTTCTCCAGCAGGTCGTCGTCCGGGACGATCGCGACCGTCGGCAGCGAGGGCTCGATCAGCGCCAGCGGACCGTGCTTGAGCTCGGAGGCCGGGTAGGCCTCGGCGTGGATGTAGGAGATCTCCTTCAGCTTGAGGGAGGCCTCCAGCGCCACCGGGTAGCCGCGCACCCGGCCGATGAACATCATCGACTTGGCCTCGGCGAACTCGGCCGCCAGCTTCTTGATGTCCTCTTCGCCTTCGAGGATCTCCTGGATCTGCGCGGGCAGCTTGCGCAGGCCCTCGATGATCCTCTTGCCGTCGGTGACCGAGAGGTCCCGGATGCGGCCCAGGTGCACGGCGAGCAGCGCGAAGGCCACGACCGTGTTGGTGAAGCACTTGGTGGAGACGACGCAGACCTCGGGGCCGGCGTGCACGTACACGCCGCCGTCGGCCTCGCGGGCGATGGCGGAGCCGACCACGTTGACCACGCCGAGGACGCGGGCGCCCTTGCGCTTGAGCTCCTGCACCGCGGCGAGCACGTCGTACGTCTCACCGGACTGGGAGACCGCGATGTAGAGGGTGTCGGGGTCCACGACCGGGTTGCGGTAGCGGAACTCGGAGGCCGGCTCGGCGTCCGCGGGGATGCGGGCCATGCCCTCGATGAGGCCGGCGCCGATGAGGCCCGCGTGGTACGAGGTGCCGCAGCCCAGGATCTTGACCCGGCGGATGCCGCGCGCCTCGCGCGGGTCCAGGTTCAGGCCGCCCAGGTGCACGGTGTTGAAGCGGTCGTCGATCCGGCCGCGCAGCACGCGGTCGACCGCGTCGGGCTGCTCGGAGATCTCCTTGTGCATGTAGGTGTCGTGGCCGCCCATGTCGTACGAGGCGGCCTCCCACTCCACGGTCTCCGGGGTGGCGTTGGTCGTCGTGCCGGAGGTCGTGTAGGTGCGGAAGTCGTCGGCCTTGATGGTGGCCATCTCGCCGTCGCCGAGGGTGACGACCTGGCGGGTGTGGGCGACCAGTGCGGCGACGTCCGAGGCGACGAACATCTCCTTCTCGCCGATGCCGAGGACCACGGGGGAGCCGTTGCGGGCGACGACGATGCGGTCGGGGAAGTCGGCGTGCATGACGGCGATGCCGTAGGTGCCGTCGATGACCTTGACCGCCTCGCGGACCTTCTCCTCCAGGGAGTCGGCCTCGGAGCGGGCGATCAGGTGGACGATGACCTCGGTGTCGGTCTCCGAGACGAAGACGGCGCCCTCGGCCTCGAGCTTGGCGCGCAGCTCGGAGCAGTTGTCGACGATGCCGTTGTGGACGACCGCGACCTTGTTCTCGGGGTCAAGGTGCGGGTGGGAGTTGATGTCGCTCGGGGCGCCGTGCGTGGCCCAGCGGGTGTGGGCGATGCCGGTGGTGCCGGCGAAGCGCTTGGGAACGCGGGACTCCAGCTCGCGGACGCGGCCCTTGGCCTTGACGACCTTCAGGGCCGGGGCCTTCGGGGTGTTGACCACGATGCCCGCGGAGTCGTATCCGCGGTACTCCAGCCGCTGCAGGCCTTCCAGCAGCAGCGGTGCCACGTCACGCTTGCCGATGTAACCGACGATTCCACACATACGGTTCTGCCCCTCCTGAAGTTCGGTTCTGTGCTCGTCCGGGGCCGCGTGCGGCGGCCGCCGGCTCAGCCGTAGACGATGCGGCGCAACTGCCGGAGCGAGAGCTCCGGCGGCGCCACGGCGCGGTGCGGCAGTTCGGCCGCGATCCGCTCGAAGATCTCCGCGTTCACCGCTCCGCCGGACTGCAGTTCCCGGTGGCGGCGGCGGACGAATTCCTCGGTCGTCTCGTCGAAGTAGGCGAGCACGTCCAGTACCACCCGGGCTGCCTCACCGCGCTGCAGCGCGGTGCTGCGCACCAGGTGGTCGACGAGGTCGTCATGCGACGGGCGGCGATCGAGCACTCGTAGATATTGGCGGCTGGCGGCGATGAACGCAAAGATCCTGCCCGATTTCGGGCAGGATCTCTCTGGTCTGGACCAGTGGGGCGCTCGGTGTGCCCTCCTTCGGATGATTTCCGCCCGTCCTGGATTCACTCACCGGACGGGACGGCCCGCTTGGCCTATACCTGTGCGCATGAGAGTCCTGCGACGCACGCTCGGCGCCCTCCTCGCCTTCGCCGCGGCCCCGGCCCTGGTCACGGCCTGCACCTCCGCGCACGGTGACGACGCCAGACCCGGGGACGACCCGCCGGTGGCCCTCGCCCCCTTCGAACGGCTGCTGCCCGCGCCCGTCTCCGCGCACGCCGAAGGTCCCGGGTACTCCTTCGGCGCGGGCACGGTCATCCGTACCGGCCGGGGCCCGGACGAGGAGGTCCGCCGGGTGGGCGAGCTCCTCGCCGAGCAGCTGCGCGGCCCGAGCGGGCTGCCGCTGCCGGTGGTCGACGGGGCGCAGGAGGACGGGATCCGGCTCAGGATCGACCGGGGCGCGCAGGGGGTGGGCGACGAGGGGTACCGGCTGGAGTCCGGCCCGACCGGGGTCACCCTCACCGCGCGGACCCCGGCCGGCCTCTTCCACGCGGGGCAGACGCTGCGCCAGCTGCTGCCGGCGGCGGGTCCGGGCACGGTGCCGGGCGGCACGGTCACCGACCGGCCGCGCTTCGCGTACCGGGGGGCCATGGTCGACATCGCGCGCCACCACTTCTCGGTGGACCAGGTGAAGAGGTACGTCGACCAGCTCGCCCAGTACAAGGTCAACACCCTGCACCTGCACCTGACCGACGACCAGGGATGGCGTCTCGCGATCGACTCCTGGCCGCGGCTGGCGGAGTACGGGGGCGGCAGCGAGGTCGGTGGCGGACCGGGCGGTCACTGGACGAAGGACGAGTACCGGGAGCTGGTGGCCTACGCGGGGCAGCGGTACGTGGACGTGGTCCCCGAGATCGACATGCCGGGGCACGTGAACGCGGCGCTCGCCTCCTACGCCGAGCTGAACTGCGACGGGAAGGCCCCGGAGCGGTACACCGGCGTCAAGGTGGGCTTCAGCTCACTGTGCGTGGCCAAGGAGCGGACGTACGAGTTCATCGACGAGGTCCTCGGTGAGCTGGCGGAGCTGACCCCGGGCCGCTACCTGCACATCGGCGGCGACGAGGCGCACGCGACGCCGGCGGCGGACTACGCGGCCTTCATGGACCGGGCGCAGGCGGTGGTGGGGCGGTACGGGAAGACGGTGGTGGCCTGGCACCAGCTGGCGGCGGCCCGCCCGGCCCCGGGCGCGGTGCTCCAGTACTGGGGCCACGACAAGACCGCGGCCGCGGACAAGGCGGCCGTGGTGGCGGCGGCGAAGGCGGGTCACCCGCTGATCCTGTCGCCGGCGGACCGGCTGTACCTGGACATGAAGTACGACCCGGCGACGAAGCCGGGCCTGGCCTGGGCAGGGTACGTCCCGGTGCGGCGCGCCTATTCCTGGGATCCGGGGGCGTATCTGGCCGGGGTCCCCGAGTCGGCGGTGCTGGGCGTGGAGGCCCCGCTGTGGACGGAGACGGTCGCGACGCGCGGCGACTGGGAGCTGATGGCCTTCCCGCGGGTGCTGGGCCTGGCCGAACTGGGCTGGTCGCCGGCGGCCGCGCTCGACTGGACGTCCTACAGCCGCCGCCTGGCCGCTCAGGCGCCCCGGCTGGAAGCGCAGGGCATCGGCTTCTTCCGGGCGCCGGACGTCCCCTGGCAGTGACCGGTGGGGGAGGGGGTCAGGGCGAGCAGGAGGTCTTGGCCCCGTCGGCCTCCGAGCCCACCGTTATCTCGAATCCGGCCCCCGTGGCGAACTCCGCGGCTGTCTCGGGACCGTAGAACTCGGTGAGGAAGCGGGTGGGCGGGAAGGAGAGGGCGAGCACCTTGGCCTGCCCGTCCTCGCCCTTCGTGAAGCACGATCCCCACGTTCCCTGACCGCGCACCGGTTCGGGCTCGAACCGCCAGCCGTCGGCCTCGGCGGCCTTGCGGTAGTGGTCGAGGACCTCTTGGCGGGTGCCCGGATACGTGTAGAGGCGCCCGGCGGACAGCCAGGCGTCTCCGCTGTCGTCCGCGCACTCGGAGGAGACGCCGTCGAAGCTGCGGGGGGCGCTCGCGCCGGGCGGCGGGGAGGAGAGCAGGGGCAGCGACTCCAGTTCCTTCATCCGGGCTTCGGTCCCCTCGCAGGTCTTGAACGGGGACAGGAAGGAACAGCCGGACAGCCCCCCGGCCACGAACACGGCCGACAGGAGCAGGGCGGCCGTACGGCCAGGGCGGATCCGGAACGGCATGCGGGCTCCCACGCAGATTCGGGCCGCGCGCTCCGGCCACGGGAGCGGACACACGAAAGCGTGACCGCGAAGAGGGCCATTGTGCTTCGCGGTCACGCCGTCGGGATCTCGGGGTGGGGCGGGGGAGGCAGCGAGGGACCGTATCGATGCCTCCCCCGCCCCGTGTGTCACCGCCGGGCGAAGGCTGCGACGGGGTTCTGGAGGCTGCCGATCAGCTGGAGGGCCGCCGCCGGGTCGGCGAGGTCGACCATCTGCTTGTTGTTGCGCAGCTGGAGACGGTTCAGACAGGACAGCTGGAACTCCTGGGCGAACAGGTCGTACCGCTCGAAGCGCTCCGCGAGCTGCGGCATCGACTCCTGGTACGCGTGGCCGCAGTCCGCGACCGCCTGCCAGAAGGTGTCCTCCTCGCAGATGCCCTCGTCCGCGAGGATCGCGCCGAGGAAGCGGAAGAAGCAGTCGAAGACGTCGGTGAAGATCGACAGGAGCTTCATGTCCTCGGGGATGTCCGCCCGGACCCGCTCGACCGCGGGCGGCAGCACCGCGTCCGCGTCCATGACGACGATCTCCTCGGCGATGTCCTTGAAGATCGCACGCTTCACCAGGCCGCCCTCGATGACGAGGATGGTGTTCTCGCCGTGCGGCATGTACGCGAGGTCGTACTGGTAGAAGCAGTGCAGCAGCGGCACCAGGTAGGCGCGCAGGTAGTGGCGCAGCCACTCGGCCGGGGGCAGACCCGACTCCGCGATCAGCGCGCCGACGAAGGACTTGCCCTCGGCGTCCACGTGCAGGAGCGAGGCCATGGTGGCGAGGCGCTCGTCGCCCTCGATCCGGTTGACCGGGGACTCGCGCCACAGCGCGGCCAGCATCTTGCGGTACGGGGAGTACCGGTCGGTGGCGCGCTCGTACTGGCGGTGGTGGTAGCCGATCGCCGCGCGCTCGCGGATGATCGAGAAGTCCACCGACTTCAGGACCTCGTCGCCCTCGATCAGCTGGTGCAGCCAGTCGTTGATGGCCGGGGTGGCCTCCATGTAGGCGGCCGACAGTCCTCGCATGAAGCCCATGTTCAGGACCGAGATGGCGGTCTTGACGTAGTGCTTGTGCGGCGCGCTCCGGTTGAAGAACGTGCGGATCGACTGCTGCGCGAGGTACGCGTCCGGGCCCTCGCCCAGCAGCACCAGGCGGCGATTGGCGATCTCGGCCGCGAAGGTGACCGTGGTCTTGTTCCACCACTGCCAGGGGTGCACGGGGAAGAGGTGGAAGTCGGCCAGGTCCAGGCCCAGCGCGGTCATCCGCTCCGCGAAGACGCCGATGGTCTCGTCGCCGAGCTCCTCGCGCATGAAGGAGTCGTGGTCCAGGCCGGCGCCCGCCGTGAAGGTGGAGACGTCCTTGCGGGCGGCGACCCATACGAGGTGGACGGGGCTGGCGGTCTCCGGGGCGTACGAGAGGTACTCGTGCACGCCGAAGCCGAGCCGGCCGTTGTTCGCGACGAAGCAGGGGTGGCCCTCGGTCATGCCCGTCTCGATGTCCTGGAAGGAGGACTTCGCGAGGACGTCGGAGGAGACCTGCGGCTTCGTGTACTTGTAGCCGCTGCCGGCCAGGGTGGAGGAGATCTCCTCCAGGTAGACGGGCAGCACCTCGGGGCTCAGGCCCAGGGACTCGCGCAGCTCGATGTGGAAGTCGAGGGCGTCCAGCTCCAGCTCGGCGCCGTCCCGGTGGCGGGTGATGGAGGCCTCGTCGACCGACCAGTGGTCGAGGGCGTGCAGGACGGCCTTGAAGCGGTACTCGACGGTGGAGTCGTCGCTGCGGACCGAGTACCAGGAGTCCCCGAGGGATTCCGGGGTCAGGAGGCGCTCGTGGGAGAACTCCGCGAGGCCCTTGCGGACCAGGGCGCGGTTGGCGCGGGCCCACAGCTCGGGGGAGAGGTGCGCGACGGCGTCGGCGAGGCTCATATGGAGACCCCCTGGGCGGCCGTGGCGGCCTCGAACCGGGCGCGGGTGCAGAAGCTCAGCAGGGCTTCCTTCTCCGGCTTGGTGACCTGGCGCTCCGGCACGAAGCCGACGGCCTCGTTCAGGGCGTGCACGGCGGTGTTGGCGACGTCCGGCTCGACGACGACGCGCTCGGTCGCCGGGTCGGCGAAGATCGCGGCCATCACCGTGGTGATGACGGCGCGGGTGAAGCCGTGCAGCGGGGTGTCGCTCGGGGCGACGAGGAAGTGCATGCCGACATCGCCGGGCAGGGCGTCGTAGAGGCCGACGAGCTCCAGCTCGGACGGGTCGTAGGTCTCCATGAGGAAGGCGGGACGGCCCTCGTGCAGGCCGATGAAGGCCTGGTGGTGCTCGTGGGCGGCGATCCGCATGTACTCGCGCTCGACGTCCGGCAGGGACGCGTCCTGCATCATCCAGAACGAGGCCTTCGGGTGGGTGACCCAGCCGTGGAGCAGCTCCGCGTCGGCGAAGGGGTCCAGGGGGCGCACGGCGAAGGAGCCGAGTTCCGTGTCGGTGCGGGAGAAGAGGAGTTCGGTGGTGCTCATCACAGGGTGCCTTCCGGGGCGGCGAACTGCTGGAACGCGATGGACTTCTCGACCTTGTAGTGCTCGCGGCCGAGGAGCTCACCGACGATGTACGCGTTCCGGTACGCCGCCATGCCCAGGTCGGGCGAGGTGAGGGAGTGGTTGTGGGTGGTGCCGTTCTGCAGGTAGACCCCGCGGCCCGTGGTGTCGATGCTGTAGTTGCGGGCGGCGTCGAGACGGCCGTGCCCGTCGAAGTTCAGCCGGTCGCGCACCGGGTTCAGGAACTCCGGGAACGTGTACTTGTAGCCGGTGGCCAGCACCAGGCCCTCGGAGGCGAGGGAGAAGTCCCGCTCCTGCTCCTCCTGGCGCAGCCCCAGCGTGTACGTGCCCGTGGTGGTGTCGTACGCGGTGCTGTTCAGGGAGGTGTTGGTCAGCAGGGTGGTCGGGACCTGGCCCGGCATGCTGATCTTCTTCTGGTAGAGCAGGTCGAAGATGGCGTTGATCAGGTCGCCGTCGATGCCCTTGAAGAGGTTCTTCTGCTGGGTCTCCAGCCGGTACCGGGTGTCCTCGGGGAGCGCGTGGAAGTAGTCCACGTACTCGGGGGAGGTCATCTCCAGGGTCAGCTTGGTGTACTCCAGCGGGAAGAACCGCGGAGAGCGGGTGACCCAGTTGAGCTGGTAGCCGTGGACGTCGATCTCGGCGAGGAGGTCGTAGTAGATCTCGGCCGCGCTCTGGCCGGAGCCGATGAGGGTGATCGACTTCTTCTTCTGCAGCTCCGCCTTGTTCTGCATGTAGGCGGAGTTGTGCAGGAAGTCGCCGCCCAGGCCCTCGCAGGACTGCGGGACGTGCGGCGGGGTGCCGGTGCCCAGGACCAGGCGGGGGGCCCGGTGGGTCTCGCCCTTGTCCGTGTGGACCTCGTACAGCCCGGCCTGCTCGTCGTAGGTGACCTCGGTGACCGAGGTGGACCACCGGACGTTGTCGAGGCGGTCGGCGGCCCAGCGGCAGTAGTCGTTGTACTCGGCCCGCAGCGGGTAGAAGTTCTCCCGGATGTAGAAGGAGTACAGCCGGTCCTTGTCCTTCAGGTAGTTCAGGAAGGAGAAGGGCGAGGTCGGGTCGGCGAGCGTGACCAGGTCCGACATGAAGGGCGTCTGCAGGTGGGCGCCGTCCAGGAACATCCCTGCGTGCCACTCGAAGTGCGGCTTCGACTCGATGAAGAGACCGTCGATCTCGTCGAGCGGGGCGGTCAGGCAGGCGAGTCCGAGGTTGAACGGACCGACGCCGATGCCGATGAAGTCGTGGGTCTCAGCGGTGGAGGGCAAGGGATTCTCCCAGGAACTGCTCGGCATGTGCGGCGAGAAGGTCGAGGACGGCAGCGATGTCGGCCGTCGTGGTCTGCGGGTTGAGGAGGGTGAACTTCAGGTACTGCTTCCCGTCCACCTTGGTGCCGGCGACGACGGCCTCACCGGAGGCGAACAGGGCCTTGCGGGCGTGCAGGTTGGCCTCGTCGACCAGGTCGCCGCGGACGTCCTCGCCCTGCGGGACGTAGCGGAAGACGAGGGTGGAGATCTGCGGCTTGACGACGACCTCGAAGCGCGGGTCGGCGTCGATGATGTCCCAGCCGGCCGCGGCCAGGTCGATGACCTCGTCGAAGAGCGAGCCGATGCCGTCGGCACCCATGACGCGCAGGGTCACCCAGAGCTTGAGCGCGTCGAACCGGCGCGTGGTCTGGATGGACTTGTCGACCTGGTTGGGGATGCGCTCCTCGGCCATGCGGCGCGGGTTGAGGTAGTCCGCGTGGTACGTGGCGTGCTTGAGGGTGTCGCGGTCGCGCACCAGCATGGCGCTGGAGCTGACCGGCTGGAAGAACGACTTGTGGTAGTCGACCGTGACCGAGTCGGCGTGCTCGATGCCGTCGAGGAGGTGACGGCGGGTCGGGGACGCCAGCAGTCCGCAGCCGTAGGCGGCGTCCACGTGCATCCACGCGGAGTGCTCACCGGCCAGGCGGGCGATCTCGGGGAGCGGGTCGATGGACCCGAAGTCGGTGGTGCCGGCGGTGGCGACGACGGCCATCGGGAAGAGGCCTTCGGAGGCGCACTCCTCCAGTTCCAGGGCGAGCACCGCGGTGTCCATCCGGCGGTTGCGGTCGACCGGGACGGAGATGACGGCCTCGTAGCCGAGTCCGAGCATGGCGGCCGACTTCTGGACGCTGAAGTGGCTGGCCTCGGAGGTGAAGATGCGCAGCTTCGGCAGGAGTTCGGCCTTGGTGAGCTCGCGTCCCTCGTCGAGGGCCTTCTTCATGACGAGGCGGCAGGCCTCGTCACGGGCCAGGAGCAGCGCGTGGAAGTTGGACTGGCTGCCGCCGGAGGTGAAGATGCCGTCCGCGGCGGGGCCGAGGCCGATGCGCCGGGTGGTCCAGTCGATGAGGCGGCGCTCGATGAGCGTGCCGCCGATGGACTGGTCCCAGGTGTCCAGCGAGGAGTTGACGGCCGAGAGGATCGCCTCGCCGAGCACGGCGGGGATGACGACCGGGCAGTTGAGGTGACCCAGGTAGCGCGGGTGGTGGAAGTACACCGCGTCGCGCAGGTAGACGTCCTCCAGCTCGTCCAGGACGGCGGCCGCGTCTTCCAGCGGCTTGTCCAGGTCGATCCCGTCGATGACCGGGGCGAGTTCGTCGACGGATATACCGGTGTGGGGCCGCTGCGTGGTCGCGAGTTTGGCGGCGACGCGGTCGACGCCCTCGGTGACGGAGCGCCGGTAGAGGTCCGCGGTCGTCTCGTTCAGCAGATGCGAACGCATCAACTTTCCTCCGGGCAGGGGGTGGAGAGGGGGTGAGGTGTGGCGTGTGTGAATTAGGTTAGCCTAACCTTAGTATTTCGCCAAACGCAGATGGGCCCTGGCTGGAAAGCCAGGGCCCATCGCAACTGCTCTGTGGAGTAAGGAAACTGACTACAGCTCGGACGCCGGGTCCTCGCTCGGAGCCTTGCCCGCGTACGCCTCGGCGAGGAGCTGCTCCTCGCTCGCGCCGAGCCGCCAGTAGCCGGTGAAACGCACGGCGCGGCGGTCGACGGATCGTTCCTGCACGAAGTGCCGGCGGACCGCGCGGATCGTGCCCGCCTCGCCCGCCAGCCAGGCGTACGGGGCGACGGCTGCGGGCCCGTCAGCGGCGGGTCCGGTCGCGCGCAGCGCGCTCAGCACCTGCTCCGTCCGCTCCCGGCCGTCGCTCTCGCGCACGATCCAGGTGATGTCCGCGTCGGCGGGAGCCCGGAGGTCGATCCGGTCGTCCTCGTGCGGGACCTCGAACCAGGCCCTGACCCGGGTCCCGGCCGGCAGCCGGTCCAGGATCGCGGCCGCGGCCGGCAGGGCGGTCTCGTCCGCGTACATCCAGATCACGTCGGTGTCGGCGGGCGGCTGGAAGCGTACGGACTTGTTCTCCGCGACGGCCGGACCGATCGCCAGGATCCGGCGGCCGGCCACGGCCTGCCCGGCCCAGCGGGACGCCGGGCCGGTGTCCCCGTGGAGGACGAAGTCGATGTCGACCTCGTCCGCCCCCTCGGGCGTATGGCGCTGCTCGCGCACGGTGTAGGAGCGCATCACCGGCCGCTCCTCGTCCGGCATCCCGCGCCAGGCGGTGAACCAGGTGTCCTCGTCCGTGGACGGGAGCACCGTGTGCTCCTGGCCGGCCGCGGGCAGGAAGAGCGACAGGCTCTGGTCGAAGCCGCCCGAGCGGAAGCCCGCGAGGGCCTCCCCGCCGAACGTGACCCGCAGGAACGAGTGGCCCAGGCGGCGCGTGCGGAGCACTTCGAGCTCGAAGAAGCGGAAGTGCGCGACGGCCGGGGCGTCGGATGCGGTGGCGGTCATGCGGAGAGGTCCCCCCTGGGAGTCGGTACGGCCTGACCGGCGCCCGGGGTCACCGGGCGCCGGGGGTCAGCTGACCTTCTTGGCGTTCTGGATGGACTTCGCGAGGTCTTCCAGGATCTGCGCGCACTTGTCGTACGAGAAGATCGGCTCGGTCACACGCGGGACGACCTGACCGGCCTTGACGGCGGGCAGCTCGTTCCAGGTCGGCTTGGCCTTCAGCTGCTCGGGCTGCAGGGTGCCGGTGCGGTTGTCGAGCAGGATGACGTCGGCCTTGTACTTGCCGGCGTTCTCCCAGCTGAGGCTCTCGAAGAAGCCGCCCTCGTCCAGCTTCTCGGGGGTGACGAACTCGACGCCGAGCTGCTTGAAGTACTTCAGGTCGGCCGCGGTGTCCGGGGTGGACGCGTAGAACAGGGCGTCGGCACCGGAGCCCACGAGCACCTTGACGCCCGGGTTGGCCTTGGTGGCCTCGCGCACCTTCGCGGTGGCGGCCTCGAAGCGGGCCTTGGAGTCCACGGTCTTCTTGGAGTTCAGGTCCGCGCCGAGGGACTTGGCGAGGTCCGCGGTGCGCTCCAGCGCCTTGTCGAGGGTGACGTCGCCGCCCACCTTGACCGCGGCGGCCGGGGCGAGCGCGAGGATCTTGTCCTTGGAGGCCTCGGGCAGGTACCAGTAGGTGCCGTCCCAGCTGTTGGTGACCAGCAGGTCGGGCTGCAGGGCCGCGTACTTCTCGACGTTGAACTCGTCGTAGACGTTGCCGAGGATCTCGACCTTGGAGATGTCCAGCGAGCCGGCCTGGACGTCGGCCTTGCCGTCGGCGGTCTTGGTCGGGCCGAACACGCCCTTGACCGGGACGCCGTAGTCGTAGAGCGCGGCGGCGGTGCCGGTGAAGGCGACGATGTTCTTCGGCTTGGCCTTGGTGGTGACGTCCTTGCCGAGGTCGTCCTTGAAGGTCCAGGAGCCGGAAGCCGCGGCGCCGTTGTCCTTGCCGCCGTCACCCTTCGCCGAGTCGGTGCCACCGCACGCGGCGAGGACCGCTACGAGGCCGAGGGCGCCACCGGCCGCGACGAAGCCGCGACGGGTGAAGGAGGAGGTTCGGGACTTGGGCATGTCGATGTCCGCTTTCGTGCGTGCAGGGGCGGCAGCTGGGCCGTTCGGTGAGAAGGTTAGCCTAACCTAAGGCTTTGTCCAGCGGTGGGCCAAGATCCGATCGTGAGTTGGATCACCCTCGCCGAAGCCCGCGCCGGCCGGCCGCCATCCCCATCACCCGCCGCTGGAGCGGCCGTTCACCCGCATCGCGCCGATCATGAACATGAATACTGGGCACATGAGAAGGCAATGGTGGACAACCGCGGCAGCGAACCTGGTGATGGGGGTTCCCGGCGTCGTGCCCGTCTGGCTCCTTTGGTACATCGCCGTCAACGGGCCGCTCGCCGAACTCGGCTGGACCGTCCGGGAACCCACGGAGAACGACGGCATGCTGCTCTGGCTGGTGATCGTGGTTCCGGTCGTGGCCGCGTTCGTGCTGCTGTGGTGGCTCGCCAACGACTTCCTGCGACGGTGGAACACGGCGGCGGCCCGGGTCTACTGGCCGGTGTGCGCCCTGGTGACCCTGGTCCCCACGGTCACGCTCATGTCCCTCTCGTGACCGCCTCCGGACATGCCGATGTCCGGCGCGGGCACGGGGCCCACGCCGGACGTCGTCACCGGGTGCCTCAGCCGGCGAAGCCCAGCTCGCGCGCGATCAGCATGCGCTGCACCTCGCTCGTGCCCTCGCCGATCTCCAGGATCTTGGAGTCCCGCCACATGCGGGCCACCGGGTACTCGTTCATGAAGCCGTAGCCGCCGTGGATCTGCGTCGCCTCGCGCGCGTTGTCGACGGCGACCGTCGAGGAGTACAGCTTCGCGATCGCCGCCTCCTTCTTGAACGGCTCCCCGGCCACCAGCCGCGACGCCGCGTCACGCCACCCGATGCGGGCCATGTGCGCGCGCATCTCCATGTCGGCCAGCTTGAACTGGATGGCCTGGTTGTCGCCGATCGCCTTGCCGAAGGCGTGCCGCTCCTTGGCGTACTTCACCGACTCGTCCACACAGCCCTGCGCGAGACCGGTCGCGAGCGCGGAGATGGCGATCCGGCCCTCGTCGAGGATCCGCAGGAACTGCGCGTAGCCGCGGCCCTCCTGGCCCACCAGGTTGGCCAGGGGGACCCGTACGCCGTCGAAGGACAGCTCACGGGTGTCCGAGGAGTTCCAGCCCACCTTGGAGTACGGCGCGGCCACCGTGAAGCCCGGGGTGCCGGACGGGACGATGATCGAGGAGATCTCCGGGCGGCCGTCCGCCTTGCGGCCCGTCACGGCGGTGACGGTGACCAGACCGGTGATGTCCGTACCGGAGTTGGTGATGAAGCACTTCGAGCCGTTGATGACCCACTCGTCGCCGTCCTTGACGGCGGTGGTGCGGGTGCCGCCCGCGTCGGAGCCCGCACCGGGCTCCGTCAGGCCGAACGCGCCGAGGATCTCGCCGGAGCACATCTTCGGCAGCCACTGCTGCTTCTGCTCCTCGGAGCCGAAGAGGTAGATCGGCATGGCGCCGAGGGAGACGCCGGCCTCCAGGGTGATCGCGACCGAGGAGTCGACGCGGGCCAGCTCCTCCAGGGCGATACCGAGGGCGAGGTAGTCCCCGCCCATGCCGCCGTACTCCTCCGGGAAGGGCAGGCCGAACAGGCCCATGCGGCCCATCTCGGCGACGATCTCGTACGGGAACTCGTGCCGCTCGTACAGGTCGCCGATCTTCGGCGCGACCACGTCGTGCGCGAACGCCTCGACGGTGCGGCGGAGTTCCTCGTGCTCAGGGGTGAGCCGGTGGTCGAGGGACATGGTGTGACTACTCCTTGTGGGAGAGGGCGCGGACGGTACGGGAGGGGCTGGGGCGTCCCAGCTGTTCGGCCATCCACACGCTCGTGGCGGTGAGGGCGGCCAGATCGACCCCGGTTTCGATGCCGAGGCCGTCGAGCATCCACACCAGGTCCTCGGTCGCGAGGTTGCCGGTGGCGCTCTTCGCGTACGGGCATCCGCCGAGGCCGCCCGCGGAGGCGTCGACGGTGGTCACGCCGTGCTGGAGCGCGGCGAGGGTGTTGGACAGGGCCTGGCCGTAGGTGTCGTGGAAGTGCACGCCGATCCGGTCGGTCGTGACTCCGGCCTCGTTCAGCGCGGCGAGCAGGGCCTGGACATGGCCCGGGGTGGCCACGCCGATCGTGTCGCCGAGGCTCAGCTCGTCACAGCCGAGGTCCAGCAGGGCCTTGGCGACGGAGACGACCTGGTGCACCGGGACCGGGCCCTCCCAGGGGTCGCCGAAGCACATCGAGAGATAGCCGCGGACGTGCGCGTCGCCCTCCTTGGCCCGGGCCACGACGGGCTCGAACATGGCGAGGGACTCGGCGACGGTGCGGTTGAGGTTGCGGGACGCGAAGGTCTCGGTGGCCGAGCCGAACACCGCGATACGGGTGGCCCCGAGGGCGAGCGCGCGGTCGAGGCCGCGCTCGTTGGGGACGAGGACGGGCAGATGCGCGTCGATGCCGGCGAGCTGCGGGAACAGCTGCTCCGCGTCGGCCAGTTGGGGCACCCACTTGGGGTGCACGAAGCTGGTGGCCTCGATGGTCGTCAGCCCGGCCGCGGCCAGGCGGTGGATGAACTCCGCCTTCACCTCGGTGGGTACGGCGCTCTTCTCGTTCTGCAGCCCGTCACGCGCGCCGACCTCGTGGATCCGGACCCGGGCCGGGAGGCCGGGGGCCGGGACGGTCATGGGCAGCCTGTTCACGCGGCCCCCTCCTCGTCCTCGTCGGGGGTGACCACGGCCAGGATCTGGTCCATGGCGACCGTGCTCCCGGGCGTCACGTCCAGCTCGGTGACGGTGCCGGCGTGCGGGGCGGAGATGACGTGCTCCATCTTCATGGCCTCGACGACGAGCAGGCTCTGCCCGGCCGCGACCTTGTCACCGACGGCCACCTTGACGACGGTGACGGTGCCGGGCATGGGGGCGGCGAGGGTGTCGGCCCCTGCGCTTGCCGCGCCTTGAGCGGATACGGGGTCGTGGTGCTGGACGTGCCAGGAGTCGGCGTCGCGGCCGAGCCAGGTCCCCTCCGGGGAGGTGGCGTGGCTGAACCGGTGCGTGACGCCGTCGAGTTCGACGGTGACGGTGTCGGTGGTGCGGCTGATGATGCGGCCGCGGGTCGGTGCGCCGGGGCTCTGCCCCGGACCCCACGCCTCGATCGCCGGCGAGGCTGGAAGGGCGAACTCGGTGTCGGAGCCGGAAGGCCGGGTACGGACCTCCACCGGGTCCTGGCCGGGCAGGCGGAAGTGGTGCACCGTCCAGGCGGGGGTGCCGCCCAGGCGCCAGCCGCTGGCGGCGTCGAAGGGGTCGACCCATCCCTCCTGCTGCGGCTTCGCCGGGGGCTGCGCCAGCAGGGCTGCCGTGGCGTACACCTCGTCCGGCACCCCCTCCGGGAGGAGCGACGGCAGGTCCCGCTCCACCAGCCCGGTGTCCAGGTCGCCCGAGACCACGTCCGGGTGGGCCAGCAGCCTCCGGAGGAACCCGGCGTTGGTCTGGACGCCCAGGATCACCGTGTCCGCCAGTGCCGCCCGCAGCATCCGCAGGGCCGTCGGGCGGTCCGGGCCGTGGACGATGACCTTCGACAACATCGGGTCGTACGTGGAGCCCACCGGCACGCCCGCGGTCAGCCCGGAGTCGGTGCGCACCGCACCGCCCGAGGGCTCGGACAGGGCCAGCACGGTGCCGCCGGACGGCAGGAACCCGCGCGCCGGGTCCTCCGCGCAGACGCGGGCCTCGATGGCGTGCCCCGTCAGCGTCACCTCGGACTGCGTGAAGCCGAGGGGCGTGCCCGCGGCGACGCGCAGCTGCTGCTCCACCAGGTCCAGCCCGGTGATCAGCTCCGTCACCGGGTGCTCGACCTGGAGGCGGGTGTTCATCTCCATGAAGTAGTACGAGGAGGGGTCGCCGCCCGGCACGATGAACTCCACCGTGCCCGCGCCGACGTACCCGCAGGAGCGGGCCGCGTCGACCGCCGCCGCGCCCATCGCCGCACGGGTCTTCTCGTCGAGCAGGACCGAGGGGGCCTCCTCGATCACCTTCTGGTGCCGGCGCTGCAGCGAGCACTCGCGCTCGCCCAGGTGCACCACGTTCCCGTGGGCGTCCGCCAGCACCTGGATCTCGATGTGCCGCGGCCGGTCCACCCACCGCTCGACCAGCAGGGTGTCGTCGCCGAAGGACGACCGCGCCTCGCGGCGGGCCGCCGCGATCTCCTCGGCCAGCACCGCCTCGTCGCGTACCAGCCGCATGCCCTTGCCGCCGCCGCCCGCCGAGGGCTTGAGCAGCACCGGCATGCCGATCTCCGCCGCGGCGGAGACCAGTTCGGCATCGGTCAGGCCGCTGCCCGAGGAGCCGGGGACCACGGGCACGCCCGCCGCCTTCACGGTCTCCTTGGCGCGGATCTTGTCGCCCATCAGGTTGATGGCGCTCGCCGGCGGCCCGATGAAGGCGAGGCCGGCGTCGGCGCAGGCCTGCGCGAAGGCCGCGTTCTCGGCGAGGAAGCCGTAGCCGGGGTGGACGGCCTCGGCGCCCGTCCGCTTCGCGGCATCCAGCAGCCGCTCCACCGACAGGTAGCTCTCGGCGGCCGCGGCCGGGCCGATCCGGACGGCCGTGTCGGCCTCCCGGACATGGCGGGCGTCCGCGTCGGCGTCGCTGAAGACGGCCACGGAGCGGATGCCGAGCTGCCGCAGGGTGCGGATGACCCGGACCGCGATCTCGCCCCGGTTCGCCACCAGAACAGTGCTGAACATCAGTGAGGTCCTCACGTCACATACGGAAGATGCCGAAGCCCGAGTCGCCCAGCGGGGCGTTCGCGCACGCGGTCAGGGCCAGTCCCAGCACCTGCCGGGTTTCCATCGGGTCGATGACCCCGTCGTCCCACAGCCGCGCGGTGGCGTAGTAGGCGTTGCCCTGCTCCTCGTACTGCGCGCGGACCGGGGCCTTGAAGGCCTCCTCGTCCTCGGCGGGCCATTCCTGGCCCGCGCCCTCGATCTGGTCGCGCTTGACCGTCGCGAGCACCGAGGCCGCCTGCTCCCCGCCCATGACCGAGATCTTGGCGTTGGGCCACATCCACAGGAAGCGGGGCGAGTACGCCCGGCCGCACATCGAGTAGTTGCCGGCGCCGTACGAGCCGCCGACCACCACCGTCAGCTTCGGCACCCGGGTGCAGGCCACCGCCGTCACCATCTTGGCGCCGTGCTTGGCGATGCCGCCGGCCTCGTAGTCCTTGCCGACCATGAAGCCGGAGATGTTCTGGAGGAAGAGGAGCGGGATGCCGCGCTGGTCGCACAGCTCGATGAAGTGCGCGCCCTTCTGCGCGGACTCGGCGAACAGAATGCCGTTGTTGGCGATGATGCCGACCGGGTGTCCGTGGATCCGGGCGAAGCCGGTGACCAGCGTCTGGCCGAACTCGGACTTGAACTCCTGGAAGCGGGAGCCGTCCACGATGCGGGCGATGATCTCGCGGGCGTCGTACGGGGTGCGCGAGTCGACCGGGACCGCGCCGTACAGCCCGTACGGGTCGACCTTGGGCTCTTCCGGAGCCTCGACCGACCAGGGCAGGGCCCCGCGCTCGGGCAGGGTCGCCACGATGTTCCGTACGATCCGCAGCGCGTGCGCGTCGTCCTCCGCGAGGTGGTCGGTCACGCCGGAGATCCGGGAGTGGACCTCACCGCCGCCGAGCTCCTCGGCCGTGACCACCTCACCGGTGGCGGCCTTCACCAGCGGCGGGCCGCCGAGGAAGATCGTGCCCTGGTTGCGGACGATGACGGCCTCGTCACTCATGGCCGGCACGTACGCCCCGCCGGCCGTGCACGAGCCGAGGACGGCGGCGATCTGCGGGATGCCGGCCCCGGACATGCGGGCCTGGTTGTAGAAGATGCGGCCGAAGTGCTCCCGGTCGGGGAAGACCTCGTCCTGCATGGGGAGGAAGGCGCCGCCGGAGTCGACCAGGTAGAGGCAGGGGAGACGGTTCTCCAGGGCCACCTCCTGGGCGCGCAGGTGCTTCTTGACGGTCATCGGGTAGTACGTGCCGCCCTTGACGGTGGCGTCGTTCGCGACGATCACGCACTCGCGGCCGCTGACCCGGCCGATGCCGGCGATGACCCCGGCGGCGGGGGCCGCGCCCCCGTACATGCCCTCGGCGGCCAGCGGGGCCAGCTCCAGGAAGGGTGACCCCGGGTCGAGGAGGGTGTCCACGCGGTCGCGCGGGAGGAGCTTCCCGCGGGCGGTGTGGCGGGCGCGGGCCTTCTCGCCGCCGCCGAGCCGGGCCGCGTCGAGCCGGGCGCGGAGGCCCTCGGTCAGCTCGCGGTGGGCGGCCTCGTTGGTCCGCCAGGCCTCGGACGCCGGGTCCGCGGCGCTCGTCAGCACTGGTGCCTGCTGCATCGGTCGAGCTCCCTTGCTCGTTCCACTTGCTCGGTGCACGCTGTTAGTGAGCGTTAACGTGTATGGGCTCAGGTTAACGACCGCTAACGGCCCTGTCTAGAATGGTTTCCCATGAGCACCAGAGCGGCCGCACCCACCCGTCGCGAGCAGATCCTCAGTGAGGCCGCTCGTCTCTTCGCCGCGCGTGGATTCCACGGCGTGGGCGTCGACGAGATAGGGGCCGCGGTGGGCATCAGCGGCCCCGGCCTGTACCGGCACTTCGCGGGCAAGGACGCCATGCTCGCCGAACTGCTCGTCGGCATCAGCGAGCGGCTGCTGACCGGCGGCCGGCACCGTGTGGCGGAGGCGGCGGGCGAACCGGCCCGGGTGCTCTCCTCCCTCATCGACGGCCACATCGACTTCGCGCTCGACGACCGGGCGCTGATCACCCTGCACGACCGCGAGCTCGACCGGCTCCGGGACGCCGACCGCAAGCTCGTACGGCAGCTGCAGCGCCAGTACGTGGAGCTGTGGGTGGAGGTCGTACGGGAACTGCACCCGGAGGTCGTCGAGGCGGAGGTACGGGTCGCCGTGCACGCGGTCTTCGGCCTGCTCAACTCCACCCCGCACCTGGCGGCCTTGGGACG
This sequence comes from Streptomyces xanthophaeus, assembly GCF_030440515.1. GTDB lineage: Bacteria > Actinomycetota > Actinomycetes > Streptomycetales > Streptomycetaceae > Streptomyces > Streptomyces kutzneri. The sequence continues at coordinate 5,257,241 of NZ_CP076543.1, forward strand.
CGAGGCGGTGGAATCGCTGCTGCGGCGCCTCGCGCACGGTGCGTTCGGGGCGCTGTCGGCATGACCCGCGGCGTCCGCCGACCGGAATGGACGCGCCGCCTCCGCCCCGGCGGCGGCAGAATGGCCCGTATGCCGAAGCCGATAGAGACGCCCGTTCCCACCCGCGCCGAACTCATCGACCACCTGGTCCGGACCCGGATCGCGGGGCAGGTCGCCACGCCGCGCGACAACAACCTGAGCCACTACCGGAAGCTCGCCAACGGTGACCGGCACTACTGGCTCGGCCTGGAACTGGGTGACCGCTGGACCGACGAGCAGGACGTGCTCGCGGTGATGGCGGAGCGGTGCGGCGTCGTGGACGACCCCGAGGTCCGCTTCGGCCAGGACACCATCGACCCCGAACTGACGGTGGCCGGCCTGGACCGGCTGGCGGCGCGGCTGCGCAAGGCGGCGCTCGACCGGCAGAGCGTGCTCTTCGCCACCGGCCACCCGGGCGGCCTCCTGGACGTCCACCGGGTGACGGCGGCGGCCCTGCGGGCGGCGGGCTGCGAGATCGTCGTCATCCCGCAGGGCCTGGTGGCGGACGAGGGCTCGGTGTGGCAGTTCGCCGACGTCGCGGTCCTGGAGCGGGGCGCGACGCTGTGGCACACCCACTCGCCGGAGCCGATGGCCGCGATCCTGGACGGCCTCGCGGCCGAGAACCGCCCGCTGCCGGACCTGGTCGTGGCCGACCACGGCTGGGCGGGCTGCGCGGCCCAGCGCGGCCTGGACGCGGTGGGCTACGCGGACTGCAACGACCCGGCCCTGTTCATCGGCGAGGCGGAGGGCACCCTCCAGGTGACGATCCCCCTGGACGACCACGTCCGCGACCCGCGCTTCTACGACCCGATGGTCGCCTACTTCCTGGACGCGGCGGGCCTGCTGGGCGCGTAGCGCGGCGGACGCGGAGAAGCCCCGACCGGCGGTTCCGGCCGGGGCCCGGTCCGGCTGGGTGGACCGGGCGCCGACCGCGTGGTTCAGCCCTGCTGCGCGGCCGGGCGTACGTAACTCACTTCGGGCGGGTCTTGGGGGAGGAACCCCTTCGTGCCGTCCTCCTGCGAGAAGACCACGAGGTAGACCTTGCACGGCTTGCCGGTGGCGGGTCCCTGATAGTCGAACCTGATCCCCGGCCTCTCGTCGGGGTAGGTGTCGAAGACCCATGCCGCCGGCCCGGTGTACGAACGACCCGCCGCATCGGTGGACTGCCCGCAGTCCTGTCCGGGCCGTGTCACCCCTTCCAGGTCCGCGGAACCGTCGGCCCGAACCGTCAGACGACCGCCGTCCGAGCCCTGCCAGGTCCCCTCCACATCGGTGGCCGCGAGCGGGGACTCACGGTCCTCGCCGAGGTCTGCCAGGAATGCGACCGGCAAGGCGACCAGCAAGGCCAGGACGAGCCCTGCCCCGCCCATGAACCACCAGAGGGGCCGTCGGGGGCGGTTGCTCATCGAGTGCTCCTTCTTGTATGCGCCTTCGCCGGAGCGCGTCGGTGTGACCGGCAACGGGGGCTCCACGGGGCCTGTTCGACCTGTCGCACCGGTTGTCAGTGGTGGTCGTTACGGTCGCCGTATGCCGAAGCCCGCGAAGACGTACAACCCGCTGTCCGTACTGGCCGACGATACCCAAGGCCGGTCCCTCGGGCTGGAGTTGCCGCCCGGTGCGCTCATCGACAGGCCCGGCCGGCGGGGGTGGTGGAAGGAGCCCCGGCCGTTGCTGTGGGTGTCCGACGAAGCCGTGGGGGTCGGGGCGCTCGCCGCTCACCGCACTCCCGCGCTCGCGGCCGCCGGGCTGCAGGCCGTGCTGCTCCAGGGGCGGCGCGGGCTGGAACGGTGGTGGGAGGACCGGGAGTTCTCGCCGGAGCGGATGTCCGACCCCGACGACCACCACGTCGAGCCGGTGCTGCGCGAGTTCTGGGGCGCGGTGGTGCCCGACACCGAGGAGGGGGAGGAAGGGGAGGAGCTCATCGCTCCCTTCGGCCGGGACTGGCCCGGGCTCGCGCAGTCGGAGGACGGGCCGGATCCGGAGGAGGTCGCCTGCGGGCTCGCGGACGCGCTGATCGCGAGCGGTTTCCTGCCGAGCCCGCGGCTCGCGCTGGTCCCCGCGGGCCGCGGGGCCGACGTACCGACCGAGATGGGCTGGTGCGGCCCGACCAACCACGAGAACGACACCGCCCTGATCAGCGCGGTCCTGCGCTCCTGGGAGGACCGCTTCGGCGCCCGCGTCGTCGCCCTCGGCTTCGACGAGCTCCACATGTCCGTGGCGGCCCCGCCGCGTACGGTCGCCCGCGCGCTCCCCGTCGCGGCGGAGCACTTCGCCTTCTCGCCCGACAACATCTGGCAGGGCTCCGGCAGCATCCGCGCCTACGCCGGCGAGGCCGTCACCGGCAGCAACCACTGGGGCTTCTGGTGGGACTGAGCAGCCGGGCGGACGTCACGCACGCGGGACGCGTACGACACCCTCCTGGATGACCGTCACGGCCAGCCGGCCGTCCTGCGTCCAGATGCGGGCCTGGCCGAGGCCCCGGCCGGCGGCCGCCGAGGGCGACTCCTGGTCGTACAGCAGCCACTCGTCCGCGCGGAAGGGCCGGTGGAACCACATCGCGTGGTCCAGCGAGGCACCGACCACGTCGCCCACCGCCCAGCCGCCCCGTCCGTGCGCGAGCAGGACCGAGTCCAGCAGGGTCATGTCGGAGACGTAGGTGGCGAGGCAGGTGTGCAGCAGCGGATCGGCGCTGTCCAGCTTGCCGGCCGTACGGAACCACACCTGCGAGCGCGGCTCCACCGGCTCGCCGACGCTGCCCCAGGGCGGGGTCGTCGCGTAGCGCAGGTCCACCGCCTCCCGCGTCTCGATCAGCCGCTCCACCGTGCCGGGGTCGCGGAAGATCTCGCGGTACGCGGGCAGCGACTCGGCCGCGGTGGGCAGGGACTCCGGGTCCGGGGCGGACGGCATGGCGACCTGGTGGTCGAGGCCGTCCTCGTACGTCTGGAAGGACGCGGAGAGGTGGAAGATCGGCTGGCCGTGCTGGACGGCGACGACCCGGCGCGTGGTGAAGGAGCGCCCGTCGCGGATCCGGTCCACCGAGTAGACGATGGGCGCGGAGGTGTCCCCGGTGCGCAGGAAGTAGGAGTGCAGCGAGTGCGCGATGCGGTCCGCGGGGACGGTCCGGCCGGCCGCGACCAGAGCCTGGGCCGCGACCTGACCGCCGAAGACGCGCGGTACCAGCGAAGGACGGCTGGTACCGCGGAAGATGTTCTCCTCGATCTGCTCCAGGTCGAGCAGATCGAGGAGCGTCGTCAGTGCGTCGTTCATGGGGGAAGGGTAGGTGCCCGAATCCCTTACAGGCCCATGGACTTGGCGATGATGGACTTCATGATCTCGCTGGTGCCGCCGTAGATGCGGTTCACGCGGTTGTCGGCGTACAGGCGGGCGATCGGGTACTCGTTCATGTAGCCGTAGCCGCCGTGCAGCTGGAGGCAGCGGTCGATCACGCGGTGCGCGACCTCGGTGCAGAACAGCTTCGCGGAGGCGGCCTCGGCGGGCGTCAGCTCGCCGGCGTCCAGGGCCTCCAGGGCGCGGTCGGCGACGGCCTGCGCGGCGTCCACCTCGGCCTGGCAGGCGGCCAGCTCGAACTTGGTGTTCTGGAAGTGCGCGACGGGCTTGCCGAAGACGGTGCGCTCCGTGACGTACTGCTGGGCGAACCGGACGGCCGCGGCGGCCTGGGCGTACGCGCCGAAGGCGATGCCCCAGCGCTCGGAGGCCAGGTTGTGGCCGAGGTAGTAGAAGCCCTTGCCCTCCTCGCCGAGCAGGTCCTCGACCGGGACCTTCACGTCGACGAACGCCAGCTCGGCGGTGTCGGAGGTCTTCAGGCCCAGCTTGTCGAGCTTGCGGCCGATGGAGTAGCCCTCGGACTTGGTGTCCACGGCGAAGAGGGAGATGCCGAAGCGGCGGTCGTCCTCGCTCGGGGCGGAGGTGCGGGCGCAGACGATCACGCGGTCGGCGTGGACGCCACCGGTGATGAAGGTCTTGGAGCCGTTGAGGACGTAGTGGGTGCCGTCCTCGGAGAGCTTGGCGGTGGTCTTCATGCCCGCGACGTCGGAGCCGGTGCCCGGCTCGGTCATCGCCAGTGCCCACATCTCCTCGCCGGAGACGAACTTCGGCAGGAAGCGCTTCTTCTGCTCGGTGTCGGCCAGCATCTTGATGTAGGGGAGGGCGAGCAGCACGTGCACGCCGGAGCCGCCGAAGTTGACGCCCGCGCGCGAGGTCTCTTCGTAGAGGACGGCCTCGAACTTGTGGGTGTCCAGGCCCGCGCCGCCGAACTCCTCGGGCACGTTGATCCCAAAGACGCCCAGCTCGCCGAGCTTGTAGTAGAAGTCGCGCGGCGCCTGACCGGCTGCGAACCACTCGTCGTAGACCGGGACGACCTCGGCCTCGATGAAGGCGCGGATGGTCTCGCGGAATGCCTCGTGGTCCTCGTTGAAAACGGTACGGCGCACAGCCGGCTCCCTTCGGTCGCGGCGGTCCGCCGCCATGCCTAAGCGCTTGCTCAGGCTAAGTTACCGGCCAGTCAAACTGGCTGTCCAGAGTGGAGGCGCAGCAGAAAGCGTGGGGTGGCTCACCCCGGCCGTCCCGGCGCGACCCCGAGGGTGACCCCGGGGGTGCCCCCGGAGGTGTTCCGGGCAGCGGTCCCGGCGGCGGTCCCGGCGGAGGGGGTTCGTCCGCGCCGCGGTGGCCGGAATGTGGCCTGAATGCGCTCAAGAATGCCTTGTTCGTGGTCTCACGTACCGATTCGCCCTCCCCTAATCTGCCCGGCATGCCACTTTTCCGGAGAGCGAAAAAGGCAGGCGGGGGGCCGGCCGGGTCGGAGCGGCCGTCCCCCGTACCGGCCTGGTGCGCGTGGTTCAGCCCCGCCGACTGGCACGCCTTCGAGGAGCTCCTGGGCGATGTCTTCCTGGACGGGAACGCGAGCGGGCCGCCCATGCGCTTCGGGGAGCACCGCCACCTCTCGCTCGCCGCCGAGGGCGAGCCCGGCGCACCGCTGGACCTCGCGGAGGTGGCCGAGCTGGTCCGGGCGCTGCCGCACACGAACTGGCGGTCGGCCACCGTCGCCTTCCTCAACCAGAAGCAGCGGCTCGCCGAGCGGCGGCGCGAACTGCACCGGGCGGGCTTCGCCGAGGTCCGCCACCTGCTCATGCCGAGGCTGGTCACCGTCGACTCGGTGGACGAGGGGCACGCGGTGGCGGCGGCCCTCACCGAGGAGCTCGCGGCCGTCGTGATGATCCACGTGGGCGGCGACTTCTCCGCCCCCGTCCCGCCCGACCAGTTCGCCGCCTGGCAGGTGGACGAGGCCGAGGTGTGGGCCGCCGCCATGGCCAACCTCCACGCCGCGCCGGTCTCCCTGCAGTACAACGAGGACGAGAACCCGCTGGTGAACGTCGAGGGCGAGGGCGGCTACACCTCGACCCACCTGCTGCGCGCCGCCGACCTCGTCGACCGTCCGGCGCCCCACGGCATCCTCGCCATGGTCCCCTTCCACGGCCACCTGATGCTGTGGGCCGTGGAAGGACCGGAGCTGCACACCTGCGTGATCGCCTACGGCCCGCTCGTCCGGAAGATGTGGGAGGACGCACCGGAGGAGTACCGGCTGAGCTCGCGCCTGCTGTGGATCGGGGAGGACGGGATCGAGTCGGTCGGGGTCGAGCCCGCCCCGCCCGGCAGCAAGGAGCCCGGGGTGATCACCGGCTCCGCCCGCTTCGTCGAGATGCTCTCCGCCTTCCGCCCGCCGGACGACTACCCCGGCTGAGCGGGGCGGCCGTCGGCGACGCGGAGCGCGAACCACAGCTCCATCCGCACGTCCGGGTCGTCCAGATCCCGGTCCAGCAGTTCGGCGGCGCGGCCGACGCGCTGGCGGACGGTGTTGCGGTGGACGCCCAGGGCCGCGGCCGTGCGGTCCCAGTTGCCGTGGTGGGCCAGCCAGCCGCGCAGCGTCTCCCGCAGGGCGGGCGGGAGCGGCTCCAGCAGGGCCTCGGCATGGGCGCGCGCCTCCGCCTCGCCGACCAGGCCCGCGAAGCCGGGGTCGGTGTGGCGGGCCAGCGGGGTACGGGCCGCCTCCGCGCGCCGAAGGGCCCGGGCGGCCTGGGCGTCGGCCGTGGCCAGGGCGGAAGGCGCGGCCGGGGCGCTCACCCCGAGCCGCCAGCCGGGCTGCGCGGCGGGCTCCCGGTCCGTGAGCAGCCGTACGCCGCCCTCGTGCGGGTCCAGCAGTACGGTGCCCAGCGCGGCCGCGAGGGCCTGCGGAGCCCCGGACCCGCGGGCGTGGACGGCGTACCAGGGGCCGGCCGTCAGGGCCGTGGCCGGATTCCCGTCGAGCAGCAGCCGGGTCAGGGCCGCCGCCTCCGCCCCGGCGGGCCGCTCGGCGGTGAGCAGGGTCAGCAGGACGGCGGCCACCGAGGCCACGGTGTGGTCGCCGGGTGCGCGGGCCGGGGTCGCGGTGCCCAGCGCCGCCCGCCCGGCCAGGGCGTAGGCGGCCAGGTGGTGTCCGCCCGCCCGGTCGGTGGCGGTGGCGGGCCCGCCCTCGCGGCCCACCCGGGTCAGCAGCGCGGACAGAGCCTCCCAGGCCGGAGCCGGCAGCTCCGGGCCCGCCGCCCGGCCCCCCGGCCACAGGGCGACCGACCCGCCCAGGCTCGCCGCGAGCCGGGCCAGCACCGCCGGGACCGGGTCGGGGCGGGCCGCGGCCGCCGCCAGGGCCTGCTGGGCCTCGGTGACCCGGCGCAGCTCCCGGGTGCGGGCCTCCGCCATCAGCCGCCCCACCGCGCGGGCGACCGCCGAGAAGGGGGTCTGAGGCGGGACCTCCAGCAGCGGCAGTCCGTGCCGGGCGCAGGCCTCGGCCAGCGCGGCCGGGACCTCCTCGTGCACCGGGGCCACGCCGAAGCCGAGGGCGGCCGCCCCCGCTCCGGCCAGCCGGGCCACGTACCCGTCGGGGTCGTCGGCGGGACCCGCCCCGGCGGTCAGCAGCAGCTCGCCGCCGAGCAGGTACGGGGAGGGGTCGGGCATCTCGGAGGCGTGCACCCCGTGCACCCCGGCGGCGGCCGGCCCGGCCAGGTGGCGCAGGCCGAGCTCCCGGTCGCCGAGCAGTGCGGCGAGGGGGACGGGCGGGGTGAGCGGCTCCCCGGCGGGGCCGCTGCCGTACTCCGGATCGCGGTGATCGCGTAGATCGCGGGGATCGCGAGAAGGCCCGGGCATGGATACTCCATACATTTTCAATGCCACCTGATGGATGAAACGTACACTCCCCACCCCCGGGTGGCCCGCTTACGCTCGAAGTACCGCACACGTCAGGCCAGAGAAAGAGGCACAGCCATGAGCACGCAGCCGCGCGGCCCCGTCGACTCCTCCCGCATCCCGCGCTACGCGGGCCCGGCGACCTTCGCCCGTCTGCCCCGCCTCGACGAGGTCGGCTCCGCCGACGTCGCCGTCGTCGGCGTGCCCTTCGACTCCGGCGTGTCCTACCGCCCCGGCGCCCGCTTCGGCGGCAACGCCATCCGCGAGGCCTCGCGCCTGCTGCGCCCGTACAACCCGGCCCAGGACGCCTCCCCGTTCGCGCTCGCCCAGGTCGCCGACGCCGGTGACATCGCCGTGAACCCCTTCAACATCAACGAGGCCGTCGAGACGGTCGAGGCCGCCGCCGACGAGCTGCTCGGCGCGGGCTCCCGCCTGATGACCCTGGGCGGCGACCACACCATCGCCCTGCCGCTGCTGCGCTCCGTCGCGAAGAAGCACGGCCCGGTCGCGCTGCTCCACTTCGACGCGCACCTGGACACCTGGGACACCTACTTCGGCGCCGAGTACACCCACGGCACCCCGTTCCGCCGCGCCGTCGAGGAGGGCATCCTCGACACCGAGGCGCTCTCCCACGTCGGTACCCGCGGCCCGCTGTACGGCAAGCAGGACCTGGACGACGACGCCAAGATGGGCTTCGGCATCGTCACCTCGGCCGACGTCTACCGCCGCGGCGCCGACGAGGTCGCCGACCAGCTGCGCCAGCGCATCGGCGACCGCCCGCTGTACATCTCCATCGACATCGACGTGCTCGACCCGGCGCACGCGCCCGGCACCGGCACCCCGGAGGCGGGCGGCATGACCTCCCGCGAGCTGCTGGAGATCATCCGCGGCCTGTCCTCCTGCAACCTCGTTTCCGCCGACGTCGTCGAGGTGGCCCCGGCGTACGATCACGCCGAGATCACCTCGGTCGCGGCCTCGCACACCGCGTACGAGCTGACCACGATCATGTCGCGACAGATCGCGCAGGCGAAGGGCAAGTAAGCGAAGTGACGCACGACCACGACCTGGTACTCCGTCCCACCGAAGCCCAGAAGGCGGCCGCGCTCGCGCCGCCGCCGGGGCGGACGGGCGGGGACCTGGTCGTGGAAACGCTGCGCTCGCTCGGCGCGAACACCGTCTTCGGCCTGCCCGGCCAGCACGCGCTCGCCCTCTTCGACGCGGTCGGCCGCTCCGACCTGCGCCTCGTGGGGCTGCGTACGGAGAACAACGCGGGCTTCGCGGCCGACGCGTACGGCCGGATCACGGGCGAGGCGGTGCCGCTGCTGCTCTCCACCGGCCCGGGCGCGCTGATGGCGCTGCCCGCCCTGGCGGAGGCGGCGGCCGCCTCGGCCCCGGTCCTCGCGATCTCCTCCCAGGTCCCGGTGGCGGGCCTGGGCGGCGGGCGGCGCGGGCACCTGCACGAGCTGAGGGACCAGTCGGCGTCCTTCCGGGACGTGGTGAAGTCCGTCCACACGGTCCGCACCCCCTCCCAGCTCCCCTCCGTGATCGCGGAGGCCTGGGAGTCGGCCCTGACCGCCCCCCACGGCCCGGTGTTCGTCGAGATCCCCGAGGACGTGCTGCGGGCCGAGACCGTCATCCCGCAGGTCACGGGCGTGGACGCGACCCCGCACGAGCTCGCCCCGCGGCCCGAGCTCACGGCGCTCGCCGCCCACTGGCTGGAGAACGCCACCCGCCCGGTGATCATCGCGGGCGGCGGTGTCGTCCGCTCCGACGCGGCCGGCAAGCTCAAGCAGCTCGCCGAACGTCTGAACGCACCGGTCGTCACCACCTTCGGCGGCAAGGGCGCCTTCCCGTGGACCCATCCGCTCTCCCTCCAGTCCTGGCTGGAGGACCGCCACATGACGGACTTCCTGGAGGACGCGGACGTCCTGCTGGTGGTCGGCTCGGGACTCGGTGAGCTCTCTTCGAACTACCACACGTTCTTCCCGACGGGCCGGGTCGTCCAGATCGAGGCGGACCTCGGCAAGCTGGAGTCGAACCACGCCGGCCTCGGCATCCACGCGGACGCCCGCCTGGCGCTGCAGGCCCTGCTGGAGACGGTGGCCGAGCGCGAGGACCCGTCCGCCCCGGAGCGTGTCCGCCTGCTCCTCGCGGACATCGCCGCCCGCCTCGCCACCCAGGACGTGGCCCTCGAACAAGAACTCCTCGGCTCGATCCGGGCCGCCCTCCCGGCCCGCTCCCCGTCGTTCTGGGACATGACGGTCCTGTCCTACTGGGCCTGGTCCGCCTTCGACCCCAAGCACCCCAACACGATGCATTCGGCGCAGGGCGCGGGCGGACTCGGCTACGCCTTCCCGGCGGCGCTCGGCGCGTGCGTCGCGGAACCGGACACCCCGGTGCTGGCGGTGTCCGGCGACGGCGGCGCGATGTACTCCGTCGCGGACCTGGCCACGGCCAGGCAGCACGACCTCGACGTCACCTGGCTGATCGTGGACGACGGCGGCTACGGCATCCTGCGCGAGTACGGCTGCGGCACCGGAACCGAGCTGGCCGGCCCCGACTTCGTGGCCCTGGCGCAGTCCTTCGGCGTCCCGGCCTGCACCACCACCCCGGAGTCCCTCCGCGAGGACCTCGCGCAGGCCCTCAAGACCCCGGGCCCCTCGGTGGTGGTCCTTCCGGCCACCCTGAAGATGTTCGCCCCCACGCATCTCTGAGGGGTGACCGCGGCCTCAGCCGCCGGAGCGACTCTCCTCCTTCTCCTCGTAGGTATGGAGGAGGAGGCTGACCACGGCCACGCCCAGCGCCGTTCCCAGCCGGACCCACGGGTTCTCGGTCAGCAGGCCGGCGATCTTCGCCGAGAGCAGCGCGATCAGGAACGCGGTGACGTAGGGGACGACGGTGCGGACGGTCCGCTGCATGAATCCGGTGCCGGTACCGGTCGAGTGTTCGTGGTGAGTGGACATGGTCCTCGAATCCCTTCGCTGCGCCACCGGGTCGGCGGCCGACTTCCAGCATCGGCAGCGCGACCCGGGCGGCACAGATCCGGAAAGTCGTGACTTGACAGGCTCCGTACCGCCTCCCCGCCCCGGTCGGACGCGGTCCGCGCGCCCCCGCCGTACGGCAGTGCGATTGTTGCGGCGGGATGAAATCCGCCGGTCGGAGCGTTGGCGCTTCCGGCAGGACAGGACGAACGGGGAGGCCTCACGTGGCGGCGGCAGAGACAGCGGCTGGGGAGAAACAGGGCTGGGGCAAGCGGCTGGCTGCCTACACCTGGCGGTACAGGACCAATGTGCTGCTCGCGCTCGGCTCCTCGCTGGCCGGCATGGCCGTCATGGCGGTCGTGCCGCTGGTCACCAAGGTGATCATCGATGACGTCATCGGGGACCGGACCAAGCCCATGGCGCCCTGGGCCGGCATGCTCATAGCCGCGGCCCTGCTCGTGTACGTGCTGACCTACATACGCAGGTACTACGGCGGACGGCTCGCCCTCGACGTGCAGCACGACCTGCGCACCGACATGTACGAGACGATCGCCCGCCTTGACGGCCGACGACAGGACGAGCTGAACACCGGTCAGGTCGTCGGCCGCGCCACCAGCGACCTCCAGCTGATCCAGGGCCTGCTCTTCATGCTGCCCATGACGATCGGCAACTTCCTGCTCTTCGGGATATCCCTCGGGATCATGCTCTGGCTCTCGCCGCTGCTGACCCTCGTCGCCCTGCTCATGGCCCCCGCCCTGTGGTTCATAGCCAAGCGCAGCCGCAAGAAGCTCTTCCCCGCCACCTGGTGGGCCCAGGGCCAGGCCGCCGCCGTGGCGACCGTCGTCGACGGGGCCGTGACCGGCGTCCGCGTCGTCAAGGGCTTCGGCCAGGAGGAGCAGGAGACCGGCAAGCTGCGCGAAGCCGGCCGCCGGCTCTTCGCAGGCCGGATGCGGACCATCCGGCTCAACTCGCGTTACACCCCCGCCCTCCAGGCCGTCCCCGCGCTCGCCCAGGTCGCCATGCTGGCCCTCGGCGGCTGGATGGCCACCAACGGCCAGGTCACCCTCGGCACCTTCGTCGCCTTCTCCACCTACCTCGCCCAGCTCGTCGGACCCGTCCGCATGCTCGCCATGGTCCTCACCGTCGGACAGCAGGCCCGGGCCGGCGTGGAGCGCGTGTTCGAGCTCATCGACACCGAGCCCGAGATCCACGAGGGCACCCACGAGCTGCCCGCCGACGCGCCCGCCACCGTCGAGTTCGACGACGTCCGCTTCGGCTACGACCCCGAGCGGCCCGTCCTCGACGGGTTCTCGCTCTCCGTGGCGCAGGGCGAGACCGTCGCCGTCGTCGGGTCCTCGGGCAGCGGCAAGTCCACCGTCGCGCTCCTGCTGCCCCGGTTCTACGACGCCGACGGCGGCGCCGTCCGCGTCGGCGGCCACGACGTCCGCGAGCTGACGTACGACTCCCTGCGCGGCGCGATCGGCCTGGTCCCCGAGGACTCCTTCCTCTTCTCCGACACCATCCGCGCCAACATCGCCTACGGGCACCCCGGCGCCACCGAGGAGCAGATCGAGGCCGCCGCCCGCGCCGCCCAGGCCGAGGGGTTCATCCAGGCCCTGCCCGCCGGGTACGACACCAAGGTCGGCGAGCAGGGGCTCACCCTCTCCGGCGGCCAGCGCCAGCGCATCGCCCTCGCCCGCGCCATCCTCACCGACCCCCGGCTGCTGCTCCTCGACGACGCCACCTCCGCCGTGGACGCCCGCGTCGAGCACGAGATCCACGAGGCCCTGCGCTCCGTGATGGCGGGCCGGACCACCCTGCTGATCGCCCACCGCCGCTCCACGCTCGCGCTGGCCGACCGGATCGCCGTACTCGACCGCGGAAAGCTCGCCGACATCGGGACGCACGAGCAGCTGGAGAGCCGCTCCGCGCTCTACCGCAGGCTGCTCACCGACCCGGACGCGCTCGGAGCCGCCTCGCCGCGGACCCCGGACGCCCGGGTGATGACCGAGTTCGAGCGCGAGCTCGACCGGGACCTCGAACGCGGCATCGAGCTCGAGGCCGAGATCGACTCGGAGCCCGTCAACGCCAAGCGCCGGGTCGCCGGCGGGGTCACCCCCGAGCTCTGGCGCCGCCAGGACGAGCCCGAGGGCACGGCCGCCGCCGCTCCCGGTGCCGCTCCCGCCGCCGCGGGGGGCGCGCCCGGAGCCGGGCATTCCATGGCCGGGTCCGTCTCCGGCATGCCCGCCACCCCCGAACTGCTCGCTCAGGTGGCCGCGCTGCCGCCCGCCGACGACCTGCCCGAGGTGGACGAGACCCGCGCCGCGGCCGCCGAGGAGAGCTACGGCCTGCGCCGCCTGCTCCACGGTTTCTGGGCGCCGCTCGCCATCAGCCTCGGCCTCGTCGCCGCGGACGCGGGGGCCGGACTGCTGCTGCCGATCCTGATCCGGCACGGCATCGACCAGGGCGTGGAGCAGGCCGTGCTCGGCGCCGTCTGGGTGGCCGCCGGGCTCGCCCTCGCCCTCGTCGTCGCCCAGTGGGCCGCGCAGTTCGCCGAGACCCGCATGACGGGCCGTACCGGCGAGCGCGTGCTGTACGCCCTGCGCGTCAAGATCTTCGCCCAGCTCCAGCGGCTCGGACTCGACTACTACGAGCGCGAGCTGACCGGCAAGATCATGACCCGGATGACCACCGACGTGGACTCGCTGAGCTCCTTCCTGCAGACCGGGCTCGTCACCGCCGTGGTCTCCGTCTTCACCTTCTTCGGCATCCTGATCGCGCTGCTCGTCCTGGACGTCGAGCTCGCGCTGATCGTCTTCGCGACCCTGCCCGTCCTGGTCGTCGGCACGATCGTGTTCCGCCGCAGGTCGGTCGCCGCCTACGAGCTCGCCCGCGACCGGGTCAGCCTGGTCAACGCCGACCTGCAGGAGTCCGTCTCGGGCCTGCGCATCGTCCAGGCCTTCCGCCGCGAGGGCTCGGGCGCCAAGCGCTTCGCCGAGCGCAGCCACTCGTACCGCGAGGCCCGGGTCCGCGGCCAGTGGCTGATATCCGTCTACTTCCCCTTCGTGCAGCTGCTGTCCTCGGGTGCCGCGGCCGCCGTGCTGATCGTCGGCGCCGGCCGGGTGGAGGCCGGGACCCTCACCACCGGCGCGCTGGTCGCGTACCTGCTCTACATCGACCTGTTCTTCGCGCCCGTCCAGCAGCTCTCCCAGGTCTTCGACGGCTACCAGCAGGCCACGGTCGCCCTCGGCCGCATCCAGGGGCTGTTGCGCGAGCCCACCACCACGCCGCTGCCCGAGCGGCCGCGCGCACTGGAATCCCTGGGCGGGGAGATCGCCTTCGAGAACGTCCGCTTCCAGTACGGGACGGCCGAGGAGCGGGGCGAGAAGGGCGAGGCCCTGGCCGGGATCAGCCTGCGGATACCCGCCGGGCAGACCGTCGCCTTCGTCGGCGAGACCGGAGCCGGAAAGTCCACGCTGGTCAAGATGGTGGCCCGGTTCTACGATCCGACCTCCGGCCGGGTCACCGCCGACGGCGCCGATCTGCGCGAGCTGGACCTGACGGCGTACCGCCACCGCCTCGGCGTCGTCCCCCAGGAGGCCTACCTCTTCCCGGGGACGATCCGCGACGCCATCGCCTACGGACGGCCGGGCGCGAGCGACGCCGAGGTGGAGGCCGCCGCCCGCGCGGTCGGCGCCCACGCCATGGTCGCCACCCTCGACGGCGGTTATCTGCACACCGTCGCCGAGCGCGGCCGCAACCTCTCCGCGGGCCAGCGCCAGCTGATCGCGCTGGCCCGGGCCGAACTCGTCGACCCGGACGTGCTGCTGCTCGACGAGGCCACCGCCGCCCTCGACCTGGCCACCGAGGCCCAGGTCAACCAGGCGACGGACCGGCTCGCGGGCAAGCGCACCACCCTGGTGGTCGCGCACCGGCTGACCACCGCGGCGCGCGCCGACCGGGTCGTGGTCATGGACCGCGGCCGGGTCGTGGAGGACGGCACCCACACCGAACTCCTGGCGCGCGGCGGCCGGTACGCCGAACTGTGGCGCACCTTCGTCGGCGAGGACGAGCGCGCCGCGGCCTGAGCGGACCGCCTGTCAGGGGACGCCCCGGGATCAGAACTCGCCGAAGAGCAGGTTCCCCGGGGCGTCCTCGTCGGTGCCGGTGTAGTACTCGCGTACCGCGGCGAGCAGTTCGTCGACGCTGAGGCAGCCGTCCCCGTTCGCGTCGATGCGGCGGAAGAGCGCCTCGGTGTCGGCGGGGCTCAGCCGCGTGTCGAACGCCTCCTGCGCCCGGTGGAACTCCTGCGGGCTGATGAGCCCGTCGCCGTCGGTGTCGACGATCGTCAGGATCGCGCTCATCATCGGGCGGAACGAGCGGTCGTAGGCCGGCCCGCCCTGCGCGTACAGGCGGGTCATGCCCTGCTTGTACTCCTCGGGCGTGACCTTGCCGTCCCGGTCGATGTCCAGCTCGGTGAACAGGTCCTGCCAGAAGTCGGCCAGCCCGCCCATCACCAGCTCCGCCTTGGGCGAGCCGGCCGGCTCCGCGAGGGCCGTCAGCAGCCGGGAGCCGAGCGCGATGATGTCGTCGGCGTCGATCACGCCGCTCCTGTCGGCGTCCAGGTGCGTGAAGGCGCGCTCCAGCTTGCGGTCGAGCAGGTCGTTCGTCATCTCATGGCCTTTCACGGCTGCAGCCACGGCTGCGGTCACGGCGAGCGGGGTGTGGATCACCTAGCGTAATCGCCGTCCTGGGGGTGAACTCCTGCTGCTGTGCCGGGGGGTGGTGGATGCACCCGTACGAGGGAGGGTGGCCGGTTCCGGCGGGCCGGGCCCTTGCGCGTGGCAACCATCCGGGGGGTTCGGGTGTCGTACGTGCGTGCGTGCGCGGTACGTACGACCGATCGGGGGACAGGGTGTTGCAGGGGTGGAGGAGGCGCGGCCGCAGGGTCGTTTCCCCGGGGGTGTTCACGGCGGCGCTGTGGCTCTCGGTGGGCGGGCTGTGCGGGCCGCCGACGGCGCAGGCGGCGACCGAGGGCTGCGGGGGGCGGCTGGCCCGGACGATGGCGTTCGAGACGGGTGAGGTGCGGGTCTACAAGAGCCGCAACCAGGCCTGCGCGATGACCGTGGCACGGGTCTCCGGCGAGCGGCGCCGGATGGCGGTGAGCATTCAGCCGCGCGGCGGCGCCCCGGTGCGCGATGCCGGGCGATTCACCCGTTATGCCGGGCCTGTCACCGTGGGGGCGATCAACCGCTGCGTGTATGTAAAGGGGAGCGTGGGGGCCGGATCTGCGGATTCCGGCTGGATCCTGTGCTGACGGACAGGCCCAACTAGGTCTGGTCAGTCGTGCGTTGGCCCGGCTAGGTTCACGGCGACCGAAGTGAACTCAAGGGGAGGGTGAATGCGCAAGACGCTCGGATGGCTGCTGTCGCTCGTGGTGCTCATCGGCACCATGGGCGCGGCCGGCTCCACGGCTCAAGCGGCCACAGCCGCGCAGCCGGCGGCCGCCACGGACATCAAGGACCAGATCCTCGGCATTCCCGGGATGAGCCTGATCGAGGAGAAGCCGTACCCCGGCTACCGCTTCTTCGTACTGAACTACGAGCAGCCGGTGGACCACCGGCAGCCGTGGAAGGGCACCTTCAAGCAGCGCCTGACCCTGTTGCACAAGGACGTCTCGCGGCCGTCGGTGTTCTTCACCTCCGGCTACAACGTCAACACCAGTCCGCGCCGCAGCGAGCCGACGACCATCGTCGACGGCAACCAGGTGTCCCTGGAGTATCGATTCTTCACTCCCTCCCGGCCCGACCCGGCCAACTGGTCCAACCTGGACATCTGGCAGGCCGCCAGTGACCAGCACCGCCTCTTCACCGCCCTGAAGAAGATCTACAAGAAGAACTGGCTGGCCACGGGCGCCAGCAAGGGCGGCATGACGGCGACGTACTACGAGCGCTTCTACCCGCGCGACATGGACGGCGTCGTCGCGTACGTCGCGCCCAACGACGTCGTCAACAACGAGGACTCGGCCTACGACCGGTTCTTCGCCAAGGTCGGCACCAAGGAGTGCCGCGACAAGCTGAACGCCGTCCAGCGCGAGGCGCTGGTGCGCCGCGTCCCGCTGGAGGCCAAGTACGCGGTCGCAGCGGCCGAGAACGGCTGGACCTTCACCACGGTCGGCGACCTCGACAAGGCCTACGAGGCCGTCGTGCTCGACTACGTGTGGGCCTTCTGGCAGTACAGCCTGCTCGCCGACTGCGCCTCCATCCCGGCCGCCGCCACCGCGAGCGACCAGGAGATCTGGGACAGCATCGACGCGATCTCCGGCTTCTCGGCCTACGCCGACCAGGGACTGGAGACGTACACGCCGTACTACTACCAGGCGGGCACGCAGCTCGGCTCCCCGGACATCAAGCAGCCGCACCTCAAGGGCCTGAGCCGCTACGGCTACCAGCCGCCGCGCAACTTCGTGCCCCGCGACATCCCCATGACCTTCCAGCCGGGGGTGATGGCGGACGTGGACCGGTGGGTGCGTGACAACGCCCACCAGATGCTCTTCGTGTACGGGCAGAACGACCCGTGGGGCGCCGAGCCGTTCCACCTCGGCTACAACGTGCGCGACAGCTACGTGATGATCGCGCCGGGCGCCAACCACGGGGCGAACGTCGCCAAGCTGATGGACGGCGAGAAGGCGCTCGCCACCTCGAGGATCCTGCAGTGGGCCGGGGTGGCCCCGGCCGCCGCGCTCGCCGACGCGGGGAAGGCGGCGCCGCTGGCGGCGCCGGACGCCCAGCTCGACCAGCGTGACCTGGAGCGCGAGCCGCAGCTGCGGCCGTAACCGGGAAGCGGGACGGACGGGACAGACGGGATACGCGGGCCGCGGGCCGGCGCCTGAGCGATCAGCGCGTCAGCCCGTGGCCCAGCGGGTAGCGGCCCGGGACCGGGACGGGGAGGCGGCCGGCGGGCCGCAGCGCCCCGGTGAGCACCCGGGCCGCCGCCCGCATCTCCACGTCCGTCCAGGAGTACGTCGCCAGCTCCGCCGCGCAGGCCGGCAGCCGGGCCGGGTCGTACGGGTTGCGGACCGCCAGCGAGACGACCGGGACCCCGGTGGCGATCAGGTCTGCCACCAGCGTGCGCTGCGGACTCTCGCCCTCCGGGACGTTGTACGTGCACACCAGCACCGCCGCGTGACCGGCCGCGGCGGCCACGGCGCGGGCCGGCGGCACCGCCGTGGCCCGGCAGCCCAGGGCGGTCAGCTCCCGGGCCAGTACGGCCGTAGGGGGTCCGGTCGTACCCGTGGGGGAGACCGGGTCCGCCCCGGTGACCAGCAGGCGTGGTCCGGCCGTCGCATCGAACGGCACCAGCCCCCGGGGATCGGCCAGCAGGGTCGTCGTGGCGGCCGCGATCGCGTCGGCGGCGTCGAGGTGCTGCCGGACGCCCACGGCGGCGTCCACCTCCCGGCCCGTCGTGTAGGCCTCGTCGAACAGCCCCCGGCGGGCCTTCAGTTCCAGGATCCGCAGGACCGATTCCTCGACGCGGGCCTCCGTCAGCTCGCCCGACTCCACGGCGGCCTTCACGCTGCGGTGCGCGAGGCCCAGGTCCGGCGGGTTCAGCAGCTGGTCGCAGCCCGCCAGCAGGGCCAGGACCGGGACGCGGTCGTCCCCGTACTTCTGGCGGACCCCGGCCATGTCCAGGGCGTCGGTGACCACCACCCCCTCGAAGCCGAGGCGTTCGCGCAGCAGACCGGTCACGATCGGCCGGGAGAGGGTCGCCGGGTCCCCCGAGGGATCGAGCGCGGGGAAGACGATGTGCGCTGTCATGATGGCGTCCACGCCCGCCTCCACCGCGGCCCGGAAGGGCGGCTCGTCCAGCTCCTCCCAGACGGCCCGCGTGTGCCGCATCACCGGCAGCCCGACGTGGCTGTCGGTCTCGGTGTCCCCGTGGCCCGGGAAGTGCTTGGCGGTGGCGGCGACCCCGGCCCCCTGGTAGCCGCGGACCTGGGCGGCGACCAGCTCCGCCACGGCGTGCGGGTCGGAGCCGAAGGACCGTACGCCGATCACCGGATTGGCCGGGTTGACGTTCACGTCGGCCACCGGCGCGTAGTCCTGCCGGATGCCCATGGCGGCCAGCTCGGAGCCCGCGATGCGCGCCGCCCGCAGGGCGTGGGCGGTGGAGCCGGCCGCACCGAGCGCCATCGCCCCCGGGAGCAGGGTCGCGGGCTTGCCGATCCGGGCGACGGCGCCGTGCTCCTGGTCGGTGGAGAGCAACAGGGGGATCCGGGCACCGGTGGTGAGGGCGGCCTGCTGGAGGCCGACCGACAGTGCGCCGATCTG
The DNA here is from genome assembly GCF_030440515.1 of Streptomyces xanthophaeus. Taxonomy (GTDB): domain Bacteria; phylum Actinomycetota; class Actinomycetes; order Streptomycetales; family Streptomycetaceae; genus Streptomyces; species Streptomyces kutzneri. The sequence goes on from NZ_CP076543.1 coordinate 5,275,863, forward strand.
CTGCGGGGCGCGGGTGTTGTGGGCCCAGGCGAAGTAGATGATCCCGCCGAGGTGGTAGCGGGCGACCAGCTCGGCGGCGGTGCGCACCCCGAACGCCGCCAGGTTCAGCTCGGCGTCCGCCGGATCGGGGTCGGTCGCCGAATGCCCGTAGGCCCGTGAGACGAAGAGCTGCCCGACCTTCTCGTCGAGGCTCATCCGGTCCACGAGGGCGCGCAGCCGCGCCCGGCCGGGGCGGCGGCCCGGCGGCCGGGAGTCGTCGGCGGTGTGGTGGGGGCCCACCGCGGCGGAAGCCGCCCCGGCGGCCGTGACGGCGACCATGGCGGCTGCGGCGAGCAGGTTCCGGCGCGAGGCGTGGTTCGGCACGCGCCGGACCCTACCGGTGCTGTTCGGGCGGGGCCGGGCGTGTCGCTGCGTGTCGCCCCTCCGGGGCGGGGCGGTAGGCGGCCTGCGGGCGGGCCTGTGGTCGGGGCCTGTGGTCGGGGCCTGTCGGCCGCGTGCCGACGGGGCCGGCCGCGCGCCGTGCAGGGTGGTTGCGTTCGGCGCCCTGCGGGGCCCCCGGCACCTACCCCACCCCGTCGGGCTGGGCCCAGTGCTCCTGGAGGCTCCGCACGGCCTCGGTGATCGCGGGGCGCCGGGCGGCCCCGGTCCGCCACAGGGCGTACAGCCGGCGTACGGGGCCCGGCTCCAGCGGTACGGCCACGGCCCCCGGCGGCAGCGCGCCGGTGCCCAGCCGGGGTACGACGGCCACCCCGAGCCCGGCCGCGACCAGGGCGACGATGGTGTGGTTCTCCTCCGCGACATGGGCGATGTCGGGCTCGAACCCGGCGGTGCGCAGGGTCCGTACCAGCCAGTCGTGGCAGACCCGGCCGGGCGGCTGGCAGACCCAGCGCTCGCCCCCGAGGTCGGAGCGCCGGATGACCCGGCGCGTGGTGAAGGGATGTCCGGCCGGTACGACCAGGTCGCAGAGGTCGTCCCCGATCACCGCCTGCTCGATCCCTTCCGGCGCGGGCAGCGGGGCGATGTCCCAGTCGTGGGCCACCGCGAGATCGGTGACCCCGCGGGCCACCAGCTCCACGGACAGGTGCGGGTCCACCTCGGTGAGCCGGACGTCCAGCGCCGGATGCCGGCGGGCCAGGTCGGCCAGCACCTGCGGCAGCAGCCCGCGCGCCGCCGAGGCGAACGCGGCCACCGTCAGCAGCCCGCTGGGCTGCCCGCGCCGCTCCTCCAGGGTGGTCTCGGTGCGCTCCACGATCGCCAGCAACTCCTGGGCGGCGTCGGCCAGATGGCGGGCCTCCTCGGTGAGCGCGACCCCGCGCCCGCGTCGCTCCAGCAGGGTGGTGCGGGTTTCCCGTTCCAGCTTGGAGATCTGCTGGGAGACAGCCGAGGGGGTGTAGCCGAGGGCGGCCGCCGCGCCCGCGACCGAGCCGTGGACGGAGACGGCGTGCAGGGCGCGCAGCCGGGCGAGATCGAGCATGCCTCCATCGTGGCACCGCAGGTACCCGTAAGCAATGCTTCATCCATCCCGGAAGACATCTGAGCTGGTGCTACATGGTCGGGCGGCGGATGCTCGAAGCATGCGTCCCGTACACACCGCCCTCGCCGTGCTCGTCGCGGCCGTCTGGGGCTTCAACTTCGTGGTCATCGAGATCGGCCTCGACCACTTCCCGCCCCTGCTCCTGTCCGCCCTGCGCTTCCTCGTCGCCGCCCTGCCCGCGGTGTTCTTCGTCGGGCGTCCCAAAGCCGCCTGGAAGTGGATCGTCGGCGTCGGGATCGCCCTCGGTGTCGCCAAGTTCGGCCTGCTCTTCACCGGCATGGACGCGGGCATGCCGGCCGGACTGTCCTCGCTCGTCCTGCAGATCCAGTCCGTCTTCACCGCCGTCCTCGCCGCCGTCGTGCTGCGCGAGCGGCCGGGCCGGGTGCGGGTGCTCGGGATGGCCGTGGCGCTCGCCGGGATCGCGGTCGCCGCGGTGGACGGCGGGACCTCCGGGCCGGTGCTCGGCTTCACGCTGGTCGTGGCGGCCGCCGCCTGCTGGGGCGTGTCCAACGTCCTGACCCGCAAGGCCGCCCCGCCCGACGCCCTGAACTTCATGGTGTGGGTGTGCACGGTCCCGGTCCTGCCGCTGCTCGCGCTCTCGCTGCTGCTGGAGGGCCCCGAGCGGGACCTGGCCGCGCTGCGGGACCTGGACTGGTCCGGGGCGGCCGTCATCGGCTACGTCGCCTGGGTGTCCACCGTCTTCGGCTTCGCCGCCTGGAGCTACCTGCTGCGCCGCTACCCGGCCTCCTCGGTGGCCCCGTTCTCGCTGCTGGTCCCGGTCTTCGGGATGTCCTCCGCGGCCCTGGTCCTCGGGGAGTCCGTCTCGGGGCTGCGCTGGCTGGCGGCCGTCCTGCTGGTGGGCGGGGTGGCGCTGACCTCGCTGGCCCCCGCGCGCGCCGTGAACCGTACGGGGGTCGGTTCGGGCGTCAGCGCGGGGAGCCCTCCTGCAACGGCAGCCGCCAGTCCTGTCCCGTCAGGCTCACTCCGTACGAGCGGTGCGGCCGCTCCGCGATCAGGGTGAACCCGGCCTTCAGGTAGAGCGCGCGGGCGTCGGTCAGCACGTCGTTGGTCCACAGCACCAGCTCGCGGTAGCCGACCGAGCGGGCGAAGGCCACGACGGTGTCGACCAGCAGGGTGCCGACGCCGCGGCCGCGGCCCTGCGGGTCGACCAGGAGGAGCCGCAGCCGCGCGGTGCCGGGCGAGCCCTCCTCGCGTACGCACATCACCGAGCCGACGGGCCGGCCGTCCAGCTCCGCGATCCACACCCGTTCCAGGTGGGGGTCGTGGTCCTGGGCGAAGTCCGCGACGATCCGGGCCACCAGGCCCTCGAAGTCGCTGTTCCAGCCGTACTCGGCGGCGTACAGCGCGCCGTGGCGCTGCACGATCCACCCCAGGTCCCCCGGTTCCGGGTCGCGGAGCCGCACGCTCTCAGCCATGGGGCAACTCTAGGCGGAGCGCCCGCCGATGGGGCCCTTGAGGGGCGATTTCCTGCCGCCTACTTCTTGCCACCGCCGAGGATCTGGCCGAGCAGGTCACCGAGGCCGCCGCCCGCGGCGGGGGCGGCGGAGGGGGTCGTGCCGGCCGCCCCGGCCGCCCCGGTGCCCGCCGCCTTGCCGGAGGCGCGCTTGGCGAGGACCGCGAGGACGACCGGGATCAGCATCTCGACGACCCGGCTGATGGTGGCCGCGGGGATGCCGGTCCGCTTCGAGACGGCGGCGGCCACCGGCTTGCTCACCTTGGCGAGCACCCCGGCCATCATGCCGCCGCTGAGCAGGCCGCCGAGGCCGCCGAGCGTGGCCACGCCCTCCAGCGGCGGCTCGGCCTCGGCCACCTCGACGATGGCCTGGCGTACCTCCACGCCGTCGGCGTCGTCCGCGTCGGCCTTCTGCCGGAGGTCGCCGGTCATGGCGCCGACGGTCTCGGCGACGGTCTCCTTGGCGCCGGCGGTGTCCGTGCCGAGCAGGCCGGCGATCTCGGTGAGCTTGTCGTCGCCGAGTTCGCCCAGCACATCGTCCTGGAATGAAGATTCGCTCATGCCCGAAACGCTACTTCTGTGGTGATTCACCGGCACCTTGAGTAGGCGATTGGTAACGGAAACGTAAAGCTGTGGCTCCGGGTGCAACCGTGCGGGCGTATGGAGGGTCGTATGTTGCGTCGGTGCTTCCGGGGAGGGATCTGGGGGGATCGGGAAGTCCGACACGGGAGGGGTAACCGTGAGGGGGTCCGGCCGCGAGGCGGGACCCCCTTTGCGTTCCCCCGCCGCAGCGCCCCCGCGGCCCGCCCCTGCCGCCCGCCCCCGCGCGTTGTCCACAGGCCTGACGCGCTGTCGGCGCCGCCCGGTAGTTTCGGGTCATGGCAGCAGCAGAAGGGGCGCCGCGGGCGGTGCAACTGGCGGTGGTCGACGGCGTGCTCGAACGCATCACGTACGCCAACGAGGAGAGCGGGTACACGGTCGCCCGCGTGGACACCGGCCGCGGCAGCGGCGATCTGCTGACGGTGGTCGGCTCGCTGCTGGGCGCCCAGCCCGGCGAGTCCCTGCGCATGGAGGGCCGCTGGGGCTCCCACCCGCAGTACGGCAAGCAGTTCACCGTGGAGAACTACCGGACCGTGCTCCCGGCGACCATCCAGGGCATCCGCCGCTACCTCGGCTCCGGCCTGATCAAGGGCATCGGCCCGAAGATCGCCGAGCGGATCGTGGAGCACTTCGGCACCGACACCCTCGACGTCATCGAGGGCGAGCCGAAGCGGCTGATCGAGGTACCCGGGCTCGGCCCCAAGCGGACGAAGCTGATCGGCGCGGCCTGGGAGGAGCAGAAGGCCATCAAGGAGGTCATGGTCTTCCTCCAGGGCGTCGGCGTCTCCACCTCCATCGCCGTGCGCATCTACAAGAAGTACGCCGACGCCTCCATCTCCGTGGTGAAGAACCAGCCCTACCGGCTCGCCGCCGACGTGTGGGGCATCGGCTTCCTCACCGCCGACCGCATCGCCCAGGCCGTCGGCATCCCCCACGACAGCCCCGAACGGGTCAAGGCCGGCCTCCAGTACGCCCTGTCCCAGTCCACCGACCAGGGGCACTGCTTCCTGCCCGAGGACCGGCTCATCGCCGACGGGGTCAAGCTGCTCCAGGTGGACACCGGGCTGGTGATCGACTGCCTGGCCGAGCTCGCCGCCGACCCGGAAGGGGTCGTACGGGAGCCCGTACCGGATCCGCAGGGCGGGCCGGACCCGCTGACCGCCGTGTACCTGGTGCCCTTCCACCGGGCCGAGCTGTCCCTGGTGGGGCAGGTACGCCGGCTGCTGCACGCCGAGGACGACCGGATGCCGGGCTTCCAGGACGTGGACTGGGAGAAGGCCCTGGGCTGGCTCGCCGGGCGGACGGGGGCCACGCTGGCCCCCGAGCAGCGGGACGCCGTGAAGCTGGCGCTGACCCGCCGGGTCGCCGTCCTCACGGGCGGGCCCGGCTGCGGGAAGTCCTTCACCGTGCGCTCGATCGTCGAGCTGGCCCGGGCGAAGAAGGCCAAGGTGGTGCTGGCCGCGCCCACCGGCCGGGCGGCCAAGCGGCTGGCCGAGCTCACCGGGGCCGAAGCCTCCACGGTGCACCGGCTGCTGGAGCTCAAACCGGGCGGGGATGCGGCGTACGACAGGGAGCGGCCGCTGGACGCGGACCTGGTCGTCGTCGACGAGGCCTCGATGCTGGACCTGCTGCTGGCCAACAAGCTGGTCAAGGCCGTGGCGCCGGGGGCGCACCTGCTGCTGGTCGGCGATGTGGACCAGCTGCCGTCGGTCGGCGCCGGTGAGGTGCTGCGGGACCTGCTCGCCGAGGGCGGACCGGTGCCCGCGGTGCGCCTGACCCGGATCTTCCGGCAGGCCCAGCAGTCCGGTGTGGTCACCAACGCCCACCGGATCAACACCGGGTTGCCGCCGATCACGGACGGGCTGCCGGACTTCTTCCTCTTCCCGGAGGAGGACACCGAGGCGGCCGGGGTGCTGGCCGTGGACGTGGCGGCCCGCAGGATTCCGGCCAGGTTCGGGCTCGACCCGCGGCGGGACGTCCAGGTGCTCGCACCGATGCACCGCGGCCCGGCCGGCGCCGGAAACCTCAACGGACTGCTGCAGCAGGCGATGACACCGGCGCGGCCGGACCTGCCGGAGAAGAGGTTCGGCGGCCGGGTCTTCCGGGTCGGCGACAAGGTGACCCAGATCCGGAACAACTACGAGAAGGGCGCCAACGGTGTCTTCAACGGCACGGTCGGCGTGGTCACCGGCCTGGACGTGGACGAACAGCGCCTGACCGTGCGGACGGAGGAGGATGAGGAGATCGTGTACGAATTCGGTGAGCTCGACGAGCTGGCCCACGCGTACGCCGTCACCATTCACCGTTCACAGGGGAGTGAATATCCGGCGGTGGTGATCCCCGTCACCACCGGAGCCTGGATGATGCTCCAGCGCAACTTGCTCTACACGGCGGTGACCAGGGCGAAGAAACTGGTCGTCCTCGTCGGGTCCCGCAAGGCCCTCGGCCAGGCGGTGCGTACCGTTTCCGCAGGCAGGAGGTACACGGCGGTCGCTGCCAGGCTGTCCGGCCGGATACCGGTGGGAAACATCACCTAGATGATCGATCATTTGGGGTTCCGGCAACCGGCGCGGGGGGGCAGGATGAGCAGGTTGGCGGCACTCAGTGCCGTCAAAAGCACCAAAGGCCGACCCCGAGTGCACTCTCCTGCGCCAAATGGGGGAAGGTAGAGGCAGTCAGGGCACCTCGAAGAAGAGGCACTACGTCGGTGAGGGATGACGTGAGCGACAACTCTGTAGTACTCCGGTACGCGGACGGTGAATACACCTACCCGGTGGTCGAAAGCACCGTCGGTGACCAGGGCTTCGACATCTCGAAGCTGCGGGCCCAGACCGGGCTCGTCACCTTGGACAGTGGCTACGGCAACACCGCGGCCTACAAGTCCGCGATCACCTACCTCGACGGTGAGCAGGGCATCCTGCGTTACCGCGGCTACCCGATCGAGCAGCTCGCCGAGCGTTCGACCTTCATCGAGGTCGCGTACCTGCTGATCAACGGCGAGCTGCCGACCGTCGACCAGCTCGCGTCGTTCCGCAACGAGATCACCCAGCACACGCTGCTGCACGAGGACGTGAAGCGCTTCTACGACGGCTTCCCGCGCGACGCGCACCCGATGGCGATGCTGTCCTCCGTGGTCAGCGCGCTGTCGACGTTCTACCAGGACAGCCACAACCCGTTCGACGAGAAGCAGCGCCACCTCTCGACGATCCGGCTGCTGGCCAAGCTCCCGACGATCGCGGCCTACGCGTACAAGAAGTCGGTCGGCCACCCGGTGGTCTACCCGCGCAACGACCTCGGCTACGTCGAGAACTTCCTGCGCATGACCTTCTCCGTGCCGGCCCAGGAGTACGACCTGGACCCGGTCGTGGTCTCCGCGCTCGACAAGCTGCTGATCCTGCACGCGGACCACGAGCAGAACTGCTCCACCTCCACCGTGCGCCTGGTCGGCTCCTCGCAGGCGAACATGTTCGCCTCGATCTCCGCCGGCATCTCGGCCCTGTGGGGTCCGCTGCACGGTGGCGCCAACCAGTCCGTCCTCGAGATGCTGGAAGGCATCAAGAACGACGGCGGCGACGTCGACGCCTTCATCCGCAAGGTGAAGAACAAGGAGGACGGCGTCCGCCTCATGGGCTTCGGACACCGTGTCTACAAGAGCTTCGACCCCCGGGCGAAGATCATCAAGGCGGCGGCGCACGATGTCCTCTCGGCGCTCGGCAAGAGCGACGAGCTGCTCGACATCGCGCTCAAGCTGGAAGAGCACGCGCTGGCCGACGACTACTTCGTCGAGCGCAACCTCTACCCGAACGTGGACTTCTACACCGGTCTCATCTACCGGGCGATGGGCTTCCCCACCGAGATGTTCACCGTGCTCTTCGCGCTCGGCCGTCTTCCCGGCTGGATCGCCCAGTGGCACGAGATGATCAAGGAGCCGGGTTCCCGCATCGGTCGCCCGCGCCAGATCTACACCGGCGAGGTCCTGCGTGACTTCGTTCCCGTAGAAGCCCGCTGACCCGAGGCTTTCCTCCGCGCGGCGTGCGGCCGCGCGGAGCGCACCGCAGGCAACCCTGAGCATGCGAGAAGCGCCCCGCCGTCGATCCCCCCACGGGTCGACGGTCGGGGCGCTTCCCTTTTCCCCGAAACGGATTCCCCCCACGGGACCCGAGCCGGGGCGTCGGTGTGCCGGGACCCGTTCGTCCGGGAGGGCCGCTCAAAGCCTCCCGCGGGTACGTGTCCCGGCCGGCTGATACCCACGGAAACCCCCCAGGTCTCCGTGAAACGTCCCCCAAGACGTTCTTGGTATCGCCCCATTAGACCCACGACGACCCCGGATGGTTACGTTGTGGTCACTGTGATCTGCGTCTCCCGTGAAGGAAGTGTGCGGACCATGAGGAGGAAGGTTACTAGCGGAAGGACCGCAACCGGAGGCTGTTGGTCACAACGAAGACCGAGGAGAAGGCCATCGCGGCTCCCGCGATCATCGGATTGAGCAGACCGGCGGCCGCCAGCGGCAGGGCCGCCACGTTGTAGCCGAAGGCCCAGAACAGGTTGCCCTTGATCGTGGCCAGGGTCCGGCGCGAGAGCCGGATCGCGTCCGCCGCGACCCGCAGGTCACCCCGTACGAGGGTCAGGTCGCCGGCCTCGATGGCCGCGTCCGTGCCGGTGCCCATGGCCAGCCCCAGGTCCGCCTGGGCCAGCGCGGCAGCGTCGTTGACCCCGTCGCCGACCATCGCGACCGTACGGCCCTGCGCCTGCAGGCGGCGTACGACGTCCACCTTGTCCTGGGGGAGGACCTCGGCGATCACCTCGTCGATGCCCACCTCGCGGGCCACCGTCGCGGCGACGGCCTTGTTGTCGCCCGTCAGCAGGACCGGGGTGAGGCCCAGCGCCCGCAGCCGGGAGACCGCCTCGGCGCTGGTCTCCTTGACCGCGTCGGCCACGGTCAGGACCCCGCGCGCCGCGCCGTCCCAGGCCACCAGGACGGCGGTGCTGCCCGCGGCCTCGGCGGCCGCCTTCGCCTCGGCCAGTGCGGCCGGCAGCTCGATCGACCAGTCGGCCAGCAGCCGCTCGCGGCCCACCAGGACGGCATGTCCGTCGACCACGCCCTGGACACCGAGCCCGGCGACGTTCTCGAAGGACTCCGGAACCGGCAGGGAGCCGGCCCGCTCCGCCGCCCCGGCGGCGACGGCCCGGGCGATCGGGTGCTCCGAGGCGTGCTCCAGGGATCCGGCCAGGCGCAGGAGTTCGCGCTCGTCGACGCCCGCGGCGGTGAAGACGCCGTCGAGGGTCATCCGGCCGGTGGTGACGGTGCCGGTCTTGTCCAGTACGACGGTGTCCACGCGGCGGGTGGACTCCAGCACCTCGGGTCCCTTGATCAGGATGCCGAGCTGCGCGCCCCGCCCGGTGCCGACCATCAGTGCGGTCGGGGTGGCCAGGCCCAGGGCGCACGGGCAGGCGATGATCAGGACGGCCACGGCGGCGGTGAAGGCGGCGGTGGGGTCGTCGGTGATCAGCAGCCAGGTGATCCAGGTGCCGATGGCGAGCACCAGGACGACGGGGACGAAGATCCCGGAGATCTGGTCGGCGAGGCGCTGCACCTCGGCCTTGCCGTTCTGCGCGTCCTCCACCATCTTCGCCATCCGGGCGAGCTGGGTGTCGGCGCCGATCCGGGTGGCCTCGACGACCAGGCGTCCGGAGGTGTTGACGGTGGCTCCGGTGACGGAGTCGCCCACGGCGACGTCGACCGGTACGGACTCGCCGGTGAGCATGGAGGCGTCCACGGCCGAGCTGCCCTCGACGACGGTGCCGTCGGTGGCGATCTTCTCGCCGGGGCGGACGACGAACCGGTCGCCGACCGCGAGCGCGCCCACCGGGATCCGGACCTCCTGGCCCGCGCGCAGGACGACGACGTCCTTGGCCCCGAGCTCCAGCAGGGCCTTGAGGGCCGCGCCCGCCTTCCGCTTGGAGCGGGCCTCCAGGTAGCGGCCCAGGAGGATGAAGGAGACGACGCCGGCCGCGACCTCCAGGTAGATGGCGGAGGAGCCGTCGGTGCGGGAGACGCTGCCCCCCTGAATGGTGAAGAGGGCGAAGCCGTGCCGCATGCCGGGCATGCCGGCGTGGCCGAAGAACAGGGCCCACAGCGACCAGGTGAAGGCGGCCAGGGTGCCGACCGAGACGAGGGTGTCCATGGTGGCGGCGCCGTGCCGGGCGTTGGTCCAGGCGGCCTTGTGGAAGGGGAACCCGCCCCAGACGACGACGGGGGCCGCGAGGGTCAGGGAGAGCCACTGCCAGTTGTCGAACTGGAGGGCCGGGATCATCGCGAGCAGGACGACGGGCAGGGCGAGCGTGACGGAGACCAGCAGGCGCTGGCGCAGTGCGGCGAGCGCCGGGTCGGGGGCCTCGGCCGTCTCGGTCCGCGCTTCCTCGGCGGCTTCCTCGGCGGCTTCCGGGGCGGGCGGCGGCGGGGGCTCCTCGGCGGTGTAGCCGGTCTTGACCACGGTCGCGATCAGATCGGCGACCTGCACGTCGCCGCTGTAGGAGACGCGGGCCTTCTCGGTGGCGTAGTTCACCGAGGCTTCGACGCCGTCCATCCGGTTGAGCTTCTTCTCGATGCGGGCGGCGCAGGAGGCGCAGGTCATCCCGCCGATCGAGAGTTCGACCGCCGTTATCGGTCCGTCGTGCACTGTGCTGCTGCTCATGTTCCGGCTCCAGAGGGATGGCCGGGCCGTACGGGACCAGTATGAGCTGGCCGGCACGGCCCGGCAGGGTGCCGCGGGGCTGCCGCGGGTGCCGTGCGGGTGGGGCGGGCCGCTCAGACCTGTCCGGCGAACTCGTATCCGGCCTCGTCCACGGCGGCGCGGACGTCCTCGTCCGCGAGCGGGGCGGCGGAGACCACGGTGACCTCGCCGGTCGCGGCGACGGCCTTGACCGTGCTGACGCCCGGCAGGGCGGAGATCTCGGTGGTCACCGCGCCCTCGCAGTGTCCGCAGGTCATGCCGGTCACCCGGTAGACGGTGGTGGTCTGGGTGTCCGTCTCGGCGGTCATGTCGTTCTCCTCTTCAGGGGCGTGTGCCGGTCACCGGGAGGGGCGGCCGATGGCGCCACCGTCCTCCCGACACTTCGAGACTATACCCCTGGGGGGTATCAAGGCGAGTATCGGCTCCCGGTTTCTCGATCCTGATGGGAAAACCGGCCGGTATGGGCGAACTGTAGGTAATTGGCTGAATGGATCACCCGGGAAGCCTCGCGGGGGCGCGTACGCGGGCACCCCGCCCACCGGTACGGCGGTGGGCGGGGTGGGGTGGGCCGGGTGGGCCGGGCGGTCAGTGCGGGGGAGTCCTGGTGACCATCGGCTCCAGGTAGCGCAGCAGGACGGTCTTGAGCTCCGCGGTGTAGGCGGCGCGCTCGTCGCCCTCGTGGGCCAGGATCAGGTCGAGGGACGACTTGAAGATGCCCAGGATCATGTTCGAGATGTGGGCGAGCTCGTGGGCCGAAGCCTGGGGGCAGAAGTTGCGCAGGACGGCCTCGATCCGGGTGAGCATGCCGGCGTGCAGTTCCTCGTGCTCCTGGGCGATGCCGGGGACGCCGGTGCCGTGCATGAGGGCCCAGAAGGCCGGGTTCTCGCAGTTGAAGGCGATGACCGGGTCGAGGACGGCGTCGAGCAGCTCGGGCAGGGGGCGCTGGAGGTTCTCGGGGCGGAAGGCCTGTCCGTGCGTCTCGTGCGCGCGCTGGAGCAGCTGGCCGCCGAGCTCGACCGCGATGGCCTCTTTGTTGGGGAAGTACTGGTAGAGGGTGCCGGGCGACACGCCCGCCTCGCGGGCGATGGCGTTGGTGCTGGCCGAGGCGTAGCCGGTACGGCAGAACACCCCGGCGGCGGCGGCCAGCAGCTGGGAGATCCGGCGCTCGCCGCGGGCCTGGCGGCGGCGCGGTGCGGCGGCGCCGGCGCCCGAGCCGGCGGTGGCTGCGGCGGCGCTGTCGGCTGCGGCGGCGCTGTCGGTCGCGGAGGTGGCGTCACCGGCGGAGCTCTTGGTCCCCTTTTCTGCGTTTTTGCCCATGCGCGTCCCTGGCATGTCCAATCCCCTGCTTCCCGTGGGTGATTGACAAACGCGAGAGATCGCTCGCATTCTTGAAAAACGCGAGCGACTGCTCGTGTTTGCCAGTCTATGTGGCCTGGCAATCACGGTGAAGGGGACACCGAGCCATGTCCGAAGTCAAGAAACCGCCGTCCTCCGGGGCGGACGCGGGGTGGACCCGGTTCGTCACGGCCCGGCCGCGGCTCACGCTGCTGCTCGCCCTGCTGGTCACGGCCCTGGCCGTGGTCGCGGGCGGCGGCGTCGCCGACCGGCTGGGAAGTGGCGGCTGGGAGGACCCGGGCGCCCAGTCCACCTACGCCGCACGGGCCCTGGAGCGGGAGTTCCCGCACTCCGAGCCCAATCTGCTCCTGCTCGTCGACGCCGCGCCGGGCACCACGGGGGTCGACGACCCCACGGTGGCCGCCGAGGCCGAACGGCTCGCGAGCGCACTCGCCGCCGAACCGGGGGTCGTCGGGGTCGGCTCGTACTGGAGCACCCGGCTGCCCGCACTGCGCTCCGAGGACGGCCGGCAGGCACTCGTCGTCGCCCGCGTCCAGGGCGACGAGAAGACGGCCACCGCGGCACTGGACCGCATGGCCCCGCGCTACGAGGGCGAGCACGGCCCGGTGCGGGTGTCGCTCGGCGGCCCCGCGGCGGTCCAGCGCGAGGTCACCCGGACCATCCAGGAAGACCTGCTGCGCGCCGAGCTCATCGCCCTTCCGGTCACCCTCGTCCTGCTCGTCCTCGTCTTCGGCAGCGCGGTCGCCGCCCTGCTCCCGCTCGGCGTCGGCATCGTGGCCATCCTCGGCACCAATGCCGTACTGCGCGGGCTCACCGAGTTCACGGACGTCTCCGTCTTCGCCCAGAACCTGACCACCGCGCTCGGCCTCGGACTGGCCATCGACTACGCCCTGTTCATCGTCCGCAGGTTCCGCGAGGAACTCGCCGCCGGGCGCGACCCGAGGGCCGCCGTCGGGGCCACCCTGCGCACCGCCGGGCGCACCGTGCTCTTCTCGGCGCTCACCGTCGCCGTCTCGCTCTCGGCGATGCTCTTCTTCCCCATGTACTTCCTGCGCTCCTTCGCCTACGCCGGAGTCGCGGTGGTGCTGCTCGCGGCGGCGGCCGCTCTGATCCTGCTGCCGGCCGCCCTGGTGCTCCTCGGCGATCGGGTCAACTCCCTGGACCTGCGCCGGCTGTGGCGACGGGGCCGGCCGGAGGCGGCCGCAACCGGGCCCGCGGAGACCGGCCGGGGCTGGGGGCGGACGGCCGCACTCGTGATGCGGCGCGCACCGGTCTTCGCCGTGGCCACCACCGCGGGCCTGCTGCTCCTCGGACTGCCCTTCATGGGCGTCGAGTTCGGCACGGTCGACGACCGCCAGCTCCCGAAGGACGCCCCCTCCCACATGGTGCAGGAGCAGATCCGCGACGGCTTCCCGAACAGCCCCGGCGGCGGTATCACCGTGCTTGCCGAGGGAGCGCCCGGCCCCGAGCGCCTCGCGGCCTACCGGGACCGGCTGGCCGCCCTGCCCGGGGTGATCCGGGTCGACGGGCCGATCGGCCCCGCGACGGGAGGCGAGTACACCTCCTTCTCGGTGTCCGTCGAGGGTGAGGCCGTGGGGCAGACGGCCCGGGACCTGGTCGACGAGGTCCGTGCGGTGGACGCCGGCTTCAAGACCTCGGTGACCGGACAGGCGGCCGTCCTCGTCGACGCGCAGAAGGCCATCGCCGGCGCGCTGCCCGCGGCGGCGGCCCTGGTGGTCCTCGCCACGCTGCTGCTGGTGTTCCTGCTCACCGGGAGCCTGCTGATACCGCTGCAGGCGGTGCTGCTCAATGCCCTCAGCCTGACCGCGATGTTCGGGGCGGTGGTGTGGGTGTTCCAGGAGGGCAACCTCTCCGGGATCCTCTCCTTCACCGCCACCGGCGACATAGAGACCACCCTGCCGGTGCTGATGTTCTGCATCGCCTTCGGGCTCTCCATGGACTACGGGGTGTTCCTCATATCCCGCATCAAGGAGGAGTACGACCGGACCGGGGACCACGAGAGCGCCGTCCGGACCGGGCTGGCCCGCACCGGCGGGCTGATCACCGCGGCGGCCGTGATCCTGGCGGTGGTGATGGTGGCGATCGGCACCTCCCGGGTGACCAACACCAAGATGCTGGGGCTCGGGATCGCGCTGGCGGTCCTCATGGACGCCATGGTCGTCCGCAGCCTCCTGGTTCCGGCGGTGATGAAGCTGACCGGAAGGGCCACCTGGTGGGCCCCCGCCCCGCTGCGCCGACTGCACGAGCGGTTCGGCCTGAGCGAGGGCGAGTCCGCGCCCCCGGCGCCGGAGCCGGACCGGATACCCGTGGGAGCCGGCGCCTAGGGGGTGTCTTGTCGATCAGGCCGGATCAGGCACCAGGCCCAGCGAGCCCGGCATGATCGGCAAGACACCCCCTAGGGGGATGTCGTGGTCAGTCCTCGCGGCGGCCCCGGTTCCCGGGCCGGCGGGCCACCCAGGCCCGCACGGTATCGGCGTACCAGTAGGGCTTGCCCCCCTCCACATGGTCGGGTGTGGGCAGCAGCCCGTGCTTGCGGTAGGAGCGCACGGTGTCCGGCTGGACCCGGATGTGGGCAGCGATCTCCTTGTACGACCACAGCTGTCGGTCGCTCATGCTGGACACCTCCTTGTCCACGCCGCGGGGCCGGCCGGGAGGCCGTCGGGGGAGCCGGCGCGTGGACACTGACGATCACTCGGGTTGTGCCCGGGGAACGACACGGAGTGACGACAAGGGAGGGGCTGTTGATCTTCTGTGACGGAAGACCCGCGTAATGCGGACATGTGTGACAGAAGGGGGACCCCTGTGACAAGAGGGCCACAGGGGTCGGGTGAGGAGTTGGCGGGGCGTCAGCGGTACAGGGCCGGCCGTTCCGTCAGCTCCACGGCGGCCCGTACACCGGTGCGCGCCGCCGCGAGGCCGGCCTCGGAGACGGCGGCCGCCGCGTAGCCGTCCCAGGCGTCGGGCCCCGCCACCCCGCCGCGCGCGGCCGCGGCCACCCAGCTCCGCAGCTGGCGGTCGTAGGCATCGGCGAAGCGCACCGTGAAGTCCTGGTCGATGGCGCCGCCCCACCGGCCCGCCGACTGCACCACCATCGCGTGCCCGTCGCCGATCCGGGCGCTGCCCGCCTCGCCGACGGCCTCGCACTGCACCTGGTAGCCGAAACCGCAGTTGACGAAGATCTCCACGTCGACGACGGCCCCGCCGGAGGTCTCCAGCAGCACCAGCCGGGGATCGCTCAGCCCCTCGGGAGCGGCCGCCGAGGGCCGCGGGGAGAGCACGGTGACGGCGGTGATCTCCTGCCCCAGCAGCCACCGGGCCGCGTCCACCTCGTGCACCACCGAGTCGCTGATCAGCATGTCGCTGGTGAAGAACGACGGCGAGGAGGCATTGCGGTGCCGGCAGTGCAGGAAGAGGGGCCGCCCGATCCCGCCCGCGTCCAGCAGCTCCTTCAGCCGGGCGTACTCGGCGTCGTACCGCCGCATGAACCCCACCTGCACCAGGCGCCGCCCCATTCGCTGTTCGGCTTCCATGACGCGCAGCGCCCCCGCCGGGTCCGGGGTCAGCGGCTTCTCGCACAGCACCGGCAGCTCCCGCTCCAGGGCGTGCAGGATCGCCTCCTCGTGGGCGGGTCCGGGCGAGGCGATCAGTACGGCCTGGACCCCGGGCGCGGCTATCGCGGCCGCCGGGTCGGTGTGTGCCGTCGCCCCTTCCAGGGTGCCCGCGACCTCCTTGACCCGGTCACCGTCCGGGTCGGCCACGGCCACCACACGGGCCCCGCCCACCGTCCGCCCGATCCGGCGGACGTGGTCGGCGCCCATCTTCCCGGTGCCGATGACGGCGATGCCGAGCGTGCTCATGTCGTACTCCTCTTCCTTCCGAAGGGTCAGCGGGCGCCGCAGGAGCGGAGGTAGGCGCGGGTCCGCCGGGCGATCGGCAGCGGCCGGTCGGGCGGACAGGGGTACATGTCCTGCTCCACGATGGCGAACAGATCCACGTCCAGACGCTGGGCCGCCGCGAGCACCGGTTCCAGCGCGGGCACCCCCGAGGGCGGTTCGCACATCACCCCGCGGCCCACGGCCGGCCCGAAGGGCAGCTCCTCGGCGACGACTTCGGCGAGGATCCGCGGATCCACCTGCTTGAGGTGGAGGTAGCCGATCCGCTCGCCGAAGGTCTCCACGGCCTGCACGCTGTCCCCGCCGCAGTACGCGTAGTGCCCCGTGTCCAGACAGAGGGAGACCAGCCCGGGGTCGGTGGCGTCCAGGAAGCGGGCCACGTTCTCCGGGGTGTCGATGTGGGTGTCGGCGTGCGGGTGGACGACGATCCGCAGCCCGTACCGGTCCTGGACCTCCCGGCCGAGGCGCTCGGTCTGCGAGGTCAGTTCACGCCATTGGGCGGGGGTGAGGGTGCGGTCCTCCAGCACCTCCCCGGTCTTGTCGTCCCGCCAGAAGGAGGGGATGACGACGAGATGGGCCGCACCCATGGCCTGGGTGAGCGCCGCGATCCGCGACACGTGCTCCCAGGTGTCCTCCCACACGGCGGGCCCGTGATGGAGTCCGGTGAAGACGGTTCCGGCCGAGACGCGCAGCCCGCGCTTGGCCGTTTCCCCGGCGAGGCGGACGGGATCGGTGGGCAGATAACCGTAGGGGCCGAGCTCGATCCACTCGTACCCGGCGTCGGCGACCTCGTCGAGGAAGCGTTCCCACGGGGTCTGCCGGGGGTCGTCGGGAAACCAGACACCCCAGGAGTCCGGAGCCGAACCGATGCGGATACGGGTCAACGCGGGCGGGGAGGACGTCATAACGGCCACCTTAGGGTGGAGGACCAATGGGAGGACTGACTGTGACCGGCACCGGCGATCCGTTCGCGTTCGACCTGATCACGATGGGCCGGATCGGGGTGGATCTCTACCCGTTGACGACGGGCATACCACTGGCCGAGGCGGAGACGTTCGGCAAGTTCCTGGGCGGCTCCCCGACCAACGTGGCCGTCGCGGCGGCCCGGCTGGGACGCCGGGTGGCGGTGATCACCCGTACCGGAGCGGACCCCTTCGGCGGGTATCTGCGCTCCGAGCTGCGGGGGTTCGGGGTGGACGACCGGTGGGTCGCCGAGGTCGCCGGGCTGCCGACCCCCATCACCTTCTGCGAGATCTTCCCGCCGGACCACTTCCCGCTGTACTTCTACCGGCTGCCGAAGGCCCCGGATCTGCAGATCGTGGCGGACGAGGTGGACCTGGCGGCGGTACGGGCGGCCCGTGTGTTCTGGATGACGGGCACGGGCCTGAGCGAGGAGCCCTCACGGGCGGCGACGCTGGCGGCGCTGGAGGCCCGCGCGCGGACCGGGACGACGGTCTTCGACCTGGACTGGCGGCCGATGCTGTGGCGGGAGAAACCCGGGCCGTACTACGAGCGGGCGCTGCGGTCGGCGACGGTGGCCGTGGGGAACGCGGAGGAGTGCGAGATCGCCACGGGCGAGTCGGATCCGCATGCGGCGGCGCGGGCGCTGCTCGCGGCGGGTGTGGAACTGGCGGTGGTCAAGCGCGGTCCGGAGGGCGTACTGGCGGTCCACCGCGACGGCACGGTGGCGGAGGTCCCGCCGGTGCCGGTGGAGGTGGTCAACGGGCTGGGCGCGGGGGACGCGTTCGGCGGGGCGCTGTGCCACGGGCTGCTGGCGGGGTGGGAGCTGGAGCGGGTGATGCGGTACGCGAACGCGGCCGGGGCGATCGTCGCCACGCGGCTGGCGTGCGCGGCGGCGATGCCGTTCTCTCACGAGGTGGAGGAGGTGCTGGGGCGTGCCGGTGGTGTCTGAGTGGGGGATGGAGTGGACGAGGCTGATGGTCCTCGACCTGGCCCCGGGGGAGGCGTACGCGCACGCGTGCGGGGAGTCGGAGTGGATCGTGCTCCCGCTGTCGGGCGGATGCCAGGTCCGCTGCCGGGCTCTGCCAGATCCAGCCTCGCCGGCGTTTGAGGCGCGGGGTCCGGGGCAGGGCCCCGGGAACGGACCGGAGGTGTTCCAACTGCACGGGCGGACAGGGGTGTTCGACGGGGTCAGTGACTTCGCGTACCTGCCCCGTGACGCGGACGCGGAGATCCGGTCGGCCGCCGGCGGCCGGTTCGCCCTCGCCGGGGCCCGGTGCGAGACGCGGCTCCCCGCCCGGTACGGGCCCGCCGGGAAGGTCCCCGTGGAGCTCCGCGGCGCGGGCCAGTGCTCCCGCCAGGTCAACAACTTCGCCGCCGCCGGCCCGGACGGCTTCGACTGCGACCGGCTCATCGCCGTCGAGGTCCTCACCCCCGGCGGGAACTGGTCCTCGTACCCGCCCCACAAGCACGACGAGCACCACCCCGGCGAGGAGTCCCGTCTGGAGGAGATCTACTACTTCGAGATCGCCCCGCACGGCGACACCCCCGGGCTCGGCTACCAGCGCGTCACCCCCTCCCCGGCCGGGAAGACCGACATCCTCACCGAGGTGCGGACCGGGGACGCGGTACTGATCCCCGACGGCTGGCACGGGCCGTCCATGGCCGCCCCCGGGCACGACATGTACTACCTGAACGTGATGGCCGGACCGGGCGCGACCCGGGAGTGGCTGATCCGGGACCACCCCGACCACGGCTGGATCCGCGGCAGCTGGGACGGCCAGGACGTCGATCCCCGGCTGCCCTTCTCCCGAACGGAGGACCACCGGTGAGGCTCACCGTCGCGCAGGCGCTCGTCCGCTTCCTGTCCCGCCAGTACACCGAGCGCGACGGACACCGGCACCGGCTGATCGCCGCCACCTGGGGGATTTTCGGGCACGGGAACGTGGCGGGCATCGGCCAGGCCCTCCTGGAGAGCGGGCCCGAGGCCATGCCCTTCCTCCAGGGCCGCAACGAGCAGGCCATGGTGCACGCCGCCGTCGGATACGCCCGCCAGTGCGGGCGCCTCTCCGCGCACGCCGTCACCACCTCCATCGGGCCCGGCGCCACCAACCTCGTCACCGGCGCCGCCCTCGCCACCATCAACCGGATCCCGGTCCTCCTGCTGCCCGGCGACACCTTCGCCACCCGGCCCGCCGACCCCGTGCTCCAGCAGCTGGAGGTCCCGTACGCCGGGGACATCTCCGTCAACGACACCCTGCGCCCCGTCTCCCGCCACTTCGACCGGATCACCCGCCCCGAGGCACTGATCCCGGCCGCCCTCCAGGCCGTACGGGTGCTCACCGACCCCGTGCAGACCGGCGCCGTCACCCTGGCGCTGCCGCAGGACGTGCAGGCACAGGCGTACGACTGGCCGGAGGAGTTCTTCGCCGAGCGCGTGTGGGGCGTGCGCCGGCCGCGGCCCGACCGGCACGAGCTGGCCCGCGCCGCCGAGGCCGTACGGGGCGCCGCGCGCCCGCTGATCGTCGCCGGCGGCGGGATCCGGCACAGCGAGGCCCGTGCGGCGCTGGCCGCCTTCGCCGAGGCCACGGGGATCCCGGTGGCCGTCACCCAGGCGGGCAAGGGGGTCCTCCCGTACGGGCACCCCGCCGACGTGGGCGGGATCGGTCACACCGGCACCTCCACCGCCGCCGCGCTCGCCCGGGAGGCCGACCTCGTCATCGCCGCCGGAACCCGGCTGACCGATTTCACCACCGCCTCCGCGACCCTCTTCCAGAACCCCGCCGTCCGGTTCGTCGGACTCAACCTGGACCCGTACGACGCCCACAAACTCGCCGCCCTACCCCTGGTCGCCGACGCCCGCGAGGGACTCGACGAGCTGCGGGGCGCCCTCGCAGGCCATCGCACGGACCCTGCCTACGGGGCGCGGTACGCGGCGGAGCGCGGGCGCTGGGAGAGCCGCGTCGAGCGGGCCTACGCCGTCCCGGAGGCGGCGGAGGACGCCGCACCGACCCAGGCCCAGGTGCTCGGGCTGCTCGACGCCCTGGTCGACGACACCGACATCCTGATCAATGCGGCCGGCTCCCTCCCCGGCGACCTGCACAAGCTGTGGCGGGCCCGGTCGCAGGACCAGTACCACGTGGAGTACGGGTACTCCTGCATGGGCTACGAGATCCCGGCGGCGATCGGCGTGGCGCTGGCCGCACCCGGCCGGCCGGTGTGGGCGCTGGTCGGCGACGGGACGTACCTGATGAATCCGACCGAGATCGTCACGGCCGTCCAGGAGGGCATCCCGATCAAGGTGGTGATCCTCGACAACCACGGCTACGCCTCCATCGGCGGCCTGTCGGGGGCGGTGGGCGGCGAGGGCTTCGGCACCGCGTACCGCTTCCGGGCGCCCGGCTCCGGATACACCGGGGACCCCCTTCCGGTGGACCTCGCGGCCAACGCGGGCTCCCTCGGAATGGCCGTGATCCGCGCCCGCACCACGCGTGACCTGCGCGAAGCCCTCGCCGAGGCCCGCCTCGCGACCCGACCCACATGTGTCTACGTACAGACCCGAACGCCCGACACTGTGTCGGGCCCACCCCCGGCACAGGCGTGGTGGGATGTTCCTGTGGCCGAGACCGCGACCCGCAAGGCCGCTGCCACGGCCCGTGAAGAGTACGACCGGCAAGCCGCGCAGCGACGTCGCCATCTGTGAAGGAGCAAGGCAATGAAGACCGTCAACCACTGGATCGGTGGCAAGACCGTCGAGGGCGCGTCGGGCAACTACGGCCCGGTCACCGACCCGGCCACCGGCGAGGTCACCACGCAGGTAGCGCTCGCCTCGGCCGACGAGGTCGACGCGGCGGTACAGGTCGCCAGGGAGGCCTACCTCAGCTGGGGCCAGTCCTCGCTGGCCGCCCGCACCAAGGTGCTGTTCGCCTACCGCGCCCTGCTGGACGCCAACCGCGACGCCATCGCCGCCCTGATCACCGCCGAGCACGGCAAGGTCCACTCGGACGCGCTGGGCGAGGTCGCCCGCGGCCTGGAGATCGTCGAGCTGGCCTGCGGCATCACCACGCAGCTCAAGGGTGAGCTGTCCACGTCGGTCTCCAACCGGGTGGACGTCTCCTCGATCCGTCAGCCGCTGGGCGTCGTCGCGGGCATCACCCCGTTCAACTTCCCGGCGATGGTCCCGATGTGGATGTTCCCGCTGGCCGTGGCCTGCGGAAACACCTTCATCCTCAAGCCGAGCGAGAAGGATCCGTCGGCCGCCAACAAGCTTGCCGAGCTGGCGAGCGAGGCCGGTCTGCCGGACGGCGTGCTGAACGTGGTCCACGGCGACAAGGTGGCCGTCGACGCGCTGCTCGCCCACCCCGGTATCGCGGCCGTCTCCTTCGTCGGCTCGACCCCGATCGCCCGCCACATCCACACCACCGCCTCGGCCAACGGCAAGCGCGTCCAGGCCCTGGGCGGCGCCAAGAACCACATGCTGGTGCTGCCGGACGCCGACCTGGACGCCGCCGCCGACGCGGCCGTGTCCGCGGCCTACGGCTCGGCCGGTGAGCGCTGCATGGCGATCTCCGCCGTCGTGGCCGTCGGCGCGATCGGCGACGAGCTCGTCGAGAAGATCCGCGAGCGCGCCGAGAAGATCAAGATCGGTCCCGGCAACGACCCGACCTCCGAGATGGGCCCGCTGATCACCGCAGCCCACCGCGACAAGGTCGCCTCGTACGTCAAGGGCGCGGCCGACCAGGGTGCGGAGGTCGTCCTCGACGGCACCGGCTTCACGGTCGAGGGCAACGAGAACGGCCACTGGATCGGCCTGTCCCTGCTGGACCACGTGAAGACCGACTCCGACGCCTACCGCGACGAGATCTTCGGCCCGGTCCTGTGCGTGCTGCGCGCCGAGACCTACGAGGAGGGCGTGGCCCTCATCAACGCCTCGCCGTTCGGCAACGGCACCGCGATCTTCACCCGCGACGGCGGCGCCGCCCGCCGCTTCCAGCTGGAGATCGAGGCCGGCATGGTCGGCGTCAACGTCCCGATCCCGGTGCCGGTGGGCTACCACTCCTTCGGCGGCTGGAAGGACTCGCTCTTCGGCGACCACCACATCTACGGCAACGACGGCATCCACTTCTACACCCGCGGCAAGGTCGTCACGACCCGCTGGCCGGACCCCTCCGAGGGCCACCTCGGCGTGGACCTGGGCTTCCCCCGCAACCACTGACCCGCCCCGCCCCCGTAGGTCCCAGCAGCCCCCGGCCACCTTCCCCCGGCCGGGGGCCGCTGTCGCTCCGCGCCGTACGGCGTCGTTCGCGGGCATCGGTGGCGGCATCGGCAGCGGTCAGTGCGTCCGGGCCAGGTCCGGTACGGGCTGCGGCTGTGCGCCCGCCGCGCGGCGACGGCGGCGCAGCACCCACACCGTGGCGCCCGCGCCCGCCAGTACCAGGAGCAGGCCCACGGCCGGCCAGGGTACGGCGACGAAGTCGGTGCCGGACTCCGAGAGCAGATCGGGGTGGGCCGCCGCGCCCGCCGTGATCTTGACGGTCACCCAGTCCGACTGGGGGGCGTCCGGCCACGGTTCGGTCAGTTCGATCCGCTGCCCGGGCAGCAGGGACAGCTTCAGCTCGCGGGCGGGCCGGTCCAGCACCTCGCGCCCGAACAGCCCCTCGGCGGACACCGCCACCTTGGGCTCGACGACCACGTTGCCCCGGTTGACCAGCGCGTACGAGATCGTGGCGCGGGCGTCGCGCACCCAGGGCAGCAGCGGCGCCGAGCGGCTGACCCGTACGTCCTCCACGCTCAGCCCCGCCGTGATCGGCCCCGGCACCCGGAAGTACAGCCGGGCGCCCACCGAGCGCTTCACCCCGACCTGGACCTTGCCCTCCTGCTGCACGCCCTCGACGGCGGTGCCCAGGGCGACGATCCCGCCGACGTGGTCACCGGGCGTCGCGTCCGCCGGGACCTTCACGGTGAACGGGATGTCCTTGCGGCCCTTGGCCGGCACGGTGACGGTGCTCGCGGTCTCCGGCGCCAGCGTGACCCACGCACCGACGTCCTTCGGCTTCGTCTCCACCGGCAGCAGCGCGAAGGCGCCGCCCGCCGGGGTGTTCACGGCGTCGGTGGCGAAGACCTGGAACGTCAGCTCCTTGTCGGAGGAGTTCACGATCGTCACGCTGTCGCTCAGCGTGCTCCCGGCCGCGCCCTGGTGGAAGAAGTACGCCCGGTCGGTCATCGCCGCACCGGCCGCGGGCGTCGGGAACACCCCCCACGTGCCGTTGTCCGCGGCGCTCGCCGCGGTGGCCGGCAGCAGGCCCGCGCCGCCGAGCAGCAGGCCGAGGAGCAGACCGTACAGGAGGGGGAGGGTGCGGCTGCGGGTGCGGCTGCGGGTACGCGTGCGCATGGGCGGTCTCCAGTGGGCGCGGAAAGGGGAAAGGGGTGGTGCGGCGCCGCAGCGCCGCACCACCCTGGGCCGAGCGGCCGTACGGGTCAGGCGATCGAGAAGGTCACGACCGTCTGGTAGGTGTCCGCGAACATGAAGGGCGGGAGCTGGATCATTCCGGCACCGCCGACGGCGAACTCACCGCCGGTCAGCTCGTCCCCGCCGGCGGCCTGGGAGGCCACCTTCATCGGGACGTCGGAGATCGCGCCGGGCGTGCCCGCGGTGCAGGTGCTCGGGCTGTCCGGGTTGGTGACGGTGCAGGACGGCTGGATGCCGATCTGCGCCTTCGCCATCGAGTGGCCGGTCGTCTGGTTCAGGAACGGCGTACGCGTCGCCGTCACGTCCCAGCCGAGCGAACCGCCGCGGAAGTCCTGGACGGTCGCGGCGTTGAAGACGCCGACCACCGACTGGGCCTTGCCGTTGATGGTGACCGCGCCGAAGCTGACGGCCGGCTGGCCGTCCTTCGGGCCGAGGGCCAGCGGGCCGGGCAGGACCTCGACGTCGACCGGGTTCTTCACACCGGCCTGCTCCTCCAGGAACACGAAGGCCTTGTACGGGGTGATCGAACCGTCGATCCTGATCGCGTCGGCCTTCTTGGTGACCGTGATGTTGCAGGTGGCCGCGCCGGACGCGTCGGCCGTGCCCGCACCGGTGTCACCGGTCACCGCACCCGCGAGCAGGGCGGAGCAGGTGACCGCACCGGCCGGGAAGTTGGCGCCGGTCACGGCGACGGCGGTGCCCGCCGGGCCGCTGTTGGGCGTCAGCTTCGTGGTGATCGGGTCCTTGGGCAGGGCCTCGACCGCGACCGAGCCGAGCGAGGCACTCGGGCGCGGCGCCGGGGTGCAGGTGGTGGTGAAGACCGAACCGGAGAGGTCCGCGTCGGTCACCGCCAGGTCGAGGGCCACCTGGACGGTCGTGCCCTCGGTGCCGTCCGGGATCTTGATGGTGCCGGAGAACGCCTTGGGGTCGAGCGGCTGCCCGGCGATGACCGAGACGGTCTCCGGCGGGCTGGTGACCACCTGGGTGGTGGTCCCGACCTTGAGGGTGATCTTGGAGGTGTTCACCGTGGTGACGGAGAACCCGGGGATCAGCGGGCTCGCGCCCGGGTCGATCGTGATCGGGACGACGTCGCCGGCCTTGGCGCCGTCGGGCAGGGTGACCGTCCAGTTCTGGTTGCCCGAGCCGTCCGGCTGCGGCGCCGGGGCGTCGCAGTTCTCGAAGACAGCCGTGGTCTTGGTCGCGGCCTGCGCGGATCCCGTCAGGGCCACCACGCCGCCCGTCAGGGCCAGAGACAGGGCTCCCGCCCCGGCCAGTACTCTTCGTCGATACGTTCTCGTACTCACTGGGTCGCGACTCCTTCGTCATGACGAACCCCTCCCCCCACCCGCTGTGTGGGGGAGGCCGAGCCGGTGCGGTGGCCGATATTGACGCGTCGCCGTGATGAGAAGTCAATGACTTGCTTTCGCCCGAAGCACACAGAAATTGATGGGCCATCAGGGGAGGTCTGATGGCCCATCGGATACCGACCGGTCGGGGTGCCTGGGCAGGGGTGGTACTAGCGCCCGGTGGGGGTGTGGAGCAGCAGGTTCGGGGTGCCGGCCGGGAGCCCGGAGATCCGGTCGGACACGGCGCTGTGCAGCAGTTCCGCGGTCACCTGCGCCGGGGTGCGCGCCGTACCGCGCGCCAGGATGAGAGCGGCCACCCCGGCCACGTGCGGGGCGGCCATCGAGGTGCCGGAGGCGCGGGCCGTGGCGGTGGTGGAGTCCTTCCAGGCCGAGGTGATGCCCACGCCCGGAGCCGAGAGGTCCACGCAGGAACCGTGGTTGGAGAACGGCGCCCGCCGGTCCTCGGCGTCGGTCGCGGCGACCGTGATGGCCTGCGGGACGGAGGCCGGGGAGCCCCCGCAGGCGTCCTTGCCTTCGTTCCCGGCGGCCGCGGTGAAGGTGATCCCGGCGGACACGGCCCGGACCACGGCCGTCTCGAGGGCGTAGCTGCGGGTGCCGCCCATGCTCATGTTGGCCACGGCCGGGGTGGCAGGAGCCTTGGCGGCGTCCTTCACCACCCAGTCGAGACCCTTCAGGATCGCCGAGAGGGACGCGGAGCCGTCGCAGTCGGCCACCTTCACCCCGACGAGCGAGACCCCCTTGGCCACCCCGTACGTCTCCCCGCCCACGGTCGCCGCGACGTGCGTGCCGTGGCCGCTGCAGTCGCGGGAGCTGCCGAGGAAGACCGCGTTGTAGCCGAAGCGGGCGCGGCCGCCGAATTCCAGGTGACCGGTGTTGATGCCGGTGTCGACGACGTAGACGGTGACGCCCTCGGCCCTGCCGGGGTACGTGTACGAGCCGTCGAGCGGGAGTTCGCGCTGGTCGATGCGGTCGAGGGACCAGGGCGCGGGAGCCTGCGGCGCCATCTGCGGTTCCGGGTTGTCGGTGGCTCCGGGGGTGTCGGTCGTGTGGAACTCCGCGTCCGGCTCCACCGAGGCCACCCGGGGGTCGGCGGCCAGGGCGGCGGCCCGGGCGGCGGTGGTGCGGACGGCGAAGCCGTTCAGGGCGGCGTCGTAGACGGGGCCGACTTCGTCGCCGGCGTCCACGGCCGCGGCGGCCAGGGCGCGGGTCGGGGCGCGGGAGGTGGTGTCCTTGAGGACGACGACGTAGGGGGCGGTGCCGGAGCGGGGAGCCGGAGGGGCGTCCGTAACGGGTGTGGCGGCTGTGGTGGCCGTGGTGGCCGCCGCGAGGAGGGCGGCGGCGGGGAGGAGCGCGGCGAATGCGGTCATGCGGCCGATGGTCCGCGTGCGGAGGCGCGGGCGCGCGGAGGGTGCGCCGGGTGGGCGCACGACACGCCGCCGCGCGGGCGTATCCGGGCCCGGCCCGACGCCCGGCCCGACGCCCGGCCCGACGGCCGGCTGTGCCCGAGCGGCCGACCGCTCCGTCAGGCCGCGCGCCAGACCGTCATGTCCGCCCTCAGGGAGCCCGGCAGTTCCCGCATCCACGGAGTCGACTTGAGCGTGAGTACGAGCAGCGCGATGTCCCCCGACTGGTGCTTGACGCAGAGCTCGCTGCCGGCCGCCGCCTGGGACAATGACTGGCTTCTCGTGGACCTGGTTCCGAGGGCGGTCCGGCAGGAGTCGAGGGAGCCGTGCGGTTCGCCCGACAAGAGGCTGATCACACTGGTATCGCTCTCCAGCCTGCAGCCCGTCTCCTCGCAGTCGAGGCGGAGGTCCCCGGCGCGATTGGCACGCTGGACCGGTTCCTTGATGCCGACCGAGTTCTCCTCGTTCAGGGTCAACCCGGGGTAGGGGATGGCCCTCGGGGGTGCGCTCGCGGACGGGCTCGGACTCGGACTCGGGTTCTGGCTCGGGTTCTGGCTCGGCTTCGAAGCGGATCCGGCGGCTCCCCGGGCCGGGTCGCCGCTCGCCGAGCGGGCCCCACCCGCCGGTGTTCCCCCGGGCGTCGGGGACTTCGCCCGGTCGCGCAGACCGTCCGCCGCCCGGTCGGCGGCCACCCAGAGCCCGCCCAGCAGTACGGCGACCACCGTCACCGACGCGGCGGTGAGCAGCGCGGTGCGCCGCCGGCGCTTGCGCCGCTGCTCCGGCCCTTCCGGAGCCGCTGGCTCCGGAAGCTGCGGAGGCTGCCACACCTGGCGCATCGTGTGCGGAGAGCCGGGGACCGGGGCGGCCGACGGGGTGGGTGCCGGTACCAGCTCAGGGGTCGGCGCGGGCACCGGCTCGGGCAGGGGCTCCGGGACCGTCGGCTCCGGTCCGGTCACCTCGCGCCAGAGCGCCGGGCCGCCGTCCGCGTCGGCGTCCTCGCCCAGTTGCGTCCGGCACCAGGCCACGATCTCCGCGGGGGTGGCCCGCTCCCGCGGATCGGTGGCCAGGCACCGGGCGATCAGCGGGCGCAGCTCCTGCGGCAGCCGGGACAGGTCGGGCTCGGAGTGCACGATCCGGTACAGCACGGTCGCGGAGGGGCCGGTGCCGTACAGCGGCTCGCCCAGCGCGGCGAACGCAGCCGTCTGGCCCAGCGCGAAGACGTCGGCGGCCGCGGTGACCTCACCCGCCGACGCCTGCTCGGGGGACATGTACTGGGGCGTGCCGATGGTGGCGCCCGTGGCGGTATGGGCGGTGGTGTCGGACGCCAGCGAGATGCCGAAGTCGATGACACGGGGCCCGTCGGCGGCCAGCAGCACGTTCGACGGCTTCAGGTCGCGGTGCACGATGCCCGCGCCGTGGATGGCCTGCAGGGCCTCGGCCACACCCGCCGTCAGCCACAGCACGGCGGGCAGGGGCAGCGGGCCGCGGCGGGCCACGGCCTGCGACAGCGAGGGCCCGGGTACGTAGAGGGTGGCCAGCCAGGGCGGCGTCGCGTCCGCGTCGGCGTCGATCAGTTCGGCGGTGTACGCGCCCCGGACCCGCCGGGCGGCCTCCACCTCACGGCGGAACCGCCGTCGGAACGCCGGATCCTCGGCCAGTTCCGGGCGCACGACCTTGATCGCCACCGGCCGCCCGCCCTGGGTGTGCGACAGGTAGACGCGGCCCATGCCGCCCGCGCCGAGCCGGGCCGCGATGCGGTATCCGGCCACGGTGGACGGATCGTCCGCCCGCAGCGGCTCGAACACCTCGGTCGCGCTGTTCATGCGCCTCCCCCCGATCCCCTGGTCGACCGATGGGCCGACCAGCGAACACCCTAAGCGCCGGGCAGGGGCCGGAGGTTGCCGGGGAGGCGGCACGCGGAGCGCCGGGCGGGGCGGGGCGTCCCGGCTACGGGGCGAGGGGCCAGCCGCGCATCGAGAAGACACCTTCGTCACGGGCACCGGCGGCGTCGTAGGTGGCCAGAGCGGCCTCGTTGTCGGTGTCGACCCCCACCCACATGCCGTAGCAGCCGCGGGCCTTCGCCTCCTCGGCGAGCGCCAGGGTCAGGTCGCGGCCGATGCCGCGACGGCGGTACCCCTCGTCCACGGAGAGCTCGTACAGGCACATCTCGGTGCCCTTGTCGGGGTGGCTCATCTCGATGCCGGAGACCATCCCGGCGGGCACGCCGTCGACGTAGGCGATGAGCATCACGTGTCCCTGGGCGGCGAGGAAGCGCTCGGACCACTCCGTGCGGGCAGGCCCGTCGAAGAGGGACTCGGCGGCTGTGAGCTCGGCGGGGGTGAGGGCCCGGCGGATGTCCATGGCGGCCACGATAGTGCGCACATGACGGATGGTCAGCCGATGTCCGGCACGGCGTGGCGGCCGCCGCACACCCCCGCCCCGGGGCAGCACCCAGGCCGTCTAGCCTGTTCCGGCTGTCGAAGAGTGCTGTCGTACCACTTGAGGGGGAACATCGTGAGGAACGCCGTGGTCACGCCCGAGGGCGACCGGATCCGCTGGGTCGAGCTGGCGGGGGAGGAGCCGGCCCGGGTGTACGTGCACGGGCTCGGATCCACCTCGCCCGCCTACTTCGCGGCGAGCGCCACCCATCCGCTGCTGGCGGGGCGGCGTTCACTGCTCGTCGATCTGCTGGGCCACGGGCACAGCGACCGGCCCGAAGGGTTCGGCTACACGCTCGAAGCGCATGCCGACGCGCTGGCGGCCGCCCTCACCGAGGCCGGTGTCGAGGGCGCCGAGTTGATCGCGCACAGCATGGGCGGGGCCGTGGCCATCGTGCTCGCGGACCGGCACCCCCACCTGGTGTCCCGGCTGGTGCTCGTCGACGCCAACCTCGATCCGCAGCCGCCCGGTCCCGTCATGCCGGGCAGCAGCGGGATCGCCTCCTACACCGAGGAGGAGTTCCTGGCCGGGGGCTGGGCCGAAGTACGGGACAGGGTCGGCACGCACTGGTGGTCCACGATGCGGCTGGCCGGCCGAACCGCCCTGTACCGCACGGCCGTCCACCTGGCCGCCGGCACCACGCCCACCATGCGTGAGCTGCTGCTGGAGTCGAAGATCCCGCGCACCTACCTGCTGCCCGAGGCCGACGGCCCGCTCCCGGGCGCCGAAGCCCTCCAGGCCTCGGGCGTGGCCGTGGTGTCCGTCCCCGACTGCGGGCACAACATCATGCTCGACAACCCGGACGGCTTCGCCCGGGCCACCGCGGAGGCACTGGCCCGCGACTGAGCGGTCCTGGCCCTGCCCGGCCCGCCCGGCCCGCCCGGCCCGCCCGGCCCGCCTGGCCCGCAGGGCGTGCCAAGGGTCAGCCCTGGGTCCGGGGGGCGGAGACGGCGCCGTCCCGGAGCCCCGCGGAGCCCGGGGACGGGGTGCCGTCCGTCCAGGCGTAGACCCGCTTGCCGCGCACCACGACCTGGTACTGGTGGGCACCCCGGCACTCGGACCGCACACCGTCCCGCAGGCTGCCAGGCCACCATTTGGCGTGCAGATCCGGGGCGGCACCCACCGGCTTCGGCGTGCCGGCGCCGCACTGGGGGCCGTCCAGCGGGGTCGCGCCGAGGGTGAACCGGATCAGCCGGGCCTCGCCGCTCGTGCGCACCCGTATGCGGACGTCGGTGGCGTCCTTGGGTATCCAGGACGGCAGGGCGAACGGCGCCTTCTCCCGCGTGGGGGCGTCGGCGGCGCTCGCGAAGCGCTTGCCCTTCTCCTTGTACACCTTGCTGTCGATCGTGTCGGTCACGGGGTTGGGCGGCAGATTGGGCAGCGCGAAGGCGGCGGTGGCGAGGACTCCCACGGTGGCTGCGGCGACGACGAGCGGGCGGCGGTTCATGCCTTCCAGTCTCGGCGGGCGGGCTCCGCCGCGCGTCCCTCCTCAGGACGAACCTGAAATGCGCCGCAGGTCCCATACGGGCTCATACCTGGGAGGGGGCCGGGTCCGGTTCCGCCGACGCGCAGTAACCGCGCGGTGCCCGCGGGAGTTGGCCGGAGGTGACCCGTCCGCCCCGGCACCGAGGAACCCCATGCGCCGTCGCCGCCTCGTCCCCGCTCTCGTCCCTGCTCTCGCCACCGCCACCGCCACCGCGGTGCTCGCCCTCGCCCCGGCGGCCTGGGCGACGCCGCAGGTCCCGGCCGACAAACCGCAGGTGCTGAGCCGCTGGACGCAGACCAGCGCCGCCAGCTACCACGAATGGGCCGAGGCCCGCGAGCACCGCGCGGCCTGGGCGGCGTACGGCTTCGACTGGTCGACGGACCACTGCACCTCGTCCCCCGACAACCCCTTCGGCTTCCCCTTCGCGGACGCCTGCGCGCGCCACGACTTCGGGTACCGCAACCACCGCGCGGCAGGGCTGTTTCCGGCCGCCAAGACCCGGCTGGACCTGGCGTTCCACGCGGACCTGAAGCGGGTCTGCGCGCAGTACTCGGGCTCCCGCAGGAGCTCCTGCGACGGCACCGCGTGGACCTACTACCAAGCGGTGCGACTCCTCGGAATTTCCTAGGGATCACAGGGCCCACACACGCCCCCTCCTCTCGTTCACACGTTCTCCGTCTCCGCCTCACCCATCCGTGTGTCGAACTGCCCTACGTCCCGTGGATCGTCATGCCCGCGGCCATGGGTGGATGGCAACCAGCGCACCGCCGACTACGTCGAAGGCCGCTTCGGCTGACGGCGCCCCGCGGTCCGCCGTCGTCCCCCCTGTCAGCAGCACAGGACCGGGACGTGCTGGACCAGGTTGTTGCCGAAACCGCCCCGGTTCCAGGGCTGTTCGAGGGGCTGCGTACCGCCCTCGGCGTCCGTGGCGCGGACGGTGAGCGAGTGGCGGCCCGGCGCCGCCGCCCAGACACAGGACCAGGCCTGCCACGCCCACCGGTGCGGCCCCGGCGGCGCGACCTCGGCCCGGGTCCAGGAGCGGCCCCCGTCGGCGCTCACCTCCACCCGTTCGACGGCCCCGTGGCCGGACCAGGCCCGCCCCTCCAGGCGTACGGGGCCGGGACGCACGACACGGGTGCGGGACATGAAGTCGGGGAAACCGGGCGGGACCATCAAGGCGCGCGGTGCGATCCGGGTGACCGGCTCGCCGGGGTCGTCCGGATCGTCGGCGGCCCGCCGGTAGCGGTAGGCCACGGCTTGCTGGAATCCGGTGAACGGTGCGTCGACGAGGGTGATCTCGCGCAGCCACTTGACGTGCGCCATGCCGTACCAGCCGGGTACGACCAGCCGCAGCGGACACCCGTGCTGCGGAGGCAGCGGCAGCCCGTTCATGGCGTAGGCGATCAGCACCTCGGGGTCGTCGCCGGTGGCGGCGGCCACCGGCAGGCTGCGCCGGTAGTCCTGCTCGACACCGCGTTCGACCCCGTGGTCGGCGCCGGTGAACACGGCCTCGACGGCGTCCGGCCGCACCCCGGCCCCGTCGAGCACCAGACGCAGCGGTACGCCCGTCCAGTCGGCGGTGCCCACCGCCTCGACCAGCCACGGCTGGCTGACCGGCCGGGGCGTCAGGCGGGCCCGGCCGTTGCCCGCGCACTCCATGGTGACGCGGTGGGTGACCGAGGGGAACGCGCGCAGGGCGTCGAGGTCCAGGGTCAGCGGGGTACGGACCCGGCCGCCGACGGTGAGGGACCATCCGGCCGGGTCGGCGGCGGGTATGTCGTAGTGGACCAGGACGTAGTGCAGTCCGGGCGGTGTGACCTCGTAGCGCAGGGCCTCCAGCGGAAGCCCGTGGTTGCGGGCCGCGAGCGCCAGCTCGTCCGGCCCGATGCCCTCACCGGGCGACGCGATGCGGCCCGGGGTGCTGACATCCTGCACCGACGCCTGCTCCATCCCCTCATGGTCGCGCGGGCCGCCGCTGTCGCGCCACCGCGCCACCGCGCGCCCGGACGACCGACCCGGTCTACGACGGCACCAGGTGGCGGGTGAACCAGTCGCGGGCCAGGCCGGCCACCTCGTCCAGGGCCCCCGGCTCCTCGAAGAGGTGGGTGGCCCCCGGGACGATCTCCAGCCGGTTCTCGCAGCGCAGCTCACGCTGGGCCCGGCGATTGAGGTCGAGCACCGTCGAGTCCCGGCCGCCCACGATCAGCAGCGTGGGAGCCCGTACGGCGGCCAGCCGCGCACCGGCCAGGTCCGGCCGGCCACCGCGGGACACCACGGCGCCGATCTCCGCGCCCGCCTCCCCGGCCGCCCACAGCGCAGCCGACGCCCCGGTGCTCGCCCCGAACCAGCCCGTCGGGAGGGACTCGCGGCGGCGCAGCCAGGCGGTGGCGTCCGCGAGCCGCCCGGCCAGGGTCTCTATGTCGAAGACGTTGGCCCGGTCGGCCTCCTCGTCGGGCGTGAGCAGGTCGAGGAGGAGCGTGGCCAGGCCCGCCCGGTTGAGGTCCGCGGCCACCGACCGGTTGCGCGGGCTGTGGCGGCTGCTGCCGGAACCGTGCGCGAACACCACGACCGCCCCGGCGCCCTCCGGCAGGGCGAGGTCCCCGGTCAGGACGAGGCCACCGGCGTCCACCTCGACCTCGGCGGCCCGGACGGGCGGGCGGCCGACGGGGTCGGCCGCCGCCCGCGCCAGCAGGAAGACGACCTCCTCGTCGGAGGTCTGGGTGAAGTCCTGGTACCACTCGCCGACGGCACGGAAGGCGTGCGGTGTGGCCAGGCACACCACCTCGTCGGCCGCCGAGCCCAACCGGGCGACCGCGTCCGGCGGGGCCACCGGAACGGCCAGCACCACGCGCGCCGCGCCCTGCGCCCGTACGACCTCGCACGCGGCGGCGGCCGTGGCCCCGGTCGCGATCCCGTCGTCCACGACGATCACGGTCCGGCCCTCCAGGGGCACCCGCGGCCGGTCCCCGCGGAACCTCGTGGCCCGCCGGGTGAGCTCCGCCTCCTCGGCGTGCTCGACCGCCTCGATGTCCTGCGGACCCAGGCGGCTGCCGCGGACGATGTCCTCGCTGATGACGCGTACGCCGCCCTCGCCGATGGCGCCGAAGCCCAGCTCACGGTGGTGGGGGACGCCGAGCTTGCGCACCACGATCACATCGAGCGGGGCGCCGAGCGCGCGGGCCACCCGGTAGGCGACCGGGACTCCGCCGCGGGGCAGGCCCAGTACGACGGGATCTTCCCCCTTCAGGTGCCGGAGTGCCTCGGCGAGCTTCTCGCCGGCCTCCGCGCGATGGGTGAACAGCACGATGGCTCACCCCCAACCCAGGGGAGACGGAAACCACGTACCCACTCCTTCGACGCAACCGCATCCCCGGCCTTCCCGCAAGTCGGTCGGGGTACGGAGGCCGGGACGTGGTCGGGACGTGCGCCGGGATGCGGCCGGGACGCGGCCGGGACGCGGCCGAAGAGCCGGCCCGCCAGGTCGATGCCCACGACCGTGCCCCCGTCGTCCCGGCCGAACAGGCCGCGCTGCCCCGTCAGCCCGCCCTCCGTGACGATGTACTCGTCGCCGGCGATGTCCAGGTTCATGGCGTCGATGGCGTAGCGGCCCGCGACCGCGGTGTCCGGCGAACTCGTGGCGGAGCGGGGCGAGATGGATGCGCGGCGGCTCGGGCTAGGGGTCGCGGAGCGCGCGTCCGCAGATCGGCCGGTCGCCCGAACCGGTGCGCGTCGGCGTCCACGTCCATGTCCACGTCCTCGGCGCGGAGCGGCAGCTGGTGGCCCGCTGCGGCCTCGAACGGGCCGAACGGAGCGACGTGCCGCCGGGGTCCCTCCGGCCGAGGTGGGGCGCCCAGCCCACCCCCGTGGGACTTGGCGCGTTTGAACTGTACAGGTCGGTTCATATGAACTCAACTGATCAGTTCAGGGGCTGCTAGGCTGGCGCCCGACCGGTGGGGGACGGGTCGAGAATGCGAAGGCGGGCGGAGCGGTGATGGAAGAGACCCCGCGGGTACCGACGGGCGACCGGGCCGCCCGCAAGCGGCTGGCGATCGTCAGGGCCGCGCGAACGGCCTTCGTGCGGGACGGCTTCAAGGTCGGCATGGACACCATCGCCGCGGAGGCCGGAGTCTCCAAGGTGACCGTCTACAACCACTTCGGGAACAAGGACGCGCTCTTCCTGGCCGTCATCGGGGACGCCCTCGAAGAGGCCCTGGGTGCGGCCGTCGAAGGCACCGCCGCCCGCCTGGAGGACATCGACGACCTCCGCACCGCGCTGGTGTGGACCGCCGAGGCCTGGGTGAAGGGCATGATCCGGCCCGACGTGATGGCGCTGCGCCACCTGGTGGTCAACGAGACCGTCCGCTTCCCCGAACTGGGCCTGGCCTGGAAGCGGAGCGGCCCCGACCGGGTCCGTCCGGCCCTGCTCGACACCTTCGAGCGGCTCATCGCGGAGGGCCGCCTCGACATGCCGGACGTCGAGGTCGCCATCATCCAGTTCTACTCACTGGTGCTCTACCCGCACCTGATCCACAGCGCCTACGGCGTGGGCCTGCCCCAGGAGACCACCACAGCCTTGAGCGAGACCGGGGTGGACATGTTCCTGACGTACTACAAGTACCGCCCGGCGCGGGACATCTAGGGCGAGTTGCCGTGCTCCGGGGCGGGTCCGGCGGAGCCGACGCGCACGAAAGCCCTCCCCGGAGGGAGGGCTTGAGGTGGGACGTGAGGAGTGCCCCCGGCAGGACTCGAACCTGCGGCCAAGTGCTTAGAAGGCACCTGCTCTATCCACTGAGCTACGGGGGCCGGAAGGCGGCCTTGGTGGGCCTGGAGCCCCCGGTGGGGGTGGGGCTGAGGTCCGTGCCGGGTCAAGGATAGGGCTCCGGTCGCCTTGTCCCGGTTGCTTCACCCGCGAGCCACGATGTGGAGGTTCGGTGAAGCGGTCCCGATAATCGCAGGCAGGTGCGATTCTCGCATCGCTTTTGCGCCGCGGCGCCCCTGGTGTTGTGCACTCGTTATGCCTGCGCCCCACTCGTCCGTCGTGCCCAGAATGTCCCACTGGAGTCGCGGTCGGCGCGCAGAGGACGTATAAGCTTCAAAAATGGTCCCAAATTGGGCATTCTTCGCATGTGGTGACCTTGGATGTTCGGCCTCAGCTGCTCGATGCCCTGTCCGCCCTGCGCGACCGGGTCGCGTCCGTGCGTCTGCCGCTGCCCCTGCCCGGCGCTCCGCGCGCCCGCCAGACCAGAGCCGAGCTGCTCGCGCAGCTCGACGACTACCTCGTCCCCCGGCTGAAGGCGCCCGAGGCGCCGATGCTCGCCGTCGTCGGCGGGTCCACCGGGGCCGGTAAGTCCACCCTCGTCAACTCCCTCGTCGGCCGACAGGTCAGCGAAGCCGGGGTGCTGCGCCCGACCACGCGCACACCGGTGCTCGTCTGCCATCCGGATGACCACCACTGGTTCGCCGGCATGCGCGTACTGCCCGACCTGATGCGGGTCTGGGTGCCGCACGGCGAGGAGGAGGTGCCCCCCGCCGCCAGACCCCGGGCCCGCGACCGCGGACCGGCCGACACCCACGCGACCCGCGAGATGCGGATCGAGACCGTTTCCAGCCTGCCGCGCGGGCTCGCCATCCTCGACGCCCCCGACATCGACTCCCTGGTGGTCGAGAACCGGACGCTGGCCGCCCAACTCATCTGCGCCGCCGACGTCTGGGTGATGGTCACCACCGCCTCGCGGTACGCCGACGCCGTCCCCTGGCACCTGCTGCGCACCGCCAAGCAGTACAGGGCCACCCTCATCACCGTCCTCGACCGGGTTCCGCACCAGGTGCTCGCCGAGGTCTCGCGGCAGTACGGGGCCCTGCTCACCAAGGCCGGGCTGGGCGACGTACCGCGGTTCACCGTCCCGGAGCTGCCCGAATCCACCGGCGGGGGCGGGCTGCTGCCGGCCAGTGCCGTCGCCCCGCTGTTCGCCTGGCTCGCCCACCACGCGCAGGACCCGGCCGCCCGGCAGTACGCCGTCGGGCGCACCGCGCTCGGCGCGCTGGACTCCCTCAAGCGCCGGATGCCGGAGCTCGCCTCCGCCGTCGCCGCCCAGCACGCCGCCGCGGTACGGCTGACCTCGGCCGTCGAGGACGCGTACAAACGGGAGGGCAAGCGGGTCCGGGGCCGCCTCGACCACGGCGCCGTACTGGCCGGGGACGCGCTGACCCGGTGGCGCGGCTACCCGCTCGACACGAGCGCCGACGAACTGCTCGACTCGCTCGCCGAATCACTCGCCGCGCTCCTCCAGTGCGCCGTCGCCGCCGCCGACGAGCGCATCGCCGAGGCCTGGCGGCGCGAGCCGGCCGCCGGCGCGGTCTCGCTGCCCGCGCCCGACCGGGAGGCGGGAGAGCGCATCGGCATGGCCGTACGCCGCTGGCGGCGGGTCCTGGAGGAACTCGCCGAGGAGGAGGTGGCCAAGAGCGACCGGCAGCCCGCACCCGACCCCGACGGCGTGGCCGCCCTGCTCGTCGCCGCCCTCCTCGGCGGCAAACGGGCCCGGCCCGCAGGGGAGAAGCTCGCCGAACGGATCGGCGCGCAGGCCGCCCTGCGGCTGCGCGACCGGGGCGGGGAACTGGTCGGCGACCACCTCGACCAGGTGCTGCGTGCCGAACGCGACCGCCGGCTCGCCCCGCTGGAGGCGCTCGAAGTGACCCCGGAACCACAGGCCGAGCTGATTGCCGCGCTGTCCGTACTGCAGAAGGAGAGGTGACGCGGTGACCGCCCTGACCGACCGCACCGACGACCGCTGGGACGACGGACTCATCGCGCGCTCGCGCCCCCGGGCCGTGGACGGGAACGAGGACGGGGAGGGGGACGACGGGTACGAGGGCGACGAGGGCGACGAGGCCCTTGTACGGGCCGTCTCCGGCGCG
This sequence comes from Streptomyces xanthophaeus, assembly GCF_030440515.1. GTDB lineage: Bacteria > Actinomycetota > Actinomycetes > Streptomycetales > Streptomycetaceae > Streptomyces > Streptomyces kutzneri. The sequence continues at coordinate 5,312,514 of NZ_CP076543.1, forward strand.
GGCAGTGACGGCGGCAAGTCGACCGCGCCCCCGCTCAGTCCCGAGGGGCAGGCCCTGCGGCTGCGCCTCGACGCGCTGCGCCAGCTGGTCGGCCTGTCCCGGACCAGGCTCGACGGAAAGACCCTCGCCGAGGCCGGGCGGGTGCTGGACGAGGCGGCCGCGCGCCGTGGGCTGTCGCCGCAGCACACGGTCGTCGCGATCGCCGGAGCCACCGGAAGTGGCAAGTCCACTCTCTTCAATTCACTCGCCGGTGTGCAGATCTCCGAGATGGGGCTGCGCCGCCCGACCACCGCCGCGCCCATCGCGTGCAGCTGGTCGGACGGAGCCGCCGGACTGCTGGACCGGCTGGAGATCCCGGGGCGGCTGCGGCGCCGGCCCCGCGAGACCTCGGAGGCGGAGGCGCTGCGCGGGATGGTCCTCGTCGACCTGCCCGACCTGGACTCGGCGGTCGGCGCGCACCGGGACCACGTGGACCGGGTGCTGGCGCTGGTCGACGCCGTGGTGTGGGTGGTGGATCCGGAGAAGTACGCGGACGCCGTGCTGCACGAGCGCTACCTGCGGCCGCTCGCCGGGCACGCGGAGGTGACCTTCGTCGTCCTGAACCAGGTGGACCGGCTGCCCGGGGAGGCCGCCGACCTCGTACTGGACGACCTGCGCCGGCTCCTCGACGACGACGGCATCGCCCTCGGCGAGCACGGTGAGCCCGGCGCCACCGTCCTCGGGCTGTCCGCGCTCACCGGTGAGGGCGTCGGGGAACTGCGCGAGCTCCTCGGACAGTTCACCCAGGAGAAGGGCGCGGCCACCCGGCGCATCTCCGCCGACGTCGACCGCGCGGCCGTGCGTCTGCGACCGCTGTACGTGGCCGACGGGCACCCCGGGCCGGAGATCGGGGAGGCGGCGCGCGCCGAGTTCGAGGACCGGCTCGCCGAGGCGGTCGGGGCCTACGCGGCCGGGCTCGCCGCCGAGCGCGCGTGGCGGCGCAATGCCGGGAAGGCGTGCGGGACGCCGTGGCTGCGGCTGTGGCGCTGGTACGAGGGCCGCCGGGCACCCCGCACCCTGGCGGGTCTGGCCGCCCTCGCGGCGATCGGCGGGCGCGGCCCGGCGGTCCCCGAGGCCCCGGTCGAGGAGGAGGTGACCGCGCGTCAGCGGGTGGAGCAGGCGGTACGGGCGGTCGCCGACGAGGCGGTGTCCGGACTGCCCGACCCGTGGGCGCAGGCGGTCCGTGAGACCGCGGTGCGCGGCGCGGAGCGGCTGCCGGAGGCGCTGGACGAGATCGCGGTGACCCTCGGGGCGGCGGTCGCGGTGCCGAGCGTCAAACCGCCGCGGCCCAGGTGGTGGCCGGCGGCGGTGCTCGCCCAGGCGGCCATGACCCTGCTGCAGATCTACGGCGGGCTGTGGCTGGTCGGGCAGATCGTCGGGGTGCTGGAGCCGAGGCTGCTGCCGCCGGTGCTGCTGATGGTGGCGGGCATCATCGGCGGCCCGCTCGTGGAATGGTCCTGCTCGATCGCGGCCCGGGGGCCGGCGCGCAGGTACGGGCAGGACGCCGAGCGCAGACTGCGGCAGGCGGCGGCCGGGTGCGGCCGGGCCCGGGTGCTGGAGCCGGTGGCGGCGGAGCTGCTGCGCTACCGGGAGGTGCGGGAGCAGTACGCCACGGTGGCCGCAGGGGGGAGCCGGTTGTCCACAACCCGGCAGTAATCCACAGGCCGGAGCGGGGACCGGCGGCCTGCCCCAGCATGGTTCGTACCCGTACGGCTGGTCCGTACGGCTGGTCCGTACAGATCCGTACGGACCGGAACCACGGGGGAGGGCGAGCGGGATGTACGACACCCAGGTGACGCTGGTGGGCTATGTGGCGACGCAGATCGACTACAAGGAGACGGCGAACGGTCCGGCGGCGCGGTTCCGTTTCGCCGTGACGCCGAGGTACTTCGACCGGCGCAAGGACGCCTGGACGGACGGGACCACCAGCTTCTACACGGTGTGGGCGCGCCGGACGCTCGCCGTGAACCTTGCCGGTTCCGTGTCCGTCGGCGAGCCGCTGGTGGTGCACGGAAGGCTGCGCGTGCGGGAGGACCCGCCCGACGGAGAGGGCAACCGGTGGTTCTCCGCGGAGATCGACGCGACGGCCATCGGTCATGACCTGAATCGTGGTACCGCCGCCTTCCGGCGCGTGGTACGGACGGAGACACCGCTGATGGACACTCAGAAGGCGGCGGTGGTCTGAGTGTTCGAGACGGATAGGATTCCCCGGTACTCACGGGCACCTGGGTCTTTGGCCCGAAGGGGAAGACTGTGTCGATTGCCGTTCCCGCATCCTCCGCTCCTGATCCCACTCCTGCGTCTGCGTCTGCGTCTGCGCCTGTTCCAGCTCCTGCTCCTGCCCCGGTTCCTCTCGAACCTCCCGCCGCGGTACGGGGCTCCGCGCGCCGGCCGCTGGCGGTGGCCCTGCTGGCCGCGGCCCTCGCCACCGCGCCCGCGGCGCGGGCGGCCGCCGACTCCGGCCCGGTGGCGCCCAGGTCACCCGAGGGTGCGAGCGCCGTGCTGGACGGGCTGAAGACGTTCGGGCAGGCGGTCCTGCGGTCCGGGGACGGCTCGGTCCGGCAGATCCCGGCCGGGCTCTACGAGATGCGGGTCGACGGCGGCGGGATGCTCCAGACGTACGGGGTCGGGGTGACGGGCAACGCCCAGCCCCAGGCCCGGTACACCGAGAGCGGCTGGAGCGGCAGCCCGCTCGCCGGGAACCGGGAGGCGGGCCGGATCCGCTGGGTCCTGGAGCACTCCTACCCGCAGCACAACGACCTGGCCGGGCTCGCCAAGGCGGCCGGGGCCGGGGCGCTCACGGCGCAGAGCGCGGCCGCCGGGACCCAGGTGGCGATCTGGCGGCTGGCGGAGGGGGCGCAGGTCGAGGCTGCGGACCCGGCGGCGGAGAAGCTGGCCGACTACCTGCAGCGGGCCGCCGGGCAGCTGCCGGAGCCACCGGCCTCGCTCGGGCTGGACCCGGGCGACGTGTCGGGGGCCGTGGGCACCCGCCTCGGCCCGGTGACCGTGCGGACCGGGGCGCCGAGCGTGTCGGTCATCCCGGACGCGGCGGCCGTCGCGATGGGGGTGCGGGTGGTGGACGCCGAGGGGCAGCCGCTGACCACCGCCGTCAACGGCAGCCGGCTGTACTTCGAGGTGCCCGCGGGCACCCCCGACGGGACGGCCTCCGTCACCGTCCAGGGCGCCACCAAGGTGCCGGTCGGGCGGGTCTTCACCGGCGAGCTGCCGGCCCACGCCCAGATCGTGGCCGGCTCCAGCGAGTCCGCGGCCGCCGCCACGGCCACGGCGGTCTGGCCGCAGCCCCCGGTCCCGGCGGCGGGAGACACCTCGGGCGATGCCCCGGGGGCCGGTTCCGGCTCGGCGGCCGAGGTGCTGGGCGAGCGGTCCGCGGCCCTCGCGACGGCCTCCCCGGACGACGAGCGGCTGGCGATCAGCGGCAGCTCGGCGGCCACCCCGGTCATCGCCTCCCTGGCGGTGGGCCTGGTGGTCCTGGGCGGCCTGGTGGTCCTGCTGCTCCGCAAGCGCCCGCTGGACGAGGAGGACACCCCCTGAGGTCCTGCCGGGTGACCTGACGGGTGGGCTTCGCGGCCCGACCGGATGGGTCCGATGGGCCGGGTGGCCGCGCGGGCCGGTTCGGATCCGCCGCCCGGGGTAAGGGCAGAAGATGGCTGATCAAGAACTGACCTGGTCCGGCGCCTTCGCCCGGTGGGACCGCCGGCTGTTCGACGAGGTGGCGCAGCGGCACTGGCCCGGGGCCGACCGGGTGCTGCCGAGGCTCGGCCGGGCCGCGAACCACGGCGTGCTGTGGGGCGGGGCCGCCGCGGCGATCGCGGTCTTCGGGTCGGCCGGTGCCCGCAAGGCCGCCGTGCGCGGGGTCGCCTCGCTGGCGCTGGCCTCCGCGACCATCAACACCGTCGGCAAGTGGTCCGTACGCCGACGCCGGCCGCTGCTGGAGGGCGTACCCCTGACCCGGCAGCTGGCCACACAGCCGCAGACCACCTCCTTCCCGTCCGGGCACTCCGCGTCGGCCTTCGCCTTCGCCACCGGGGTGGCGCTGGCCTCCCCGGGCTGGGGGGCCGTCCTCGCCCCGGTCGCCGCGTCCGTGGCGTTCTCCCGGGTCTACACCGGGGTGCACTACCCCTCCGACGTGCTCGTGGGCGCGTCACTGGGGGTGGCCGCCGGATTCGTCGTACGCCGCCTCGCGCGCGACGCGCAGGAGGCCCGGGTCGTGCCGGGTGCCGAGCGGCCGGCCGCCGGGGCCCCCGCACTCCCCGACGGGGCCGGGCTCATCCTGGTGGTCAACACCGGGTCGGGGACGGCCGCCGCCGCGGGTCTCGACATCCTGCGCACCCGCCTGCCCGCGGCCGAGGTGATCGAGTGCTCGGGCCCCGAGCTGTCCACCACGCTCGCGAAGGCCGCCTCGCGGGCCACCGTGCTCGGGGTCTGCGGCGGTGACGGCACGGTCAACGCGGCCGCCACCGCCGCACTGCGGGCCGGGCTCCCGCTGGCCGTCTTCCCCGGCGGCACCCTCAACCACTTCGCGATGGACTTCGGCCTCGCCGGAGCCGAGGCGACCTGCGAGGCCGTGGCGCAGGGGCACGCCGTCCGCGTCGGCGTGGGCCGTTTCTCCCCGGGGCCCGGGGGAGAGCCCGGCTACTTCCTGAACAACTTCAGCATCGGCGCCTATCCGGAGCTGCTCGGCCACCGGCTGCGCTGGGCCCCGCGCATCGGCGGCGGCCCGGCCGCGCTGCTCGCGGCCTGGCGGGTGCTGCGCTCCCAGCGGCCCGTGCGGCTGCGGCTCGCCGGACGGCCCCGGAGCGTATGGCTGCTCTTCGCGGGCAACGGCACCTACCACGGCACCGGCCCCACCCCCCGCCGCCGCGACCACCTCGGCGAGGGCCTGCTGGACCTGCGGCTCGTCCACGGCGGCGGCCGCCCCGGCCCGCGGCTCCTGGCCGCCGCCTTCACGGGGCCGCTGAGCCGCTCCCCGATCCACGTGGCCACCCGCCTGCGCAGCCTGCGGATCGGGGACATCCCCGCGGGCACCCCGCTCGCCTACGACGGCGAATACGCCGAAGCCCCGACCGGCCTCGTCCTCGACGAGCTCCCCGACGCCCTGACCGTCTACCGCCCCCGCTGACGGGTCAGGCGTCGCCGGCGGCCGGGCCGGTACTCACCCCGAGATCGGCCCGCATGAGGCCGCGCATGTTCTTCCAGCGGTCCCCCAGCTCCAGCAGCTCGGCCTGTATCTCCTCGAACGACCAGCCGGGATGCGGGATGCCGTCCTCCAGGTGCAGGGTGCGGCTGTACGCGCCGGCCAGGGTCGTCGTCATCGCGTCGAGCTCCTGCAGCACCGCGTCCGAGGCGACCATCTGGGCCTCCGCGAAGGCTGTGTGCATGGCGAGCCGCGTCTCCTCCAGATCGGTCCGCGCCTGCGCGGTCACCTCGCCCTTGTGGACGAGCCACAGATACTTCATGAGCTCGATGCGGTAGCGGCGGTAGCCGGAGTTCGCCGTGACGTAGCAGGCCTGCCGCTTCTCCACCCCCGCCACGCGCTGCTCGCGCACCCACTGGGCGTCGGCCGCCCGCTCCTGCCGTTCGAACTGCTCCGTCTGCACGCGTGCGAGCACGCGCTGGGAGAGGATCGGCGCGAGCAGGGTGCCGGTCACCGCGACGATCGCGCCGGCGAGCGCCAGGAGCGCGTTGTTCACCTGTACCTCCGTGTACGGCCGGCGGAGGCCGCGCCCCCGCGTTCCCCGCCATACTGCCGGGCCCCGGCCGTCCTACCGGCCGCTCTCCACGCCGAGATCGGCCCGCATGACGTCCAGCATCCGTTCCCACTGCTCCCAGAGCCGGCCGAAGTCCGTCCGGAGCTCCTCGAAGGATCCGTCCGGATCGGGGGTGCCCTCTTCCAGGCACATGATCCTGCGGTAGGTCTCCGACAGGGTCTTCGTCATGTGGTTCAGCTCGGCCAGGACGCTGCCGGAGGCCACCATCTGGGCCGCGGCGAACACCGAGTGGTGATCGCGCCGGGCGTCTTCGACCGCTTCCCTCGCTTCGGCGGTCACCGCACCCTTGTGGACGACCCACAGGAAATTCATCAGGTGCGTCCGGTACCGGCGGAAGGCCGCGTTGACGTTCGTGTAGCCCTCGCGCCGGCGGGCGAGTTCGGCCACCTCCTGCTCACGCAGCCATTGCGCCTCGGCCACCCGCTGCTCGCGGGTGAACTGCTCCGCCTGGATGCGGGCCAGCATGCGCGGCGACAGCACCGAGGCTATGAGAGTGCCGGCGACACCCACCACGGCCACGGCCAGCGCAATCAATGTGTTCCCCACCGAACCCCCCAGGGTATCCATGTCCGTTCGTCCTGCCAGAGGCATCCTGCCCCGGGGCGAAGCGGTGGGGGGTGCCGTCCGGGCACGGGGGCGCCGCCTCACGCCCCCTGGGCCGACTGGGAGTCCATGCTCACGGGGCTCGGGGTCGCAGCGGGGCTGGCCGGACCGCGAACGGCGTCGACCAGGGCCTGTCCGCGACTGTCGACGAACTTCGTGAACAGCTGCTGGGAGTAGCCGAAGATGATGGCCCACGCGATGATCTGGGCCGAGGAGTCGAGGGCACTGAGGCCCGGGATGAAGCCGCCACGCATCAGAAGCAGTCCGAGCGGGGCCGTCAGCGCTCCCGTGGGCAGCTTCAGCAGCGCGAGGACGACCGGCACGTTGTAGGGCAGCGCGCTGCCCCTGATCCGTCTCAGAGCGGCCGCGGAGGCAATGGTTGCCGACACGGCACCGACGATCTCGACGACGATGTAGTCCCCGGGGCGAGTGGTCGCCATGATCTGCGCGAGGGTCGGTGGGTCTGCCACGTCGATACTGGTCGTCGGGCAGACCACCTTGTACATCCTCCCGTTCTCGGGTGTGAAGCACAGCGGGACCATGTCCTCCCAGTGGAACGTGGCAGCCGCGACCCCGGCCGCGGCGAGAAAGAGGCCTACGGTCACCAACGCGACGATCCGCACGAAACTGCGGACGCGAAGCGTCTCTTTCCGCAGGAGGCGCCGGGCAAGGCTGACCGTCTCGGCGAGGAAGGCGCGCTCGCTCGGATCGATCGCCCGGGCGTCCGGGTGCTGGAGATCGCGGGCGAGCTGTGCGACCCGGATCCGCCGCGGATCGTTGCTGTCGAAGTGCTCTTCGGTGAGGGCCAGCATCTGAGGCAGAAACGCCTTGATGTCATCGTCCGGAGCCATCCAGACCAGCAGGTTCAAGGCGGCATCGAGATGCGACTGCGCGACACCCAGGTGTTCCGCACGACGCATGATGGGGTGCCATGTGTGCGCGAGCGTCTTCTTGGCCTCGCTCAGCTCCGCATGAGCCTTGGTCGCATAGGCCCGTGCCACCTCGCTCTGTTCGGAATTGGCCAGCGCGCGCATCTTCGCCGCCTCGAGGATCGGCTCGAGTTCGGCGATCCTCGCCAGGAGGCTCTCCTTCTGCTCCCACGGGCCCATTTCTCCGCGCGATGCCCAGAACGGGAGCTTCTTGCCCAGCTTGCCGGCTTCCCGGGTCAGCCCGTTCTGTCGGTCCGGTTCCTCTTCGTGAGCCATCTGCCCCACTCGGTTCTCGATCCGCTCGGGGTGCGGTGCATCGGTACCGGCGTGGGAGATCCTGAGAGCGGCTCGCCCGGTCGGCCCAGGATGTTCACCGGAGAAACGATCACCCACCGCCTTCCGGATCCGGCCTGCGCCGCCCGGCCCGGGCACCGCGCCGCTACCGCCGGCAACGGCGGCCACCGGAGCGTGAGCCCTGCCCTCCGGTCGCGCCGCAGGTCAGGGGCGCCTGACCTACCCATTCGCCCGAGGGTATGGACGTACGGCAAGATGGGGTGTATCTGCCCACCATCGATCTGCCGGACGGTTTCTCTTGGCTGAGTTCATCTACACCATGCGCAAGACGCGCAAGGCGCACGGCGACAAGGTGATTCTTGATGACGTCTCCTTGAACTTCCTGCCCGGCGCGAAGATCGGTGTGGTCGGCCCCAACGGCGCCGGTAAGTCCACCGTTCTGAAGATCATGGCGGGCCTGGAGCAGCCGTCCAACGGTGACGCCTTCCTGTCGCCCGGCTTCACCGTCGGCATCCTCATGCAGGAGCCCAAGCTCGACGAGTCGAAGACGGTCCTGGAGAACGTCCAGGACGGCGCCGCCGACGTCATGAAGAAGCTCAAGCGCTTCAACGAGGTCGCCGAGCTGATGGGCGTCGAGTACACCGACGCACTCATGGACGAGATGGGCAAGCTCCAGGAGGACCTGGACCACGCCAACGCGTGGGACCTGGACGCCCAGCTGGAGCAGGCCATGGACGCCCTGGGCTGCCCGCCCGGCGACTGGCCGGTCACCACCCTCTCCGGTGGCGAGAAGCGCCGCGTGGCGCTCTGCAAGCTGCTGATCGAGGCCCCGGACCTGCTCCTCCTCGACGAGCCCACCAACCACCTCGACGCCGAGTCGGTGAACTGGCTGGAGCAGCACCTCTCGCAGTACAAGGGCGCCGTCGTGGCCGTCACCCACGACCGGTACTTCCTGAACAACGTCGCCGAGTGGATCCTCGAACTCGACCGCGGCCGCGCGCACCCCTACGAGGGCAACTACTCCACCTACCTGGAGAAGAAGGCCACCCGCCTCAAGGTCGAGGGCCGCAAGGACGAGAAGCGCCAGAAGCGCCTCAAGGAAGAGCTGGAGTGGGTCCGCTCCAACGCCAAGGGCCGCCAGACCAAGTCCAAGGCCCGCCTCGCCCGCTACGAGGAGATGGCTGCCGAGGCGGACAAGATGCGGAAGCTGGACTTCGAGGAGATCCAGATCCCGCCGGGCCCGCGTCTGGGCTCGATCGTGGTCGAGGTCAACAACCTCTCCAAGGCGTTCGGCGACAAGGTCCTCATCGACGACCTGTCCTTCACGCTGCCGCGCAACGGCATCGTCGGCATCATCGGCCCGAACGGCGCCGGCAAGACCACGCTCTTCAAGATGATCCAGGGCCTGGAGGCGCCGGACTCCGGTTCCGTCAAGGTCGGCGAGACCGTCAAGATCAGCTACGTCGACCAGTCCCGCGCCAACATCGACCCCAAGAAGACCCTCTGGGCGGTCGTGTCGGACGAGCTCGACTACATCAACGTGGGCCAGGTCGAGATGCCGTCCCGCGCGTACGTCAGCGCCTTCGGCTTCAAGGGCCCGGACCAGCAGAAGCCGGCCGGCGTCCTGTCCGGTGGTGAGCGCAACCGCCTCAACCTGGCGCTGACGCTCAAGGAGGGCGGCAACCTGCTGCTCCTCGACGAGCCCACCAACGACCTCGACGTCGAGACCCTGTCCTCGCTCGAGAACGCGCTGCTGGAATTCCCCGGTGCGGCCGTGGTCATCTCCCACGACCGCTGGTTCCTCGACCGGGTCGCCACGCACATCCTGGCGTACGAGGGCGACTCCAAGTGGTACTGGTTCGAGGGCAACTTCGAGTCGTACGAGAAGAACAAGATCGAGCGTCTTGGCCCGGACGCGGCTCGTCCGCACCGTGCCACCTACAAGAAGCTCACCCGAGGCTGAGGTCGCGGTCATGGCCAGACACCACTACCGGTGCCCCCTGCGCTGGGCGGACATGGATGCCTTCGGGCACGTCAACAACGTCGTCTTCCTCCGCTATCTGGAGGAGGCGCGGATCGACTTCATGTTCCGCCTCGCGCCGGGGGAGGGCAGCGAGTCCTTCACGGGCGGGTCCGTCGTGGCCCGTCACGAGATCGACTACAAGCTGCCCCTCGTGCACCGTCACGAGCCGGTCCTCATCGAGTCCTGGGTGACCCGGATAGGCGCCGCGTCCCTGACCATCCGCTACGAGGTCAAGGACGAGGCGACCGAGGACGCGCCCGAGACGGTCTACGTGCGCGCCGAGACCGTGGTCGTGCCCTACAACCTCGCCGAGGGGCGGCCCCGCCGCATCACGGCCGAGGAGAGGCGCTTCCTCGAGGAGTACCTCGACGAGCCCGTGAAGGCGTCCTCGACCGGATCCCTCGCGGCATGAACGACCAGCTGCGCTTCGCCGATTCCGGGGAGGCGGCGGACCTCGCCGCCTTCCTGGGCCGGCTGGTGCACTACGACCGCGCCGCCGCCGTACGCCTCCAGGCGGGCGGCGGCGCGCTCGCCGTCTTCGGACGGCCGCCGTCCTTCGACATCCTGGCCATCCGCACGGTGCGGCTCGCCGCACCCGTGGCGATGCCGCTGGACCTGACGGTGTCCGCCGGTGAGCTGCTGGAGTCCGTGGACGAGGCCTCGGCCGAGGCCACCGTGCCCGGGCCGGTCACCGGACCGCCCTGGGCCGGCGTGCTCCCGCCCCGCGGCGGCTGGCGGCAGGTTCCGGGGCTGCCCGGCCCCGAGGCGATGGGAGCGGCCGTGGCCGCCGCCGTCGCCGAGTTCCGGGCCCGGGACGAGGCCCTGCCCGTGCAGCACCGGACGCGGTCCGAGCGCGACCGCATCGGCCGCGAGATCTGGTCGCGCACCCTGGGTGACACCGAGCTTCCGCTGCGGGCCGTGCACGCCGCCCAGTCCCTGGGCTTCCTGCGGCCGGTACGGGCCGCCGTGCCCTCCGCCGCCGCCCCCGTGCCCGGCGCGCCCGCCTCCGCCCCCGTGGCGCTGCTCGCCGCCGGGACCTGGCTGAGGCTGCGCACCCCGTACGGATCGGTCGCCATGCGCCGCCCCGGCGCCACCGGCGGCCTGGGCGCCCTCCAGGTCCGGCCGGTCTGACCGGCCCGTCGCCGGAAGGGACGGCCTGGGCCGTCTCTTTCGGATCTTGCCTGACCCGCGCCGCCTGGCACCGCACCTTGCCGCGTTGTCGGAGCACCCAAGTACGTCCAGTACTCGGGCGCCCCTCCGCCTTGCGAGGCACGGCACCAGACGACGCGGGCTTAACCGGCAAGATCCGAAAGAGACGGCCTAGCCCGCCGTGTTGATCATCGAGGCGGCGGCGTACGTCAGGTACTTCCACAGCTGTGCCTCGTGCTCCGGCGCCAGGCCCAGCTCGTCCAGCGCGACCCGCATGTGCCGCAGCCACGCGTCGTGGGCGGCCGCGTCCACCTGGAACGGCGCGTGCCGCATCCGCAGGCGAGGGTGGCCGCGGTGCTGGCTGTAGGTGGTCGGACCACCCCAGTACTGCATCAGGAACAGCGTGAACCGTTCCTCGGCGGGGCCCAGGTCCTCCTCCGGGTACATCGGGCGCAGCAGCGGGTCCTCCGCGACCCCCTGGTAGAAGCGCCGGACGAGACGGCGGAAGGTGTCCTCGCCGCCCACCTGCTCGTAGAAGGTCTGCTCCTGAAGCGTGCCCCGCGGAATCTCATTCACCCGACCATCGTCTCAGACGCCCGGATCCAGGACCGAGGTCCTAGGACCACCCCCCGAAGCCCCCGCAGGCCCCCGTCAGACCCCCTCAAGCCTCCGGGCCCCCTCGCGCTCGCACGCGGCGGCCCCGCGCAGGACAGTGGAGGCATGGCCGCACACACCGCGCACACCGAGACACGGGACCTGCGGGAGACCGCGCACGCCGCCCAGGTGCGGGAGCTGACCGCCGCCGGGGTGCTGGAGGACCCGCGCTGGCGGGCGGCCTTCGCGGCCGTGCCCCGGCACGTGTTCGTGCCCTACTTCTGGACCGGCCGCGGCGCCGGTCACGAGCGGCTGTGGGCCGAGGACCCCGACCCCGAACGCCGGGCCCGCTGGCTGCGCGGGGTCTACGTCGACACCCCGCTGGCCACACGGATGCGCGACGGCCTGCAGGTCTCCTCCAGCAGCCAGCCCTCCCTGATGGCGAAGATGCTGGCCGCCCTGGACGTACGCGACGGCGACGACGTCCTGGAGATCGGCGCGGGCACCGGCTACAACGCGGCCCTGCTCTGCCACCGGCTCGGCGAGGAACACGTCACCACCGTGGACCTGGACGAGGAGATCACCGAGTCCGCGCGGACGCACCTGGCCCAGCTCGGCTACCACCCGGTGGTGGTCACCGGGGACGGGGCACGCGGCTGCCCCGCCCGGGCCCCGTTCGACCGGATCATCGTGACCTGCACGCTGCCGCTGATCCCGCACGCCTGGCTCGGCCAGTGCCGGCCGGGGGCACGGATCCTGGCGCCGCTGTCGACCGGCCTGATCGCGCTGACCGTCCGGGACGCCGGCTTCGCCGAGGGCAACTTCCTGCACACCTCGGCGTACTTCGTCCCGCTGCGCGGGGCCACGGCCGCCCCACCGCCCGACCCGGCCGGTACGGGGTACGGGCTTCCGTACGAACTGGTGGAGAACGAGCGCTTCCAGTTCATGCTCGTGCTGACCGAGGGCGTCCTGCACCCCCGAGAGGCCCTGGACCTGTGGCGCCGCGAGGGCCGCCCGGCACGGGAACGCTTCGGTGTCTCGGTCAGCACCGAGGGCCAGTGGTCGTGGCTCGACGATCCCCAGGGGCCGTACGTATGGCCCCTGGGGGAGGGGTGAATCAGCCGCGGCGGATCGTGATCGTCGTCCAGGCGCCCACGTGGACCCGGTCGCCGTCGGCGAGGGGGACCGGGACGTAGGGCTGGATCGGCTCCTCGCCGCCGTTGATCGTGGTGCCGTTGGTGGAGTTCTGGTCCACCACAGCCCAGCTGAGGTCGGGCTGCTGGACGAGCACCGCGTGCTGGTGGGAGACGCCCGGGTCCTCCGGGGGCACCGACAGGTCGATGTCGGGGGACTCGCCCGTGGAGGCGCGGCGGCGGCCGATGGTGATCTGGCCGCCGGACAGCGGAAGGTGCTGCTCCGGGGAGTACGCGGGCAGGTTCAGCCCGGCGGCCTCGGGACCGCTGCGCTGCATCATCGCCATGAAGTACGAGCGGTCGGGGGCGATCGTCGCGCTCCAGGCGCCCCCGCCCTGGGGCGGGAAGGGCTGGTGCTGCGGCGGAGGCTGCTGCTGGTACTGCTGCTGCTGCTGGGGCGGCGGTCCCTGCTGCTGGTACTCCTGCTGGTACTCCCGCTGCTGCTGCGGCGGGGGCTGCTGCTGGTACTGCGGCTGCGGGGCCCGCTGGTACTCCAGCGGCGACTCGTGCGCGGGCGGCGGCAGCAGCCAGTCGTCCTCGCGCTGCAGCGGCTCGGCCGGCCGGTTGACCCGGGACGGCCGCGAGCCCTGGTACTCGAAGTGGTCCTGGGAGTAGGTTCCGGGAGCCGGCACGGGCGGCGGAGGCGTACCGCGGCCTCCGGCACCGCCACCAGCACCGCCACCGACGCCTGCACCCGTCGCCTGGGGTCCCGGTTCCGGGGCCGGCGGGGCGTACGAAGTAGGGGTACGGGTGAGGAAGTTGTAGCGGCATTCCTCGCAGAACGGGGCCATGGCCTCGCGCGGGGTCCGGCACTGCGGGCAGAGCTCGGCCTGGGCGGTCGGCTCACCGGCGGTCGGGGGGAAGCCGTAGCCGTAGGACGGCACCGGGGGCGGGCCCTCCGAGGCAGCCATGCGGTGGCCGCAGACCTCGCACCAGTCGTCGGACGCGGACTGGTGCCCGTTCGGGCAGGTCGGCATGGCGGCGCTTCCCCCTTCTTCTCCCTGCGTCATCACGTCAGGTCTTCTCAGGTCTTCTTCACTCGGACGGTCTGTGTCGAACGCGTGTCAAGAGTCATCTCGTCGGCATCGGCAACCTTCGCTTTCAGCCGCACAGTACCCGCCACCGCGTCCACCACATCCACCACCTTCGCCAGGAGTCGTGCTGTGTCGGCGTTCCCGGAGGAACTCGCCAGTTGTACCGCACGCCCCAGCTTGGCCGTGGCACCACCGACATCGCCCATTTTGCGGGCTTCCAAACCTTGCTGGATAGCCTCTGCCAGCTCCGCCTGTCCGGTGTAGTGGGCGACCTGCGCGTTGATGGCGGTGGACGCCGCCAGATCGTCCGTCCACACCGCGCGCACCAGGCCCTGGGCCAGGACCGTCGGTTTCTCGTCCGGCCCGCCCGCCGTGGCCGGGAGCACGAGCGTGGCGCGGGCGGCGAGCATCTCCTGGCCCACGGTGGCCGTCGGGACGCGCACGCACACGTGGTACTCGCGGGACTCGTCGCCCCACGACCCGGTCGGGTAGTCGCCGGCGCGCGGGCCCGCCTCGGTGCGGCGGTCGGTCAGGTCCTGGAGGACGGGAGCCACCTGCTTGACGTACTGGATCTCCACGCCGACCGGGGTCCACAGGCGCAGCGCGACGTCCGCGACCTCCTTGCCCATGACGTTCTCCATCATGCGCGTGAAGTCCTCGGCGAGATGGGCCGGGTCGGCCACGATGTCGGCGGAGCCGAGCAGCGCGTTCGCGATCCCGGTGACCTCCTTGACGTCCCAGTCGGTGCCCACCCCGCGGGCGTCGCACGTGAAGCGGCCCGCGCACGCGTCGAGGGTGGCGCGGAGCACGGCCGGCTCCTCGTGCTCGTTGCGGCCGTCGGTGAGCAGGACGCCGTGCCGGATGGCGGCGGTGGACCCGCGCAGCAGGCCGTCCGCCAGACGCAGCCAGGTGCCGATGGCGGTGCCGCCGCCCGAGCTCAGCCCGCGCAGGGCCTCCTTGGCCTGGGCGCGGGTGGTCGCGTCCGCGACCGCGAGGCGGCCCTGGCCGGGGTAGACCTCCTTGGCCACGTGCGTACCGGCGATCACGGCGAAGGCGGTGCCGTCGCGCAGGGTGTCGACGGCGGCCGCCGTGGCCTCACGGGCGCCGCGCATCTTCTCCGGCGGGTACTCCATGGACCCCGAGCAGTCGACCATGAGCACCACGGCCGCCGTGCCGTCGGCGACCGGCGCGCGCGTGGCGGCGGCACCGCCGGTGGCGGTCACCGTGACGATCGCGTGGACGTCCCGTCCGCCCTCGGGGAGAAACTCGTTCTGGTACACCTCCACGCTGAACCGCGGGGCACTCGGTTTGGCGAAATTCGCCATCGGTTGGACTCCTAGGGGGCTCGGGCAGGCGGGTCAGACCTGCGGGCGCGCTTCCACTTCCTATTCCGGTCCTGCCGCCGGGCCCGGCTCCGCATCCGGTCCCGGTTCCTGCTCGGGGTGCGTGGCGAACGGCACGACCGCCACGGTGACGTTGTCGTGGCCGCCGCCGTCGAGTGCGTACCCCACCAGTACCTGGGCGCTGTGCAGCGGGCGGGTCGCGGCGTCGGCGGGTACCACCTGGGCCATCTCCCGCGCGGATTCCGCGTAGTTCCACAGTCCGTCGGTGCAGACCACCACCACCCCGGGGTGGTCGGGCTTGAAGGTCGCGGTGTGCGGTTCGAGGTCGTACGCGTCGGCCCCCAGCCAGCCGGTGATGGCGTGCGCGCGGACGTCCGCGTAGGCCTCGGCCTCGCCCATCAGACCGGCGGCGACCATCTGGGCGGCCCAGGAGTCGTCCTCGGTGAGGCGCCGGGGCAGGGCGGCGCGGTCGTCGGGCACCCAGTAGGCACGGCTGTCGCCCACCCAGCCGATGGTCAGCAGGCCGCCGCCGACGACGGCGCCGACCAGCGTGCAGGCGGGGGCGTTCTGCGCGCCGGGGGTCTCCGGAGCCAGGGCGTTCACCGCTTCGGCGGCGGCCAGGATCGCCTCGTGCATGGCCTCCTGGGGGTGGGCGCCGCGCGGGAGCGCTTCGAGCAGCGCCTCGTTGGCGGCGACGGCCGCGGCGGCCGACGCCTCGTCGGGGCGGCTGGCGGAGGAGACGCCGTCGCAGACGATGGCGACGGTGGCGGCGGAGCCGTCGGGCAGGGCGGTGGCCGACACGGCGAACGAGTCCTCGTTGCGGTGGTGGCGCAGTCCCCGGTCGGTGACGGCGGCGACGCTCCCGAGCTCCTCCTCGATGTGGTCGCGCTCGCGGGGCTGCGCGTGCCCGCAGTGCTCGCAGTACCCGTCGGTGTCGACGTGCCCGGCGCGGCAGGCGACGCAGGTCTTCCCGCCGGCCGCGCCGCCGGTCTGGGACGGATTCTCGTACGGGGCTTCGCCCGCGCCCCAGGGCGTCCCCTCCGCGGGCGTGCCGGGGTCGCCCCCGGGCCGGTCGTGGCGGGTCTCGGGACCGTCCGCGGCGCCGTACGGGTGCTCGGCCGCGCCCCACGGGGTGCCTTCCGGCGGGGTGCCGTCGCCGTACGGGTTCCCGTGGCCGGAGGCGGCGTAGGTGACCCCGGCCGGACCCTGCCGAGGCTCCGCTTCAGGCTCCGGTTCGGCCGGGGCGGTGACCCAGGCGGCCGGGTCGCCGACCAGCGTCGGCGCGGCCGCGGCCACGCTGCCCCAGCCGGGGGCGGGCTCGGCGGCCGCGTGCGGGACGCCGGGAGCCGGGGCCGGGCTCCCGTAACCGCCCGCCGCAGCACCCGCAGCGCCCGCGGCGGACGCGCCGGCCGGCCGGGCCGGTGGCGTCGGGGGCGCCGGTGGGATGGGGATGGTCGGGTGGTCCACGGCTGCCGGGGGAGGCGCGCTCACGGCGTAGCCGCAGACCCCGCAGAAACGGTCACCCTCCTCCAGGGGTTCCGCGCAGCTGGGGCAGCCCGACAGCCGATGCATCGACATCACTCACACCCACGTCCGGGGACGGAAACGGTTTGCCCGCTCCACCAGTTCGATCCTCTCCTCGCCACGCCGCGCCAGCCGTGCGAGGACGCGGTACGAGCGCTCCAGTCCGAAGCGCAGGCCCCGCTCGTCCAGTTGACTGCCGAGCAGCGAGGTCCGACCGGGGTCGGAACCCCGGCTACCCGACAGTACCCAGTCCAGGGCCGAGCCCAGAACCTCCGTCGCGAGCCGCTCCTGACGCTCCGGGTCCAGTCCGAACCGCCGCAGGGCTTCCACCTGGTCCGCGGCGGCCGCCAGGTCGGCCAGCAGCGGCTCGTGAGGGGACCGGTCGCGCAGACGTGCGCGTACGGCCGCCACCCGCGCGGCGGTGTAGTGGATGGACGCCTCGGGCACGGATTCCAGCGTGCGCACGGCCGCGTCCCGGTCCCCGGCGGCCAGCTGGACGCGGGCCAGCCCGAAGGCCGCGCTCACGAATCCCGGGTCGGTTATCCACACGAGGCGGTAGTACTCGGCGGCGTTGTCCAGCTGGCCCAGCACCTCCGCGCACAGCCCCAGCGCCAGCTTCGGCGCGGGCTCGCCCGGGAAGGCGTCGTAGATCGCGTCGAAGGACAGGGCCGCTATCTCGTCGTCACCGGTGGCCAGCGAGGCGATGCCACGGGCCCACACCACCCGCCAGTCGTCCGGATGCCCGGCCTCCAGATCCGCCAGGGTGTGCCCGGCCTCGGCCAGTTCGCCCAGCTCCAGGCGGGCCCGCAGCTCCCGCAGCCGCAACTCCGCCGAATCCGCCGGCGCCGCGCTCAGAGCGCCCAGCAGGTCACCCGGCGCGGAGGCCAGCAGACCCGTCAGGAAACCGGCGTTCGGGTCGGCCGCGTCCACCAGCGGTACGGGCAGGGCCAGCGCGGTGTCGCGCGCGTCGAGGGTCGTCGCTCTCGAAGCAGCCGGCTCCGGGGACAGGAGTACGGGTACGGGTGCGGGTGCGGCCCCCGCGCCCTGGACCGCGGCGGGCGGCGAGGGCCGCTGCCCCGGCACGCCCGTCACCCGCGTGGCGGTGGTCCCGAGCCCGGCCACGCCCGCCCCCGGTCCGCCGGTCGCCGGCGGCCACGTACCCGCCGCGCCGCCGCCGGCCGTCCCGGCCACGGGCGTCCCGCCGGGCGGGGTGCCTCCGGCGGGGGTACGGCCCTGCGGGCCGAGCGCCCCGGCGGCCGCCGCCCCGGGCAGGGCGGCGCCACCGGCCGCATGCGCTCCGGCCGCTGCCCGGCCGCGGCCGGCGAGCCCGAACAGTGCGGCGCCCCGCCGGGAGGCGATCGGCCGGTAGCCGAGCCGGGAGACGACGGTGTCGACCGCGTCGGCGAACAGCTGGGTGTCCGGAACCCGCAGCTCCGGGCCGAAGAGGGTCGACAGCTGCGGCCGCGGCCGGCCCGTCTGCAGGGCGACCACCTCCCGCAGCACGCCCGTCAGCTGGTCCGCCATCTCCTGCGCGGACGAGAACCGCCGGCCCGGGTCCGGATCGGTGGCCCGGACCAGCAGCCGGTAGAAGGACTCGTACCGCCGGAACACCTCGATGTGCTCCGGATCCGGCAGCGAATCCACGAACACATTGGTGTAGCCCTGGAAGTCGAAGGTCAGCACGGCCAGCGTCCGCGCCACCGTGTAGAGGTCGGAGGCGACCGAGGGGCCCAGCTCCGCGACCTCGGGGGCCTGGTAGCCCACCGTGCCGTAGATGGCCGACTCGGCGTCGTCCATCCGCCGTACCGCGCCCATGTCGATCAGCTTCAGCTGGTCCTGCTGCTGGATCGCGTTGTCGACCTTGAAGTCGCAGTACAGGAGGTTCCTGCTGTGCAGGTGGCCGAGCGCCTCCAGGGCCTCGATGCCGTAGGCGCACGCCTGCTCCACCGGCAGCGGGTCGCGCCGCCCGTCCGGCCGGCGCCGCTCGTTCGCGATCTCCTTCAGCGATTTGCCGCCGACGTACTCCATGACGATGTACCCGTCCAGCGAACCCGTCCGCTGGTCCAGGTGCTCCACGAAGTTGTAGATCCGCACGATGTTGGAGTGCTCGATCTCCGCGAGGAAGCGCCGCTCCGAGATCGCGGCCTCCATCGCGTCCTGGTCCCCGGTGTCCAGCAGGCCCTTGAGCACCACCCACCGGTCCGCGACCGCCCGGTCCACCGCCAGGTACACCCAGCCGAGACCGCCGTGCGCGAGGCAGCCCGCCACCTCGTACTGGCCGCGCACCACATCACCGGAGCGCAGCTTGGGCACGAAGGAATACGGGTGTCCGCACTTCGTGCAGAACCCTTCCGTCCGGCCCGGCCGGTCGCCCCGGGAGCGGCCCACCGGGGCCCCGCAGTCCGAGCGCGAGCAGAACCGCTTGCGCTCCGGCACCTCCGGGTTCTCCAGGACCGCGGTCGAGGGATTCGGACGCGGCACCTCCGGCACGTTGACCAGACCGGCGCCCAGCCGGCTGCGGCCCGAGGCCGCCGAGCCCGAACTGCGCACCGACACCGAACGGGTGGAGGTCGTCCCCGACACCGAGCGCGACAGCCGCCCGGACACCGAGCGGCGCGAGGAGGAGGACCGGGAGGACCGGGCCGAGGCCGAGGACCGTGCCGAGCCGTGGGAGCCCTGCGAGCCCATCGAGCCACGGGACCCGCCCGAGCCCAGGGAGCCCCGGGCCGCGCTCGTCATCCCCGTCGGCGGCGACACCAGTTCGTCCGCGCCCGCCGCGATGGAGCCGATCGGCGCCAGCCCGCACGTGTCGCAGTAGACCTCGCCGCCGCCCATGTCCTCGTACGCCCCCGGACAGCCGGGACGAACGCAGGCGGTTCCGATCAGGCTCATGCGTCCTCCTCTCCGGGCCCGTCGGGCCGCTGTTCCTGGTGTAGTGGTTGTTCGGGCCGGTCCTGGGGCGGCGTCAGCGACTCCGCCGTCGCCTGCTGGTAGCGCAGGACGGCCTGTTCGGCGGCCCGCAGATCGCAGGGCGCGCTCCACAGCATCCGCCGGGCGGTGTCGTACCGCTCGATCAGCAGGGGGTCCTCCGCCATTCCGTGGCGGGCCACCTTCGCCTTGTACGCGTCGAGCCGCCCGCGCAGCTCGGCCCGTACGGCCAGGGGCGCCGTCACCGCGGTCAACGATTCACGGGCCCGCCGCAGTTCCTCCTCGGCGCGCTCCTCCAGGGATTCCAGCAGCGGCGAGAGCCGGTGCCAGCGCGCCTGGCGCCGGTGCTCCGCCGCCGCCGCGAGCTGCTCCTGGAGCACCGTGGGCGGGCCGCTCACCGCGGGCACCTCGGACGCGGCGATCTTCGCCAGCACCTCGCCGCGCGCGGTCCGCGCCTCCGCCAGGGTCCGGTCGGCCCGCGAGAGCACGTCCCGCAGGGCGATCAGCCGCTGCTCGGCGTCCTGCCGTACGTCCAGCACCGCCTCGATCTCGCGGCGTACGTCCTCCAGCGCGAGCGCGGCCCGGTCGTAGCGCCCGGTGTCCGGACGGCCGCCGCCGGGCGCGGAGCTGCCCGTCGCGGGCAGCCAGAAGGCCAGCGGATCCGCGATCACCCGGGTGCGCAGCTCCGTCAGCTCGGCGGTGATGTCCTCCAGGTCGTCGCCGGAGGGGTGCTCGCCCGGCCGCACACCCACCGAGTGGGCCAGCGAGCGGGTGCGGTGCAGCTCGGCGGCGAGCAGGTCGATCCGGGCGGGCAGCGCCGACCACACGGCGTCGGCGGCGACCACCACGTCGAGCGAGCGCGCGTACAGGCCGTTCATCCGGGCCACCAGCTCGGCGAGCGAGAGCCGCTCCGCCAGCGCGACGCCCTCGGCGCCGGCCCCGGCGATCAGCACTCCGGGCCCGCGCAGCCGCTCGGTCAGCTCGATCAGGTCCTCGCGGTTCGGCCAGCGGCGCCGCTCCCGTACCTCCCGGGCGGCGGTCAGGGCCCCGCTGTAGGCGTCGAAGTACGTCCACAGCCGGGTGATGTCCGCGTCGGCGGCCGTCCACCGCTCCTTGGTGGTCCCGCTCAGCGCGGCGCCCTCCAGCAGCCGGCGCCCGGCGTGGTCCTGGAGGGCGAGCAGCGAGGTCTCGACGGCCTCGTGCTCCGCGCCCAGCCGGGCCAGGGCGCGGTCGACGTCGTCCCGGTCCATCACTGCAGACCCCACCTCCACCGGCTGTGCCTCCGCTTCCGCCGCCTCCGTGTCCGTCCTCGTATCCTGCCCCGCGCCCGGTCCCGTGTCCGAAACCGTCACGGGCCTCAGCCGTCCCGGTACTTGGGCGCGGGGGGCGCCGTCACGCCCGGCAGCACGGGCTGCAGGTGCTTGAGGTACGCCTTCATCCACGGGCTGTCACCGCCGCCCGCGCGGTAGTTCTCCAGCACCTTGTTGACCCGGCGGACCAGGTCCGGTGCGTCCTTGTTCATCGCCACACCGTAGAACTCGCGGGTGAAGGGCGAGCCCACCAGCTGCACCGACGGGTCCTGTGCGGCCTGGCCGGCCGCGAGGGCGTTGTCCGTGATGATGCCGTCGACCTCGCCCAGCTGCAGCCGGACCAGGCAGTCCAGCTGGTTGGCGACGGTGACCGGCACCGAGCCGTACGACTGGGCCTTCAGGGCCGCCTCCGCCGTGGAACCGGCCGCGAAACATATCCGCCGGTCCTTCAGCGAGGGGTCGTACCCGGTGATCGGCGATCCCTTGGGCGCCAGCACCTGCTGCCCGGCCTCGAAGTAGGCCGTCGAGAAGGCGACGTCCTCCAGCCGCTTGCAGTTGATGGTCATGGTCCGTACGACGATGTCGACGCGCCCCTCCTGGAGGGCGGGGATGCGCTGACTGGTGGGGATGGCCCGGTAGATGACCGCGTTCTCGTCGCCCAGGATGTCCTTGGCGATGGCCTTGACCAGGTCGATGTCGAAGCCGTCGAGGCGGCTGCCCTCGGCGGTCTGGTTGCGGTAGCCCCAGCGGAAGCTGTTCTGGTCCACGCCTGCGACGAGCTTGCCGGCCGCCTTGATCCGGGCGATGGCCGCGCCGTCCACGTCGGAGGGGCGCAGGCTGGCCTCGGGGTCCTGGCAGGTGTCGGTGAGGGCCCAGGGCGCGGCCGGGGCCGCCGCCATCGAGGCGGGCCGGCGGACCACCGGCCGGCCGGTGTCGGGCGTCGCGTGGGCCAGCGGCAGCAGCACGACGGCGGCGGTCGTCGCGCAGGCGACGGCCATCGCGCTCACCCCGCCCCAGCCGCGCAGCCGGCGCGCGGCCCGGCGGATGCCGGAGGCCGCGCCCGCGGTCGCCGCCCGCCCGGCCCGGCCCGTCCGGCTCTCCCGGCCCGCGTGGCTCTCGTGGCCCTCATGGTTCTCGTGACCTTCGGCGGCCCGCCTCGCCCGTATCCGCATCGCGCTCACCTGTACTCCGAAAGCCTGCGGCCGATGCCGAGCAGGGCCGCTGCCGCACCGATGACCACGAGGACCGCGGCCCCCGTCACCAGACCGCCCAGCGCGCCGAGCCCGTCCTGGGCGGACCGGGTGAACTCCCGCTGCTCGTGGGCGACGGCCTGTTCCAGGGAGGCGTCCACCGTGTCGAAGGCGGCGCCGCTGCTCTCCTTGTGCTTCTCGTCCCCGACGACCTGGGGCAGCGCGGCCTCGTAGTCCCCCTTCAAGTCCGCCTCCCGGGCCGCCGTGTGCCGCTGCTTCCACTGCTTCACACCGTCCGCGGCCCGGCTGACCGGGTCCTGGCCGGCCGCGTCGTCGGCGAGCCGCAGCGCGGTCGCCAGTCCGGCGTCCAGCTGCTTCATGTTGTTCGTGAAGTCCACGTCGTACTTGTCGGACTTCTTGTCCTCGGCCAGTACGGCGCCCCGCGCGATCAGGGTCAGGTTCTCCCCGGCCCGCGCCTGCAGGGAGGCGATCCGCGCGTCGTTGAGCACCTTCATCGACTCCTGCCCGTCCGCCCGGGCCTCGCTCAGCGAGGCCCGCGCCACCGTGTGCCCCACGGTCAGCCACAGCAGGACCACCACCGACGCGGCCGTCGCGGCCACCAGCCCGTGGTTGAGGACCCGGTTCGTGTGCCGGTAGTTGCGCCGCTGCGCCCAGACCAGGGCGGCGACCGCGAGCAGGCCCAGCCCGATCGAGGCCAGCGGCCAGGACCGGGCGTCGTCGTCGTCCGTGTAGAGCCGCTTGGTCTCCGACTCGTACAGCCGCTGCGCGGCGGGCAGCAGCTGGGTGGTCATCTGCTCGTTGGCGTAGCGCAGGTAGGCGCCGCCCAGCGGCAGGCCCTGCCGGTTGGTGGCCCGGGCCTGCTCGATCAGACCGGTGTAGCGCGGGAGCTGCTCGCTCAGCACGGTGATCTGCCGGCGGGAGTCCTCGTTGCCGCCGGTGTTGGCGGCCGCGCTCACCAGCAGCTTGGAGGCGTTGGCGATGTCCTTCTCGTACCGCTGGCGGACCTCGCGCGGTTCCTGGGCGCCCAGCAGGAACCCGCTGGAGGAGGTCGTGTCGGCGTCCGCCAGGGAGCGGTAGATGCTCGCGGCGTCAGCGCTCAGCGGCTGGCTGCGGCTCACCACGTCGTCGGCGGCCGCGGCCCGGTCGGAGATCTCCCAGACGCTCACCGTGCCGAACAGCATGATCAGGGCGGCCAGTACCGCGCCGATGATCCGCAGCCGGCCCGGCTCGGTGGTCGCCGCCTCGCGCAGCCGCTCCACGCCCTCGGCCCAGGCGGTGCCCCGTCCGGGCGGCCCGCCGGGCGGTGGCGCCGTCGGCCCGGCGGACGGCACGGACGTACCGCCCCCGGGCGCGGGCGCGCGTGATGTGATCGCCACCGTGACCTCCCCCTCGGTCCTGTCGTCCTCCAGCCGACGCTGGGAGGTACCCCCTGCGCAGCAGTATGGCCGTAGTGCCGGTCGACCACAGCACCCGGTGCTGGATCCAGGGCGATCCGTCCCTGAGGGCCCCCTTCGTCGCCCCTTCACCGTCAATACGTCCGTACGGGCGCCACGGTTCCAGACCGGAGGACTTCCGGGGCGGGTTCATCCGAAATGGGTACGGAGTTTTTCATAGGCCTCGGGCGGGGACCCGAGGGCGTCCAGGCCCAGCAGGCCGGCACCGAGCACGGGAGGTGCCGTGATCACGGAGATCCGGGCGCGCGGGGCCCGTTCGGCGAGCCCCGCCGCGATCCGGTCGTTGAGCTGCGGGTGTCCGGCCGCCAGCACACTGCCGCCCAGCACCACCGGTACCTCCTGCTCCAGAAGACCCAGGCGACCCAGCGCCACCGATGCCATGGCCACCACCTCGTCCGCCTGCCGGTGCACCAGCGACAGCGCCACCGGGTCCCCGGCGGCCGCCACCGCGAACAGCACCGGTGTCAGCTCGTGCCGCCGCGCGTGCGGCACCCGGCCCAGGTGCATCGCCTCGATCAGCGAGGCCATCGACGGGTGGCCGAGGTGCGCGGGCAGCGCCCGGGCCAGCTGCGTCGGCCCGCCCCGCCCGTCCTCCGCCCGGGCCGCGAACCACAGGGCCTCCTCGGCCAGTCCGCCCCCGCCGCCCCAGTCGCCGGAGATCCGCCCGACCGCGGGGAAGCGCGCGGTCCGCCCGTCCGGGGTCATCCCGACACAGTTGATGCCCGCCCCGCACACCACCGCGACCCCGCACGGGCCGGCGCCCGTCGGCAGCCCGGAGCGCAGCAGCGCGAAGGTGTCGTTGTGCACCGCCGTCGCACGGCCCCAGCCGCGGCGCTCGATCTCCCGCGCCAGCTCCCGCTCCTCCACCGCGAAGTCGGCGTTGGCCAGGCACGCCGACACCCGCTCGGCCAGCGGCCCGGCCGCCGGGTCCGCGCGCAGCCCGGCGTCGGCCATCGCCTCGGCCAGCACGTCGACGGCCGCGGCCACCCCCGTGCGCGGCGGCTGGAAGCCCCCGGCCTGACCGGAGCACAGCACCGAGCCGTCCGGGGCGAGGAGCGCCACGTCCGTCTTGCTGTTGCCCGCGTCGATCGCCAGCACCGAGGGGAGGGTCACGCCCATGGCAGGTGCTCCTTGTTGTGCGCGAGGAGCTGGTCGGTCAGTCCTTCGGCCAGGTCGAACTGCCCGATGAGCGGGTGTGCCAGCAGTGCCTTGAAGACCCGGTCCCGCCCGCCGCGCAGGGCCGCGTCCAGCGCGAGGTCCTCGTACGCGCTCACATGCGCGATCAGCCCGGAGAACAGCGGGTCCAGCCGGGGCACCGCGAGCGGGACGGGGCCGGACCCGCCGACGCGGGCCTGCACCTCGATCACCGCGTCGTCCGGCAGGAAGGGCAGCGTGCCGTTGTTGTACGTGTTGACCACCTGCAGGGCCGGCCCGCCGTCGCCCAGCAGGGAGGCGGCCAGGTCCACGGCGGCCTCGGAGTAGAAGGCGCCGCCCCGTTTCGCCAGCAGCGCCGGCTTCTCGTCGAGCGCGGGATCCCCGTACAGGGCGAGCAGTTCGCGTTCCATCGCCGCGACCTCGGCGGCCCGCGAGGGTTTGGTCCCGAGCTCCCGGACGACCTCGTCGTGGGCGTAGAAGTAGCGCAGGTAGTACGAGGGCACGACGCCGAGCCGGTCCAGCACCGCCCGCGGCAGCCGCAGGTCCCCGGCGACGGCCTCGCCGTGCGTGGCGAGCAGGGTCCCCAGCAGGTCCTCGCCGTCCGGGCCGCCCCGGCGCACGCCGAGCTCCCAGGTGAGGTGGTTGAGGCCCACGTGGTCCAGGTGGATGTCGGCCGGCGCCAGGTCCAGCAGGGCCGCGAACTTCCGCTGGAGGCCGATGGCGACGTTGCACAGCCCGACGGCCTTGTGCCCGGCCCGCAGGAGGGCCCGGGTGACGATCCCGACCGGGTTGGTGAAGTCGATGATCCACGCGTCCGGGCTGGTCCGCCGGACCCGCTCGGCGATGTCGAGGACCACCGGGACCGTGCGCAGTGCCTTGGCGAGCCCGCCCGCGCCCGTGGTCTCCTGGCCGACGCAGCCGCACTCCAGCGGCCAGGTCTCGTCCTGCAGCCGGGCGGCCTGTCCGCCGACGCGCAGCTGGAGCAGGACCGCGTCGGCCCCGTCGATGCCCGCATCGAGGTCGGAGGTGGTGGTGACACGGCCCGGGTGGCCCTGCCGGGCGAAGATCCGCCGGGCCAGGCCGCCGATCAGCTCCAGCCGTTCGGCGGCCGGGTCGATCAGCACGAGCTCGCTGACGGGCAGGGAGTCGCGCAGCCGTGCGAACCCGTCGATCAGTTCGGGGGTGTAGGTGGAACCGCCGCCCACCACTGCGAGTTTCATCGTCGTCAGCCTTTCACGCCGGTCAGGGTGACTCCCTCGACGAACGCCTTCTGAGCGAAGAAGAAGAGGACGATCACCGGGGCCATGACCAGTACGGTCGCGGCCATGGTCAGGTTCCAGTTGGTGTGGTGCGCCCCCTTGAAGGACTCCAGTCCATAGCTGAGGGTCCAGGCGGCCGGGTTGTCGGAGGCGTAGATCTGCGGGCCGAAGTAGTCGTTCCAGGCACAGAAGAACTGGAAGAGCGCGACGGCGGCGATCCCGGGCCGGGCCATCGGCAGGACCACGCGCAGCAGGGTGCGCACCTCGCCGCAGCCGTCGACGCGGGCCGCGTCCAGGTACTCGTCGGGGATGGTCAGCAGGAACTGGCGGAGCAGGAAGATGGAGAAGGCGTCGCCGAACGCCATCGGGACGATCAGCGGCCACAGGGTGCCCGACAGGTCGAGCTGCTTGGCCCAGAAGAGGTACATGGGGATGACCACCACCTGCGGCGGCAGCATCATCATGGCGATCACGAGGAGCAGCGTGAGCCGTTGCCCGCGGAAGCGGAACTTGGCGAGCGCGTACGCGACGGGCACGGAGGAGACCACGGTCAACAGGGTGCCGAGTCCGGCGTACAGGAGCGTGTTGCGCCACCAGGTCAGGAAGCCCGGGGTGTGCCACACCTTCGCGTAGTTGCCCCATTCCCAGGTGTCGGGCCACAGGTCGCGGGTCAGCGCCTGCCGGTCGCCCATCAGGGAGGTGAGGAGGAGGAATACGAAGGGAAGGACGAAGAAGAGGGCGGCGGCCACGCCGAGCGAGTGCACCCCGACCCAGTGCAGTACCGCCTTGGAGGATCTCCGGCCGCTGCGCGCGCTGCTCATCGACCTGCTCCGATCAGACCGCCACGGCGCCGCATCAGGAGCGCGGTGAAGGCCATGGAGAGGGCGAACAGGACCAGCGCGACGACACACGCGGTGCCGTAGTCGAAGCGCTGGAACCCGAGGTTGTAGACGAGCTGGGGGAGCGTCAGGGTGGACTTGTCGGGATAGCCCGGCTCGAACTGCTGGCCCGAGCCGCCGATCACGCCGGCCGCGACCTTCCCCGCCACCAGCGGCTGGGCGTAGTACTGCATGGCCTGGATGACCCCGGTGACGACGGCGAACATGATGATCGGCGAGATGTTGGGCAGAGTGATGTGCCGGAACCGTGCCCAGGCGCCGGCCCCGTCCAGCTCCGCGGCCTCGTACTGCTCCTTGGGTACGTCGAGCAGCGCGGCCATGAAGATGACCATCAGGTCGCCGACCCCCCACAGGGCGAGGGCGGTCAGGGCCGGCTTGGACCAGTCGGCGTCGGTGAACCAGCCGGGGGTGGGCAGTCCCACCGCGTCCAGCAGGGTGTTGACGGGTCCGGTGCCGGGGTTGAGCAGGAAGACGAAGGCCAGGGTCGCGGCGACCGGTGGGGCCAGGTAGGGCAGGTAGAACAGGGTCCGGAAGATCCCGGTCCCCGTCTTGATCTTCGTGATGAGC
Source organism: Streptomyces xanthophaeus (assembly GCF_030440515.1). Lineage (GTDB taxonomy): Bacteria > Actinomycetota > Actinomycetes > Streptomycetales > Streptomycetaceae > Streptomyces > Streptomyces kutzneri. The sequence continues at coordinate 5,339,811 of NZ_CP076543.1, forward strand.
AGGCCGATGCCGAGGCCGAAGGCGACCCGGCAGGTGACCATCACCAGGACCAGCCAGAGCGTGTTGCGCATGGCCGGCCAGAAGAGCGGATAGTCCGTGAAGACGTAGCTCCAGTTGTCCAGGCCGTTGAAGGCGGGCTGCCGGAAGCCGTCGTACCGGGTGAAGGAGAAGTACAGGGTGGACAGCAGCGGGTAGACGAAGAAGACGGCGAAGCCGATGAGCCAGGGGGACAGGAAGGCCGCGGTCCGCAGGGCGGAGCGCCGCCGCTTCGACCGCAGGGGGTGGGCGCCGGTCATCGGTCTACTTCGCCTTCGCGATGTCCGTGTCGATCTGCTGGTCGGTCTTGGCGAGACCGGCGGGGATGTCGGTGACGTCGCCCTTCTCGACCCCGTACGCGAAGTCCTCGAAGGTCAGCTGGTAGGTGCCGCCGTCGGCCTTGGCCGGGGTGGTGCCGGACTTCGGATGCCGGGCGATGTCGAGGAAGGTCTTGAACTCCGGGGTCACCTGCAGGTTCGGGGACTCCAGGGCGGCGAACGTGGACGGGATGTTGTGGATGGCGTTGGCGAAGGCCACCACCGCCTCGGTGTCGCTGGTCATGTACTTGACCAGCTCCCAGGCGGCGTTCTGCTTCTTGCTGCCCGCGGCGATGCCCATGATCGTGCCGGCGAGGTAGCCCTTGCCGTAGTCGGCGGCCTGCTCGTCGGGGACGGGCAGCGGGGCGGTGCCGATCTCGAAGGGGACGCCGGCCTCCTTGGCCATCGGGGCCCGCCACTCGCCGTCGATCTGCATGGCCACCTGGCCGGTGTGGAAGGGGTGCTCGGCGCTCCACTCGTCCCCGAAGGTGTTGCGGAACCGCTCCAGCTTCTCGTAGCCGCCGAGCTTGTCCACCAGGTCCTTCTGCGCGGTCAGCATCTTGGCGAAGGCCGGGTCCCCGGCCAGGTTGGACTTGCCGTCCGCGCCGAAGTACGTGGCGCCCCACTGCGCCGCGAGCCGCGTCGGCTTGGTCTCGTAGCCGTGGAAGGTGGGCATCAGGCCGACCTGCTCGTACGAGTCGCCCTTGGGTTTGGTGAGCTTCTGCGCGACCTCGGTGAACTGGCTCCAGGTCTTCGGGGGTTCGGTGATGCCGGCGGCCGCGAAGGCGGTCTTGTTGTAGACGAGGCCGTACGCGTCGTGCAGCAGCGGCAGCGTGCACTGGTTGCCGTCGAACTGCGTGTACTCCAGGAGGGTCTTGGGGAAGACCTTCGTCTTGTCCACCCCGGACTTCGCGAGGAAGGGGTTCAGGTCGGCGAAGGCGCGGGAGTTGCAGAACTTGCCCACGCTGTCGGTGGTGAAGGAGGAGACCACGTCGGGGGCCTTGTCCCCGCCCGCCCGCAGTGCCTGGTTGATCTTGTCGTCGGTCATGTTGCCAGTGACCTGGACCTTGATGTTCGGGTGCGCCTTCTCGAACCGGGCGATGTTCTCCTCGATCGCCTTGGCCTCGCTCGGCGCGGACCAGCCGTGCCAGAAGTTGAGGGTGACGTCCGCCTTGGGATCGTCGGAGGCGGTGTCCGCGGCCTGGCCCGTACAGGCCGTGGCGAGGGCGGATATCGCCGCGAGGACGGCGGTCGCGGTGGTCAGGCGTCCGGTTCTGGGCATGGCGGGGCTCGCTCTCTGCGGGAGGAACTTCCGTGGGGGGTGCCGGTGGGGATGGCGGTGGGGTCTGGGGGTGCGGGTGCGCCGATACGGGGTGCAGGGGGACGGCGGGGGCGGCGGGGACGGTGGGGGCGGCGGGTGCCGGGCGGTTCAGCCCGAGGTGTCGAACACTTCGTCCCGGGTGGCGGCCAGCGCGCTCTCCAGCGCGCCGTGCAGGACGGGCCGTTCCCGCACCTCGCCGGGGACCAGCCGGGGCCGGGAGGGGGCCAGTTCGGCGAGTTCGGCCTCCAGCAGCGCGCGCAGCGGCTCGCCGCCGGCACTGATCGCCGCCCCGGACAGGACCACGATCTCCGGGTCCAGCACGGCGACGACCGAGGCGAGACCGGTGGCCAGCGCGGTGGCGTACGACTGGAGGAACTGCAGGTGCGCACCCTCGGGGGCGGCGGCGGCCCGCGTGAGCAGGGCGACGGCGGCGGCGACCTCCGGTCCGTGGAGCGCTCCGGGGGTCTCGGGCGCACCGGGGGCGTCCGCCGGCCCCATGCCCAGCTCCGCGGCGAGCCGGGGCAGCCCCTCCACACCGGCCAGCTCCTGGTATCCGCCGGAGTTGGCCCGGGTGACCTGCCGGACCAGGGGCCGGCCCGGCACGGGCAGGAAGCCCACCTCGCCGGCGCCGCCGGTCCAGCCGCGGTGCAGCCGGCCGCCCAGGACCAGTGCCGCGCCGAGGCCTTCCTCGTTCCACAGCAGGACGAAGTCCTCGTGGCCGCGGGCCGCGCCGAGCCGTTGTTCGGCGACGGCGGCGAGGTTGACGTCGTTCTCGTACTCGACGGGCATCGGCAGGGCCGCCGCCAGCTCCTCCAGGAGAGTGGGGGAGTGCCAGCCGGGGAGGTGGCTGGCGTAGCGCAGGCGGCCCGTCTGGGGGTCGAAGGCGCCCGGTGTGCCGATGACCACCCGGCGCAGGTCGGTGCGGTGCAGTCCGGCGGCCTTCACGGCCCCGCCGAGGGCCTCGGTCACCTGGTCTACGGCCTCCGCGCCCTCGGTGTAGGGGACCTCGTGGGTGGCGACCACCGTGCCGGTGAGGTCGGCGACGGCCGCCAGGACCCGCTCCGGGGTGACGTCGAGACCGCCGACGTAGGCGGCCCGCGGGTTGATCGCGTAGAGCTGGGCGCTGGGGCCCGGGCGTCCCCCGTCCGTGCCGGTGGCCACGACGAGCCCGACCGCTTCGAGGCGGGCGAGCAGCTGGGAGGCGGTGGGCTTGGACAGCCCGGTCAGGTGCCCGATGCGGGTCCGGGACAGCGGGCCGTGCGTCAGCAGGAGTTCGAGTGCGGCCCGGTCGTTCATGGCGCGCAACAGGCTGGGCGTTCCGGGCGTGGCGGCGGGCATCGAGCGGCTCTCCCTCACCGAGGTGATCTGTTAGGTAAGTTTCCTATCACCTGTTGAAGTGTGTCAATGCCGCTGCCCCGCAGGCTGTGTCATTTCACGTGTCATTTCACGGATGACCTGCGGGGCAGTGGGGCGAGCGGGGCTCGTGCGACGTGCGGGCAACCGGCTGCGCGGCTACCCGGCTATGCGGTCACTTGGTGATCCGCGGTCCGGCCGGCGGCGGGATCGGGGCGGTGGCCAGCGACTGCGGGGAGGCCGGGTTCGCGAGGGCGGACGGCGCGGCGACCGAGGCCGACGGATCCGCCGGGGCCTCCTCGTCCTCGTCGGGGGCAGGCATACCGCCGATGATCCGGATGCCCGCGGCGTCGAAGGCCTCCTTGATCCGCCAGCGCAGCTCCCGCTCCACCGCGAACTGCTGGCCGGGCATGGTCTTGGCGGACACCTTCACGGTCATCGAGGCGAGCAGCACCTCGTCCAGGCCCAGGACCTCCACCGGACCCCACAGGCGCTCGTCCCACGGGGACTCCTTGGCCATGGCGTCGGCGACCTCCTTGACCACCTCACGGATCCGGGACAGGTTCTCGGAGGGCCTGACCTGGACGTCCACGCCCGCGGTCGCCCAGCCCTGGCTGAGGTTGCCGATCCTCTTGATCTCGCCGTTGCGCACGTACCAGATCTCGCCGTTGTCCCCGCGGAGCTTGGTCACGCGCAGTCCGACCTCTATGACCTCGCCCGAGGCCACACCCGCGTCGATCTTGTCGCCGACGCCGTACTGGTCCTCCATGATCATGAAGACGCCGGACAGGAAGTCCGTCACCAGGTTCCGGGCGCCGAAACCGATCGCCACACCGGCCACACCGGCACTCGCCAGCAGCGGGGCCAGGTCGATCTTCAGCGCGGCCAGGACCATCAGCGCGGCCGTGCCGAGGATCAGGAACGAGGCCACCGACCGGAGCACCGAGCCGATCGCCTCCGAACGCTGGCGCCGCCGCTCCGCATTGACCAGCAGCCCGCCCAGAGCGGTGCCCTCCACGGCCTCGGCACTGGTGTTCATCCGCGTTATGAGCTTGGTCAGCGCCTTGCGGACCGCCGAGCGGATCACCGCCGCTATCACGACGATCAGCAGGATCCGCAGGCCGATGCTCAGCCAGGTGGCCCAGTTCTGCTCGATGAAGCTGGCGGCCTCGGTGACGCTCTCCTGCGCCTCCTTGACCGATGCGGGCGCGTCCGGAACGTCGGCTGCCAGCGGCAGCAGGGCGGCGGGCCAGGGCACGACGGGAACCTCCAGGTGTAGCGGTCTGCCCGCGGAACCGGGGGGACCCCCGGACGGATCCGGGGATATGCGGGACAGAACGTCCACACTAACGGGGCAATCCCTTCACCTTGGTGCCGTGTTCGAGGGAGAGACCAGACTCACCTGGGGATGACTGACTGTGGTTGAAAACACCTCGGACCCGTTACGGGCGAGTGGTGGCGTTTCGACCAGCCGTAAGGAGAGACTGGAGAGCAGATCGTCCCGGCGCGAGCCACGCGCCGCCGACGTACAAGGAGGCAGTCCGTGCCGCACGTCCTGGTCCTCAACGCGTCGTACGAGCCCCTCGGCGTCGTACCGCTCCGCCGCGCGCTCGTCCTCGTCCTGGAGAACAAAGCAGTCTCCCTGGAGGAATCCGGCGCCTATCTGCACAGCGCGACAAGGGTCGTCCCCGCGCCCAGCGTGGTACGGCTCAAGCGCTTCGTGCGGGTCCCCTACCGGGGGCCCGTTCCACTCACCCGGCGCGCCCTGTTCGCGCGGGACGGCGGTCGCTGCATGTACTGCGGCGCCGTCGCCACCAGCGTCGACCACGTCATTCCGCGCAGCCGGGGCGGCCAGCACGCCTGGGACAACGTCGTCGCCGCGTGCCGCCGGTGCAACCACGTCAAGGCCGACCGGCACCTGCTGGAGCTCGGCTGGCGGCTGCGCCACCAGCCGGCCCCGCCGTCCGGACTGGCGTGGCGGATCATCGGCACGGGGCACCGGGATCCGCGGTGGATGCCGTATCTCCAGCCGTACGGGGCCGAGGACGCGCTGGACCGGATCGGGGTCGCGGCCAGTTAGCTCCGCAGGGCCGCCGGTTCCGTGTGGGGCTGCCCCCGCCGGTGACCTGCGGCCCGGCCTCCCGGGGCTCCGCCCCGGACCCCGCGCGTCGAACGCCGGCGGGGCTGGAGGAGCGGGGCTTGCCCCGGACCCCGTGCGTCGAACGCCGGCGGGGCTGGAGGGGCGGGGCTACGGGGTGACCGCGTAGGCCTCCGCCGACCAGAGGGAGCAGCCGTACCGCGTCGCGCGGGTCTCGCACGTGATCCGCAGGAAACGGGTGTCCGGGGCGTCCATCCGGAGCGACTCGTGGCCGCCCCGGGAGGCCGTCACGGCTGCCGCCGGGCGCCACGTCACCCCGTCCGCGGAGGTCTCCACCCGGTACGCCGACGGGTACGCGTCCTGCCAGTGCAGTTCGAGGCGGCCCACCCGCGCCGGCGCGGGCAGTTCCGCCCGCCACCATGCGCCGTCCACCGCCGGTGACGACCAGCGCGTGGCCGTGGAGCCGTCCACGGCCGCCGAGGCCGGGAAGTCGGGGGTCTCGTTCGCCGAGGAGGCCGCCCGCGCGTTCCGCAGCAGATCGGGACCGCCGGTACGGGCCACCGCACGCACCGTCAGGGTGCGTGACTCCCCGTCGAAGGTCACCGGCACCTGGTAGGTGCCCGGCCGGGTGCCCGCGGCGACGCTGACCTCCAGCGGGATCGACACCTGGCCGCCCCGCGGTGCCACCGCCGTCTGGGGAAGGCGGACCTCGATGCCCGCCGGCGGCCGCGCCGACAGCGGGCCGCGGACCTCGCCGGGACCCAGCGCGGACAACTGCGCCGAGACCCGCTGCACGGCGCCGCCGATCTCGGCGTCGGCCGCGGCCCCGTCCGTCAGTTCGAAGCGGGCCCGCGGGCCGTCCCCGAACCACGGCACCACCCGGTGCACCTTGGGCGCGGACCGGGCCCCGGCCCAGGACAGGCGCACCGCGTCCGCGCTCAGCCCCGCCGTCTCCACCTGGGTCCAGCCGGAAACCGCGGCGTCGGCGACCTTGCGCCAGCCCTCGCCCGGTACGTGCGCCTCCACCACGGCCCCCCGCGCCCCGGCGGGGAGCGGGTCGGTCATCACGGTCACCGCCGACAACGGGCGCGGGGCGTCCAGCCGTACGGTCCAGGCCTCGGCCTCCTTCGTCACCGTGCCGGTCTCGCGGGTGGCACCGGTCCAGGCGTCGGCCTCGGCCACCGCCTTCGTCAGGAAGGGATCCAGGACGGCCTTGTCCACCCGGGCCGATCCCGGCTGCGCCAGCGACGCCCGGACCTCGGTCAGGGCCCGGGAGGCCTGCCACGCGGCCGTTCCGTCCCCGCGGGCCTGGGCCTGCAGGACGTCCACCGCCAGCTCGCCGGCCGCCCCGTAGCGCGCCAGGCGGTCCAGCCAGGGGCCCGCCTCGCCCGACAGGGCCGGAAGCCGGTCCTTGGCCTCGCGCAGGACCGTGAACGCCTTGCGCAGCTCGGTCCCGGCCGCCGGATCGCCCGCGGCGCGGGCCTTCCAGAACTGCTCGACGAGCGGCTTCAGATACGCCGACTCCTCCTGCTTGAGCCCGGACGACGCGGTGTTCCCGGCGAGCGCCGCCACCGCCTGGCGCGTGCGCGCGTCGGCGCCCGTCAGCTCCCGTACGGCCGCCGCCCAGGACTCGCCGGCCCGGTAGCCGCGCGGGTTCCACGCGAAGTCCGCCGCCGTGAACAGCGGGATCCGCGACAGGGTGCCCTGCGGCATCGCGTTGGCCAGCAGCGCCGCCGAACCGCCCGCGACCGCCGGCTCGCGGCCCGCGTACGGACCGAGGAAGATCCGGCCCGGATCCCAGTCGTTCACCGGGTAGTTGTCCATGGTGATCAGCGGATGCCCGAGGGCGGCGCGCGCGCCGGCCAGCTCCTTGCCCGTGATCGTGCGCGGCACCACGCCCACGCCCGTCCAGGCCACCTCCACCCGCGGGTCCAGCGCGCCCGCCAGGGCGGTCCGGTAGGTGGTGGCGCCTTCCTGGTAGTACTCCGTCGGCAGCAGCGACAGTGCGGGCGCTCCCGGGTACCGGGCGGCCAGGTGCGCGGCCAGCCCGCCCGCGACCTCCGCGTGCGCCTTCGCGGCCGCCGCCGGGCCCTTCCCGTACCGCTCCCGGTCGGCCTTGCAGCCCCACTCGGTGTAGCTGACGTCCTGGAACTGCACCTGGAAGGCGCGGAATCCGAGGTCCCACATCGCGTCCAGCTTGCGCGCGAGCGCCGCCCGGTCCGCCTCCGAGGACAGGCACATCGACTGCCCGGGGGTCACCGCCCAGGCCAGGACGACCTGGTTGGCACGGGCCCGTTCGGCCAGCGCGCGGAATTCCGCCTGCTGCTCCTGCGGGTAGTCCTGGCGCCAGCCCGTCGTGCGGTACGGGTCGTCGCCGGGTGCGACGAGCAGCCGGTTCTGCTTGGTGCGCCCCATGAAGTCCAGCTGTGCAAGGCGCTGTTCCTGGGTCCACGGCTGCCCGTAGAAGCCCTCGGTGATCCCGCGCACCGGTGCGGCCGGCCAGTCCCGCACCAGCACCCCGGGCATCTTCCCGCCGCCCGCGGCGAGGAGTTGGCGCAGTGTCTGCGCCGCGTGGAAGAGTCCTTCCGTGCCTATGCCGGCCAGCGCGATCGTGTCCCGGCCGCCGTGGCGGCCCGCGGCCAGCCGGTAGCCCCCGGCCGGCAGGTCCGACGGCGCGGCCGCGCCCAGCGCCCGCAGCACCTGCTCCGCGTCCGCGTCCTGGAGCCGTACGACGGTGCCCCGTGCGGGCAGCGGGGCGCCGGGGGCCGGCTCGTGGACGGTCTTCACGCCCGCCGCGCGCAGGGCGTCCCGCACCACCCGGACGGCATACGGATCGGCGTCGGCCGCAGCGACCAGTACGGCCTCGGTGCCCAGCGGCAGCTCGCGCGCCGGATCGGCGGCCATCGACTGCGGCCGGGGCCACACGGCGGGCCCCTCGGAGGCCGCCCGGGGGGTGTCGGCCCCCGGGTCGAGCATCGGGCCGGGAGCGTTGGACACGGCGGTCGCCCCGGGGCCCGCTCCGGGCGCCGGTCTGTCGGGTGTGGTGGGCGCCGCGAAGGTCCCGGGTGGCGCGGAGGACACGGCACCGCCCAGCAGCGTGCCGATCACTGCCACGGCGGCGGCGGTGTTCCGCCTCCTACCCCTGAGCTGCACGGAGCCTCCTCGTCCCGAAACGTCCCCCACTCGTACGAATGAGCCTGAGCCCACCATCCGTGCGGCTGGAGTGTCAATGCGGGTGGGTGATCTGCCCCGGATGCGGCAGGAATGCGGTGCCTCCGAGTGGGTATGGACGCGGTGTTCCCCGGCGGCGTCCCACCCTTGTGAACCACCCTTGTGCCCCCATCATCTGACTCATCCTCATGCCCTGATGCCCACCCGCACGAAGGAGCGCCCGCAGATGGACGACCTGGCCCGGCTCGCTGCCCAGTACGGAGTCGCCACCGACTACCGGCCCGCCGCGGACGTCACCGTCCCGGTACCGGAGGCCACCGTCAAGGCGGTCCTCGCACTGCTGGGGGTGGTCACCGACGACGCGGCGAGCATCCGGGTGTCCGCCGAGTCCGCCGCACGGGAGGCGGCCGGGCGGCTGCTGCCGCCCACGGTGGTGCTCTGGCAGGGGGAACGGGTGGCTCCGGAGCCCGCCGGGCTGCCCCCGGGCACCCGGGTGCGGGTGGTGGCGGAGGAGACGGGGGAGGTGCACGCGTGGGGTCCCGCACTGCCGCTGGGCATCCACCGGCTCATCGCCGAGGCACCCGACGGACGCAGCGCCGAGGCCACCCTGGTCGTGGCCCCGGAGCGGGCCCCGGCCGCGCCCGAGCGGGCCCACGGGCTGCTCGTCCAGCTCTACTCCCTGCTCTCCGAGCGCTCCTGGGGCATGGGCGACCTCGGCGACCTGGCGGAACTCGCCCGCTGGGCGGGCCGTACCCATGGCGCCGGGTTCATCCAGGTCAATCCGCTGCACGCGGCCGTGCCCGGGTCCCCGACCGACCCCTCCCCGTACCGGCCGTCCTCGCGGCGCTTCCCGGACCCGGTCCACCTGCGGATCGAGGACGTCCCGGAATACGCCGACTGCCCCGACCGCCAGGCCCTCGACGACCTCGCCGCCCGCGGCGGGGAACTGCGCCGCCAGGTCCTGGAGAAGGGCGCGCTCATCGACCGGGACGCCGTCTGGGAACTCAAGCGGTCCGCCCTGGAACTGCTCTACGCCGTCCCCCGCACCCCCGAGCGCGAAGCCGCCTACCGGGCGTTCTGCGCCGAACAGGGCGTCCCGCTGGACGTGCACGCCACCTGGTGCGCCGGGCACGCGGGAGCGGAGGACCCGAAGGAGCGGGCCGACTTCCACCGCTGGCTGGTCTGGCTGACGGACGGCCAGCTCGCCGCCGCGCAGCGGGCCGCCCGCGAGGCCGGCATGACGGTCGGCATCGTCCACGACCTCGCCGTCGGGGTGCACCCGCAGGGTTCCGACGTCTTCGGGTCACCCTGCTACGCCCCGCACATCTCGGTCGGGGCCCCGCCGGACGCCTTCAACGCGCGCGGCCAGGACTGGGGGCTGCCGCCGTGGCGCCCGGACGTGCTGGCCGCCACCCGCTACGCCCCCTTCCGGTCCCTGCTGCGCGGGGTGTTCCGCTACGCGGGCGCCCTGCGGATCGACCACGTGATGGGTCTGTTCCGGCTCTGGTGGATCCCGGAGGGGACCCCGCCCGCGGAGGGCGCGTACGTCAGCTACGACGGCGAGGCCATGCTGGCGATCCTGGTCCTGGAGGCCCACCGGGCGGGTGCGCCGGTCATCGGCGAGGACCTCGGGACGGTGGAGCCGCGGGTCCGTCAGGAACTGGCCCGGCGCGGGGTGCTCGGCACCTCGGTGCTCTGGTTCGAGCGGGACTGGGACGGCGCCGGGGACCCGCTGGCCCCGCAGGCCTGGCGGGCCGACTGCCTGGCCACCGTCACCACGCACGACCTGCCGCCCACGGCCGCCAAACTCGCCGGGGGCCATGTGGAACTGCGCGACCGGCTCGGCCTGCTGACCCGTCCGGCCGAGCTGGAGCGCGCCCAGGACGCCGCCGACACCGCCGAGTGGCTGGAGCTGCTGGACGGGCTGGGGATGGACACCAAGGGCGAGGAGGCCGCCGTACGGGCCCTGTACGCCTTCCTGCTGCGCACGCCCGCGCGGCTGGTCGGCGTATGGCTGCCGGACGCGGTGGGGGACCGGCGGCCGCAGAACCTGCCGGGCACCTGGGACCAGTACCCCAATTGGCGGCTGCCGGTCGCCGATGCCGCGGGGCGGCCGCTGACCCTGGAGGAGCTGGTGTCCTCGCCGCGGGCGAACGCCCTGCTGAGCGCGGTGGGGGAGGGCGTACGGCCTCGTACGGCACCCCCGGGCGCGCGCCCCGTTTAGGTGTTCGCTACGTTTGCACCGTGGACAAGAAGAACGCTCTGCGCGCCGGCGCCGTCACGGCCGGAACCGCGCTGATGATGCTGCTGATGACGTCTCCCGCCCTCGCGCTCACCCGCGACGACGGTGACGACCCGGGTCCGGGCCTGAGCGTCGGCGAGACGGTCGGCCTGTACGTGGCCCTGCCCATCGCTATTTTCCTGGCGATCATCGGTCTCGTGATGGTCCTCGACAAGTCGGACCGCAAGCCGAAGCAGGCCTGATCCGGCCCGGCCCCACGGGGCCGGGACCAGCAGACTTTCCCGGGCGCCGGGGGTCCGCACCGCCGATTCGATTCGGCCGTGCGACGACCCCCGGCGCCTTGTCGTGCCCTTGGGCCCTCGGAGCTCCCGGAGCCCTCAGACGGCGGCCAGGAGCCGGCGGAGCAGGCCGGTGAGTACGGCGATCTCGTCGTCGGTCAGCCCGGTGAGCGCGGCGCGCTGTACTTCCAGCCCGGCGCTGACGGCCTCGTCGATGAGCGCGAGGCCGCGGTCGGTGATCGTCACCTGGAGCCCCCGCCGGTCGTGCGGATCGGGCTTGCGGCAGAGCAGCCCGGCCTTCTCCAGCTTGTCCAGACGCCCTGTCATGCCGCCCGTGGTGAGCATGAGGGTGGCCGAGAGCTGCCGGGGCGAGAGCGTGTACGGGGCGCCCGACCGGCGCAGCGTGGCCACGACGTCGAACTCGCCGCGCGAGATGCCGAAGCGCGCGTAGCACTGCTCCATCGCGTCGCCCATGCCCTTGGCGATCCGGTAGATGCGTCCGAAGACGGCCATGGGGGCCGTTTCCAGGTCGGGGCGCACGGCGAACCACTGGGCCGTGATCGCGTCCACTGCGTCCTTGTCGTCACTCATGTGCGCAGTATCCGGCCTTCCCGAGATCGTTCGCAAGAAAGTTGCTTGACGGTAAGTAGCTTAGCGATAAGCTACTTACCAGCAACCGAGTCCGGGGGAGAGGTCATGACCGTGTTCATGAGGAAGACAGCCGCGTCAGGGGAAGCGAAGGTCGCGGGGGAGCGGTCGCTGCTCCTCGGAATCGGCATCAGCTCGGTCGGGATCGGTATGTACATCCCGTTCTCGCTGGTCTTCTTCCACCACGTCACCGGCCTCTCCCTCACCGTCGTCGGCCTGGTCATGACCGTCACCGGGCTGGCCGGGCTGGCGTTCATGCCGCTGGCCGGCACGGCCGTCGACCGGTTCGGCGCCAAGCGGGTCAACCTGGTGCTCTACGGGATACGGGCGCTCGGCTTCGCCCTCTACCCCTTCGCGAGCTCCCTGCCCGCCTTCGCGGCCGTCTCCCTCGTCACCGCGCTCGCCGACCGCTCGTTCTCAGTCGTCCAGCAGTCCCTGATCGGCGAGGTGGCGCGGGGCGCCGCCCGCGACCGGCTCCAGGCCTCCACCCGGGCTCTGCAGAACGCCGGGATGGGCGCGGGAGCCCTGCTCGTCTCCGGAGTGCTGGCTCTGTGGGGCACCGGCGGATTCACCTACACCGCCTGGGGCAACTCGCTGGCCTTCGCCCTCGCCGGACTGCTCGTCAGCCGGGTCCGGGCGGTCCGGGCGGTTCGGGCGGTCCAGGCCGGGGAGGCCGCCGCCACCGCCGGGCCGCCGGACGCCGGGTACCGGACGGTCCTGCGCGACCGTCCCTTCCTCGGGCTCACCGCCGCCAACTTCCTCACCGCGCTGGGCTACTCCGCCCTGTCCGTCCTCTTCCCCCTCTACCTCTCGACCTGGCTGACGGCCCCCGACTCCCTCACCGGAGCCGCCTTCACCGTCAACACCGTGCTGTGCGCGGGGATCGGCGTACTGATCGCGGGCCGGGTCCGCCGCTCCGGCGCCCGCCGCACCCGCTCGGCCGCCCTCGGAGCCCTGCTCTTCGCCGCCGCCTTCACCGGGCAGATCGTGCTCGGCACCCTGAAGCCCGGTCGGAGCGCCACCCTGGTCGCCCTGCTGGTCATCGTCGTCGTCTACACCCTCGGCGAGCTCGTCCACAGCCCCTCCGGCGGCGCCCTGTCGGTCTCCGCCGCCCCCGAGGCCGTCCGTGGCCGCTACCTGGCCACCTACCAGCTGTCCTACTCGCTGGCCGGTGCGCTCGCCCCCTCCCTCTTCACCGCCCTGCTCGCCGTCGACGGCCGCCTGCCCTGGGCCGTCCTGGCCGTCGCCGCCCTTGGCGCCGCCCTGGCGCTGCTCCGGCTGGAGCGGCACCTGCCGGCCGAGGCCGTGCACGCCGAGCCCCCGGTGGTTCCGAAGGCCTCCGCCTCCGCCGCCGCGCCGGTGCCCGTGCCCGCCGCCGACTGAGCCCCGCCGGTCCTCCCGCCCGCTTCCTCCGTCCGATCCAGGAGTCACCTGCCATGAAGCGTTTGGCCACCGTCGCCCTGACCGCACTCGCCCCCATCTCCTGGGGCTCCACCTACGCCGTGGCCACCGAGCTGCTGCCGCCCGACCGGCCGCTGTTCACCGGGGTCATGCGGGCCCTGCCCGCCGGACTGCTGCTGACCGCGCTGGCCCGCACCCTGCCCAAGGGGCAGTGGTGGTGGAAGTCCGCCGTCCTCGGCATCCTCAACATCGGCGCCTTCTTCCCGCTGCTGTTCCTCTCCGCCTACCGGCTCCCCGGCGGGGTCGCGGCCGTACTGGGCGCCGCCGGCCCGCTGTTCGTCGTAGGACTGGCCGCGCTGGTCCTCGGGGAGCGGGCGAGCCTGCGCACCGTCCTCGCCGCCGTCGTCGGGGCCTTCGGCGTGAGCATGGTCGTCCTGACCGCCGAAGCCCGGCTCGACGCGGTCGGCGTCGTCGCCGGTGTGATCTCCTCCGCGTCCATGGGCGCCGGCACCGTGATGACCAAGCGCTGGGGCCGCCCCGAGGGCGTGGGCCCGCTGGCGATGACCGGCTGGCAGCTCACCGCCGGCGGACTGTTCATCATCCCCGTCGCCGCACTCGTCGAGGGTGCCCCGCCCGCGCTCGACGGCAAGGCCTTCCTCGGCTACGGCTACATGATGCTGATCAACACCGGGATCGCGTACTGGCTCTGGTTCCGCGGCATCGGAGCGCTCAGCGCCACCTCGGTCACCCTGCTCGGCCCGCTCTCCCCGCTCACCGCCGCCGTCATCGGCTGGGCCGCCCTCGGGCAGGCGCTGTCGCCCGTCCAGCTCGTCGGGATGGCGATCGCCTTCGGGGCCACCGTCGCCGGCCAGCTGGCGGCCGCCCGTAAGCCTCAATCGTTCAGTTCTGCTGAAAAGAACGATCAGAACATTTCGATGGACCTGACGGATGAGGCGGTGCGACGGTAGTCCCCACGCACCACCAGCCCACCCCGAGGAGCAGACCCACAGTGGCCGTCATGGACCGCGTCCGTACCGTCTCGCAAGCCAAGCCCGGCAGCACGGGGAAGAAGGGTGCCGCCGGGTTCGGCGTGCTCCTCGCCCTGCTCGCGACGGTCGTCTGGTCCGGCAGCTTCGTCGCCACCCGGGGCATGGCCGAGACCGTCCCACCCGTCCAGGCGGTCTTCTGGCGCTGGATCATCGCCCTGCTCGCCGTCGCCCCCTTCGCCGCCCGCCAGGCCTGGCAGCAGCGGGCCCTGATCCGGCGGCACCTCGGCTTCATCGCCCTCGCCTCGCTCTTCGGCGTCACTCTCTACAACACGCTCGTGCACCAGGCCGGACTGACCACCTCCGCCTCCAACATGGGCATGATCATGGCCGCCTCGCCCGTCATCATGGCGCTCTACGCCCGCCTCGGCGGCGAACGGCTCGGCAAGCGGCGGACCTTCGGCATCCTGCTCGCCGCCTTCGGGGTGCTGCTGCTCGTCGGGGACGGCTCGATCGGCTTCGACTTCGGCGCCGGAGACCTGTGGATGTTCGCCGCCGCCCTTTCCTTCGCCACGTACAGCGCCCTGCTGCGGCGCAGGCCCGCCGAACTCGGCGGACCGGCCTTCCTGATCACCACCTTCGCGCTCGGCGCGCTGATGCTGGCACCCGCCTACGCCGTCTCCGTCTCCGTCCAGGGCGGCTTCGAGGTCACCACCGGGACGGTCGGACCGCTGCTGTACGTCGGGGTGTTCTCCTCGGCCGTAGCCTTCTTCGCCTGGAACAAGGCCGTCTCGATGATCGGGGCGGCCCGCGCCGGAGTCGTCTACTACCTCCAGCCGGTGTGCGTGGCCGGGCTCGGCTTCCTGCTGCTGGGCGAGCACACCGGACCGGCGCAGCTGCTCTGCATGGCGCTCATCCTCGGCGGAGTCGGGCTGGGGAGTGCCCGGCGGTAGGTTCGGGCCCATGACCGAGTGGGACATCAAGAAGCTGCGGATCCTGCGGACCCTCGCCGAACAGGGGACCGTGACCAGGGCGGCCGAGGCGCTCCACATGACGCCCTCGGCCGTCTCGCAGCAACTGACCAACCTCGCCCGGCAGCTGGGCGTGGTGCTGCTGGAGGCCGAGGGCCGCCGGGTGCGGCTCACGGACGCGGCCCACCTCGTCCTGCGGCACACGGAAGCGGTCTTCGCGCAGCTGGAGCGGGCCGACGCGGAACTGGCCGGATACCTCGCCGGGGACACGGGCGAGGTACGGGTGGGCGCCTTCTCCACCGCCGTACCGGCGCTCGTGGTCCCGGCGGTGGCCGCGCTGCGGCGGACCCACCCCGGGGTGGAGGTCCGGGTCCGGGAGACGGAGGCCGCGGAGGCCTACGAGCTCCTGTCGGCCGGGGGCGTGGACCTGGCGCTGTCCCTCACGGCCCACGCACCGACCGCGCGCGATCCCCGGTTCACCCGGGTGGCGCTCCTGGAGGACCCGCTGGACGTGGCGCTCCCGCCGGGCCACCCGCTGGCGGCCGCGCCCGGCCTGCGGCTGGCGGACCTGTCCGGCGACCCGTGGATCTACGGGGGCAGCGGCCCCTGGTCGGAGATCGCCCGGTCCGCGTGCGAGGCGGCGGGCTTCGTCCCGGAACAGGCACACTCGGCGTCCGGCTGGACCGCGATCCTGGCGATGGTGGAGGCGGGGATGGGGGTGGCGCTGGTGCCCCGGATGGTGTCGAGCCGCGCCTCGGGCGGGACGATCCGGGTCCTGGCCCACGACCGCCCGACCCGCCACGTGATCGCGGCGGTCCGCCGGGGCGCCGAGTCCGCGCCCGCGCTGTCCCACGTCCTGGCGGCCCTCCGCGAGGTGGCTTCGGCCCGGCGGTAGGGGTTTCCCGGGCTCCGCCCGGACCCGGTCCTCAAACGCCGGACGGGCTGGAAAACCAGCCCCGCCGGCGATTGAGGCGCGGGGTCCGGGGCGGAGCCCCGGCTACGGCGAGAGCCGTCAGACCCGAGCGGCAGCCGCGTCGGCGGCCTGGGCCTTCAGGGCGCGCTCGACGCCCGCACGGGACTCCGAGATCAGGCGGCGCAGCGCCGCGCTCGGCTCGGCCGAGGCCAGCCACGCGTCCGTCGCGTCCAGCGTCTCCTGCGAGACCTGCAGCGTCGGGTAGAGGCCCACCGCGATCTGCTGGGCGATCTCGTGGCTACGGGTCTCCCAGACCTCCTTGACCGCCGAGAAGAACTTCTCGGTGTACGGGGCCAGCAGCTCGCGCTGGTCGGTCTGGACGAAGCCGCCGATCACCGCCTCCTGCACCGCGTTCGGCAGGTCTCCGGACTCCACCACCGAGGCCCACGCCTCGGCCTTGGCCTCCGCGGTCGGGCGCGCCGCCCGGGCGGTCGCCGCGTGGCGCTCGCCGGCCGCCGTGGCGTCCCGCTCCAGCTCCGCGGCGATGGCCGGCTCCCCGGCGACACCCGTCGCGGCGAGCCGCTCCAGGAACGTCCAGCGCAGCTCGGTGTCGACGGCCAGGCCCTCGATCTCCGCCGCGCCGTCCAGCAGCGCCGACAGGTAGGTCAGCTGGCCCTCGGTGCGGGCGCTGGCCGCGAAGGCCCGCGCCCACGCCAGCTGGTGGTCGCCCGCCGGCTCGGCGCCGCGCAGGTGCTCCAGGGTGGCCTCGGTCCAGGCCGCCAGGCCCTGCTCACGCCACGCCGGGTCGGCGTACAGGTCGATGGCCAGCTTCACCTGGCGGTGCAGCGACTGCACCACGCCGATGTCGGACTCCTTGCCGATGCCGGAGAGGACCAGCGCGAGGTAGTCGCGGGTGGCGAGCTCGCCGTCACGCGTCATGTCCCAGGCGGAGGCCCAGCACAGGGCGCGCGGCAGGGACTCGGTGAAGTCGCCGATGTGCGCGGTGACGGTGGCCAGGGACTGCTCGTCCAGGCGGACCTTCGCGTAGGACAGGTCGTCGTCGTTCAGCAGGAAGACCGCCGGACGGGTGCGGCCGACCAGCTCCGGCACCGTGGTCAGCGCGCCGTCGATGTCCAGCTCGATCCGGTCGGTGCGCACGAGCGCGCCGTCCTGGAGCTCGTACAGGCCGACCGCGATGCGGTGCGGGCGCAGGGTGGAATCGCCCTTGGCGCCGGCGGGCAGCGCGGGCGCCTCCTGGCGGATGCCGAAGGCCGTGATCACACCGTTCGCGTCGGTGGTGACCTCCGGGCGCAGGATGTTGATGCCGGCCGTCTCCAGCCACGCCTTCGACCAGGCGGCCAGGTCGCGGCCCGAGGTCTCCTCCAGGGCGCCCAGCAGGTCCGACAGGCGCGTGTTGCCGAACGCGTGCGCCTTGAAGTACGCCTGCACGCCCTTGAAGAAGGCGTCCGTGCCGACGTAGGCGACGAGCTGCTTGAGCACCGAGGCGCCCTTGGCGTACGTGATGCCGTCGAAGTTGACCATGACGTCGTCGAGGTCACGGATGTCGGCCATGATCGGGTGCGTGGACGGCAGCTGGTCCTGCCGGTACGCCCAGGTCTTCATGGAGTTGGCGAAGGTGGTCCACGCGTGCGGCCACTTCGAACCCTCGGCGTACGCCTGGCAGGCGATCGACGTGTACGTCGCGAAGGACTCGTTCAGCCACAGGTCGTTCCACCACTCCATGGTGACCAGGTCGCCGAACCACATGTGCGCGAGCTCGTGGAGGATGGTCTCGGCGCGCACCTCGTACGACGCGTCCGTCACCTTGGAGCGGAAGACGTACTGGTCGCGAATGGTGACCGCGCCCGCGTTCTCCATGGCGCCCGCGTTGAACTCCGGGACGAAGAGCTGGTCGTACTTGGCGAAGGGGTAGTCGTAGGCGAACTTCTCCTGGAACCAGTCGAAGCCCTGCCGGGTGACGTCGAAGATCGCGTCCGCGTCGAGGAACTCGGCGAGCGAGGGGCGGCAGTAGATGCCGAGCGGTACGGACTGGCCGTCCGGGCCCTCGTAGGAGCTGTGCACCGAGTGGTACGGGCCGACGATCAGCGCGGTGATGTACGAGGAGATGCGCGGGGTCGGCTCGAAGCGCCAGACGTTGTCCTTGACGTCCGCGGCCTCGGGGGTCGGGGAGTTCGAGATGACCGTCCAGCCCTCGGGGGCCGTCACGGTGAACTGGAACGTGGCCTTCAGGTCGGGCTGCTCGAAGCTGGCGAAGACCCGCCGCGCGTCCGGTACCTCGAACTGGGTGTAGAGATAAGCCTGCTGGTCGACCGGGTCGACGAAGCGGTGGAGGCCCTCACCGGTGTTCGTGTACGCGCAGTCCGCGACGACACGGAGCTCGTTGGCCCCGGCCGCCAGGTGGCTCAGGGCGATCCGGGAGTCGTGGAAGACCGCCGCGACGTCCAGGGACTTGCCGTTGAGGACGACCTCGTGCACGGCCGGAGCGACCAGGTCGATGAAAGTCTCGCCCCCGGCCTCGGCCGACTGGAAGCGCACGGTGGTCACGGACGGGTAGGTGCCACCCTCCTGCGCGCCGCTGAGATCGAGTTCGATCTCGTAGGAGTCGACGGTCAGCAGCTTGGCCCGCTGCTGAGCCTCTTCACGGGTGAGATTCGTGCCTGGCACGCGTTCATCTCCTTCGATGGTGACGTTGCCCGGCCATCCTGCCATCCGGACAGCGCCGCCGCCTCGGGACTAATCCAT
The DNA here is from genome assembly GCF_030440515.1 of Streptomyces xanthophaeus. Lineage (GTDB taxonomy): Bacteria > Actinomycetota > Actinomycetes > Streptomycetales > Streptomycetaceae > Streptomyces > Streptomyces kutzneri. Next base: position 5,358,309 of record NZ_CP076543.1, read on the forward strand.
GGGCGAAAAAACGCGCGCGAGGGCGGCACCGTGACGGTGCCGCCCTCGCGTCGGGTGAGCCGGATCAGCCGCGCAGCTCCTCGGCCACGAGCTCGGCGATCTGCACCGCGTTCAGGGCCGCGCCCTTGCGCAGGTTGTCGTTGGAGAGGAACAGCGCGAGGCCGTTCTCCACCGTCTCGTCGGAGCGGATGCGGCCCACGTACGAGGCGTCCTTGCCCGCCGCCTGCAGGGGGGTCGGGATCTCGGAGAGCTCGACGCCCGGGGCGTCCTTCAGCAGCTCGTAGGCGCGCTCGACGCTGATCGGGTTCGCGAAGCGGGCGTTGACCTGCAGGGAGTGGCCGGAGAAGACCGGCACGCGCACGCAGGTGCCGGAGACCTTGAGCTCCGGGATCTCCAGGATCTTGCGGGACTCGTTGCGGAGCTTCTGCTCCTCGTCGGTCTCGAAGGAGCCGTCGTCGACCAGGTTGCCCGCGAGCGGGACCACGTTGTAGGCGATCGGGCGCTTGTAGACGGCGAGCTCGGGGAAGTCCACCGCGCCACCGTCGAAGGTCAGCTGGTCGGCGTTCTCGGAGACCGCGCAGGCCTGGCCCTTGAGCTCGGCCACACCGGCCAGGCCCGAGCCGGAGACGGCCTGGTAGGTGGTGGCGACCAGCGCGGTCAGGCCGGCCTCGTCGTGCAGCGGGCGCAGCACCGGCATCGCGGCCATGGTGGTGCAGTTCGGGTTCGCGATGATGCCCTTGGGGCGGTTCTTGATCGCGTGCGGGTTGACCTCGGAGACCACGAGGGGGACCTCCGGGTGGCTGCGCCAGGCGGAGGAGTTGTCGATCACGACGGCGCCCTGGGAGGCGACCTTCTCGGCCAGCGCGCGGGAGGTCGCGCCGCCCGCGGAGAAGAGCACGATGTCCAGGCCCGCGTAGTCGGCCGTGGAGGCGTCCTCGATGGTGATCTCCCGGCCCTCCCATTCGAGGGTGGAGCCCGCGGAACGGGCCGAGGCGAACAGCCGCAGCTCGTCCACCGGGAACTTCCGCTCGGCGAGGATGCTGCGCATGACTCCGCCGACCTGTCCGGTGGCTCCGACGATTCCGACCCTCACGGTGACTCCTTTTGGTACGTACGACGCGGGCGCGCGTGGAGCCATCATGCGTTCGACCCCACGAGCCTTGTCCAATCCATTGTCCGAGGTACGGACGGTGTCCTGAATGTGAACCCCTGTGGCGAGTTCGTGGCGGGCGTGTTGCGGGGCCCCTGAACACCCGTTTTGCCTGGTCGGAGCCGGTTAACGTCCGGTCTGTCGTGCCCGCTATCCGGACATGACCGACCGCAGAACGAACCACCGAATCGGGGAGATCCACCGTGCGCGCCATCCGCCACCGCCGCCGGTCCATACCGGCGCTCGCCGCCCTCGCTGCAGCCGCCGTCGCCGCACCCGTCCTGCTGACCGCCACGCCGGCGGCCGCCCACCCGCGCGAGGGCAGGCTGGCCAAGGAGCTGGTGGAGGAGGTCACCGCCAAGGGCGCCTACCGCCACCTGAAGAAGTTCCAGCAGATCGCCGACGCCAACGGCGGCAACCGCGCCGCCGGTACGCCGGGCCACGCGGCCTCAGCCGCCTACGTGTACGACACGCTGAAGAAGGCCGGGTACCAGGTCTCGTACCAGGACTTCGACATCTACGAGGCGCACACCAGGACGGAGAGGACCACCGTCCTCGGCCAGGACTCCCGCGAGCTGGCCACCGCCGCCTTCACCTTCACCAAGTCCACCCCGGCCGGCGGCCTGGCCGCCCCGCTCGCCCTGGCCCGGGTCGACGAGACCCCCGGCTGCACGGCCGACGACTATCCGGCCGGTGCCTTCGCCGGGAAGATCGCGCTGGTCAAGCGGGGTGCGTGCACCTTCGTGGAGAAGCAGCGGGCCGCCGCCGCGGCCGGCGCGCTCGGCGTGATCGTCTACAACCACAGCGGCACCACCCCGGTGCGCGGCGGGTTCTCCTCGCCCGCCGAGGGGATCATCCCGAGCGCCGGCATCACGCTGGCCGACGGTGAGGCGCTGACCGCGGCCGCCGCGAAGGGCGAGGTGAGCGTGCGCCTGGAGCTGGACCAGGAGCACGTGAAGAAGACCACCCGCAATGTGATCGCCGAGACCCGCGGCGGCCGCTCCGACCGCGTGGTGACCCTGGGCGCCCACCTGGACTCCGTACCCGAGGGCCCGGGCATCAACGACAACGGCTCCGGTTCGGCCGGCCTGCTGGAGGTGGCCCTGAAGCTCGCGGACGAGGGCGCCAACAAGAAGGGCAAGGGACCCGCCAACAAGGTGCGCTTCGGCTGGTGGTCGGCGGAGGAGCTGGGCCTGCTGGGCTCGGAGCACTACGTCGCGCAGCTGTCCGAGAAGCAGAAGAAGGACATCGCGCTCTACCTGAACTTCGACATGATCGCCTCGCCGAACCCGGTGCAGTTCGTCTACGACGGCGACGACTCGGACAGGACGGGCGCGGGCGCGGGACCGGCGGGCTCGGCCGAGATCGAGGCGCTGATCAACGGCTTCCTCGACAAGAAGCGCAAGCCGCACGAGGGCAGTGACTTCGACGGCCGCTCCGACTACGGCCCGTTCATCGCGAACGGCATCCCGGCGGGCGGCACCTTCACCGGCGCCGAGGGCATCAAGACCGCCGAGCAGGCGGCGCGCTACGGCGGCACGGCCGGGGCCCCGTACGACCCGAACTACCACGGGGCGGGGGACGACCTGAAGAACCTGGACCTGGGGGTCTTCGACACCAACCTGGACGTGATCGCGCACGCCGTCGGCACCTACGCCGAGTCGCTGCGTTCGCTCGGCAAGCAGTAGGCGCGGAGGAACGACCCGGGGGAACGGCCCGAGGGGGCGGTGCTCGTCAGAGCGCCGCCCCCTCGGGTTTCCTCGGTACAAGGTCCTACGGGAGGACCTTCTCGATCTGCACGCTGCCGGTGCCGGCGGCGGTGCCGCGGGCGTTGAGCAGCTGGACCTGGCCGAAGAACTGCCGGCCCTCGGGGGCCGGGCTGGTGACCAGGACGTTCGCCGAGACCTGCGCGGTGGCGCCGGTGGCGAGGTTCACCGCGGCGGCCTCGTCGACCTGGACGGAGCCCAGGGCGGCCGAGAAGAACACGTCACGGTAGTCGTACGTGGTGGAACCGGACGGGATCGCGTAGCCGATCACCTTGACGGTGTAGGTGCCCGCGGCCGGGTTCACCAGGCTCACGGCCTCCTCGGAGTCGCCGTCGGCGGCCGAGCCGACCTTGACGCCGTCCTTGTAGACCTCCAGGTCGAGGTCGGCGGCGGTGTCGGACACCTTGCCGATCGCGACGTCGAGGCGCGAGGTGCCCGCGGGGACCGCGATCTCGGTGGAGTGGGTCTCACCGGGAGTGATGGTCGGCTTGGCGACCTTCGCGGAACCGAGCGGACCGCCGGCGAGCTTGCCGCCGGAGATGGCCGCGCCGGAGTTCTTGACGCTCCACTGGACCGGGGCGGGGGTGCCCTGCTTCACCTCGGGCAGGACCTTGACCGCGGGGTCGAAGGCCGCGCCGAGCACGGAGACGTCCAGCTTGAACGGGTTGTCGAGCACCGGCGACGTACGACGGGCCTCGACCTCGATCTCCCAGACACCCGGCGTCGGCTCGGGGTACGAGCGGACGTCGGGGCGGCAGGTGTTGGCCGGGTTGTCGTAGTTCGGGTAGCAGTTGGTCGTGGCCGTCGGGTCGACCGGCACGCCGTGCGGGTGGATCGCGATGAAGCGCGTCTGGCTGCCCGCCGCGAGACCGCCGAGGGCGACCTCCAGGCTCTTGGCACCCGCCGGGACCGTCACGAAGTACGACTTGTGGCTGTTGCGCTGCACCGAGGAGCTGTCGGACAGGGCGAACGACGGCGCGGCCAGGGGGGCGGCGGCCACGACGGTCGTCAGGATCTGCTTGTCGATGCCCTCGGTGGTCTCGTCGTCCAGCTGCAGGATGCCGCTGTGGACGCCGGCCGTCTTGGCGTTGGCCTCGACCTTGATGGTGACGGGCTTGTTCAGCGGCAGGGTGACGTAGTCGTAGCCGCCGATGACCTTGAAGGTGCCGTCGTTGTTGCGCCAGCTCAGGTTGTGCCGGGTGCCGTACTTGACGCCCGTGGTGCGGGTGACGACGACGTTGTAGACCTTCTTCTGGCCGACCTTGAGGCCGCCCTCGCGGTCGTACAGGCCGGTGCCGAAGCCCGGGGTCTTCAGGAACTGGTCGATCGCGGTGTCGACCGGCGCCTTGACGGTGAACTCGTTGGCCTTCGCGTCGCGCTGGATGGACTCCCACGCGCCGGGGATGTCGATCAGACCCGAACCCTGCGCGTGCGCGGGGACGTTGTCGATCTTCTTGGCGGCGGTGGTGAGCGCGACCCGCAGGGAGGACGGCGTCAGCTTGATGTTGTGCTGCTTGGCGGCCGAGATCAGCAGGGCGCTCGCGCCCGCCGCCTGCGGCGAGGCCATCGAGGTGCCCTGGAGCATGCCGTAACCGGCCGGCAGGGTGTAGCCGGCCTCCTTCACCGGGGCGCCGGGCAGCCAGGTCTGGATGGTGTTGATGGCCGCGCCGGGGGCGCTGATGGTCGGCGTGAAGCCGCCGTCCTCACGCGGACCGCGCGAGGAGAAGGGGAACATGTTGTACTTCGCGCTCACACCGGAGCCGTAGTTGGCGGCCCAGGTCTCCTTGGAGACCGACGCGCCCACGGAGATGACCTTGTCCGCGAGGGCGGGGTCGCCGATGGTGTTGACGCCCGGGCCCGAGTTGCCGGCCGAGATGACCAGCTGGACGCCGTAGGTGTCGATGAGGTTCTTGTAGAGCTCGGAGCGCGCGTTGTTGCCGTCGTTCAGCGCCGGCAGGCCGCCGATGGACATGTTGACGATGTCCACGCCGCGGTTGACGACCAGGTCGATCATGCCCTCGGTCAGCGCGACGTTGGTGCAGCCGCCGGACCAGGAGCAGGCGCGCGAGGAGACGAGCTTCGCGCCGGGCGCCTCGCCGTTCATCGCGCCGCCGAAGAGGCCGTTGGCGGAGGTGATGCCGGCGACGTGCGTGCCGTGCTCGGACTCGATGATGCCGACGTTGACGAAGTCGGCCTTCTTGCCGACCCAGTCGCCGCCGAGCGGGTCCATCGGGACGCCCTTGCGGATCTCGATCACGAACGGGATGCGCTCGGCGACGTCGGTCGCCGGGTTGTCCGTGCCGAAGTAGCCGATCTGGTAGCCGTCCTTGTACGGCTTCATCGGCTCGTTGTTCGTGAAGTCGCCGTCCTGGTCGGTGTCGACGCGGACGGTGCCGGCGGCGGCGTCGTAGAGCAGGCCGAACCGGTCGGTGGTGTCACCGTCGCGGTTGACGTCGCCCTTCATGTCACCGGTGGCGGTGATCGACTCGGTGAAGCGGCTCCACTGGAAGCTGCCCTCCGGGGCCTTCCAGCTCTGGCCGCCCGCGGTGAAGCTGCCGCCGGTGGAGGTGACCGGGGTGATCTGCGGGCGCCAGGTGGCGTCGTTGTCGGTGATCGGGTCGGTGGCCGTCACCCAGTCGACGATCTTGCGCTCGCCGGTGGTGGTCTTCTGCAGGGCCGGGTGACCGAGGTCGATGCCCGAGTCCATGATGCCGATGGTCACGCCGCGGCCGTCGGCCTGCGGGTTGTCCTTCACGAAGTCGACCGCACCGGTCTCGAAGGACGGGTTGTACGGGTTCTTCGCGGGGGTGTTCTTGTCCGGCGCCGCGTAGGTCTCGGCGGCGGTCTTCTTCACCGTGCCGGTCTCGCGGTCGGCGTCGGGGCGCGGGTCCGGCAGCTGGATCTCGTGCCGCAGGTCGATGCCGTGCACCGAGTCCAGCTTGGTGGCCGCCTTCAGCGCGGCCTCGGCCTTGCCGGTGGGCAGGGTGGCGCGCACGTAACCGAGGTTGTCGTACGTCTGGCCCACCGAGGCGCCCTGGACCGAGCCGAGCTGGTCCGCCACCTGCTTGGTCTGGCCGGGGGCGGTCGCGACCATGACGGTGACGTTCGCGTCACCCTTGGCCTTGGCCTGCTGCAGGAGTTCGGCGTCGGCCGAACCGAGCTTCTGGTCGGCGGACTTGACCGCGGGCGAGGTGCCCGGGGTGTCCGCGCCGGTCGCCGCGAACACGGGCCCGGCGCCGGTGGCCGCGAGCGCGGCGACCAGGCCGGCCGCGGCCGCGACGCGCGCGACGCGTCTGGCCCCGGGTATGGAGCTGGGGGATTCGAGGGTCATCAGCATCCCTGGTAAGTGAAAGATACGGTCCGGATTTCGGTGCCGGATGACCGGTCAGCTTGGCCTAAGCGACAGCTCTTTGGGGAGAGTTGTCATTGACCGAGACCTGTCATGGCGGACTCTCGCCAGTGCGAAGAATGCGCCAGCGCGGCCTTACCGGGGCACAGCGGTGCGAACCGTAGGGGCTGACCGGTCGATTTATCGACTTGGCGGCCCTACGCCGGCACCGGGGCGCGATCGCGCCCCGGTGCGGGTGTGACAGATTCCGCGCGCTCAGCGCTCGCGCGTGCGCGCGTAATGACGGGAGGCTTTCGCCCGGTTTCCGCAGGCGGCCATCGAGCACCAGCGCCGCGTGCCGTTGCGCGAGGTGTCGTGGAAGTGCAGGACGCAGGTCTCGGAGGCGCACTTGCGGATCCGGTCGGGCGCGGTGCTCAGCAGTTCCAGGTAGTTCCGGGCGGCCGTCCAGGCGGGCCCCCAGGTCGGATCGTCGAACTCGGCGCGCTCGCCCGGCCCTTCGGCCGTCAGGGTGGCGCGGATGCGGCCGTGTTCCAGTACGGCGTCGATCAGGGCGCGGGCGCTCTCGTCGGCCGGGTCCGCCACCGCGCGGGCCAGCGCCTCACGGGCGGTCAGCAGGTGGACGAGGGTCGAGGCGTTGGCGCGGAAGCGGCCGGCCAGCCCGGTGGACTCCAGCCAGATCCGCAGCCCCTCGACCCGGGCGAGCCCGAAGGCGCCGGCGAACAGGTCGGTGAGCTCGCCCTCCCGCATCCACCGCGTGTTCAGCAGGTCGAGCGCGACCGGCTCCCCGGTCAGGGGTCGTGGGTCCACCGCCGTCATTTCGCCTCCTCGGGCCTTGCTAACCCCTGAAGGGTACGTGACCGGTTGACAGGGGTGTGTCTAACCTTTAATCTCAGTTTAGAAGGTTAGAAATGTAGAAGAGCGCCGTGAAGTCCTCCGGGGAAGGAACCCGTCATGACGACTGCCATCAGCAAGCTCCGCACCGGGCACGTGGGCCTGAACGTCACCGATCTGGAGCGCTCGCTCGCCTTCTATCGGGGCGCGCTCGACTTCGAGGTGCTGGGCGAGGGCAAGGAGGAGGGCCGCCGCTTCGCCTTCCTCGGCCAGGACGGTGAGCTCGTCCTGACGCTCTGGCAGCAGGCGGAGGACGCGTACGCGCCCACTGCGGCGGGTCTGCACCACCTGGCGTTCTCCGCCGGCGCCGTCGAAGAGGTGCGGGAGTACGAGGCGCGGCTGCGCGACCTGGGCGTCGAGTTCGCCTACGAGGGCGTCGTCGCCCACAGGGAGGGCGCGGCCTCGGGCGGCATCTTCTTCCACGACCCCGACGGGACCCGCCTGGAGATCTCGGTCCCGACCGGCGCGGAAGGCGCACCCGCCCCCACCGAATCCGCCCCCACCTGCGGCTTCTTCTAGCCGCGGCTTCTTGCGACGGAGGTGCTTCTCATGTCCGGGGCATACCACTGGGGCGCGCTGGCCGTGCAGGAGCGGGTCGGCGTACGTGACCTCGCCGAACACGTCGGCCGCTCGATCGGCACGGGCATCCGGGACGTCGCCGCGGCCTTCCTCGGGCTCCAGCCGCACCTGGTCGTCGGCGCCGCCGACGGCGCGGGGCGGATGTGGGCCACCCTGCTCACCGGCGCGCCCGGTTTCGTACGGGCCACCGGGCCGGACCGGATCGCGGTCGCCGGCGGTCCACCGGCCGGAGACCCGCTCGCCGAGGCGCTGGCCACGGCAGGGACCCGGGTCGGGACCATCGCGCTCGACCCGCGCACCCGGCGCCGGATGCGGCTGAACGGGACCCTGGAGGTGACACGGGGAGGCTTCGCCGTCGAGGCCGAGCAGGTCTTCGCCAACTGCCCGAAGTACCTGCAGAAGCGGCAGCCGCTGGAGCTCGCCCGGCAGGGGGCGGGCGTGGTGCGGCGCGGGGAGGCGCTGACCCCCGGCCAGCAGCGGACCGTGCGCGGCGCCGACACCTTCTTCGTCGCCACCACGGCGGAGGCGGACGGGGCCGACGCCAGTCACCGGGGCGGGCTGCCGGGCTTCGTGGAGGTGGTCTCGCCGGTCGAACTGGCCTGGCCGGACTACGCGGGCAACGCGATGTTCCTCACCCTGGGGAACCTGACGGCCGATCCGCGGGCCGGGCTGCTCTTCCCGGACTGGGAGAGCGGGGCGGTCCTTCAGCTCAGCGGCCGGGCCCGGACGGAGTTCGGGGCCGACGGAAGTCGCCGCACCCGTTTCCGGGTGGAGTCGGTGGTGGAGAGCGTGCATCCGGGGCGGCTGTTGTGGAGCACCCCGGAGTACTCGCCTCACCTGGGCAGTACCACCAGGTAGGCGGCGGGTTCCCGGTCGTCGGAGGCCGTCAGGGCGGTCCGGATGACCGCCGCCTGCTGCTCGGGCCAGTCGCGGAGCTTGCGCGGGGTGATGTGGATGACGGTCACCCCGAGCCGCTCCAGCGTCTCGCGCTTGCGCACGGACTCGGACCACTGCTCGTCCTCGCCCTGGCGCGGGGCGCGGGTGTCGATCTCCACGGCGACGGCCTGCTCGGGCCAGTAGGCGTCGACCCCGCCGAGGTGCGGGCCGCCGGGCAGCCGCAGGTCGACGTTCCACACCGGGTCGGGGAGCTCGTAGCCGCGTACGACGTGGTACAGCCGGTCCTCGGCGATGGCCCGCCCCTCCGCGAGCAGCGACTCGACCGCGTCGACCACGTGCGGCCGGTTCAGCAGCCGGGCCACCGTCAGCTCCCGTACGACGGCGGCCGGTTCGCAGTGGCCGCCGCGGACGGCCTCGCTCAGCAGGCGGCGTACGGTGCCGGCGTCGGAGAGTTGGGTGACGGCGTCGGCGACGGCCCGCGCGACGGGCGCCACCGGCAGTCCGGTCACCTCCTGGGACCTCGGCGGGGTGTGCGTCCGTACGATCCGCACGTCCCCGGCGGAGCGCAGCCGCCGGGTGCCGGGCACGAGGACGTCGATGTGCGAGAGGGCGAGCAGCGGGGGCGCGGAGCTGAACCGGTACAGGGCGAGCGCGGCCAGCCCGGTGATCATGGCCTCACCGCCGCGCCGCCCCGCGTACAGCAGCGCCGCGTGCAGCCGCTCCTCGCTGGTCGCGGGACCCGGGTGGAGCAGGAACACCCCGGGCAGGATCTGCTGCCAGGGCCGCTCGGCCGCGTCGGAGGCGGTGACGCCGTGCTCGCGCAGCTGGGCGAGGGTCAGCACGCGGGGGCGGCTGCCGGTGAGGTGGGCGAGGGGGAGGGGTGCGTTGTGGTTCATGACGCGGTGATTCCCTCAGGCCATGGCCCTGCTAACCCCTGTTACACGCTCGTCGACAAATCCGGACAAGCTGGGGCTAAAGTACGGGCGTTCGACTGCCGATGGGGTGCGCCGGTGTGGGCTACCGCTGCGCCGTTGCTGGGGCTCCGCCCCAGACCCCGCGCCTCAAACGCCGGCGAGGCTGAATCTTTCAGCCCGTCCGGCGTTTGAGGACCGGGGGTCCGGGGGCGGAGCCCCGCAGCGGTGCCGCAGTTAGTTGGCGGCCGTCGCGTCGCAAGCCTGGGCGCGCAGGGCCCGGGCCAGGTCGTCGCGGGACTCCAGTACCAGGCGGCGAAGGGCCGGAGCCGCATCGGCGTGCGCGGCGAGCCACGCGTCGGTGGCCTCCAGGGTGACGGAGTCACTTTGCAGCGACGGGTACAGCCCCTTCACCACGTCCATCGCGATCTGGATCGACCGGTCCGCCCACACCCGTTCGATCACCTCGAAGTAGCGCCCCGCGTAGGCCGCCAGCAGGCCCCGCTGCGAGGACTGCTGCATGCCCGCGATCGTCGCCTCGACCAGCGCGTTGGACAGCGCGTCCGATTCGACCACCGCCGCCCACGCCTGGTCCTTCACCGCCTGCGAGGGCCGCGCCGCCAGGCACCGCACCTGGTGCCGCTTGCCCGAGGCCGTGTCGTCGCGCGCCAGTTCGGCGGCGAGCACGGTCTCGTCCACCGCCCCGTGCGCGGCCAGCGGCAGCAGGAAGTCCCAGCGCAGCTCCTGGTCCACGTCCAGACCGTCGATCCGCGCCGAACCCTCCAGCAGCCCGAGCAGCAGCTGGAAGTCGCCCTCCGTCGCCGCGCCCGCCGCGAAGAAGCGGGCCCAGGTCAGCTGGTGCTCCGACCCGGGCGCCGCGAGCCGCAGCTCGTGCAGCGCACCCGCCGCCAGCTCCCGGCCGCCCTGCTCGCGCCAGGCGGGCGCCGCGTAGTGGGTGACCGAGGTCAGGGCCTGCGCGTGCAGCATCTGCAGGACGCCGACGTCCGTCTCCCGGCCCGCGTGCGTGAGGACCAGCGACACGAAGTCGCGCGCCGGCATCAGGCCGTCACGCGTCAGGTTCCACAGCGCCGACCAGCTCAGCGCCCGCGCGAGCGGGTCCGTCAGGTCGCCGAGGTGGGCCCGCAGGGTCTCCAGGGAGCCCTCGTCGAAGCGGATCTTGCAGTAGGTGAGGTCCTCGTCGTTGACCAGGACCAGGTCGGGCCGGTCCGTGCCCGCGAGCTCCGTGACCACCGTCCGCGCGCCCGACACGTCCGCGTCGGCCCGCGCGTAGCGGACCAGGGTCCCGTCGGACTCCAGCCGGTACAGACCCACCGCGACCCGGTGCGGGCGCAGCTCGTCGCCCTCCTGCACGACGGCCAGTTCCGTCACGCGGCCGCCCGCGTCGTAGGTGATCACCGGGGTCAGCGCGTTCACCCCGGCGGTCTGCAGCCAGGCCCGCGACCAGGTCGCCATGTCCCGCCCGGAGACCTCGGCGAGCACCGACAGCAGGTCGTCGAGGGTGGTGTTCCCGTAGGCGTTGGCCTTGAAGTAGCGCCGCGCGCCCTCCAGGAAGGCCTCCCGGCCCACGTAGGCGACCAGCTGCTTGAGCACCGAGGCGCCCTTGGCGTAGGTGATGCCGTCGAAGTTCAGCTTGGCGTCCTCCAGGTCACGGATGTCGGCCGTGATCGGGTGCGTGGACGGCAGTTGGTCGGCCCGGTAGGCCCACGACTTGCGGCGGTTGGCGAAGGTGATCCACGCCTGGTCGAAGCGGGTGGCCTCGACCAGCCCGAAGGAGCCCATGAAGTCGGCGAAGGACTCCTTCAGCCACAGGTCGTCCCACCACTTCATGGTGACCAGGTCGCCGAACCACATGTGCGCCATCTCGTGCAGGATGACGTTCGCGCGCGCCTCGTACGAGGCCTGCGTGACCTTGCCGCGGAAGATGTACTCCTCGCGGAAGGTCACCATCCCCGGGTTCTCCATCGCGCCCAGGTTGTACTCCGGCACGAAGGCCTGGTCGTACTTCCCGAAGGGGTAGGGGTAGTCGAAGATCTCGTGGAAGAGGTCGAAGCCCTGCTTGGTGACGAGGAAGACGTCGTCCGCGTCGAAGTGCTTCGCCAGCCCCTTGCGGCACATCGCGCCCAGCGGGATGGTCAGGTCCCCGCGCGTGTAGGAGTCCGTCACGTAGTGGTAGGGGCCCGCGACCACGCACGTGATGTACGTGGAGATCGGCGCGGTCTCCGCGAACCGCCAGACGCCCGCCTCGCGGGACTCCTCCGCGCCGTTGCTCCACACCTGCCAGCCCTCGGGAGCGGTCACCTCGAAGCGGTAGGGGGCCTTCAGGTCGGGCTGCTCGAAGTTCGCGTACACCCGCCGCGCGTCGGCCGGCTCGTACTGGGTGTAGAGGTAGACCTCGCCGTCCTCCGGGTCCACGAAGCGGTGCAGGCCCTCGCCGGTCCGGCTGTACGCGCAGTTCGCGTCGACCACGAGGACGTTCTCGGTGGCCAGGCCGTCGAGGGAGATCCGGGCGCCGTCGAAGACGGCGGCCACGTCCAGCGCGCGCCCGTTCAGGGTCACGGCGTTCACCGAGGGTGCGATCAGGTCCGCGAAGGTGGAAGCGCCGTCACCCGCCGCCCGGAAGCGGATCGTCGTCACCGAGCGGAAGGTCCGCGGACCCTCGGCCGGTTCGGCCTCGTCCACCGCGGACCGGATGTCGAGGACCACCTCGTACCCGTCGACGGACAGCAGCTCGGCCCGCTCGCGGGCCTCGTCGCGGGACAGATTCTCACCGGGCACGTGCACTCCTTCGTGCGTGATCGCGTTCTTGTGTCGAATCCTCGCACGAGGGAATGCGCGTCACCCGGTACTGGTTGGTGACGGGGAACGTGAGCCCAGTGATGCCCTTTTGCGACCCATGCCGAGACTGAGGAGAGACATGACCGACACCCAGGTGCGCGAGAAGACCCCGGTCGACTTCTGGTTCGACCCGCTCTGCCCTTGGGCCTGGATGACGTCCCGCTGGATGGTCGAGGTCGAGAAGGTCCGCGACGTCGAGGTCCGCTGGCACGTGATGAGCCTCGCGGTGCTCAACGAGAACAAGCTCGACGAGCTGCCCGAGACCTACCGCGAGCTGCTCGGCCCCAAGGGCTGGGCCCCGGTGCGCGTGGTGATAGCGGCCCAGCAGAAGCATGGTGAGGAAGTCACCGGCAAGCTCTACACCGCGCTCGGAACCCGCATCCACAACGACGAGAAGGGCCCGACCCGCGAGGTGATCGCCGAGGCGCTGGCCGAGGTCGGCCTGCCGGCCGAGCTGCTCGCGTACGCCGACTCGGACGAGTACGACGAGGTGCTGCGGGCCTCGCACAACGACGGGATAGACCGGGTGGGCCAGGAGGTCGGCACCCCGGTGATCTCCGTTCCGGGCGCCGAGGGCGATGTGGCCTTCTTCGGTCCGGTCGTCACCCCGACCCCGCGCGGCGACGCGGCCGCCCGGCTCTGGGACGGCACTCTGCTCGTCGCCTCGACCCCGGGCTTCTACGAGATCAAGCGCACGCGTACCGAAGGTCCCCGCTTCGACTGAACGATCCCCGCAGTGGCGGGGACCAAGGCATCAAACGCACGCGCCCCAAGGGCCCGTCCGGGTCATCCCCGCCGTATCGGGGAACATGACCGATCAACGAGTCGGCCCCGGACGGGGTCACGCACAGAAGACCCCCGTGAGTCACGTCCTCACGGGGGTCTTCCGTTCGACACGCCCGCCGGTGAAGGTTGAGAAGACGATCACGAGGCGGACGGGCTGGTGGTGCTGCGATCAGCCCTTGGCGGGGATCAGCAGCGGGGTGTTCGCCTTGGCGTCGGCGTAGCGCTTGGACACGTCCTGCCAGTTGACGACGTTCCACATCGCCTCGATGAAGTCCACCTTCTGGTTCTTGTACTGAAGGTAGAAGGCATGCTCCCAGGCGTCGAAGACCAGGATCGGCGTGCTGGCGACGCCCACGTTGCCCTGGTGGTCGTAGACCTGCTCGACGACCAGGCGGCCGCTGACCGGCTCGTACGCGAGCACGCCCCAGCCGGAGCCCTGGGTGGCGGAGGACGCGAAGGTCAGCTGCTTCTTGAACTTCGCGAAGGAGCCGAAGGACTCGGTGATCGCGTCGGCCAGGTCGCCCAGGCCGTCGGCCGCGGTGGGCTCGCCGCCGCCCTCGCCGGTCTTCGGGCTGGCCATGTTGTGCCAGTAGATGCTGTGCAGGATGTGGCCGGAGAGGTGGAACGCGAGGTTCTTCTCGAGGCCGTTGAGGGCGCCCCAGTTCTCCTTGTCGCGCGCCTCCGCCAGCTGCTCCAGCGTGTTGTTGGCGCCCGTGACGTAGGCCGCGTGGTGCTTGTCGTGGTGCAGCTCGATGATCTGCGGGTTGATCACCGGCTCCAGCGCCGCGTAGTCGTACGGAAGCTCAGGAAGCGTGTAGATGGCCATGCGTGTTATCCGGTCCCCTCAGCGTGCCAATCGCTTATTGCAATTAATGCGCAACTGCACGCTAGCAGTATCTATTCCTCTCCTCACGTAAGGGTTGCCTCCCTTGTCGGGACCTCCGGAACGCCGGAGGCCGGGCCCATGCGATCGCATGGGCCCGGCCTCTGACGTTTCGTCCGGTGCGGGTGTCACGCCGCTGCGCGCGCCGCCGCGGCCCGGCGCTGCACGACGTAGCCGGTCGCCGCGAGGGCGACGGTCAGCCCGCCGGTGAAGACCACCTGGACCCGCGTGTCCTCGCCGAGGGCCATCAGCACCAGGACCCCGGCCACCCCGGCCAGCGCCACCCAGGTCAGATAGGGGAAGCCCCACATCTTCACGACCAGCTTCCCGGGCGCCTCGCGCTCCAGCCGGCGGCGCAGCACGAACTGCGAGACGGCGATGAAGCCCCAGACGATGAGGATGACCCCGCCCACCATGTTCAGCAGCCAGGCGAACAGGGTGTCCGGATACCAGTAGGACAGCAGGACGGTGACGAAGCCGAAGCCGCAGGAGGCGAGGACCGCCCGGCGCGGCACCCCGCCGGAGACCTTGCCCAGCGCCCTGGGGCCCTGGCCGCGGGAGACGAGGGAGTAGGCCATGCGCGAGGAGCCGTAGATGTTGGCGTTCATCGCGGACATCAGGGCGATCAGGATGACCACGTTCATGATCTCGCCGGCTGCCGGGATGCCCAGGCGGTCCAGGGTCGCGGCGTACGGCCCGTCCGCCGTGACGGCCGGGTCGTTCCACGGCAGGAGGGTGACGATGACCAGCATGGAGCCCACGTAGACGATCGCGATCCGCCACATGGTGGTCCGCACGGCCCTGGCCACGCCCCTGACCGGGTCCTCGGACTCGGCTGCCGCGATGGTCACCGTCTCCAGTCCGCCGTACGCGACGACCGAGGCCAGCAGTCCGACCAGCAGGCCGTCCACACCGTGGGGCAGGAGGCCGCCGACGTGCAGCAGGTTGGCGGAGCCGGGGGAGGAGGTGCCGGGCAGCAGGCCGAGCACGGCCAGCACGCCCAGGCCCAGGAAGAGCGCGATCGCGCCGATCTTGAGGGCGGCGAACCAGAATTCGAACTCGCCGAAGTTCGAGACGGCGGCGAGGTTGGAGCCGCAGAACACCGCCATGAAGACCAGCACCCACATCCAGGAGGGGGTGCCCGGGAACCAGCCGGTCATGATGTGCGCCGCGCCGATGGCCTCGATGGCCACGCCCACGCAGAGCAGGGTCCAGAACATCCAGCCGGCGGTGAATCCGGCCCAGGAGCCGATCGCCCGCTCCGCGTGGACCGAGAAGGACCCGGAGGCGGGGTCGGCGGCGGACATCTCGCCGAGCATCCGCATCACGAACATCACGAGCAGCCCGGACGCGGCGTACGCGAGGACGATCGAGGGACCGGCGGCGGCGATGCCGGCGCCCGAGCCGACGAAGAGTCCGGCGCCGATGACGCCGCCGAGGGCGATCATCGAGAGGTGGCGCTGCTTGAGTCCGTTGCCGAGGGGTGATCCGGTGCCGGTCTGCGGTGCTTCGGGGGGTGTGAGGGTGCTCTGGCTCATTTGCGCCAGTCTGCCGAGTGTCCGATCGCCGGACGTTCGATGTCCGATATTCGGACGACGGCTTCACGGTTCGTGATCATCCCCGTACGCTCACGGCGACGCCGCAGCCGCCGGATGCACCGGATACGGCGGACGTACCGGATCGAGGGGGCAGCCGATGGGCCGGACCGTGACAGGACTTCGCAGCACCGGCCGGGGCGTACTCGTCACCGGCGCCTCCCGGGGGATCGGCCGGGCGATCGCGGCCGCCTTCGCCAGGCAGGGCGACCGGGTCGCCGTCCACTGCTCCGCCCGGCGGGCGGACGCGGAGGAGACCCTCACCTCGCTGGAGGGGGAGGGGCACGTACTGGTCGCCGCGGACCTCGGCGACCCGGCCCGCGTCGAGGCCCTGGCGGCCGAGGCGGAGGAGGCGCTCGGCGGCGTGGACGTCCTGGTCAACAACGCCGCCGTCATGGTCCCCCACCCGCTGCCGGACACCTCGTACGAGGGCTGGCAGGAGGCCTGGCGGCGGACCGCCGACGTGAACCTCTTCGGCTCCGCCAACCTGAGCTACTGCGTCGCACGCCGCATGATCGAAGCGGGACGCGAGGGACGCATCGTCAACATCGGCTCGCGCGGCGCCTTCCGGGGCGAGCCCGACCACCCCGCCTACGGCGCGACCAAGGCCGCGGTCCACGCCCTGGGCCAGTCCCTCGCCGTGTCCCTCGCCCCGCACGGCATCGCCGTCGCCTCCGTCGCACCCGGCTTCGTCGCCACCGAACGGGTCGCCGGCCGGCTGGAGGGGCCCGAGGGCGCCGGCATCCGGGCGCAGAGCCCCTTCGGCCGGGTCGCGGACCCGGACGAGATCGCCTCCGCCGTGCTCTACCTGGCCTCCCCCGAGGCCGTCTGGAGCTCGGGCACGGTCCTCGACGTCAACGGGGCCTCCTACCTGCGCACCTGAGAAGAGGGGGCCCTGCGCGCCGCGGCACGCAGGGCCCCCTTCCCCGGCTCCTCGTCAGGCCTTGCGGGCCCTCAGCTCGCGGATCCCCGCCACGGCGAGGACCAGCGCGGCCGCACCCGAGGACCACAGCAGCTGGGGCCGCGCGGAATCGTCGAACAGCATCAGGACCAGCACCGCCGCCATCCCGAGCAGCGCCGCCCAGGTCGCGTACGGGAACAGCCACATCGGCAGGGTCAGCCGCTCGGGCATGTCCCGCTCGATCCGGCGGCGCAGCTTCAGCTGCGAGACGGCGATCAGCGCCCACACGAACAGCAGCACCGCGCCGACCGCGTTGAGCATGTACAGGAAGATCGTGTCCGGCCACAGCAGGTTGAGCACCACCGACACGAAGCCGAAGGCCACCGAGGCGAACACCGCCCGGCGCGGCACCCCGCCGCCCGAGACCTTCAGCAGCGCCTGCGGCGCCTCACGGCGCTCGGCCAGCGAGAACACCATGCGCGAGGATCCGTACAGGTTCGCGTTCAGCGCCGACAGCAGCGCCACGAACACCACGATGTTCATGATCTGGCCGGCCGCCGGGATGCCGATCGAGTCGAGCACCGCGACGTAGGGGCTCTCGCCCGGCTTCAGCGAGTCCCACGGCAGCAGGGTCACGATGACCACCATCGAGCCGACGTAGAAGAAGAGGATGCGCCACACCGCGCTGCGCACCGCCCGGGACACCGACCGCGCCGGGTCGTCCGACTCGGCGGCGGCGATGGTGACGACCTCCAGGCCGCCGAAGGCGAAGATGACGGCGAGCATGCCCGCGACCACCCCGCCGAAGCCCTCGGGGAAGAAGCCGCCCCGGCCCGTGAGGTTGGCCATGCCGACCGGTTCGGTGTCCGGGAGCAGACCGAAGACCGCGAGGGTGCCGAGGATCAGGAAGAGCACGATCGCGCCGACCTTGAGCGCGGCGAACCAGAACTCGAACTCGCCGAAGTTCTTCACGGCGGCCAGGTTGCTCACGGTGAAGACCACCATGAAGAGCAGCACCCAGACCCACTGGTCGACCGAGGGCACCCAGCCGTTCGCGATCTTCGCGGCGCCGGTGGCCTCCACGGCCAGCACCACGACCAGCAGGAACCAGTACAGCCAGCCCGCCGAGAAGCCGGCCCAGCGCCCGAGCGCCCGCTCCGCGTAGACGGAGAACGAGCCCGAGGCGGGCATCGCGGCCGACATCTCGCCCAGCGCCCGCATCACCAGCATCGCGAGCACGCCCGCGAGCAGATAGGAGCAGATGATCGCGGGACCGGCGATGCCGATGCCGGCGCCGGAGCCGACGAAGAGCCCGGCGCCGATGACGCCGCCGAGACCCAGCATGGTCAGGTGACGCTGCTTGAGGCTGTGGCTGAGGGGTTCCGCGGGCAGGTCGCCCGTGGAGGGAGGTGCTTCTTCCAGGCGCTCACGCATGAAGGGTGCTCGTACTCTCGTTCGGGCCCAGTGGCGGTGGGAGCCCCGCGTCAGAATTGGCGGGATCCTACAGTCTCACCGAGCGGCGGTCTTTCGTGCAAAACGGACGTGCTGTCCGATGTTCCTCGTGATGAGGATCACGCCGACCTCGGGTGTGGGGCATCGGGTTTGTGAAATCCCCACCAAAGGGGGGAGCGCGGCTTTGTCCCGGGCGGCGGTGGGGCGGTGGGGGAGCGCGCACTAGCGTCGGTGATCGTCCTGCCACCCCCACCCCGTGGAGCCTCCCGATGAGCACTGCCTCCGTCTCCCTCCGGCCCGGCGCCGTCCTCGCCGATCTGCTGCCCGCGAGCCGCGTCCGCGACATCGCGCTCGTCGTCGGCGGTGCTGCGCTCACCGGGCTGGCCGCCCAGATCGCGGTTCCCGTTCCCGGCTCCCCGGTCCCCGTCACCGGTCAGACCTTCGCCGCACTGCTCGTCGGTACCGCGTTCGGTGCCCGTCGGGGCTTCCTCTCGCTGGCGCTGTACACCCTCGTCGGTATGGCGGGCGTGCCGTGGTTCGCGGGCGGGACCTCCGGCGCGGGCGGCGCCTCCTTCGGCTATGTGCTCGGCATGCTGCTCGCCGCCACCGTCGTCGGCGCCCTCGCGCGGCGCGGCGGCGACCGCTCGGTCCTGCGTACGGCGGGCCTGATGGTGCTGGGCTCGGCCGTGATCTACGCGGTGGGAGTGCCGTACCTGATGGCCGCCACCGGGATGTCCCTCGGCGTGGCCGTCGCGAAGGGCATGGTCCCGTTCCTGATCGGCGACGCCCTCAAGGCCGCGCTGGCCATGGGCGCCCTGCCGGCCGTGTGGAAGCTGGCCGGCCGCCGCGGCTGAGCACCCCCCCGATACGCACCGGAGCCCGGCCCGCCTTGTGAAGGCGGGCCGGGCTCCGGCGTACGTGCACGAGGGGTCAGCCCTGCAGGGCCCGCTTGCGGCGGAAGTCCAGGACCACACCGACGAGCACGACGAGGCCGGCGACGAGGGTGGACAGGGTGACGACCTCACGGTTGGCGTCGTCCACGAACATGTAGCCGATCACGAACGTGATCAGGGCGGCGGTGGCCCAGGTCAGCCACGGGAAGAGCCACATCTTCACGGTCAGCTTCTCCGGGGCCTCGCGGACCAGGATCCCGCGCATCCGCAGCTGGGTGAAGCAGATCACCAGCCAGACGAAGAGCGCGATGGCGCCGGACGAGTTCAGGAGGAAGTTGAAGACCGTGTCCTTGAACGCGTAGTTGAAGTAGACGGCGACGAAGCCGAAGACCGTGGAGCCCAGGATCGCGGCCACCGGCACACCGCGGGAGTTGACCTTGGCGAACGCCTTGGGGGCGTCGCCGCGCTCACCGAGCGAGAAGGCCATGCGGGAGGCGGTGTAGAGGCCCGAGTTCAGGCAGGACAGCACGGCGGTCAGGACGATGACCTCCATGATCGTGCCGGCGTGCGCGATGCCGATCGAGTCCAGGGCGGCGACGTACGAGCCCTTCTCGGTGATCGACTTGTCGTTCCACGGGAGCAGGGTCAGCACGATGAAGATCGAGCCGAGGTAGAAGACGCCGATCCGCCAGATGACGGAGTTGGTGGCCTGGGTGACCGCCTTGCGGGGGTTCTCCGACTCGCCGGCCGCCAGGGTGACGATCTCGCTGCCCATGAAGGAGAAGACGACCATCAGCACACCGGTCAGGACGGCGCCGTAGCCGTTGGGGAAGAACCCGCCGGCGTCGGTGAGGTGCGCGAAGCCCGCGCCCGGGTTGTCCGAGCCCGGCAGCACGCCGAAGACGGCCAGCATGCCGACGATCACGAACGCGCCGATGGCGACGACCTTGATGCCCGCGAACCAGAACTCGAACTCACCGTAGGAAGCGACCGAGCCGAGGTTGGTGGCGGTCAGCACCGCCATCACGATCAGCGCCCAGGCCCACTGCGGGACGGCCGGGATCCAGCTCTCCAGGATGGCGGCACCGGCGGTGGCCTCCACCGCGAGCACGACGACCCAGAAGAACCAGTAGAGCCAGCCGATGGAGAAGCCCGCCCAGCGGCCGAGCGCGCGGTCGGCGTAGGCCGAGAAGGAGCCCGAGTTCGGGCTGGCGGCGGCCATCTCGCCCAGCATCCGCATCACGAAGACCACCATCGCGCCGACCAGCGCGTAGGAGATCAGGATGGCGGGGCCGGCCTTGGCGATGCCGCCACCGGAGCCGACGAAGAGGCCGGCGCCGATGACGCCGCCGATGGCGATCATGGACAGGTGGCGGTTCTTGAGACCGGCCTTCAGACCGTCGGAGGGCTGGCCGTCACCGGGGTTGCCGGTGGGGCCGCCTTCCTTCTGAAGGGTCGTCGTGGAGCTCATGGACGGATCCTTAGGTTCTCGGGTTGCGAGCCCCGGCATTCAAACCTGAGATGAACGCAGGACGGAAGACCTCAATCCGGATCGTTGCCTTGGTGTGAACGTCCAGGACGCGGGCCCGCCCTGTCCCATCTGCGTTCTTTGGGTTTACTTGAGCTTTAGAAGTGACTTACGCGACACCCGCTGCGGGCTGTCGGGCCTCCTCGTGCCACACTCGTCCCATGCGCGTGTACCTCGGATCCGACCATGCCGGCTTTGAGCTCAAGAACCACCTGGTGGACTGGCTCAAGAACAACGGCCACGAGCCCGTCGACTGTGGGCCCCACATCTACGACGCGGTGGACGACTACCCGCCGTTCTGCCTCCGCGCCGCGGAGAAGACCGCCGCCGACGCCGGCAGCCTCGGCATCGTGATCGGTGGCTCCGGCAACGGGGAGCAGATCGCCGCGAACAAGGTCAAGGGCGTCCGCGCCATCCTGGCCTGGAGCGTCCAGACCGCCCAGCTCGGCCGTGAGCACAACAACGCCAACGTCATCTCCGTCGGCGGCCGCATGCACACGCAGGACGAGGCCGTCAGCTTCATCGAGGCCTTCCTGGCGACCCCGTACTCCGACGAGGAGCGCCACACCCGCCGCATCGACATGCTCTCCGCGTACGAGACCACCGGCGAGCTTCCCCCGATCCCGGCCCACCACCCGCAGGGCTGATCCCGCTTCCGGCCGTGCCGCCCCTCGCGGGGGTGGTGCGGCCGGTTTCTCTTTCCGAGGAGCTCCGCCGTGCCCGAGGGGCATACGATCCACCGCCTCGCCCAGGACCACGCCGAGCGGTTCGCGGGCCGGCCGGTCCGCGTCAGCAGCCCCCAGGGCCGCTTCGCGCAGAGCGCGGCCGTGCTCGACGGGCGCGAGCTGGACGGCGCCGAGGCGCACGGCAAGCACCTCTTCCTGGAACTCGGCGACGCCTGGATCCACATCCACCTCGGCCTGTTCGGCAAGCTCGGCTTCGGCCCCGCCCCGGCCCCGCCCGCCACGGAAACGGTCCGGCTGCGCCTGCTGAACGAGGACCACTACGCCGACCTGCGCGGCCCCACCGCCTGCGCACTGATCGGCGAGGGTGAGAAGAAGGCGATACACGACCGGCTCGGCCCGGACCCGCTGCGCGCCGACGACGACCCCGAGCGGGCCTGGACCCGGATCTCTCGCTCCCGCACCACCGTCGCCGCCCTGCTCATGGACCAGAAGATCGTCGCGGGCATCGGCAACGTCTACCGCGCCGAGGTCCTCTTCCGGCACGGCATCGACCCGTACCGCCTGGGCCGGGACCTCACCCGCGGCGAGTGGGACGCCATGTGGGCCGACCTGGCCGCCCTGATGCGCGAGGGTGTGCGCAACAACCGCATCGACACCGTCCGCGACGAGCACCTGCCCGAGGCCATGGGCCGGCCGCCGCGCGTCGACGACCACGGCGGCGAGGTGTACGTCTACCGGCGGGCGAACATGCCCTGCCACATCTGCGGCGGCGAGATCCGCACCGCCGACCTCGCCGCCCGCAACCTCTTCTGGTGCCCCGGCTGCCAGTCCCGCTGACGCGGCCGTCCCGTTCCTGTCGCCCCGTTTCTGGAAACCGTGCGGCAGGCCAGGGCGCCACGTCCCCGGCGAAGGCGCGCCAGGCCCGCGTCAGCGCCCGGGGCGCAGCGCCGCGTAGACCGCTCGCAGCCGGTCGGCGCCCGCCGCGGGTCCACGAGGCGCAGCCGCACCCCGTCCGTGCCCGGCGGCCCGGACGGCCGTACGCGGGTCGTGTCGATGTCCACCGCCAAGGCGTACGACGCCGTGCCGTGGCCGAACCGCCCGTAGATCGCCGGATCTTAGGGGCCGTCAGCACGGCGAGCGGCTCGTCACCCGCCCGGATGTCGTCGAGCCGGCGCCGCATCAAGGAGGTGAGCACCCCGCGCCGGCGGTGGGTGGGGGAGACCCCCACCCTCGTGACGCCGGCCGCCGGGACGGCCGCCCCGCCCGGCACGGAGAGCCGGAAGGTGCACGCGCCGGCCGCGCCGACACAGGTGTCTCCGTCCCGGACGCCCAGCGAGCGGTCGCGCTGCTCGGGGGATTCGGGCACACCCCCGAATGCCAGTTCCAGATGGTCGTACCAGACATCCCACTCATCAGCCTTCAATACGCGCATCTCCAGAGTCATGCGGCCATCCCTAGCAGGGCATTCCGGCCCAGTCGGCCTGTTTTCGGGCGCCCGCGGACCCCCGGTCCGGGGGTACCCCTGCGCATCCACAGCCAGGATGGATAAGGTCCCGAATCAATGGCCGGAGCACGCGTGGAATCCCTCATGGCCCGGATGCGCATGCTGTCGCACCGGGGCCGCACAGCCTTGCGCAAATCAGCCGTCGACTACTTCCGCGGCGACGCCTCCGACTGGCTCGCCTTCGGCGGGCTCCTGCTCACCATCCCCGCCATCGCCTGCGGCACGCTGATGCTGCCCGTCTGGTTCTCGCCGTCGGCGCTCGTCCTGCCGATCGTGGCCGGCGGCCTGCTGCTGCGCCCCGCCAGCCTCCTCGCCCTGTACGCCGCCTCCGCGGCCGCACTGATCGTCGAGGCCCTCGTACTCGGCCCCTATACCCAGGGCCCGGCCCGCGTCACCCCCGGCACCGTGCTGGTGGTCGCGGCGTGCGGGTTCTTCGGCCTGGTCATCGCCCAGTTCCGCAGCCGTGTCGGCGTGCCCTGGCGGCGTGGCGGCACCATGCTCTTCGACCTGCGCGAACGCATCCGCGTGCAGAGCAAACTGCCCGCCCTGCCGCGCGGCTGGCACCGCGAGATGGCCCTGCGCCCGGCCGGCGGCCAGTCCTTCTCCGGCGACTTCGTGGTCGCGGCCCGCACCAACGGCGGCCGGACCCTGGAGATCGTCCTGACCGACGTCTCCGGCAAGGGCATGGAGGCCGGCTCCCGGGCCCTGCTGCTCTCCGGCGCCTTCGGCGGACTGCTCGGCGCCCTGCCCGCCCACGGCTTCCTGCCCGCCGCCAACGGCTACCTGCTCCGCCAGGACTGGGACGAGGGCTTCGCCACCTCCATCCACCTCGTCCTGGACCTGGAGACCGGCGACTACGAACTCCTCTCGGCCGGCCACCTCCCCGCCCTCCAGCTCTCGGCGGGCACCGGCCGCTGGCAGGAGAAGTCCGGCGAAGGCCCGCTCCTCGGCGTCTACGACGGTGCGGAATTCATCCCCGCCCGCGGCAACCTGCGCCCCGGCGACGTCCTGATGCTCTTCACCGACGGCCTCGTCGAGACCTCCGACCGGGAGATCAGCGAGGGCATCGACCGCCTCACCGGCGAGGCCGACCGCTACGTCGCCGCCGGCTGGGACGGCGCGGCCTGGCACCTGATCGAGAAGGTCGCCAAGGACGTCAACGACGACCGCGCGCTGCTGCTCATCCGCCGCTCCGCCTGAGCACGGGGTGGGGTTTGCCCCACCACCGGTCCGCCGGGCGGCGTCATGGCCGCCGACCCGCCATGATCCGTAGCGTCGGAGCCACAATCAGGACGGCGGCGAGAGGCGGCACACCATGAGGCTCCGACGGAGCGGGCGGCAGCACGGGCAGGGCACGGAGAGCGGGTACGGGCACGGGTGCGACAGCACGGCCGCCGTCGAGCTGCGCGGCGTACGGCGGGCCTACGGACGCGGGGGCTCCACCGTGCACGCGCTGCGCGGGATCGACCTCAGCCTGCCGCGCGGCAGCTTCACCGCCGTCATGGGACCCTCCGGCTCCGGCAAATCGACCTTCCTGCAGTGCGCCGCCGGACTCGACCTGCCCACCGAGGGATCCGTCCGGCTCGGCGGGACCGAGATCACCGCGATGAACGAGAACGAGCTCACCGAACTCCGCCGCAGCCGCCTCGGCTTCGTCTTCCAGGCCTTCAACCTGCTGCCGTCCCTCACCGTCGAGCAGAACGTACTGCTCCCGATGCGGCTCGCCGGCGGCCGCTCCGCGCACGAGGGCCGGACCCGCGCCGCCGAGCTGCTCGCCCGCGTCGGCCTGGAGGGCAAGGGCGGCCGCCGCCCGGCCGAGCTCTCCGGCGGCCAGCAGCAGCGCGTGGCCATCGCCCGGGCCCTCGTCACCCGGCCCGACGTGGTCTTCGCCGACGAACCCACCGGCGCGCTCGACACCACCACCGCGGCGGAGGTCCTCGGGCTGCTCCGGGACGCCGTCGACTCCCTGCGCGCCACCGTCGTCGTGGTCACCCACGACCCGGCCGCCGCCGCCCACGCCGACCAGGTGCTCTTCCTCGCCGACGGCCTGATCGCGGACCGGCTGCCGCGCAGCTCCGCGACGGCCGTCGCGGCCCGGATGACCGCACTCACCGCCCCGGCCCGGGCCCGGGCGTACACGGGAGCAGCCGCCTGATCAACCGGTCCGCCGGTGCGCGACGGCCGCCGGGTCGGTCGCAGGGTCACCGCTTCCAGGGACCGACCCCCAGATGCCCGGTGTTGCCGAGGTCGACGGGCCGGGTCAGGCGCAGGCCCAGCCGCGGCGCACCCGGCTTCGGCGTCACCTCCAGCACCCAGCCCTCCACCGGCGGCACGGTCACGTCGGTGATCCGGTCGCGCCAGAGCAGCGCCACCGACGCGGTCTGCCCCGGCGCCAGCGTCACGCGCTCCGGTGGGGCGTCCACGGCCGGCACCTCGGAGGTGATGGGCGCCGAGCCGTGCCCGATCGTCACCTCCAGCAGCTGGTCCTGCTTGTCCAACAGCCGCACCTGTGGATAGCCCTCCAGCACGTACTCGTCCGTACCGCAGTTGACCAGCCGGTAGCCCTCCAGCCGCAGCCCCATCACGGCGTCCCCGGACCCCTCGACGAGCCGGACTCCGCCCTCGGGGCACGGCTCCGGGGCCGGTTCGGGCGTGGCCGGACCCGCGGGCGCAGTCGGAGTGGGAGGGGGAGTCGGGTTCCGGCTTGGGGCCGGGGTCTTCCTCGGCGCCGCGGTCGGCCCCGGCGCGGCCTTCGGCGCCGGCGGGGTCTCACACCCTGCAGCCCCGGCCAGCACCCCCGCCGCCACCGCGCCCCCGACGACGCCCCGCACCCACCGCCTCGTGATCATCCGTCGAGCCTACGACGGTCGGCCGCAGGACGGGGGCGGGGCCGGGCAGGGCCGGGGCGGTGCCGGGGCGGGCCACTCGCCCCGGATTGGCCCACCCGCACGGCACCCGCGCGGGCCTACCGTGTCCCCATGGACCGCACGCTCGCCGCCGACCTGGCCCGGCTCCCCGAACTCCTCGACGCCACCCGCGGCGCCGCCGCCGACGCGCTCGCCACCCTGGACGCGCGTCCCGTCGTACCGCCCGCCGGAAAGCCGCACGACCCCGAGCCCCTCCCCGAGCCCCTCCCGGAGCACGCCACCGGCACGGACGCGGCGCTCGCCGCCTTCCACGACCGCTGGGAGCCGCGCCTGTCGGCCTCCGCGGGACCGCGCTACCTCGGCTTCGTCACGGGAGGCGCCACCCCCGCCGCCCTCGCCGGGGACTGGCTCACCGCCGTCCACGACCAGAACTCCAACTCCGGGCTCGACGGCGGCGGCCAGGACCTCGAACGCGAGACCGTCGGCTGGCTCCGCGACCTCTTCGGCCTGACCGCCGCCCACTCCGGTACGTTCGTCTCAGGCGCCACCATGTCCAACACCACCGGCCTCGCCATCGCCCGCGAATGGCTCGGCGAACGCCTCGGCGTTTCCCCGGCCGAGGACGGCGCGGCGGCCCTCGGCCCGGTCCGCGTGCTCTCCGGCGCCCCGCACTCCTCGATCGCCAAGGCTCTCTCCGTCCTGGGACTCGGCCGCAACTCCCTGGTCCGGGTGCCCACCCTGCCCGGCCGCGAGGCCGTCGACCCCGCCGCCCTGGAGCGGGCACTGGCCGACACGCCCGGACCGGCCGTGGTCGTCGCCAACGCGGGCACCGTCAACACCGTCGACTTCGACGACCTCCGGGCCATCGGAGCCCTGCGCGAGCGCCACGACTTCTGGCTGCACACCGACGCCGCGTTCGGGGCCTTCGCCGCCCTCTCCCCGGAGCACGCGCATCTTGCCGACGGCCTCGATGCCTCCGACTCCGTCTGCGTCGACCTGCACAAATGGCTCAACGTCCCCTACGACAGCGCCGTCCAGTTCACCCGCCGGCGCGACCTGCAGGCCCGCGTCTTCCAGAACTCCGCCGCCTACCTCGGCCCCCTCGGAGACCATCCCGACCTCGTCCACCTCACCCCCGAGAACTCCCACCGGCTGCGCGCCCTCGCCGCCTGGTTCACGCTCCGCGCGTACGGCCGCCAGGGCCACCGGGAGATCGTCGAACGCGACATCGCCTGCGCCCGCGCGCTGGGCGCCGCCCTGGAGGAGGACCCCGCCTTCACCCTCCTGGCCCCGGTCCGCCTGAACGTCGTCTGCTTCACCCTCGCAGAGGCCCCCACCGCGGAGCGCCTCGCCGCCCTGCGGGAGGCGGTGGCCGCCGAGGTGTTCGTCACTCCCACCGTCCACGAGGGAACCGCCGCCCTGCGCGCCGCGTTCTCCAACTGGCGTACCACGCAGGCGGACGTACGCCGGGCAGCCCAGGCCCTCGGCGCGGCAGCAAGGGAGATCGCATGACGGACAGCCCCCTGACTCTGATCGAGGTCGAGTCCCTGGCGCGCAGCGCGCACGAGGGCCAGACCGACAAGGCCGGCCGGCCGTATGCCGAACACCTGGCGGCCGTGGCCGAGGGCGTGCGGCTGCGCGGCGGCAGCGCCGAACAGCAGGCGGCGGCCTGGCTCCACGACGCCATCGAGGACGAGGCCCTCAGCCTCACCTGGCTGGATTCGGCGGCCCTCCCGCAGACGGTGAAGGACATGGTCCTCGCGGTCACCAAGCGCCCGGACGAACCGGTCGAGCGGTACGCGGCCCGCATCCTGGCCACCCCGGGCGCCCTGCTCATCAAGGAAGCGGACCTCGCGCACAACGCGGACCCCGTACGCCTCTCCGTGCTGGACGGTCCCACGCGCGAGAGGCTGTCCGCAAAGTATGCGAATATCCGTTCCCTCCTCGGCCTCACCACCCCGTGACCCGTGCCCCGCGCCCGAAATATTCCTGTCGCACATGTGGTTGGCGGAAACGGA
Organism: Streptomyces xanthophaeus; assembly: GCF_030440515.1. GTDB lineage: Bacteria > Actinomycetota > Actinomycetes > Streptomycetales > Streptomycetaceae > Streptomyces > Streptomyces kutzneri. Next base: position 5,385,821 of record NZ_CP076543.1, read on the forward strand.
ACCACGGCTCTTCGTCACGGGGCGTATAGCCGGGGCCCGTTGGTGGGAGGATGGTCCATGTGGGGGTGTGCCAGGCCGTGCGCCCCAGGCCGACCAGGGGACGACCGAAGGTGTGATCAGTAGTGGCCATTTCGCTGTCAGTGGTGGTTCTGTTGGCGGTCATCCTGGTGGTGCTGATCCGTGGCAACCACATCAAGACGGGCCCCGCCATCGTCGCGGCGCTCTTCGGCTTCTTCCTCGCGTCCAGCTCGATCGCGGACGACGTGAACCGGTTCCTGAACTCCCTCGCGACGATGATCGCGAACATCAAGCTCTGACCCCCTCCGGCTCCGGGCGCGCCGAAGCGCCTGCTGCCGTGCGCAGTTGACCGCCCGGCGGAAGCCGGGCCGGGACCGCACGGCAGAAACGTACCGGCGGACGGGGGAAGCCGATCGGGGCCCCTGCTATGAGGTCCTTCCAGGACGCGGGTCCGCGGGGACGGTCGTCGCAGTCATGGTCCCGAGCTGCGTCGCCGACTTCTTCTCTGCCGCGTTCAGGGCGTGAGCCTCGCGTCGAAGACGTCGCTCGTAGTCCGCGATCTGACGCGCCAGGGGCACGCCGGTGGCGGTTCGGATCAGCCGCTCGTTCTCACGGTCCACGAGGAAGGGCCCGTTGCCTCCAGGCCGTGGGCGCTGCCCACTCCGCCCGTCACCGACCGCTCCCCAGTGGAAGAGCCATCCGAACGGGAGCTGCTGCACCCGGAGGATCCCCAGCTCGTACTCGACGTCTTCCCGTGCCTGCGCGATCTCGGCGAGCACCAGCCGGCGGCCATCCTCTTCGGTCAACATCGCTCGATGGTGCCACGGGCAACGACTGCCGTCAGGTGCCGTCGATGCCAGGCGGGGAGGTCACCGGCCGGGCCGGGGAGCAGCGGCGACACGCTCGTCGCGTCAACGGGTGCCGGCGCGCGGGAGTTGACGACGCGCATGGGTCACGGCGCCGCCCGTGCCGCACCGATCACCCGCACGCCAGCGCCGATCGGGGCCCCGGAACGACGGAGGGCCAGGTCGAGGAAACCTCCTCTGACCTGGCCCTTCGTACTTCTGAGCGGGTGACGGGAATCGAACCCGCGTAGCTAGTTTGGAAGACTAGTGCTCTACCATTGAGCTACACCCGCAACGCGCGCGCCGCAGGTCCGGGGACCTTGGCACGGACAGCATCCTAGCGGGTCGCTCCCGGTGGGTGCACACCACATTCGGCGCCGTGGCGGAGGTCAGCCCGAAATACCTCAGGAAACCCCGCGCATCAGAGTGTCTCCAGGCATGTACCCTACGTGTCGCACCGACGGGGTGTGGCGCAGCTTGGTAGCGCGTCCGCTTTGGGAGCGGAAGGTCGTCGGTTCGAATCCGGCCACCCCGACCATCAGCAGTGTTTCCACAAGATCGCGTTGTGGGCTGATTGCCGCTTGCGGTTACTATGCAAGCTGCGTGCCCGTGTGTCTGATGTACCGGGCCGAAGTCCGCTGAACCGCTGAATCACAGCGCGAAGGCAGAATCCCCAGCAGTCAGCCACAAGGAGACCGAACCGTGAAGAGCGCCGTGGAGACCCTGAACCCGACTCGGGTTCGGCTCACTGTTGAGGTGCCCTTCGAGGAGCTCAAGGACAGCCTCGACGCGGCGTACAAGAAGATCAACCAGCAGGTCACGGTGAAGGGCTTCCGCAAGGGCAAGATCCCGGCCCGCGTCATCGACCAGCGCTTCGGCCGCGGTGCGGTGCTGGAGGAGGCCGTCAACGACGCGCTCCCGAAGTTCTACACCGAGGCCGTCAACGAGGCCGACCTGAACCCGCTGGGTCAGCCCGACGTGGACATCACCGAGCTCAAGGACGGCGAGGTCCTCGCCTTCACCGCCGAGGTCGACGTCCGTCCCGAGATCGAGATCCCGGACTTCTCCGGCATCGAGGTCGAGGTCGACGCCATCGAGGTCTCCGACGAGGACGTCGAGAAGTCCGTCGAGCAGCTGCGCGGCCGCTTCGCGTCCACCACGGACGTCGAGCGCGCCGCCGCCGAGGGTGACGTCGTCACCATCGACCTCGAGGCCAAGGTCGACGGCGAGGTGCTGCCCGACGGCGTCGCCTCCGACGTCGCCTACACCATCGGCTCGGGCGAGCTCCTCGAGGGCATCGACGAGGCCGTCACCGGCCTTGAGGCCGGCGGCGAGGCCACCTTCACCTCGCAGCTGAAGGGCGGCTCCGCCGAGGGCAAGGACGCCGAGGTCACCGTCAAGGTCACCAAGGTCTCCGCCAAGGAGCTCCCGGCGCTGGACGACGAGTTCGCGCAGCTCGCGAGCGAGTTCGACACCATCGAGGACCTCAAGGCGGACAGCCGCAAGCGCCTCGAGAACATGAAGCAGTACGACCAGGCCACGCAGGCCCAGGAGCGCGTCCTGGAGAAGCTGCTGGAGCTCGTCGAGGTCCCGATCCCCGAGAAGCTGCTCGCGGACGAGGTCCAGACCCGCAAGCACAACCTGGAGCACCACCAGCTCGGCCAGATGGGTCTGACCATCGAGAAGTACCTGGAGTTCCAGGGCAAGACGGTCGAGGAGTTCGACGCCGAGACCTCCGAGCAGGCGATCAAGGGCATCAAGACCCAGTTCGTCCTCGACGCGCTGGTCAACAAGGAGAAGCTGGGCGTCAACCAGGAGGAGCTCACCGAGCACCTCATGCGCCGCGCCGCTTCCTCCGGCATGTCCCCCGACCAGTTCGCCCAGGCCGTGGTCGAGGGTGGCCAGGTTCCGATGCTGGTCGGCGAGGTCGCCCGCGGCAAGGCCCTCGCGGTCGTCGTCGAGGCCGCCAAGGTCGTCGACACCAACGGTGAGGTCGTGGACCTGTCCGACGAGGACGAGGAGCAGGCCGCCGAGACCGTCGAGGCCGCCGTCGACGGTGACGACGAGGTCAAGGCCGAAGAGGCCAAGTAACACCCCGGGCGAAGCCCACTGAGCAGTGCCCCGAAGGGCCCGGACACAGTCGTGTCCGGGCCCTTCGGCATGGGACTCGTAAGGCCCCCGGACCTTGCGCTCCGAGCGAACAGTTCGGGAAGCGGGATGGCGTTGTCCTACCTGCGCGTTAGGGTCCATGAATACGAGGGCACGTGAGTACCCGGGCGCCGGCGGACCCGTCCGCTCCGGCCGGACCGGACCCCAGAACGAGACGCTGAGACGGCACATGGCCGTCGGAGACGAGCAGGTGGATACGTGACGAATCTGAAGCCTTACGCCGCGGGTGAGCCGTCCATCGGTGGCGGCCTCGGCGACCATGTCTACAACCGGCTGCTCGGCGAGCGCATCATCTTCCTCGGCCAGCAGGTCGACGACGACATCGCCAACAAGATCACCGCGCAGCTCCTGCTCCTGGCCGCCGAGCCGGAGAAGGACATCTACCTCTACATCAACAGCCCCGGTGGCTCCGTGACGGCCGGCATGGCCGTCTACGACACCATGCAGTTCATCCCGAACGACGTCGTCACCATCGGTATGGGCATGGCCGCCTCGATGGGGCAGTTCCTGCTCACCGGTGGCGCCAAGGGCAAGCGCTTCGCCCTGCCGAACACCGACATCCTGATGCACCAGGGCTCCGCCGGCATCGGTGGCACCGCGTCGGACATCAAGATCCAGGCCCAGTACCTGCTGCGCACCAAGCAGCGGATGGCCGAGATCACCGCGTTCCACTCGGGCCAGACCGTCGAGGCGATCATCCGCGACGGCGACCGTGACCGCTGGTTCACGGCCGAGGAGGCCAAGGACTACGGCCTCATCGACGAGATCATCTCGGCCGCGTCCAACGCGCCGGGCGGCGGCGGCACCGGGGCCTGATCCAGGCTCCCACCGTCAGTACCCGTCAGCCGACAGCCCGCAGAACGCCACCAGGATGGTGAACACCCAGATGCAGAACAACTTCTCCGCGAGCGGCCTCTACACCGGCCCGCAGGTGGACAACCGCTACGTCATCCCGCGCTTCGTCGAGCGCACCTCGCAGGGCGTGCGTGAGTACGACCCGTACGCGAAGCTCTTCGAGGAGCGCGTGATCTTCCTCGGCGTGCAGATCGACGACGCGTCCGCCAACGACGTCATGGCGCAGCTGCTGTGCCTGGAGTCGATGGACCCGGACCGCGACATCTCCATCTACATCAACAGCCCCGGTGGCTCCTTCACCGCGCTGACGGCGATCTACGACACGATGCAGTTCGTGAAGCCGGACATCCAGACGGTCTGCATGGGCCAGGCGGCCTCCGCCGCCGCGGTCCTGCTGGCCGCCGGTACCCCCGGCAAGCGCATGGCCCTGCCGAACGCCCGCGTGCTGATCCACCAGCCCTCCGGTGGCACCGGCCGCGAGCAGCTCTCCGACCTGGAGATCGCGGCCAACGAGATCCTGCGCATGCGTGACCAGCTGGAGACCATGCTGGCCAAGCACTCGACGACGCCGATCGAGAAGATCCGCGACGACATCGAGCGCGACAAGATCCTCACGGCCGAGGACGCGCTCGCATACGGGCTGATCGACCAGATCATCTCCACCCGTAAGAGCAGCAAGGCCTGATCCTTGCCACCAGTTGGCGTGAGCACGTCGTCGGATTCGGCGATGTGAACCACGTCAAGGGGGCCCCGCACGGGGCCCCCGGCAAGGTACCGTCGGATATGAGGCACCAGGAGCGCTGAACCAGGCGTCTCCCAGGCGAAGGGGAAGCACCTCGTGGCACGCATCGGTGACGGCGGCGATCTGCTCAAGTGCTCGTTCTGCGGAAAGAGCCAGAAGCAGGTGAAGAAGCTCATCGCAGGACCCGGTGTTTACATCTGCGACGAGTGCATCGACCTCTGCAACGAGATCATCGAAGAGGAGCTCGCGGAGACCTCCGAGGTCCGGTGGGAGGAGCTCCCCAAGCCCCGTGAGATCTACGAGTTCCTGGAGAGCTACGTCGTCGGCCAGGAGCCGGCGAAGAAGGCGCTCTCGGTAGCGGTCTACAACCACTACAAGCGGGTACAGGCCGGCGAGAACGGTGGCGCGCAGGGCCGGGACGACGCGATCGAGCTCGCGAAGTCCAACATCTTGCTGCTGGGCCCCACGGGCTCGGGCAAGACGCTGCTCGCGCAGACCCTCGCCCGCATGCTGAACGTCCCCTTCGCCATCGCCGACGCGACGGCGCTGACGGAGGCCGGGTACGTCGGCGAGGACGTCGAGAACATCCTGCTGAAGCTGATCCAGGCCGCCGACTACGACGTCAAGAAGGCCGAGACCGGGATCATCTACATCGACGAGATCGACAAGGTGGCTCGCAAGAGCGAGAACCCGTCGATCACGCGCGACGTGAGCGGCGAGGGCGTGCAGCAGGCCCTCCTGAAGATCCTGGAAGGCACGACCGCCTCCGTACCGCCGCAGGGCGGCCGGAAGCACCCGCACCAGGAGTTCATCCAGATCGACACGACGAACGTGCTCTTCATCGTGGGCGGCGCCTTCGCCGGCCTGGAGAAGATCATCGAGTCGCGTGCGGGTGCCAAGGGCATCGGCTTCGGGGCGACGATCCGCTCGAAGCGAGAGATCGAGGCCAGCGACCAGTTCCAGGAGGTCATGCCGGAGGACCTGGTGAAGTTCGGGATGATCCCCGAGTTCATCGGCCGCCTCCCCGTGCTGACCTCCGTGCACAACCTGGACCGTGAGGCCCTGCTCCAGATCCTGATCGAGCCGCGCAACGCCCTGGTCAAGCAGTACCAGCGGCTGTTCGAACTCGACGGCGTGGAGCTGGACTTCGAGCGCGAGGCGCTGGAGGCCATCGCGGACCAGGCGATCCTCCGCCAGACGGGCGCGCGCGGCCTGCGCGCCATCATGGAAGAGGTCCTGATGTCGGTGATGTACGAGGTCCCGTCCCGCAAGGACGTGGCCCGCGTGGTCATCACCTCGGACGTGGTCCGCTCCAACGTCAACCCGACGCTGGTCCCCCGGATCGTCCCGAAGGACCAGGGCCCGCACGAGAAGTCGGCGTAGCCGCAACGAGCACCACACGCAGAAGGGGCGCCCCGGTCGGGGGCGCCCCTTCTGCGTGTGCTGTGCGCGCCGCTACTTCTTGACGCGGGCGGTGTTGTAGAGCTTCGCGGCCAGCTCGGCGGCCTGTTCCTGGGTGTAACCGGGCTTGCTCGCCAGGATGGAGGCCACGTCCGAGGCGCTGATCATGCTCAGGGTGCTGTAGTCACCCCAGACGCAGAAGGGGAGCGTGGCCTCCTTGGGCCCCTTCGCGGTCGGGTCCTTCGAGACGAACTTGATGTCCTGGCACTTCATGACGGCGCCCTTGAAGTTGGCCGGGGACATCGCCTTCGGGCTGCCGACGAGCTGCACGTCGGACTTGCCGTCCTTGGCGGCCTCCTCCCGGAGCTTCGCGAAGTAGCCGTCCACCGACTTCTCCGGGTCGGCGATCTCGCCGTAGACGCCCGAGAATTTGAGGCCCTTGGCCGTCAGCGGGTTCTTCGGGTCACCGGCCAGGTAGTCCATGCCCACCTGGGTCGGGTTCTTGACGCCCGCGGCCTCGGTCTCCTTCTTGTCCTCGTCGGTGAAGGGCTTCTCCTTGTACTTCGAGTCCTTCTTGAAGTCGTCCACCGACTCCGGGGCGACCAGCTTGTAGCCCTTGGTGTCCGCGGAGATGTCGCTGCCCGCGCCGCCGCCCACGAGGTACCAGCCGCCGCCCGCGATCACCGCGACCGCGACGACCACGCCGATGATCAGGCCCGCCTTGGACTTCTTCGGGGGCTGGCCGCCGTACGGGGCCTGCTGCTGCGGGTAGCCGTACGCCGGCGCCGGGGGCTGCTGCGGGTATCCCTGCGGGGGGACGCCCGGCTGCTGCGGGTAGCCGTAGCCCGGCTGCGGGGCCGCGGGCTGGCCGTACGGGTTGGGCTGGGCGGCGGGCTGGCCGTACGGGCCCGGCGGCGGCGGGGGCTGCTGCCCGTACGGTCCCGGCTGCTGGGGCTGCTGCCCGTAGGGCCCTGGCTGGTTGTGGCTCATCCCGCGTCCCCCAATGAGGTTGCTTATACGTTTCACACATCCTGACGGAAGCCGGCGGCGGGCAGGGCGCCGGGCCCCGGCATTACGGGTTTCATGACTGGACTGTTACCGCTCTAAACTGTGCCCCGTGACCGAGAACACGCAGACACCCAGCAGCCCCACCTCCGAACTGCCGACCACGTACGCGCCGGCCGAGGTAGAAGGGAAGCTCTACGAGCGCTGGGTAGAGCGCGGTTACTTCGAGGCGGACGCCAAGAGCGAGAAGCCTCCGTACGCGATCGTCATTCCGCCGCCCAACGTCACCGGCAGCCTGCACCTGGGCCACGCCTTCGAGCACACGCTGATCGACGCCCTCACCCGCCGCAAGCGCATGCAGGGCTACGAGACGCTGTGGCAGCCCGGCATGGACCACGCCGGCATCGCCACCCAGAACGTCGTCGAGCGCGAGCTCGCCAAGGAGGGCAAGTCCCGCCACGACCTCGGCCGGGAGGCCTTCGTCGAGCGCGTCTGGCAGTGGAAGGGCGAGTCCGGCGGTCAGATCTCCGGCCAGATGCGCCGCCTCGGCGACGGCGTCGACTGGTCCCGTGAGCGCTTCACCATGGACGAGGGCCTCTCCGAGGCCGTTCAGACCATCTTCAAGAAGCTCTACGACGACGAGCTGATCTACCGCGCCGAGCGCATCATCAACTGGTGCCCCCGCTGCCTGACCGCGATCTCCGACATCGAGGTCGAGTACCAGGACGACGAGGGCGAGCTCGTCTCGATCCGCTACGGCGAGGGCGACGCGTCCATCGTCGTCGCGACCACCCGCGCCGAGACGATGCTGGGTGACACGGCCGTCGCCGTCCACCCCGAGGACGAGCGCTACAAGCACCTCGTCGGTACCGAGATCGAGCTGCCGCTCACCGGTCGCCGCATCCCGGTCGTCGCCGACGAGCACGTCGACCCGGAGTTCGGCACCGGCGCCGTCAAGGTGACCCCGGCGCACGACCCGAACGACTTCGAGATCGGCCAGCGCCACAACCTGCCGAACCTCGCCGTCATGGACGAGCGCGCGGTCATCACCGCCCACGGCCCCTTCCAGGGCCTGGACCGGCTGGAGGCCCGCTCCGCCATCGTCGGCGCGCTGCGCGCCGAGGGCCGCATCGTCGCCGAGAAGCGCCCGTACACGCACTCCGTCGGCCACTGCTCGCGCTGCAAGACCACCATCGAGCCGCGCCTGTCGATGCAGTGGTGGGTCAAGGTCGGCCCGCTCGCCAAGGCCGCCGGTGACGCGGTCCGCAACGGCGAGGTCAAGATCCACCCGCAGGAGATGGAGAAGCGGTACTTCGACTGGGTCGACAACCTCCACGACTGGTGCATCTCGCGCCAGCTGTGGTGGGGTCACCGCATTCCGGTCTGGTACGGCCCGAACGGCGAGGTCGTCTGCGTCGGACCGGACGAGCAGCCGCCCGCCGGCGAGGGCTGGACCCAGGACACCGACGTCCTGGACACCTGGTTCTCCTCGGGCCTGTGGCCGTTCTCCACGCTCGGCTGGCCGCAGCAGACCGACAGCCTGGCGAAGTTCTACCCGAACGCCGTCCTGGTCACCGGCTACGACATCCTCTTCTTCTGGGTCGCCCGGATGATGATGTTCGGCCTGTACGCGATGGACGGCACCCCGCCCTTCCACACCATCGCCCTGCACGGCATGGTCCGTGACGAGCGCGGCAAGAAGATGTCGAAGTCCTTCGGCAACGTGGTCAACCCGCTGGACTGGATGGACAAGTACGGTTCCGACGCGGTCCGCTTCACCCTGGCCCGCGGCGCCAACCCGGGTATCGACGTCCCGATCGGCGAGGACTGGGTCCAGGCCTCCAGCAAGTTCGCCAACAAGATCTGGAACGCCACGCGTTTCGCGATGATGAACGGCGCCACGACCGAGGGCGAGCTGCCGCCCGTCGAGCAGCTGTCGGCCACCGACCGCTGGATCCTGTCCCGGCTGAACGAGACGGTCGCGCAGGTCGACGCGTACTACGAGGACTACCAGTTCTCGAAGCTCAGCGAGGCGCTCTACCACTTCGCGTGGGACGAGGTCTTCGACTGGTACGTCGAGCTGTCGAAGACGACCTTCTTCGCGGGCGGTGAGCAGGCCAAGGTCTCCGGCCGCGTCCTCGGCGAGGTCGTCGACGTCATGCTGCGCCTGCTGCACCCGGTCGTCCCCTTCGTCACCGAGACGCTGTGGACCACGCTGACCGGCGGCGAGTCCCTCGTCATCGCCGACTGGCCGAAGGACAGCGGCTTCCGCGACGAGGCCGCCGAGGCGGAGATCGCCTCCGTCCAGTCGGTGATCACCGAGGTCCGCCGCTTCCGCAAGGAGCAGGGGCTGCAGGACGGCCAGAAGGTTCCGGCCCGTCTGGAGCTGGGCGCCACCGCGCTGGGCGCGCACGAGGCGGCCATCCGGCAGCTGCTGCGCCTCCAGCCGGAGGGTGACTCCTTCAGCGCCACCGCGACCCTCCCGGTCGCCGGCGGCACCGTCGCGCTCGACCTGTCGGGCACCATCGACGTGGAGGCCGAGCGCAAGCGCCTGACGAAGGACCTGGGCGCCGCGGAGAAGGAGAAGCAGCAGGCCGAGGCGAAGCTCGGGAACGAGGCGTTCATCGCCAAGGCTCCGGACAACGTCGTGGACAAGATCAAGGGCCGGCTCGCCAAGGCCGAGGCGGACATCGCCCGCCTGCAGGCACAGCTGGAAGGCCTGCCGGCCGCCTAGCAGCCGGAACGTACGCACAGGAGAAGGCCCCCGCGCCGTCGGTCGACGCGGGGGCCTTCGCCGTATCCCTTCCCCGTGCGGGGGCCGGTATCACGACGGACGGCTGTCCGAAGTGCCCTAAATCACTCCGTTTTCGATTCCGGGTGATCCGAACCGAAGCGCTGACCACGGATGATGGAGGACATGCGCGTCAAGCCCGTCGTCCCGGCCTTCGACCGGCTGGTGGCTTCCGGCCGCCGGCTCACCGAGAGCTGGGCCGGCTCGCCGCGGGCCGTGGACGTGCTCACCGCGCTCGGCTGCCTCGGCCTGATGGCCCTCGACCTCCCGGGTCTCGCCGCCGCCGACAACTCGCTGACCGGGCCCACCGCCGCCGTCGTCCTCGCCCTCGGCTGCACCACCCTGCTGGTGCGCCGCCGGCAGCCCTGGATCTCGTACCTGGCCGCGCTGCTCTTCATCGGATGGCTGCACGAGCTCACCCTGATCCAGTTCGCCCTCTACTCGGTCGGCCGCTACCGCGGGCGCCGGGCCGGGATCCTCGCCACGCTGGGCTACGTCGCCTTCGCGCTGGTCATGTTCGTCCTGCCGGGCTGGCCCGAGCCCGCGGGGCAGACCCTCAGCGGGTTCCTCAGCGTGGTCGTGCCCATCGGGGTGCTCGCCTCCGCGGTGGGCATCGCCGCCTACCGGCACGACCTGGTGGGGGAGCTGACCGCCCGGCGGGCCGAGTCCGCCGTGCTCCACGCCGTCCAGCAGGAGCGCACCTCCGTGGCCCGCGACGTCCACGACTTCGTCGGGCGCGAGCTGACCCTGCTCACCGTCCGCTCCGAGGTGCTGTCGATGCGGGCGCGCGAGACGGCGTACGGGCCGGACTTCGAGGAGCTCGCCGACACGGCGCGGCGGGCCCATCTGGTGCTCAACGAGATCATCGTGCAGCGCGGGGAGCGGGCCTCGACCCCGGGCGTGGACGGGCTGCCGGCGCTCGCCGAGGAGAGCGGGCGGGCCGGTTCGCCCGTCCGGCTCGCCATGGACCGGGACGTGCACGGGCTCTCCCCGCTGCGGCAGGCGGCGGTCTACCGGGTGGTGCAGGAGTGCCTGACCAATGCCGCCAAGCACGCGCACGGGGAGACCATCGACGTGTCGATCACGGCGGACGGCCCGCGGCTGCGGATAGCGGTCAGCAACGCGCTGCCGGCCCGGACCCCGGGCCGGGCCCCCGTCTCGGCGGGCTCGGGCACGGCGAGCATGTCCGAGCGCGTACGGAGCCTGGGCGGGACCCTGACGGCGACGCGCACGCGGGACTCGTACGAGGTCGTCGCCACCCTCCCGCGAGGCTGACCTCTCTAGGCCGTCTCTTTCGGATCTTGCCTGACCCGCGCCGCCTGGCACCGCACCTCATCCCCCAGACTCCGTCCGGGGGGACCCCCAGGTTGTCGGAGCACCCAAGTACGTCCGGTACTCGGGCGCCCCTCCGCCTTGCGAGGCACGGCACCAGACGACGCGGGCTTAACCGGCAAGATCCGAAAGAGACGGCCTAGCCCCGGGCCATGGCCGGCAGGCCGCCCAGGGTGTCCAGGTCCTCCACGCACCGGCCGGAGCCGAGCGCCACGCAGTCCAGCGGGTTGTCCGCGACGAAGACCGGGATGCCCGTGGCGGAAGCCATCCGCAGGTCCAGGCCGGGCAGCAGCGCGCCGCCGCCGGTCAGCACGATGCCGTGCTCCATCACATCACCGGACAGCTCCGGCGGGCACTCCTCCAGGGTGGTGCGCACGGCGGCGATGATCGCCTCGACCGGCTCGTCGAGGGCGGCACGCACGTCCTCGGCGCTCAGCACGAGCGTCTTCGGCATGCCGCCGACTTTCTCGCGGCCGCGCACGGTGAAGGTGCGCGTCTCCAGCTCCGGCCGGTCCGGGACCGGCCAGGCCGATCCGATGCCGAGCTTGACGTCCTCGGCGGTGCGCTCCCCGATGAGCAGCGCGTGTTCCTTGCGTACGTGGTCCATGACCGCCGCGTCGAGCCGGTCCCCGCCGACACGCAGCGACCTGGACGTGACGATGCCGCCCAGGGAGATGACGGCGACCTCGGAGGTGCCGCCGCCGATGTCCACGACCATGGAGCCACGGGGTTCGGCCACGGGCAGCCCGGCGCCGATCGCCGCGGCCATCGGCTCCTCGATCAGGTGCACGACCTTGGCTCCGGCCCGTGTGGCCGCCTGGACGATCGCCCGCCGCTCGACCGGGGTGACACCGGAGGGCACGCAGATCACCATCCGGGTGCGGGGCCGCCGGCCGGGGACGGCCTTGCGGACGAAGTGCCGGAGCATCTCCTCCGCGGCCTCGTAGTCGCAGATCACACCGCCCCTGAGCGGGCGGATCGCCGTGATGGAGCCGGGGGTGCGGCCGATGGTCTCCTTGGCGTCGGTACCGACGGCCAGGGCGGTGGTGGTGCCCGCCTTCACGGCGACCACGGACGGCTCATCGAGGACGATCCCGTGCCCCCGTGCGTAGACGAGGGTGTTGGCGGTGCCCAGGTCGATCCCTATGTCGCGGCTGGATGCTGTCTTGTTGCTGCTGGCCTGCGGCATTTATTCCCCTAATCTCCTGCCGCAAGGCTTGCATAACGATCCGGTCGCCCCGGGCGCCGGAGGTCCCGAAACGGCCGGGCCGAAAGTCCCCCGGGTCCCCGTCCGTAGACTGGCCCTGTGAGTGACCAGCAGCCCGAGAGCCACGACCGCGACGACAACGACGACCTCGCCGGAACCTTCGACGAGTTCGACCAGATCGTGGCGGAAGAGTCCGACCGCGACCCCGACCTGGCGGTGATCGAGGCCGGCAGCCGCACCCTGCGCGCCCAGGCCGGACCGCCCCAGGGCGACCCGGTACCCGCCCGGCCCGTCGACCCCGAGGTCGCCAAGGCGCTGCTGGAGGTGGAGCAGGAGCTCGCCACCCGCTGGGGCGAGACCAAGCTGGAGCCCTCGGTGTCGCGGATCGCGGCGCTGATGGACGTGCTGGGCGAGCCGCAGCGCGCGTACCCGTCCATCCACGTCACCGGCACCAACGGCAAGACGAGCACGGCCCGCATGATCGAGGCCCTGCTGAACGCCTTCGAGCTGCGCACCGGGCGCTACACCAGCCCGCACGTGCAGTCGATCACCGAGCGGATCAGCCTCGACGGGGCGCCGATCACCGCCGAGCGGTTCGTCGAGACGTACCACGACATCAAGCCGTACGTGGAGATGGTCGACGCCTCCGAGGAGTACCGGCTGTCCTTCTTCGAGGTGCTCACCGGGATGGCCTACGCGGCCTTCGCGGACGCCCCGGTGGACGTGGCCGTGGTCGAGGTCGGCATGGGCGGCAGCTGGGACGCGACCAACGTCATCGACGCGTCCGTCGCCGTGGTCACCCCGATCAGCCTGGACCACACCGACCGGCTCGGCTCCACGCCCGGTGAGATCGCCGTGGAGAAGGGCGGCATCGTCAAGCAGGACGCGACCGTGATCCTGGCCCAGCAGCCGGTGGACGCGGCGCAGGTGCTGCTGAAGAAGGCCGTCGAGGTGGACGCCACGGTGGCCCGCGAGGGCATGGAGTTCGGCGTCGTCTCGCGCGAGGTCGCGGTCGGCGGCCAGCAGCTGACGCTGCGCGGTGTGGGCGGCGAGTACGACGGCATCTTCCTGCCGCTGTACGGCGCGCACATGGCGCACAACGCGGCGGTGGCGCTGGCCGCCGTCGAGGCCTTCTTCGGGATCGGCCAGGAGCACGCCCGGGTCCTGGACGTGGACACCGTGCGCAAGGCCTTCGCCTCGGTGTCCTCGCCGGGCCGCATGGAGGTCGTGCGGCGCAGCCCTACGGTCGTCCTGGACGCCGCCCACAACCCGGCGGGCGCGGTGGCCACCGCGGAGGCGGTCACCGAGTCCTTCGGCTTCAGCCGGCTGATCGGCGTCGTGGCCGCGAGCGAGGGCAAGGACGTCCGCGGGGTGCTGGAGGCCTTCGAGCCGATCTTCGCCGAGGTGGTGGTGACGGAGAACTCCAGCCACCGGGCGCTGGGCGCGGACGAGCTGGCGGCCGTCGCGGTCGAGGTCTTCGGCGCGGACCGGGTGCAGGTGGAGCCGCGGCTGGACGACGCCCTGGAGGCGGCGATCACCCTGGCGGAGGAAGAGGCCGAATACGGTGGGGCCGGGGTCCTGGTGACCGGTTCCGTGATCACGGTGGGCGAGGCCCGCCTGCTGCTGAAGAGGGGCTGAGGGATGCGCACGCTGTGTGCGAGCACGCTGATCGGCGAGTTCTTCGTGATCGGCTTCGCGGGGCTGGTGGCGATGAAGGACCCCGATCTGACCCAGGCCTCGGTCTGGACGGTGTGCGGGGTCACCATGCTGCTGTCGGTGCTGCTGTGCGGGATGCTGTCGCGTCCCGGGGCCGTCCAGCTGGGCTGGGCCCTGCAGATCGGCCTGATCGTGAGCGGGTTCGTCGTCCCGACGATGTTCTTCCTTGGTGCGGTGTTCGCCGGGCTGTGGTGGTGCTCCGTGCACTACGGCCGCAAGATCGACACGATCAAGGCGCGCTGGGCGGCCGCTCAGGAGGCGCAGGGCGCGCCCGGGGCGCCTGACGCTGCGTGACGGGTCACCGGATCGGCCCTGTAGATTCGCCCTACCGCACCCGTTTGCCGCAAGGAGCCGCAACATGACCCAGCGCACCCTCGTCCTGCTCAAGCCCGACGCCGTCCGTCGTGGTCTGGTCGGCGAGATCATCGGCCGCATCGAGCGGAAGGCCGGCTGGACCATCCCCGCACTGGAGCTGCGCACGCTGGACCAGGAGACCCTGGAGGCGCACTACGGCGAGCACAAGGGCAAGCCGTTCTACGAGCCCCTCATGGGCTTCATGGCGAGCGGCCCGACCGTCGCCCTGGTGGTCGAAGGTGAGCGGGTGATCGAGGGTGTCCGCCAGCTGGCCGGACCCACTGACCCGATCGCCGCAGCGCCGGGCTCCATCCGGGGTGATTTCGGCACGATCACGCGTGAGAACCTGATCCACGCCTCGGACTCCGAGGAGTCCGCCGAGCGTGAGCTGAAGCTGTTCTTCCCGGCGCTCTGAGCACGCTTTCCTGACGGAACATCAGCCGAATAGCGCTCATGACCTGGGGCGACCGAAGTAATTTCGGTCGCCCTCCGGTATTTCCGGGCCGAAGCGGGAACGCCTGGGCAGGACACGTCGTCACCACTGAGGGGGCGGGTATCCATTCCGGCGGGATTGCCGGAGTCCCGTCGCGCGGTCTTCGTACTTGCGGCACTACGATGGGGCCTCCACCCACACACCCACCTCGCCGACCTGACAGCAGCCGCTATCAACTGGAAGGCCAGACGCTCCTCATGGGGAACAAGGGGAACAAAATGTCGTTCATCGGCCGTGACATGGCGATCGACCTCGGGACCGCCAACACGCTGGTGTACGTGAGGGGCCGGGGGATCGTCCTGAACGAGCCGTCCGTGGTCGCCATCAACACGAACACCGGTGGCATCCTGGCGGTCGGCTCGGAGGCGAAGAAGATGATCGGGCGCACGCCCGGCAACATCGTCGCCGTACGGCCCCTCAAGGACGGCGTCATCGCCGACTTCGAGATCACCGAGCGCATGCTCCGGTACTTCATCCTCAAGATCCACAAGCGCCGCTACCTGGCCCGACCGCGCGTGGTGGTCTGCGTTCCCTCCGGCATCACGGGAGTGGAGCGACGCGCCGTCATCGAGGCGTCCACGCAGGCCGGCGCCCGCCAGGTGCACATCATCGAAGAGCCCATGGCCGCCGCCATCGGCTCGGGCCTGCCCGTCCACGAGGCCACCGGCAACATGGTCGTGGACATCGGCGGCGGCACCACCGAGGTCGCCGTCATCTCCCTCGGCGGAATCGTCACGGCACAGTCCATCCGGGTGGCCGGCGACGAGCTCGACAACGCGATCATCCAGCACATCAAGAAGGAGTACTCGCTCCTTCTGGGTGAGCGCACGGCCGAGCAGATCAAGATCACCATCGGGTCGGCCTACGACCTCGACAAGGACGAGCACACCGAGATCCGCGGTCGCGACCTGGTCTCCGGTCTGCCCAAGACGGTCGTCATCTCGGCCGCCGAGGTGCGCAAGGCCATCGAGGAGCCGGTCAACGCCATCGTCGACGCGGTCAAGACCACGCTCGACAAGTGCCCGCCGGAGCTCTCCGGCGACATCATGGACCGCGGCATCGTCCTGACCGGCGGCGGCGCCCTGCTGCGCGGCCTCGACGAGCGGCTTCGCCGGGAGACCGGCATGCCGATCCACATCGCGGAGGACCCCCTCGACTCCGTCGCGCTCGGCTCCGGCAAGTGCGTCGAGGAGTTCGAGGCCCTCCAGCAGGTCCTGGACGCCCAGCCCCGTCGCTGACAGATGCCCCTCCCTGCCGGAGGGGCCATGCGGAACACAAGGATCCGCCGTACGGGTGCTACCGGGCCCGTGCGGCGGATCGTTGATATACAGGCAAAAGAGAAATCCGACGAGGAAGGCACGGCCGCCGCACGTGAGGGACACACGAGAAAGCCGGCTGCTCCTGGTGCTTCTGATCGCCATCGCGTTCGCGTTGATCACGGTGGACATCAGGGCAGGCGAGGAGTCGCCGGTCGACGGTGCCCGGCAGGCCGCCGCAGCGGTCTTCGGCCCGGTCGAGGAAGGTGTGGCGACCGCGGTCGATCCGGTCGCCAACGCCATAGGGGCGGTAAGGGACTCCGGCGAGCGCCACAACCGCATCGCCACGCTGGAGCGCGAGAACGCGGCGCTGAAGGCCAAGCTGGGCAGCGAGGACCAGACCCGCAGCCGCATCCACGAGCTCGACGAGATGCTCAAGCGGGCCGGCGCAGGGCAGTACGGCATCAAGGGCGCCGAGGTCATCGCCATAGGAGCGGCCCAGGGCTTCTCCTGGACCGTCACCATCGACGCCGGCACCAAGGACGGCATCGAACGCGACATGACCGTCCTCAACGGGGACGGGCTCGTCGGCCGGGTCAGCACCGTCGGCCCCGACACCGCCACCGTCGTCCTCGCCAACGATCCCGACTTCACCGTCGGCACCCGGCTGGAGAAGACCGGTGAACTGGGCTTCGCCACCGGCCAGGGCGACCGCGCCCTGTCCGTCCAGATGCTCAACGGCAAGGCCAAGGTCAGCCCCGGCGACCGGCTCGTCACCTTCGGCTCGCGCGGCAACAAGCCCTTCGTGCCCGGCGTACCGATCGGCGAGGTGGTCAAGGTCGACCCCTCGCGCGGCGACCTGACCCGCACCGTCTGGGTGCGTCCGTTCGTCGGCTTCTCGCGCCTGGACATCGTCGGCGTCGTGGTGATGCCGCCGCGCGAGGACCCCCGCGACGCGGTCCTGCCGCCCAAGCCCGAGGCACCCAAGCCCACCCCGACGGTCACCGTCACGGTCACCCCGTCCGGGTCCGCCGGCGTGCCCGCCAAGCCGGCCGACGACTAGGAGCAGACCACGCATGCGCTTCAACCGGATCCTGCTCTCGGCCACCCTCGTCGTGGTCGCCCTCGTCATCCAGGTCACCGTCCTGGGCCGGCTCCAACTGCCCGGCGCCGTACCCGACCTGCTGCTCCTCACGGTCGTCTCGCTCGCGCTCGTGTACGGGCACGTCAGCGGCGCGCTCATCGGCTTCGCCGCCGGCCTCCTCGCCGACCTGGCCCCGCCCGCCGACCACGCCGCCGGGCGGTACGCGCTCGTGCTGTGCGTCATCGGCTACGTCGCCGGACTGACCCGCCCCGACGGCGGCCGCTTCCGCTCCGCCTGGGGCCCGATGCTCACCGTCGTCGCCGCCGCGATCGGCTCCACCCTGCTCTACGCGGGCGTGGGCGCCCTCGTCGGCGACACCGCCGCCCGCCACGTGGGCCTGACCGGGCTGGTGTTCACCGCCACCCTCTACGACCTGCTGCTCGCGCCGTTCACCGTGCCGTGGATCATGGCGCTGGCGCGGAAGGCCGAGAACGACCCGATGGCCGTCGAGGCCGGCGGCGGCCCCGCCAACAAGGCCGCCGACGTCTCCGCCGGCTGGCTGGCCGGCGGAACGGGCCTGCGCATCGGCAGCCAGCGCGGCGGCCTGCGCCTGAAGACCGCCCGCTCGCGGGCCAACAAAGCTGTCCGTATAAAGGGGGTCAAAGCGGTCAAGGGTGTGAAGAGCGTCAAAAAGCTGTGAGGGAGGACCAGTCGTGACCAACGCTCCGGAGACCGGACGTACCTCCCGGGTGCAGATCAGGCTCGTCATGATCCAGGTGCTCGTCTTCTCGATGCTCCTCACCCTCGGCGGGCGGCTCTGGTACCTCCAGATCCGCAACGGCGACGAGTACTACCACGAGGCGAAGAGCAACCACGTCCAGCGGGTCGTCCAGCCCGCCGTGCGCGGCTCGATCCTCGACGCCCGCGGGGTCCCGCTCGCCGACAACGAGACCCGCCTCGTCGTCTCCGCCAGCCGCACCGCCCTGATGAAGATGAAGGACAAGGGCAAGGGCGTCATGACCCGCCTCGCCGACGTCCTGGACATGACCCCCAAGGAGGTCATGGACAAGGTCCGGCTCTGCGACTCCCAGACCCCCGCGCCCTGCTGGAACGGCTCCCCGTACCAGCCGATCCCGGTCACCCTCGAAGCCACCACGCAGCAGGCGCTGCAGCTGCGCGAACGCCCCGAGGACTTCCCCGGCATCACCGCCGAGCCCACCGCCGTCCGCCGCTACCCGGCCCCCGGCGGGGCCCGTACCGCACAGGTGCTCGGCTACCTCTCGCCCGTCACCGACGAGGAGATCCAGAAGGCCAAGGACTCCGACTCGCCGCACCTGCGTTCCGACCAGGTCGGACGCTCCGGCATCGAACGCACCTACGACAGGCAGCTGCGCGGCAAGGCCGAGGTCACCTCGTACGAGGTCGACAACCTCGGCCGGGTCATGGGCCAGACCAAGTCCGACCCCGGCGTGGCCGGATCCACCCTCGTCACCAGCATCGACGCCCGGGTCCAGGCCGTCGCCGAGTACGAGCTCCAGGACGCGATGAAGGTCGTCCGCAACGAGACCGACAACATCACCGGCCGCAAGTACGAGGCCGACTCGGGCGCCGTCGTCGTCATGGAGGCCAAGACCGGCCGCATCGTCGCCATGGCCTCCCAGCCCGACTACGACCCCAACACCTGGGTCGGCGGCATCTCCGGCAAGGACTACGCCAGGCTCACCAGCAAGAACTCCAACTACCCGCTGCTCAACCGGGGCATCCAGGGCATGGCCCCCGCGGGCTCCATCTTCAAGGTGGTCTCCGCGAGCGCCGCCGTGCGGGCCGGCTACAAGTTCGACGACAAGTACAACTGCAGCAGCTCCTACAGCCTCGGCGGCCGCAGCTTCGCGAACTTCGAGTCCAAGGGGCACGGCCCCATCACCCTCGGGGACGCCCTCAAGTTCTCCTGCAACACCGTCTTCTACGCCCTGGGCCACAAGGAGTGGCAGCGCGACGGCGGCCTCAGCCCCAAGAAGGACGCCCACGACTGGTTCTACCGGACCGCCCGGGAATTCGGACTCGGCTCCGAGACCGGGATCGACCTGCCGAACGAGGTCACCGGACGCATCCCCGACCGGAAGTGGAAGCAGAACTTCTGGAAGGCCAACAAGAACGCCTGGTGCAAGCAGGGCAAGCGGGGCGGCACCTACGTCGAGCAGATCGCCTACGAGAGCTGCCTCGAAGGCAACCAGCTGAAGGCCTACGACAGCATCAACTTCGCCATCGGCCAGGGCGACGTCCTCGTCACCCCCATCCAGATGGCCACCGCCTACTCCGCCATCAGCAACGGGGGCACCCTCTACAACCCCACGGTCGGCAAGGCCGTGATCAGCCCCGACGGCAAGCACATCGAGATGATCAAGCCCCAGTCGCACGGCCGGCTGCCGATCGACGCCAAGACCATCGGTGACCTCGACCAGGGCCTGCGCTCGGTCGTCGAGCCCGGCGGCACCGCCGCCTGGCGGTTCGGCGGCTGGCCGATGGACAAGATCCCGATGCACGCCAAGACCGGCACCGCCCAGGTCTACGGCAAGCAGACCACCTCCTGGCTGGCGACCTACACCAAGGACTTCACGATCGTCATGACGATCTCCCAGGGCGGCACCGGCTCCGGAGCCTCGGGCCCCGCCGTACGCAACCTCTACAACGCCATCTACGGTCTGACCATGGACGGCAAGCAGGACCCGAAGCGGGCCCTGCTGCTGGGCCCCGAGGCGAAGCTGCCCCGGATCGGGCCCGACGGCTCCATCACCTCCCCGGAGATCCGGCCGTACGTGCGGCCGTCCCCGGAGGATCTTGAGCCGGCCGTGCTCGCAGGGCCGCCAGCACCCCCCGCGGCACGCCAGGACTAAGGACGACATGCAGACCGCCAACAAGTTCTCCGTCTCCCGGTACGCGCCCGAGCGCGGGGCGATGGCCAAGCTCACCGCCCGCGACTCGGTGGTGCGCCGGCTCGACTGGCCGATACTCCTCTCCGCGCTCGCCCTCTCCTTCGTCGGCGCCCTGCTGGTGTGGTCGGCGACCCGCAACCGGACCACCCTGAACCAGGGGGACCCGTACTACTTCCTGGCCCGGCACGCCCTGAACACCGGCATCGGCCTCGTGCTGATGATCGGCACCGTCTGGCTCGGCCACCGCACCCTGCGCGGTGCCGTGCCGATCCTCTACGGGCTCTCCCTCGTGCTGATCCTCGCCGTGCTGACCCCGCTCGGCGCCACCATCAACGGCGCCCACGCGTGGATCGTCATCGGCGGCGGATTCTCCCTCCAGCCGTCCGAGTTCGTGAAGATCACGATCATCCTGGTGATGGCGATGCTGCTGGCCACCCGGGTGGACGCGGGCGATCTCGCCCACCCGGACCACCGCACGGTCGTCAAGGCGCTCTGCCTGGCGGCGGCTCCGATGGGCATCGTCATGCTGATGCCCGACCTCGGCTCCGTGATGGTCATGATCGTGATCGTGCTCGGCGTGCTGCTGGCCTCCGGCGCCTCCAACCGCTGGGTGGTGGGCCTGCTCGGCGCCGGCGCGAGCGGCGCCATCCTGATATGGCAGCTCGGCGTCCTCGACGAGTACCAGATCAACCGCTTCGCGGCCTTCGCCAACCCCGAGCTCGACCCGGCGGGTGTCGGCTACAACACCAACCAGGCGCGCATCGCGATCGGCTCCGGCGGCCTGACCGGCTCCGGACTGTTCAAGGGCTCGCAGACCACCGGCCAGTTCGTGCCCGAGCAGCAGACCGACTTCGTCTTCACGGTGGCGGGGGAGGAGCTGGGCTTCATCGGGGCCGGGCTGATCCTGGTGCTGCTCGGCATCATCCTGTGGCGGTCGTGCATGATCGCCCGGGAGACCACCGAGCTGTACGGGACGATCGTGTGCGCCGGGATCATCGCCTGGTTCGCCTTCCAGTCCTTCGAGAACATCGGGATGACCCTCGGGATCATGCCGGTGGCCGGGCTCCCACTGCCGTTCGTCTCGTACGGAGGATCGTCGATGTTCGCGGTGTGGGTGGCGATCGGACTACTGCAATCGATCAAGGTGCAACGGCCATTGTCGGCCTGATGTTCCGTTCACCCTGCCGACGTGATCCGTTCAGGACTAAGTTCGGTCTATGGCGGACACCAAGCGCGAAATCGAGCGGAAATTCGAGTTCTCCAAGGCCAAATCTGCCCGGCGCGGAGTGCCGGACCTGACGGGCACGGCCGCCATCGCGGCCGTCTCCGACCAGGGCACCGTGGACCTCGACGCCGTCTACTACGACACCCCCGACCAGCGGCTCGCCGCCGACGGTCTGACCCTCCGGCGCAGAACGGGCGGCGCGGACGAGGGCTGGCACCTCAAACTGCCCGTCTCCCCGGGAGTGCGCGACGAGATCGGGGCCGCGCTCAGCGACACGGTCCCGCCCTCCCTCGCCGCCCTCGTCCGCTCCCGCGTCCGCGGCGCCGGGCTCCAGCCGCAGGTCAGGCTCCTCTCCTCGCGCCGCCTCAGCCATCTGCTCGACGCCGACGGCGCCCTGCTCGCGGAACTGAGCACCGACGCCGTCCTGGCCGAGCGCGGCGAGGCCACCGCCACCTGGACCGAGGTCGAGGTGGAACTCGCCGACGGCGTCGACCCCGAACTGCTCGACGCCGTCGAGAAGACCTTCCGCAAGGCCGGACTCCGGGTCTCCGACGCCCCCTCGAAGCTCGCCCGGGCCCTCGCCGAGACCGCGGCCGAGCCCCCGGCCCGGCCCGAGAGCGGCGGCCCCGAGGGCACGACGGGCGCGCACGTGCTTGCGTACCTGCGCGAACAGCGCGACGCGCTCGTCGCCCAGGACCCCGCCGTACGGCGCGGGCTGCCGGACTCCGTCCACCAGATGCGGGTCGCGAGCCGCCGGATCCGCAGCGCCTTCAAGTCGTACCGCAAGGTGATCGACCGGGCGGCCACCGACCCGATCGGCGAGGAGCTGCGCTGGCTCGCCGCCGAACTCGGCGTCGACCGCGACCAGGAGGTCCTGCTGGAGCGGATCCAGACCCACCTCGGCGAGCTGCCCCGCACCCTCATGACCGGCCCGGTCCGCAGCAGGCTGCGCGTGTGGAACACCGCCCGCCGCTCCGGATCACGGCGCCGCGCCCTCGCCGTCCTCGACAGCGCGCGCTACGTGGCCCTGCTCGACTCCCTCGACGCCCTGCTGGACTCGCCGCCCCTGCTGAAGCACGCGGCCCGGCCCCCGGAAGCGGTCCTCCCGAAGGCGGTCCTCCACGACTACACCCGCCTCGCCGGCCGGGTCCACACCGCACTCACCCTCGACGCGGGCCACGAGCGGGACCTGGCCCTGCACGACGCCCGCAAGGCGGCCAAACGCTTCCGCTACGCGGCCGAATCGGCCGAGCCGGTCCTCGGCAAGCCGGCGAAGAACCTGGCCAAGGCCGGGAAATCGGTGCAGAACCTGCTCGGCGACCACCAGGACAGCGTGGTGGCCCGCGAGGCCCTGCGCGGCCTCGCGGCCCAGGCGACGGGCGCCGGGGAGTCCGCCTTCACCTGGGGCGTGCTCTACGCCCGCGAGGAGGCCCTGGCCGAGCGGCGCGAACGCGAACTTCCGGACGTCTGGTCGGAGGCCTCCGACCCCGCGCTGCGGGCCCCACTGGAATGATCATGTGGGTGGGGGCGGCCGAGCCTCGGGGTACGCTAGATAGCTGCCCCCTGCCCGCTTCACGAAAGTCGCGTGATGACCGAGTCGGTCTTCCCTCAGCTTGAGGCCCTGCTTCCGCACGTGCAGAAGCCCATCCAGTACGTCGGCGGTGAACTCAACTCCACGGTCAAGGAGTGGGAGAGCTGCGACGTCCGCTGGGCCCTCATGTACCCGGACGCGTACGAAGTCGGGCTGCCCAACCAGGGCGTCATGATCCTGTACGAGGTGCTCAACGAGCGCGAGGGCGTCCTCGCCGAGCGCACCTACAGCGTGTGGCCCGACCTCGAAGAACTGATGCGCGAGCACAAGGTGCCGCAGTTCACCGTGGACAGCCACCGCCCGGTCTCCGCCTTCGACGTGTTCGGCCTGTCCTTCTCCACGGAGCTGGGCTACACCAACATGCTCACGGCGCTGGACCTCGCGGGCATCCCGCTGGAGGCCCGCAACCGCACCGTCGACCACCCGATCGTCCTCGCGGGCGGCCACGCGGCCTTCAACCCCGAGCCGATCGCGGAGTTCATCGACTGCGCGGTCATCGGCGACGGCGAGCAGGCCGTCCTCGACATGACCGAGATCATCCGCACCTGGAAGGCCGAAGGGCGGCCGGGCGGGCGCGAAGAGGTCCTCCTGCGTCTCGCCAAGACCGGCAACGTCTACGTGCCGGGCTTCTACGACGTCGAGTACCTGCCGGACGGCCGCATCGGCCGTGTCGTGCCCAACCGCTCCGGCGTGCCGTGGCGCGTGTCCAAGCACACGGTCATGGACCTCGACGAGTGGCCCTACCCCAAGCAGCCCCTGGTCCCGCTCGCCGAGACCGTCCACGAGCGCATGTCCGTGGAGATCTTCCGCGGCTGCACCCGCGGCTGCCGTTTCTGCCAGGCCGGCATGATCACGCGCCCCGTGCGGGAGCGAAGCATCACCGGCATCGGCGAAATGGTGGAGAAGGGCCTGAAGGCCACCGGCTTCGAGGAGGTCGGCCTGCTCTCCCTGTCCTCCGCGGACCACACGGAGATCGCCGACATCGCCAAGGGCCTCGCCGACCGCTACACGGACGACAAGGTGGGCCTGTCCCTGCCGTCGACCCGCGTGGACGCCTTCAACGTGGACCTCGCCAACGAGCTGACCCGCAACGGTCGCCGCTCCGGCCTGACCTTCGCCCCCGAGGGCGGCTCCGAGCGCATGCGCAAGGTCATCAACAAGATGGTCTCGGAAGAGGACCTGATCCGGACCGTCTCCACCGCGTACGGCAACGGCTGGCGCCAGGTGAAGCTGTACTTCATGTGCGGCCTGCCCACCGAGACCGACGAGGACGTGCTCCAGATCGGCGACATGGCGGTCAACGTCATCGCCAAGGGGCGCGAGGTCTCCGGCCAGAACGACATCCGCTGCACGGTGTCCATCGGCGGATTCGTGCCCAAGCCGCACACCCCGTTCCAGTGGGCGCCGCAGCTTTCGGCCGAGGAGACGGACGCCCGCCTGGGCAAGCTCCGCGACAAGATCCGCGGCGACAAGAAGTACGGCCGCTCCATCGGCTTCCGCTACCACGACGGCAAGCCGGGCATCGTCGAGGGCCTCCTCTCGCGCGGTGACCGCCGCATCGGCGACGTCATCCGCGCCGTGTACGAGTCGGGCGGCCGCTTCGACGGCTGGCGCGAGCACTTCAGCTACGACCGCTGGATGGAGGCGGCCGAGAAGACCCTGCCCGCCTACGGCGTGGACGTGGCCTGGTACACGACCCGCGAGCGCACCTACGAGGAGGTCCTGCCCTGGGACCACCTGGACTCCGGTCTCGACAAGGACTGGCTCTGGGAGGACTGGCAGGACGCCCTCGACGAGACCGAGGTCGACGACTGCCGCTGGACCCCGTGCTTCGACTGTGGCGTGTGTCCTCAGATGCAGACCGAGATCCAGATCGGCCCCACCGGCAAGAAGCTGCTGCCGCTGTCCGTCGTGAAGTAACCCTTGGGTCACGAGAGGCCCCCGCCCGCAACGGGTGGGGGCCTCTGACGTGTCCTTTGCTGCATGGAAACGGACAAGCGGCCTCCGGCCGACGGCGGCGACGGGTGCCTGGTGGCCGTCATCAGGATTCCCGTGAAGATCGTCGCGGTACTCGTCGTACTGCCCGTACGAGTGGTTTGGGAACTGCTGGTCGCCGGGGGCCGGGCCGTGCACCGGCACGTCCTCGGGCCGCTGTACGTCCATGTCGTCGAGCCGTTGCTCCGGGCACTGGGATGGCTGCTGGTCACCCTGTTCAAGCTGGTCTTCGTCTGGCCCTGGGCCGGGCTCTGGCGGTACGTGCTCACCCCGGTCGGGCGGGGCCTGGCGTGGCTGGGCCGCGGTGCGTACGAGCACCTGCTCGCGCCGGCCGGGCGGCTCCTGCTCGCCTACGTGCTGCGTCCGCTCGGCGAGGCGCTGGCCTGGCTGGGCCGGGGAGGCATGCGCTACCTGCTCGCGCCCCTCGCCAAAGGCGTCGGCCGGATCGTGTGGGCCCTCGGGATGACGCTGTTCGTGTGGCCGTGGGTCGGGCTGTGGCGGTACGTGCTCACGCCCGTCGGCCGCGCGATCGCCTGGCTGGCCGCGGTGGTCCACCGGTACGTCCTCACCCCGGTCGGCCACGGGCTCGTACGGCTCGCCGTCGCTGTGTTCCGGTACTTGCTGCGGCCCGTCGGGCTGGGCCTCGTATGGCTGGTGGTCGCGGTCTACCGGTATCTGGTGCGGCCCGTCGGGCTCGGCCTCGGGTGGCTGGCCGCCGGCCTGTACCGGTATCTGCTCGCTCCGGCCGGACGGGTCCTCGTATGGGCCTGGCACGTGGCCGGGCTGATCACCGCCGCGCTGTGGCGCGGACTCAAACGGATCGGCTGGGTGCTGATCGGGTGGCCCGCGTCCCGGGTGTACCGGCACGTCCTCACGCCCGTCGGGCACGCCGTCCGCGAGGTCTGGCGGACCGGTCGCGCCGCGGTCCGCGAGGCGCGGGCCACCGTACGCCGTGCGCTGTTCGGTACTCCTCCCGTGGAACCGGCGAGGTCACGGGCGCGTACTCTGGGTAGTACGACAGCCGCCGACGCGGCACCCGCTGACGAGATCTCCCTGCCCCGACGGCAGGGGTGAGCCGGAGCGGGTCGACAGACCTCAGGGCGACGCGCGAGCCGCGGAGCCCCGCACAAGGAGAAGAACCACTGGGCAAGCGACAGCCCGAAGGCCCGCCTCCCGCACCGGTGGTGCAGCGCATCCGACTGCGCTACACCAAGCGCGGCCGCCTCCGGTTCACCAGTCACCGTGACTTCCAGCGCGCCTTCGAGCGGGCCCTGCGCCGTGCCGAGGTGCCGATGGCGTACTCGGCCGGCTTCACCCCGCACCCGCGCGTCTCGTACGCGAACGCCGCCCCGACCGGCACCGGGAGCGAGGCCGAGTACCTGGAGATCGCGCTCGCCGAGCCCCGCGACCCCGAGAAGCTCCGTGAGCTGCTCGACGAGTCGATGCCCACCGGGCTCGACATCATCGACGCCGTCGAGGCCCGCACCTCGGGCCTCGCGGACCGGCTGACCGCCTCCGTGTGGGAGCTGCGCCTGGACGGCGTGGAGCTCGCCGAGGCCGAGCGGGCCGTGACGGCGTTCCTCGCCGCCGAGAACGTGGAGGTGCAGCGCCGGACCAAGAACGGAATGCGGACCTTCGACACGCGCGGGGCGGTCGTCAGTCTCGAAGCGCTTCCCGCCCCGGCTGATAGGCCGCTGGACAATGCCTGTGCGATACTGCGGCTGGTTGTTCGGCATCTGACACCTGCCGTGCGACCCGACGACGTCCTGTCCGGTCTCCGAGCTGTGGCCGACCTGGCGCCGCCGGTCCCCTCAGCGGTGACCAGGCTGGCGCAGGGGCTCTTCGACGAGGAGTCCGGCACGGTGACCGACCCGCTCGCGCCCGACCGCGAGGCTGACACGGCCGCCCCACCCACGGCCGCCGTAGCAGCCGACGCGAAGGCGCCGGAAGGTCCCGCCGCGTAAGGAACGCCGTCGTCGCGCAGCCCTGGTACTCGGGAGCCACCTGGGTCGGGCCGCGCACCGACCTGAAGACTTCCGCCAGGCCGTACGGACAACACGTACGGAACCGGCGGCCATGGACTACAGCTCCCGTGTGGCGAACGCGCCCCGGAGGCCGGTTCCGCGCTCATTACGCGGAGCCGTGCCGGACCGGAAGTCAGCCGCGGCGCCCGGGAGCGTGACGGGAGAACCGCCCGCAATGCTCAACAACGAAAACGACATCACTTCTGCTGGTAGCGCAGACAGCTCCAGCCCCAGCGACAACCTGCCGCCGCGCCGTCGCCGCCGTGCCGCTTCCCGGCCCGCGGGCCCGCCCGGTGGCGCCGTCGCCGAGACGGCCCCGGTGACCGAGGCCGCTCCGGCCGCCCCCGCCGAAGAGGCTGCTCCGGCCGCCGCCCCCGCCCGTCCCCGCCGCCGCGCGACCCGCGCCGTGGCCGCCCCGGCGACCCCGGCCGCCGAGGCCGTCGTCGTCGAGGCCCCGGCCGCCGAGCCCGTGGCCGCCGCCGTCGCGCCCGTTGCCGAGGAGCCCGCCGCTCCCGCACCGCGGACCCGCCGCCGTGCCACGCGTGCCGTCGCCGCCCCGGAGGCTCCGGCCGCCGTGGCCGAGGCCGCGCCCGTGGTCGAGGAGGAGGCTCCGGCCGCTCCGGCTCCGCGTGCCCGTCGTCGTGCCACCCGCGCCGTCGCGGCTCCGGCCGCCGAGGCCGCTGCCGTGGTCGAGGCTCCGGCCGCCGTGGCCGAGGCCGCGCCCGTGGTCGAGGAGGAGGCTCCGGCCGCTCCCGCTCCGCGTGCCCGTCGCCGTGCCACCCGCGCCGTGACCGCTCCAGCCGCCGAGGCCGTCGCCGCTCCGGAGGCTCCGGCCGCCGTGGCCGAGGCCGCGCCCGTGGTCGAGGAGGAGGCTCCCGCCGCTCCCGCTCCGCGTGCCCGTCGCCGTGCCACCCGCGCCGTGACCGCTCCGGCCGCCGAGGCCGCCGCCGTGGTCGAGGCTCCCGCCGCCGAGCCCGCGCCCGTCGTGGAAGAGGCCCCCAAGGCCGCCCGCGCCGTGACCGTCGCCGACGCCGTGGACTCGCCCAAGCGCGGCGGCCGCCGCCGCGCCACCCGCTCCACCACCGCGCCGGCCGCCCCCGCGCAGCCCGCCGCCGAGGCCGAGGCGCCCGCCGCGCCGGCCCGCCCCCGCCGCGCCGCGCGTCCCGCCGTCGCCGTCTTCCAGGCCCCGGTCTTCGCCGAGCCGATGTTCCAGACCCCCGAGACCGCTGCCATGGCCGCCGCGGCCGCTCGCGCCGCCGCCCCGGCCGAAGAGGTCGAGGAGGAAGAGGACACCGAGTTCGAGGCCGAGGTCACCGCGGCCCCCGTCGCGCAGCCCGCCGGCCGCCGCCGTCGCCGTGGGCGCGGCGCCGCCGAGTCCGCTCCGGTCGCCGAGTCCGCCCCGGTCTCCCTTCCCGAGGTGCTCGCGGAGGAGGAGCCGGAGGCCGAGGCCGCCGAGCTCGACGAGGAGTCCGGCGAGTTCGAAGAGGGCGACGAGTCGGGCGAGCGCCCGTCGCGCCGCCGCCGTCGCGGTGGCCGTCGTCGCCGTCGCGGTGAGGCCGCCGACCTCGACGAGTCCGCCGAGGACGAGGCCGAGGCCGCCGAGCAGGACACCGCCGAGCGGGACGCCGAGGAGGAAGAGGACGAGGAGGCCGACGAGGCCCTCGGCTCCAGCTCCAGCCGTCGTCGCCGCCGTCGCCGTCGCCGCAGTGGCGAGGGCCCTGCCGAGGCAGCCGAAGCGGGCGACGAGGACGGCGTGCGTACCGTCGTCAAGGTCCGCGAGCCGCGCCCCGCGCGGGAGAAGGCCGAGTCCTCCGACGAGGTCCAGTCCATCAAGGGCTCGACCCGCCTGGAGGCGAAGAAGCAGCGCCGCCGCGAGGGTCGCGAGCAGGGCCGCCGCCGCGTGCCGATCATCACCGAGGCCGAGTTCCTGGCCCGTCGTGAGGCCGTCGAGCGTGTCATGGTCGTCCGCCAGGCCGGCGAGCGCACCCAGATCGGCGTCCTTGAGGACAACGTGCTCGTCGAGCACTACGTCAACAAGGAAGAGGCCACCTCGTACGTCGGCAACGTCTACCTGGGCAAGGTCCAGAACGTGCTGCCGTCGATGGAGGCCGCCTTCATCGACATCGGCAAGGGCCGCAACGCCGTCCTGTACGCCGGTGAGGTCAACTTCGAGGCGCTCGGCATGGCCAACGGGCCGCGCCGCATCGAGTCCGCCCTCAAGTCCGGCCAGTCGGTCCTGGTGCAGGTCACCAAGGACCCGATCGGCCACAAGGGCGCCCGTCTGACCAGCCAGGTCTCGCTGCCCGGCCGCTACCTGGTCTACGTGCCCGAGGGCTCGATGACCGGCATCAGCCGCAAGCTGCCCGACACCGAGCGCGCGCGTCTGAAGACCATCCTCAAGAAGATCGTCCCCGAGGACGCGGGCGTCATCGTGCGCACCGCCGCCGAGGGCGCGAGCGAGGACGAGCTGCGCCGCGACGTCGAGCGTCTTCAGGCCCAGTGGGAGGACATCCAGAAGAAGTCGAAGCAGATCTCGACCTCTTCGCCGAGCCTGCTGTACGGCGAGCCGGACATGACCGTCCGCGTCGTGCGCGACATCTTCAACGAGGACTTCTCGAAGGTCATCGTCAGCGGTGACGGCGCGTGGGAGACCATCCACGGCTACGTGAACCACGTGGCTCCGGACCTGGCCGACCGGCTGTCCCGCTGGACCTCCGAGGTCGACGTCTTCGCGACGTACCGGATCGACGAGCAGCTCGCCAAGGCGCTCGACCGCAAGGTGTGGCTGCCCTCGGGCGGCTCGCTTGTGATCGACAAGACCGAGGCGATGATCGTCATCGACGTCAACACCGGCAAGTTCACCGGTCAGGGCGGCAACCTCGAAGAGACCGTCACCAGGAACAACCTGGAGGCGGCCGAGGAGATCGTGCGCCAGCTGCGGCTGCGCGACCTGGGCGGCATCGTCGTCATCGACTTCATCGACATGGTCCTGGAGTCCAACCGCGACCTGGTCCTGCGGCGCATGCTGGAGTGCCTGGGCCGCGACCGTACGAAGCACCAGGTGGCCGAGGTCACCTCGCTGGGCCTGGTCCAGATGACCCGCAAGCGGGTGGGCCAGGGACTGCTGGAGTCCTTCTCCGAGACCTGCGTCCACTGCAACGGCCGCGGTGTCATCGTCCACATGGAGACCCCGACCGTGATCGGCGGCGGTGGCAACGGCAAGCGCTCCAAGCGCCGCGGTGGCCGCGCCGAGTTCGACCAGCACGACCACGAGGTCGAGACGGTCGACACGGAGGGCTTTGAATCCGAGGCGGAGGTGGCTGCCGAGGCCGCCGCGCCGCGCGCCCTGCCCGAGCCGGAGTTCGTCGCGGACGAGGAGCTCTACAGCAGCCCGGCCGAGGCCGAGGCCGCCGCGGGCATCAGCAGCCGCCGCAACCGCCGCCGTGCCACCCGTAAGGCCACCGCTCCGGCGGGCGCCCCGCGCGGTGCGGTCGCCCCGGCCCCGGCCCCCGTGGTCGCGGACGAGCCGGTGACCGAGCCGGCCGAGACGGTGCTGGAGCCGGCTCCGGAGTTCGTCGCCGAGACGGCTCCGGTCGTCGAGACCGCCGAGGTCGTGGAGGAAGCCCCGGAGGCCGCGCCGAAGGGCCGGACCCGTCGCCGCGCGACCCGTAAGGCCACCGCCCCGGCGGGTGCCCCGGCCCCCGCGGCCGAGGTGGCCCCGGAGCCGGAGCCGGTCGTCGTGCCGGAGCCCGAGCCCGTCGCCGAGCCCGAGCCCGAGGTCGCCGTCGTCGCCGAGGCCGAGGAGGCCCCCGTCGTGGAGGCCGCTCCGGCCCGTCCGCGCCGCCGTGCCACCCGTAAGGCCACCGCACCCGCCGGTTCCCCGGCAGGCGCGGCAGAGGCCGCCGTGCTGGTCGTCGAGGCCCCGGTGACCGAGCCCGCCCCGGTGGTCGAGGAAGCCGCGCCGGTGGCCGAGGAGGCCGCCCCGGCCAAGAAGGCCGCCAAGAAGGCTCCGGCCAAGAAGGCGACCGCGGCGAAGAAGGCCCCGGCCAAGAAGGCGGCGGCCGCCAAGAAGACCGTGGCCAAGAAGGCGGCCACGACCAAGAAGACCGCGGTGAAGCGGGCGACGAAGAAGACCGCGGCGGCGGAGCAGCAGACCCCGCCGTCCGTGTCGGCTCCGACCGAAGCCTGATCCACCGCTGAGTGACACCGCGTCCGTGGGCCCCGCCGAGTGGCGGGGCCCACGGCCGTAGGGGCCCGGTTTGACCCTCCGGAACCGGCCCCGTAACCTAGACCGTCGGCGTGTCTTAGAGAGCGCCGCGCTCCTGAGCACCTTCCTCACGTTCCGTACGCGCAAGCGTCGTGCGAGAGAGGCCGCTCGTCCAATCCGGATCGGTGCGGTTCCGCCTTCTTGGCGGGGCTTGCCTGAGCGGCTGGCTTCAGGAGCATCCGTCCCGAGTGAGAGAGAGATCCGCGTGTACGCCATCGTGCGCAGCGGTGGTCGCCAGCACAAGGTTGCTGTCGGCGACATCGTTGAGGTTGACAAGATTTCCACTGCCAAGGTTGGCGACACGGTCGAGCTCTCGACCCTGCTCGTTGTCGACGGCGAAGCCGTGACCAGCGACCCGTGGGTCCTGGCCGGCATCAAGGTCACGGCCGAGGTTGTGGACCACCACAAGGGCGCCAAGATCGACATCCTGCGCTACAAGAACAAGACCGGCTACCGCCGTCGCCAGGGTCACCGCCAGCAGTACACGGCGATCAAGGTCACCGGTATCCCCGCGGCTGCGAAGTAAGAGGGACTGAGACATGGCACACAAGAAGGGCGCATCGTCCACCCGGAACGGGCGCGACTCCAATGCCCAGCGGCTCGGCGTGAAGCGCTTCGGCGGTCAGGTCGTTTCCGCTGGTGAGATCCTCGTCCGCCAGCGCGGCACCCACTTCCACCCGGGTTCGGGTGTCGGTCGTGGTGGCGACGACACGCTGTTCGCGCTGCAGGCCGGTTCGGTCCAGTTCGGCACGCACCGTGGCCGCAAGGTCGTCAACATCGTTCCGGCCGCCTGATCCAGCTTCGGCTGATCGAGCGTTCGTAACTTCCCGAGGGCGGATCTCAGCTCTTCCCGGCGCAAGCCGGGAAGAGAGGTCCGCCCTCGGCGCGTTGTCATACAGACCACGTTTTAATGGGCAGCAAGGCCTGCCCGGGACATTCCCGTATGTATCTGGAGGAACACCCATGACCACCTTCGTGGACCGCGTCGAGCTGCACGTCGCCGCGGGTAACGGGGGCCACGGCTGCGCCTCCGTTCACCGGGAGAAGTTCAAGCCGCTCGGCGGCCCCGACGGCGGAAACGGCGGCCGTGGCGGCGACGTCATCCTGGTGGTGGAGCAGGCGATCACCACGCTGCTGGACTACCACCACAGCCCCCACCGCAAGGCCACCAACGGCAAGCCCGGCGAGGGCGGCAACCGCTCCGGCAAGGACGGCACGGACCTGATCCTGCCCGTGCCGGACGGCACCGTCGTCCTCGACAAGGAGGGCAACGTCCTCGCCGACCTCGTCGGCCAGGGCACCACCTACGTGGCCGCCGAGGGCGGCCGCGGCGGTCTCGGCAACGCCGCGCTGTCCTCCGCCCGCCGCAAGGCCCCCGGCTTCGCGCTCCTCGGCGTCCCCGGCACCACCGGCGACGTCGTCCTGGAGCTCAAGACCGTCGCCGACGTGGCGCTGGTCGGCTTCCCGAGCGCGGGCAAGTCCTCGCTGATCTCGGTGCTGTCCTCGGCCAAGCCGAAGATCGCGGACTACCCCTTCACCACCCTCGTCCCGAACCTGGGCGTCGTCACGGCCGGTTCCACGGTCTACACGATCGCCGACGTCCCGGGTCTGATCCCCGGCGCCAGCCAGGGCCGTGGCCTCGGCCTGGAGTTCCTGCGCCACGTCGAGCGCTGCTCGGTGCTCGTGCACGTCCTGGACACCGCCACGCTGGAGTCCGACCGCGACCCGATCGCCGACCTCGACGTCATCGAGGAGGAGCTCAGGCTCTACGGCGGCGGCCTGGAGAAGCGTCCGCGTCTTGTCGTCCTCAACAAGGTCGACATCCCGGACGGCCAGGAGCTCGCCGACATGGTCCGCCCGGACCTGGAGGCCCGCGGCTACAAGGTCTTCGAGGTTTCCGCGGTCGCCCGGACGGGCCTGAAGGAGCTGTCCTACTTCCTGGCCGAGGTCATCGCCAAGGCCCGCGCCCGCAAGCCGAAGGAGGAGGCGACCCGTATCGTCATCCGCCCGAAGGCCGTGGACGACTCCGGCTTCACCGTCACCTACGACGAGGTCGAGGACGTCTACAACGTGCGCGGCGAGAAGCCGGAGCGCTGGGTCCGCCAGACCGACTTCAACAACGACGAGGCCGTCGGTTACCTGGCCGACCGCCTCAACCGCCTCGGTGTCGAGGAGGCGCTGAAGAAGGCCGGCGCCCGTGCCGGCGACGGCGTGGCCATCGGCTCCGACGAGAACGCGGTCGTCTTCGACTGGGAGCCGACCGTGATGGCCGGCGCCGAGATGCTCGGCCGCCGCGGCGAGGACCACCGTCTGGACGCCCCCCGTCCGGCCACCACCCGCCGCAAGGACAAGGAAGCCCAGCGCGGGGACTCGGCGCAGAAGGAATACGACGAATTCCGGCCGTTCTGAGCCCCTCCCGAGGGACGTGTGCCCGGAAGGTTTGAAGGCGCCTTTACATGGGTCGCCTAGGATCTTCCGGGTGAACAGCAGCAACCTCCCCACGGTTTCCGTCGTGGTCATCGCGTACAACGACGCCGGGCTCGTGGGCGAGGCCGTTTCCTCGGCCCTCGCCCAGGGCCCGGTGGTCGCCGAGGTCATCGCGGTGAACGACGCCTCGTCCGACGGCACCGCGCGGGTGCTGGACGAACTGGCGGCCGTCCACCCCCGCCTCAAAGTCGTGCACCGGACGGAGAACAGCGGGGGGTGCGGTACCCCGCGCAACGACGGGATCGCGGCGGCTTCCGGCCGCTACGTCCTCTTCCTCGACAGTGACGACGTCCTGCCGCCGGGGGCCGCCGACGCCCTGGTGCGCACCGCCGAGGAGCACCGCGCCCCGGTCACCGTGGGCGCGGCGGTACGGCGCGAGCTGCCCCAGCACCACGACGTCCCGTGGATGCCCGGCCTGCACACACCGGGCGAGGTGATCGAGCGGCCGGTGGACCGGCCCGAGCTCGTCCGCGACACCCTCTGCGTCAACAAGCTGTACGAGCGCGCCTTCCTCCAGGAGAACGGCCTGCGCTTCCCCGACGGCCGGTTCATCTACGAGGACTTCGTCTTCACCGCCCGCGTGCTCGCCGCGGCCCCCCGCATCGCCGTCACCGGCGACCTCGTCTACGTCTGGCACGTGCGCCGCAGCGCCGCCCAGGTGTCGATCTCCCTGGACCGCAAGGACGTCGGGAACTGGCGCTCCCGCATCGAGGCCCACCGCACGGCCGCCGGGATCCTCGGCGAGGCCTCCCCGGTGCTGGGCAGCGCCTGCCGGGTGAAGTTCCTGGAGTACGACCTGCGCATGTACCTGCGCGAGCTCGGCCGGGACCCCGAGTACCAGGCCGCTTGGTGGACCCTGACCCGCGAGTACGTCGACACCTTCCCCGAGGCGGACGTCGAGTCCGCGGCACCCCACGCCCGCTGGATCGTCTCCGTGCTCCGCGCCACCGCGACCCCGCCCGCCGACGTCGAGCGGCTCACCCGGCTGGCCGCCGAGCCGCCGCGGCTGCTGCCCCCGTACGCGACCGGTCCCACCGGCGTTCCGGTGTGGAGCGAGGAGCTCCCGGTCGAGCTGGCGGGTCTGCCCCTGCTGCCGGTCGGCGAGCTGCCCGTCACCGTCGACGCCGAACCGGCCGGCCGCGGCGCCGTCCGGATCCACGTGCACGACCTGTACGGGCGCCTCGCCGAGGCCGGGCCCGTCACCGCGCAGCTGAGCTTCCTGCCCCGTGCGGGCGGCGAGCCGGTCCTCGCGCAGCCGGTCGAGCTGCAGCCCGACAGCAGCGGCGGCTGGACCGCCGTACTGCCGTTCCGGCTCGCCGACCTGGCCGTCACGGGCCGGCGCCAGGGGCTGCGCAGGATGCAGGCGTGGAACGTGGGGGTGGGCGTGCGGTGTGCCGACGGGAGCTCGGTGTTCACCTCCTTGCGCCCCCGCGGCCGACTGCTCCGCCGTCGGGCGCTGCCCAGCAGCCGGTACGGTGTTCTGCTGGCGCAGCCCTACCGGACGGGGGCCGGCGCCCTCGCGCTGCGCCTCGCGCCCGGCACCGAGGGTGCGCTGTACCTCGTACGCAACCGCCTCCACCGGGCCCGGGCGGGCCGTGGGACGGGCTGAGATCCCGTAGCCGGGCCACGGCCGCAGACCTGCACAACGCCGCGCTCTTCATCCCGAAGTCGGACAGGACCAAGGAGACACACATGACGTTTCTGATCACCGGTGGCGCCGGATACATCGGCGCGCACGTCGTCCGCGCGATGCGGCTCGCGGGGGAGGAGGTCGTCGTCTTCGACGACCTCTCCACGGGCGACGAGGACCGCGTACCGGAAGGCGTCCCGCTGGTGGTCGGATCCGTCCTCGACCGGCTGTCCGTGGAAGACGTCATCCGCAAGCACAAGATCACCGGCGTGGTGCACCTGGCGGGCAAGAAGCAGGTCGGCGAGTCCGTCGAGAAGCCGATGTACTACTACCACGAGAACGTGCAGGGCCTGTCGGTCCTGCTCCAGGCCGTGGCCGACGCGGGCATCCGCAACTTCCTCTTCTCCTCCTCCGCCTCCGTCTACGGCATGCCCGACGTGGACCTGGTGACCGAGGACACCCCGTGCAGGCCGCTGAGCCCCTACGGCGAGACCAAGCTGGCCGGAGAGTGGCTGGTGCGCGCCGCGGGCCGGGCGCACGGCATCGCCACCGCCTGCCTGCGCTACTTCAACGTGGCGGGCGCCGCGACCCCCGAGCTCGCCGACACCGGCGTGTTCAACCTGGTCCCGATGGTCTTCGAGCGCTACGACGCCGGCCAGGGCGCCAAGATCTTCGGTGACGACTACCCGACCCCGGACGGCACCTGCATCCGCGACTACATCCACGTCGAGGACCTGGCGGAGGCCCACGTGGCGGCCGCCCGCAAGCTCGCCGAGTGGGCCGCGGCCGGCGACTACAAGGACCTCACCGTCAACATCGGGCGCGGCGAGGGTGTCTCCGTCGCCGAGATGGTCGAGCTCCTGAACAAGAACACCGGGCACGACATCGCCCCCGTGATCAGCCCGCGCCGCCCCGGCGACCCGGCGAAGGTCGTGGCCTCGGCCGACAAGATCACCGGGGAGCTGGGCTGGAAGGCCCGGCACGACGTCCGTGAGATGGTCACCTCCGCCTGGGCGGGCTGGGAGGCCAACAAGGTGGCCCGCAAGGACGCCCACCGGGACGTCCACAAGCCCTGACCGGCCGGAGACGCACCGCATGTGCCGTGAGTGAAGCAGCCCGCCCCGGGAGTGTCCGGGGCGGGCTGCTTCACATCGGTGCCGTCGTGCAGGGTGCGGTCAGCGCTCCAGGAAGGAGAACAGCTCTTCCCACCGGTCGGTGATCTCGGGGCTGGAGTAGCGCTGCACCGCGTGGAAGGCGTTGTCACCGAGCCGGTCGCGCAGCTCACGGTCGGACATCAGCTCGCGCAGGTGTCCGGCCAGCTCCATCGTGTTGCCCAGCCGGGCCAGCAGCCCGTCCTCGCCGTGCTCGACGATCTCCCGCACGCCCGGCGCGCAGTCGAAGGCGGCCGGCGGCACGCCCGCCGCCATCGCCTCCAGCAGCGTGATCGGGAAGCCCTCGGCCCGTGAGGCCTGGGCGAAGACCGAGGCTCCGCGCAGGGCGCCCAGCACGTCGTCGGTGCTTCCCATCCACTCCACGGAGTCGTCCAGGCCCAGCGAGGTGCAGTGCGCCTTCAGCGTGGCCTCCTCCGCGCCCGCCCCGTAGATCCGCAGGGTCCAGTCGGGGTGGTGCGGCGCGACGTCCGCCCAGGTGTCGAGCAGCAGGTCGACGCCCTTCTCGAAGGCGAGGCGGCCGACGCACGCCACGACCTTCTCCGTGCGCGGCGCGGGGGAGTCGGGCATGAAGGGCAGCGGGTTCGGCATGCTCCCCACGTTCTCCATGCCCGCCCGGATCCACAGGTCCGCGTCCTCGGCGGTCAGCACCAGCAGCCGGTCGACCTGCGGGTAGAAGCGGCGGACCCGCTCCCCGCGGGTGGACTTCTGGCTGGCCTCGAACGACTCGTGGCTCATCCCGATGACGGTGAGCCCCTTGGTGTCGGCGAGCGCCACCCACTCCATCGCCCAGACCTGGGTGACGATGACGACACCGCCCGGACGGGCTGCCCGCAGCAGCTCGCTCAGCTGCTCGGCCTTGACCCGCATCTGCGCGCGCCGGGCGGCCTGGCGGCGCCGCTCGGGCGCGTTCAGCCGGCCCTTGATCCCGCGCAGCCGGCGGGCCGACGGCGGGTGCGCGTCGTAGAGGGTGGTCATCTCGTACGGCAGACCCTGCGGCAGCTTCTGCCGGATGTCGTCGGCGACCGGGGCGATGCCCACGATGTGCACCCGGTGGCCGCGGTCGGTGAACTGCCGGGCCATCTGGTGCGACCAGGTGGTCACGCCGCCGATCTCGTCGACGTTGTTGGAGACGATGAAGATGTCACGGCCGCCCGGGGTGGCGGTCTGCTGGCTCACTTGCCGCTCCTGGTGAAGAACTTCTCTACGATCTGGCGGGCCGCGTCCCCGCGGTCGTACTCGCCGAACTCGGCGAGGAAACGCTGCCGCGCCTGGGCGTACTTGACGTCCGCCTCCTCGAAGGCGGCGAGCGCCTGCAGCAGTTCGTCCGCCGTGGCCACCACCGGGCCCGGGGCCTTCTCCTTCAGGTCGAAGTACGTGCCGCGGATGTCGGTGGCGTACTTCTCGTAGTCGTACGCGAAGAACAGCATCGGCCGGTCCAGGACCGCGTAGTCGAACATCACGGACGAGTAGTCGGTGATCAGACCGTCGGCGAGGGCCAGCAGCGGGGTGATGTCGTGGTGCCGGGACACGTCGATGACGCGGCCCGCGACGGACGGTGGCAGCGAGACGCTGTTGAGGTAGTGGGTCCGCACCAGCAGCGTGAAGCGGTCGCCGAGCCGGTCCGCGAACTCCTCCACGTCGAAGGGGAAGGTGAAGCCCTCCACCGCGCCGTCCGCGCCCGCCCGGAAGGTCGGCGCGTACAGCAGCACCTTCTTGTCCGGGTCGATGCCGAGCTCGCCCGCGAGCGGCCCGCGTACCCGCTCACCACTGTGCGACTCGGTCCGGTGCGCCTCGACGAGGGCGTCGTTGCGCGGGTAGCCCGTGCGCAGCAGCACCTCGTCACGCAGCCGGAAGCCCTTGGCGAGGGTGCGGGTGTCGTGCTCGGAGCGGATCAGGAAGTGGTCGAAGCGGTTGACGGCCGCCTGGAAACGGGCCTGGCCGGCCCGGCCCTGCGCCTTGGTCCGGGGCTCGTGGAAGCCCATCCGCTTGAGCGCCGAGCCGTGCCAGGTCTGGATGTACGTGGTCCCCGGGCGCTTGGCCAGCGCCAGCGGGAAGCCCTGGTTGTCGACCCAGTACTCGGCCTGGGCGAGGGCGCGCAGGTACGGCCAGCTCCAGCGCTTGACGAGGGTGGCCTCCTTGGGGAAGCCGGTGGGCTTGGCGCCCGCGTAGGACCAGATCGCCTCGAACGGCGCGCCCTGGCGGACCAGCTCCTCGTAGATCGCCTTCGGGCTGTCGCTGTACTGCTTGCCCATGTGGCTCTCGAAGACGACCGTGCCCTTCTTGATCGGCAGCTTCGAGAAGACCTCGTGGTAGATCTTCACCTTCTGCTCGCCGGAGCCCATGTTGCGGCGGGCCCGCAGTGCCTTGCGCAGGCCCCGCTTGACCACGCCGGCCGCCTTGCCCTGTATGGCGTTGTTGATCAACGACTGGGTGCGGACGGCGGCGGCGCCCTCGGCGCTCAGCACGTAGCTGAGGTTGCCCTTCTTGGTCATCTCCGGGCCGAAGCGGTCGGAGACCAGCCGGGTCAGGCGCGGGCGCACGCGCAGCCGGGCCGCCGACTCCAGGTCGACCCCGCCGATCGCGACGCGGGTGGTGATCCGTTCGCCGCCCGCGGTCAGCTTGAGGCGGACGTCCCAGACGGCGTCGATGATGCCGAGCGGGCGGACCGTGCTCGCGACGTCGGCGGTGCCGGTCCACTCGATCGTGTCACCGGCGTGGCGGACGGATTCCACCGGGAAGCTGAAGGAGCGCACGCCGATCTGCCGGCGGGCCCGGAATTCGAGCGTGGCCTTCAGCTCCGCGTCGGCCGGGATGCGGCCCAGCGGGTTCACGACGGAGCCGGACATGGTGACCGTGCCGCGGCCGTCGTCCTCGTAGGAGGTGAGCCGGTTGCCCAGGGTGAGGGAGGTGAGCGGCGTGGTGTGGAAGGCCTGCTCGGTGACGTCCAGTATCCGGCGGGCCTCGTCGCCGTCGGGACCGTCGATGTGCTGCGCGCACCAGTAGACGCGGCCGTCACGCTCGGCGAGCGGGGAGGTGAGCCGGCCCTTGTTGGTCATGGCGTCGGCGGCCGGGAGCAGGTTGTCCCAGTCCTCCTTGCCCAGCAGGTAGGCGCAGATCGCCTGGAGGTACGTGACGTTCTCGTACGCGGCCGGGTCGATCCCCGCGAGGTAGCCGTTGGCGAGGCGGGCGAACTCCTGGCGGTACTCGTCGCTCAGCAGCGGCAGGTCGCGCAGGTGCAGCACGAGGTCGTGCTTGAGGAACTTGGCGTCCTTCGCGGACTTGATGTCCGTGTGGCCCTTTTCGGCCAGCAGGCGGTCGACGCGGCGGTGGATCTCCATCCGGTGGACGAAGTTCGCGATCTCGTGGCGCCGGTTGCTGATGGACAGGGCCGCGGCCTTCTCGACCACGTTCCAGAAGTAGACGTGGTTCGGGATCAGCGTGATGCGGCGGGCGGCCACGTAGGCCTGCGCGGAGAACAGCAGGTCCTCGTAGTGGATGCCGACCGGGAACTCCAGGCCCTGCTCCAGCAGGAACGCGCGCCGGTAGCACTTGTTCGTGGAGAGGGTGTCGTAGACCAGCAGGTCGGGGTACTCGGTGATCGATTCCAGGGTGCGGGTCCGCGAGTAGATCCAGGGGTACCACTCGGTGGTCTTGCCCCACCGGTTGTCGAGGTGCACGCGTACGCACATGCCCGAGACCAGGTCGGAGCCGGTCCGCTCGGCGGCGTCCAGCATGTTCCGGCAGGCGTTGCGCTCCAGCACGTCGTCGCTGTCGAGGAACATCACGTACGTTCCGGTGGCCTGCTGGATGCCGTGGTTGCGCGGCGCACCGCAGCCGCCGCTGTTCTCCGGCAGCTGGAAGGCGCGCACTCTTCCCGGATGTGCAGATTCCAGTTCCTGGGCGACCGCGTACGAGCGGTCCTTGCTGCAGTCGTCGACGATCACGACTTCGACGCTGTGCAGGGTCTGGTCCAGAACCGACCGGACTGCTGTCGGCAGACGCTCTGCGTCGTTGTAGACGATGACGACCACGGAGACGTCGGGCACGTGCACCTCGATCCCTTCGTTTCGTTACGTTCAGCTGATTCCGCTTATCTCGTCCACGCTACCGTGTGCCGCCCCCGACTCCGGCAGCCCGACGCCCGTCCGACCCTCGCCGTGCATACTTCTAAGGAAGAGGTGAGAGGCGGGTCCGGCCGCCGACAATCACCCGTTCGGATCCAGCAGGAAGTGTTCATGACGAAGCTGTCCGTAGTTGTCCCCTGCTTCAACGAAGAAGCCGTCATCGACAGCTTCGATGTGGAGATCCGAAGGGTTCTGGACGCCCTCCCCGTCGAGTACGAGGTCTGCTACGTCGACGACGGAAGCCGCGACGGCACCCTCGACAAGCTCCGGAAGATCGCCGCCGAACACGGCGAGCAGACGCGCTACGTCTCCTTCAGCCGGAACTTCGGCAAGGAGGCCGGCATGCTCGCCGGC
This sequence comes from Streptomyces xanthophaeus, assembly GCF_030440515.1. Lineage (GTDB taxonomy): Bacteria > Actinomycetota > Actinomycetes > Streptomycetales > Streptomycetaceae > Streptomyces > Streptomyces kutzneri. Next base: position 5,426,891 of record NZ_CP076543.1, read on the forward strand.
CTGCGCGAGGCCACGGGCGACGCCGTAGTGATCATGGATGCGGACCTCCAGCACCCGCCGGAGCTCATCGCGACCATGCTGGAGCACTACCGGCAGGGACACGACCAGATCATCGCCCGCCGCACGCGCGAGGGCGACAAGAAGCTCCGCTCCGCTCTCAGCAGCCTCTACTACCGGGGCGTCAACCGCTGGGTCGACGTGGAGCTCACCGACGGCGTCGGCGACTTCCGCATGCTCTCGCGCCCGGCCGTGGACGCGCTGCTGTCGCTGCCGGAGTACAACCGCTTCTCCAAGGGACTGTTCTCCTGGATCGGCTTCGACACCGTCCACTTCGACTACCGCAACGCGCAGCGCGAGGCCGGCGAGACGAAGTGGAAGTTCGGCGCCCTGCTGAACTACGGCATGGACGGCCTGATCTCCTTCAACAACAAGCCGCTGCGGATCGGAATCTGGTTCGGCGTGTCGCTGGTCGCCCTGACCGGTCTGTACGCCCTGTGGATCACGGTCATGGCGATCACCAACGGCGTCGAGTCCCCGGGGTACGTCACCCTCGTGGCCATCATCACGGGTCTCGGCGGCGTACAGTTGATCATGCTGGGCCTGATCGGCGAGTACATCGGCCGTATCTACTACGAGGCCAAGCGCAGGCCGCACTTCCTGGTGAAGGAATCGCACGGAGCACAGCCGCTCCCGCGGACCGATGACCGGCCGGCGGCCCCGGTCGCAGAGCCTACGATCGTGGAGCGCAGCGCCCGATGAGCCGCAAGGACCAGCTCGGCCAGGTGTTCCGATTCGCCCTCGTGGGCGGGGTGAACACCGGCACCTTCTTCGTCATCTACCTGCTCCTGCACCCGTGGATGCCGTACTTCGCCGCCTACTCGCTCGCCTTCGTCCTGGCGATGGTCGGCTCGTTCTTCATGAACACCTACTTCACCTACCGGACCCGGCCGACCTGGAAGAAGTTCTTCCTCTTCCCGCTGACGAACATCACCAACTTCGTCATCCAGTCCGTCGGCCTCTACGCGCTGGTGACCTGGGCCGGGATGGACACCCGGATCGCCCCGCTGGTCGCGGCGGTCGTGGCCATCCCGTTCACCTTCCTGCTCTCCCGCAAGATCCTCGTCCCGGGTGCCGCCCGGGCCGAGGAGGCCGCTCCCGTGGAGGCGGGGTCCTCGTCCAGGGTCTGAAACCCCCGAGCAGCCCCGCGCGCCCACCCCGTAGATTGAGACGGCAGGCATCTCGGCGACATGCATTTCGCCGACAGGCATTTCGGCAAGGGGCAAGGGGACAGACGTGTCAGCGGCTAGGCAAGGTGTCGTGGACGCCCGCAGGATCGTGGTCAAGGTCGGCTCCTCCTCCCTGACCACCGCGGCCGGCGGACTCGACGCCGACCGGGTGGACGCGCTGGTCGACGTCCTCGCCAAGGCCCGCAGCGGAGGCGAGAAGGAGATCGTCCTCGTCTCCAGCGGAGCCATCGCCGCCGGACTCTCCCCGCTCGGCCTGCGCCGCAGGCCCAAGGACCTCGCCCGGCAGCAGGCCGCCGCGAGCGTCGGCCAGGGCCTGCTCGTCGCCCGCTACACCGCCTCCTTCGCCCGGTACGGCGTACGCGTCGGCCAGGTGCTCCTCACCACCGACGACACCAGCCGCCGCGCCCACTACCGCAACGCCTACCGCACCCTCGACCAGCTGCTCGCCATGGGCGCCCTTCCCGTCGTCAACGAGAACGACACCGTCGCCACGGACGAGATCCGCTTCGGCGACAACGACCGGCTGGCGGCCCTCGTCGCCCACCTCGTCCGCGCCGACCTCCTCGTCCTGCTCTCGGACGTGGACGGCCTCTACGACGGGGACCCGTCCCAGCCCGGCACCACGCGCATCGAAGAGGTCCGCGGGCCCGAGGACATCGCGCACGTCTCCATCGGCAGCGCCGGCAAGGCGGGCGTGGGCACTGGCGGCATGGTCACCAAGGTCGAGGCGGCCCGGATCGCGGCCGCCGCCGGGATCCCCGTCGTGCTGACCTCCGCGAGCCAGGCGGCCGACGCCCTCGCCGGACGGGGGACCGGCACGCTGTTCCACGCCACCGGGCGCCGCTCGGCGGACCGGCTGCTCTGGCTCCAGCACGCGTCGACCCCCCAGGGGCACCTGGTCCTGGACGACGGCGCGGTCCGCGCGGTCACCGAACGCGGCAGCTCGCTGCTGCCCGCCGGGATCGCGGCGGTCGAGGGCGACTTCGTCGCCGGGGACCCGGTGGAACTGCGCGCCGCGGACGGCCGAGCCGTCGCCCGGGGCCTGGTCAACTTCGACGCCAAGGAGCTCCCGCAGCTCCTCGGCCGCTCCACTCGCGAGCTCGCGCGGGAACTCGGACCCGCGTACGAGCGGGAGGTCGTCCACCGGGACGATCTGGTCCTGCTGGAGGGCTGAGGTTCGGTAAAAGCGGAGCGCGGCGGCCCGGGGACTGGTCAACTGTGAGGGGCGGGCGGACCCGCGTGGCGGAGACAGGAGGCGGCTGGTGAGACGAGCGCTGACCAGCGTCGGCACAGGGGACGGTGACGGCGGCGGTGGCGGGGAGGAGCAGGATCACGCATCGCGCCTGTGGCACGTGACCCTGAGCGTCTCCGGCAAGCCGGCCCCGCTGTCCGAGGTCCGGCGCGGGCTGGAGCAACTGGCCCACGACCATCCCTTCCTGCTGACCAGCCGGTACGCCGACGACCACGCGGAGATCCGCTACTGGGAAGAGGCCCGTGACCTCCACGACGCGGCGGCCGTCGCCCTGCGCCTGTGGGGCGAACACCGCTCCTCGGCGAAGCTCCCGCCCTGGGAGATCGTCGGCCTGGAGGTCATCGACCGCGCCACCTACCACCAGCGCGTGGCGGAGGGCTACGGCCCACCCCCGGCCCACCCGGTAGGCGTCCACCCGTACTAGCCCCGCCCCTCCGGGTCTTTCAGCCCGTCCGGCGCTTGAGGACCGGGGTCCGGGCGGAGCCCGGGGAAACGGAGAAAGGGCGGGGCGGGGAGAAGGCCCCGCGGACGGCCGGCGCCCGCCGTCTCGGGGGGTGGAACCCCCACGGCGGGGTACCGCCGGGGGATTACCCTGGGCGGCATGACCTCGCTCGATGCCGCCACCTCGCCCGTCCTCGCCACCGCGCAGCGGTCCCGCACCGCCGCCGCGGCCATCGCCCCACTCCCGCGGTCCGCCAAGGACGCCGCCCTGCTGGCGATCGCGGACGCGCTGGAGGCCCGTACGGCCGAGATCATCGCCGCCAACGCCGTGGACACGGACAAGGCCCGCGCCGCCGGCACCAGCGAGACCGTCATCGACCGCCTCACCCTCACCGCCGAGCGCGTCGCCGCCATCGCCTCCGACGTCCGCGACGTCGCCGCCCTCCCCGACCCCGTCGGCGAGGTCGTCCGCGGCAACACCCTCCCCAACGGCATCGACATCCGTCAGATCCGCGTCCCGCTCGGCGTCGTCGGCATCATCTACGAGGCCCGCCCCAACGTCACCGTCGACGCCGCCGCCCTCTGTCTCAAGTCCGGCAACGCGGTCCTCCTGCGCGGCAGTTCCTCCGCCTACTCCTCCAACACCGCACTCGTCGCCATCCTGCGGGACGCCGTGGAGAGCGCCGGGCTGCCCGCCGACGCGGTCCAGCTCGTGCCCGGTGAGTCCCGCGACTCCGTCCGTGAGCTGATGCGCGCCCGCGGCCTCGTCGACGTGCTCATCCCGCGCGGCGGTGCGTCCCTCATCAAGACCGTGGTCGAGGAATCCACCGTCCCGGTCATCGAGACCGGTACCGGCAACTGCCACGTCTACGTCGACGCCCAGGCCGACCTGGACATGGCGGTGGACATCCTCATCAACTCCAAGGCCCAGCGGCCCTCCGTCTGCAACTCCGCCGAGACCCTCCTCGTCCACCGCGACATCGCCGACGCCTTCCTGCCGCGCGCCCTCGACGCGCTCGCCGACGCCGGCGTCACCGTGCACGGCGACGCCCGGGTCCTCGCCGCCGCCGAGGGCACCAAGGTCACCGCCCTGCCCGCCACGGACGAGGACTGGGCCGCCGAGTACCTGTCCTACGACATCGCCGCCGGAGTCGTGGACTCCCTCGACGACGCCGTCACCCACATCCGCCGCTGGACCTCCGGTCACACCGAGGCGATCGTCACCACCTCGCAGGCCGCCGCGCGCCGCTTCACCCAGCTGGTCGACTCGACCACGGTCGCCGTGAATGCATCCACTCGGTTCACGGACGGTGGCCAGTTCGGCTTCGGTGCGGAGATCGGCATCTCCACCCAGAAGCTGCACGCCAGGGGCCCGATGGGGCTTCCCGAGCTGACCTCCACCAAGTACATCGTCACCGGCGACGGTCACGTTCGGTAGTCAAGTCCTCAGCGCGGTGTGGCCGGATTTCGGCGTACACCCTGCCCAAGGAGGCCCCTCAGGTCTAGGCTGGTCCTGTGCCGGACGACGTGGGGGGCAAGCCGTTCCCGGACGACGGGGAGCCCGACGACGACCGCGGAGGCGCGGAGTACGACTTCGCCTCCGTGGTGTTCGACGAGGACTTCGTCCGGAACGCCGAGATCCGTGAACCGAGCGCCGCCGAGCGCCAGCGGGCGGCCGACCGGGCGCGCGCGGAGGCCGAAGCCGCCCGTGCCGTGGCCGGCGGCTGGACGGGCGACGACGACTACGACAGCTACGGATACGGCCACCCCGACGGGTACGACGACGACCACGGCTGGGACCACGACGGCGGCCACGGATACCCCTACGGCCCGTACGGGGCCTACGGCGGCAGCCTGCGTCCCTACCGCGGCCGCGCACCGTGGCTGCGCCCCGTCGCCTGGGTGCTCGCCCTCGTGATGGGCCTCGGCATGGTCGCGCTCGCCTTCAGCGCCGTGTACCGCAGCGCCTCCGGTGAGGCGGACCCCGCTCCGGCGCCCGCCAGTACCCCCAGGGGTGAAGTCACCGGCGTCGGCGCGTTTACGTACCCCTCCGTTCGCCAACCCTGAAGGTACGACCCCACTCGCATACGCCGGAGCTGGGGGCTTCTCTGAAGCGGGGACAGCGGGGAGAAGCGATGGCCGTGCCAGGAGATCCACCCAACAGCACCCCCGAGGGCATGGGCGGGGGCGACGACGACTTCCGCTCGGACGACTTCCGGTCGGACGAGTACCGGTCGGTGGTGTTCGACGAGGACTTCGTCCGCGCTGCCCGGCTCCAGGAGTACTCCGCCCAGGAACGCATGGGCGAACACGCCCGCGCGGTGCGCAGCCGATCCATCTGGTCCGGCAGCGGATCCGCGTCCCGGACCAGCACCCCCGGCCGGGGCGCACGGCAGGGCATGCTGCTCGTGCTGCTCATCGCCACGGCCTTCGCCTTCGCCGTCTACATGGGGCTGCGCAACCCCTACGTGCCCCCGTCCGGGGGACCGGCCCAGGCACTCAGCAGCACCGTGATCCCGCTCGCGCCGACCACGGACGTGCCCGGCGGTCGCCCCGCCGAGCTTTATGCGAAGAGCCCCGCCGCCGACTACCGGGTCGGAGCGGCCGGCATCACCCTGCCCGCCGTGCGCCGCACGCACCACTTCACCGACGCCCAGGTCGTCGCCGCGCTGTCCATCGCCAAGGACTACCTGGTGCAGTCCTCGCTGGACCCCGACATCCTCGCCGGAGCGGCCTCCCGGCCGGTGCGCGTCCTGCTCGACCCGGACCAGCTGGCGCAGTTCGACCGCAGCATGACCTCGCCCTCCGGTGACGGCCGCCACGCGGCCACCGGCTGGCTGGTCCGCTTCGACCAGGCCACCGCCGTCGTGGCCGATTCCCGGGTCCGGGTGAGCGGCACGCTCGCCTTCGAGGAGGTGGCCCCCGACGTGCTGGAGGTCACCACCGACCACACCTTCGTCTACGCCGTACGGCCCGCCACCGGATCCCCGGCCGCGGCCGACGGCGCCTCGCTCTTCACCGTCCGGCGCGAGCTGCGGCTGCGCTTCGACCGGGAGGACCTGACGACCCGGCGGCTGGAGCTGGCCTCGGCCTATGTGATGGCCGGGCCGCAGGACTGCTCCGCCGACCCGTCCGGGGCCTTCCGCCCGCTCCTGGCCGGAGCCGGCCCGACCACGGTGGGCCCGGCCGCCAGCGACCCGTACGCCAGCGGCCAGCCGCGGCGCACGGCCGGGCTGTGCGGCGTCCTGGCCCCGCCGACGGCCCCGCCCGTCACCTAGCCCGCGACACCGCCCCCGCCGCCGCAGGCCGCTCCCGTCAGCCCTGCTCCGTAGCCCCGCCCTTGTCCTGCGTCGCGGTGCCGGCTCCGGCTCCGGCGCCGGTGAACTTGTCGCGGAGCTTGCCGCCCAGGTCGCCCGCGCCGCCCGCGATGTCACCCACCAGCTTCAGCAGCGGGTCCTTGCTGGTGCGCACCGAGTCGGCGTAGTGCGCGGCGGACTGCCGGAAGGAGTCGGTCACCGAGGCGTCCTTGTCCTCGTCCCGCCGCGGGTAGTGGCCGTCCATGATCCGCTGGTGGTCGCGGCTCTCCGCCCACTTCTTCAGCTCGGCCGCCCGCACCGTGGTGAAGGGGTGCGTCCGGGGCAGCAGATTCAGGATCTTCAGCACGGAGTCGCGCAGATCGCCGCTCGACTCGTACTCCTCGGCCTGGGCCAGGAAGGCGTCCACGTTCATCTCGTGGAGGTGGTTGCCGCCCGCGATCTTCATCAGCCCCCGCATCGAGGCCTGCACGTCCTGTCCCACCAGCAGCCCGGCCCGGTCGGCCGAGAGCTCCGACTTGCGGAACCACTCCCGCAGCGCGGTCACGATCGTCATGATCGCCACATTGCCCAGCGGGATCCACGCGACCTTCAGCGCCAGGTTGGTCAGGAACAGCAGGACCGTGCGGTAGACGGCGTGCCCCGACAGCGCGTGGCCCACCTCGTGGCCCACCACCGCACGCATCTCCTCCTCGTCGAGCAGCTCGACGAGGCCCGTGGTCACCACGATGATCGGCTCGTCCAGCCCGATGCACATGGCGTTGGGGTTCGGGTCCTGCTGCACGTACATCTGCGGGACCTTCTCCAGGTCCAGGATGTAGCAGGCGTCGCGCAGCATCGCGTACAGGTGCGGGAACTGCGTCTCGCCCACCCGCACCGACTCCGACAGGAACAGCAGTCTCAGGCTGCGCTCCGGAAGCAGTCCGCTCAGCGCCTTGAACACCGTGTCGAAGCCGCTCAGCTTGCGCAGCGCCACCAGCGCGGAGCGGTCCGCCGGATGCTCGTACGCGCGCGACGAGATGCCGGGGAACCGCCTCCGGTCCCGCGCCGGTGCTTTCTCGAACCCTGTTTCCGTCATAGCGCCCTCCCCTGGATGGACCTGATCGACCCTGCGTCTATCCTCTCCAACGCCTGAGTCGGCGTGAGCGTGCCCCAGGCCCCCGCATACGATGTGAGCGAAGTCTCCGGCCCGCTCCCCGACTCGATAGGTATCTGCCTGATGAGCCTCTCCACCACCGCCCACAACCTGGTCGTCCTCGCATCGGAGGGGGCCGAGCAGCACGGCGGCAACCACGACAGCCTGAACCCGTACCTGACCGGCGGCGGTGCCTTCCTGATCCTGATCCTGATGCTCTGGGTCACCACGCGCCTGAACCGCGACCGCTGAGCCGCTGAGCCCGTCGAACCCGTCGAACCCGACGAGAACGCCGCGTCCGCCGGGCCAGTAGGCTCTGCGCTCATGGGAGAGCAGGAGATGCCTACCGGTCCGGTCAAGCGCCGGCTCGGAGTGATGGGCGGGACATTCGACCCGATCCATCACGGACACCTGGTGGCCGCCAGCGAGGTGGCCGCCCTTTTCCACCTCGACGAGGTGATGTTCGTGCCGACCGGCGAGCCGTGGCAGAAGTCGCAGCGGGCCGTGTCGCCGGCCGAGGACCGCTACCTGATGACGGTCATCGCCACGGCTTCGAACCCGCAGTTCTCGGTGAGCCGCATCGACATCGACCGCGGCGGGCCGACGTACACCATCGACACCCTGCGGGACCTGAAGGCGCAGAACGACGACGCCGACCTGTTCTTCATCACCGGTGCCGACGCGCTCGCACAGATCCTGACCTGGCGCAACGCCGAAGAGCTCTTCTCGCTCTCCCACTTCATCGGAGTCACCCGGCCGGGCCACGTGCTCACCGACGACGGGCTCCCGGAAGGCGGCGTCTCCCTGGTGGAGGTGCCCGCGCTCGCGATCTCGTCCACCGACTGCCGTGCGAGGGTGGCCCAGGGGGACCCCGTCTGGTACCTGGTGCCGGACGGTGTCGTGCGTTACATCGACAAGCGTGAGCTGTACCGGGGAGCCTGAGCTTCCGGAGAGAGGGGCCCCGCGGTGAACGACCGACAGGATCCGTACGACCCGTATGCCGCCCAGGAGCAGCAGCTCGTCGGCTACGACGCGTACGGGCGGCCGGTGTACGGCCAGGTGCCCGCGCAGCCCGCCCAGCCCGCTCCGGCCGCCCCGCAGCAGTACGGGCAGCAGCAGTATGAGCAGCAGCAGTACGGCTACGACTACCAGGGCTACGGCCAGCAGCAGCCGCAACAGCAACAGCAGTACTACCCGCAGCAGCAGGCCCCCCAGGAGTACGGGCAGCAGGAGTACACCCAGGCGCCCGCCTACGGGTACGACACGCAGCAGACCCAGCAGTGGATCCCGCAGCAGAGCGCCCCGGAGCCCCCGGTCCCCGCCGAACGGCCGGCCGCCCAGGTTCCCGAGCCGCGCCGGCCGGACGCCGACGAGGGCGGTGCGCGGACCGACGAGCGCGACCGCGACCGCGGGCGTGACGGCGAGCCCCAGGCGGACCGGGACTACCGCACCGAGATGTTCGCCTTCATCGACCAGCCGGACGAGGACTCCGAGGACGTCATCGACTGGCTCAAATTCACCGAGAGCCGCACCGAGCGCCGCGAAGAGGCCCGCCGCCGCGGCCGCAACCGGGTGGTGGCGCTGATCGTCGTCCTCGCCCTGTTCGTCGTCGGCGGCCTCGGCTACCTCTGGTACGCGGGCAAGCTGCCCTTCCTCGACGGCCCCGGCGAGAAGAAGACCGCTGCGACGGCCGACGCGGGAGCGCAGAAGCGGGACATCATCGTCGTGCACCTGCACAACACCAAGAAGGGCGGCACCTCCTCGGCGCTGCTCGTCGACAACGTCACCACCAAGAAGGGTGCCACCGTCCTGCTGCCGAACACCCTGGCCGTCACCGGCCAGGACGGGACGCCGACGGGGCTCGGCAAGTCGGTCGAGGAAGGCGGTCTCGGCACCCGCGAGGCCCTCGACTCCGTGCTGGGCACCCGCATCGGCGGCACCTGGCGCCTGGACACCCCCTTCCTGGAGAACCTGGTCGAGCTGGTCGGCGGCATCGAGGTCGACACCGACACCGCGGTCCCGGCCGACGACGCCGCCAAGACCCCGGCCGTGGCCCAGGGGCAGAAGCAGAGCCTGAGCGGCCCGATGGCCGTGGCGTACGCCACGTTCCGCGGGCAGGGCGAACCGGAGGCCAAACAGCTGGAACGCGTGGGCAAGGTGCTCCAGGCGGTGCTGCGCAAGGTTCCGAGCGACCCGAAGGCGGCGGCCGTGACCGTCGAGAGCATCGGCCAGATCCTCGATCCCGCCCTGAACGCGCAGACCCTCGGGGCCCTGCTGTCCCGGCTCGGCGCGCACGCCAAGGTGGGCGCGTACCGCACGGACGTCCTCGCGGTGAAGGCGGACGGCACGCTCACGGACGACGCGAACAAGTCGGTCGTCAAGGAGGTGCTGGGCGGCTCCGGCGCCGCGGCGCAGCCCGGTGCGGCCCCGCGCGTCGGCCTCAAGGACGCCAGCGGCGACGAGAAGATGCAGGTCGCGGCCAAGGCGACGCTCGTGAACGGCGGCTACGCCTTCGTCGACGGCGGGAAGGCCGACAAGACGGCGGCCACCTCGCAGATCACCTACCAGGACGACGCGCAGCGGGACCGCGCGATCGAGGTCGCCAAGACGCTGGGACTGCCCGAGACGGCCGTGAAGAAGGGTGAGAACGCGGTGAACGCGGAGATCGTGGTGATCCTGGGCAAGGACTACAAGGCGTCCTGACCAGGCTCCGGAGCGTCCCCGAGACAGGCTTTCGCCCGCGCGCGACGCTGCGCGCGGGCGGTGTCGGCGGTACATGAGACCCTTGTAAGGATCTGCCCGCCAACCCGAAAGCATGGCCAGTGACCGCCACGGACCGCTCCATCGAGCTCATCACCGCCGCCGCCCAGGCCGCGGCCGACCGGCTCGCGCACGACATCATCGCGTACGACGTCAGCGACGTGCTGTCGATCACCGACGCCTTCCTGCTCGCCTCGGCGCCCAACGACCGCCAGGTCAAGTCGATCGTCGACGAGATCGAGGAGCGCCTGCTCAAGGAGCTCGGCGCCAAGCCGGTGCGCCGCGAGGGCGACCGCGACGCCCGCTGGATCCTGCTCGACTACGTCGACATCGTCGTTCACGTCCAGCACAGCGAGGAGCGTGTCTTCTACGCGCTGGAGCGCCTGTGGAAGGACTGCCCCGAGATCGAGCTGCCCGAAGACGCCAAGCTCACCATCGGCAAGGCCGAAGAGCACGCCAAGCTGCGCGAGGCGGCGGGCGACGACGAACTGGACGGTGATCTGTTCTGAGCGCGACCACCTCGGGCAAGTCCGGCAGGAAGATCGTCCTCTGGCGGCACGGCCAGACCTCGTGGAATCTGGAGCGCCGCTTCCAGGGCTCCACGGACATCGAGCTGACCGAGGCGGGTGTGGCGCAGGCGCGCCGCTCCGCGCGGTTGCTCGCCTCGCTGAAGCCGGATGCCATCGTGGCGTCCGACCTGCAGCGCGCCTCTGCCACGGCTGCCGAGCTGGCGGCCCTCACGGGGCTGGCGGTGTCGCACGACGCGGCGCTGCGCGAGACGTACGCCGGCGAGTGGCAGGGCCTCACGCACGACGAGATCCTCGAGAAGTACGGCGAGCAGTATTCGGCGTGGAAGCGCGGCGAACCGGTCCGCCGCGGCGGCGGTGAGCTGGAGACCGAGGTCGCCGACCGTGCGGCGCCGGTGGTGCTGGAACACGCCGGCCGGCTGCCGCAGTCCGGCACCCTCGTCGTGGTCAGCCACGGCGGCACCATCCGTACGACGATCGGGCGCCTGCTGGGCCTGGACTCGTACTACTGGGAGGGCCTCGGCGGGCTCTCCAACTGCTGCTGGTCCGTCCTCGGCGAGGGCGCGCGCGGCTGGCGTCTGCTGGAGCACAACGCCGGCACGCTGCCGGAACCGGTGCTCGGCGACGACGACTAGAGCGGCCTTCCGCCGCTCCCCGGCGGGGCTCCCACCCGGATTTCACTTTCCGGCTGGTCACAGGCTAGAGTTCTTCTTGTTCGCAGCGCAGAACACCGGAGACGGGGGGAGCGCGGCGGAGAGCGGGGCTATAGCTCAGTTGGTAGAGCGCCTGCATGGCATGCAGGAGGTCAGGAGTTCAATTCTCCTTAGCTCCACAATCAGGATCCCGTCCCCAACAGGGGGCGGGATCCTTGCTTTTGTACCCTTTGCGTTTGCTGACCTGGCCCGCACCGGCATGGCAGAATCGTGACCGCCGGAGGGGGAGACGACGGCCCGACGCGGGAGGGAGTCGCTGACGGATGGGTGCACACCGGCGCCGGTGCGACTGGTGCAACAACGGCACGCCGATCGTGCGGGACATGGACCCGGTCAACCCCGACTACCAGTACTGGTGCGAGGAATGCGCTCGGGCGCTGATCATAAAAGGCGACCCGATCGAGACGTACCGTGAGCTGGAAGGGGAGCCGATCTACGGGCGGCTGCTCGACGAGCACTGCACACTCAAGCGGTTCTACCAGTTCGCGAGGGCGTGACAATTTGGCTCAAATCGGACATGGTCTCTGGTCGGTGGAAACCGATTTTTGGACCAGGGCCATGACCGTGTAATGTTTGGGACGTCGCCAAGGGGAACCGGCAAGGGAAACCGAAGCGGCAAGCACAACAAGGGGCTATAGCTCAGTTGGTAGAGCGCCTGCATGGCATGCAGGAGGTCAGGAGTTCAATTCTCCTTAGCTCCACAGTGAAGAAGCGGGCCACCCGGATCGGGTGGCCCGCTTCTCGTTGTGCCGGTCGGCGGAACGGCTGAGCGTCGGCGGGGGCCGCTGCGGTACCCTGACGCCATGCGTGCCGTACGCCTTCTGCTTACCGAGCCGCGCTGATCAGTACCGACCCTTCGAGATGGTCGGACCCGGCGCGGCGTCCCCTCCTGTGCGAGGGGTTTTTTCGTTTGGGCAGGCAGAGACGGCAGAGACGATCGATGGAGCTTCAGAAATCATGAGCGAGACGAACACCCCGGCCCCCGAGGCGGCCGAGGCGCACCGCTACACGGCTGCCATGGCCGCCGACATCGAGGCACGCTGGCAGGACGTCTGGGACGCGCAGGGCACGTACGAGGCCCCGAACCCGACCGGCGACCTGGCCGGGGACCCCGCGGTGGTCGCACGGCCCAAGAAGTTCATCATGGACATGTTCCCGTACCCCTCCGGTGCGGGCCTGCACGTCGGACATCCGCTCGGGTACATCGCCACCGACGTCTTCGCCCGCCACCAGCGGATGACCGGCCACAACGTCCTGCACACCCTGGGCTTCGACGCCTTCGGCCTGCCGGCCGAGCAGTACGCCGTGCAGACCGGCACGCACCCGCGCGTCTCGACCGAGGCCAACATCGAGAACATGAAGGTCCAGCTGCGCCGGCTGGGCCTGGGCCACGACAAGCGCCGGTCGTTCGCCACGATCGACCCGGACTACTACAAGTGGACCCAGTGGATCTTCCTGCAGATCTACAACTCCTGGTACGACACCGACGCGAAGAAGGCCCGGCCGATCGCCGAGCTGGTCGCCGCCTTCGAGGACGGCTCCCGTGAGGTCCCCGGCGGCCGTGCCTGGGCCGCGCTGACCGCGGCCGAGCGGGCCGACGTGCTGAACGAGTACCGGCTGGCGTACTCCTCGGACGCGCCGGTGAACTGGTGTCCCGGGCTGGGCACCGTGCTGGCCAACGAGGAGGTCACCGCCGACGGCCGGTCCGAGCGCGGCAACTTCCCCGTCTTCAAGTCCCGGCTGAGCCAGTGGAACATGCGGATCACCGCATACGCCGACCGGCTGATCGACGACCTGGACGCGCTGGACTGGCCCGAGGCCATCAAGCTGCAGCAGCGGAACTGGATCGGCCGCAGCGAGGGCGCGCGCGTCGACTTCGCGCTGGGCGACGAGGCCATCACCGTCTTCACCACCCGTCCGGACACCCTGTTCGGCGCCACCTACATGGTGCTGGCGCCCGAGCACCCGCTGGTGGAGAAGTTCATCCCGGCCGCCTGGCCCGAGGGCACCCACGAGGTGTGGACCGGCGGGCACGCCACGCCGGCCGAGGCCGTCAGCGCCTACCGCCAGCAGGCCGCCTCGAAGTCGGACGTCGAGCGTCAGGCCGAGGCCAAGGACAAGACCGGTGTCTTCACCGGCGAGTACGCGATCAACCCGGTCAGCGGCGACAAGGTCCCGGTCTTCATCGCCGACTACGTGCTGATGGGCTACGGCACGGGCGCGATCATGGCCGTCCCGGCGCACGACAGCCGCGACTTCGAGTTCGCGCGCGCCTTCGAGCTGCCGATGCGCTGCGTCGTGGAGCCGTCGGACGGGCGCGGCACCGACCCCGCCGAGTGGGACGGCGCCTTCGTCTCCTACGACGCGAAGCTGGTCAACTCGACGGGCGAGGGCATCGCCCTGGACGGCCTGGGCGTCGTCGAGGCGAAGGCCGCGATCACCGACTGGCTGGCCGGGCGCGGCATCGGCGAGGGGACGGTCAACTTCCGGCTGCGCGACTGGCTGTTCAGCCGTCAGCGCTACTGGGGCGAGCCCTTCCCGATCGTCTACGACGAGGACGGCGTCGCGCACCCGCTGCCCGAGTCGATGCTGCCCCTGGAGCTGCCGGAGGTCGAGGACTACTCCCCGCGCACCTTCGAGGCGGACGACGCCACCTCCAAGCCGGAGACCCCGCTGTCGCGCAACGGCGAGTGGGTCAACGTGGAGCTGGACCTGGGCGACGGCCGGGGCCTGCGCTCCTTCCGCCGCGAGACCAACACCATGCCCAACTGGGCCGGTTCCTGCTGGTACGAGCTGCGCTACCTGGACCCGAACAACGCCTCGGCCCTGGTGGACCCGGAGATCGAGCAGTACTGGATGGGCCCGCGCGAGGGCGTACCGCACGGTGGTGTCGACCTGTACGTGGGCGGCGCCGAGCACGCGGTGCTGCACCTGCTGTACGCCCGCTTCTGGTCGAAGGTGCTGTTCGACCTGGGCCACGTCTCCTCGGTCGAGCCGTTCCACAAGCTGTTCAACCAGGGCATGATCCAGGCCTACGTCTACCGCGACGAGCGAGGCTTCCCCGTCACGGCCACCGAGGTCGAGGAGCGCGACGGCACGTTCTTCTTCGAGGGCGAGCCGGTCAAGCGCGAGCTGGGCAAGATGGGCAAGTCCCTGAAGAACGCCGTCACGCCCGACGAGATCTGCGAGGAGTACGGCGCGGACACGCTGCGCCTGTACGAGATGGCGATGGGTCCGCTGGACGTCTCCCGTCCGTGGGACACCCGGGCCGTGGTGGGCCAGTACCGGCTGCTGCAGCGCCTGTGGCGCAACATCGTGGACGAGGAGACCGGCGCGGTCACCGTCGTGGACGGTGAGCCGGACGAGGCGACCCTGCGCGCGCTGCACAAGGCGATCGACGGGGCCGGCGCGGACCTGGCCGGGCTGCGCTTCAACACCGCCATCGCGAAGATCACCGAGCTGAACAACGCGCTGACGAAGGCCGGCCGCCCGCTGGAGCGCTCGGTCGCCGAGGCCCTGGTGCTGCTGGTCGCCCCGCTGGCCCCGCACATCGCGGAGGAGCTGTGGCACCGCCTGGGTCACAGCGAGTCGGTGGTCCACCAGGACTTCCCGGTCGCGGACCCGGCGTACGTCGTGGACGAGAGCGTGACGTGCGTGGTGCAGGTCAAGGGCAAGGTCAAGGCGCGGCTGGAGGTGCCGCCGACGATCTCCGAGGCGGAGCTGGAGCAGCTGGCCGTGACCGACGAGGGCGTCGTGGCGGCGCTGGGCGGCGCGGAGATCCGCAAGGTGATCGTGCGCGCGCCGAAGCTGGTGAACATCGTCATCTGAGGGCGCACCCCCGCATAGGGGAGATCCCGTACGGGCAGGTTGGGGGTTCGATTGGAACCCCTGGCCTGCCCGTGGCGTTTACCGTGGAGGGGACGGAAAAGAGCCGTCGGGTGCTGGGGAAGGGATGCTCATGGAGGCCGCGTTGATCATCTTCGCGCTGATGGTGCTTTTCACCTTCCTGGGGTTGGGCGTGTACGCGACCGTCAAGGTGGTGCAGGCGACCAAGCGCGGTGTGGACCGGACCATCACGCAGGCGCGGCGGACGGTGGAGGACACCACGCTGCGCGCCAAGAGCTTCGGTCAGGTCGGGGTCACGGGGGCGCTGGCGCAGCTGCGGCTCGACCTGCGGACCTCGATGCGCGCCACGGAGCAGGCGCTGCAGGACGGCGTCCGGGTGGACGCCTCGCTGCACGAGTCGATCGCGCTGTTCGAGCGGCTGAGCGCGCACGGGCGCGAGCTCGACGACGAGCTGAAGCGGCTGGAGCAGGACCCGGACCGCGGACGGATCGCGGAACGCCTGCCGGACCTGCGGGAGCGGACGGCCAAGATCAAGCAAGCCGCGGACTCGCTGCGGTGGGCCGCGCGGGACCGGGCGCAGCGCTTCGCGCAGGACGACCTGTCCACGCTGTCGGCCCAGATCGAGGTCGAGTCCGACGCGTTGCGGGACTGGCAGCGGGAGCCGGCGGACGACCTCGCGGCGGCGGCCGCGGCGTGGGACGCGGCGCAGGCTAACGGGGCCGCGGCGGGTCCGGTGCAGGCTCCGGGGAACGCCCCGGGGAACGCTCCGGGGCAGCCTGCGGCGGCGGCGAGCCCGGCGTGGGGCGCGGATCAGCCGCAGGCGCTGAACCCGGCCGCACCGGCGCCGCAGTACCCGTGGCAGAAGGCGCGTCGCCCGGAAAGCACCACCTGAGGCGGGACGCCCGGGTACGCGTAGGGGCCCGTAGCGGGCTCGTACCGTAGGCTCTCGCCGCCCCGGGGACCCCGGCCGGCGGTCGCGTCGTGGGGCCAGGCTGCCGTCACGCCCCCACTGGCGGTAACCTCCGGCTCATGTCCCGCCATGTCGCCATCGTCACCGATTCCACGGCCTACCTGCCCCGACCGGCCATGGCGCGGCACGGAATCACCGCCGTCCCGCTCACCGTGGTGCTCGGTGGTGAGGCACTCGAGGAAGGCACCGAGATCTCGGCGCGCAGCCTGGCCCTGGCCCTGCAGAAGCGCCGCTCGGTCACCACTTCGCGTCCCAGCCCGGAGGAGTTCGTCCGGGCCTACCGGGCGGCCGCGGACGCGGGGGCGACCGGCATCGTCAGCCTGCACCTGTCCGCCGAGCTGTCCGGCACCTACGACGCCGCCGCGCTCGCCGCGAAGACCGCACCCGTACCGGTGCGCGTCGTGGACACCGGCATGATCGCGATGGCTCTCGGCTTCTGTGCGCTCGCCGCCGCCGAGGTGGCCGAGGCGGGCGGGTCCGTGGACGAGGCCGTGGCGGCCGCCGAGAAGCGCGCGGCGGACATGGCCGCGTTCTTCTACGTCGACACCCTCGACTACCTCCGCCGCGGCGGCCGGATCGGGGCCGCGCAGGCCCTCCTCGGCTCCGCCCTGGCGGTGAAGCCCCTGC
Organism: Streptomyces xanthophaeus; assembly: GCF_030440515.1. GTDB lineage: Bacteria > Actinomycetota > Actinomycetes > Streptomycetales > Streptomycetaceae > Streptomyces > Streptomyces kutzneri. The sequence continues at coordinate 5,443,723 of NZ_CP076543.1, forward strand.
TGACGCTGGACGGCGGGCGGATCGAGATGCTGGAGAAGGTCCGTACGTCGTCCAAGGCCATCGCCCGCCTGGAGGAGCTGGCCGTCGAGCGCGCCGGGTCCGCCGCCGTCGACGTGGCGGTGCACCACCTGGCGGCTCCGGAGCGGGCGGAGAAGCTCGCCGAGCGGCTCCGCGAGCGCATTCCCGGTCTGGTCGAGCTGCACGTCAGCGAGGTCGGTGCGGTGATCGGGGCGCACACCGGCCCGGGGCTGCTGGCGGCGGTCGTCTCGCCCCGCTGATCACCGGAACGGGTGGCGCGGTTATCCACAACGGGTCTTTTTTCCACCGGAATTGAGTGATCCGAACCGGGGGCGGGATCGGCCTCTACGGTCGTGGCATGACTCTTCGAACGCGTGCTTCGTATCCGTCGGGCGCCACCGGTGGCCCGGGCCGCCCCCGTCTCTCCGACGGCCGTCTCTCCGAGAACCGGCTCTCCGGCAGCCGTCTGCGGTATCGCCGTTCGGCACGTCGTGGCCGGCGGGTTCCGCACCCGGAGCCGGGCGCGGTGCGGCGACGGGCCGAGGCCCTGCTGGGCGGCAGCAGCCCGCCGCAGGCCCCGGTCCCGCCGCCCCCGCCGCAGGCCCCGCCGCCACGGGCGCTCCAGGCGCCGCCCGCGGCCCCGGACGGGGCCGATGCCCGGGCACCGTCCGACGGGGCGTCCGGGCTGCCCCCAGGGGCCGCGCGGAGGCTGGCCGTGCGGGAGCGGCTGCCGCTGTGGCTGCAGGACCGCTGCGAGGTGCGGCCGCGTGCGGTGGCCGCCGTCGGGGTGGTGCTGATCGCCGCCGTCGGTTTCGCCGGGCAGCAGTACTGGTCGGCCCGGCCGCGGGCGGTGACCGTGCCCGCGGTGGTCGCGCCGGGGGCTGTCCCGGCGGGGGCCACGGCGCCGGCGGGGGCTCCGGGCCCGGGAGCGGGAGCGGGGGCCGGCGGGGCCGCGCGGATCGTCGTCGACGTCAGCGGCAAGGTCCGGGATCCCGGGGTGCGGCGGCTGCCAGCGGGTTCGCGGGTGGAGGACGCGTTGGCCGCCGCCGGGGGAGTGCGTCCGGGCACCGACACGACCGGGCTGAACCGGGCCCGCGTGCTGGTGGACGGCGAGCAGGTGGTCGTCGGCGCCCCGGCGCAGCCGCCACCGGCCGCCGGGCCGGGCGGCGGTGCCGGCTCCGGTCCTGGTTCCGGCCCTGGCCCTGGCCCGCTGAGTCTGGGTTCGGCCACGGTCGCCCAGCTCGACGGGCTGCCGGGGGTCGGGCCGGTACTGGCGCAGCACATCGTCGACTTCCGTACCGCCCGCGGCGGCTTCCGCTCCGTGGAGGAGCTCCGCCAGGTCGACGGCATCGGTGAGCGGCGCTTCGCCGACCTGCGCACGCTGGTGCGGCCGTGAACCGCCCGGAGGGTCCGGGCCCGCCGGACCTCCGCATCGTGGTGCCGGCCGGGGCCGCCTGGGCGGCGGCCGCCCTCGCCCTGGACATGCCCGTCCACCGGACCGCCCTCGGGGTGGCCCTGGGGATGGTCTGCGCGGGCCTGTTGATGCTGGGCGCGTGCCGGCGTCCGGGACCGCTGTGGCGGCTCGCCCCGGCCGCGGCGGCGGCCCTGCTGTGTGCGTCGGCCGGGGCCGGTGTGGCGGGGCTCCAGCGGGCCGAGGCGCGGGCCGGACCGGTGGCCGGGCTCGCACAGGAGCACGCCCGCGTCCTCGCGGAACTCACCGTCGGCTCCGACCCGAGAGCCGCCCGGAGCACGAGCGGGCCGCCGGTGGTGGCACTGGACGCGGTGGTGACGCGGGTGACCGGGCCCGACGGGACGAGTACCCGGGTCGAGACCCCGGTGCGGGTGCTGGCCGGGCATCCGGGATGGGCCCGGCTGCAGCCTTCCACCCGGGTGGTGGCGGTCGCCCGGCTCGCCCCGGCGCAGGGCGGGGAACGGGCCGTGGCGCTGCTCCGGCCGGCCGGTGACACCCCGCCCGGGGTGACCGGCGGCCCGGACACCGTCCAGCGGCTCGCGGGGCGGCTGCGAGCCGGGCTGCGCGAGGCCACCGAGGAGCTCGCGCCGGACGCCAGGGCCCTGCTGCCGGGGCTGGTCGTCGGGGACACGTCCAGGGTTTCCGCCGACCTGCACGAGGCCTTCCGGGCCACCGACCTGCTGCACCTGCTGGCCGTCTCCGGGTCCAACCTGACCGTGGTGCTGTTCCTGCTCATCGGGCCCCCGGCCCGCGCGCAGCAGGCCGAACGGCGCGGGCTGGCACCCCGCCTCGGCCTCTCGCTGCGGGTGACCGCCCTGTGCGGGGCGGCCCTGACCCTGGCCTTCGTGGTGGTGTGCCGGCCCGAACCGAGCGTGCTGCGGGCCGCTGCCTGCGGGTCGGTCACCCTGCTGGCCATCGCCACCGGGCGGCGCAGGTCGCTGATCCCGGCCCTGGGCGCCGCCGTGCTGCTGCTGGTGCTCTACGACCCCTGGCTGGCCCGCAGCCCCGGCTTCCTGCTCTCCGTACTGGCCACCGGGGCGCTGCTCACCCTCGCTCCCCGGTGGAGCGACGCCTTGCGGCGCCGTGGGGCGGGACCGCGGCTCTCCGAGGCGCTGGGGGCCGCAGCGGCCGCGCAGGCGGTGTGCGCGCCCGTGGTGGCCGTCCTCGCCGCCCGGGTCAGCCTGGTGGCGGTGCCGTGCAACCTGCTGGCCGAGCTGGCGGCGGGTCCCGCGACGGTCCTCGGCTTCGCCGCGCTCGCGGTGGCTCCGGTGTGGATGCCCGCCGCGGAGGTGCTCGCCCGGTGCGCGGCGGTGCCGGCGGGGTGGATCGCGGGCGTGGCCCGGGCCGGGTCCCGGTTCCCGGGCGCGGAGCTGTCGTGGCCGGGCGGGCTCGCCGGGGGCGTTCTGCTGGCCGCGGCCACCCTGGCCGTCGTCGTGGTCGCCGGTGCCCGGTTCCGCGGGCGCGGGTGGCTCTGCTCCGCCCTGGCGGTGCTGCTGCTCCTGGCCGTACTGCGGCCGCCGCAGCTCACCCGTACGCTCTCCGGCTGGCCGCCGCCCGACTGGAGCTACGTCCAGTGCGCCGTGGGGCAGGGGGACGCCGCAGTGCTCTCCGTGGGCCCGGGGGAGGCCCTGGTGGTGGACACCGGCCCGGAGCCCGGACCGGTGGACGACTGTCTGCGCGCGCTGGGCGTGCACCGCGTGCCGCTGCTCCTGCTGACGCATTTTCACGCCGACCATGTGGGAGGCCTGTCGGGGGTGCTGCGGGGCCGGTCCGTGGCTGTGATCCAGGCCACCTCGCTCGAAGACCCGCCGGGGCAGGCCGAGTTCGTCCGGCGGACCGCGGCGGCCGCCGGTGTGCCGATCGTGACCGCGGTGCAGGGGGAGCGGCGCCGGGCCGGGGCGTTCGAGTGGCAGGTGCTCTGGCCGCCGCCTGCCGGACCACCGCCCGAGGGGCCCAACGACGCGAGCGTGGCCCTGCTGGTGCGAGGGGCGGGGCTGACCCTCCTGCTCCTCGGCGACCTCGAACCTCCGGCGCAGCAGGCCCTCTTGAGGGCCCATCCGGACCTCGGTCCGGTGGACGTCCTCAAGGTCGCGCATCACGGTTCCGCGCACCAGGACCCGGAGCTGTACGCCCGGATCCGGCCACGGCTCGCGCTCGTTCCCGTCGGCGTGGCCAACCGCTACGGACACCCCGCGCCGAGTACGCTCGCCCGGCTGCGGGAGCTGGGGGCGACCGTGCTGCGCACCGACACCGACGGCTCGATCGCCGTCACCGGAAGCGGAGTTCGGCTACGTTCATTTCCGGCCAACCGGCGGCGGAATCGGCGCGGTCATACCGGGCGCGACCACTCTGTTTGCCCACAACCCGACAGCATGATCGAATGCGTCTTCGCCAGAGCGGTCCAAGTCCACACAGCACGGGGGTGCATCAGCCATGTTCGGTCGCCGACGGGGGATGGAGACGGCCGGAAGTTCCAGCCCGTCCACATCCGCGACACTGACGCTCCCGCCGACGGCGCGTCTGCTCAGCTGCCGGGTCCTCGACACGGTCCACCGGCCGGTCCGGCAGGCCACGTTCGAGGTGACCGACCCGATCGGCCGCCGCATCGTCAGCGGCGAGACCGACCCGTTCGGCGGCTTCGCCGTTGCCGTACCGGAGGGGGAGTACCGGCTCTCCGTGACCGCGGAGGGGTACGCGCCCTTCCACGGGGTGACGATCGTGGGGGACCCGGGGCAGCCCGGCACCGCGGAGATCATCCTGGACACGGTGGAGCCGCCGCTGCTGCCGCAGCCCGGCCACTGGGAGCTCGACCCGACGCACTCGTCCATCGGCTTCACGGCCCGCCACATCGGCCTGGCCCGGATCCGCGGCCGGTTCACCACGTTCGCCGGGGCGGTGCGGATAGCCGAGCGCATGGAGGACTCCTCCATGCACGTGATCATCGACGCGGCGAGCATCGACACCGGGGTGCGGCTGCGCGACGACCACCTGAGGTCGGGGGACTTCCTGGACGCGGTCCGCCACCCCACGGTGGAGTTCTACAGCGAGCGCTTCATCCACCGCAGCGGCAGCAGCTGGGCCGTCGCCGGGGCGCTGACCCTCCACGGGGTGAGCCGGTCCGTGACCCTGGACACCCAGTACCTGGGCCTGGGCACGGGCCTGGAGGGCGAGCTCCGGGCGGCCTGCCGGGCCACCGCCGAGCTGCACCGCGAGGACTTCACCCTGAACTGGCAGTCGATGCTGGCGCACGGGATCGCGGCCATCGGTTCGAGCGTGGAAGTGACGCTGGACGTCCAGGCCGTGCGCAAGGCCTGACGCGCGGCCCCCTACGGGGCTTCCAGCCAGCCCTCGTACTCGGCGGCGAGGTCGTCCAGCGAGGTGGTGTCGAGCCGTTCCTGCGGATCCTCGACGACCACCAGCCACTGGGCGTCCTCGGCGTCGTCCTCGCCGGCCAGCGCGTCGCGGATCAACTGCGGCTCCTCCGGGAGGCCGAAGCGGTCGGCAGCCTCCTGGGCCACCTCCTCGGCGGCGTCGCGGTCGGGCAGGACGAGTACATGTCGCACATTCACGCGACCATTCTCGGGCACGCAGGGCGGGGGGCTGTCAGTGCGGCGTGGGATGCTGGAGCCGATGGCCACCAGGAAGAACTCCACCGACGATCCGCTTGCCCCGCTCACCCTCGCGGTGGGGCAGGAGGAGCTGCTGCTCGACCGTGCCGTGCGCGAGGTGGTGACGGCCGCCCGTGCCGCCGACGCCGACACGGATGTCCGCGACCTCGCCTCCGAGCAGCTCCAGCCCGGCACGCTCGCCGAGCTGACGAGCCCCTCGCTCTTCTCCGAGCGCAAGGTGCTGGTCGTGCGCAACGCGCAGGACCTGTCCGCGGACTCGGTCAAGGAGGTCAAGGCCTACCTCGCCGCGCCCTACGAGGAGATCATCCTGGTCCTGCTCCACGCGGGCGGGGCCAAGGGCAAGGGTCTGCTGGACGCCGCGCGCAAGGCGGGCGCGCGGGAGATCGCCTGCCCGAAGATGACGAAGGCCGCGGACCGGCTGTCCTTCGTGCGGGGCGAATTCCGCACGCTCGGCCGGTCGGCGACCCCGGAGGCCTGCCAGAGCCTGGTGGACGCGATCGGCAGCGACCTGCGGGAGCTGGCGAGCGCCGCCGCGCAGCTGTGCGCCGACGTCGAGGGCACCATCGACGAGGCCGTCGTCGCCCGCTACTACACCGGCCGGGCCGAGGCATCCAGCTTCACGGTCGCCGACCGGGCGGTCGAGGGGCGTGCGGCCGAGGCCCTGGAGGCCCTGCGCTGGTCCCTGTCCACCGGGGTGGCGCCGGTCCTGATCACCAGTGCTCTGGCCCAGGCGGTCCGCGCGATCGGCAAGCTCGCCTCCGCCCCGCGCGGAGCCCGCCCCGGCGACCTCGCCCGGGACCTGGGCATGCCCCCGTGGAAGATCGACCGGGTCCGCCAGCAGATGCGCGGCTGGTCGGCGGACGGGGTCTCGGACGCCCTGCGCGCCGTGGCCGCGGCCGATGCCGGGGTCAAGGGCGGCGGCGACGATCCCGAGTACGCCCTGGAGAAGGCCGTCGTCGCGGTGGCCCGCGCGGCCCGTCCCCAGCGCCGTTAGCGGACGTCCCGCGTGAGCGCCGATACCGAGTACTGGGAGCGCTGGGTCGCGAGGCTGCTGGGCGTTCTCGCCGCCGATGCCCCGGATCAGCTGGCCTGGGCCGCCGAGCACGGAGTGAAGAGCGCACCTCTCGCCGACGACGTCGGCTTCGTCCTCCACCTGGCCGAGGGGATGGCGGAGCGGGGGAGCCTCGCGCCGGAGGCCCTCCAGGACCTCCGGTCCATCGGCCGGCTCCTGGCCGAGGCGGACGTCCTCGGCCGCGCCGGCCTGTGGGCCGGGTCCCTGGCCGCGGAGCCGGTCTGGAGCGAGGTGCGCACCCTGGCCCGCCGGATCCTCGTCGCCCGCGCGGGCGACTGGCGCCGGCCCCTGCCGCGCCGCGTACCGCCTCAGGACATCTACGACTGAGCAGGCCCCGGTGCGGCACACCGGGCAGCACGAAGGCCCCGGCCACCGCCCTGGGGAAGGGCGGAGGCCGGGGCCTTCGGTTACTTCTGGTTGCACCGCACCCGCGTGGCGAACGCTTCGTGTGCGGAGCGGGGTGCCGGTCAGGAGCGGGAGAGAGGGCCCACTGGGTCCCTTCCGGCGATCACATCAGGGAGCTCAGCCCTGCAGGGAGGCAACCTTGGTGGCCAGCGCCGACTTCTTGTTGGCGGCGGCGTTCTTGTGGATGACACCCTTCGAGACAGCCTTGTCGAGCGCACGCGCGGCAGCGCGAGAAGCCACGGTGGCCTTCTCGACGTCACCGGCGACGACGGCCTCGCGGGCCTTGCGGATCGCGGTCTTGAGCGAGGACTTGACGGCCTTGTTACGCAGGCGCGCCTTCTCGTTCGTCTTGTTCCGCTTGATCTGGGACTTGATGTTCGCCACGAAAGAGCCTTTTCAGGTTCAGAGTTTGATCTTCGGATTGTGTCCCTCCCCCAGACTTCGTCCGGGGGGACCCCCTGCTGAGAGGGCATACGAGACACAGCTGCCCAGGCTACCAGGCACGCTAGGGGCGGCCCAAACCGAGCGCACTGCCCCGTCCATGGGACCATGGGAGCCTGCGTACAGATCCGACATCGCGCCGCCGACAGCGACGGGAGCCGGACTTTCGCTCCGACCGACGCTCCGCAAATGCTTCCGACTGCGACCGAGAACCAGGACACTGCGTGCCCGCGATCCCCAGCCACGTGCCCGAGCCGAGCCGTACCGACTCGGCGCTGATCCGCAACTTCTGCATCATCGCGCACATCGACCACGGCAAGTCGACCCTTGCCGACCGGATGCTCCAGATCACCGGTGTGGTCGACCAGCGGCAGATGCGCGCCCAGTACCTCGACCGCATGGACATCGAGCGTGAGCGCGGCATCACGATCAAGTCCCAGGCGGTCCGGCTGCCCTGGGCGCCCACGACGGGCGAGGGTCAGGGCAACACCCACATCCTCAACATGATCGACACCCCCGGGCACGTCGACTTCACCTACGAGGTCTCGCGCTCCCTCGCCGCGTGCGAGGGCACCGTCCTCCTGGTGGACGCCGCCCAGGGCATCGAGGCGCAGACCCTCGCCAACCTGTACCTGGCGATGGAGAACGACCTCGCGATCGTCCCCGTCCTGAACAAGATCGACCTGCCGGCCGCCCAGCCGGAGAAGTTCGCCGAGGAGCTCGCGAACCTCATCGGCTGCCAGCCCGAGGACGTGCTGCGCGTCTCGGCGAAGACCGGTCTCGGTGTCGAGGCGCTGCTCGACAAGGTCGTCGCCACGGTCCCGGCCCCGGTCGGCGTCAAGGACGCCCCGGCCCGCGCCATGATCTTCGACTCCGTCTACGACTCGTACCGCGGCGTCGTCACGTACGTCCGTGTGGTCGACGGGCAGCTGAACAAGCGCGAGCGCATCCGGATGATGTCCACCGGCGCCACCCACGAGCTGCTGGAGATCGGTGTCTCCTCCCCGGAGATGACCCCGTCCGACGGCATCGGCGTCGGCGAGGTGGGCTACATCATCACCGGCGTGAAGGACGTCCGTCAGTCCAAGGTCGGTGACACCATCACCAGCCTGCACAACGGCGCCACCGAGGCCCTCGGCGGCTACAAGGACCCGCGGCCGATGGTCTTCTCGGGCCTCTACCCGCTCGACGGCTCGGACTACCCGGACCTGCGCGAGGCCCTGGACAAGCTGCAGCTCAACGATGCCGCGCTCGTCTACGAGCCGGAGACCTCGGCGGCGCTCGGCTTCGGCTTCCGCGTCGGCTTCCTCGGCCTGCTCCACCTGGACGTGGTCCGTGAGCGCCTGGAGCGCGAGTTCGGCCTCGACCTGATCGCCACCGCGCCCAACGTGGTCTACCGGGTGGTCATGGAGGACGGCAAGGAAGTCACCGTCACCAACCCGAGCGAGTTCCCCGAGGGCAAGATCTCGGACGTGTTCGAGCCGGTCGTCCGGGCCACCGTGCTCGCGCCCACCGAGTTCATCGGCGCGATCATGGAGCTGTGCCAGCAGCGCCGCGGCACCCTCCTCGGCATGGACTACCTCTCCGAGGACCGGGTCGAGATCCGCTACACCCTCCCGCTCGCGGAGATCGTCTTCGACTTCTTCGACCAGCTGAAGTCCAAGACGCGCGGCTACGCCTCCCTGGACTACGAACCCACGGGCGAGCAGTCCGGCAGCCTGGTCAAGGTCGACATCCTGCTGCACGGCGACAAGGTCGACGCCTTCTCCGCCGTCACGCACAAGGACGCCGCCTACGCCTACGGCGTGCGCCTCGTCGCCAAGCTGCGCGAGCTCATCCCGCGGCAGGCCTTCGAGGTGCCGATCCAGGCCGCGATCGGCTCCCGCGTCATCGCCCGCGAGACCATCCGCGCCATCCGCAAGGACGTCCTCGCCAAGTGCTACGGCGGTGACATCTCCCGTAAGCGGAAGCTGCTGGAGAAGCAGAAGGAAGGCAAGAAGCGGATGAAGATGGTCGGCTCCGTGGAGGTCCCGCAGGAGGCCTTCATCGCCGTCCTCTCCAGCGACGAGTCCGGCGGCAAGAAGAAGTAGCAGCCCCGCCCGTCACCGACGCAGACAGGCCCCCGCACTCAGGTGCGGGGGCCTGTTTCGTTATGAAGCGGCCGCTCGGGGGCTCTTACGCACGCGCCGGTCGCGCTCTAGTCTGATCACTGCTCGACGGTTACTCGCCAGTTTAAAAAGTCAATGGCTGCATACCCGCCAGTCCCCAGCGCCCCCCAGCGCCCCACGCCCACGCACTACCGCGTGGATCGGTCCGGAGGATGTCGTGAGCGACACACAGACCTATCTCGAGAACCGCCCGCCCACCGTGGCGGTGCTCTTCCTTGAGCGCGTCGCAGCGACGCCCGACGACGAGGCCTACCGGTACCCGGTGCCGGCGGCCGGCGGACAGGGCGGCGCCGACGACTGGAAATCACTCAGCTGGGGCCAGGCGGCCGAGCGGGTGTTCGCCATCGCCGCCGGGCTGATCGCTCTCGGCGTGCAGACGGAGGAGCGCGTCGCGCTCGCCTCCAACACCCGGGTCGAGTGGATCCTCTCCGACCTCGGCGTGATGTGCGCCGGCGGTGCGGTCACCACCATTTACCCCAGCACCAACGCGGACGAGTCGGCGTTCATCCTCTCGGACTCCGAGAGCCGGGTGCTCATCGCCGAGGACGCGAAGCAGCTGGCGAAGGCGCGCGAGCGCCGCGCCGACCTGCCGAACCTCGCCCACGTCGTGGTCCTGGACGCCGACGACGCGGTCGCCGCCGAAGGAGACCCCGAGGGCTGGGTGCTCTCGCTCGCCGAGCTGGAGGCGCGCGGCAAGGAGTACCTCGTCAAGCACCCCGAGGCGGTCAAGGAGCGGGTGGGGGCCATCACCTCCGACCAGCTCGCCACCCTCATCTACACCTCCGGCACCACCGGCCGCCCCAAGGGCGTCCGGCTGCTGCACGACAACTGGTCGTACCTGGCCAAGGCCATGGTCGCCACCGGGCTGATCGGCAAGGAGGACGTCCAGTACCTCTGGCTGCCGCTGGCCCACGTCTTCGGCAAGGTGCTGACCTCCGGGCAGATCGAGGCCGGGCACGTGACCGCCGTCGACGGCCGGATCGACAAGATCATCGAGAACCTGCCGATCGTGCAGCCGACGTACATGGCCGCCGTTCCGCGCATCTTCGAGAAGGTCTACAACGGCGTGGCCGCCAAGGCCCGCGCCGCCGGCGGAGCCAAGTACAAGATCTTCAAGTGGTCGGCCGGCGTCGCCCGCGAGTACGCGAAGGTCACGCAGGACAACTTCCGCCGCACCGGCCAGGCGACCGCCCCCTTCGGCCTCACCACCAAGCACAAGATCGCCGACGCGCTCGTCTACTCCAAGCTCCGCGAGGCCTTCGGCGGGAAGCTGCGCGCCGCCGTCTCCGGCGCCTCCGCCCTGGCCCCCGAGATCGGCTTCTTCTTCTCCGGCGCGGGCGTCCACATCCTGGAGGGCTACGGCCTGACCGAGTCCAGCGCGGCCTCCTTCGTCAACCCGGGCGAGGCCTACCGCACCGGCACGGTCGGCAAGCCGCTCCCCGGTACCGAGGTCCGCATCGCCGACGACGGCGAGGTCCTGCTGCGCGGCCCCGGCATCATGCAGGGCTACCACCGGCAGCCGGACAAGACCGCCGAGGTCCTGGAGTCCGACGGCTGGCTGCACACGGGCGACATCGGCGAGCTGTCGGCCGACGGCTACCTGCGCATCACCGACCGCAAGAAGGACCTGATCAAGACCTCGGGCGGCAAGTACGTCGCCCCGGCGGAGATCGAGGGCCAGTTCAAGGCGATCTGCCCGTACGTGTCGACGATCGTCGTGCACGGCGCCGACCGGAACTTCTGCTCGGCGCTGATCGCCCTCGACGAGCCGTCGATCCTGACCTGGGCGGCCGAGAACGGGCTGGAGGGCAAGACGTACGGAGAGGTCCTGGCGGCGCCGGAGACCAACCGCCTGATCGAGACCTACGTACAGACCCTGAACGAGGGCCTGCAGCGCTGGCAGACGGTCAAGAAGTTCCGGCTGCTGCCGCGCGACCTCGACGTCGAGCACGGCGACCTCACGCCCAGCCTGAAGCTGAAGCGGCCGGTGGTCGAGCGTGAGTTCAAGCACCTGATCGAGGAGATGTACGAGGGGTCCCGCGAGGCGTAACGCCTGCCGCGGGCCCGGCGGGGCGGGGCGTCGGACCGCCCCGCCGGGCCCTTTTCCCCGTGGCTCCGCCCCGGACCCCGCGCCTCGGACGCCGGCGGGGCTGTTCCCGTGCGGGATGATGGGGGCATGCCTTCCGCACTCCCCGACGGTGAACCCATGCCCGAAGACGGCGCGCTGCCGTCGCATGCCCTGGCGGGCGCGGGGGAGCGGCCGCTCGGCTTCTACCTGCACGTCCCCTACTGCGCCACGCGCTGCGGTTACTGCGACTTCAACACCTACACGGCCACCGAGCTGCGGGGCACCGGCGGCGTGCTCGCCTCCCGGGAGAACTACGCCGACACCCTGATCGACGAGGTCAGGCTGGCGCGCAAGGTGCTCGGCGACGACCCGCGCGAGGTCCGGACCGTCTTCGTCGGCGGCGGCACGCCCACGCTGCTGCCCGCCGCCGACCTCGTACGCATGCTCGCGGCGATCCGGGACGAATTCGGCCTGGCCGAGGACGCCGAGATCACCACGGAGGCCAATCCGGAGTCGGTGGACCCGAAGTACCTGGCCGAGCTGCGCGCCGGGGGGTTCAACCGGGTCTCCTTCGGCATGCAGAGCGCCAAGCAGCACGTCCTGAAGGTGCTCGACCGCACCCACACGCCGGGGCGCCCCGAGGCGTGCGTCGCGGAGGCGCGGGCGGCGGGCTTCGAGCACGTCAACCTCGACCTGATCTACGGCACGCCCGGGGAGTCGGACGAGGACTGGCGGGCGACCCTCTCGGCGGCGCTGGGCGCCGGGCCGGACCACATCAGCGCCTACGCGCTGATCGTCGAGGAGGGCACGCAGCTGGCGCGGCGGATCCGCCGCGGCGAGGTCCCGATGACGGACGACGACGTCCACGCCGACCGGTACCTGATCGCGGACTCGGTCATGGCCGAGGCCGGGTACTCCTGGTACGAGGTCTCCAACTGGGCCACCTCGGAGGCCGGGCGCTGCCTGCACAACGAGCTGTACTGGCGCGGCGCCGACTGGTGGGGCGCGGGACCGGGTGCGCACTCGCACGTGGGCGGGGTGCGGTGGTGGAACGTGAAGCACCCGGGCGCGTACGCCGCGGCGCTGGCGGAGGGGCGGTCGCCCGGGGCGGGACGGGAGCTCCTCTCCGAGGAGGACCGGCGGGTGGAGCGGATCCTGCTGGAGCTCCGGCTGGTGGACGGGGTGCCGTTGTCGCTGCTGGCTCCGGCCGGGCTCGCCGCCTCCCGCAAGGCCCTGGCGGACGGGCTGCTGGACGCGGGGCCGTACGAGGCGGGGCGGGCCGTGCTGACGCTGCGCGGGCGGCTGCTGGCCGATGCGGTGGTGCGGGACCTGGTGGACTGACCGGCCCGCGGCGCCGTTGCCGGGGGCGCCGCCCCCGGACCCCCGCGCCTCAAACGCCGGCGGGGCTGAAAGATCGCCTCAAACGCCGGCGGGGCTGGGAGGGAGCCGGCGGGGCTGAAGAGGGCGCCTCGGACGCCGGCGGGGCTGGAGGCGGTGCCTCGGACGCCCGCGGGGGTGGTCAGGTCGTGACGTGGTCGATCAGGTGTTCCACCGAGCCCAGGAGGGTCGGTTCCAGGTCGCGGTACGAGGTGACCTTGGACAGGATGTGCTGCCAGGCGGCGCCCGTGTTCTCAGGCCAGCCCAGGGCCCGGCAGACGCCCGTCTTCCAGTCCTGGCCGGGCGGGACCACCGGCCACGCGGGGATGCCCAGCGCGGACGGTTTCACCGCCTGCCAGACGTCCACGTACGGGTGGCCCACGATCAGGACGTCCGGCGAGGTCACCGACGCCGCGATACGGGACTCCTTCGAACCCGGGACGAGGTGGTCCACCAGGACGCCGAGGCGGGCGTCCGGGGCCGGGGCGAAGTCGGCGACGACGGCCGGGAGGTCGTCGATGCCCTCCAGGTACTCCACCACCACGCCCTCGATCCGCAGGTCGTCACCCCAGACCCGCTCCACCAGCTCCGCGTCGTGCCGGCCCTCGACGTAGATCCGGCCGGCCCGCGCCACCCGCGCCCGCGCCCCGGGCACGGCCAGCGAGCCGGAAGCCGTCAGGAGCGGCCCGGAGGGCCTGCGCGCGGGGCGGACCAGGGTGACCACGTCGCCGTCCAGCAGGAAGCCGCGCGGCTCCATCGGGAACACCCGCCGCTTGCCGAAGCGGTCCTCCAGGGTCACCGTGCCCGCCTCGCAGGCCACCACCGCGCCGCAGAAGTCCGTACCGGCCACCTCGACCACCAGGTCCAGGTCCGCCGCCACCTCCGGCACGGCCTTGGGTCGCTTCCACTGAGGGGTCAGGTCGGGGGAGTACTCGCGCATCCGGCCGACAGTAGGAGAGCCGCGCGCGTCACGCCTCCGACACGCCGAAACGGGCCGCCAGTGTGGCGCGTTGGGCACGGACGAAGTCCGCCCCGACCACCGCTCCGTGACCCGGCACGTACAGTGCGTCGTCTCCGCCCAGCGACAGCAGCCGGTCCAGGGCCGCGGGCCACTGCCCCGGCCGGGCGTCCGGCCCCACCGAGGGCTCGCCCGATTCCTCGACCAGGTCCCCGCAGAAGACCACCTCGCGCTCGCCGGGCACGAAGACGGCCAGGTCGTGCCCGGTGTGCCCGGGTCCGACATTCGCCAGCAGCACCTGCACGCCGCCCAGTTCCAGCGTCCACTCGCCCGACACCGCGTGCCCGGGCGACACCAGCAGGTCCACCGCCTCCGCCGCTTCCGCCTCCGCGAGCCCGTGCCGTACCGCGTCCCCGCGCAGGTCCTCGCGTCCCGCCGACAGCAGTGCGGCCAGCCCGACCGCCCCGAACACCTCGGCCCCGGCGAAGGCGGATCCGCCCAGGACGTGATCGAAATGACCGTGCGTGAATGCGATATGGGTCACGCGCCGGCCCGCCAGCCGCTCCGCCTCGGCCCGTACCTGCGCGCCCTCGCGTACACACGAGCCGGGGTCGATCAGAAGGACCGAATCCTCGCCCACCACCAGCCCCACGGTGCAGTCCCACACCGGCAGCCGCCGCCGGCCGGCCCGTCCCGTCAGCCGTTCCCAGCCGGACTCTTCCCAACGCACGTCCATACGGCGACGCTACCCTGGCGGGCCTCCCTTGCCAGGGGCTTACCGCCCGGCCGTACACTGAGCGGGGGCTCTCTGGCACTCGAACGATCAGAGTGCCAACGATCACGGCAGAACACGGCAACGGACCACAGCTGGAGGTGTGCGCGATGCTCAGCGAACGCAGACTCGAAGTGCTGCGCGCCATCGTCCAGGACTACGTCGGGACGGAGGAGCCGGTCGGCTCCAAGGCGCTCACGGAGCGGCACCGGCTCGGCGTATCGCCCGCCACCGTGCGCAACGACATGGCCGTGCTGGAGGAGGAGGGCTACATCGCCCAGCCCCACACCAGCGCCGGCCGGATCCCCACCGACAAGGGCTACCGGCTCTTCGTCGACAGGCTGGCGGGGGTCAAACCGCTGTCGTCGCCCGAGCGCCGGGCCATCCAGAACTTCCTCGACGGCGCAGTCGACCTCGACGACGTGGTCGGCCGCACGGTGCGGCTGCTCGCGCAGCTCACCCGGCAGGTCGCCGTCGTCCAGTACCCGAGCCTGACCCGGTCGACCGTCCGGCACGTGGAGCTGCTCTCGCTCGCTCCCGCGCGCCTGATGCTCGTACTGATCACGGACACCGGGCGGGTCGAGCAGCGGCTCATCGACTGCCCGAGCCCCTTCGGGGAGACCTCGCTGGCGGACCTGCGGGCCCGGCTGAACAGCCGGGTCGTCGGGCGCCGCTTCACCGATGTGCCCCCGCTCGTCCAGGACCTCCCCGAATCCTTCGAGGCCGAGGACCGCGGCACGGTCTCCACCGTGCTCGGGACCCTCCTCGAAACCCTGGTCGAGGAAGCCGAAGAGCGGCTGATGATCGGCGGTACCGCCAATCTCACCCGCTTCGGACACGATTTTCCCCTGACGATCAGGCCGGTGCTCGAAGCGCTGGAGGAGCAGGTCGTGCTCCTCAAGCTGCTGGGCGAGGCCAACGAGTCGGGAATGGCCGTACGGATCGGGCACGAGAACGCCTACGAGGGACTGAACTCCACGTCGGTCGTCTCGGTCGGTTACGGTTCGGGCGGCGAAGCAGTCGCCAAACTCGGCGTGGTCGGACCGACCCGCATGGACTACCCCGGAACGATGGGAGCGGTACGCGCAGTGGCACGTTACGTCGGACAGATCCTGGCGGAGTCGTAAGTGGCCACGGACTACTACGCCGTTCTCGGCGTGCGCCGCGACGCATCGCAGGACGAGATCAAGAAGGCCTTCCGGCGCCTCGCGCGTGAACTCCACCCGGATGTGAATCCGGATCCGAAGACGCAGGAGCGCTTCAAGGAGATCAACGCGGCCTACGAGGTGCTCTCGGACCCGCAGAAGAAGCAGGTCTACGACCTCGGCGGCGACCCGCTGTCCTCCTCGGGCGGCGGCGGCGGAGCGGGCGGCTTCGGAGCGGGTGGCTTCGGCAACTTCTCCGACATCATGGACGCCTTCTTCGGCCAGGCCTCGCAGCGCGGCCCGCGCTCGCGGACCCGGCGCGGCCAGGACGCGATGATCCGTCTGGACCTGGAGCTGGACGAGGCGGCCTTCGGGACGACCAAGGACATCCAGGTCGACACGGCCGTCGTCTGCAACACCTGCTCCGGTGAGGGCGCCGCTCCCGGCACCTCGGCGCAGACATGTGACATGTGCCGCGGCCGCGGTGAGGTCTCGCAGGTCACCCGGTCCTTCCTGGGCCAGGTCATGACCTCGCGCCCCTGCCCGCAGTGCCAGGGCTTCGGCACCGTGGTCCCGACCCCGTGCCACGAGTGCGCGGGCGACGGCCGGGTCCGCTCCCGCCGCAGCCTCACGGTCAAGATCCCGGCGGGTGTCGAGAACGGCACCCGGATCCAGCTCGCGGGCGAGGGTGAGGTCGGCCCCGGCGGTGGCCCCGCCGGCGACCTGTACGTGGAGATCCACGAGCTGGCGCACCCGACCTTCCAGCGGCGGGGGGACGACCTGCACTGCACGGTCACCATCCCGATGACGGCGGCCGCACTGGGCACCAAGTGCCCGCTGGAGACGCTGGACGGGCTGGAGGAGATCGACATCCGGCCCGGCACCGGGTCCGGCCAGGCGATCCCGCTGCACGGGCGCGGCGTCACCCACCTGCGCGGTGGCGGACGCGGCGACCTGATCGTGCACGTCGAGGTCACCACGCCGGGCAAGCTGGACGCCCAGCAGGAGGACCTGCTCCGCCAGCTGGCGAAGCTGCGCGGCGAGGAGCGGCCGATGGGTCAGTTCGCGCCGGGTCAGCAGGGTCTGTTCAGCCGGCTGAAGGACGCTTTCAACGGTCGCTGACCGACCGCGATCCACCGTCACGAGCCCGGCCTGGGGATTCCCCGGCCGGGCTCGTCACATGGGCCCGGTGGCGGCCGGAGGCCGGCCGGGAAGCGGACTATGCCAGGCGAATGCCGTGATTCGGCCCCATGCGCGGGACGTGGCACGATGCAGTCCATGTCCTCGGCACCGAACGGTCTCTCCCCGTACCCGATCGTGCAGGCTCCCATGGCGGGCGGCGCCTCCTGTCCCGTGCTCGCCGCCGCCGTGTGCGAGGCGGGCGGGCTGGGCTTCCTGGCCGGCGGCTACAAGACCGCCGACGGGATGTACCAGGAGATCAAGCAGGTGCGCGCGCTGACCCGGCGCCGTTTCGGTGTCAACCTCTTCATGCCGCAGACCGGTTACGTCGATCCGGCCGCCGTGGAGGCCTACCGCGGGCAGCTGGCCGGTGAGGCGAGCTGGTACGAGATCTCGCTCGCCGAGGAGGACATCATCGGCACCAGCGACGACGGCTACGACGCCAAGCTCGCCATCCTCCTCGAAGACCCGGTCCCGGTGGTCTCGTTCACCTTCGGCTGTCCCGCCTTCGCGGCCCTCGCGGCCCTGCGCAAGGCCGGTACGTACACCGTCGTCACGGTGACCTCCGTCGAGGAGGCCCGCAGCGCCCAGCACGCGGGAGCGGACGCGGTCTGTGTCCAGGGCGCCGAGGCCGGCGGTCACCAGGGCACCCACCGGGACGACCCGCAGATCGACGGCACGGCGACCGTGGGCCTCCTCGCTCTGGTGGGGCAGGTACGGGAGGCCGTGGCGCTCCCGATCATCGCGGCGGGCGGGATCATGCGGGGCTCGCAGATCGCGGCCCTGCTGGCGGCGGGCGCGGAGTCGGCGCAGCTCGGGACGGCCTTCCTGGCCTGCCCGGAGTCGGGTGCGGACCCGGTCCACAAGAAGGCGCTGACGGACCCGCTGTTCGCCCGCACCGAGCTGACCCGGGCCTTCTCCGGGCGGCCGGCACGGGGTCTGGTCAACCGCTTCATGCGCGAGCACGGACCGTACGCCCCGGCCGCGTACCCGCAGGTCCACCACCTGACCTCGGGGCTGCGCAAGGCCGCCGCCGCGGCCGGGGACCCGCAGGGCATGGCCCTGTGGGCGGGCCAGGGACACCGGCTGGCGCGACCGCTGCCGGCGGGGGAGCTGGTGGAGGTGCTGGCGGCCGAACTGGCCCAGGCACAGAGCACGTTGAAGGCAATGCAGATGAGGAGTGCGTCATGACCGCCCCGGTGTTCGTGGTGGAAGAGGTCCCCGCGGGGCCGGAGTTCGTCCTGGACGGCCCGGAGGGCCGGCACGCGGTGTCCGTGAAACGCCTGAACCCGGGCGAGGACGTGGTCCTCACGGACGGGCGCGGCCACTGGGCGGAGGGCGTGGTCAAGGCCGCCGAGGGCAAGGACCGGCTGGTCGTCATGGACCTGAACAACGTCGCGGAGGAGCCGGAGCCCGAGGTCCGGATCACGGTGGTCCAGGCCCTGCCCAAGGGGGACCGCGGCGAGCTGGCCGTCGAGACGATGACCGAGACCGGCGTGGACGCGATCGTGCCCTGGCAGGCCTCGCGCTGCATCACGCAGTGGCGCGGCGACCGCGGCGCCAAGTCCCTCGCCAAGTGGCGTGCCACGGCCCGGGAGGCGGGCAAGCAGTCCCGCCGGGTGCGCTTCCCGGAGGTGGCCGAGGCCATGTCCACCAAGCAGGTGGCGGCCCTGCTGGCCGGCGCCGACCTGGCGATGGTGCTCCACGAGGACCGCGACACCCCGTCCGGGGCGCTGGCCACGGCCGAGCTGCCGAAGGCCGGTTCCGTCGTGCTGGTGGTCGGCCCGGAGGGCGGCGTGTCCCCGGAGGAGCTGGCCGTCTTCGCCGCCGCGGGGGCGCACCCCTACCGCCTGGGCAGTTCCGTCCTGCGGACCTCCACGGCCGGGACGGCGGCCACGGCGGTGCTGCTGGCCCGTACGGGCCGCTGGTCCTGACGCGACCGCGCCCGCTGCGCGCGTCCGGCTGGATACGATGCCCGGACCGATCACCGTCACGGGAGGCTCAGCAATGGCCGGGGAACCGCAGGCCGACTGCCTGTTCTGCAAGATCGTCGCGGGGCAGATCCCCGCGACCGTGGTACGGGAGACCGAGACCACGGTCGCCTTCCGGGACATCAACCCGCAGGCGCCCACACACGTGCTCGTCATCCCCAAGGTGCACTACGCCGACGCGGCCTCCCTCGTGGAGGCCGAGCCGTCCGTCGCCGCCGACATACTGCGCGAGGCCGGCCAGGTCGCCCTCGACGAGAAGATCGTCGAACACGGCTACCGGGTCGTGTTCAACACCGGCTCCGGCGCCGGGCAGACCGTCTTCCACGCCCACGCGCACGTCCTCGGCGGCCGCGGCCTCCAGTGGCCCCCCGGATAGCACGTGTCCGTACGAGAGTTCGTGGTGCTGGGCACGGCCAGCCAGGTGCCCACCCGCCACCGCAACCACAACGGCTACCTGCTGCGCTGGGACGGCGAGGGCATCCTCTTCGACCCGGGCGAGGGCACCCAGCGCCAGATGCTGCGCGCCGGGGTGGCCGCGCACGACATCAACCGGATCTGCGTCACCCACTTCCACGGTGACCACAGCCTCGGCCTCGCCGGGGTGATCCAGCGGATCAACCTCGACCAGGTCCCGCACCCCGTCACCGCGCACTACCCGGCCTCGGGGCAGAAGTTCTTCGACCGGCTGCGCTACGCCACGGCCTACCGGGAGACCGTCGCGCTCCGCGAGGAGCCGGTGGCCGGGGACGGCACGCTGGCCCAGGGGGCCTCGTACGTCCTGGAGGCCCGGCTGCTCTCGCACCCGGTGGAGTCCTTCGGCTACCGGATCACCGAACCCGACGGGCGCCGCATGGTGCCCGAGCTGCTCGCGCGGCACGGGATCAAGGGCCCGGACGTGGGCCGGATCCAGCGTGAGGGGCGGCTCGGGGAGGTCACCCTGGACGAGGTCAGCGAGCCCAGGCCCGGGCAGCGGTTCGCCTTCGTCATGGACACCCGGCTCTGCCCCGGCGTGGACGCGCTGGCCGAGGGCTGCGACATGCTGGTGATCGAGTCGACCTTCCTCGACGAGGACGAACGGCTCGCCACCGATCACGGCCACCTGACCGCCGGCCAGGCGGCGCGGGTGGCGCGGGACGCGGGCGTACGGCACCTCGTGCTGACGCACTTCTCGCAGCGCTACACCGACCCGGCCGAGTTCGAGCGCCAGGCCCGCGCGGCCGGCTTCGAGGGCGAGCTCACGGTGGCCGCGGACCTGATGCGGGTGCCCCTGCCCAAGCGGGGCTGACGGCGGACACGGTCCGGGCCCTGCCCGGGCCGTCTTCGCCGCGCGCGGCCCGAGGGGTCCTAGGGGCCCTAGGGGCCCGAGGAGGGTCCCAGTGACGAACTGCTTTCCATGGGTGATCTGCGCCACACTGGGTTTTGGTCCCTCCCGGGATGGGCAGGGCTGGCAGCTTTCCACGGGAAAACGTCATGCAGAAACGGGCCTTCGAGAAACAACGGGGAGATCGCCGTGACCGGTCGGGACTACGAAATCCGCGCAGCAGCAGTGGACCCGCTCGGTCCGCTGCGTGACCCCCAGGAACCCGGCTGTGACGTCTTCCTGACCGGAACGGTCTTCCTCGACATCATCTTCACCGGCCTCGACTCGGCCCCGGTGCGCGGTACGGAGTCCTGGGCGCGCGGTATGGGCTCCAGCCCCGGCGGCGTCGCCAACATGGCCACCGCCCTGGCCCGGCTCGGCCTGCGCACCTCGCTGGCGGCCGCCTTCGGGGACGACCACTACGGCGAGTACTGCTGGGACGCCCTCGAACAGGGCGAGGGCATCGACCTGTCCATGTCGCACACCATTCCCGGCTGGCACAGCCCCGTCACCGTCTCGATGGCCTACGAGGGCGAGCGCACGATGGTCTCGCACGGCCACGAGGCTCCTCCGCCGGCGGGCCCCGGGCCCTTCCCGCAGTGCCCGCCCCGGGCCCGCGCGGCCGTGGCCGCGCTGGGACCCGGCCGCGGCGAGGAGTGGATCGGCGAGGCCGCCCGGCGCGGCTCGCGGATCTTCGCGGACGTGGGGTGGGACGAGAGCGGCCGCTGGGACCTGGGGGCCCTGGCCGACCTGGAGCACTGCGAGGCCTTCCTGCCGAACGCGGGCGAGGCGATGCGCTACACCCGGACCGACTGTCCGAGAGCCGCGGCCCGGGCGCTGGCCGAGAAGGTGCCGATCGCCGTGGTGACGATGGGCGCGGAGGGCTCGTACGCGGTGGACGGGCGCACCGGGGAGACCGCGCACGTCCCCGGGATCACGGTGGACGAGCTGGACCCGACGGGCGCGGGCGACGTCTACGTGGCGGGCTTCGTGACCGGCACCCTGGCGGGCTGGCCGCTCGCGGACCGGCTGGCCTTCGCCGGGCTGACGGCGGCCCTGTCGGTGCAGGAGTTCGGCGGCTCCCTGTCGGCCCCCGGCTGGCCGGAGGTGGCCCACTGGTGGCGGGACGCCCCGCGGGAGCTGCGCGGCCGGTACGGCTTCCTGGACGATCTGGTCCCGCCGGGCGGGACCCCGGCGGCCCGGCGCAGGGCCGTACCGACGATCGGCTTCCGGCACTCGGTCTAGCGGCGGGATCGGGCGGTAAAACCTCTCGGGGATGCAGCGGCGGAGACGTACGCTTGGTACTCCGGAGGTCGTCGATCGGCGCGGCCCCTCAGCGGGAGGTATGCGCAGGCCACAGTGCCGGCCCATGACTCAGACACCGACAGCCCACATCCCTGCGCCGGGGCAGGCGCGAGCCCACTTCACCGTTCCGGCCACGCACCCGATGGTGACCGTGCTCGGCTCGGGCGACGCCCTGTTGCGCGTGATCGAGAAGGCCTTCCCGAAGGCCGACATCCATGTTCGGGGCAATCAGGTCAGCGCGATCGGTGAAGCGGCGGAAGTCGCCCTGATCCAGCGGCTTTTCGACGAGATGATGCTGGTGCTCCGCACCGGGCAGCCGATGACGGAGGACGCAGTGGAACGCTCGATCGCCATGCTCAAGGCGAGCGGCAACGGCAACGGCGACGGGCCTGCCGAGACGCCGGCGGAGGTGCTCACCCAGAACATCCTCTCCAGCCGCGGCCGCACCATCCGACCCAAGACCCTCAACCAGAAGCGGTACGTCGACGCGATCGACAAGAACACGATCGTCTTCGGCATCGGCCCCGCCGGTACCGGCAAGACCTACCTCGCCATGGCCAAGGCCGTCCAGGCCCTCCAGTCCAAGCAGGTCAGCCGGATCATCCTGACCCGGCCCGCCGTCGAGGCGGGGGAGCGGCTCGGCTTCCTGCCGGGCACCCTCTTCGACAAGATCGACCCGTACCTGCGCCCGCTCTACGACGCACTGCACGACATGATCGACCCCGACTCGATCCCGCGGCTGATGGCGGCGGGCACGATCGAGGTGGCACCCCTGGCGTACATGCGCGGACGCACGCTCAACGAGGCGTTCGTCGTCCTCGACGAGGCGCAGAACACGACCACCGAGCAGATGAAGATGTTCCTGACCCGGCTCGGCTTCGACTCGAAGATCGTGATCACCGGTGACGTCACCCAGATCGACCTGCCGGGTGGCGCCAGGAGCGGTCTGCGCCAGGTGCAGGACATCCTGGAAGGGGTCCCGGACATCCACTTCTCGCGGCTCACGTCCGAGGATGTCGTCCGGCACAAGCTGGTCGGCCGTATCGTCGACGCGTACGAGAAGTACGACGACAGCCAGCAGGCCGTGAACGGCCACCAGCGGAAGTAGAACCCAGCGCACCATGTCGATCGACGTCAACAACGAGTCCGGAACCGAGGTCGACGAGCAGGCGATCCTCGACATCGCCCGCTACGCGCTCACCCGGATGCGGATCCACCCGCTCTCCGAGCTGTCCGTCATCGTCATCGACGAGGACGCCATGGAGCAGCTCCACATCCAGTGGATGGATCTGCCCGGTCCGACCGACGTCATGTCCTTCCCGATGGACGAGCTCCGTCCGCCGTCCAAGGACGACGAGGAGCCCCCGCAGGGGCTCCTCGGCGACATCGTGCTCTGCCCAGAGGTCGCCAAGCGGCAGGGCGAGGAAGCCCCGACGCAGCACTCCATGGACGAGGAGCTCCAGCTCCTGACCGTCCACGGAGTGCTGCACCTGCTCGGCTACGACCACGAGGAGCCGGACGAGAAGGCGGAGATGTTCGGCCTCCAGGCGGCCATCGTCGACGGCTGGCGCGGTGAGCGCGGCATGACCGGTCCGTCCCCGGCTCCGACCGTCTCGTGAACGCCGCGCAGCTGATCACCGGCGCGGTACTGCTGGTGGTGGTGGCCTGGTTCGCGGCCTGCGCCGAGTCCGGGATCGCCCGCATTTCGATCTTCCGCGCCGAGCAGGCCGTACGGGAGGGCCGGCGCGGCAGCGAGAAGCTCGCCCAGGTCGCCGGCGACCCCACCCGCTACCTCAACGTGGCCCTGCTCGTCCGGGTCACCTGCGAGATGGCCGCCGGGGTGCTCGTCACCTACGTCTGCCTCGACGAGTTCGGCGAGAACTGGACCGCGCTGCTCGTGGCCATCGCCGTGATGGTGCTCGTCTCCTTCGTCGCCGTGGGCGTCTCCCCGCGCACGATCGGCCGCCAGCACCCGCTGAACACGGCGACCGCGGCCGCGTACGTCCTCGTACCGCTGGCCCGGATCATGGGGCCGATCCCGCAGCTGCTGATCCTCATCGGCAACGCGCTCACGCCCGGGAAGGGCTTCCGCAAGGGGCCCTTCGCCTCCGAGGCCGAGCTGCGCGCCATGGTGGACCTCGCGGAGAAGGAATCGCTGATCGAGGACGACGAGCGCCGCATGGTGCACCAGGTCTTCGAGCTCGGCGACACGCTGGTGCGCGAGGTGATGGTGCCGCGCACCGACCTCGTCTGCATCGAGCGGTACAAGACGGTCCGTCAGGCGACCACGCTCGCGCTGCGCTCCGGTTTCTCCCGCATCCCGGTGACCGGGGAGAACGAGGACGACATAGTCGGGATCGTCTACCTGAAGGACCTGGTCCGCAAGACGCACATCAGCCGGGAGGCCGAGGCCGACCTGGTCTCGACCGCCATGCGGCCGGCCGTCTTCGTGCCGGACACCAAGAACGCGGGCGATCTGCTGCGCGAGATGCAGCAGGTGCGCAACCACGTGGCCGTCGTCATCGACGAGTACGGCGGCACGGCCGGCATCGTCACCATCGAGGACATCCTCGAAGAGATCGTCGGCGAGATCACGGACGAGTACGACCGGGAACTCCCGCCCGTCGAGGACCTCGGCGAGGACCGCTACCGGGTCACCGCCCGGCTCGACATCACCGACCTCGGTGAGCTGTTCAAGGTCGAGGCCTTCGACGACGAGGACGTGGAGACGGTCGGCGGACTGCTGGCGAAGGCGCTGGGACGGGTGCCGATCGCGGGCGCCTCCTCGGTGGTGGAACTGCCGGACGGGCGTCCGCTGCGGCTGACCGCCGAATCCCCGGCGGGCCGGCGGAACAAGATCGTGACGGTTCTGGTGGAGCCGGTGGCCGCGGCGGAGACCGCGGGGGAGGAGGGGGAATGACCCCGGAGCAACTGCGCGCGTTCTGCCTGGGTTTCAACGCGGCGGTGGAGGAGTTCCCCTTCACTCCGGAGACCTCGGTGTTCAAGGTGCTGGGCAAGGTGTTCGCGCTGTCGGCGCTGGACGCGGAACCGCTCAAGGTCAACCTCAAGTGCGACCCGGAGCTGGCGGTGCGGCTGCGCGAGGAGCACGAGGCGATCGTGCCGGGCTACCACATGAACAAGCGGCACTGGAACACGGTGACGGTGGGCGGGGTCCCCGACGCGATGCTCCGTGAGCTCGTCGAGGACTCCTACGACCTGGTGGTGGCGGGGCTGCCGCGGGTGGAGCGGCTGAAGCTCGACCGGCCCTGATCGGGGGCCCCGACGGGGTCGTTGCACGGCCGGACAGTGGCGCTCCCTATGCTTTCGACCATGACGGAGAGCACCGGGATCGACCCCGAGGACAGCAAGATCATCACGCTGGCGCGCAGCGCCCGGGCCCGCAACGCGGTGCCCGAGGGGGCGGCGGTGCGGGACGAGACGGGCCGCACGTACGTCGCCGGGACGGTGGCGCTCGACTCCCTGAAGCTGAGCGCGCTGCAGACCGCGGTCGCGATGGCGGTGGCGAGCGGTGCGCGGTCGCTGGAGGCGGCGGCCGTCGTCAGCGCGGCCGACGCCCCGGCCGAGGCGGACCGCGCGGCCGTCCGTGACCTCGGCGGCCCGGACACCCCGGTCCTCCTGGCGGCCCCGGACGGCACCCTGAAGTCGACGACCCCGGCCGGCCCCTAGCCTCCCGGCGGGGCCGACCGACAACTCCCCGCCCGGCCGAAGTCAGCCCCGCCGGCGGCACCATCCCAGCCTCGGCCGAGCCACATTTCAGCCTTGGCCCGGCCAAAGTCAGCCCCGCCGGCGTTTGAGGCGAGGGTCCGGGCGGAGCCCGGTGCCCGGCGGAGCCGGGTTTCCTGGGGCTCCGCCCCAGACCCCGCGCCTCAAACGCCGGCGAGGCTGGAAGTGGCCCGCGCCTCGAACGCCGGCGGGGCTGGAAGTGGCCCGGGTCTCGAACGCCGGCGGGGCGGGCCGGCGCAGGGGGAGTGGTTGCCCCGGCCGGGAGGCTAGCGGCGGTGGCGGCGGATCGTCATCGCCATCAGCGCGGCCATCGCGCACAGCGCGCCCGAGGCGTACCAGACGGTGTCGTACGAGCCCGTGAGGTCGCGGGTCAGGCCGCCCAGGAAGGCCACCAGTGCCGCGCCGACCTGGTGCGAGGCCAGGACCCAGCCGAAGACGATCGCGCCGTCGTCCCCGTAGTGCTCGCGGCACAGGGCGATCGTCGGCGGGACGGTCGCGACCCAGTCCAGGCCGTAGAAGACGATGAAGAAGAGCAGCGGCGGCCGCACCGTCGGTGCCAGCAGCATCGGCAGGAAGAGCAGCGAGACCCCGCGCAAGGCGTAGTAGACGGCCAGCAGCCGCCGCGAGTCGAAGCGGTCCGTGAACCAGCCCGAGGCCACCGTGCCGATCACGTCGAACACGCCGACCACCGCCAGCAGCCCCGCGGCCGCCGTCACCGGCATGCCGTGGTCGTGGGCGGCGGGCACGAAATGGGTCTTGACCAGGCCGTTGGTCGAGGCCCCACAGATCGCGAACGTACCGGCCAGCAGCCAGAACGGGCCGGTCCGGGCCGCGTCGAGGAGCACCCGCAGGGCGCGCCGGGCCGCGCCCGGGACCGGGGCCGGCTTCGGCGCGTACGTGCCGCCGTACGGCGCGAGCCCCACGTCCGCCGGGTGGTCGCGCAGCAGCAGCCACACGAAGGGGACGACGGCCAGGGCCGACAGGGAGACCGTCACCGTCGCCGGGCGCCAGCCGTGGTGCTCGACCAGCCAGGCCAGCAGCGGCAGGAAGACCAGCTGGCCGGAGGCCCCGGCCGCGGTCAGGATGCCGGTGACCAGCCCGCGGCGGGCGGTGAACCAGCGGCCCGTCACCGTCGCCGCGAAGGCCAGGGCCATGGAGCCGCTGCCCAGCCCCACGAGGACGCCCCAGAACAGCACCAGCTGCCAGGGCGCGGTCATCCACACCGTGGCCAGCGAGCCCGAGGCGATGACGAGCAGGGCCAGGGCCACGACCCGGCGGATGCCGAAGCGGTCCATCAGGGCCGCGGCGAAGGGGGCGGTGAGCCCGTACAGCGCGAGATTGACGGAGACGGCGAGGCCGATGGTCCCGCGCGACCAGTCGAACTCCGCGTGCAGCGGCTCGACGAGCAGTCCGGGCAGGGAGGCGAAGCCGGCAGCGCCGATGATCGTCACGAAGGTGACGGCGGCGACGAACCAGGCGCGGTGGACGCGGGCGGGCCGGTGTGGGGAGCGGCGGTCCACGGGAGCGGAGGCGGGGGCTGTCTGGGGCACGCCGACAGCTTCCGGCCACCCGGGGACCGTACGAAAGTGGCTTGACTGTCATGCTTCGCTACGATCGGGCCATGGAGTCGGAGAAGAAGGCACACCGGGTCGTCGTCCTCGCCCTCACCGGGCTGCTGCCCTTCGAGCTCGGTATCCCGCACCGGATCTTCGGGCGGGCCAAGGACCCGGCCGGGCGGCCGCTGTACGAGATCCTCACGTGCGGGCTCGCCCCGGGGCCGGTGCGCACGGACGCCGACTTCGCGATCCACGTCGAGCACGGCCCGGAGCTGCTGGCCACCGCCGACACCGTGGTGGTGCCGGCCTCGTACGAGCTGGGCCCGGTCCACGAGGAGGGCCGGCTGACCGGCGAGCTCGCGGCGGCCCTCGCCCACATCCGGCCCGGCACCCGGCTCGTCTCCATCTGCACGGGCGGCTACGTACTCGCCGCGGCCGGGTACCTGGACGGGCGCCCCGCCACCACCCACTGGGCCTCCGCCGAGCACTTCCAGCGGCTCTTCCCGGCCGTCCGGGTCGACCCGGACGTCCTCTACACCGACGACGGGGACGTGCTGACCTCGGCCGGAGTCGCCGCCGGTGTCGACCTGTGCCTGCACATCGTGCGCCGCGACCACGGCACGGCCGTCGCCAACGAGGTGGCCCGGCGGACCGTCGTACCGCCCCACCGGGAGGGCGGGCAGGCGCAGTTCATCGCGCGCCCGATGCCGGAGCCGCAGCTCGCCACCACCACGGCGGCCCGCGCCTGGGTGCTGGACCGGCTGCACGAACCGCTCCGGCTGACCGACCTGGCCCGGCAGGAGGCCATGTCGGTACGGACGTTCACACGCCGGTTCCGCGAGGAGTCGGGCGTCAGCCCCGGCCAGTGGATCGTCGGCCGGCGGGTGGAGCGGGCCCGGCAGCTGCTGGAGCAGACGGAGCTGCCCATGGAGCAGGTGGCGCGGGACAGCGGCTTCGGTACGGCCCAGTCCCTGCGCAAGCACGTGCAGGCGGCGCTGGGAGTGAGCCCCACGGCCTACCGGCGCACCTTCCGTGCGGCAGACGGGACGGGCAACCTGCCATCTCCTGATGGGCCATCAGTTACTGCCGGACCCGCGCATTGACTTCTCCCGCCCCCCGCTCGTGAATGACCCCCAGCGCCGGGCTCGGGCGCGCGGGAACCCAGGGGGCGGGCAGTGCGGATCGGGGCGCGGAAGCGGAGATGGCCGGCGGCCGTGGGCCTGGCCGTGCTGGCGGCCACGACCGGGAGCGCGCTGAGCGCGCCCGCCGCGGCCGAGGGCGAGACACCCCCCGGCCAGGTGGACTTCCCGACCCACTGTCCGGCGCCCCAGGAGGCCGGGCTCCCGCCCGCGGACGGGCCGACCACCGCGCGGATCACCGTCGACAACCCGGCCCCGCAGGTCGGCGACACCGTCACCGTGACCTACCAGGTGGTCCGGACCCCCGCCCTCAACCCGGCGGGCGGCGAACTCCCCGCCGACGTGCTGACCCCGACCGGCCGGATCCTGCTGGCGGGCGCCCAGACCGGCGAGGTCACGGTGGTCGGGGCCAAGCGCAACGATCCCGTCCCGGCGGGCGCGCCCCTCCCCGCCGTCACGATGACCGGCACGTTCACCGTCACCGCGCCCGGCGAGACCACGCTCGCCCCGGGCAGCTACACCCTGCACACCGGCCACCTCCTGGACCTCGACACCACCTGCACCGCCGATGCCGCATCCGCAACTCCCGTCTCCGCCCGCCTGACCGCGACCGCGCTGCCGACGGCCAACCTGCGCACCGTCTTCCTCGGCGCGGCCCAGGGCCGGCCGGGCGCCAAGGTCAAGGTCACCGCCGCGGGCTTCCCGCCGGGCGCGGCCGTCACGGTGGCCGGCCGGGCCGGCGCCGCCGAGACCGCCGACCGGGTGAGCGCCACCGCCGACGAGCTGGGCACGGCCCTGGTCGAGCTGCCGGTCACGGACAAGGCCACCACCGCGGTGATCGCCTACGAGGGCGGCACCTGGTCGGCGCGCCAGGGCTCGGGCCCGGCCGCGTACACGGTCATCGACGCGGCTCCGCCGCCGTCCTCAGCCACCCGGAAGGTCACGGCCACCGTCGAGCCGGGCGTGCTCGGCATGACCCAGACCGGCGAGGACATCACCTTGGGCGCCGTCCCGTACGGCGACGGCGGCGCAGCCCCCGGCCGGATCGGGACGGTGACCGTCACCGACGCCCGGGGCGGCCCGGCCGGCTGGTCCCTGATCGGCAAGGTCACCGACTTCACCGGACCCGGCGGGATCCGCATCCCGGGCGCCTCCCTGTCCTGGACCCCGAGGTGCGTGGCGGCCGCGGGCAGCAGCAGCACCTGTACGCCGGGCAGCGCGGGCGTCGTCGGCCCGGAGGGGGCCCTGCTGGCCTCCACCCCCGACGCCCCGCTGGTCGGCGGCACCTTCACGATCGACGCCACGGTCACCCTCAAGGTGCCGCCGTACACCCCGCCGGGTGCGTACACGGCGGTACTGTCGCTGACCCTGTCGTGACCGGCCGCCCGCGGCTGCGGCAGCCGCTGCGCGGGGCTCTCCCCGCCCCGCCCTTTCTCCGTTTCCCGGGGCTCCGCCCCGGACCCCGCGCCTCGATTGCCGCCGGTGCTGTTCTTGCCGCCGGGATCGTCCTCCTGCTCGCCGCGCCGGCCGAGTCCGCGGACAACGGGCAGTGGTCCGTGCTGCCCGCCGCGACAGGCGTCGGACAGCGGCCCTGCTTCTACCTCGCCGCCGCGCCCGGCCAGGACGTCACCGACGCCGTCACCGTCACCAACCGCACCGACCGGCCCCGTACCTTCCGGCTGTACGCCGCCGACGCCTACAACACCGCCCGCGACGGCGGCTTCGCCCTGCGCGGGCCCGACGAGCCGCGGCTGGCCACCGCCGCGTGGGCGAAGCTCGACCGGGAGCGGGTCACCGTGGCGGCCCGCTCGTCGGTCTCCGTCCGTTTCACCCTCACCGTCCCCGACCGCGCGGAGCCGGGGGACCACCCCGGCGCCGTCGTGGCACTGGAGGAACGGCCGGCCGTCGCGGCCGGCACCGGCCGGGGGATCGGCGTGGAGCAGGCCGTCGCCGCCCGGCTGTACCTGCGGGTGACCGGACCCACCGCCCCCGCCCTCACCGTCCGGAGGGTCACCGTGAACCGGCGCGGCTCCGGCGCGGACGTCTCGTACACGCTCCACAACATCGGCAACGTCACCCTCCGCCCCCGGGCCACCCTCACCGCCGCCGGGGCACTCGGCCGGCCGCTCCTCGCCCGCGAGCTCGGCGGGCTGCCCGCCGAACTGCTGCCGGGTCAGGAAGTACGGCTCGGCGCCCGTTGGGAGGGCGCGCCCAGAGCGGAATGGGCCGAGGTCACGGTGCGCGCCCGGGCCGACGGAACCACAGCTCAGGGCCGTGCGGACCTCGCCGAGTACCCCTCGCTCACGGCCGTGCCGGCCCTTGTCGCCGTGATCTGGTCGGCGCTGGGAGCCGCATCGGGGAGAATGGCCCGTATGAGCGATCGTTCCCCCGAGTCCACCGCCCCGCACCGTGCGGGGTTCGCCTGTTTCGTCGGCCGCCCCAATGCGGGGAAGTCGACCCTCACCAACGCACTCGTGGGCACCAAGGTCGCGATCACCTCCAACCGGCCGCAGACCACCCGCCACACCGTCCGCGGCATCGTGCACCGCCCCGACGCCCAGCTCGTCCTCGTGGACACGCCCGGCCTGCACAAGCCGCGCACCCTGCTCGGCGAGCGCCTCAACGACGTCGTACGGACCACCTGGGCCGAGGTCGACGTCATCGGCTTCTGCCTGCCGGCCGACCAGAAGCTCGGCCCCGGCGACAAGTTCATCGCCAAGGAGCTTGCGGGGATCAAGAAGACCCCCAAGATCGCCATCATCACCAAGACCGACCTGGTCGAGTCCAAGCAGCTGGCCGAGCAGCTCCTCGCCGTGCACCAGCTCGGCGCCGAGCTCGGCTTCGAGTGGGCCGAGATCGTCCCCGTCTCGGCCGTCGGCGACACCCAGGTCCAGCTGCTGGCCGACCTGATCGCGCCGCTGCTGCCGGAGAGCCCGCCGCTGTACCCCGAGGGCGACCTCACCGACGAGCCCGAGATGGTCATGGTCGCGGAGCTGATCCGAGAGGCCGCGCTGGAGGGCGTCCGGGACGAGCTCCCGCACTCCATCGCCGTGGTCGTCGAGGAGATGATCCCGCGCGAGAACCGTCCGGCGGACCGCCCGCTGCTCGACATCCACGCCAACGTCTACATCGAGCGGCCGAGCCAGAAGGGCATCATCATCGGCCCGAAGGGCTCCCGCCTTAAGGAGGTCGGGATGAAGTCGCGCAAGCACATCGAGGCGCTGCTCGGCACCCCGGTCTTCCTCGACCTGCACGTGAAGGTCGCCAAGGACTGGCAGCGGGACCCCAAGCAGCTGCGCAAGCTCGGTTTCTGAGACACGACGACGAACGGGCGCCGGTCCCCGTGCGGGGGCGGCGTCCGTTCGTCGTTCCGTCCGTCCGTGGTTCCCTCGGGCTACGCGGGCCGGCGCACCCGGACCACGTTGTCCGTACGGGTCCCGGGCGTTCCGTCGGGCTGGTTCTGGACCCGCTCGGTCTCCTCGGCCCGCAGCACCTCCCAGCCCGCCGTGACGGGCTCCAGCTGGGCGAGGACCTCCTCGGGCGTGGGGAAGTGCGCCTCCTCCCGCTCCTCCTGCCACGGCGCCCAGCCCGCGTGCCCGACCACCAGCAGGGTGCCGCCCGGGGCCACGGCCGCGGCGGCCGTGCGCAGGACCGCGTCACGGGGGAAGTCCCCGTAGTTGTGCAGGAAGCACGCGGAGACGAGGTCGAACTCCCCCTGCGGGAAGGATTCCGTCAGATCGTGCCGGGCGAAGGAGACGCGGTCGGTGACCCCGGCCTCCGCCGCGTGCTCGGCCGCCCGGCCGAGGGCGACCCCGGAGATGTCGGTCCCGGTGACCGTCCACCCGCGGCGGGCCAGCCATACGGCGTCGGCGCCCTCCCCGCACCCCAGGTCCAGGGCGCGGCCCGGGGCGAGGGCGGACACCTCGTGCACCAGCATGGCGTTGGGCTCGCCGCTCCAGATGCGGTGGTTCTCCCCGTACCGGCCGTCCCAGAACTCCTCGCCCGCCGCCGTCCCGGGCTCGGGCTGGTGGTGGGTGTGCGGGCGGGTGTGCGCGTGCTCGGTCATGGCTTCCTCTTCCAGTACGGGTGCCGGTGGGGCCGATGCTCCGCCCGCCCGGCGACCTACGGCAAACTTTGTTGCCGACCCGGCAAAGAGGGATGCCGCCCGCTGCCCGAGCGGGCGCGTCACACCTGCGGTTCGGCGATCAGGGCCGTGGCCACCCGGCGGAAGCCGATGCGGGCGTAGACGCGGGCCACGTCCTCGTCGCCCGCCGACAGGAAGACGGTGCGGGCCCCGCGCGCCCGGGCCTCCGCGACCAGGGCGGCCGTGACCCCGAGGGCCAGGCCCTGGCGGCGGGCCGACGGGAGGGTGCCGACGCCCACCACCTCCACGACGTCCCCGACCGGGTTGTACTGGCCCGCGCAGAGCACCACACCGTCCCGTACGGCCGCGGCCAGGACCGTGGTGCCCGCTGCCAGCTTCCCGGACACCCGGGCCCGGCCCGCCTCGGCCGCCGGATCCGTCAGCGCCGCCGCCAGCTCGGCGGGGCCCGCCTCGCCGACCGCCGTGCCCGGGGCCGCGAAGGCCAGGGACGGGACCGTCACCGCGGCGGCGAGCAGAGGGTCGCCGGCGTCGAGCAGGCGGACTTCCGGATGCGGGGAAAGGACTTCGGCCGAGGGGTCCAGGACCATCAGCGGGTGCGCGTGGACATGGAGTCCCGCCGCCTCCACCGCGGCACGGAGCGAGGGGCTGGTTTCGGCCACCCACTCGAAGGCCTCGGGAACCTTCAGCTCCCGCTGGCGCTCCCAGACCCGTTCCACGTCGGCCCGGGTCGCCTCGGGGCCCCCGAGCGCGGGCCGCGCGTAGTACGGCCAGCCCGCGCCCTCCTGGACGAACAGGGTCAGCGGGCCGAAGTCCTCGGCGCGGGCCCCGCCCACCCGCGGCACCGTGTCGTAGTACCGCTCAAGCTCGGACAGCGTCGAATCGATCATGTGGTCGGTCATCCGGCCATCCAAACAAAGCGGCGCCGCGCGGGCACCTCCTTTCCGGACCTGCTCAGGCGCCCTCCTTCAGCACGCGCGAGATCAGCGCCCGCTGGGCGTCCGACAGGTTGGGGTCCGCGCAGGCCACCGTCCGCCCGTCGACCGTGATCCGGTACGAGAAGCCGTCCCGTACCCGGTCCGCCGGGTCGCCCGGCGGACCGGGCCGCAGCGCGAGCTGGGCCAGGGCCTGCCACTCGTTCTCGTCCGGCCGGCCCGCGGTGTCCACCTCGGCCCGGCGCTCGATGCCCGCGAAGCCGCCCGTCCGTATCACCTGAATGCGCATGGGGAGCCCTCTACCCCGCGAGCGGGACACCCACCGCGGACCACGCCTTCTGGAGCGCCTGGTGCTCCGCACCGCCGTCCCCGTACCGGGTCACGGCCGCCGCGGTCGAGAGCCGGGCGAAGTCCGCGAAGTCCGCCCGGGAGGTGAGGTCGCCGCCGGTCAGGGTGTCGTACCAGATCTGCCCGGCCCGCTCCCAGGCCTTGCCGCCCAGCTCGGTCGCCACGATGTAGAAGGCGTGGTTGGGGATGCCGGAGTTGATGTGGACGCCGCCGTTGTCGCTGTGGGTGTTCACGTAGCCGTCCATCGTGGCCGGCTGCGGGTCCTTGCCGAGCTCGTCGTCGTCGTACGCGGTGCCCGGGGCCTTCATCGAGCGCAGCGCGACCCCAGTG
The DNA here is from genome assembly GCF_030440515.1 of Streptomyces xanthophaeus. GTDB lineage: Bacteria > Actinomycetota > Actinomycetes > Streptomycetales > Streptomycetaceae > Streptomyces > Streptomyces kutzneri. Next base: position 5,477,236 of record NZ_CP076543.1, read on the forward strand.
ACGCTGGGGCCGAGCAGCCCGGCCCCGATCAGCCAGTCGGCCTCCTCGGCCGTCTGCTCCAGCGAGTACTGCTTGATCAGCGAGCCGAAGACGTCCGACATCGACTCGTTCAGGGCGCCCGACTGGCCGCGGTAGGTCAGGTTCGCCGTGTACTGGGTGACCCCATGGGTCAGCTCGTGGCCGATGACGTCCACCGACACGGTGAAGTCGAGGAAGAGGTCCCCGTCGCCGTCGCCGAAGACCATCTGCTGACCGTCCCAGAAGGCGTTGTTGTAGTCCTCGTCGTAGTGGACGGTCGCGTCCAGGGGGAGTCCGGAGTCGTCGATCGAGCGCCGGCCGAAGCCCTTCAGGAAGAGTTCGTACGTCGCCCCGAGCCCTGCGTAGGCGCGGTTGACGGTGGCGTCCTTGCTCAGCGGGTCGCCCTCCCCGCGGACCTTCGTCCCGGGCAGCCGGGTGCGGTGCTGGGCGTCGTAGATCGTCCGCTCCGGGTCGTCGGAGGCCGGCGCGGCGAGGGTGGGGACGATTCCCCGGACGGCGGTGACCCGGCGCCGGGTGCGCAGCAGGGAGTCCCGCTCCAGGGTGCGCTGGGCGAGGTCGGCGCGGCGGGAGTCCTCGGACAGGGCGGCCTTGTCGAGGAGGTGCGGCGGTACGACCGTGCAGAAGACGGGGTGGTGGCGGCGAGCGTGGGAGGCATTCATGCCCGGCAATGTGGCAGTGGGTCATGACGGTGTCACTACCTGCGACCATGATTCATTCACTTGTCTGAAAGCGGTAACGCCGGATTGACGGAACAACCGGACCTGGCGGGAGCAAGCGAGGCTTGGCTCACATTTGGTGCAAATCGGACCCTCGGGTCTTGCATACTGAAACAGGTCCTCGCGTTACGGCGCGGCTCGGCTAGGCTCGGCCCATCATGCGTTTCGGGCTGCTTCTCCTTAGCTGCCGCGGCGAGGGTCTGTAGTCGTAGGCCGACCCCCTCCCCGCGGAGTTTGGTGTTGCGGTTTTCACTACCGCCGTCGGCCGTCCCAGCGAACTACACGCGGACACGCGAGGAGCCCAACGCCATGAGCCAGCAGCCTTTTGTCGGTCGCCCCACGCCCATCACGAACGCGACCCACACCCAGAAGACCTCCGGGATGCCGATCCACAAGTACGGCTCGTACGAGCAGGTGGACATCCCCGACCGCACCTGGCCGGACGCCCGCGTCACCAAGGCCCCCCGCTGGCTCTCCACCGACCTGCGCGACGGCAACCAGTCGCTGATCGACCCGATGACCCCCGCCCGCAAGCGCGAGATGTTCGACCTGCTGGTGCGCATGGGCTACAAGGAGATCGAGGTCGGCTTCCCCTCCTCCGGCGAGACCGACTTCGCCTTCGTGCGCTCCATCATCGAAGAGGGCGCGATCCCGGACGACGTCACCATCTCCGTACTGACCCAGGCCCGCGAGGACCTGATCGAGCGGACCGTGGAGTCCCTGGTCGGCGCCAGGCGCGCCACCGTCCACCTGTACAACGCGACCGCCCCGACCTTCCGCCGGGTCGTCTTCCGCGGCTCCAAGGAGCAGATCAAGCAGATCGCCGTCGACGGCACCCGCCTGGTCATGGAGTACGCCGAGAAGCTGCTGGGCCCGGAGACCACCTTCGGCTACCAGTACAGCCCGGAGATCTTCACCGACACCGAGCTGGACTTCGCCCTGGAGGTCTGCGAGGCCGTCTGCGACGTCTGGCAGCCGGCCGAGGGCCGCGAGATCATCCTGAACCTGCCCGCCACCGTGGAGCGCTCGACGCCGTCCACGCACGCGGACCGCTTCGAGTGGATGGCCCGCAACCTGACGCGCCGCGAGCACGTCTGCATCTCCGTGCACCCGCACAACGACCGCGGCACCGCCGTCGCCGCCGCCGAGCTGGCCCTGATGGCCGGCGCCGACCGCATCGAGGGCTGCCTGTTCGGGCAGGGCGAGCGCACCGGCAACGTCGACCTGATCACCCTGGGCATGAACCTGTTCTCCCAGGGCATCGACCCGCAGATCGACTTCTCGCAGATCGACGAGATCCGTCGCACCAGCGAGTACTGCAACCAGATGGAGGTCCACCCGCGCCACCCCTACGCGGGCGACCTGGTCTACACCGCCTTCTCCGGCTCCCACCAGGACGCCATCAAGAAGGGCTTCGACGCCATGGAGGCCGACGCGGCCGCCCAGGGCCCTGGCGTCACCGTCGATGATCTCGAGTGGGCGGTCCCGTACCTGCCGATCGACCCGAAGGACGTCGGCCGTTCCTACGAGGCGGTCATCCGGGTCAACTCGCAGTCCGGCAAGGGCGGCATCGCGTACGTCCTGAAGAACGACCACAAGCTGGACCTGCCGCGCCGCATGCAGATCGAGTTCTCCCGGATCATCCAGGCCAAGACCGACTCCGAGGGCGGAGAGGTCACGCCGAAGGCGATCTGGTCCGTCTTCGAGGACGAGTACCTGCCCAACCCCGAGAACCCGTGGGGCCGCATCCAGCTGCGCTCCGGTTCGACGGCCACCGACAAGGACGGCACGGACACGCTGACCGTCGAGGCGGTCGTGGACGGCGTGGAGACGGTCCTGAACGGCACCGGCAACGGTCCGATCTCGGCCTTCTTCGACGCCCTGAACGGCATCGGCGTCGACGTCCGCCTGCTGGACTACACCGAGCACACCATGAGCGAGGGCGCCTCCGCCGTGGCCGCCTCGTACATCGAGTGCGCGATCGAAGGCCGTGTCCTGTGGGGCATCGGCATCGACGCCAACACCACCCGAGCCTCCCTGAAGGCGGTCATCTCCGCCGTCAACCGCGCGGGCCGCTGATCCCCCGTACGTGAACCCCGCTCCCTCCCTTGCGGAGGGGGCGGGGTTCCGTCGTTCCCCCGTGGGCCCGTGTGGTGGCTCAGCGGGCCAGGTAGCCGCCGTCCACCGGCAGGATCACGCCCGTCACGAACGAGGCCGCGTCCGAGGCCAGGAAGGCGATGACGCGGGCCACCTCCTCGGGCTCCCCGAGCCGGCCCATCGGGTGCGCCCCCTCGATCTCCGACAGGTACTCCGGCCCGCCCGGCTCGTCCTGCAGCGCGATCACCCGCTCCGTACGGATGGTTCCCGGTGCCACCGCGTTGACCCGGATCCCGTGCGCGGCCCACTCCACCGCGAGGTGCTTGGTCAGCCCCGACGCCACGAACTTCGCGGGTCCGTACGCGGCCTGGCGGGCCTGCCCGGCCACTCCCGAGATCGAGGACACACAGACCAGGGCCCCGCCGGGGCGGGGCTGCGCCGTCATCGCCTCGATCGCGTACTTGCAGGTCAGGAACATTCCGCGGCCGTCGACCGCCATGACGTGGTCCCAGTCCTCGGGACTGGTCTCCCGTACGTCGGAGAGGGGGAGCACCCCGGCGTTCGCCACGGCGACGTCCAGGCGCCCGTAGGCCCCGACGGCGGCCGCGACCATCGCGCGATTGGCCTCCGGGTCGGAGACGTCACCGGCGACCGCGGTGATCGTGTACCCCTCGCCGGCCAGTTCCGTACGCAGGGCCTCGACCCCGGGGCCGTTGATGTCGGCCGCGGTCACCCGGGCCCCGGAACGGGCCAGCAGCAGGGCGGTGGCCCGGCCGATCCCGCTCGCGGCGCCGGTGACCAGACAGGACTTCTCGTTCATGCGGCGAACCCTAGAGGGGGCGGGGAGGGGGTGGGGGGACGCCGGGGACGCAGACCGGCCAAGTCCGGGGCCCGGGACATGTTGTCTTGTCACACGACTGACGCATCCTCACCGATGTGGCTAACATCACGCCCACCCGGCGATGTTGCCGGAAGGTTACGGAGGTGCGACGTGCTGCCAGTTCGGGGTGGGGACGGCCGGAAGCTCACGGTCTGGGGCACCCGTACCACCTGGAGCACCGTGGGGGACGGGGAGTTCTTCTGCCCCGCCTGCGGTGGGGACCGCAATTACCGCAGGAGGACCGGACGGCGCCGGTTCACCGTCCTCGGGGTGCCGCTGCTGCCCCGCGGGCAGGCCGGGCCCGTCATCGAGTGCCAGGGCTGCCGTGCGCGCTTCGCCACCGACGTCCTGGACCACCTCACCACGACCCGCTTCACGGCCCTCCTGCGCGACGCCGTGCACACCGTGGCGCTGGCCGTGCTCACCGCGGGCGGAACGGCCTCGCGCAGCGCGCTGGAGGCCGCGGTGGGCGCCGTACGGACCGCGGGCTTCCAGGACTGCACCGAGGAGCAGCTGGAGTCCCTCGTGGAGGCGCTCTCCACGGACGAGGGGCGGCTGGGGCTGTACGACGTCCCGGAGTGCTGCGGGGCCGCGCTGTCGATAGAGCTCCACGAGGCCCTGGAACCGCTGGCCCCGCACCTGGCCGGCCCGGGCCGTGAATCGATCCTGCTCCAGGGGGCCCGTATCGCGCTCGCGGACGGCCCGTACACCCCGGCCGAGCGCGAGGTGCTCGCGACGGTCGGCGCGGCGCTGCGGATCGACACGGACGAGGTGCCCCGGCTGCTGTCGGCGGTACGCGCTCCCTGACGGGGGTGTTCCACGGATCCGCGGCGGATCCGGCGGATCCGGCGGGCATCCGGCGCGGACCCGAAAACGGATCCGACTGCGAGCGGCCCTGTGCGAATTCATCGCGCAGGGCCGCTCGTGTCCGATCCGTGGACTCCGGAGGGCCCCGTTCCGTCCGAAACGGCCTTCCGCGACGTAACGATCCGGCCTCGCAGGGCCCATTTCGGGACGTGTGAACGCCGTGTGAAGGGTGCGGGCGCACGCTCCGTGCCCGATGTGTCCACCAGTCGGACGGCCGGAACAGTGCCTTCGAGTTTGCCTCCCATCAGGGCTGCAAACTCCGTATCCGCACGTCACGGGGCAGGTGCTTCACGGGTGCGCGGCGGGAACGGCCGCCTCCGCACCGTTGCGCGCATACCCCTGTCGAGAGCTGCGCACCACTGGAGAAACCTACAGATCGGGCAGGCCTGAACGTCAACAGTTTGTCGAAGTCGACGATATGTGTGAGGCCACCCACAGGCGTTCAATTCCGGTCACACGACAAGACGGCGCCGTTAACACAGCGCGGCTTCGATTCACTTCAACGTGAATGCACTGACAACCCTGGCGTACCAACGGGTTAGCGACCCACTACGCCCAGGGATAACCAGATCTCCTCTCACTTACCTACCTTGAAGGGCAAGGCTGAGATGGCACGTGTCGCCGCCCGGCTTTCCACCGACGGAGAGCAGAGCACGCACCCGGTCGACGAGGTGCTCCCCCTCCCCAAGCTCGCGCTGTACGGCTTCCAGCACGTACTCGCCTTCTACGCCGGCGCGGTGATCGTTCCGATCATCGTCGGCAACGCGCTGAAGCTGAGCCCTGAACAGCTGGTCTACCTGATCAACGCGGACCTCTTCACCTGCGGTATCGCCTCGATCATCCAGGCCTGGGGCATCGGCCGGATCGGTGCGCGCCTGCCGCTGATCCAGGGCGTGACCTTCACCGCGGTCTCCCCGATGATCGCCATCGGTCTCGGCGCCGGGGGCGGTACCGCCGCCCTGCTGGTCATCTACGGCGCGGTGATCACCGCCGGCATCGCCACCTTCGCCTTCGCCTGGCTCCCGGCCAAGGCGTTCCGGACGGTGATGCGGCTGTTCCCGCCGGTCGTCACCGGCACGGTGATCACCGTGCTGGGCATCGTCCTGATCCCGGTCGGTCTCAACGACGCGGCCGGCGGCCTCGGCAGCCCCGACTTCGGAGACCCGAAGAACTTCGCCTACGCCGGCGGCACGATGCTCTTCATCCTCATCCTGATGAAGATCGGCAAGCCGTTCCTCTCCAGCATCTCGATCCTCCTCGGCCTGGTCGTCGGCACCACCGTCGCCTTCCTGCTCGGCGACGCGAAGTTCGGCGACGTCGGCAACTCCGAGTGGATCGGGATCACCACCCCCTTCCACTTCGGTGCCCCGAAGTTCGAGTGGTTCCCGATCGTCCTGATGCTCATCGTCATGCTGATCACCATGGTCGAGACGACCGGTGACACCTACGCCGTCGGTGACATCGTCGGCAAGGAGGTCGACAGCGAGACCGTGGCCCGCGCCCTGCGTGCCGACGGCGCCGCGACCGCACTCGGCGGTGTCCTCAACTCCTTCCCGTACGTGGCCTTCGCCGAGAACGTCGGCCTGGTGCGGATGACGAAGGTGAAGAGCCGGTTCGTGGTGGTCGCCGCGGGTGTCTTCATGATCGTCCTGGGTCTGCTGCCCAAGGCCGCCGCGATCGTCGCCGCCGTCCCGCACGGGGTCCTCGGCGGCGCCGCGACCGTCATGTTCGCCATGGTCGCCCTGGCCGGTATCCAGACCCTGGCCAAGGTGGACCTGAAGGAGGAGAAGAACGCGCTGATCGTCGGCGTCTCCCTCGCCTTCGCCCTGCTCCCCGCGACCGTCCCGGTCCTCTTCAGCAAGCACATGGACCCTGACCTGTCCTCGCTGCTCAACAGCGGTGTCACGCTCGGTGCCACGGCCGCCATCGTCCTCAACCTGGTCTTCAACGGCCTGGGCAAGGAAGGCGCCCACGACGCCCCCAAGGTCGAACTGCCCGCCCAGCCGACGGCGGGCGAGGAGTCCGCAGCAGCCGTACCGGCCCCGTCGGGCGAGGGCGAAGAAGCCCGGACGCCGGCCTCCTGACCCTCCCAAGGGGTGACCCCGGCCGGGCCCCGCGCCCGGCCGGGGCCGCTGCCGTTCACGGCGGGGACACGCTGCCCGTGGTTCCGCCGCCGTACGGGACAATGGGCGCATGAGTCTGTTCCGCGACGACGGCATCGTGCTGCGCACCCAGAAGCTGGGTGAGGCGGACCGCATCATCACGCTGCTGACCCGCGGCCACGGCCGGGTGCGGGCCGTCGCCCGCGGGGTCCGGCGTACGAAGTCCAAATTCGGCGCCGGGCTGGAACCTTTCTCCCACGCCGACGTGCAGTTCTTCGCCCGGGGCAGCGAACTGATCGGCCGCAGCCTCCCGCTCTGCACCCAGACCGAGATCATCGCGCCGTACGGCAACGGCATCGTCACCGACTACGCCCGCTACACCGCCGGCACCGCCATGCTGGAGACCGCCGAGCGGTTCACCGAGAACGAGGGCGAGCCCGCCGTGCAGCAGTACCTGCTGCTCGTCGGAGCCCTGCGGACCCTCTCGCGCGGCGAGCACGAGCCCCACCTCATCCTCGACGCCTTCCTGCTGCGCTCCCTCGCCGTCAACGGCTACGCGCCCAGCTTCGAGGACTGCGCGAAGTGCGGCATCCACGGCCCCAACCGGCACTTCTCCGTCGCCGCGGGCGGAGTCGTATGCGGGGACTGCCGGGTGCCCGGCAGCGTCGTACCCTCATCGGAGGCCATCGCCCTGCTCAGCGCCCTGCTGACGGGCGACTGGGGGCATGCCGACGCGTGCGAGGCGCGTCACGTGCGGGAGGGCAGCGGGCTGGTCTCCGCCTATTTGCACTGGCATCTGGAGCGCGGGCTACGCTCCCTGCGATACGTCGAGAAATAGGAGCTGGACACATGGCACGACGCGGGATTCTGGGGCGCTCTCGCCGCGAGTACAAGGTTCCCGAGCCGCACCCGTCCGGCGCGGTCCCGCCGAAGATCCCCGGCGAGCTGGTCCCGAACCACGTCGCGGTCGTCATGGACGGCAACGGCCGCTGGGCCAAGGAGCGCGGTCTGCCGCGCACCGAGGGCCACAAGGTCGGCGAGGGCGTCGTGCTCGACGTGCTCAAGGGCTGCCTGGAGATGGGTGTCAAGAACCTCTCCCTGTACGCCTTCTCGACGGAGAACTGGAAGCGCTCGCCCGACGAGGTCCGCTTCCTGATGAACTTCAACCGCGATGTCATCCGGCGCCGCCGCGACGAGATGAACGAGCTGGGCATCCGCATCCGCTGGGTCGGCCGCATGCCGAAGATGTGGAAGTCGGTCGTCCAGGAGCTCCAGGTCGCGCAGGAGCAGACCGTCGACAACGACGCCATGACCCTGTACTTCTGCGTCAACTACGGCGGCCGCGCGGAGATCGCGGACGCGGCTCAGGCCATCGCCCGTGACGTGGCGGCCGGCAGGCTGGACCCGTCGAAGGTCAACGAGAAGACCTTCGCGAAGTACATGTACTACCCGGACATGCCGGACGTGGACCTCTTCCTGCGCCCCAGCGGCGAGCAGCGCACCTCCAACTACCTGCTCTGGCAGAGCGCGTACGCCGAGATGGTCTTCCAGGACGTGCTGTGGCCGGACTTCGACCGGCGCAACCTCTGGGCGGCCTGCCTGGAGTACGCCCAGCGCGACCGCCGCTTCGGCGGCGCCGTCCCGAACCAGGCCGAGGGTTCAGCGGGCTGAGCTGCCGTTATCCTCACCGCATGAACATGGGTGGGGATCACAGTCAGCAGGTGGCGGAGCAGACCGGCCGGGCCGGGGTGACGGGGGAGCAGGAGCAGGTCGCCTTCACCTACCGGCTGACGCTCGCCGACATCAGGGGAGCAATTCGGGCCCGGGCCCGCCGGACGCCGGCGGGCCGGGCGGAGACGCTGCTCCTGCCGCTGCTGACGGCCGTCGCCACCGTGGGGCTGGGCCTGCTCGACGGCTCCCACCCGGCCGTGCTCGTGGCCTCGGCGGTCGCGGCCCTGTCCGTCGCGATCGTCGGTGTCTTCTGGATCCGGCGCAGCATGGCCCGCCGGGTGTTCTCCGTGGCGGAGCCGTACGGGGAGTGCCGCACGGTGGCCGACGATCGGGGCACCGCGACCACGGGCGAGACCATGTCGTACACGATGGACTGGACGCTCTTCGTGCAGTACACGGAGACGCCGGAGCTGTTCGTCCTGTTCGGGGGCACGCGTGCGGCCGCGGTGGCGGCACTGCCGAAGCGGGGCGCTGAGCACCCCGGCGACGTCGACCGCATGCGCGCGATCCTGGCCCGGAACCTGAAGCGGGTCTAGCCGGCCTAAGGCCGTCTCTTTCGGATCTTGCCTGACCCGCGCCGCCTGGCACCGCACCTCGCCGCGTTGTCGGAGCACCCAAGTACGTCCAGTACTCGGGCGCCCCTCCGCCTTGCGAGGCACGGCACCAGACGACGCGGGCTTGACCGGCAAGATCCGAAAGAGGCGGCCTAGGTGTGTTGTCCGGGGACGTTGGTGACACGCGGGCTGGGTTCTTGAAATGGGTGAGGGCCTCCGGGTTCGGTGTGGATTGCGACATCTACGCCGACTTCAGGAGGCCCTCGTGGTCCACCGTAATGCCCCGCTGACCGAGACCGGGCGACTGAGACTGGCGCGTTGTGTCGTGGAGGACGGATGGCCCGTGCGCCGGGCGGCGGAGCGTTTCCAGGTCAGCCACACGACTGCATCCCGCTGGGCCGGCCGCTACCGGCTCCTGGGCGTCGCCGGAATGAGTGACCGCTCCAGCCGTCCCCACCACCAGCCCGGCAGGACGGCGGCCCAGGTCGAGGCCGAGGTGATCCGGCTGCGGCGCGAGTACCGCATCGGCCCGCTGCGACTGGCGGTCCGGTGCCACATCGCGGCCTCGACCGCCCACCGCATCCTCGTCCGGCACGGCCTGCCGCCCCTGGCCACCCTCGACCGGGCCATCGGCGAACCCGTCCGCCGCTACGAACGCGCCCGACCCGGCGAACTCGTCCACATCGACGTCAAGAAACTCGGACGGATCCCCGACGGCGGCGGCCACAAAGCCCTCGGCCGGGCCGCCGGCAGCCCGAACAAGGACCGCCGCCACGGCACCGGATACGCCTACCTCCACACCGCCCTCGACGACCACACCCGCCTCGCCTACACCGAAGACCTCCCCGACGAGACCGCCCCGACCTGCGCCGGCTTCCTGCGGAGGGCGACGGCCTGGTTCGCCGCCCACGGCATCAGCATCGAACGGGTCCTGACCGACAACGCCTGGGCCTACACCAAGAACACCTGGCACGACACCTGCCGCGACCTGGGCATCAGCCCACGCCGGACCCGGCCCTGGCGGCCACAGACCAACGGCAAGGTCGAACGCTTCCACCGCACCCTGCTCGAGGAATGGGCCTACCAGAAGCCCTACACCTCAGACCACCAACGAATGCAAGCGTTCACCGACTGGCTGCACTGGTACAACTACCACCGACCCCACACCGGCATCCAAGGCCAGACACCCGCCAGCCGCGCCACCAACCTGCCCGAACAACACACCTAGGCCGTCTGGCCCGCGGCGGCGCAGTCGGCGCAGGTGCCGAAGATCTCCACCGTGTGCGCCACGTTCACGTAGCCGTGCTCGGCCGCGATGGCCTCCGCCCACTTCTCCACGGCCGGGCCCTCCACCTCGACGGCCTTGCCGCACTTGCGGCAGACCAGGTGATGGTGGTGGTCCCCGGTGGAGCACCGGCGGTAGACGGACTCGCCGTCGCTGGTGCGCAGGACGTCGACCTCGCCGGCGTCCGCGAGGGACTGGAGGGTGCGGTAGACGGTGGTCAGGCCCACGGAGTCGCCACGGTGCTTGAGCATGTCGTGGAGTTCCTGGGCGCTGCGGAACTCGTCCACCTCGTCCAGCGCCGCCGCGACCGCGGCCCGCTGCCGGGTGGATCGTCCTCGTACTGGCGCGGTATTCATCTCGCCAGGCGCAGTCGCCACCGGTTCCTCCTTGTATCGGCCTCGGCCCATTGTGCCAGGCGGCCGACATTTCTAGACCTTCACATCGTCCCTCGTGCAGACCTCTTCGGTGGTGGCGCGGGCCGCCTTCGCCCGGCGCCCGGCCAGGGGCGCCGACACGGCGGCCATCACGACGAAGACGGCGATGGCGAGGAGCACGATCGCCGCGCCGGAGGGTGCGTCGAGGTAGTACGTGGCGGTCACGCCGCTGAGGGAGACCAGCACGCCGATCAGCATGGCGAGCGACAGCGTCGCGGCGAAGCCGCGGGTGACCCGCTGGGCGGCCGCGACCGGGATCACCATCATGGCGCTGACCAGCAGCAGGCCCACGATCCGCATCGCCACCGTGACGGTGAGGGCGGCCGTGACGGCCATCAGGAGGTTCAGCGCGCGCACCGGCAGGCCGGTGACCCGGGCGAACTCTTCGTCCTGGCTGATGGCGAAGAGCTGGCGGCGCAGTCCGACGGTGACGGCGAGCACGAAGACGGCGAGGATCACCGCGGCCCAGACGTCCTCCGGCGCGACCGTGGTGATGCCGCCGAAGAGGTAGCTGCTCAGGGTGGCGGTGGAGCCTCCGGCCATGTTGATGATCATGACACCGCCGGCCAGGCCGCCGTAGAAGAGCATGGCGAGCGCGATGTCGCCGCTGGTCTTTCCGCGGGAGCGGATGTGCTCCATGCCCACCGCACCGACGACGGCAACGAGGGAGGCCATCCACACCGGGCTGGTGTTGAGCAGGAAGCCGAGGCCGACACCGGTGGTCGCCACGTGGCCGATGCCGTCGCCCATGACCGCCTGGCGGCGCTGGACCAGGTAGGTGCCGATCGCGGGAGCGGTGAGGCCGACGATGGCGGCCGCGATCAGGGCCCGCTGCATGAAGGCGTATTCGAGGAGGTCCATCAGCTCAGCAGTCCCGTCCGCAGGGGCTCGGCGTCGTGCGCCGCGTGGGGGTGTACGTGGTCGTGGCCGGGCAGTGCGTGCTGGCCCACGGCCTCCGGAGGCGGCCCGTCGTGGACCACGCAGCCGTCGCGCAGGACGACGGCCCGGTCGATCAGGGGCTCCAGCGGGCCCAGCTCGTGCAGGACCAGGAGGAGGGTGGTGCCGAGGGCCTTCTGCTCGCGCAGGGCGTTCGCCAGGACCTCCTGGTTGGCGAGGTCGACGCCCGCCATCGGCTCGTCCATGATCAGCAGTTCGGGTTCGACGGCGAGCGCCCGGGCGATGAGCACCCGCTGGTGCTGGCCGCCGGAGAGGGCGTTGACCGAGGAGGAGCCGTACTGCTCCATGCCGAGCAAGGTGAGCGCGCGCTCGACCGCCGCCTTGTCGGCCCTGCGCAGGATCCCGAAGCGGGAGCGGGCGAGGCGGCCGGCGGCGACGACCTCACGGACGGTGGCGGGGACCCCGCTGGCCGCCGTGGTGCGCTGCGGGACGTACCCGATGCGCGACCACGAGCGGAAGCGCTTGAACTCGGTGCCGAAGAGGGACAGCTCGCCGCCGGTCAGCGGGACCTGGCCGACCACGGCGCGCACGGCCGTGGACTTGCCGGAGCCGTTGGCGCCGAGCAGGGCGACGACCTCGCCGCGCCGGACGGTGAGGTCGACCCCGCGCAGCACGGGGCGCGAGCCGAGCGAGGCCGTGGCCCCGCGCAGGGATATGACGGGCTGGTCCGCTGCCTGTGCCGGCGTCGACTGCATGGCTCGCGCCTCCGTTGCTGCTGTCATCTACTTGGCTCCGAGCGCCTTCTGGAGGTTCTTCAGGTTCGACCGCATGACCTCGAAGTAGTCAGCGCCCTGGGACTTGTCGGTGATTCCTTCGAGCGGGTCCAGGACATCGGTCGTCAGGCCGGTGTCCGCCGCGAGGGTCCTGGCCGTCTTGTCGCTGGCCAGCGTCTCGAAGAACACGGTGGAGACATTCTCCTGCTTCGCGAGGCCCTGGAGCTCCTTCATACGGGCCGGGCTCGGCTCGGACTCGGGGTCGACGCCGGAGATGGCCTCCTGGTCGAGGCGGTAGCGCTCGGCGAGGTAGCCGAAGGCGGAGTGGGTGGTGATGAAGGTCCTGGAGGCTGTGTTCTGCAGGCCGTCCTTGAACTCCGTGTCCAGCGCGGTCAGTTTGCCGACGAGCTCGTCGGTGTTCTTCTTGTAGTCCGCGGCGTGGCCGGGGTCGGCCTTCTCCAGGGCGGCGCCGACGCCCCGGGCGATCTCCGCGTACTTGACGGGGTCGAGCCAGACGTGGGGGTCCTTGCCGCCCTCGCCGTGGCCGTGGCCGTGGTCGTGGCCCTCGCCCTCGGCGTGGCCCTCTTCGGCGCCGTGGTCGTGGCCGGAGCCGTGGACTTCCAGCTCGGTGAGGGTCGCGGCGTCGACGACGTTCTTCACGCCGGACAGGGAGACGCCCTTGTCGACGGCGGGCTGCAGGCCCTTGAGGTAGAGGACCACGTCGGCCTCGCCGAGCTGCCCGGTCTGCCTCGGGGTGATCTCCAGGTCGTGCGGTTCGACGCCGGGCTTGGTCAGGCTGTCGACCTTCACGTGGTCCTTGCCGATCTGCTCGGCGAGGAAGGCCATGGGGTAGAACGACGCCGTCACGCCGACCTTGCCGTCCTTGCCGCCACCGGTGCCGGCGGCGGCTCCGGAGCAGGCGGTCAGGGCCGTCGCGCCGAGGGCGACGGCTCCGGCGAGGGCGGCGGTGGGTATGAGGCGTCGTACGTTCATGACATCCATTTTCATCAAAGATGGAAACGATTGTCAAAAACCCAGGTGGGAGGCCTGGGTGGGCGGCCGTGGAAGGGGAACCGATTTGAAAGGGGGGGTGCGGGCGCCGGTAATCTAAAGACTTCGCCGTTCGTCCTCGTAATGAAGAGAGCACCGTGGCCGCCGACAAGATCGAAACCATCGTCAGCCTGAGCAAGCGCCGTGGCTTCGTTTTCCCGTGCAGTGACATCTACGGCGGCTCCAAGGCCGCCTGGGACTACGGTCCGCTCGGTGTCGAGCTCAAGGAGAACATCAAGCGCCAGTGGTGGAAGGCCATGGTCACCGGGCGTGAGGACATCGTCGGCCTCGACTCTTCCGTGATCCTGGCCCCCGAGGTCTGGGTGGCCTCCGGCCACGTCGCCACTTTCTCGGACCCGCTGACCGAGTGCACCTCCTGCCACAAGCGCCACCGCGCGGACCACCTTGAAGAGGCGTACGAGGCCAAGCACGGCCGTCTGCCCGCCAATGGTCTCGCCGACATCAACTGCCCCAACTGTGGTGTGAAGGGCCAGTTCACCGAGCCCAAGCAGTTCTCCGGCATGCTGGAGACCCACCTCGGCCCGACCCAGGACACCGGCTCGAAGGCGTACCTGCGCCCCGAGACCGCCCAGGGCATCTTCACCAACTTCGCCCACGTGCAGACCACCTCGCGCAAGAAGCCCCCGTTCGGCATCGCGCAGATGGGCAAGTCCTTCCGCAACGAGATCACTCCGGGCAACTTCATCTTCCGCACGCGCGAGTTCGAGCAGATGGAGATGGAGTTCTTCGTCAAGCCGGGCGAGGACGAGCAGTGGCAGGAGTACTGGATGCAGGAGCGGTGGAACTGGTACCGCGACCTCGGCATCCGCGAGGAGAACATCCGCTGGTACGAGCACCCGAAGGAGAAGCTGTCCCACTACTCGAAGCGCACCGCCGACATCGAGTACCGCTTCAACTTCGGCGGCAACGAGTTCTCCGAGCTGGAGGGCGTCGCCAACCGCACCGACTTCGACCTGAAGGCGCACTCCGCGGCCTCCGGCCAGGAGCTCGTCTACTTCGACCAGGAGACGAAGGAGAAGTACACCCCGTACGTCATCGAGCCGGCGGCCGGTGTGAACCGCGCCATGCTCGCCTTCATGCTCGACGCGTTCAACGAGGACGAGGCCCCGAACGCCAAGGGCGTCATGGAGAAGCGCACCGTGATGCGCTTCGACCCGCGCCTGGCCCCGGTCAAGGTCGCCGTCCTGCCGCTGTCCCGTAACGCGCAGCTGTCGCCGAAGGCCAAGGGCCTCGCCGCCGACCTGCGCAAGTTCTGGAACATCGAGTTCGACGACGCGGGCGCCATCGGCCGCCGCTACCGCCGCCAGGACGAGATCGGTACGCCGTTCTGCGTCACCGTCGACTTCGACACCCTGGACGACAACGCGGTGACCGTGCGCGAGCGCGACACGATGAAGCAGGAGCGCGTCTCCCTGGACCAGATCCAGACCTACCTCGGCAGCCGCCTGCTCGGCTGCTAGGTCCTGCCGCACGAAGACCGGTGGCCCGGTGCGCTCGCAGCGCACCGGGCCACCGGTCTTTTCGCGGGGCGGGACCGGATCAGGAGGCCGCCGCTTCGGCCGCGCGGCGCTCGCCCTCGGCCTGGGACCGCTTCCCGTACATGGCGGTCCACACGCCGAGTGCGGCCAGCACCGCGTAGATCATGATCGGGCTGAGCACCACCATGGTGCTCGTGCTGAGCGTGTAGGCCAGCACGATGCGGACGATCGCCTCGGCGATGTACGCGAGACCCCACACCAGGGTCATCCGGGTCAGGGTGGTGCGGAAGCCCTCGTACTGCCACAGGCCGTTCCACCAGGCGGTGCTCTCCGGGGTGCCGTCGGTGGCGAACTTGCGGCCGAAGTAGAACATCAGGGGGCGCGGCGCGAGCAGCGTCCCCAGGCAGAGCAGCCCGAAGAGCCCCGTGACCCCCGAGTCCTTGATGAGCAGGGCGCGGGCCGAGTGCGCGCCGACGAGCGAGACGACGGCGGTGATCACCAGGAACACCAGCGTGACGACGGCGAACTCGTCGAGCTTGCGCCGCCAGGCCAGGCTGATGACGCTTTCGAGCACCGGCCAGGCGCTGCTGAGCATCAGCGCGGAGAACTCGCTCCAGCCGTGGTCCTTGGTGAGTGTGTTGTACGTGATGATCGGCGCGACCACGTTGAACGCGATGGTCAGGATCCAGCCGAGGGCGGTGGCGGCGCCCGAGCGCTTCGGAGGTGCCGGTCGTGCGTGGTGAGTTGCTGGAGTGGACAAGGTTCCCCCTGGAACGTGCCTGATGAAGTGCGGTAGGGGGACCGTAAGGACATTGACAGGACGCGGACAACCAAAACGCGCAAAAATGATCATCAAGTGTCCGGGTCGACTGATTCCGGACGGATCCCTGCTGATGGCGGCTCCGCGTCAGGCGCGCAGGCCCCGGATCACGAGGGCGGTGACCGCCTCGAACTCGGTGATGATCGTCGGCGAGAGCCAGTCGGCCGCGTACTGCGGGTCGTGGAAGCGGCCGGTGGCGTCGAACACCGCGCGGGCCGCCGCCGGCACATCGTCGGCGGCGAGCGAGCCCGCCGCGACACCCTCGGCGATGATCCGGCCCAGCTGGTCGATCAGCTCGGTCAGGTGCGCGTCCACCACGCCGCTGTTCTCGGCGAGCAGCACGGTGTAGGTGGCGAACAGTTCGGGGTCGTCGCCCGCCTTGTGGCGCTTGGCCTCGAAGAGGGCCTCCAGCCACGCTTCCAGCTTGGAGGGAGCGCTCCCGGTCGGGGCCGAGGCGATCTCCTCCAGCATGACCACGCTCCTGGCGAGCCAGCGGTCCGTGACGGCCTCGCGCAGCGCCGCCTTCGACGGGAAGTGCCGGTACACGCTGCCGTGGCTGACCCCCAGCGCGCGAGCCACGTCCACCACGGTCGCCTTGGTGGGACCGAAGCGGCGCAGCACCTCCTCGGTGGTCGCGAGGATGCGCTCGGGAGTCAGGGGCTCGGCAGCAGCGGGAGGCATGGGTACGACCGTACCGTCAGCTCAGTGCTCGCTGTCGAGGTGGGCCATCTGGGCCGCCGGGTACCTCTCGCCGGCCGCGGCGCCCGCAGGGACGGCCTCTTCGACGGCGGCCAGGTCGGCGGCGTCGAGGGAGACGTTCATGGCACCCAGTGCCTCGGCGAGTCGGTCCCGGCGCCGGGCGCCCACCAGCGGCACGATGTCGACCCCGTGCCGCGGCCCCTGCGCGAGCACCCAGGCGATCGCGGTCTGGGCGACGCTCACGCCCTTGCCCTCGGCCACCTTGCGCAGCGCCTCGACCAGGTCGAGGTTCCGGTCCAGGTTGTCGCCCTGGAAGCGGGGGCTCATGCCGCGGAAGTCGCCCGGGGCCAGTGCGCGGTCGCGGGTGAAGTGGCCGCTGATCAGGCCGCGGGACAGCACCCCGTACGCCGTGATCCCTATGCCGAGCTCGCGGGCGGTCGGCAGGATCTCGGTCTCGATGCCGCGGGAGATCAGCGAGTACTCGATCTGGAGGTCGGAGATCGGGGCCACGGCGGCGGCCCGGCGCAGGGTGTCCGCGCCGACCTCCGAGAGGCCGATGTGGCGCACGTGCCCTGCCTGGACCGCCTCGGCGATGGCCCCGACGGTCTCCTCGATCGGCACATCCGGGTCCACGCGCGCGATCCGGTAGATGTCGATGTGGTCCCGGCCGAGCCGCTGGAGCGAGTAGGCCAGGAAGTTCTTGACGGCCTCCGGCCGGCCGTCGTAACCGGTGAAGCCACCCTCGACCGTGCGCAGCGCGCCGAACTTGACGCTGGTCAGCGCCCGCTCGCGGGCCTCGGCGGGCGCCGTGCGCAGGGCCTCGTCGATCAGCAGTTCGTTGTGCCCCATGCCGTAGAAGTCGCCGGTGTCCAGCAGCGCGTGCGTGCCGTCGGGGGTGGCGTCCAGATAGGCGTGGATGGTCGCGATCGACTCGGCGCGGTCCGCCTCCCCGTAGAGGGCGGACATCCCCATGCAGCCCAGCCCCAGCGGGAAGACCGTGGGGCCGGTGCTCCCGAGAGTGCGGCGGTCGGTGGTCACGTAGGTGCTCTCGTTCTTCGTCATGAAACGAGAATGGCATGACGAGTGACAGATTTCAATATCTGTCACTCGTCAGGGTCAGGCCAGGATGCGCAGCACCAGGGCGGCCGCCGAGATCAGGGTCAGTACCGCCGCCGGCGCCAGCTCGTAGTCCTTGACCCGGAGGTGGCTGATGACCGCGCCGATGAAGTAGAGGGTCACGCCGACGGCCGCGGCCACGCCGAGCGGAGTCACCCACAGGCCGGCCACCAGGCCGATCGCGCCCGCGGCCTTGAGTGTGGCCAGGCGCGGCAGCCACGAGTCCGGGACCTGGACCTTCTGCATGTTCGCCACGATCTGGTCGTTGCGCTGGAGGGTGAAGGTGGCCGAGGCGGTGAGGACGAGGGCGAGCAGGACGCCGACGACGGCGTAGGCGATGAACATGAAGATCTCCAACGGTCGGTGATGTGAAACCATTGAATAGCATCAACGATATCTCCAACGCAATCATTTCCTGGTTGCTACGATGTGGACCATGACGGGAGATCAGGACGGACCGCACCCTCCCCAGCGGCTGGGACTGCTGCTGGCCTGGCACGGATCGGTCACCCAGACGCGGATGAAGCGGGCACTCGGCACGGCCGGGCTCACCCCGCGGCACGCGATGACGCTGATGCACCTGGAGGGCGGCCCCATGAGCCAGCGGGCGCTCGCCGAGCGGCTGGAGGTGGACCCGAGCGTGCTCGTCGGGATCCTGAACGACCTGGAGGGCGAGGGCCTGGCCGAACGCCGCCGGGACCCGGCCGACCGCCGCCGTCACAACGTGGCCATCACCGACGCCGGCGAAGCGGCCCTCCACAAGACGAACACCGCCCTCGACGAGGTCGAGAGCGGCATCTTCGCGGGCCTGTCGGCCGCGGAGCGCGACCTCCTGCGCGGCCTCCTCGACCGGGTCAACACCTCGGCCGAGGACTTCACCTGCGGCGAGTAGCCGCCCGCCACGGACCGCTCAGCCGCGTGGCGAACCCGTCGTCGTCGCGGTGGTGCCGACCGCCTCCTCCAGGGTGCGGGCGGTCCGCTCCGCCGTCCGGCGGGCCCATGCGCCGCTCGTCGCCGCGCCCACGACCAGGACCAGCAGCCCGCAGACCGTGATGATCCACCAGGCCGGCTGGGCCGCCGCCGAGAAGTCCGCGCCGTTCGCCAGCCCGGCCGCCAGCACCGAGCCGATCACCGCCACACCCAGGGTGCCGCCGGTCTGCCGGCTGGTGGAGGCGATGGCGGCCGCGACCCCGGCCTGGGAGCGCGGCATCCCGGACACCGCCGTATTGGTGATCGGCGCGTTCACCATGCCGAAGCCGAGCCCGAACAGCATGTACCCGGTGAACAGCAGCGGGTTGGACGTCTCGGCCTCGAACAGGGCGAACAGCAGCCCGCTCGCCGCCATCGACACCCCCGCGATCAGCAGGCAGATCCGCGGCCCGCGGCTGCCCACCAGCCGCCCGGCCAGCGGGGCGAACAGGACGGTCAGACCGGCCATCGGCAGCATGTAGAGCCCGGCGTGCAGGGCGCTGAGCCCCCGGACGTCCTGGAGGTACAGCGTGTTCAGGAAGAGGAAGCCGGCGAGCCCGGCGAAGGCGCTGATCGCGATCACGGTCGACCCGCTGAAGGGCGCGCTCCGGAAGAACCGGAGATCGATCAGCGGCTCCTCGCAGCGGGGCTCGTGGATCAGCAGCCCCAGGAACGAGGCGACGGCCACCACCGCGCACCCCATGATCAGCGGCGAGCGCCAGCCGGCGGCCGGAGCCTCGATGATCCCGTACGTCAGACTGCCCAGCAGGGCGATGACCAGCACCTGCCCCAGCGGGTCCGGGCGGCGCGGCCGGGCCGCCCGGGACTCGGGGATGTGCCGCAGGGTCAGCGCGAACGCCGCCAGCCCGATCGGCAGGTTGATCAGGAAGATCGAGCGCCAGCCCACGGAGTCCACCAGTACCCCGCCGATCAGGGGCCCCGCCGCCATGGAGATGCCCCCGACCGCCCCCCACACACCGATGGCCCGGGCCCGCTCGGCGGGATCGGTGAAGGTGTTGGTGATGATCGACATCGCCACCGGGTTGAGCATCGCACCGCCCACCGCCTGCACCATCCGGAAGACGATGAGCCAGTTGAGGCTGGGGGCGAGCGAGCAGAGCAGGGAGCCGCCGGTGAAGGCCACCAGACCGGCCACGAACACCTTCCGGCGCCCGATCCGGTCGGCCGTGGATCCCGCGAGCATCAGCAGCGAGGCCAGCACCAGGGTGTAGGCGTCGATGCTCCACTGCAGCCCCGAGACCGAGGCGTCCAGGTCACGGCGCATCGAGGGCAGGGCGACGTTGAGCACGGTGTTGTCGAGGCTGACGATCAGCAGGCTCATGCAGCAGATCGCGAGGACGAGCGTGCGCTGCCGGGGACTCGGCTCGATCATGCGCCGATGCTACGTCCCCCGCACCCCCTCGGCATGCGGGACAATGGGCGGATGACCACGCTCCCTCCGCCCCTCGCGATCGGCCCGCACACCGTGCAGCCCCCGGTGGTGCTCGCACCCATGGCCGGCATCACCAATGCCCCGTTCCGTACCCTCTGCCGGGAGTTCTCGGGCGGCAAGGGGCTGTTCGTGAGCGAGATGATCACGACCCGCGCCCTGGTCGAGCGCAACGAGAAGACCATGCAGCTGATCCACTTCGACGAGACCGAGAAGCCTCGCTCGATTCAGCTGTACGGGGTGGACCCGGCCACGGTGGGCAAGGCGGTCCGCATGATCGTCGAAGAGGACCGCGCCGACCACATCGACCTCAACTTCGGCTGCCCGGTCCCCAAGGTGACCCGCAAGGGCGGCGGCTCGGCCCTCCCCTACAAGCGGAACCTGCTGCGCGCCATCCTGCGCGAGGCCGTCGCGGGCGCCGGCGACCTTCCGGTCACCATGAAGATGCGCAAGGGCATCAACGACGACCACCTCACCTACCTCGACGCCGGCCGGATCGCCGTCGAGGAGGGGGTCACCGCCATAGCCCTGCACGGCCGTACCACCGCCCAGCACTACGGCGGAACCGCCGACTGGGACGCCATCGCGCGGCTCAAGGAGCACGTGCCGGAGATCCCGGTGCTCGGCAACGGCGACATCTGGTGCGCCGAGGACGCGCTGCGCATGGTCCGTGAGACCGGCTGCGACGGCGTGGTCGTGGGTCGCGGCTGCCTGGGGCGGCCGTGGCTGTTCAACGACCTGGTGGCGGCCTTCGAGGGGCGCCCGGAGGACTTCCACAAGCCCACCCTGCGCGAGGTGGCGACCACCATGCACCGGCATGCACAGTTGCTGGGGGAGTGGATCGGCGACGAGGCGCGCGGGGTGATCGACTTCCGTAAGCACGTGGCCTGGTACCTCAAGGGCTTCTCGGTGGGCTCCGAGATGCGCAAGAAGCTCGCGGTCACCTCTTCCCTGGCCGAGCTGGACGCTCATCTGAGCGAGCTCGATCTGGATCAAGCGTGGCCGGAGAGCGCGGACGGGCCTCGCGGTCGGACGTCCGGAAACAACCGAGTTGTCCTGCCGGACGGCTGGCTGAAGGACCCGTACGACTGCGCGGGTGTGAGCGAGGACGCTGAACTGGACACCTCCGGAGGCTGACAAATCGCCCTCCGTGGTGCGTGATATACGCCACGCATGGGAAGGGTTTCGCTCAGATGAGCACAGAAGTCACGGGTAAGACTTTCAAAGGGTGGCACTGGGTGCCACCCTTTGTGCGTTCAAGACTTGAAGGCAAATGTATCGATGATCGCTCATCCGAGCGTGAACAGGCCTCAGGAGCCCCCTCACCCTTCGGGATGTGAAGGCTCTTCGTACTTTCTGATTACCCATGAGTTACTTTCGATCTGCTGGCGCACGGGTGGTTACAGCCGTATGACGACCAAGTGGACGTACCCAGAAGCCTTCGATCTGGGTATGTTCCTGGCCGTCAGGGCAGCCACCGAGCCTCGAGGAGTCGAGACCCGTGTCGGAAAACAAAGATCAGAAGTTCGTCTACGACTTCACCGAGGGCAACCGCGACCTCAAGGACCTTCTCGGCGGCAAGGGAGCCAACCTCGCCGAGATGACCAACCTGGGTCTGCCGGTCCCTCCCGGCTTCACCATCACCACCGAGGCCTGCAAGGTCTACCTCGAAAGCGGTACGGCCCCGGCCGCGCTGCGCGAAGAGGTCAGCGCCCACCTTGCCGCCCTCGAGGCGAAGATGGGCAAGAAGCTCGGACAGTCGGACGACCCGCTGCTGGTCTCCGTGCGCTCCGGTGCGAAGTTCTCGATGCCCGGCATGATGGACACCGTCCTGAACATCGGTCTTTCCGACGACTCCGTGAAGGGACTCGCCGCCCAGGCCGGTAACGAGCGCTTCGCGTGGGACTCGTACCGCCGCCTCATCCAGATGTTCGGCAAGACCGTGCTGGACGTCGACGGCGAGCTCTTCGAGGAAGCCCTCGACGAGGCCAAGGCCGCCAAGAAGGTCACGGTCGACACCGACCTCGACGCCGCCGACCTGAAGAAGCTGGTCACCCGCTTCAAGAAGATCGTCGCCAAGCAGGCCGGCCGCGAGTTCCCGCAGGACGCCCGCGAGCAGCTCGACCTCGCCGTCGAGGCCGTCTTCAACTCGTGGAACACCGACCGCGCCAAGCTCTACCGCCGCCAGGAGCGCATCCCGAGCGACCTGGGCACCGCGGTCAACATCTGCTCCATGGTCTTCGGCAACCTCGGCCCCGACTCCGGCACCGGCGTCGCCTTCACCCGCGACCCCGCCAGCGGCCACGCGGGCGTCTACGGCGACTACCTGCAGAACGCCCAGGGCGAGGACGTCGTCGCGGGTATCCGCAACACCGTGCCGCTCGCGGACCTGGAGGCCATCGACAAGGCCTCGTACGACCAGCTCATGACGATCATGACGACGCTGGAGACCCACTACAAGGATCTCTGCGACATCGAGTTCACCATCGAGCGCGGCCAGCTGTGGATGCTCCAGACCCGCGTCGGCAAGCGCACCGCCGGCGCCGCCTTCCGCATCGCCACCCAGCTCGTCGACCAGGGCCTGATCGACGAGGCCGAGGCCCTCCAGCGCGTCAGCGGCCACCAGCTGGCCCAGCTGATGTTCCCGCGCTTCGACGAGGGTGCCAAGACGACCCTGCTCGGCCGCGGCATCGCCGCCTCCCCGGGCGCGGCGGTCGGCAAGGCCGTCTTCGACTCCTACACGGCCGTCAAGTGGTCCCGCTCCGGCGAGAAGGTCATCCTGATCCGCCGCGAGACGAACCCGGACGACCTGGACGGCATGATCGCCTCCGAGGGCATCCTGACCTCGCGCGGCGGCAAGACCTCGCACGCCGCCGTCGTCGCCCGCGGCATGGGCAAGACCTGTGTCTGCGGCGCCGAGGAGCTCGACGTCGACACCAAGCGCCGCCGCATGACGGTCGGCGAGACGGTCATCGAAGAGGGCGACGTCGTCTCCATCGACGGCTCCACCGGCAAGGTCTACCTCGGTGAGGTACCCGTCGTACCGTCCCCGGTCGTCGAGTACTTCGAGGGCCGCATGCACGCCGGCGCCGACGACGCCGACGAGCTCGTCGCCGCCGTGCACCGGATCATGGCCTACGCGGACCGCGTCCGCCGCCTGCGGGTGCGCGCCAACGCCGACAACGCCGAGGACGCGCTGCGTGCCCGCCGCTTCGGCGCCCAGGGCATCGGCCTGTGCCGCACCGAGCACATGTTCCTCGGTGAGCGCCGTGAACTCGTGGAGCGACTGATCCTCGCTGACACCGACGGAGAGCGCGAGGAGGCACTCAGTGCCCTCCTGCCGCTGCAGAAGAAGGACTTCGTCGAGCTGTTCGAGGCGATGGACGGCCTGCCCGTCACCGTCCGCCTCCTGGACCCGCCGCTGCACGAGTTCCTGCCCGACATCACCGAGCTGTCGGTGCGCGTCGCCCTCGCCGAGTCCCGCAAGGACCACAACGAGAACGACCTGCGCCTGCTCCAGGCCGTGCACAAGCTGCACGAGCAGAACCCGATGCTGGGTCTGCGCGGTGTCCGCCTCGGCCTGGTCATCCCCGGCCTGTTCAAGATGCAGGTCCGGGCGATCGCCGAGGCCGCGGCCGAGCGCAAGAACGCCAAGGGCGACCCGCGCGCCGAGATCATGGTCCCGCTCGTCGGCACCGTCCAGGAGCTGGAGATCGTCCGCGACGAGGCCGACCAGGTCATCGCCGAGGTCGAGGCCGCGACCGGCACCAGCCTCAAGCTGACCATCGGCACGATGATCGAGCTGCCGCGCGCCGCGCTGACCGCCGACCAGATCGCCGAGGCCGCGCAGTTCTTCTCCTTCGGCACGAACGACCTGACCCAGACGGTGTGGGGCTTCTCCCGCGACGACGTCGAGGCCAGCTTCTTCACCGCCTACCTGGAGAAGGGCATCTTCGGGGTCTCGCCCTTCGAGACCATCGACAAGGACGGCGTCGGCTCGCTGGTCCGCCACGCGGCCAAGCTGGGCCGGGCCACCCGCCCCGACCTCAAGCTCGGCGTCTGCGGCGAGCACGGCGGTGACCCCGAGTCCGTCCACTTCTTCCACGAGGTCGGCCTCGACTACGTCTCCTGCTCGCCCTTCCGGATTCCGGTGGCGCGCCTTGAGGCCGGCCGTGCGGCCGCCGAGGCGAAGGGCAGCGACAGCCGCTGACCCACGGCCCGCCAAGGGCCCCATAGACCGCGCCTGTCCCCGGGTTCCCTGACTGCCCGGGGGCGGGCGCGCCTATTTTTGTTGTTCAACAAATCTTTACGCCAGCAGGCGGTGGACGGATCCCCACCCGTCCACCGCCGCTGTCATTCTGCCGGGCACGTCGGCGCTTCCCGGTGCGACCGACCGCCAGGCCCCGCAAAGCCCCCCACGGCCTTCGCGGAGCGTTTCGGTCGCACCGGAGTGTGCCCGGCGGAGTACAGGATTTCGGTTGTCACGCCCCCGCCGAAAGGGGTTTCAACTGTGGCCGAAAGGGCGTGGTGACAACGTGTGACGGCATGCATACTCATGGGGCGGGGGGATTGCGGTTGCACAGGTGGGGGTTCGGTGCTGCGTATCCATTTCACTGGAGTGGACCTGGCACGCGTACGGATGGCAGGGCGTCCCGATGCGTTGTGGGAAACGATTCTGAGCTTTCACCGCTTAAGGGACCGGCGCGATGCCCGGTTGTTCGGTGAATGGCGTACGGAAACCCGGAGCAGGTTGAATAGTGAAACACGCACGCTCGGTATGCTCATACCGAGTCGTGGTTATTTCCCCGATTTTTTGACCCCTGTGGAGGGGCAGTACGGGTGGGACGTGGGCCTCGACGCGCTGCGCGGGATCCGTCCCGAGCGCATGCGGCGCGAGCTGCAGCTGCTGGCCGCCGGTGCGCCGATGACGCCGCGGCTACGGGAGTTCATGGACGGCGGTGACAAGCAGCTGCCGCGGCTCATGGGCGAGCTCCGCGCGTACCACCGGGCCGCCGTGGAACCGTACTGGACGCACATCCAGGCCCAGATCGAGGCCGAGCGCGCCGCGCGCGGCCGGGCCCTGCTGGACGGCGGCGCGGACGAGTTGCTGGATTCGCTGCCGCCCATGCTGCGCTGGCGGGCCCCGGTGCTGGAGTGCGACTACCCCGTGGACCGTGACGTACGGCTGCGGGGGCGCGGGCTGCTGCTCCAGCCGTCCTTCTTCTGCCGGCGCACCGCGGTGACCCTGCACGATCCGGAGCTGCCGCCGGTGCTGGTCTACCCGGCCGCGGCGCAGCTGGCCTCGGCGCCGGCCGGGGGCGAGGCGGCCCGGCCCGTGGAGGAGCAGCGCCAGCGCACCCTGGGCAAGCTGGTCGGGCACACGCGCTCGGTCGTGCTGAGGGCCATAGGGGACGGGGCGACCACCAGCGAGCTGGCCCGCCGGGCCGGGGTCTCGCTGGCCTCCGCGAGCCAGCACGCGTGCGTGATGCGGGAGGCGGGGCTGGTGACCACGCTGCGGCGGGGGAACGCCGTGCTGCACACCGTGACCCCGCTGGGGGCGGCGCTGCTGAAGGGTGGGGCCGTGGCCTCATGACGGTGGCCGCACCTCGGCGGGGTGAACCCGTCGGGGTGCGGCCTGTCGTGCGGGTGCGGCGCCGCTGCCCCCGGACCCCCGCGCCTCAAACGCCGGCGGGGCTGGAAGAGCGCCTCAAGCGCCGGCGGGGCCGGTGGCGGGTCAGGTGCGGAACGGGCCCGTCACCTCGTAGGTGATGCCGCCGGACGAGCTGCCGCTCGTACCGCGCTGGCTGGAGAAGTAGAGGCGGTTGCCCGCGGGCGAGAAGGCCGGGCCGGTGATCTCCGAGGAGGACTGGCCGGTGATCCGCAGGAAGGGCGCCACCACGTCGTCCGGGGTGATCACGCAGATCTCCATGTTGCCGCCGTCCTCGGCGACGTACAGGTCGCCGTACGAGGACCCGGTGACGTTGTCGACGCCGGTCAGCGGGGCCGCGCCGCCGGGCACGAGCGAGTCGTCGTAGGCCAGCTCGTACGTGCTGTTCGTGAGGTTCAGCTGCCAGACCCGGTTGTCGCCCTTGGTGGTGAACCAGACGGTGTCGTTGGCGTAGTGGCAGCCCTCGCCGCCGTTGAACTTCTTCGAGCCCGAGACCTGGCTGCGGGTCACCGTCGGCGAACCGTCCGGGTCCGGGACGTTCTGCCAGGTGAAGGAGCCGGAGGTGGCCGTGCCGGCCTTCAGGACCTGGAGGGTGCCGGAGGAGAGGTTGCCCCAGGTGGCCGGGATGAAGCGGTAGAAGCAGCCGTTGGTCTCGTCCTCGGTCAGGTAGATCACCTGGCGCACCGGGTCCGCGGCGGCCGCCTCGTGCTTGAACCGGCCCATCGCAGGGCGCTGCACGGCCGCGTTCACCCCGTACGGGTCGGTCTCGTAGACGAAGCCGCGGTCGACCTCCTCGCAGGACAGCCAGGTGTTCCAGGGGGTCTTGCCGCCCGCGCAGTTCTGCCGGGTGTTGGACAGGATGCGGTAGGCGCCGGTGATGGTGCCGGAGGAGTTGAACTTGACGGCGCTCGTGCCGCCGGAAGGGTTGATCTCCGAGTTCGACACGTAGATCCAGCCCGAGCCGTCCGCGAAACAGGCACCGCCGTCGGGGGCGCTGTGCCAGCTGTACGAGGTGCCGCCGACGGTCTGGCCGGAGCGGGCGATGACCCGGCTGCTGAAGCCGCTGGGGAGCATGATGCCGTTGGCGTCGGCCGCGCCGAGCGCCCCGTAGGGTCCGGCACCCGGCTGGGCGGGGGCGGCGTAGGCGGCCCCGTGCATCAACGTGCCGCCGAAGGCGGCGGCCGACGAACCGATCACTGCGCCGCGCAGGAAGGTACGACGTTCCACGGTCACTCCTGGGGGAGGAAGGCCCCGCGGCCGGTCGGACGCGGGGTCGCACGCGTCGAGGAACCTAGGGGGCGCCAGTTGCCGTGGCGCCAACTCCCCATGACGCACGAGCGACCGCTCGACGTGCAATACGCCCACCGCGCCGCGTCTACGCGGCCGCCTTCGCCGACCCGCGGCCTGACCTGCGGTTTCGGTGGCCAGGCAAGAAAATTCGAAGAAACTTCGCGGCGAGCGATGAGTTTCCCGGGGACCTGCGGTCTACCTCTCGAAAGCACCGGGCAGCACGCACCGAGCACCGCACACGAGAGAAGAGGGACCTCGATGTCCGCCACCATGATCTTCGTCAACCTGCCGGTCAAGGACCTGGACGCCAGCAAGGCCTTCTGGAGCAAGCTGGGCTACTCCTTCAACGCCCAGTTCACCGACGAGAACTGCGCCTCGATGGTCATCAGCGACACCATCGTCGCGATGCTCCTGACCGAGGCCCGCTACAAGGACTTCACCCACAAGGAGATCGCGGACGCCACGAAGACGTCCGAGGTGCTGCTCTGTCTGAGCGCCGGGAGCCGCACCGCGGTCGACGAGCTGGTGGACGGGGCCCTGGCGGCCGGCGCCACCGAACCCCGCCCCGCCCAGGACCACGGCGTCATGTACGGCCGCGCCTTCGACGACCTCGACGGCCACACCTGGGAGATCATGTGGATGGACCCGTCGATGGTCCAGGGCTGACGGCACCGCCGCGGGCGGTCACGAGGTCGCGGCGGTCCGCACCGGGTAGGTCCGGACCACCGTCTCCTCGTCGTCCAGGCAGCGCCCCGACTCCAGGTCGAAGCGCTGCTTCAGCAGCGGTGAAGCCACGAAGGGCCGGCCCCCCGCCGTCCCCACCAGCCCGCGTGAGAGCACGTGCGCCCCGGTGAAGGGGTCCTGGTTCCCGATGGCGTACGGGCGCCCCGCGCGGTCGACGAACACCGCGGCCTGGCTCCCGTCGGGCAGCAGCGCCGCCACCCCGCGCCCGGGGGTGAGCGAGGACAGCTCGCACACCGTCAGCCAGCCCTGCGCAACCTGCAGTTCCACGGTCATCGGACGGGTCCTCCTATGGTCAGGACGGCCAGGTCGGGCTTGACCTGGTCGCGCTCGGGGACGAACTTCACGGTCGGGTCGGGGGCGCCGGGCGCGTTGACGAAGGACACGAACCGGCGCAGCCGCTCCGGATCCTGGAGCGTCTCGGCCCATTCGTCCCGGTAGTGCGCCACGTGGTCGGCCATCAGGGCCTCCAGCTCCGCGCACAGCCCGAGCGAGTCGTGCACGACCACGTCCCGCAGGTGGGCCAGGCCCCCCTCCAGCCGCTCCAGCCAGGTGGAGGTCCGCTCCAGCCGGTCGGCGGTGCGGATGTAGAACATCAGGAACCGGTCGATCAGTCGGACCAGTTCCGCGTCCGACAGGTCCTGCGCCAGCAGGTCGGCGTGGCGCGGGGTGGCCCCGCCGTTGCCGCCCACGTACAGGTTCCAGCCACTTGCCGTCGCGATGACGCCGAAGTCCTTGCTCTGCGCCTCCGCGCACTCGCGGGCGCAGCCGGAGACCGCCGACTTCAGCTTGTGCGGGGCGCGCAGCCCCCGGTAGCGCAGCTCCAGGTCGATGGCCATCCGGACGCTGTCCTGGACCCCGTAGCGGCACCAGGTCTGCCCCACGCAGGACTTCACCGTGCGCAGGGCCTTCCCGTACGCGTGCCCGGACTCGAACCCGGCGTCGACGAGCCGCGCCCAGATCCGCGGGAGCTGGTCCACGCTCGCCCCGAAGAGGTCGATCCGCTGGCCGCCGGTGATCTTCGTGTAGAGGCCGAAGTCCCGGGCCACCTCGCCGATCACGATCAGCTTGTCGGGGGTGATCTCGCCGCCGGGGATGCGCGGGACGACCGAGTAGGAGCCGTTGCGCTGCATGTTCGCGAGGAAGTGGTCGTTGGTGTCCTGGAGGGCGGCCTGCTCCCCGTCCAGGACGTAGCCGCTCGCGCCGAGGGTCGGGGCCAGCGAGGCGATGATCGAGCCGACGGTGGGCTTGCAGACCTCGCAGCCGTCGCCGCCGCGGGCCTCCGGGCGGCCGTGGCCGTCGAGGATCTCCTCGTACGAGGTCAGCCGGCGGGTGCGGACGATCTCGTAGAGCTCGGCCCGGGTGAAGGGGAAGCAGCCGCACAGCCCCTTGTCGGTGGCGGCGGGCAACAGCTGGCCGATCACCTTGACGCAGCTGCCGCAGCCGGTGCCCGCCTTGGTGCACTTCTTGACCTCGGCGAGGGTGGCGCAGGCGGCGATGGCCTTCTTGGTGACGTTGTGGCAGGAGCAGATCACCGCGTGGTCGGGGAGCGCGGACGGGCCGAGCGCGACAGGGGCGCCGACCCCGGCGGGCAGCACCAGCTGCTCGGGGGCCACGGGCGGGACGCTGCCGGTGAGCGGGCGCAGCAGCCCGTAGGAGTCCGCGTCGCCGACCAGCACCCCGCCGAGGAGGACCCCGTCGGGCGAGACGACCAGCTTCTTGTAGACCCCGGAGCGGGAGTCGGACCAGACGACGTCGAGGCTGTCCGGGGTGGCGCCGTGGGCGTCGCCGAAGGAGGCCACGTCCACGCCGAGGAGCTTGAGCTTGGTGGACAGGTCGGCTCCGGTGAACTCCTTCTCACGGCCCAGCAGATCGTCGGCGGCCGTCTCGGCCATCTCGTAGCCGGGGGCGACCAGCCCGTAGACCCGGCCGTCGACGGCGAGGGCGCACTCGCCGATCGCGTAGACGTGCCCGTCGGAGGTGCGGCAGCGGGCGTCGACCGCGATGCCGCCGCGCTCGCCGACGTCCAGCCCGGCGTCACGGGCCAGCTGGTCGCGGGGGCGGACACCGGCGGAGAAGACGACGAGGTCGGTGTCGACGACGGAGCCGTCGGAGAGCCGCATTCCGCTGACGTGACCGTCCTCGCCGGTCACCACCTCCTGGGTGCCGACGCCGGTGTGGACGGTCAGCCCCATGGACTCGATGGTGCGCAGCAGGGCCGCGCCGCCGCCCTCGTCGACCTGTACGGGCATCAGCCGCGGGGCGAACTCGACGATACGGGTGGCCAGGCCCAGCCCCTGGAGGGCGCCGGCGGCCTCCAGCCCGAGGAGACCGCCGCCGACGACCGCGCCGGAGCCGCGGCCCTTCGCGTACTCCTCGATCGCGAGCAGGTCCTCGATCGTGCGGTAGACGAAGCAACCGGGGGCGTCCTTGCCCGGGACCGGCGGCACGAAGGGATAGCTGCCGGTGGCCAGCACCAGGACGTCGTACGGGAACACCTGCCCGGACCGGGAGGTGACGGTTCGGGCGGCCCGGTCGACGTGCTCGGCGGGGTCGCCGAGGTGGAGGGCGATGCCGTGCTCCTCCATGAACCCGGCGGGCGTCATGGACAGGTCCTCGGCGGTGCTGCCGGAGAAGTACGAGGTCAGGTGCACGCGGTCGTAGGCGGGCCGGGGCTCCTCGCAGAGCACGGTGATCCGGTGCGTGGCGGTGACCCCGCGCTCGGCGAGTGCTTCGAGGTAGCGCTGGCCGACCATGCCGTGCCCGATGAGCACGATCGTGGGCAGGGGCTCGGTCATGTCAGTGGCCTCCGTCGTCGGTGAGCAGGTGGAACAGGTCGTGCGGTGATTCCTCGCCCTCCCAGGTGCGGGCGAGGGCCCCCACGGTGGAGAGCTCGCCGAGCAGCACGCCCCCGACGAGGCGGTCGCCCCGCAGGACGACCTTGCGGTAGGTGCGGCGGGTGGCGTCGGCGAGGCGGACCACGTCGTCGCCGGGGAGCGGGGTGGTCTCGCCGAAGGCGGCGAGGTCCAGGGAGCCGTTCTCGGCTCCGCCGAGAGTGAGGCGGGTGAGGGCGCGGGTGCCGGCGTACTGCGTGGGCTCGCCGGTGAGGAGCGCGGCCAGGGCGTCGGCCTGCTCCAGGGCGGCGCCCGCGAGGCCGTACACCTGGCCGGCGTGCTCGGCGCAGTCGCCGATGGCGTGGATGCGGGGGTCGCTCGTGCGGAGGTGGTCGTCGACGACGATGCCCTTGCGGACCTCCAGGCCCGCGGCCTGGGCGAGGCCCGTGCGGGGGCGGACGCCGCAGGCGAGCACGACGACATCGGCCTCCAGCCGGTAGCCGTCGGCGAGCTCGACCCCGGTGACCTTGCGCTGCCCCCGCGCGCCGCCGCTGCCGGGGCTCCGCCCCGGACCCCGCTCCTCAAACGCCGGAGAGGCTGGATTTCGCCCCGGTGGCGCGGATGTGATCAGGCCGCGGACCCGGCATTCCGTGTGGATCTCCACGCCGAGGTCGGTCAGGTGGGTGGCCAGCAGGGCCGAGGACTCGGCGTCCAGCTGGCGCTCCATCAGGCGCTCACCCTGCTGGGCCAGGACCACCTGCGCCCCCCGGGCGGCCAGCGCACGGGCCGCCGAGACGCCCAGCAGGCCCCCGCCGATCACCACCGCCCGGATCCCGGGCCGTACGGCCGCCGAGAGGGCCAGGCAGTCGTCCATCGTGCGGAAGGCGTGCACCCCGTCGGGGAGGTCCCGCCCCTCGGGCTCGAACAGCCCGCGCAGCGGCGGGAGCACCGCGTTCGAGCCCGTGGCCAGCACCAGCGTGTCGTACTCCGCCACCGTGCCGTCGTCGCACCGCACGGTCCGGTCCGCGCGGTCCACGCGCACCGCCCGGACCCCTCTGCGCAGCACCGGGCCGGGCGCCGGGAGGGCCGTCACCTCCGGGGCGTACCGGCCCGCGAGGACCTCGGCGAGCAGGACCCGGTTGTACGGCACGTGGGTTTCCTCGCCGAGGACGGTCACCGCCGCGGCCGGGCCGAGCCGCTGCGCGAGCCGCAGGCCCGCGAGGCCGCCGCCGATCACCACCACACGCTGTTCCGAGGTCATGCCATGAGCGTGCGCGGCCGCTGTTTCCCCACGGCATCGCCTCTGTTACCCGGACGGAACGCCGACCTCAGCGCCCGGGTTAAGGGTCGGTGAGGCCTTCCTCAACGCCGCCTTAAGGGTCATCAGGCCCGCCACCTGCGGCCTTAGCGTGATCCGTATGCGGAATGCGGCGGTACGGGTGAGGGGCGGGATGCTGGCCGGTGCGGGGGTGGTGACCCTGCTCTGGGCGGCGCAGGTGCGGCCCTCGGCCCGGCCCGACGCGTTGTTCGCCACTGCCGCGCACCTGTCCGGCCTGCTCGCCGGGTACGGGGTGCTGGTGCTGCTGTTCCTGATGGCCCGGGTACCCGCCGTCGAGCACGGGGTCGGCGGCGACCGGCTCGCCCGCTGGCACGCCTTCGGCGGCCGGTACGTCCTGCTGCTCGTCTTCGGGCACGGGCTCTTCGCCCTGCTCGGATACGCCGTGCACGAGGGAACCGACGTGGTCTCCGCCGCCTCGGAGCTGCTCGGCTACCCCGCGCTCGCCGCCGCCGCGGCCGGGACCGTCCTCCTGGCCGCGGTCGGCGTGACCTCCGCCCGGGCGGTACGCCGCCGGCTGCCGCACGAAACCTGGCGCGGGGTCCACCTGTTCGTCTACCTGGCCGCCGCCCTCGCCTTCGGGCACCAGCTCGCCGGGCCCGATCTGGCCGCGGCCGCCTGGTTCTGGGCGCTCGCCCACACCGTGGTCGCCGTGCTGCTGGTCTGGTACCGCGGCGTGGTCCCCGTACGGCAGGCCCTGCGGCACGCGCTGCGGGTGGCGGACGTCCGGGTCGAGGGGCCCGGGGTGGTCTCCGTCGTCATGTACGGGCAGCATCTCGCGGAACTGCGCGCGGAGCCGGGCCAGTTCCTGCGCTGGCGGTTCCTCCAGCGGCGGCTGTGGCACACCGCGCTGCCGTTCTCGCTGTCCGCGCCCGTCCGCGGGAACGCCCTGCGGATCACCGTGAAGGGGCTCGGCGGCCACTCCCGCCGGGTCCGCCGGCTGCGCCCCGGGACGCGGGTGCTGGCCACCGGGCCGTTCGGCGCGCTCACCGCCGCCCGGCGGACCCGGCCCAAGGTTCTGCTGATCGCGGGCGGCGTCGGGATCACCCCGATGCGGGCCCTGTTCGAGACGCTGCCCGGGGGCCCCGGGGACATCACCCTCCTCTACCGGGCCGGGGCCGAGGAGCACCTCGTGCTGCGGGCCGAGCTGGAGGCCATCGCCGCCGAGCGGCAGGCGGGTCTGCACTACCTGCTCGGGCCGTCCGGAGCGGCCTACGACCCGCTGGCCCCGCAGGCGCTGACCGCGCTGGTGCCCGGCCTGGCCGAGCACGACGTGTACCTGTGCGGGCCGCCGGGGATGACCGAGGCGACCCGGGCCGCGCTGCTGCGGGCCGGGGTGCCGGCCGGCCGTATCCATTCGGAGTGCTTCAGCTTCTGAGCCGCGGCCCAGGCCGCGCACCCCCTGCCCGCACCCCCCTGACCGCCCCCCGCCTGCGTCACCCGCGTTCCCCGAGGAGTCACCACCCCATGCGTCACCCGCTGCACGTCGCCCTCTCCGTACCCGTCGGCGCCGAGGCTCCTGCGGTGGCCGTGGCCCGGCACCGCAAGCCGCGGCGCCCCTCGCCGGTACGGGCCGCACTGGCCGCGCTGGCCCGCGTACCGCCCGCGCGGCGGCTGGCGGCGGGGCTGGGGGCGGCCAGTGTGCTGGCCGCGACCGTGCTGACGGCGGCCGTGGACCCGGCGGCTCCGGTGGCCCCGGACCGCGTGCCGGCCCGGCAAACCTCAACCTTTGCGCAAGTTTCCGGGGATTGATGGTCACTGCACCCAACTGCTCCATAGGGTCGTGCCGTGCCTGACATATCAACGACCATGATCATCGTCCTGTGCGTGGCCGCGGCCGCGGCCGGCTGGATCGACGCGGTGGTGGGCGGCGGCGGCCTGCTGCTCCTGCCCGCGCTCCTCCTCGGCCTGCCGAACGCCCACCCCGCCACCGTCCTCGGTACCAACAAGGCCGTGGCCATCGTCGGCACTGCCGGGGCGGCCGTGACGTACGCCCGCAAGGCCC
Organism: Streptomyces xanthophaeus; assembly: GCF_030440515.1. GTDB lineage: Bacteria > Actinomycetota > Actinomycetes > Streptomycetales > Streptomycetaceae > Streptomyces > Streptomyces kutzneri. The sequence goes on from NZ_CP076543.1 coordinate 5,511,088, forward strand.
CGGTGAACGTGAAACTGGCCGTCCGCATCGGCCTGGCAGCGCTCGCCGGTTCCATGGGCGGTGCCGCGCTCGCGGGCGGCATCAGCAAGGACGCGCTCCGCCCGCTGATCATGGTGGTGCTCGTGATCGTCGCAGGCGTCGTGATCTTCAAGCCGGGCTTCGGCACCGCGCCCTCGACCGCACCCGTCAGCCGGCAGCGGGTGCTGCTCGCCATCGGGCTCGCGGGCCTGGGCATCGGCTTCTACGACGGCCTCATCGGGCCCGGCACCGGCACCTTCCTGGTGCTCGCGCTCACGGCCCTGCTCCACCTCGACCTGGTCACCGCCTCCGCCACCGCCAAGATCGTGAACTGCTGCACCAACGCCGGTGCGCTCGCGATGTTCGCCTACCAGGGCATGGTGCTGTGGCAGCTGGCCGCGCTGATGGCGGTGTTCAACCTGGCCGGCGGCATGATCGGCGCCGGTATGGCGCTCAAGAAGGGCAGCGGCTTCGTCCGCGGCGTGCTGCTGACGGTGGTGGGCGCGCTGGTGCTCAAGCTCGGCTTCGAGCAGTGGGGATAGGCCACTGAGGCCAGGTGACTAGTACGTCCCGGTGAGGTGCGCGAAGACCACCACGTTGCCGCGGTAGCCCGTGCGCGGCGAGAAGCCGCCGCCGCAGGTGATCACCCGCAGTTCGGCGCGCGCCGAAGGCCCGTACACGCGGGTGTCGGGGAAGGCCTTGGCGTCGTACACCTCGACCGCGTGGACCGTGAACACCGCCGTACGGCCGTCCGCGCGCGGGATCTCGATGGAGGCCCCGCGGCGCAGCGCGCCCAGATGGTAGAAGACCCCCGGCCCGGCCGCGTCGTCCACGTGCCCGGCGATGACGGCGGTGCCCGTGGCGCCCGGGGTGGTGCCGTCGCGGTACCAGCCGGCCAGGTCGCGCCGGTCCGGCGGCGGCACTTCGAGGCTGCCGCGCGGATCCAGGCCGAGCCCGGTCAGCGGGGCGTCGACCCGGATGGAGGGGATCCGGATCCGGGCCGGCGGTGAGCCGGGGAGCGGGGCGATCCCGGGGCCCACCACGCCGGCGGCGGTCAGTGACTCGGCGGGGGAGGGCAGGGGCGGTCCGACGGGCTCACGCGAACCGCTGGTCACGAGCCAGATGCCGACGCAGGCGGCGAGTGCGACGAGTCCGCCGTGGCGGGCGGTGGGGGTGCGCACGGGCCGGCCCGCCGCCCGCCGCCCGGGGTGCGCTGCGGATCCGGGGCGGTCGCGGCCCCGCGCGCCACCGAAATCGCCACCCATGCGTACCCCCTCGGCTTCCGTTTCGGGGTGACTGGCCGTCGCCCGGCCCCGCGAACGGGGGGGACCTCGCGGGGCGGGCGACGGGGGACGGTACCGGTCGGACCGCGGCCGGAGCCGCGGTGGGCGTCCGTCAGCTCCGCGTGCCGCTCGCCCGGCGACGCAGGAGCCAGGTACCGCCGACGGCGGCAGCGGCCAGTACGGCCGCCCCCGCCGCGATCTTGGCGGGGTCGGTGGTGGTGGTCGTGCCACCGCCCACCCCGGTGTTGACGTGGCCCTGCGGGCCGCGCTCGGTGACGATCAGGTTGCCGGTCGCGAACTTGCCGTTCGCGCAGGTCGCGCCGATGCCGTAGGTGCCGCCGCGGGTGCCGTGGGCGATCTGGAACTGCCCCACGACCACCTCCTTGTGGGTGCCCGGGACCAGCTTGAACCGGCCGCCGCCCACCGTGGTGGCATCGCCGTCCGCGTGACTGCCGCTGCCGCAGGCCGTGGTGTTCACGGTGACGGTGGCGCCGGGGGCGGCGGACTTGGGCCACACCTCCAGCGGCGCGAAGTCCCCGGGTGCGAAGCCCACCACGCCGAGGTCCGCGGCGGCCACCGCGCCGGCGACCGGCCCGGTGAACGCGGCGGCGGTCAGCGCGGTCGCGGTCAGCAGGTGTGCGGTACGTCGGCGCATGGGGACTCTCCTGAAGACACGGGGTCGTGTTTCCGAGGAAACCCGCCCCGCCCGCCGCGCGCCTGCTGATGTTCCGTCAGGTAGTCCTTCCCCCGGCCTGCCTGAGGGATGTCTTCGCAGGTCAACGCGGGTGCTGCGGCCATCGGAGCGCCCCGCGCCGTCCGGGTGACTCCGGGCGTCCGGGGCTCAGGCCGGCGGGAGCTCCACCGCGGCCGAGGCGCCCGCCGCCGGGTGCGCGAACGGCCGCCGGGAGGTTGTGCAACAGCGGTGCGTACGGTGGTGGGGGGCGGGAAAGCCGGGACTTTCGGCCCGGCCCGCGCACCGCCGCGCCATACCCGAGGGAGGGCCCCGTGACATCGGTCGAACGGCTACCGGACCCGAGCGATCCGCTCCCGTTCTTCGTCTACGGGACCCTGCGCCCGGGCGAGGTCAACCACGACCTCTTCCTGCGCGGCCGCACGGCCTCGGAGGAGCCGGCCGTCCTCCCGGACGCGGCGCTCTACGACGGGCCCGGATATCCGTACGCGGTCCACCGCCCCGGCACCGCGGTCGTCGGCGAGCTGATCACGGCGGCCCCGGGTGAGTACGGGAAGCTGCTCGCCGCGCTGGACCAGCTGGAGGAGTACCAGGGCCCGGGCCGCCCGGGGAACATCTACGACCGGATCGCCCGGCCGGCCCTGCGCCGAGGCGGCACCACGGTCCGCGCCTGGGTCTATCTGGCGGCCCCGCTGATCGCACGCGACCTGCGCGAATCGGGCACCGAGATACCCGGCGGCGACTGGTTCGCCCGCCGCTGAACCGCAGTTACAGGCCCTCGGCGCCGCGGTTGCGCAGCCGCTGGCCGTACTGCTGGAGCACCCACAGCTCCTCCTGGACGGCCGCCAGTTGTTCCGGCGGAGCCTGCGGGCCCAGCCGCGACAGCGTGCCCTGGATCTCGTGGACCCGGCGGTCGACGGCGCGCAGCCGCACCTGGACCAGCTGGACCCCCGCGTAGATCTCGTCCACCGTCTTCGCGTGGATGGCCTCGACCGCCAGCTCCGTGACGAGCGCGCGCACGGTGTCGTTCGGGGCGGCCTCGCGGACGCGGGCCAGGTAGTCGTCCGTGCCGAGCGAGGCACCGCCCGCGTCCAGGATCGCCTGGCGCACCGCCGCGTAGGGCGGGGCGGTGAACTCGTCCATCCCGTACGCGTCGAAGGCCGGGGAGACCAGCGCGGGCCGCTGGAGGGCGAGCTTGAGCAGCTCGCGCTCGGTGCGGTGCGCCGGGCTGCGCAGGTTCAGCGCAGGGCCTCCGGCCGGCTGGGCGGCGGGCGCGGGGACGTCCTCGTAGGACGGGCGGCCCCGCTGCGGCTTCCCGCCGGGCCGGCCGCCCTGCGGTCCGTCGCCCTGGCCGCGCTCGCGGGCCCAGCGCGCCAGCTGTGCGACCCGCTTCACCACGAACTGCTCGTCGCGGATGCCCAGCATGCCTGCCAGCTGGACCGCCGACTCGTGCTGGATCGCGATGTTCTTGATGTTGGCGACGACGGGCGCGGCCTCGTCCAGGGCGGCCGCGCGGCCCGCCGGGTTCTCCAGGTTGTGCCGGGCGACGATGTGCCGCAGCGCGAACTCGAACAGCGGTGTGCGGGCCTCCACGAGGCCGGACACGGCCGCGTCGCCCTGGGCCAGGCGCAGGTCGCAGGGGTCCATGCCGCCGGGGGCGATGGTGATCGAGGTCTCCGCGGCGAACTTCTGGTCGTCCTCGAAGGCCCGCAGGGCGGCCTTCTGGCCCGCCGCGTCGCCGTCGAAGGTGAAGATCACCTCGGCGGTGGCGTTGTCCATCAGCAGCCGGCGCAGGATCTTGATGTGGTCCCCGCCGAAGGCGGTGCCACAGGTCGCGATCGCGGTGGTGACCCCGGCCATGTGGCAGGCCATCACGTCCGTGTAGCCCTCGACGACCACGGCCCGGGAGGTCTTCGCGATCTCCTTCTTCGCCAGGTCGATCCCGTACAGCACCTGGGACTTCTTGTAGATCGCGGTCTCGGGGGTGTTCAGGTACTTCGGCCCGTTGTCGTCGTCGCGCAGCTTGCGCGCGCCGAAGCCGACCACCTCGCCGCTGATGTCGCGGATCGGCCACATCAGCCGGCCGCGGAAGCGGTCGATCGGCTTGCCGCTGCGGCTGTCCTGGGCGAGCCCGGAGGTGATCAGCTCCTTGTCGCTGAAGCCCTTGCCGCGCAGGAAGCGGGTCAGGTGGTCCCACCCGGCCGGGCTGTAGCCCACGCTGAAGTGCGCGGCCGCGGCCTGGTCGAAGCCGCGCTCGGCCAGGAACTTGCGGCCGATCTCCGCCTCGGGGCTGCCCAGCTGGTCGACGTAGAACTGGGCGGCGGCCTTGTGGGCCTCGACCAGCCGGATGCGGTCACCGCGGCCGCTGGTGCCCGCGGTGTAGCCGCCCTCCTCGTACCGCAGGGTGATGCCGGCCAGGCCGGCCAGGCGCTCGACCGCCTCCGAGAAGGAGAGGTGGTCGATCTTCATGACGAAGTCGAGGGTGTCCCCGCCCGCCTGGCAGCCGAAGCAGTGGTAGAGCCCCTTGCTGGGGCTGACCTGGAAGGAAGGGGACTTCTCGTCGTGGAAGGGGCACAGGCCCTTGAGGTTGCCGCCGCCCGCGTTGCGCAGCTGGAGGTACTCGGAGACCACGGCGTCGATCGGGACCGCGTCCCGTACCGCCTTCACGTCGTCGTCGTTGATCCGTCCTGCCACCCGTGAAGTCTACGGCCGGGCGCCGGCAATCCGGTCAGGCCCCCTCGGCCCGCACCAGGGAGTCAAGCGGAACGGACGGGTCCGCCAGTGCCTCGCGGTTGACCGGGGTCTTCGACCTGATCAGGGCCTGGATGTGCTCGGTGACATCCCACACATTCACGTTCATCCCGGCCAGGACCCGCCCCTCCGACAGCCAGAAGGCGATGAACTCCCGCTTGCCCACGTCCCCGCGGATCAGCACCTGGTCGTAGCCGCCGGCCGGCGCGTACCCCGAGTACTCCAGGCCCACGTCGTACTGGTCCGAGAAGAAGTACGGCACCCGGTCGTAGCCGACCTCCTGGCCCAGCATGGCCCGCGCGGCGGCCGGGCCGCCGTTCAGCGCGTTGGCCCAGTGCTCGACCCGCAGCCGGGTTCCGAGCACCGGGTGGTGGGCGGCGGCCACGTCCCCGACCGCGTAGACGTCCGGATCGGAGGTGCGCAGGGAGGAGTCCACCGCGATCCCGCCGCCGTGCTCCCGGTCGACCAGGGCCAGCCCGGCCGTCTCGGCGAGCGCGGTCCGCGGGGCGGCCCCGATCGCGGAGAGCACCGCGTGCGCCGGGTGCTCCTCCCCGTCGTCGGTACGGGCGGCCAGCACCATGCCGTCGTGGCCCACGATCTCGGTCAGCCGCGCCCCGAAGTGGAACCGCACCCCGTGATCGGCGTGCAGGTCCGCGAAGAGCCGGCCGATCTCCGGGCCGAGGACCGCGTGCAGCGGCGTGGCCTCCGGCTCGACGACGGTGACCTCGGCGCCGTAGCCGCGGGCCGCGGCGGCCACCTCCAGCCCGATCCACCCGGCGCCCGCGATGAGCAGGTGCCCGTTGTCCCGGCCGAGCCCGGCCAGTACGCCCTTCAGCCGTTCGGCGTGCGCCAGGCGCCGCAGGTGGTGCACCCCGGCCAGGCCGGTGCCGGGGATGTCCAGGCGGCGCGGCTCGGCGCCGGTGGCCAGCAGCAGCTTGTCGTAGTACAGGACGGTGCCGTCGCCCAGGACCACCTTCTTGGCGTCCCGGTCGAGGTGGACGGCGGGCTGGCCGAGGTGCAGCTCGACGTCGGCGGCCGCGTACCAGGACGGCTCGTGGACGAAGACGCTCTCCCGGTCGTCCTTGCCGGTCAGGTAGCCCTTGGACAGCGGGGGGCGTTCGTAGGGATGGTCGCGCTCGTCGCCGATCAGGATCACCCGCCCCGTGAACCCCTCGGACCTCAGCGTTTCAGCCGCCTTTGCCCCGGCGAGCCCTGCGCCGACGATGACGAATGTCCGGTGTGCGTCGACCACCTGATGCCTCCTCATAACCTCTCCGCCACATGCGAGCACATGCGAGCGTCCCGCACCGAGCCTGCCGCGTGAAGGGGGAGTGGCTCGATCAGCTCACCTTTCGGCGCGTCGGCCGCGCCGGGTGAGGCGTGCGTGAAGGGAACGTGCGGATGCGTCGGTGAGGCACGCGATCTGGTCGATGACCGCCCTTTTCCTGGCCTTGTCGTCCGGGGCCGCGTCGAAGATCGCCCGGAACTGCGGGTCCAGCCCCTCGGGGGCGCGGGCGCTCAGCGCCTCCGCGAGTTCGGCCAGGACGATGCGCTGGTCGGCGCGGATCCGTTCCTGCTCGTCGCGCTGCATCACGTACAGGTCGGCGACCGCCTTGAGCACCGCGCACTCGTTGCGCGCCTCGCGCGGGATCACCAGTTCGGCACCGTACCGGGTGAGGCGGCCGGAGCCGTACGCCTCCCGGGTGGCCCCCTCGGCGGCCAGGCAGAAACGGCCGATCAGCTGGCTCGTGGCGTCCTTCAGCCGGGACTGGGCGACGGCGGACCCGTCGTATCCGTGCGGCCACCAGTCCTGCTCCATCAAGCGGTCGAGGGCCGCCCGCAGCTCCTCGGGCGCGGTGTCGGCGGGGACGTACCGGCCGATGGCCACCTGCCAGATCGCCGTGCGCTCGGGTTCGGCGTAGAGCATGTTGGGGTCGAGGTGGCCGGCGTGCAGGCCGTCCTCGAAGTCGTGGACGGAGTACGCGACGTCGTCCGCCCAGTCCATGACCTGGGCCTCGAAGCACTTGCGGTCCGCGGGCGCGCCGCGGCGCAGCCAGGCGAAGACCGGCAGGTCGTCCTCGTACGCGCCGAACTTCACCGAGCCGGGGTCGGTGGGGTGGTCCCCGCGGGCCCACGGGTACTTGGTGGCGGCGTCCAGGCAGGCCCGGGTGAGGTTGAGGCCGACGCTGACGAGCTCCCCGCTCACCGGATCGGGCACGAACCGCTTGGGCTCCAGGCGGGTCAGCAGGCGCAGCGACTGGGCGTTTCCCTCGAAGCCGCCGCAGTCCTTGGCGAACTCGTTGAGCGCCTCTTCGCCGTTGTGGCCGAAGGGCGGGTGGCCCATGTCGTGGGAGAGGCAGGCGGCTTCGACGAGGTCGGGGTCGCAGCCGAGTGCGGCGCCGAGCTCCCGCCCGACCTGGGCGCACTCCAGCGAGTGGGTGAGGCGGGTACGGGGACTCGCGTCCCAGTCGTAGGAACGGCTGCCGGGGGTGACGACCTGGGTCTTCCCGGCGAGGCGGCGCAGGGCGGCCGAGTGCAGCACACGGGCGCGGTCGCGCTGGAAGGCGGTCCGGCCGGGCCGTTTGTCGGGCTCTGCGGCCCAGCGCTCGGTGTCGGCCGCGTCATAGAGGTCGCGGTGGTCGTCGGTGAGGGCGTGCGTGGTGCCTTCCATGCAGAGACGGTAACCGGAACAACTGACAAACCGGGATCAGGCGGAGACGAGTTCCGGCCGCACCAGGTCGAGGGGCCGCGCACGGGCCTCGTCGTAGCGGTGCAGCAGCAGCCGGGCCAGGGCCGGGTGATCGCCCAGCGGGGCGGCGGCGGGGCCGGGCGCCGCCGCGGCGGTCTGGGTGGCGAACCGGCCGGGAGCGGCGAAGTACGAGGCCACGGCGATCCGGTGGTGACCGCGGGCGGCGAGGGCCCGGACCGCCTCGGGCGCGCTCGGCGCGGCGGCGGAGGCGTAGGCGGGGGTCACCGGGACGCCGCCGAGGCGTTCGGAGAGCTGGGCGGCGGTGCGGCGGGTGTCGGCCGCCGAGTCGGGGTCGCGGGAACCGGCGGCGGCCAGCACGACGGCCGACCCGGGGTCCGGGGTCCAGCCGGTCTCCAGGAGCCGCTCGTACAGGGCCTCGACGAGCAGCGGGTGCGGGCCCAGCGGGGCGGCGACGCGGGTGAGCAGGTGGCCGGCCCGGGCGGCGGCCGCGGGGAGGTCGCGCTTGACGTGGTACCCGCGGCCGAGCAGCAGCGGGACGAGCACGGCCGAGCCGGACAGCCCGTCCAGGGTGTCGTCGAGCAGCGGCTCGTTCAGCTCGACGTGGCCGAGCCGGACGTCGAGCCGGGGGCGGAGCTCGCGGACCCGTTCGAGGAGGGCGAGGGCGGTGTGCAGGGCGCGCGGGTCACGGCTGCCGTGGGCCACGGCGACGAGGGTGGGCTGCATGGGCGGACTCCGGGTCGGCGCAGGCCGCTGAGCTGGGTGCCCAGCTGGAGGGTGATGCGGCCGAGCAGCTCGGCCGTGCTGTCGAAGGGGAGGGCGGGAAACTCGGGAGGGTGCACCGGCTCCGTCATGAACCGATCCTCCGCGCCGCAGGTTGCCGCCGCGTTGCGCGGGGATGACGGGTCTTTGCCGTGTGCTCACAGGGCGGCCGGCGCGGCTGTTCGGAGCCGGGGCGGCCGGCGGCGTACCTGCCGGAGATCGGGGGCCGGGCGAACCGCACGGCCCCGGTACGCGTCCTGACCAGCGGACGAGCAGCCGAGACACCAGGGGATGGATGATGCGCCGACCGCGCCTGCCGAGAGTCGAGTGGAGCCGGGCGGTGGCGCCGCTGCGCAGCGTACGGACCCGGCGGCGGGCGGTGCAGGCCGTCATGGCGGGCTGCGTACTGGCGCTGCTGCCCTCGGCGTGGATGCACGCGGTGGCCGCCGACCGGCTGCGGACCACGGCCGATGCGCCCGCCACCGAGGTGGCCGTGGTGTTCGGCGCGGGCCTGTTGGGGAGCCGGCCGACCCCGTACCTCGCCGACCGGCTCGACGCCGCGGCCGAGCTGTACCGCACCGGCAAGGTCAAGGTCGTCCTCGTCACCGGGGACAACGGCCGGCACGACTACGACGAGCCCGACGCGATGCGCAGGTACCTCACCGCGCACGGGGTGCCGGACGGGCAGATCGTCAGCGACTATGCGGGCTTCGACACCTGGGACTCCTGCGTGCGGGCCAAGGAGATCTTCGGCGTGGACCGGGCCGTGCTGGTCACCCAGGGCTTCCACATCCGCCGGGCCGTCGCCCTGTGCCAGGCGGCGGGCCTGGAGTCGTACGGCGTCGGGGTCGCCGACGTGCACGACGTCACCTGGTACTACGGCGAGACCCGCGAGGTCTTCGCGGCGGGCAAGGCGGCGCTGGACGCGGCCTTCAAGCCCGCCCCGCGCTTCCTGGGACCGAAGGAGGAAGGGGTGTCGCGGGCCCTGGCCGCTCTGGCAGACTGACGCGGCGCCGACTATGCCGATTAGTCATATGCCGGTCAGTCCGTACGAGAGCGTCAGGGGTGTGGAACCGTGGCTGTTGTGGATCTGAGCGGCAAGGTCGTCGTCATCACCGGTGGAGCCCGGGGCCTGGGCGCCGCGGCCGCGCAGGCCGTCGTGGACGGCGGCGGCCAGGTGCTGATCACCGACGTGCTGGAGGCGGAGGGCGCCGAGACGGCCGCGAAGCTCGGCGGCGCGGCGCGATTCCTGCGGCACGACGTGACCAGCGAGGCCGACTGGCAGGCGGCACTGGACCACGCGGTCGCCGAGTTCGGCCGCATCGACGGCCTGGTGAACAACGCGGGCATCCCCACCGGCCAGTTCCTGGAGCACGAGAGCGTCGAGCACTTCCGCCAGGTCATCGAGATCAACCTGGTCGGCGTGTTCATCGGCATCAAGAGCGCGATCCCGCTGCTGCGCGCGAACGGCGGCGGGTCCATCGTCAACATCTCCTCCGCCGCCGGCCTGACCGGCCTCGCGCTCACCGCCGGGTACGGGGCCTCCAAGTGGGGCGTGCGCGGCCTGTCGAAGATCGGCGCGGTGGAACTCGCCGAGGCGGGGATCCGCGTCAACTCCGTCCACCCCGGCATGACCCTGACCCCGATGACCGCCCCGATCGGCATCCGGGCGGGCGAGGGCAACTACCCCGGCGCCCCGCTCGGCCGCGTCGGCGTCCCCGAGGAGATCGCTGCGGCGATCGCCTTCCTGCTCTCCGACGCCGCCGGCTACATGACGGGCGCCGAACTCGCCGTCGACGGCGGCTGGACCGCCGGCCTGACGGTGAAGTACCTGACGGGACAGTGACCCACCCCTGCGCCCCCCGGCGGGACGGCCGGATCGTGTACGCCGGACCCGCCGACCGCGCACCGCCGCGCCGGGCCTCACCGCAGCCGTCCGGCGGCGCTGAGGCGGAGCACCCGGACTTGTAACGTGCAGCGGCGGCCGGCGTAACACCGCCGACCCACGCTGGACCGTATGCACACCTCCGACTCCGTCACCGACACTCACTGCCCCTACTGCGCCCTGCAGTGCGGGATGAGGCTGCGCCCCGAACCGGGCGGCGCCACCGTGACGGTGGAGGAGCGGACCGACTTCCCCGTCAACCGGGGCGCGCTGTGCGGCAAGGGCCGCACCGCCCCCGCCGTGCTCTCCTCCCGGGTACGCCTGACCCGGCCGCTCGTCCGCACCCACGCCGGGCTGCTGGAGCCGGCCACCTGGGAGGAGGCCCTCGACGCCGTCGCCGAGGGACTCGCCCGCACCGGCCGCACGTACGGCCCCGACGCCGTCGGGGTCTTCGGCGGCGGCGGGCTCACCAACGAGAAGGCCTACGCGCTCGGCAAGTTCGCCCGCGTCGCCCTGCGCACCTCGCAGATCGACTACAACGGCCGCTTCTGCATGTCCTCGGCCGCCGCCGCCCACCAGCGGGCCTTCGGGCTCGACCGCGGGCTGCCCTTCCCGCTGGCGGACATCCCGCGCACCGGCTGCGTGATCCTCGTCGGCTCCAACCTGGCCGAGACCATGCCGCCCGCCCTGCGCTACCTCACCGAGCTCAAGGCCAATGGCGGCACCCTGATCGTCATCGACCCGCGCCGCACCCGCACCGCGGAACAGGCCGACCTGCACCTCGCCCCGCGCCCCGGCACCGACCTGGCCCTCGCGCTCGGCCTGCTGCACCTGATCGTCGCGGAGGGGCGGACCGACGAGGAGTTCATCGCCGCCCGCACCACCGGCTGGGAGGAGGCCCGGGCCGCCGCGATGGCCCACTGGCCGGAACTGGTGGAGCGCATCACCGGGATACCGGTCCCCAGGCTCCGCGAGGCCGTGGCGATGTTCTGCGCCCCGGAATCCGCCATGGTCCTCACCGCCCGGGGCCCCGAGCAGCAGTCCAAGGGCACCGACACCGTCGGCGCCTGGATCAACCTGTGCCTGGCCACCGGCCGGGCCGGCCGCCCGCTGTCCGGCTACGGCTGCCTCACCGGCCAGGGCAACGGCCAGGGCGGCCGCGAGCACGGCCAGAAGGCCGACCAGCTCCCCGGCTACCGCAAGCTCACCGACCCGGCGGCCCGCGCCCACGTCGCCGGGGTCTGGGGCGTCGACCCCGACAGCCTCCCCGGCCCGGGCCGCAGCGCCTACGAACTCCTCGACGCCCTCGGTACGGACGTGAAGGCCCTGCTCCTGATGGGCTCCAACCCGGTGGTGTCCGCCCCCCGCGCCGGACACGTCGAGGACCGCATCCGCTCCCTGGACTTCCTCGCGGTGGCCGACGTCGTCCTCTCCGAGACCGCGGCCCTCGCCGACGTGGTCCTCCCGGTCACCCAGTGGGCGGAGGAGACCGGCACCACCACCAACCTGGAGGGCCGCGTCCTGCTGCGCCGCCGGGCGCTGACCCCGCCGCCGGGGGTCCGCAGCGACCTGGACGTCCTGCACGGACTCGCCGCCCGCCTGGGCGTCGAGAAGGGCTTCCCCACCGAACCGGAGGAGGTCTTCGAGGAACTGCGCCGCGCCTCGGCCGGCGGCCCCGCGGACTACTCGGGCATCACCTACGCCCGGATCGAGGCCGAACAGGGCGTCTTCTGGCCCTGCCCGGCAGGCACGGCAGGCACGGAGGGCACCGAAAACCCGCCGGGCACCGAGCGGCTCTTCCTGGACCGCTTCGCCACCGACGACGGCCGGGCCCGCTTCGTCCCCGTCTCGCATCGCGACGCCGCCGAGGTCCCCGACGCGGACTACCCGTTGCTGCTCACCACCGGCCGGGTCGTCGCCCAGTACCAGTCCGGGGCCCAGACCCGCCGGGTGGACGAGCTCAACGCGGCCGCCCCCGGCCCCTTCGTGGAACTCCACCCCCGGCTGGCCGCCCGGATCGGCGCGGTCGAAGGCAGCCCCCTCGCCGTGACCTCCCGTCGCGGCCGGGCCGTCGCCCCGGCCCGCATCACCGACACCATCCGCGCGGACACGGTCTTCATGCCCTTCCACTGGCCGGGCGAGGGCCGCGCCAACACCCTGACCAACCCGGCGCTCGACCCGGTCTCCCGGATGCCCGAGTTCAAGGTCTGCGCGGTCCGCGTCGAGCCGGCCTAGGCCGTCTCTTTCGGATCTTGCCTGACCCGCGCCGCCTGGCACCGCACCTCATCCCCCAGACTCCGTCCGGGGGGACCCCCAGGTTGTCGGAGCACCCAAGTACGTCCAGTACTCGGGCGCCCCTCCGCCTTGCGAGGCACGGCACCAGACGACGCGGGCTTAACCGGCAAGATCCGAAAGAGACGGCCTAGCCGCGACCCGCGAAGGTCGGCTCCAGTGCCGTCAGCAGCCGCTCGGCGTAGGACTCGGCGGAGCCGGAGATCCCCGGGTAGTCGGCCCGGAAGGCGTCCCAGTCGGCCGACTTGACCTCGGAGAAGGCCTCCAGGGTCAGCGGGGTGTCCGAGGGGGCGTTCGGCGGGAAGTACTCGCCCGACTCCCGGAAGACCGTGTGGACCAGCTCGTACGGGGCCGTGCAGCGCTCGGCGAGGAGGACCGCGTCGTAGAGGTCCTTGCCCTGCGGGTACATGTCGGTGGCCAGCCAGACCAGTTTCCACGCCAGCGACAGCTCCGGCGTGGCCGCCCGCAGCCGTACCCCCGCGACATCGGCCGGCTCCGGCGCCTCGGGGAGCCGCTCGTTGAAGACGAAGTCCAGCTGGACCTGGCCCCCGGGCAGGCCCGGGGCCGACCAGGGCAGGACCAGCCGCCGCCCGGGGACCCGCTCGTACGTCCAGATGTCCTCGGTGACCGCCGCGCCCGCGGCCATCACCAGCTCGCCCTGCTCGTCGGCGGCCCGCTCGGCCGCCTCCGCCACGGCGGCCAGCAGCTTCCCGGTGCGCGGCTCCTCGATCGCCCAGTCCTGCGGGACCACCACGAAGTCCAGGTCGTGCGGCTCCCGCGCCGCCGCCCCGAACCGGCCGGCCATGAGCATGCTGCCGCGCAGCACCAGCGAATCCGCCCAGCCCGACCGGGCGACGCCGCGGGCCACCACGTCCAGCGCGGTCCGGCGGACGGCCCGCCAGGCCGGGCGCAGTGCCTTGTCCACAGCCGCGTCCGTGATCCGGTAGCCGTCCGCGAAGTGCTTCAGCGCCGGGTCGAAGACACGGGCCTCGGGGCCCGCCGCGTCCAGTCCGGCCGTGGAGGTGCGCGGCAGGTCGATCTGGCGCCGCCTCCAGTCGGCCCGCGCCGCGTCCTGCGCGCTCGTCCCGGTCATGCCGTCACCCCTTCTGCGATCCACCCGTCGTCGACCGACAGGTCACTGTCGTACAGCACGAACTCCCGTTCCTCCGAACGGATTTCGTGCCCGGCCGCGCCGAGCGCCGCGACCAGCGCGTCGCAGGCTGCGCCCGCCTCCGCCGCCGTGCCGCGCCACCGCTGGGTCACGAACCGCTCGTGCGTGCCCGCGGCCAGGACCCGGCGGGCGTTCCACGACAGGTGGGCCCCGTGCGGGACGACCAGGGACTCCAGGGCCGCGCGGTCGAAGTCCGCGGGCAGCAGCAGCTTCAGGTGGTGCTCGAAGTAGCCGCCGCCCGGGCCGGGGGAGTCCGTGGTCCACGGAACCGTCTCCACCTTGACCCGGACCGGGTCGAAGCCGGCCGCCCGCAGCCGCGGCACCAGGAGCTCGTGGCCCGTGCGGTCCGGCAGGGTCAGCATCGGCTGCGACACCATCCGGCCGCGGGCCAGCAGGATGTGCGTGACCTTCAACTCCCGTGCCCCGGCCCAGGCGTCCAGACGCGCCAGCTCGGCCGCGTCCGCGCAGCGCACCGTCACATGGGTCTCGTACTCCGGCATGGAGTCGATCCTCTCGGACATGTGTCCGATCCGCATCGGGGTTCCCGTCGGCGGGTAACCATCCGGTCACGCACCGGACTCAGAAAGTGCTCGCACGCCCCTCGTGGCCGCGATGTGTCGTACCCCACACTGAGGTGCGGTGCCCCCGTCCTCGGAGCCCTGGAGGTCGCCCCCGTGCAGACCCGGACCCTGACCGTGAACGCGAGCGAGTCCTCGGAGGCCAAGGCCGTGGACGAAGAGCCCGAGGTACTGGAGCTGATCGAGCCGGTGCCCGTGCAGCGCAGGCGCAGCAGCAACGACAGCGGAGGCGGAGCGGGCCCGTCCGCCGACCTGTTCCGGCAGTACCTCCGCGAGATAGGCAGGATCCCGCTGCTCACCGCCGTCGAGGAGGTGGACCTCGCGCGACGCGTCGAAGCCGGCCTGTTCGCCGAGGAGAAACTCGGCAACACCCCCGACCTCGACTCCCAGCTCGCCCTCGACCTCGACAAGCTCGTCGTCATGGGGCGGATGGCCAAGCGCCGCCTCATCGAATCGAACCTCCGGCTCGTCGTCTCCGTCGCCAAGCGGTACGTGGGCCGCGGACTCACCATGCTCGACCTCGTGCAGGAGGGGAACCTCGGGCTGATCCGGGCCGTCGAGAAGTTCGACTACGCCCGCGGGTACAAGTTCTCCACCTACGCCACCTGGTGGATCCGGCAGGCGATGTCCCGGGCCCTCGCCGACCAGGCCCGGACCATCCGTGTGCCCGTCCACGTCGTCGAACTGATCAACCGGGTCGTCCGCGTGCAGCGCCGGATGCTCCAGGAGCGCGGGTACGAGCCCACGGCCGAAGAGGTCGCCGTCCACCTGGAGTTGACCCCCGAGCGGGTCCTGGAGGTGCTCCGCCTCGCCCAGGAGCCGGTCTCCCTGCACGCCCCCGTGGGCGAGGAGGACGACGTCGCGCTCGGCGACCTCATCGAGGACGGGGACGCCGCCTCGCCCGTGGAGTCGGCCGCCTTCTTCCTGCTGCGCGAACACCTGGAAGCGGTCCTGTCGACCCTCGGCGAGCGCGAACGCAAGGTCGTGCAGCTGCGGTACGGCCTCGCCGACGGGCGGCCCCGTACGCTGGAGGAGATCGGGCGGATCTTCGGCGTGACGCGCGAGCGGATCCGCCAGATCGAGTCCAAGACCCTCAACAAGCTTCGCGACCACGCCTTCGCCGACCAGCTCCGCGGCTACCTGGACTGACGGCACCGGACCGGGGACCGGCGGACCAACGGAAAAGGGGGCGCCCCGCCAGGCGCCCCCGCCCCGTCGCCCGGTCGCCCCGTCGCCCGGTCCACGGCTACGGCTACGGCTGCGCGGGCTCGTGCGGGTCGGACAGGCTCCGGCTCATCCAGACGTCGTCGACATAGGCCCCGTCCAGCAGGAACTCCTCGGGCAGGACACCGACCACCGTGAAGCCGCACCGCCGGTAGAGCTGCTGCGCCGGCCCGTTGTGGCCGAGCACGCGCAGGTTCATGCGGCGGGCACCACCGGCCCGCGCGGCGGCGCAGACCGCCTCGACGAGGGCCTGCCCGACCCCGCTGCCACGGGCGGATTCGAGGACCGCCAGTCCCTGGATGTGCCGGACGTGCCGATTGGTTTCGAGGGGGCTGGCCGGGGCGTGGGCGATGTACCCGACGATCCTCTGCCCGCGTTCCGCGACGAGGTAGCTCTCCACGGGGTGCCGCTCGTCGAAGACGGCCGCGTCGGCCGGGCGCGGGGGGCCGGGTTCGCTCACGCGCGACCACGCCGAGCGGAACAGCTCCAGTATCTCGCGTTCATCTTCCGCCCGAGCAGGGCGTATCACCACGTCCGATGCCATGCCGTCATGCTAACGACGGCGCAGGGGCACCCGGGTACGGGACGTACCCGGGTGGCCCTGCGCCGTGCGGCGTTCGCGGCGGACACGGCCTAGTCGACCTCGGCCACCGCCTGCGCGAACTGCGCCGCGTACAGCCGCGCGTACGCGCCGCCCGAGGCCAGCAGCTCCTCGTGCGTGCCCTGCTCCACGATCGATCCGCTCTCCATCACCAGGATCACGTCCGCATCGCGGATCGTGGAGAGCCGGTGCGCGATCACGAAGGACGTACGGCCGTGCGCGAGGCGTGCCATCGCCTTCTGGATCAGCACCTCGGTACGGGTGTCCACCGAGCTCGTCGCCTCGTCGAGCACCAGGATCACCGGCTCCGACAGGAACGCCCGGGCGATGGTGATCAGCTGCTTCTCACCGGCGCTGACCCCCGCGCCCTCGTCGTCCAGCACGGTGTCGTAGCCGTCCGGCAGGGTGCGGATGAACCGGTCCGCGTGGGCGGCCCGCGCCGCCTCCTCGATCTCGGCACGGGTGACCTCGCGCGAAGCACCGTAGGCGATGTTCTCCGCGATGGTGCCGCCGAAGAGCCAGGTGTCCTGGAGCACCATGCCGATGCCGTCGCGCAGTTCCTCGCGGGTCATCTTCGCGATGTCCACCCCGTCGAGGGCGATCTCCCCGCCCGTGACCTCGTAGAACCGCATCAGCAGATTGACCAGCGTGGTCTTTCCGGCGCCGGTCGGGCCGACGATCGCGACCGTGTGGCCCGGCTCGACCGTGAGCGAGAGGTTCTCGATCAGCGGCCTGTCCGGCTCGTAGCGGAACGCCACCTTGTCGAAGGTGACCTGACCGCGCAGCTCCTGCGGACGCTCCGGAACTTCGGCGTCCGGCTCCTGCTCCGCCGCGTCCAGCAGCTCGTACACCCGCTCCGCCGAGGCGACACCGGACTGCACGAGGTTCGCCATCGAGGCGACCTGCGTCAGCGGCATCGAGAACTGCCGCGAGTACTGGATGAAGGCCTGCACGTCGCCGATCGACAGGGTGCCGGAGGCGACCCGGAGCCCGCCGACGACGGCTATCAGCACGTAGTTGATGTTCGAGATGAAGAACATCACCGGCTGCATGATGCCGCTGACCAGCTGCGCCTTGAAGGAGGCCCGGTACAGCGCCTCGTTCTGCTCGGCGAAGACGGCCGCGGACTCCTTCTGCCGGCCGAAGACCTTGACCAGGCTGTGGCCCGAGTACATCTCCTCGATGTGGGCGTTGAGCGCGCCGGTCGCCTTCCACTGCGCCACGAACTGCGGCTGCGACTTCTTGCCGATCTTCGCGGCGACGAACACCGACAGCGGTACGGTCACCAGCGCGACCAGCGCCAGCAGCGGCGAGATCCAGAACATCATGACGAGCACGCCGACGATCGTCAGCAGCGAGTTCAGCAGCTGGCCCATCGTCTGCTGGAGCGTCTGGCCGATGTTGTCGATGTCGTTCGTGGCCCGGCTCAGCACCTCGCCGCGCTTCTGCTGGTCGAAGTACGACAGCGGCAGCCGCGACAGCTTCGCCTGGAGCTCCTCGCGCAACCGGTAGACGGTTCCGTTCATGACGTGGTTCGACAGCCGCGTGGCGACCAGCATCAGCAGTCCGGCCAGGGTGAAGACCACCAGCGCCCAGATCGCGACGACCCCGACGGCACCGAAGTCGATGCCCTGCCCCGGGGTGAAGTCGGTACCGGCGAGCATGTCCGCCATACCGTCCTGGCCCTTGGCCCGCAGACCGTCCAGCGCCTGCTGCTTGGTGATCCCGGCCGGCATCTCACGGCCGACGATCCCCGCGAACACCAGGTCGGTGGCCTCACCCAGGATCTTCGGGCCGACCACCGCGCAGCCGACACTGCCGACGACGGCCGCGACCATGCCCCAGATCTTGGCCCGGTCGTACGCGAGCTGACGCAGCAGCCGCTTGCCCGAGCCCTTGAAGTCCATGGACCGCTGGGCCGGCCCCATCATCATCCGTCCTCCGGGCCCGCTCATGCGGCCTCCGCCTCCGTCAGCTGGGAGAGCACGATCTCCCGGTAGGTCTCGTTGCCGGCCATCAGCTCGTGGTGGCGTCCCTCACCCACGACCTGGCCCTCGTCCAGGACGATGATGCGGTCGGCGTCGCGGATCGTGGAGACCCGCTGGGCGACGATGACCACGGTCGCGTCCTCGGTCTCGCGGGCGAGCGCCGCGCGCAGCGCCGCGTCCGTCGCATAGTCCAGGGCCGAGAAGGAGTCGTCGAAGAGGTAGATCTCCGGGCGCTGCACGAGCGTGCGGGCGATGGCCAGACGCTGGCGCTGGCCGCCGGAGACATTGGTTCCGCCCTGGCTGACGGGGGCGTCCAGGCCACCCTCCAGCGCGGAGACGAACTCCTTGGCCTGGGCCACCTCCAGCGCCTGCCAGAGTTCTTCGTCGCTCGCGTCCGGGCGCCCGTAGCGCAGGTTGGAGGCGATGGTCCCGGAGAACAGGTACGGCTTCTGCGGCACCATGCCGACCGTCCTGGCCAGCAGGTCCGGGTCGAGTACGCGGACGTCCTCGCCGTCGACGAGGACCTCGCCGCCGGTCGCGTCGAACAGGCGCGGGACCAGGCCCAGCAGCGTGGACTTGCCGCTTCCGGTGGAGCCGATGACCGCCGTGGTCTCGCCGGGGCGGGCCACCAGGTCCACCCCGCGCAGGACCGGGGCCTCGGCGCCCGGGTAGCGGAAGTCGGCGCCGCGCAGCTCCAGGCGGCCGCGGCGGGCGAGTTCGCGCACCGGGTCCTTGGGCGGCACCACGCTGGAATCGGTGTCCAGGACCTCCTGGATGCGCTCCCCGCAGACCTCGGCGCGCGGCACCATCATGAACATGAAGGTGGCCATCATCACGGCCATGACGATCTGCATCAGATAGGCGAGGAAGGCCGTCAGCTGGCCGATCTCCATGCCGCCGCTGTCGACGCGCATCGCACCGAACCAGATGACGGCGACGCTGGAGATGTTCACGACCACGATGACCGTGGGGAACATGAAGGCGAGGAGCTTGCCGGCGGCCAGCGAGACGCCGGTCAGGTCGGCGTTGGCCTCGCGGAAGCGGTCCTTCTCGTAGTCGTCGCGGACGAAGGCGCGGATCACCCGGTTGCCGGTGATCTGCTCGCGCAGGACCCGGTTCACGGTGTCCAGGCGCACCTGCATCTTGCGGAACAGCGGCCGCGTCCTGAAGACGATCGCGCCGACCGAGATCCCGAGCACCGGGACGACGGCGAGCAGTACGCCCGACAGCTTCACGTCGAGCGAGAGCGCCATGGCGATACCGCCGACGCACATGATGGGGGCCGAGACCATCAGCGTGAAGGTCATCAGCACCAGCATCTGGACCTGCTGGACGTCGTTCGTCGTACGGGTGATCAGCGACGGGGCACCGAACTGGCCCAGCTCCCGCGCCGAGAAGCTCTGCACGCGGTCGAAGATCGCGGCCCGGACGTCCCGGCCGAAGGCCGCGGCCGTGCGGGCGCCGTAGTAGACGGCTCCGACGTTGCAGACGAGCTGGACGAGGGAGACGCCGAGCATCAGCGCGCCGAAGCGCAGGATGTAGCCCGTGTCGCCGTTGACGACACCGTTGTCAATGATGTCGGCGTTGAGGGTGGGCAGGTAGAGGCTGGCGCTGGTCTGCAGCAGTTGCAGCAGGACCAGCACCGCGATGGGTTTCCGGTACGTACCCAGATGGGTCCGCAGAAGTCGTATGAGCACGCGCAGGCTCCGGTCGGCATGATCGAGGGGTTCAACCCATCTTGGGCCAACCGGCCCTGTGATCCCCACCGGATTTCGCAAAGGCCGGTCAAAAGGACCAGCCCGCCCCGACCCGCGGCGTAGGCACTGCCCGACCGGACCTAGAACGCCCCGGGGTGGATCTGCTCCCGCGTCGCGATGTACTGCTGGCGCACCGCCTGCCACGCCGGGAACTCCTCGCCCGGCTCGAAGACCTGGGCCGCGGGGGCCGGCCAGACCGGCGGGGTGTGCGGGGCCAGGGTGCCCTGCGCCACACCGAGCGCCCAGGCCGCCTGGCGGGCCGCGCCCAGCGCCGCGTAGTCGGCCGGCGCCGGTACGACGACCTGCGTACCGAACAGCCCGGGGGCCGCGGCCTGCACGGCGGGCAGCTCGGCGGCCGCGCCCAGCAGGAACACCCGGCGGATCTCGACCCCGCGCGAGCGCAGCACGTCCAGCGCGTCCACGAGCCCGCACAGCATGCCCTCGAAGGCGGCCCGGGCCAGGTGCTCCGGCTTCATCGAGTCCCGGCGCAGCCCGGACAGGGTGCCGGCGGCGTGCGGCAGGTTCGGGGTCCGCTCACCCTCCAGGTACGGCAGGAGTACGAGGCCGTGCGCACCCGGCGTCGACTTCAGCGCGAGCTCGGACAGCCCCTCCAGATCGGTGCCGAGCAGCTCGGCGGTGCCGCGCAGCGCCCGTACGGCGTTGGAGGTGTTCACCACGGGCAGGTGCATGCCGCTGGCGTCGGCCAGCGAGGTGACCAGCCCGCCCGGCTCCGACACCGCCTCGTGGTGCACCGCCATCACCGAACCGGAGGCACCGAGCGAGACCACCGCGTCACCGGGGCCCAGCCCCAGCCCGAGCGCGGCGGCCATCGTCTCGCCGGTGCCGGCGGAGATCAGCAGCCCCTCGGGCGTGGTCCCGGCGGCATCGGCCGGGCCGAGCACCTCGGGCAGCAGCGCCCGGTGCCCGAGCGCCAGCTCGACCAGGTCGGGGCGCCAGGTTCCGGTGGCCGCCGACCAGTACCCGGTACCGGAGGCACCGCCGCGGTCGGTGGTCCGGCGGGCCGGGCGGCCCAGCAGCTGCCAGACGAGCCAGTCGTGCGGGGACATCAGCACGGCGATCCGGCGGGCGGCCTCGGGCTCGTTGCGGGCGAGCCAGGCCAGCTTCGCGACCGGCTGCGCGGAGTGCGGGACCGAGCCCACCGCCTCGACCCAGCCGTGCCGGCCGCCGTAGGCGTCGATGAGGTCGGCGGCGGCGACCTGGCCGCGCTTGTCGTTGCCGACGAGGGCGGGGCGTACCAGAGCGCCCTGCGGGTCCAGCGGCAGCAGACCGTGCTGCTGGGCGGAGACCCCTATGGCCTGGACCCCTTCGAGGAGCCCGCCGCCGGCGGCCTCGCCGAGCGAGAGCAGCCAGGCCTGCGGGTCGGTCTCGTGGGGATTCGCGCCTTCCGGTTCACCCGTGGGCTGTGGATGGGGTGCGTACCCCTGGCGCAGCACGGCGCCGGTCTCGGTGTCACAGACGACGATGCGTGTGAACGCGGAAGAGCTGTCCAGCCCGGCGACTATCCCCATGCGGTGAATTCTGCCGCACGCGGGCCGGACTCGACCGGTCCGGAGCCCCCGGAACCTCATGGATCCCGTGGGCCCCGGCACGGACCTGTGCAGCTCAGGTGTTGCTGGTGCCCCAGTCGTCCTCGCCGGCGCCGCCGCCGACCCGGTCGCGCAAACCGCGTACCCGCCCGGCGAGCGAGTCCGGGACGGCGTCGCCGACCTTGTGGCTCACCGCGGTGAAGGCCTTCCCGGCGAACTCGCGCCCGGTCTGGCCGGCGGTCTCGGCGGCATTGCGCACCGCGGGGTTCTGGGCGAGCTGCCGCGCGGACTTCCGCATCTGCTCGTAGCGCTCGCGTCCGGCCCGGGTTCCGAGCACGTACCCGAGGGCCAGTCCGACCACGAACGTGACCTTGTACCGCATGCCTGTCACCCTTCGTCGTGTGGTGCCCGGCCCGCTGTCGATACCGATTGGCGGAGCACCCCCCTGCTTGCGCTAATCTATGACTCGCAACGGGCACTCGCCCCCCGGCAACGCCGGAGGTGGGCTGTTCGATGCACCGCAGCAATCCCCTGTAGCTCAATTGGCAGAGCAGCCGGCTGTTAACCGGCAGGTTACTGGTTCGAGTCCAGTCGGGGGAGCGCGGTCCCCTGTAGCTCAATTGGCAGAGCATTCGGCTGTTAACCGGAGGGTTGCTGGTTCGAGTCCAGCCGGGGGAGCAAGGAAGAAGAAGAGGACCCTGAGGGGTCCTCTTCTTTTCTTTGTCGCCCCGTCCCGGAACCGGACAGCGCTCAGCGCGGTCTCTCTGAACAGGCGAAGCCGATCATGCGAGGCATCCGAGGCAGGAGATCGTATGAGCGGCTATGCTGCGGCAGACGGCGCGCACACG
Organism: Streptomyces xanthophaeus; assembly: GCF_030440515.1. Taxonomy (GTDB): domain Bacteria; phylum Actinomycetota; class Actinomycetes; order Streptomycetales; family Streptomycetaceae; genus Streptomyces; species Streptomyces kutzneri. Next base: position 5,533,191 of record NZ_CP076543.1, read on the forward strand.
TGTACGCGCCACGCCGTGAAGGGGCGGTAGCTCAGCCGGTTAGAGCAGCGGACTCATAATCCGTCGGCCGTGGGTTCGAGTCCCACCCGCCCCACTGCGAGCCGCAGGTGCAGAAACGATCGCACCTGCGGCTTCGGCGTTTCCGACGCCGGCGCGGGTCAGAAGTCCTCCGTCTCGTCCGTGAGGTGGCGCAGTACGTCCGTCAGGTCCTGCCGGCGGGCGAACGCCACCCGCTGGCGGTGGGCGCCCGAGCCGTCGCGCAGGAGGCCCGCCAGGGTCTTCGCGGCGTGGTCGAGGTCGCCGGCGGCGGCCAGTTCCGGGGCGACCAGGTCCAGCAGGGCCTCCGCGAGGTCCGCCGCGGGGAGTTCCGTCCCCGAGTACGGGTCGAGGCCGAAGCCCTCCAGGCCGTCGTGGGCCGCCCGCCAGCGCGCGAGGCGCAGTACGTCGTCCCGCACGGCCGGTTCGGGGCGGCGCTCCGCGATCTCGCGCAGCGCCGTGGAGACCAGCGCCCGGGCCAGTTCGGCCTGCAGGATGGCCGAGTCGATGTCCGGGGACATGTCGGGCGCCCGGATTTCGAGCGTCGGCCAGTGCCCGGAGGGGCGGAGGTCCCAGTAGACCATCTTGGTGTCCAGGGCCGCCCCGGAGCCGAGCAGGGTCTGCACCGAGCGCCGGAAGTGCGCCGTGGACGTGAAGTGCGGGGGCAGGCCCGCCGAGGGCCAGCCGGACCAGGCCATCGCCCGCCAGCTGGCGTGACCGGTGTCACGGCCGCCCCAGAACGGCGAGTTGGCGGCCAGCGCGATCAGCGTGGGAAGCCAGGGTCTGATCCGGTTGGACACGGCCACCGCCGTGTCCACGTCGAGCGTGCCGATGTGGATGTGGCGGCCGCAGCTGACCAGCGTGTCGGTGAGCGCGCCGAAGCGGCGGTGCTGCTCGCGCTGGCGCGGCTCGTCGTCGGTCAGGTGCAGCGGCCCCTCCACGGCGACGACCGGTGAGGGGGCGGCCAGCAGCCGGCAGCCGTGGGCGCGGGCGGCCCGGCCGAGGGTGCGCCGCAGGGCGGCGAGCTCGGCGCGCAGCGAGGCCGCCGAGTGGGCTATCGGGGTGGATATCTCCACCTGGTAGCGGGTGCCCTCGGGGTGGAGCTCGCCGGGCAGCCCGCCGGCCGTCGCCAGGACCAGCGGGGCGGCGGGAACCACCCGGAAGCTGCGGGCGTCGACGAGCAGGAACTCCTCCTCGACGCCGACGGTGAGGGGGACGGTGGTGCGCACCGTGTTCTGCGTCGTGCCGGTGCTCGTGGTGCTGTTGCCAGGTTCGATCACTACGCCTCCCTGGACATACGAGTCTTTTCATCATGAGCTGAACCCGAGGTGAGGAGCGCACGTCGATTCAGTCAAATGTCCGGTGATAGTGGCGAGTTACCGGTAATACGCCGCCCGGCCCGGGAGCCCGGAGCCGGGTGTGGCGACTGTTGCCGGTGTGTGAAGGGGCCGAAAATCCAGGCTGGGCGGCGGACGGCCGGTGGTTATCATCCGCTGTGACCCGGACGACCGCCCCACCCCAGCTATGGCAGCGCATATTCGCCGACCTCACCCCGCTGAGCGCATCCGCGGACTACCGGCGGCTGTGGTTCGGCGGAACCATCTCGTGGGTCGGCCAGGCGATGACCACGCTCGCGATATCGCTCCAGGTCTACGACATCACCCGGTCCAGCTTCTCCGTCGGGCTCGTCGGTCTCTTCTCGCTCGTCCCGCTCGTCGTGTTCGGCCTCTACGGCGGCGCGATCGCCGACACCGTGGACCGGCGCAAACTCGGCCTCTACAGCTCGATGGGCGCCGCCGGACTGTCGGTCGTGCTCGCCGCCGCCGCGCTGCTCGACTACCACCGCGTCTGGTTCCTGTACGCCGTCGTCGCGCTCCAGGCGGTCTGCGGGGCGCTCACCGGACCGGCGCGGTCTGCCATGATCCCGAGGCTGCTCCCGGTCGAACAGCTGCCCGCCGCCAACGCCCTGAACTCGATGACCATGACCTTCGGGTCGATGGTCGGCCCGGCCCTCGGCGGGGTCATCGTCACCGTCGCGGGCTACGGGACGGCTTACCTGATCGACGTCGTCACCTTCGGCGCCGCGCTCTACGCCATGTGGAAGCTGCCGTCGATGAAGCCCGACCGGGCCGAGGGCGCCCGGGGCAGGGCCTCCGTGCTCGACGGACTGCGCTTCCTCGGCACCCGGCCGAACATCCGGATGACCTTCTTCTCCGACCTGGCCGCCATGGTGCTCGCCCAGCCCAAGGCGCTGTTCCCGGCCATCGCCGTGCTCTGGTACGGCGGCGGCCCCGGTACGGTCGGCCTGCTGGTCGCCGCGCTGGCCGCCGGGGCGCTGCTCGGCGGGCTGTTCTCCGGCTGGCAGGGACGCATCCGCCGGCACGGGCTGGCGATCCTGCTCGCCGTGGCCGGCTGGGGGCTGGCCGTCGCGGTCTTCGGGCTCACCCGGAACCTGTGGCTCGGCATGTTCTTCCTGGCCCTGGCCGGATACGCGGACACCGCTTCGATGGTGTTCCGCACGACCATGCTCCAGGCCGCCACCCCCGACGACATGCGCGGCCGCCTCCAGGGCGTCTTCATCATCGTCGTCGCGGGCGGGCCCCGGCTCGGAGACTTCCTCGCCGGGACCACCGCCGACCTGATCTCCCCGACCGTGGCCGTCACGGGCGGCGGGCTGGCCTGCGTCCTGGTGCTGGGCCTGCTCGCGCTGCGGTGGCGCAACTTCGCCCGGTACGACGCCCGCACCCCGCAGGCGTAGCCGCCGGGACCGCTGGGCCGGACGGCACCGGGTGGTGGCCGGGCGCCGCTGCCGACCGACTGCTGCCGGCTGGCGGAGTCGACGCGCGTCCCGGCCCGCGCCGAACCGTGCCGACCCCTGCCGGGTACGGGCGCGCGCGCCCGTACCCGGCGCGACAGGCCGTCCTTTCCGGATCTTGCCTGACCCGCGGGCTTGACCGGCAAGATCCGGAAGAGGCGACCTAGGCGTCCACCGGTTCCCGGGTGCGGGCGCCGCCCTCGCTGCCGGTGTTGGCGGTGCCGGCCGGCTCGAAGAGCAGGATCTGCGCCTCCTCGTCCGCGGCCGGGCAGTGTTCGACCCCGCGCGGGACCACGTACATCTCGCCGGGGCCCAGGACCACGTCCCCGTCGCGCAGGCGGATCGTCAGGGTGCCCCCGACCACCAGGAAGAGCTCGTCGGTGTTCTCGTGGGTGTGCCAGATGAACTCCCCCTGGAGCCGGGCGAGCTTGACCTCGTAGTCGTTGACGCGGGCGATGCGCCGAGGGGCCCACTGCTCGGTGAAACCGGCCAGCTTCTCGGCGATGTTGACCTTGTGTGTCGTCATGTGGACAGCCTGTCGGCACGCCCGGGGGCGGTCTTGTACGTTCCTGACATGGCCGCGATACGCCCGCGCAGCACCGTGTCCGCCTGGCAGCCGTCGGTGCCCGGCATCGCCGAGGTCTTCCACGCCCGCTTCACCGAGCACGCCTACCCGGCCCACGTGCACGACACCTGGACGCTGATGATCCTCGACGGCGGACGGGTGGACTTCGCCCTCGACGGGGAGCGGCACGGCCTCGGGGTGTCGGACGTGGTGGTCCTGCTGCCGCCCGGGGTGAGCCACGACGGGCGGACCGTCACCGAGGCCGGGTTCCGCAAGCGCGTGCTGTACCTGGACACCTCGGTGCTCCCGGAGCGGTTGACCGGGGCCGCCGTCGACACCCCGCTGCTGGCCGACCCCGCGCTCCGCGAGCGCGTGCACGGGCTGCACCTGGCGCTCGCGGACCGGGACCCCTTCGAGGCCGGGTCGCGCCTGGCCTTCGTACGGGAGCGGCTGCACCGCCGGCTGGCGGGGCGCGGGGCCGGAGGGCCGGTGCCGGTGCCGGGGCCGGTGCCGGGCGCGCGGGTCGCCGTACGGCTGCGGGAGCTGCTCGACGCGCGGGTGACCGAGGGGATCACCCTGGAGGAGGCCTCGGCCGAGCTCGGGCACCCGCATCCCACGCACCTGATCCGGAGCTTCAAGGCGGCCTACGGGCTGCCGCCGCACGCGTATCTGACCGGGCGGCGGGTGGCGCTGGCCCGGCGGCTGCTGCTGGCGGGGGTGCGGCCGGCCGAGGCGGCGGTGGCGGCGGGGTTCTACGACCAGGCGCACCTGACACGGCACTTCGGGCGGCATGTCGGGATCAGCCCGGCGAGGTTCGCCCGATCCGGCCGGTTGTGAAGGGAAGTTGGCCGGTTCGTTGCCTTCCTGTTTCAGGACCTTCCGCTTTCTTTCGATTCGGCATATGACAGTTCGGCAGTCCGCGTGGTTCCGCACAGCCCGCACCCGCTCCGCACCCCACCCGCCGAACCAGGAGGAAGGCCTTCATGCGCCTTCGTACGCTCGCCACCACCGCGGCAGCCACCGCCGTACTCGCCGGATCGCTCGCCCCGCCCGCCGTGGCGGCCGGGGCCCCGAAGGGGAACCGGTCCTGTTCGCCGTACCTCTCCGTCGCGGGCTACTCCGACGCGCTCGACAAGACCACGATCGACGGGCGCCTGGTCGGTGGCATCTCCGGTCTCGCCGTCGACCGGGACGGCACGATCGCCGGCATCTCCGACAAGTCGGCCCTGTACTCGCTGAAGGTGGGGCGCGGGGACACCCCGAAGGCCACGGCCACCAAGCGGCTGCCGCTGACGGACGGCGGCGGGCAGCCGCTGGACTCCGAGGGGATCGTCGTCGACCGGGACGGCTCGTACCTGGTCACGGACGAGTTCGCGCCCGCGATCCGGCGCTACGGCCGGACCGGTGAGGTGCTGGGCACGCTGCCGGTCCCGGACGGCTTCCGGCTCGCGCCGCAGGGGCGGGCGACCGCGAACCAGACCTTCGAGTCGCTGACCCTGCTGCCCGGCGGACGCACCCTGGTGGCGGGTGTCGAGGGTGCGCTGGCCGGTGACGGCAAGGACGCGCAGGGCAGGACCCTGCAGCGGATCCAGACCTGGGAGCGGCGCGGGAGCGGCGAGTTCGTCCTCGGCCGGCAGTACGCCTACCCGGTGGATCCCGGGCACGGGCTGGTGGAGCTCGCGCCGACGCGCGACGGCCGGCTGATCGTGCTGGAGCGCGGCTTCACCCGGGAGTTCGCGATCACGGCACGGCTGTACGTCGCCGATCCCCTGGGTGCGACCGACACCTCCGGGGTGCAGACGCTGACGGAGGGCGCGGGTCTGCGGGTCGCCCGGAAGACGGCGATCGGGGACTTCGACGACTGCCCGACGCTGGGGGCGCCGTCGAAGCTGCCGCAGAACCACCCGCTGGTGGACAACATCGAGGGCATGGTGGTCACGGACCACGACGGGACCGGGCGCGTACGGCTGCTGCTGGCCAGCGACGACAACGAGCTGGCCCAGCAGGTGACGCGGCTGTACCGGGTGGACGTCCGGCTGCCGCAGAGCCGGGACGGGCGGCGTTAGGCCGGGCCGACGATGCCGCGGGCGACCCCCAGGGCGACCAGGTCCTGGGGGCGGACGCGGAGCTGGTCCGCCGTGGCGGGCGCGGCCGACGGGGGCCGCTTGAGGATGGCCGCCGCCAGTTCCGGGGCGATCACCGAGAAGTAGCTGTCCGGGGTGACCCAGGTGTTCCCGGGCGCGGCCAGCGCGAGGGCGCCGCCCGAACCGCCCTCGCCGATCAGCAGGGTGGTGACGGGGACGGTGGCCGCGGCCAGCGCTGCGAAGGTGTCGGCGATGGCCGCGCCCGCGCCCGCGTGTTCGGCGGCGGCGTCGTTGGCCGCGCCCGGGGTGTCCACCAGGGTGAGCACCGGGATGCCGAGCCGGTCCGCGAGGCGGATGACGCGGGCGGCCGTACGGTAGCCCGCCGGGCGGGTGGCGGTGCCGCACTGGGCGGCGTAGGCGACGGCGCGGCCCTCGCGCAGCCCGAATCCGCACAGCATGCCGGGGTCGGTGCCGCCCGCCCGGTCCCCGGAGAGGGGCAGGCGGAGTTCGAAGTACGCGTCCAGGTACGCGGCGGCGTGCGGCCGGCCGGGGTGCCGGGCTTGCAGGACGGCGTCCCAGCCGGTCGGCGGCGGTGCCACGTCCGCCAGTGCGCCCGGCGGCTCGACCGGCTCCGCGGGGCGGGGCGCGGCCAGCACGCGGAGCCAGTCGGCGAGGGTGCCGGGCAGCTCGGCGGCCGGCACCACCGCGTCCACGTGACCGGCGGCGTACTGGCCTTCGGCACAGTAGGCCGCCGGATCCGCGTCCGCCGGACGCACCCGGGACCCGGCGAAGCCGACCTGGGCGCCGGGGAGCGCGAGGACGACATCGGCGCCGGCGCCCAGGGTGGCCCAGCCGCCGCCCGTGGTCGGATCGCGCAGGACGGCGAGCTGGGGGAGCCCGGCGGCCCGGGTCAGGACGCACTGGCGGGCCACGCGCTGGAGCTGGGTGAGGGCGAGCATGCCCTCCTGCATCCGGGAGCCGCCGGTGGCGATGAGCGAGACGAGGGGGAGCCGGTGCGCGCGGGCGTGGGCGTACGCGGCTTCGAGCCGGTCCCCGGTGCGCTGCCCCAGCGAGCCGCCGAGGAAGCCGAACTCGAAGGAGACGACGGTGGCTTCGTGGCCGCCGACCCGGGCGGTGCCGGTGACCACGGACTCCTGCTCGCCGGTGCGCTCGGCGGCGCGGGCACGGGAGTCGTCGTAGCCGGTCCACTCCAGGGGGCCGTCGGCGGGAGCCTCCCGCCGGGGCGCGGGGAGTTCGGTGAAGCTGCCGGGGTCGGTCACGGAGGCGATGGCCGCGCGGGCCGAGAGGCGGGTCGTCACGGGGTCACCCCAGGTCGGTCGTCGGTCGTAGGTCGACGGTCGTCGAAGTCGTGCACGGGCGACAGTACTTGGACGGGGCGGCGCCGTGGCGCCCGGATCGGCGATGAACCGGACCGGGCACGGTCCGGCCATGTGGGGTCGACGAGCCGGGCCGCTCCGCAGGCCCGTGCCCGTCAAGGGGCGCCGGTCAGTGCCCGGGTCCGTGCCGCAGATGGGTCTCCAGGGCCGGGCCCGTCTCGATGCTGTTCTCGTCGAGTCCGTTGGCGATGCGCAGGCGGCCGGCGTCGAAGACGAACTCCACCGCCAGGGTCCCCGTCGCCAGGTCACGGCCGGCCGGCCGCCATTCGATCAGCGCGAGGTCGCGCAGCTCATGGCCGAGGAACGGTTCGAGGCGCGCGTCACGGTGCGACCACTCGGGCGTCGGCCCGGCCTCGTCCCAGCCCGTGATCACCGCCGTGGTCGAGATGGTGCCCCAGCCGATCGAGAGTTCGTCGAACTTCGTGTGGCAGACCTCCACCCGGGTGCCGTCGAGCGCCGCCAGCCGGGCGCCGTGCGCGTGCCGGACCGCATCGATCCCCACCAGGAAGGACGGCTCGAAACCGGAGATCCCCATGTTCACGGGACCGAGTCTCGCCGCCGGAGGGCACTGGGCCGAACCCTCGGCCAGGCGCCCGGTCACGGGAGCGGGAGGGCGATCTTCACCGCGTACGCGGCGACCAGCCCGTAGCCGAGGCGGAAGGTCCAGACGCGGGCGCGGTCCGGGATGCGGGTCCCGGCGAGGGAGCCGAGGGCCACGAGGGCCTGCTGCCAGAGGAGCGAGGCGGCGCCGACCCCGAGGAGGAACGCGCCCCCGGCCGCACCGGTCCGCAGCGCGGCGCCCTGGGCGGTGGTGAGGGCGGCGAAGTAGAGCGCGGTGGTGGGGTTGAGGGCGGTCAGCCCGACGTACCGGACGAACGCCTTCCCGGGCCGCGTCGGCACGAACACACCCGCCCGCCCGGCGCCGGACCCCGACCCGGACCCGGCGCTCGAGCCGTGCCCGGAGTCGGACGCAGCGGCGTCGGCGGCGACCAGGCTGCGGTCCGGCACCGCGCCGGAACCGGGGGCGCCGCCGGTGGGGCGGGCTCCGGCCAGGCCGCGCGCCGCGATGACCAGCAGGATCACCGCCGAGGCCAGCCGGACCCAGGCCTCGACCGGGGAGATGTGGGAGGCCACCCAGGGCCCCAGGACGGTGGCGAGGCCCGCGTAGCCGAGGTCGACCGCAGCGATCCCCGCAGCCGCGGCGACGGCCGTGCGGCGGTCGCGCATCGCCTCCTGCAGCAGCAGCACGCTCATCGCCCCCATGGGCATCGCCACGCCCAGGCCCGCGGCGGCGCCCGCCAGCGTCGGTGTCATCAGTTCGCTCATGGGGCGAGCGTCGGGTCCGGCCTGCGGGGGATGAGCGCGCATACCGGGCCCGGCTGCGAGAATCGCGGTATGGACCGCCTCGACAGGGAAATCCTCGGCATCCTGCAGCAGGATGCGCGGATCTCGTACCGGGACCTCGGAGTCCGCGTCGGCCTCAGCGCCAACGCCACCGCCGACCGGGTACGGCGGATGCGCCGCGAAGGGGTGATCCGCGGGTTCACCACGATCGTGGACCCGGCGGCCGACACCGCCGGCGGGCTCGTCGTCTTCATCGACGTCACCCTGCGCCAGGACACCACCAACGAGGAGTTCGAGCGGCAGGTGGCCAAGCTCTCCGGGATCACCGAGGTCGTGCACGTGACCGGCGAGCACGACTACCTCGTACGCGCCCGGGCCGCCGACCCCGCCGCCCTCGACGGGCTGCTCCGCCGGATGAAACGGGAGGCGGGTGTGGCCCAGTCCAACACCCGGATCGCACTGCGCGCGGCCACCCGGCCGGGGCAGTACCCCTAGGGGGTGTCTTGCCGATCATGCCGGGCTCGCGGGGCCTGGTGCCGCGCCTCGCCGCGTTGTCCTCGGTCGGCGACGCTCCGCGTCGCCTCCCTCGTCCGCCTTGCGATCCACGGCACCAGGCCCCGCTCCCTGATCCGGCCTGATCGACAAGACACCCCCTAGGACGGTGGAGGCGTCCGGTCACCCGCTGCCGCGTAGCAGTGGACGGTCACCGTCCGTTCCGGGCCCCACCGCTGCTCGACCGTGGCCAGCAACTCCCAGCCCAGACGCTCGTAGAGGGCCACCGCCGACGCGTCGGAGGCCACGACGTCGAGCACGGGATGCAGATCGCGCTCCCGCGCCTCCCGCGTCGCCCGGGCCATCAGGAGCGCACCGATCCCAAGGCCGCGTGCCGCCGGAGCGACGAACAGGCGGCCGACCACGGCGGTTGCCGCAGCGCTATCGCCCTCGCGGCTGCTCCACAGCGCGGGCGCCGCATCGTCCGCCGCACTGCGGGACAGACCGATGTGACCGACGATCCGCCCGTCCAGCTCCGCCACCCAGGCTGCGAGCAGCTCCGGCCCGGACAGCCAGTCGCCAGGGCGGTCCGGCCAGTTCACGGGGTAGCCGCTGCGCTCGTGGACCTCGGCGAGCACCTGGACGCACGCGCCGAGGTCGGCGTCCGTCCGGGGCCGGACATGCCGGACCGGGGGTTCGCGTTCGCCGGGCGTCGGAGCACTCTCGTCGTTCACCGGAGCATGGAAGCACAGTCCGCGGAGCAGAGGTCTGTGACCAGGCATTTCCGATGCGCCCCCGCGGAGCCGCGGTAGGTCACAGCGCAGACTCCCACGTCACCGTCGTGCCCCGCGCGCCCGACTCGGTACGGCCGTCGTCCGCCACCGTCAGGCGGACCCGGGACGGGTTCGCGTCCACCTGCACGTCGATGAAGGTGATCTCGCCGCGCCGGTGCGCCGCGGCCAGGGCGCCGCGCAGGGCCCCGAGCAGGTCGGCCGCCACCGGATCCGGCAGCAGGGCGTCCACCGCGCCCGCGAAGTGCACCGACGGCTGGAAGCCGAGCACCGCCGCCGCCCCGCCCGTCTCGCGCAGCACCCGCCCCCGGAAGGTCGTCGGGGCGTCGGTCGGCGGCTGCTGGAGGGCGAAGATGGCCGTCCGGACCTCCTGGATGGTGGAGTCGAGCTCGTCCACGGCCCGGCTGAGCTCGTCGCCCACCGTGTCCCCGGACGGGGCGTTCGCGGCCCGCCGCCGGGTGCTTTCGAGCATCATCTCGGTGGCGAAGAGCCGCTGGACCACCAGGTCGTGCAGGTCCCGCGCGATCCGGTCGCGGTCCTCGTACACCGCCAGCTGCTCCCGGTCGTGCTGGGCGTCCGCGAGTACGAGGGCCAGCGCGGCCTGGGAGGCGAACTGCGAGGCGAGCAGCCGGTCCACCGCGTCGTACGCGGGGCCGCCCCGGGCGCGGGGCAGGGCCAGGGTGCCGATCAGCTGGCCGCCGCTCTGCAGGGGAAGCATCATGCTCGGCCCGAACCGCTCCCGCACGTGCGTGGTCATCCGGGGGTCCGTCGCCGAGTCGTCGATGAAGACGGGTTCGCCGCCGAGGAGTTGTACGAGCACCGGCGAACCGGGGGCGATCGCCGTCCCCACCAGGTCCCCGGGGTCCCCCTGCGTGGAGGCGGCCACGATCTCCATGCCGCCCTCGGGGGTCGGCTGGAGCACCACCCCGGCCGCGGCGTCCGCCAGCAGCCGGGCCCGTTCGGCCACGCACTTCAGGGCGTCCGCCGCGGGGCGTCCGGCGAGCAGGGTCGTGGTCACGGCGGCGGCGCCGTCGATCCAGCGCTCCCGGCGGCGCGCGGTCTCGTAGAGCCGGGCGTTGCCGATCGCTATGCCCGCCTGCGAGGCCAGGACACGCAGCAGGGCGAGGTCCTCGTCCGTGAAGGAGCCGCCGCCCCGCTTCTCGGTGAGGTAGAGATTGCCGAAGACCTCCGTGTGCACCCGGATCGGTACGCCCAGGAGGCTGTGCATGGGCGGGTGGCCCGGCGGGAATCCGGTCGCCCGCGGGTCCTGGGTGACGTCGTCCAGGAGCAGCGGGCGCGGGTCGCTGACGAGGGCTCCGAGCACGCCGGAGCGCGCGTCCGGCAGGTGCGGGATCGCGGCCCGCTCCTCCTCGGTGAGACCTGCCGTGAACAGCTGGGTCAGCACGACGCGCTCGGGGTCGACGACCCCGAGCGCTCCGTACCTGGCCGCGCACAGTTCGGTCGCGGAGTCCACGATGTGCTGGAGCGTGGTGTGCAGCTCCAGATCGGACCCGACGTTGAGGACGGCTTCCAGCAGCACCGGAAGGCTCGCCGCCTCCTCGCCGGGCTCCGCGGGCTCGTAGGACTGCCCGGTCTCGTCGGTCTCCTCGGTCTCTTTCGGTTCTTGGGGCCTCATTCGGCCAGCGGGTTGAGGACCATGGGGGCGATCTTCCCTTCGAGCATCGCGCCGAGACCGAGCACGGCGCACACGTCCGGCCGTTCCGCGATGGCGACGGGCATTCCGGTGGCGTCCCGCAGCATCTGGTCCAGGCCCGGCAGCAGGGCGCTGCCGCCCACCATCATGATCCCCCGGTCCGTCAGATCGGCCACCAGGTCCGGCGGGCAGTCCCGCAGCACCTTGCCGATGCCGTCGAGGACGGCGGTGAGCGGCGTGTGGATGGCGTCCCGGACGGCCGCGGTGTCCACGTGGACGGAGCGGGCCAGTCCGGTGGCCACGTCGCGGCCGTGGATCAGGGTGGAGGCCGGCCCCTCGGCGGTGAGGCCGTTGCCGTGGAGTGCCAGTTGCAGCGGCCGGACGGCCTGGCTGGGCAACATCAGCTCGTGCGCGTGGCGCAGGTGCTGGACGACCGCGTGGTCGATGGCCTCGCCGCCGACCGGGATCCGCTGGGCGGTGACGATGGATCCGAGGGAGAGGACCGCCACCTGGGTGGCCGCGGCCCCGCACACCATGATCATCGTCGCGGTCGGCTGCTCCACGGGGAGTCCGCAGCCGACGGCCGCCGCGATCAGGGTGTCGACCAGTTCGACGCGCCGGGCGCCGAGCCCGACGAGGGTCTCCACGGTGGCCCGCTGGGCGAGCGGGTCCGCGTCGTGCGGGGTGCAGGCGGCGGCCCGCAGCCGCGGCTTGCGGCGCAGGGCGCGCCGCAGCTTCTCGCCGAGGAGATGACGCAGCATCCGCTGGGCCATCTCGATGTCGACGACGGTGCCGCCGGAGACGGGGCGTACGACCCGGATGTAGTCGGGCGTGCGGCCGGTCATCCGTTCGGCGAAGGAGCCGACGGCGATGAGTGCGCCGGTGCGCGTGTTGACCGCGGCGACGCTGGGTTCGTCGACCACGAGGCCGGCGCCCTTGACGTACACGCGGGTTCTTGCCGCCCCCAGGTCGACGGCGACGTGGCAGCGGCGCAACTGCTCAAGACTGACGGTCACGGCAGATCCTCCCGAGAGCACTGACGCAAGAGGGCCGACGGAAATGTCGGTCACTTTTCATATCATCGCGGGCAATTCGGTCTCATGGCCCGTTGGGATGCTCCGGCCGGGGGGTGCGTCGTGGCTGCATGGGGGTGGATTTCTGTACCGACAGGCAGCACCATGCCCGCACCGCACGCGCTACTCGCGCGTAACAAGGTAGAGGGGACCCGATGCTGACGGCCCGACAGAGACTGCAGGCACTCCCGGCGCTCCCGCCCCTCCAGGCGCTCCTGACCTTTCCGGCGCTCCTGGCACTTCTGACGCTGTGCCTCGCGCTGCCGACGGCCTCCCCGGCGCTGGCCTCCACCCGCAGTCCGGTGGTCTTCGTGCACGGCTACAACGCCGACCCGGGGGTCTGGGGAGCCCTGCGCGCGGACCTGCGCGCCGCCGGGTACACCGACGCGGAGCTCTTCTCCTTCGGCTACGACACCCATCAGTCCGTCAACGAGGTCCTCGCCGGGCGGCTCGGCGCCTACGTCGACCAGGTCCGCCGGGAGACCGGCGCCGCCAAGGTCGACGTCGTCGCGCACTCCTTCGGCTCACTGGTCAGCCGCTGGTACGTGAAGTTCGGCGGCGGCGCGGCCGCCGTGGACCACTGGGTCTCGCTGGCCGGACCCAACCGGGGCACCTCCACCGCCTGGGCCTGCGCGCTGTGGGACCAGGCGTGCCGGGACATGACCCCCGGGTCGTACGTGGTGAAGAACCTGAACGGCGGAGACGAGACCCCGGGCGCGGTGAAGTACGCGACCTTCTGGTCCGACTGCGACGAGATCGTCAACCCGGACGACAGCGTCCCGCTGACCGGAGCCGCCAACACGCCGGTCGGCTGCCTGGGGCACAACGACCTGCTCGGTGACGACAGCACCTCGGCCGGGGTCCGCGCCTTCCTCTCCTCCTAGAGGGTGTCGTCCAGGGAGAACCGCTGCAGCAGGCCGTAGGTGAACTCCGCCACGCAGGGCCGTCCCCGCGCGGCGAAGGCCAGGCGCCAGCGGGTCGGCGCGGTGCCCTCCATCGGCCGGACCGGGGCGAAGGCCCGCGCCACCTCGTCCACCGTCGCCGACCAGGGCCGCAGATCGTCCGGCGACTCCAGTACGGGCCCCCGCGCGCCCGGGGCCCGCACCAGCCACTCGTTCCACACGGCCCCGTCCGGCGCGGCCAGCACCTCGAAGCGCAGGTCCGGCCAGAGAGGCAGCGGCCACAGCAGGGCCTCGCACTCCAGGTCGCCGATCGTGCGGTGCTCGGCGGACTCCGGCGCACCGAGCACCGAGCGGTACCGGGTCAGGGCCCCGCGGGAGCGGGGTGAGCGCACCATCGCCTGCCAGTGCTTGTTCGCCGCCCGCTGGTCCGCGAGCGAGGCGCCCAGCCGGCGACGGGCCTCGTCGGCGAGGTCCGGCTGGAAATCGGCCATCCGCCGCAAGAGCACCAACTGGAATCCGGTCGGCCCGAAAGATGTCATGGAAGGAACGATTCCACACAGGATCCTTACGTTCTCGGGATCCGGATGTTGCCGCGGACCACGTAGCCTGCGGGCGCCATGAACTATTGCCACGCCTGCCGGAGGCACCTCAACGGCGCACTGGCGTGCGCCGGATGCGGAACCCCCGCCGAGTACCTGATACCCGCCGCCTCCAGTGCCGCGCCGCCCGCCGGGCCCGCCGCCGGGGCGCCCGTCCCCGGACCGCCGACCGCACTGGCCGAGGTCTTCGCCGACTCGCTCGTCGTGCTGTCCGAGCCGAACGAGCGGCGCGCCGGCGCCCGCCGCCGGGTCACGCACCGGCGCCGCCGCCGGACCGTGCTGTCACTCTCGCTCGGCCTGCTGATCGCCGTCGGGGGCTCGATGGCGGTGGCCCGCATGGCCATCGACGGGGAGCGCACCGACCGGGCCGCGACCGTGGTGCTGACCGACGACGGCCCGCAACAGCCCGCCCCGCTGCCCGACGCCCCGACGGCCGGTGCGCCCACGGGGCCGGGCAAGGCCACGGCGAAGGCCCCCGCCGCGGGTACGAAGACGGCCGGTGCCGCGGCGCCTTCCGGGAGCGTTGCGCAGCCGGGGCCGGCCTCGTCCGCCCCCGCGCCCGCGACGTCGGACCCGGCGTCCCGCACTCCCGGCCCGGGGCCGTCCGTAGGGAAGACCGCATCGGGGAAGCCGTCGCCGAGCGCCTCCGCGAGCACGCAGCCACCGTCGTCGTCGCCGTCCCCGACGCCGTCGCCCTCGCCGACCAAGAGCTGCTGGATCTTCTGCTGGTTCTAGGGGGTGTCTTGCCGATCATGCCGGGCTCGCGGGGCCTGGTGCCGCGCCTCGCCGCGTTGTCCTCGGTCGGCGACGCTCCGCGTCGCCTCCCTCGTCCGCCTTGCGATCCACGGCACCAGGCCCCGCTCCCTGATCCGGCCTGATCGACAAGACACCCCCTAGGCCAGCATGCGCCGCAGGAGGTCCCGCAGGACCGTCCGTTCCTCCACGGACAGCCCGGCGAGCGGTTCGCGGGCGAAGTCAAGTGACTCGCGCAGCCGCTCCGCGGTCAGCGTGCCCTCCTCGGTGGGGGCGGCCAGCTTCACCCGGCGGTCCGCCGGGTCCGGGCGGCGTTCGACCAGGCCGCGGGTCTCCAGGCGGTCGACGATGCCGGTCACGTTCGAGGGCTCGCACCGCAGCTTCAGCGCGATGCGCCGCATCGGCATGGGCTCCAGGGAGAGCATGTTCAGCACCTTGGCCTGGGCACCGGTGAGCTGGTGGCTGGCGGCCGCGTGCTCGTACTCCATGTGATAGCGGGCCACGACGTCGCCGATGAGCTCGACGACTTCGATGGTCACTGGGTCCACTCGGCGACTGGGCATGGAACCAGCGTACCCATTTACTTGACAACATGAAATATCTAGGCGCATGGTTGTTTCACCTAGTGAAGCAATTTCGTTCTGACCAGGAGCGCCGCATGTCCCAGATCCCCGCCGTCAGCCGCGAGTGGCACCTCATCCGTCGCCCGCAGGGCTGGCCCGTCGCCGAGGACTTCGCCCTGCGCGAGGTGCCCGTGTCCGCCGAGCCCGCCGCCGGCCGGATTCTCGTGCGCAACCTGCACATGTCCGTGGACCCCTACATGCGCGGCCGGATGAACGACGTGAAGTCGTACGTCCCGCCCTTCCAGCTGGACGAGCCGATGCAGGGCGGCGCGGTCGGCGAGATCGTCGCCTCCGCCGCCGAGGGCTTCGCCGTGGGCGACCACGTCCTGCACATGCTGGGCTGGCGCGAGTACGCGGACCTCGACGCCGCGCACGTCGTCAAGGTGGACGCCTCGCTCGCCCCGCTCTCCGCCTACCTCGGCGTCCTCGGCATGCCGGGTCTGACCGCCTACGCCGGACTCTTCGAGGTGGCCTCCTTCAAGGAGGGTGACTCCGTCTTCGTCTCCGGCGCCGCCGGTGCGGTCGGCAGCCTCGTCGGCCAGTTCGCCAAGATCAAGGGCGCGTCCCGGGTCATCGGCTCCGCCGGCTCGGACGAGAAGGTGACGCTGCTCACGGAGAAGTACGGCTTCGACGCCGCCTTCAACTACAAGAACGGCCCCGTCGCCGAGCAGCTGCCGGCCGCCGCCCCCGAGGGCATCGACGTCTACTTCGACAACGTCGGCGGCGACCACCTCGAGGCGGCCATCTCCTCGATGAAGGTGAACGGCCGCGCCACCCTGTGCGGCGCGATCGCCGGCTACAACGACACCGAGGCCGCCCCCGGTCCGCGCAACCTGATGCAGGTCATCGGCAAGCGCCTGCGCCTCCAGGGCATCCTCGTCAACGACCACAACGGACTGCAGCAGCAGTTCGTCCAGGACGTCGCCGGATGGCTGCGTTCCGGCGAGCTGCGGTACGACGAGACGGTCGTCGAGGGTGTCGAGAACGCCACCTCCGCCTTCCTCGGCATGCTGCGGGGCGAGAACACCGGAAAGATGATCGTTTCCTTCACCGGTTAGGCTCACTGCACACCGTCGTGATCGTGGGCGCGACTCACGGCGATTACCAGGAGGATTTTCCTTTATGTCCATCCAGCAGTCCGACGTCGCCTACACCGCTGTCGCCACCGCCGAGAACGGCCGTGACGGTCGCGTCGCCACCAACGACGGCCAGCTCGACGTCGTCGTGAACCCGCCGAAGGAGCTCGGTGGCAGCGGCGCCGGTACCAACCCGGAGCAGCTGTTCGCCGCCGGCTACAGCGCCTGCTTCCAGGGCGCCCTGGGCGTCGTCGCGAAGAACGTGAACGCCGACATCTCCGGCTCCACGGTCACCGCCGAGGTCGGCATCGGCAAGAACGACGAGGGCTTCGGCCTGATCGTCAAGATCTCCGCCGTGATCCCGAACGTGGACGCCGCCACCGCCAAGGACCTCATCGAGAAGGCCCACGAGGTCTGCCCGTACTCCAAGGCGACCCGCGGCAACATCACCGTCGAGCTCGCCGTCTGATCCGGCGCTCGCAGCGCGAAGGCCGCACCCCGACCGGGGTGCGGCCTTCGCCGTAAACTGACCCCATGCGTGATCTTGCGGGGGGCTTCCGGTATCTGCTGGCCGGACAGCGATGGGTGTTCCGCCACGGCCGGTGGCTGGGCTTCGGGCTGCTGCCCGGGCTCGTGGCGCTCGTCCTCTACGCGGGCGCCCTGATCGGGCTCGGTTACGGGGCCGACGACCTGACCGCCTGGGCCACCCCCTTCGCCGACGACTGGTCCTCGCCCTGGCTCCCGCTCTTCCGCGGGTTCCTGACCGCCCTGCTCTTCAGCCTCGGGCTGTTCCTCGCGGTGATCACCTTCACCGCCGTGACCCTGCTGATCGGCCAGCCGTTCTACGAGTCCCTCTCGGAGCAGGTCGACCGCAGCGAGGGCGGCGAGGTGCCGCAGTCGGGGCTCCCGCTCTGGCTGGAGCTGTGGATCTCGGCCCGGGACAGCCTGAAGGTGCTCGTACGGGTGCTGCTGTACGGGATCCTGCTCTTCGCCCTCGGGTTCATCCCGGTGATCGGCCAGACGGTGATCCCGGTGCTCGGCTTCTGCGTCTCCGGGTACTTCCTGACCCAGGAGCTCACCGCCGTGGCCCTGCAGCGGCGCAAGGTGGAGCTGCCCGACCGGCTGGAGCTGATGCGCTCGCGGCGGATGCTGGTGCTGGGCTTCGGGGTGCCGCTGGTGCTGGCGTTCCTGGTGCCGCTGGTCGCGGTGTTCCTGATGCCGGGCGCGGTGGCAGGCGCCACGCTGATGGCCCGCGACCTCATGCGGAGCGACGAGGCCCCGGCCGCCGAGACCACGCCCGCGGGATTCGGACCGCCGCCGCCCGCGTACTCCTAGCCGCGCGCCTGGGGCCGCGCCTTCGGGTCGCCGCCTACCGCTTCAGCAGCAGGACGGCCCCCGTCGTGTCCTCCGCGCCGTGCGCGGCCGGATCCGCGGCGAGCCGCCGGGCAGCAGGTCCATGTACGGGCTGATCAGCTCGGCGCTGACGCCCTGCTCCTGGGCGGTGCGCAGCATGGTGCCGCTGCCCGCGACCTGCATGGCCCGGTCGGACACCACTCCCGAGGTGAAGTCCCGCGAGGTCAGCGGCGTGGGGCGGCAAGCACCTGCCGGCCGACACCGCGTGAGCGCCAAGATCCGAAAGAGACGGCCTAGGTGCGCGGCTGCACCCACAGGGCCTCGGCGACGGCGCACAGTTCGCCGTCGGCCGTGGCCAGGGCCGTGCCCACGGTGTACTTGCGGCCCGAGGACGACAGCATCCAGGCGTAGGAGACGAGCCCCTCGCCCACCGGCACCGGCCGCAGCAGCCGGGCGCCGAGCGCGGCCGTGACCGCACCGGCCGGGCGGCCGTCGAGCAGCCGCCCGGCCGCGTTCCCGGGACAGTCCAGCGCGCCCCACACCAGCTCGGGCGGCAGCAGCCCGTCCGCGCCGCCGAGTTCGGGCGCGGGCGTCCAGGCCGCGGCGACCAGCTCGCGGCCCGGCACCGTACCGCAGTGCAGGCGCAGCCCGGTGGCGGGCGTCCGGTCCAGGCCGCAGCCGAAGCAGTCGGCCTGACCGTCCGGCGGGTCCGCCCGGAAGGCCTCGGCCGCGGCCACGGCCCGGTCCCAGGACGGGGCTTCGGGGGAGTCGGCGGAGGTCGCTTCGGCCGGGGTCGCCGCGGCCAGCAGCAGTTCGCCGTCCGTCAGCTCGCAGCCGCCGTCCGCGGTCGCGGCGAGCCGCACCGGCGCACCGGTCGGCACGGGCCGCCGGAAGTCCACCCGTACGTCCTTCGCCGCGGCCCGCGTGGCCAGTACGCCCGCCACGTAGCCGCCGAAGGCCACCCCCGGATATCCGTGGAGGCGTTCCGGAACCGTGATCGTCTCGAAGTCGCTCATGGCGCCCACCTCATCACACCGCGGCCGTCGCGACCGAGGCCGTCACCACCGAGGGCGTACGGTCGTCGGCCTCGGCCAGCAGGGCGCCGCCCGGGCCCCACACGGCCGAGCGGCCGCAGCCGGTCCACGGGCCGGCCGGGCCGGCGTGGTTGGCGAGGACCACGTACAGGCCGTGCTCCTTCGCGATCCCGGGGTACACGGTGGCGCGCTCGTGGATCCCGTCGCCCGTGCCGTACAGGGAGCTCGCCAGGTGGACCCGGCAGCCGTCGGCGGCGCCCCGGCCGGGCAGTTCGGGGAAGTGGTTGTCGAAGCAGATGCCCAGGCAGAAGCGGATCCCGCCGAGTTCGAAGCGCCCGTCGCCCCGGCCCGGCTCGAAGACCTCCCGCTCGTGCCGGTACAGGTGCTGCTTCGCGTACGTCGTCACGTGCGCGCCGTCCGCGTCGTGGACCAGCGTCGCGATGGCGGGGCGGGGGCCGCCGGTGGGCAGGGCGACGTTCACCGCGGTGGCGATCCCGGCGGAGCGCAGCGGATCCAGCCGGGGGTCGTCGGCGGCCGTCCACAGGCCCGGGTCGGCGGCCAGTGCGGCGAGCTCGTAGCCGGTGAGCGCGAGCTCGGGGAACACCACCAGTTCGGCGCCCTGTGCGCGGGCCGCGGCGGCGAGGTCCGCGGCCCGCGTGACGTTGGTCCGGACATCGGCGGGGGCGCAGGCCAGCTGCGCTGCGGCGATCTTCACCCGGTCAGGATGCCAGCCCGGCCGCGACCTCCTTCAGCAGGGCCAGGAAGGCGAGGGCGGCGGGGGAGGGGGCGATCCCGGGCGGGGTGGCGGCGTAGACCCGGCGGCGCGGGGTGTCGTCCGGGTGCAGGGGGACCAGCGCGAGGTCGGCCCGCGCCGAGGAGGCGGCGAGCGCCGGGATCAGGGTGACGCCGAGCCCGGCCGCGACGAAGCCCTGCTTGGCGGTCCAGTCGGCGGCGAGGAAACCGGTGCGCGGGCGGAAGCCGCCGGCCAGCGCGGAGTGCATGAGGGTCTCCTCGGGCCGGGTGTCGGCCGCGATCCACTCCTCGTCGGCCAGTTCTGCCAGCCGTACGCCGGCGCGCCCGGCGAGCCGGTGGCCGCCCGGCAGGGCCACGTACATCCGCTCGTCGAGCAGGTGGTGCGGGGTGCAGCCGCGCGGCGGCTCCGCGGAGGTGTCGGCGACCACGGCGAGGTCGAGGTCCCCGGCGGCGAGCAGGGCCAGGTGCTTGGCGGAGGGGCCCTCGGTGCGGACGACGGCCACGGCGGGGTGGCGGCTGCGGAAGGCGGCCAGCGTGCGGGGCAGCAGGGCGGCGTCGGCGGTGGAGATGGCGCCGATCCGCAGCCGCCCGGCGCCGAGGGTGCGCAGCGCGTCGAGTTCGGCGCGGGCGGTGCGCAGCCGCTCGCCGACGGCCTCGGCGTGCGGGAGCAGGATGCGGCCGGCCTCGGTCAGGCGGACCCCGCGGGGGAGGCGGTCGAAGAGAGGGGTGCCCCATTCGTCCTCCAGGGTCTGGATCTGCCGGGAGACGGCGGACTGGGTGTAGCCCAGGGAGCGGGCGGCGGCGGTGAAGGAGGCCAGGCGGGCCACGCTCAGGAAGACCTCGTACAGGCTGTGCGAAGCAGGCATGGCAGCCATGCTAGACATTCGCTTGTCGCATGAATGGGCCCCGCCTAGCGTCAGGGGAATGGACACAGCACAGAACATCGCGTTCCTCGGCCTCGGTCACATGGGCACCCCGATGGCCCGTCACCTGCTGGCACGGGGGCACGAGCTGACGGTGTGGAACCGAACGCCGGGCAAGGCGGACCCGCTGGTGGCGGTCGGCGCCGCGGTCGCGTCCTCGCCCGCCGAGGCCGTCCGCGACGCGGACCTCGTCATCACCATGCTCGCCGATCCGGCGGCCCTGCGGGCCGTCGCGGAGAGCGTGCTGCCCGCCCTGCGCCCCGGCGTCCACTGGATCGACACCTCGACGGTGGGGCCGGAGACGGTACGTGAGCTCGCCGGGCGACTGCCGGAGGGGGTGACGCTGACCGACGCGCCCGTGATGGGGAGCGTCGACCGGGCGGCGACGGGGGAGTTGTGGGTGCTGGCGGGCGGCGCCCCGCTGCCCGGCCCGGTCCGGAGGGTTCTCGACAGCCTCGGCGAAGTCACCGTGTGCGGCCCGGCGGGTTCGGGCGCGGCGCTGAAACTGGTGCTGATCAACACGGCGGTCGGCGGGGTGGCCCTGGTGGCCGAGGCGCTGCGGCTGGGCGGAGCCCTGGGCCTGCCGGAGGAGCTGGTACGCGCACAGCTGGCCCGAGGTCCGCTGGCGGGCGCGGTGGCCCGCGCGTTCGCCGACGCCTCGCACTTCCCGGTCTCCCTGGCCGCGAAGGACGTGGCCCTGGCCACGGCCCACGCGCCGCTGCCGATCCTGGAGTCGGTCCACGCCGCGCTGACGGCCCGCCCGGACCTCGCGGCGCGGGACCTCTCCGCCCTGCGCCCCTGACCCGGCCGGGGCCGCGGGCGCGGGAGTTCGCCCGCGGGAGTTCGCCTGCGGGGCGGATCAGCCTGCATAAAATGCCGGTGTGATCTTCATTGTGGTGAAATTCCCCGTCAAGCCCGAATACGTCGACGCGTGGCCCGACAAGGTCGCGCCGTTCACCCGCGCCACCCGCGCCGAACCAGGGAACCTGTGGTTCGAGTGGTCGCGCAGCCTGGAGGAGCCGAACACCTACGTGCTGGTCGAGGCCTTCCAGGACGACGCTGCCGAAGCGCACGTCACCTCCGAGCACTTCGGCGCCGCGCTGGAGACCATGCGGCCGCTGGTGACCCGTACGCCCGAGATCGTCAGCACCACCATCGAGGGCGCGACCGGCTGGAGCCGGATGGGCGAGCTCCAGATCGACTAGGCCTGGGCGGTGTCCGGGCCCCGCAGCAGGGTCAGGAAGGAGCGGAAGGCGGCGGGCATGTCCACCGATTCGGGGGCCAGCAGCCACTGGTACTGCAGGCCGTCCATGACCGCCGTCAGCAGCGGGGCCACCTGCTCGGGGGTGAGGCCGGAGGGGAGGCGGTCGCCGAACTCGGCGCGCAGCACCGCCGCCATCTCCGAGCGGACCTGGGCGTAGCGCTCGGTGAAGAACTCCCGGGCCGGGTGCCCGTCCGTGACGCTCTCGCCCAGCAGCGCCGAGAAGGTCTGCACGATGCCCGGGCGCATGGCGTTGTACTCGACCAGCGAGTCCAGCAGGTCGAGGCGCCAGGTGTCGGCGGCCGAGCGCGAGCCGCCGCCCGTGTCCCAGCGGTCGCGTTCCTCCAGCACCGCGACCAGCAGGGCCTCCTTGGTCGGGAAGTAGTGCAGCAGCCCCTGCTGGGTCAGACCCACACGTTCGGCGACGGTGGCCAGGGACGCGCCCCGGTAGCCGCGCTCCGCGATCACCTCGACGGCCGCGCGGACGATCTCCCCGCGGCGTTCCTCGCTCCTCGCCCGGACCATCGACCCGGCACCCCTTCCCGTTCACGCGCTGTGCCCTGCCCACAGGACCGTACGGCATCCATATGTCACGAACACATTACGAACCCTACCGTTCAACAGGTAACAGGTCCACGATGGGGGCACCGCACCGAGCAACCGCACCCAACGAGGAGGCACGGCCGTGACCGATGCCGATCAGGTCCGCGAACAGAGCCGCAACGACGCCGTCGAGGCGGCGCTGGGCAAACTGGACCTCGACACCAAGACCCGGCTCCTGGCCGGCCAGGACATGTGGTCCCTGCCCGCCGTCCCCGCGATCGGGCTGGAGTCCCTGGTCTTCTCCGACGGGCCCATCGGAGTCCGCGGCGTGCGCTGGACCGCCGACGACCCCTCGATCGCCCTGCCGTCCCCGACCGCGCTCGCCGCCGCCTGGGACCCGGAGCTCGCCCGCCGCGCCGGCCGGCTCCTCGCCCAGGAGGCCCGCCGCAAGGGCGTGCACGTCCTCCTCGCGCCCACCGTCAACCTGCACCGCTCCCCGCTCGGCGGCCGGCACTTCGAGTGCTATTCCGAGGACCCGTACCTCACCGGCGCCGTCGGCTCCGGCTATGTGAACGGCGTCCAGGACGGCGGCGTCGGCACCACCGTCAAGCACTTCGTCGGCAACGACGCCGAGACCGACCGGTTCACCGTCGACAGCGTCATCGCCCCGCGCCCGCTGCGCGAGCTGTACCTGGCCCCCTTCGAGGCCATCGTCGCCAATGCCCACCCCTGGGGCATCATGACCGCCTACAACCAGGTCGACGGCACGACCATGACCGAGCACCAGTACCTGGTGAACGAGGTCCTGCGCGCCGAATGGGGCTTCGACGGCTGCAACGTCTCCGACTGGATGGCCGCCCGCTCCACCGCCGGCGACATCCTGGGCGGCCTCGACGTGGCCATGCCCGGCCCCACCACCGTCTACGGCCCCGCCCTCGCCGAGGCCGTCCGCGCCGGCGAGGTCCCCGAGTCCGCCGTGGACGAGGCCGTGCGCAACGTCCTGCGCCTCGCCGCCCGCGTCGGCGCCCTGGAAGGCGCCCCCGCCGCCGTGGAGAGCGCCCCGGCCCCGATCGACGGCCAGGCGCTGGCCCGCGAGCTCGCCGCCCGCGGCTTCGTCCTGGTCCGCAACGAAGGCGCACTGCCGCTCGACGGGGCCGCCCGGCGCACCGTCGCCCTCTCCGGAGCCGCCGCCCGGGACGCCCGTGTCCTCGGCGGGGGCAGTGCCACCGTCTTCCCCGAGCGGATCGTCTCCCCGCTCGACGGCCTCACCGCCGCCCTCCCCGAAGGGGCCCTCACCTACAGCATCGGCGCCGACCCCTCCGACGAACTCACCCCCGCCGGCCAGGGCTTCGAACTCCACGCCGTCTGCCGCGACGCCACCGGCGCCGTCCTCGGCGAGGGCGGCCTGCCCTCGGGCCAGGTCCAGTGGATCGGCGACGACCTGCCCGCCGGGGTCACGTACGAGACCATGGCGAGCATCGAGGTCCGCGGCACGTTCGTGCCGCGCGAGAGCGGCGAGCACGCCTTCGGCACCCGCGGACTCGGCGCCTTCGCCCTGTCCGTCGGCGGCGAGCAGCTGTGGAGCGGCGTCCAGGAGATGGGCAACGAGGCCGACCCCTTCGAGGCCTTCTTCGGCGCTCCCAGCGAGCGCGCCCGCCTCACCCTCACCGAGGGCGAGCCCGTCGAGGTGTCGCTGACCTTCCAGGTCCCCGACATGTCCGCGCTGCCGCTCAGGGCGGTCATGTTCTCGTTGCTCCACCTCGGCCCGCGGCGCGACGCCGACGAGCTGATCGCCGAGGCCGTGGCCGCCGCGCGCGAGGCCGACACCGCCGTCGTGGTCGTCGCCACCACCGAGCGCGTGGAGTCCGAGGGCTTCGACCGGCAGGACCTCACCCTCCCCGGCCGCCAGGACGACCTGGTGCGCGCCGTCGCCGCCGTGAACCCGAACACGGTGGTCGTCGTCAACGCGGGCTCCCCGGTGGAGCTCCCGTGGCGCGAGGACGTGGCCGCCGTCCTGCTGACCTGGTTCCCCGGGCAGGAGGGCGGGGCCGCGCTGGCCGACGTACTCCTCGGCGACGCGGAACCGGGCGGGCGGCTGCCCACCACCTGGCCCGCGCGGTTCGCGGACGCGCCCGTCACCGAGGTCGTGCCGACCGAGGGGCGCCTGGAGTACCGCGAGGGGCTCTTCATCGGCTACCGGGCGTACGAGAAGCACGCCGTGACTCCCGCCTACCCCTTCGGGCACGGACTCGGCTACACCGACTGGACGTACGACTCCCTGGAGGTCACCGGCGACACGGTCCGGGTCCGCCTCACCAACACGGGCACCCGCCCCGGCCGCGAGGTCGTCCAGGTCTACCTGGCGCCCGCGCACGACAGCGCGGAGCGCCCGGCGAGCTGGCTGGCCGCCTTCGCGGGCGTCGCGGCGGGCGCCGGCGAAAGCGTCGAGACCGAGATCGCCCTGCCCGCCCGGGCCTTCGAGATCTGGGACGAGGAGGCCCGCCGCTGGCGGCGGATCGGCGGCACCTACGAGGTCCGCGCGAGCCACTCGCACGGTGACACCCGGCTGACCGCGACGCTCGACATCGCGTGACACACCGTATGGCCGGAAATCACCCCTGAGAACCGGTCCGGGGGCGGGCCCTGACTCCCGCCCCCGGACCCGCCGCGCGCCGGGGCGTCAACGCGGCGGGTCGGCCGCCGTCACCTGGCGGTGCGCCAGTTCCGCGAGCCGCGCCTGCCCGTCCTTGCCCGGATGGAACCAGTCCCAGCGGCTCAACTGATCCGCCGCGAAGGGGTACTGGAACACGGCGCCGCCGTCGTAGCGGCACAGCGCGTCCTTCGCGCAGACCTCGCGCAGCACCTCGTTGTACTCCACCACCCGCGCCCGCACCTGCTCCCGCCGGGCGGTCGCCCCCGAGGCCGCCGACAGCGGATCGGCGAGCATGGACTGACAGATCCCCAGCTTCCAGATCTGCCGCACCATCGGGAGGTCCTTGCCCTGCTCCCACAGCCGCTGCAGGTCCGGCACGCTGGAGACGTACACCTGGGAGGCGGGGGACGCGGTCCGCAGGCCCGCGAGAGCCTGCTCGAAACCGGACCGGAACTCCGCCACCGGCGTCATCGACGAAGCCGTGGGCCGGCAGGCGTCGTTCGAGCCCACCATGACCGTGACCAGGTCGGGCTTGTGCGCGGCGGCCCCCGCCAGCTGAGCCGGCAGGTCCGCCATCCGGGAGCCGGTCACCGCGTAGTTCCAGCTCCGGGCGGGCGCCTCGGCGTCCCCGAGCAGCCGGGCGGCGAGGGAGCGGACCGCGGGGTCGTTCCCGGTGGCCCAGGAGACCTCCGGGCAGTCGGCCAGGACCGAACAGGCGTCGAAACCGCGCGTGATGGAGTCGCCCACGGCCGCGATCGAGGCGGGCGCCGTGTTCCAGCGCGGTGCGCCCGGCGCCCCGCTCTCTCCGCCCTGCCCGCCCGACCCGCCCGAGCTGCACCCGGTGGCCGCCCCGGCCAGCAAGGCGACCGCCGCGCCCGCTCCCGCGAGGGTCCGGCGCGCGCGACGGTGCGGAGCGGTGGTGCGCATGGGAAGGGGCCCTCCTTGTCGTCCCCACATCGTTCGGGGGGTCCTGCTGAGTGAAAGCTCTGTGTTTACGGGTCTTGGAGCGACCGTACGTCACACCATGACCCCTGGCGCACGGTAGCTTTTTCCCGTGGCGTTTCGGCCGCAGGTCCCGTAGCGCAATGTCAAATAATTTCCGTTACATTACATCACGTCACATACTGTCCGTTTTCTGGAGTTTATTCCCGACCTCGTCCCACACTGGAGGTCCCGGTGACGACACGTGGAGTTCTGTACGTGCATTCCGCACCGCGCGCGCTCTGCCCGCATGTGGAATGGGCTGTTGCGGGCGTGCTCGGGGTGCGGGTGAACCTCGACTGGATCAGACAGCCCGCCTCCCCGGGCACCTGGAGAGCCGAGTTCTCCTGGCAGGCCGAAGCGGGCACCGCCTCGAAACTCGCCTCCGCGCTGCGCGGCTGGCACCTGCTGCGCTTCGAGGTGACCGCGGAACCGTGCCCGACCGCCGAGGGCGAGCGCTACAGCTCCACCCCGGAGCTCGGCATCTTCCACGCCGTCACCGGCATGCACGGCGACATCCTGATCCCGGAGGACCGGCTGCGCGCCGCGCTCGCCCGCTCCGCGCGCGGCGAGACCGACCTGGAGGCGGAGATCGCCAAGCTGCTCGGCAAGCCGTGGGACGACGAACTGGAGCCCTTCCGCTACGCGGGCGAGGGCGCCCCGGTCCGCTGGCTCCACCAGGTGGTCTGACCCCGCCGCAGGCATGCGGCGGTCACGCAGAAGCCCCGTAGCAGGCACGCAGAAGGCACGCAGAAGGCCCACCCGGATTCACCGGGTGGGCCTTTCGCGTAGCTCGGACGTACTAGACCGTGCGGAATGCCAGGGTCACGTTGTGGCCGCCGAAGCCGAAGGAGTTGTTGATCGCGGAGATCGGGCCGTCGGCCGGCAGCTTGCGCGGCTCGCCGACGACGATGTCCGCGTCGATGTCCTCGTCGAGGTCGTCGATGTTGATCGTCGGCGGGGCCAGCCGGTTGTACAGCGCCAGCACGGTCGCGACGGTCTCGATACCGCCCGCGCCACCCAGCAGGTGACCCGTCATCGACTTGGTCGCGGAGATCGCGATGTGGTCGAGGTCGTCGCCCAGCACCTTGCGCAGGGCCTTCAGCTCGGCCGTGTCACCCTGCGGGGTGGACGTGGCGTGCGCGTTCAGGTGGACCAGCTCGGCCGGGTCGAGACCCGTGTTGTCGAGCAGGTTCTGCACCGCGGCCGCGACACCGCGGCCGGTCGGCTCCGGCTGCGCGATGTGGTGGCTGTCCGCGGACAGACCCTGGCCCAGCACCTCGCAATAGACCCGGGCGCCGCGCGCGGCGGCGTGCTCGGCGGACTCCAGGACGACGACGCCCGCGCCCTCGCCCAGTACGAAGCCGTCACGGGCCTTGTCGTACGGGCGGGAGGCCTGCTCGGGGTTCTCGTTGTTCTTGGACATCGCCATCATGTTGGCGAACGCGGCGATCGGCAGCGGGTGGATCGCCGCCTCGGTGCCGCCCGCGACGACCACGTCGGCGCGGCCGGAACGGATCATCTCGACGGCGTAGCCGATGGCCTCGGCGCCGGACGCGCAGGCGCTGACCGGAGTGTGCACGCCCGCCTGGGCGTTGACCTCCAGGCCGACGTTGGCCGACGGGCCGTTCGGCATGAGCATGGGGACGGTGTGCGGGGAGACCCGGCGCACACCCTTGTCCTTCAGGACGTCGTACTGGTCGAGCAGGGTGGTGACACCGCCGATGCCGGAGGCGATCACGGTGCCCAGACGCTGGGGCGCGACGAAGGCGCCCGTTTCCGTCTCTTCGCCGGCCGGGGTCGTGTAACCGGCGTCGGCCCACGCCTCGCGGGCCGCGATGATGGCGAACTGCGCCGAGCGGTCCAGCTTGCGGGCCAGCGGCCGGGGCAGGACCTCACTCGGGTCGACGGCGGCCCGAGCGGCGATGCGTACCGGGAGTTCGGCGAAGCGCTCGCCCTCCAGGGGCTTCACGCCGGAACGGCCGGCAAGCAGACCTTCCCAGGTCGAAGCGCTGTCGCCACCCAGCGGAGTGGTTGCGCCGATACCGGTGACGACCACGGTGCGATTGGTCGGGCTCACAGGAATTCTTTCTCCACGTCTCAGGGGGTGCTGAATTGTCACGGCGCCACCGCCAGGTGGCGACAAACGCTCGTCAGGCTCAGGCCTGGTGCTTCAGGATGTAGTCAGCGGCGTCGCCGACCGTCTTGAGGTTCTTGACGTCCTCGTCCGGGATCTTGACGTCGAAGCGCTCTTCGGCGGCGACGACGACCTCGACCATGGAGAGCGAGTCGACGTCCAGGTCGTCGGTGAAGGACTTCTCGATCGCGACGTCCTCGGTGGGGATACCGGCGATCTCGTTGACGATCTCCGCGAGACCCTCGACGATCTCTTCCTGCGTGGCGGCCATGTGGCGCTCCTTCTATAGCTAACTGAGGTGGAACAGGGTGGGATGTGGATCCCGGCCCTAGGGGAGGGTAACGACCGTCGCGGCGTAGACGAGCCCCGCCCCGAAGCCGATGACGAGCGCGGTGTCGCCGCTCTTCGCCGCTCCGGTCGCCAGGAGCCGCTCCATAGCGAGCGGAATCGAGGCGGCCGACGTGTTGCCGGTGGTCTCCACGTCACGGGCGACCGTGACGTGCTCCGGCAGCTTCAGAGTCTTCACCATCGAGTCGATGATCCGCATGTTCGCCTGGTGCGGAATGAAGACGTCCAGGTCGTCCGCGGTGATCCCGGCCGCGTCGAGCGCCTGCTGGGCCACCTTGGCCATCTCGAAGACGGCCCAGCGGAAGACCGCCTGACCCTCCTGGGTGATGGCCGGAAACTTCTCGCCGCCGTCCTTGCCGAGGTACTCGTCCCACGGCACGGTCTGCTTGATCGTCTCGGACTTGTCGCCCTCCGAACCCCACACCGTGGGGCCGATGGCCGGCTCGTCCGAGGGACCGACGACCACGGCGCCGGCGCCGTCACCGAACAGGAAGGCCGTCGCGCGGTCCTCCAGGTCGGTCAGGTCCGAGAGCCGCTCCACGCCGATGACGAGGACGTACTCCGCGGAACCTTCCACCACCAGGCCCTTGGCCAGGGTCAGGCCGTAGCCGAACCCGGCACAGCCGGCGGAGATGTCGAAGGCGGCGGGCTTGCCCGCGCCGATCCGGTGCGCGATCTCGGTCGCGACGGCCGGGGTCTGCTTGAAGTGCGAGACCGTCGAGACGATCACGGCACCGATCTGCTCCGGGGCGACACCGGCGTCGGCCAGCGCCTTCCCCGAAGCCTCCACCGACATCGCGGAGACGGTCTCCTGGGGCGAGGCCCAGTGCCGGGTCGCGATGCCGGAGCGGGAGCGGATCCACTCGTCGGACGAGTCGATGGTCTCGAGGATGACCTCGTTGGGCACCACACGGGTCGGGCGGTAGCCGCCGACACCGAGGATGCGGGCGTAGGGGGAGCCCTTGGCCGGCTTGATCTTGGACATGCTGTGTGGGCTCCTTCTCTCAGGCCGTCAGTTCGGCGATGAGCGCCGCGGCCTTGTCGAGATCGTCCGGGGTCTTCAGAGCCACGCTCGGTACGCCCTTCAGCGCGCGCTTGGCCAGACCCGTCAGGGTGCCACCGGGGCTGAGCTCGATGATTCCCGTGACGCCCAGTGCGGCGAACGTCTCCATGCACAGGTCCCAGCGGACCGGGTTGGCGACCTGGCCGACCAGGCGGGCGACGACATCGGCGCCCGTGGTGACGACAAGGCCGTCCTTGTTCGAGACGTACTTCAGCGCCGGGTC
This sequence comes from Streptomyces xanthophaeus, assembly GCF_030440515.1. GTDB lineage: Bacteria > Actinomycetota > Actinomycetes > Streptomycetales > Streptomycetaceae > Streptomyces > Streptomyces kutzneri. The sequence goes on from NZ_CP076543.1 coordinate 5,562,667, forward strand.
CGCCGGGGTGAGGGCCTCGGCGGCCTTCTCCAGCGTGGCGACCGCGGGGGCCATGTGGTGCGTGTGGAACGCGCCCGCGACCTTGAGGGCGACGACCTTCATGGAGCCTTCGGGCTTGTCGGCCTCCAGAGCGGCGATCTGCTCCATCGTGCCGGCGGCCACGATCTGACCCGCGCCGTTGATGTTCGCGGGCGTCAGGCCCAGCTTCTCCAGGTGTGCGACGACCACGTCGGGGTCACCGCCGAGGACCGCGGCCATGCCGGTCTCGGTGACGGCGGCGGCCTCGGCCATCCCCAGACCGCGGGTCCGGACGAACGACAGCGCGTCGGCCTCGGACAGCACGCCGGCGTAGGCGGCGGCGGTGATCTCACCGACGCTGTGGCCTGCGACGGCGCCGAAGGCGGCCGGGGAACCGAGCGCGGACGCGGACAGCAGGCCCGCGGCGACCAGCAGGGGCTGGGCCACGGCCGTGTCGCGGATCGCGTCGGCATCTGCGTTCGTGCCGTAGTGGGCAAGGTCGAGCTCGATGGCGTCCGACCACGCGGCGACGCGGTCAGCGGCACCGGGAAGTTCGAGCCAGGGAGTCAAGAAGCCGGGCGTCTGAGCGCCTTGGCCGGGAGCGACGAGTACGAGCACCCTCACACTCTCTCTTGTGGATGGTCCCTGCCGCCCGTGGGGACAGGGACGAAGAACGGTCGGGGTAATTGTTGATGTCCGACAAAAGTCTAGGACTGGGGGTCGCCGTCGGCCAGACGCCCGAGAATCAGGGCGATTCGCAGCGTGAACGCCGAGCGGACATCGGAAGGAGACCATCCGGTGACGTCGGTCACACGTCGTAGCCGGTAGCGCACCGTGTTGGGGTGCACGAACAGCATCCGCGCCGCCCCCTCCAGGCTGCTCGCCTGCTCCAGGTAGACGCTCAGGGTCTCCAGCAGTGCGGACCCCGCCTCCTCCAGTGGTCTGTAGATCTCCTCCACCAGCTGATCCCTGGCGGCGGGATCGGAGGCGATGGCACGTTCCGGCAGGAGATCGTCCGCCAGGACCGGCCGAGGGGCATCCTGCCAGGCCGTGCACGCTTTCAGCCCGGCCGCCGCGGCCTGCGCCGATTTCGTCGCGTTCAGCAGGTCGGACACCACCGGTCCGGCCACCACCGGTCCCGCCGCGAACGGTCCGATCAGCGACTTGGCCACCTGGATCGGGTTGTCGCTGCCGCCCGCGATGACGACCAGCCGGTCCCCGAGCACGCCCGTGAGGACCTGGAGCTTGTGGTGACGGGCCGCGCGCCGGATCGCCTCCACCGTCAGCTCGCTGTCGCCCTCCGGCGCGGTGCCGAGCACCACGCACACGTGCTCCGGGGAGTTCCAGCCCAGCGCCGCCGCCCGCGACAGCGCACCCTCGTCCGCCTCGCCGGACAGCACCGCGTTGACGACCAAGGACTCCAGCCGGGCGTCCCAGGCCCCGCGCGCCTCGGCGGCCTGCGCGTACACCTGGGCGGTCGCGAAGGCGATCTCCCGGGCGTACACGAGCAGCGCCTCGCGCAGGATCGACTCGTCGCCGGGCGCGGCCACCTCCTCGATCGCGGACTCCATGACCTCGATCGTGGTGCGGACCATCTCGACGGTCTGGCGCAGGGTGATCGCCCGGGTCAGCTCGCGCGGAGCCGTCCCGAAGACATCGGTGGAGATGGCCTGCGGGGTCTCCGGGTGCCTGAACCACTCCGTGAACGCGGCGATACCGGCCTGGGCGACCAGGCCGATCCACGACCGGTTCTCGGGCGGCATGGCCCGGTACCACGGCAGGGTCTCGTCCATGCGCGCGATCGCGTTGGCGGCCAGCCGGCCCGCGGACTTCTCCAGTCGGCGGAGGGTCGCGGTGTGCGGATGGGCGGGAGCGGGATGCGCGGCATGTGTGGCGGGCGAATGCTCACGTTCGGGTTGGGGCACGTGACAAGACTGCCTTATCGGGACGGGTACGCGGAGTCCGGTCCCGCCCGCGGCCCGCGCCCCGGTCCGCGCCGGGGTCTACCGTGGCGTCCATGATTGATGTTCGCCCCGGCGCCGACCGGTACGAGGGCGGGGACCCGGCCGCCGGGATCACCACCCGGCACGCCTTCTCCTTCGGCGCCTTCTACGACCCGGACAATCTGCGCTTCGGGCCGGTGCTCGCCTGCAACGAGGAGACCCTCGCGCCGGGCGCCGGCTTCGACGAGCACCCGCACAGCCACACCGAGATCGTGACCTGGGTGATCGAGGGCGAGCTCACCCACCACGACAGCACCGGAGAGAAGAGCGTGGTGCGGCCCGGGGACGTACAGCGGCTCAGCGCCGGATCCGGGGCGCGGCACGTGGAGCGCAACGACGGCCCCGGGCGGCTGCGTTTCGTGCAGATGTGGCTCGCGCCCCTCGCCGCGGGCGGCGAGCCCTCGTACGGGGTCGTCCGCGGGATCACCGACACCGCGCCCTACGAGGTCCCCGCGGCCGGCGCCGTGCTGCACGTCCGGCGGCCCGGCGCGGGCGAGCGTGTCACCGTACCCGCGGCCGACCGGGTGTACCTGCACGTGGTGCGCGGGGACGTGCGCCTGGACGGGGCGGAGCTGGGCCCCGGGGATTCGGTACGGATCACCGCCGAACGGGACCTGGAGGTCGTCGCCGGGTCCCCGGGGGAGCTGCTGATCTGGGAGTTCCCCGCCCCCTCCGGCGACTAGGCCGTCCTAGCGGGAGCGCAGCTCGGCCAGCACCGCGTCGGTGAACGGCGTCCAGGCCTCGGCCGCCCACGGGCCGAAGGCGCGGTCGGTCAGCGCCACGCACGCGGCGCGCGCGTCCGGGTCCACCCACAGGAAGGTGCCGGCCTGGCCGAAGTGGCCGAAGGTCCGCGGCGAGGAGGAAACGCCCGTCCAGTGCGGGGACTTGTGGTCGCGGATCTCCAGGCCGAGGCCCCAGTCGTTGGGGGACTGGTGCCCGTATCCCGGCAGGACGCCCTTGAGTCCGGGGTGGACCACGGAGGTGGCCTCGGCGACCGTACGGACGTCCAGCAGCCGCGGCGCCTGCAGCTCGGCGGCGAACCGCAGCAGGTCGGAGACGGTCGAGACGCCGTCCTTGGCGGGCGAGCCCTCCAGGGTGGTCCGCTCCATGCCCAGCGGCTCGAAGACCGCCTGGTGCAGGTACTCCGCGAAGGGGATGCCGGTGGCCTTGGCGATGTGGTCGCCGAGCTCCTCGAAACCGGCGTTCGAGTACAGCCGGCGCTGCCCGGGCGGGGCCGACACCCGGTGCTCGTCGAAGGCCAGGCCGCTGGTGTGCGCGAGCAGGTGACGGACCGTCGACCCCTCGGGCCCGGCCGGCTCGTCCAGCTCGATCGCCCCCTCCTCGTACGCGACGAGGGCGGCGTACGCGGAGAGCGGCTTGGTGACCGACGCCAGGGCGAACCGGTGGTCGACGGGCCCGTGGGAGCCCGCCAGGCTCCCGTCGGCCCGTACGACGGCCGCCGCGGCGGTCGGCACCGGCCAGGTCTCGATGATCCGCAGGCTTTCCATGCCGTTCCCGTCCTCCGCGCTGTCCATGTCGCCGAGCCTACTTGCTTGGAGTGCACTCAAGGGTTTTAGCGTGGAGTCATGAGCCAGAGCCTGACGCAGACGCGGTACACGATCAGCGAGGTCGAGGCCCGGACCGGTCTGACCCAGCACACCCTGCGCTGGTACGAGCGGATCGGCCTGATGCCGCACGTGGACCGCTCCCACTCGGGGCAGCGGCGCTTCACCGACAAGGACCTCGACTGGCTGGCCTTCGTGGGCAAGCTGCGCGCCACGGGGATGTCGGTGGCGGACATGGTGCGGTACGCCGAACTGGTCCGCGAGGGCGAGCACACGGTGGGGGAACGCCGGGAGCTGCTGGAACGCACGCGCCGCGAGGTGCGCTCGCGGATCACGGAGCTCACGGACGCGCTCGCCGTACTGGACTACAAGATCGATCTGTACGCCATGAAAACGGTATCGGGGAAGGCACAGCAATGACGGAGCACGGCACCACCCTCGAACAGGTAGAGCTCGGCAAGGGCGGCCCGCTGGTCGGCGTCCAGGGGCTCGGATGCATGGGCATGAGCGAGTTCTACGGGGACACCGACGAGGCGGCGGCCCGGGAGACCCTGGACGCGGCGCTGGCCGCCGGGGTCACCCTCTTCGACACCGCGGACGTCTACGGGCGGGGGCGCAACGAGGAGTTCCTGGCGCCCTTCGTGGCCGCCCACCGGGACGAGATCACCCTGGCGACGAAGTTCGCCATAGAGCGCACCGACGACCCGCAGTACCGGGGCATCCGCAACGACCGCGGCTACGTCCGCGCGGCCGTGGAGGCCAGCCTGCGCCGGCTCGGCGTGGACGTCATCGACCTGTACTACATGCACCGGCGCGACCCGGCCGTGCCGTTCGCCGAGTCCGTCGGCGCCATGGCGGAGCTGGTGCAGGAGGGCAAGGTCCGCCACCTGGGCCTCAGCGAGGTCACCGGCGCGGAGCTGCGCGAGGCGCATGCCGTGCACCCGATCGCGGCGCTCCAGTCGGAGTGGTCGCTGTTCAGCCGGGACGTGGAGCGCAGCGCGGTCGGCGCGGCGGCGGAGCTGGGTGTGGCCTTCGTGCCGTACTCCCCGCTCGGCCGGGGCTTCCTGACCGGGTCCTTCGCGGACGCCTCCGCGGAGCTGTCGCAGGACGACTTCCGCCGCTACCAGCCGCGCTTCAACGGCGACAACGCCAAGGCCAACGCGGAGCTGCTGGTCCCGGTCCGGGAGATCGCCGCGCAGCGCGGTGCGACCCCGGCGCAGATCGCCCTGGCCTGGGTGCAGCAGCGGGCGAAGGTGCACGGGCTGACCGTGGTCCCGATCCCGGGCACCCGCAAGCCCGGGCGGCTGCGCGAGAACACCGGGGCTACCCGGATCACCCTCACCCAGGCCGAGCTGGACCTGCTGGAGCCGATCGCGGCGCAGGTCGCCGGGAACCGCTACCCGGACATGAGCTTCACCTCGGCGGCGCGGGAGGCTTAGGCGGACACGGCCTCAGGCCGTCCCTTCCGGATCGTGCCGCCGGGCACCGCTCAGAGCGACTCGGCGGCGAACCGGTCCCGCAGCGCCGCGTACTCCGCGTCCGTGAGCAGACCCGCCGTGTGCAGCTCGCTCAAGTGCCGCAGCCGGTCGTCGCCGGAGCGGGCCCGTGGCACGGAGGCGACCGGGGTACGGGCGCGCAGGGCGGCCAGGACGGCCGCGGCGAACGGCAGCGAGTCGTGCACCGCCCCGTAGCCCGTGCCGAAGACGGCCGCCGCCAGGTCGTGGTCCGGGCGGGGGTCACCGGTGGTGTCCCGCAGCAGCAGCCGCAGGTGCCCGCCGGGGCCTTCGGGGGAGCTCCACTCGACGCCGGTGAGCGCGGCCAGCGGGAAGCGCTGGTCGCCCGCCTTCCACTTGGTGCTGGAGGCGCCTGTACGGGACCACTGGAAGGTGATCGCCGAGCCGTCGAATCCCACCCGGGCGTCGTACGCCTTCAGGTGCAGCGGCGGCTGCGGCACGTCGACGAGGAAGCGCGCGGACGGCTCGGCGGCATCGGGCCCGAGCCGGGACCGCAGCTCGTCGGCGAACGCCGTGGCGGCCGGCGCCCGGTCGCCCGGCAGCACCAGCCGGTACGGGTCGCAGGCCTCCTTGAGCTGCCCGGCGGCGGCCTCCATCAGCGGATCCGCACCCGGCCGCGGCAGGGCGCGCAGAACCACCGTGTCCCGCTTGTTGCCGGTCACGGTCACGGTCACGGCGGACACCGCTTCGAGGGGGATCCGGCGCGAGCCCAGGGCATGCCAGAGTCGCGGCAGCCTCGGCGTTCTGATCCCCCGTGCGAAGCGGATGAGCACCGAGTCCGAGTCGAACTCCCAGACGGCATGATTTCCGGCCAGTACGTCACCCATGCGGCACATCGTAAACGGCGGCGCCCCCGCGCGTCCCCCCGGTTGCGGGGACCGATTTCCGCGCCTCTACGCGCGTCAGTCCTGCTCTGTCCCGGAAATCCCGCGCCGGCACGCATCGTTCCCGGTCGCACAGACAACGGAAGCGAACGCGCCGGTTCCGATCTTGGCGAAGTTGTCCATAGAGTCCGTGCCTGGCGCGAAATAGCCGGTGTGGCTCTTGGCCCGGGCCGAGGACAGCAGCCGCGCGCCGAACGCCGGGGAGACCGGATCGGCGCCGTGGCCCAGACCGCCGACCTCCAGGTGCGGCACGTCCGCGATCCAGTCGCCCTCGTCGCGCGTCGCCCAGACCCGCGCCGAGGTGTGCAGCCCGGCGACGTTCTCCGCGCGCATCCCGGGGCTGCCCGCCACCACCACGTCGGTCACCCGGCGCGGCAGCTCGTGCGCCGCGACCCCGCAGACCACCGATCCGTAGCTGTGGCAGAACAGCGCCACGCTCGCGTCCCCGGGCAGGGCCGTGGTCAGGGACTTCAGCAGGACGGCGCCGTCGACGGCCATGCGGCCCGTGGCGGCGTCCACGCCGATGCCGGTGGGGGCGGTGTAGCCGGCCCAGGCGATGACCGCTGTCCGGCTGTCCGGCTCGGCCGCCCGCTGGGCCTCGTACAGGGACTCGGCCATGCCGACCGGCGAGGTCAGGCGGCGCTGGGTGCGCTCGAAGGTGAGTACGTCGGTGTCGACACCGGGGACGATCACCGAGACCCGCTCGGCCCCGGAGAGATCACCGAAGACCTCGGCCACGCGGCCGTTGCCGCTGGGGTCGAAGGCGAGGATCTGGCGGCCCGGCTCGGTGAGCGAGGCGAAGCGGTGGGAGCGCCGGATGGCCGTGGACCGGTCGGCCGGGGTCAGCGCGACATCGCGGCTGCGGGCCTCCTCGACCCGGCGGGCCTGCTCCAGGCCCTGCTGGTTGGCCCGGTAGCGGACGGCGGCGGGGGCCCCGTCGAGGTTGCCCACGACGAGCGGATAGCCGTCGGCGAGCCGGGCGCGCTGAGTACCGTCGAGGCCCGCGAAGAAACGGGCCACCGTCCGTGCGGGGGCATCCGCGGGGGGCACCGGGCGGCCGTCGACCCGGGCCTTGGCCCAGGCACCGAGGGCCGCGACCCGCAGCGGGGTGTCCTTCTCGGGCTGGTGCACGGCCGTCCAGCCGGTGGTCGCCAGCATGATGAAGACCACCGCCAGCGCGAGCAGGGCACGCAGGGCGGCAGGGCGCGGGTCGGCGCCGAGGGCGGTGGGGTGGGCAAGGCCGGGCAGGTTCACTGTGACCAGCGTATGAGACGTCTTACGCCACAGGCGTGCCGGGTGACAGGACTCACGGCCGACCGTGGGACTCCGTGAGGGCCGGGCGAAGGACCCGCCGGCGCGCCGGAAGACCGGACGGCGCGGGCCGCCGGGCTACGCGGACCCGCGCCAACTGGAGGTCAGAGCCGGGCCGATCCGGTCGAGATAGGTCTCCGTCAGTCCTCGGATCGACTCCACACTGGTGTCCTCGCCCTGCCCCCAGAGCCGCCCCGTGACGCGCATCACGCCGCAGAACGCGGCGACCGCGACCCGCGGCCTCGGATCGGCGTCCACGTCCAGTCCCTCGCGGGCGCCGATCAGCCGGGAGATCCGCTCCTCCAGCTCCGTGGAGCGCCGCAGGTGCACGGCGAGCAGGGCCGGCGTGGACTCGATCAACCGGTAGCTGCGCATGTAGAGATCGACCGGGACCACCTCGGACAGGGCCAGCTCGACGCTGTCCCAGGCGGCGAGCGCCGCGCCCCGCAGGGCCTCGAAGGGCCCCTCGGCCGCCGGCCGGGCGTGCAGCTCGGCGACGAACCGCGACTCGACCAGCTCCTGGAGGGCGAAGACGACCTCCTCCTTGTTGGCGAAGTACCGGAAGAAGGTGCGCTGGGACACGTTCACGGCGTCGGTGATCTCGTCGACGGTGGTGCGCTCGTACCCCTGGGAGAGGAACAGCAGGAGGGCGGCGCGCAGCAGCGCGTTCCGGGTGCGCCGCTTCTTGCGCTCGCGCAGCCCGGTCACCGGCGCGGCCGTCGCCGACCGCTCGTCGGTCATCACCGCGGGGCTCCCTTCTGACGCCGAGTGGGCGGTCAGCGTACCGGTGACCGACGGGGCGGCGACCGCTGCGTTAAGCCGTTTGCGACGTCCCGTCCGAGGTCCTCGGCCGGCCGGCGGGAGCGTTCGCGCATGACACGTTCGGGTGCGCGCCGGGCCCGGTCCGCACCCCGGCCGGGGCGGCCGCGGGCCCGGCCCCACGGCTCCCGGAGGCGTCAACTCCGTACGTACCAAGGCCATGCCGGAGGGTTCCGCCGGTGCTGTCGCCTATCCGGGTGGACCCGTCCGGGGCCTCTTCCGCCCGCCCGTCGCCGCAGGTCAGCGTGGTGTCGGCGGAGCTTTCGGAAACGGTCCGGCGCCCGCCGTCCACAAGGAGTTGACCCGTCATGCGTACGTGTCGAAACACCCGCGCCACCACCACGACCACCCTCGCCGCGACCGTCCTGGCCCTCACCGCCCTCATCCCGAGTACGGCCACCACGGCGCACGCCGCGGGCCCGCCGACCCTCGGGGCCTGCGCGACCGGGCAGCTGTGCCTGTGGGCGAAACCGGAGTTCAAGGGAGCACGGCAGACGCACGAGCTCAGCAACCTGGACATCAACAGCTGCACCGCGCTGCCGGCCGGGACCAGCGCCCAGTCGCTCACCAACCGCACCGGGCGCCCGGTGACCACCTACCAGTCGGCCGAGTGCGCGGAGACGGGCGAGTTCCAGACCTATCCGGGCGACGGGGTCTGGCTGCCCCAGTCGCCCTACCAGGTGCGGGCGTTCAAGGTGTGGGAGAGGTAGCTTCCCGCTGGGCCGGGGCGTTCGGCGGGTCGGCCGGAGCTGCGTCCGTGGTCGTGGTCGTGGTCCCGCCCACGGCCACGGCTGCGGCCGGGACCACGGACGCGGCCGGGGCCGTGGTGCCGCCCAGCCGGGCGACCTCGCCGCGCAGCGCCCGTACCTCGTCCTGCAGTTCCCGGATGGCCGCCAGCTGGAGCATGTCCGCCCGGTCGTCGCGTTCGAAGCGGGAGATGAACCACGCGGCGATGTTGGCGGTCACCACACCGAGCAGGGCGATCCCCGACAGCATCAGACCGACGGCCAGGACCCGGCCGAGACCGGTGGTGGGCGAATGGTCCCCGTACCCGACCGTCGTCATCGTGGTGAAGGACCACCACACGGCGTCGCCCAGGTTCTTGATGTTCCCGTCGGGGGCGTCCCGCTCCACGCTGAGCACCGCCAGCGAGCCGAACATCAGCAGCCCCACGACGGCCCCGGCCACATACGTCGTCAGCTGGATCTGCGGAGCCATCCGGGCCCGCCGGCCCACCAGCATCAAGGTGGCGACCAGCCGCAGCAGGCGCAGCGGCTGCACGAGCGGCAGCACCACGGCGGCCAGGTCCAGCCAGTGGGTCCGGACGAAGTGCCTGCGGTCCGCCGTGAGGGCGAGGCGGACCAGGTAGTCGACGGCGAAGGCCCCCCACACCACCCATTCGACGTGCGTGCAGGCCCGGTGCACCTCCGCGCGCGCGTCGGGGGCGACGATGGGCACGGCGTACGCCACGGCGAAAGCCACGGCGAGCAGGAGCAGCGGGGTCTGGCTCCGCCGCTCCCACAGCAGCTGGCGGGAGGGTTCCTTCATGCCGAGCATCGTAAGGAACCCGTAAAGGGGAGCGGGCCCCGGCCGAAGCCGGGACCCGCCCGCCGCTGTGATCCGTCCCGCCGCGCAGCGCCTACGCGTCGCCGCCCGCAGCGCCCGGGTCCGCCGCCGTCACGTCCAGCAGCTGGTACCGGTCGATCGCCTGCTTCAGCACCGAGCGGTCGATCTTCCCCGCCCGGGCGAGCTCGGTGAGCGTCGCCAGGACCACCGACTGGGCGTCGATGTGGAAGAAGCGCCGCGCGGCACCACGGGTGTCCGCGAAGCCGAAGCCGTCCGCGCCCAGCGAGGTGTACGCACCCGGCACCCACCGCGAGATCTGGTCCGGAACCGCCCGCATCCAGTCCGAGACCGCCACGAACGGCCCCTCCGCACCCGACAGCTTCCGCGTCACGTACGGGACGCGCTGCTCCTCCTCCGGGTGGAGCAGGTTGTGCTGCTCCACCTCGACCGCCTCGCGGCGCAGCTCGTTCCAGGAGGTCGCCGACCAGACGTCCGCCCGGACGCCCCAGTCGGCCGCCAGGATCCGCTGCGCCTCCAGCGCCCACGGCACCGCCACGCCCGAGGCCATCAGCTGCGCCCCGATCGTGCCCGCGGTGCCCTGCGACACCCGGTGGATGCCCTTGAGGATGCCGTCCACGTCGACGTCCGCCGGCTCGGCCGGGTGCTGGATCGGCTCGTTGTAGACGGTCAGGTAGTAGAAGACGTCCTCCGCCTCCGGGCCGTACATCCGCCGCAGACCGTCCTTGACGATGTGCGCGATCTCGTAGCCGTAGGCCGGGTCGTACGCCACGCAGCCCGGGTTCGTCGAGGCCAGCAGCTGGGAGTGACCGTCGGCGTGCTGGAGGCCCTCACCCGTGAGGGTGGTCCGTCCCGCGGTCGCGCCGAGGACGAAACCGCGCGCCAGCTGGTCGGCCATCTGCCAGAACTGGTCACCCGTGCGCTGGAAACCGAACATCGAGTAGAAGACGTAGACCGGGATCAGCGGCTCGCCGTGCGTCGCGTACGCCGAACCCGCGGCGATCAGCGAGGCCGTGCAGCCCGCCTCCGAGATGCCGTCGTGCAGCATCTGGCCGGTCGGGGACTCCTTGTACGCGAGCAGCAGGTCGCGGTCGACCGCCTCGTACTGCTGGCCCAGCGGGTTGTAGATCTTGGCGCTCGGGAAGAAGGCGTCCATACCGAAGGTCCGGTACTCGTCGGGCGCGATCAGCACGAAGCGCTTGCCGATCTCCTTGTCCCGCATCAGGTCCTTCAGGATGCGGACGAAGGCCATGGTCGTGGCGATCGACTGCTGCCCGGACCCCTTCTTGGCGGCCGCGTACGCCGCGTCGTCCGGCAGCTGCAGCGGCTTCGCGCGCACCACGCGGGTCGGCACGTACCCGCCCAGCGCGCTGCGCTGGTCGTGCATGTACTGGATCTCGGGGGACTTCGGGCCCGGGTGGTAGTACGGCGGTGCCCCGCCCTCCAGCTGCGCGTCCGTGATCGGGATGTGCAGACGGTCGCGGAAGCGCTTGAGGTCGTCGACCGTCAGCTTCTTCATCTGGTGCGTCGCGTTGCGGCCCTCGAAGTTCGGGCCGAGCGTCCAGCCCTTGACCGTCTGGGCCAGGATCACCGTCGGCTGGCCCTTGTGTGCCTTGGCCGCCGCGTAGGCCGCGTAGACCTTCTTGTGGTCGTGACCGCCGCGGCCCAGGTGCTGGATCTGCTGGTCGGACATGTTCTCGACCATCGCGCGCAGCCGCTGGTCGCCGCCGAAGAAGTGCTCACGGATGTACGCGCCCGACTCGGTGGCGTACGTCTGGAACTGTCCGTCGGGCGTGGAGTTCATCTTGTTGACGAGGATGCCGTCGCGGTCCTGGGCCAGCAGCGGGTCCCAGGAGCGGTCCCAGATCAGCTTGATGACGTTCCAGCCGGCGCCGCGGAAGATCGACTCCAACTCCTGGATGATCTTGCCGTTGCCGCGCACCGGGCCGTCGAGACGCTGCAGGTTGCAGTTGACGACGAAGGTCAGGTTGTCCAGACCCTCGCGGGCCGCGATCGACAGCTGGCCCAGCGACTCCGGCTCGTCCATCTCGCCGTCGCCGAGATACGCCCAGACGTGGGACTTGGAGGTGTCGGCGATACCGCGCGCCTCCATGTACCGGTTCATCCGCGCCTGGTAGATCGCCCCGAGCGGACCGAGGCCCATCGAGACGGTCGGGAACTCCCAGAAGTCCGGCATCAGCCGCGGGTGCGGGTAGCTCGAAAGGCCGTACGGCGCCTTCGACTTCTCCTGGCGGAAGGAGTCGAGCTGCTGCTCGGTGAGCCGGTCCAGGAGGTAGGCGCGGGCGTAGATTCCGGGGGAGGCGTGGCCCTGGAAGAAGATCTGGTCGCCGCCGTCGCCCTCGTCCTTGCCCCGGAAGAAGTGGTTGAAGCCCACGTCGTAGAGGGAGGCGGAGGAGGCGAACGTGGCGATGTGGCCGCCGACGCCGATACCGGGACGCTGGGCGCGCGAGACCATGACGGCCGCGTTCCACCGGGTGGCGTTGAGGACCTTGCGCTCGATCTCCTCGTTGCCGGGGAAGAAGGGCTCGTCCCGGGTGGCGATCGTGTTGACGTAGTCCGTGCTGCGCATCTCCGGCACGGCCACGCGCTTCTCGCGGGCCCGCTCGATCAGCCGCAGCATGAGGTAGCGGGCCCGTTCACGGCCCCGCTCGTCGACCGCGGCGTCGAGGGAGTCGAGCCACTCCTGCGTCTCCTCCGGATCGAAGTCCGGGACCTGACTCGGCAGGCCGCCAATGATGATCGGATTGCGATCGGATGCGGAAGCCACGCTGTTCCTTCGCTGTCGGGGGAGTCGTGCTGAAGCTGTAACTGGGGGGCGCCGCCTCCCATGCTCTTACGCTGGGCCGAAATCTTCATCTTTACCACCGGGTAATCCCTGGAAACCGCAGGGAACCCGGTGGAACCCGGGAGGGAAGGATCGGCGGGGATCCGTCGCGAGTCCGGCCAAACCGCAACCTTACGCCCAAGACGGGCACCGGCTTCGTAAGACCGTTCGTCCCTCAAACAGGTAGGAAAGTCCTCAAGCGTCGACGATGATGCCGAATGAGCTGGAATGGTGTGGGATGAATCACGAGAGGTGCACACGGGAAGCCTGAAAGTTGCGGCGAGACGGCCGCAATCGTCACCGTTTCGACGGTCTCGGCGGCCGGGTACTTGCGCGATCCGCCGCGCCCGTGTGGACTACGCCCAATGCTGCGCGTACGCGCGCCGCCGAAGACATTCACCGAACATGAGCAGGAGGCACCCCGTGAGCGCGACCGCGGACCACGCGGAGAGCCTGGCCGCCCGGCTGGGTTTCCAGTCCGAACAGGTGGTCCAGGAGATCGGCTACGACGAAGACGTCGATCAGGAATTCCGTGACGCTGTCGAGAAGCTCGTCAGCGAGCTCGCCGACGAGGACTACGACGACGTCGCCGACGCGGTGCTGTTGTGGTTCCGCGACGAGGACGGCGACCTGACGGACGCCCTGGTCGACGCGACCGAGCTGGTCGAGGACGGCGCACTGATCCTGCTGCTGACCCCCAAGACGGGCCGTGACGGCTACGTCGAGGCCAGTGACATCAGCGAGGCCGCCGAGACGGCCGGCCTCTCCCTGGCCAAGGGCCTGCCCGTCGGCAAGGAGTGGACGTCCACCAAGCTGGTGACGCCGAAGGCGGCCAAGGCCAAGCGCTGAGCCGCAACCGCAGCCGAGCGGACACGCAACCGCACCCCGCCGACCAGGTGACCCCGGTCTGCGGGGTGTGTGCGTTCCATGACCTGCCCACGTCCAGGGCCTAGTCTGTGACTCACCCGAACAGCCCAACGCGGGGATGCGGGAACGAAGGGATGCGAGAGATGGCGATCGAGGTCGGCGACAAGGCCCCGGACTTCGAGCTCAAGGACAACCACGGCGCCACCGTGCGGCTCTCCGACTTCCGGGGCGAGAAGGCAGTGGTGCTGCTCTTCTACCCGTTCGCCTTCACCGGAGTCTGCACCGGCGAGCTGTGCGAGCTGCGCGACCAGCTCCCGCGCTTCCAGAACGACGACGTGCAGCTCCTGGCCGTCTCCAACGACTCCGTGCCCACCCTGCGGGTCTTCGGGGAGCAGGAGGGCCTGGAGTACCCGCTGCTGTCGGACTTCTGGCCGCACGGGGAGACCTCGCGCGCCTACGGCGTCTTCGACGAGGACAAGGGATGCGCGGTCCGCGGCACCTTCATCATCGACAAGGAGGGCGTCGTGCGCTGGACTGTCGTCAACGGACTGCCCGACGCGCGTGACCTGAACGAGTACATCAAGGCACTCGACAGCATCTGAGCGCGCCCGAGCGGGCCGTACGCGCATTTTCCCTGCGAAAACTGCTTACAGGCGGGAACCCGTCACTAGGATCGAAACGTTGATCCGGTAGCTCCCCCGGTCACGGCCGGGAGGGCCCCTGCACGACGGGGCACCGCCCCACACACAGAACCCAATGGAGGACCCGTGGGAGTCAGCCTCAGCAAGGGCGGCAACGTCTCGCTGACCAAGGCCGCGCCTAACCTGACGGCGGTCATCGTCGGTCTGGGCTGGGATGCTCGCACCACCACCGGTGTCGACTTCGACCTCGACGCCAGCGCGATCCTGACCAGCGACCAGGGCAAGGTCACCAGCGACGCGAACTTCGTCTTCTTCAACAACCTGAAGAGCCCCGACGGCTCGGTGGAGCACACCGGCGACAACACCACCGGTGAGGGCGAGGGCGACGACGAGGCGATCAAGGTCAACCTGGCCGGCGTTCCGGCCGACGTCGCCAAGATCGTCTTCCCGGTCTCGATCTACGAGGCCGAGAGCCGCCAGCAGAGCTTCGGCCAGGTCCGCAACGCGTACATCCGCGTGGTGAACCAGGCCGACAACAGCGAGCTCGCCCGCTACGACCTCTCCGAGGACGCCTCGACCGAGACCGCCATGGTCTTCGGCGAGCTGTACCGCAACGGTGCGGAGTGGAAGTTCCGCGCCATCGGCCAGGGTTACGCATCGGGCCTGCGCGGCATCGCGCAGGACTTCGGCGTCAACGTCTGAGCCTGAGAGCAGTCCGTCCGTCCGGCGCCGTGCACTGTGTGTACGGCGCCGGACCGGCTTTACCCGCGGACACCACAGCGGGCGGCCCACCGCACCACACCGCACCACCGCACCACACCCGCCACACCGCACCACACCGGCACATCGCCGTACTGCCACACCGTCGTCCGGGGAGGACCACAACATGGGCGTCACACTCGCCAAGGGGGGCAATGTCTCCCTCTCCAAGGCCGCACCGAACCTCACCAGGGTTCTGATCGGTCTCGGATGGGACGCGCGCTCGACCACGGGAGCCGACTTCGACCTCGACGCCAGCGCGCTGCTCTGCAACAGCGGCCGGGTGCTGGGGGACGAGTACTTCGTCTTCTACAACAACCTGAAGAGCCCCGACGGCTCCGTCGAACACACAGGGGACAACCTCACCGGCGAGGGTGAAGGCGACGACGAGTCGATCATCATCGACCTCACCAAGGTGCCGGCGGCCGTGGACAAGATCGTCTTCCCGGTCTCGATCCACGACGCGGACTCCCGCCGGCAGAGCTTCGGCCAGGTCAGCAACGCCTTCATCCGTGTGGTGAACCAGGCCGACGGCCAGGAACTGGCCCGCTACGACCTGTCCGAGGACGCGTCCAGCGAAACCGCGATGATCTTCGGCGAGGTCTACCGGTACGGGGGTGAATGGAAGTTCCGTGCGGTGGGGCAGGGGTACGCGTCGGGGCTCCGAGGCATCGCTCTAGACTTCGGGGTCAACGTTTCGTAAAGCCGTACAAGACGATGGGGTGCCAGTGGTTCTCAAAACCTTCGGCTGGTCGTTCGCAATCACTGCGCTCGGTCTGGTCGCAGCGGTGTTCTACGGGGGGTGGCAGGCCTTCGGTATCGTCGCGATCCTGTCGGTCCTCGAGATCTCGCTGTCTTTCGACAACGCGGTGGTCAACGCCGGAATCCTGAAGAAGATGAATGCCTTCTGGCAGAAGATCTTCCTCACCGTCGGCGTCCTGATCGCGGTCTTCGGTATGCGACTGGTCTTCCCCGTTGTGATCGTCGCGATCAGCGCCAAGATCGGGCCCATCGAGGCGGTCGACCTGGCCCTCTCCGACAAGGACATGTACGAGCAGCTGGTGACGGACGCCCACCCGTCCATCGCCGCCTTCGGTGGCATGTTCCTGCTGATGATCTTCCTCGACTTCATCTTCGAGGACCGTGACATCAAGTGGCTCGCCTGGCTGGAGCGTCCGCTCGCGAAGCTCGGCAAGATCGACATGCTCTCCGCCTGCATCGCGCTGATCGTCCTGGTCATCGCCTCGATGACCGTGGGGGCCAACGCCCACCAGCACGGCGGCGTCCACGTGGACAAGGCGCAGACCGTCCTGATCTCCGGTGTCCTCGGCCTGATCACCTACATGATCGTCGGCGGCCTCTCCGGCTACTTCGAGAACAAGCTGGAGGAAGAGGAGGAAGCCGAGCACGAGGCCGAGGAAGAGGCCAAGAAGAGCGGCAAGCCCGTCTCGGCCGTCGCCATGGCCGGCAAGGCCGCCTTCTTCATGTTCCTCTACCTCGAAGTCCTCGACGCCTCCTTCTCCTTCGACGGGGTCATCGGCGCCTTCGCCATCACCAACGACATCGTGCTCATGGCGCTGGGCCTCGGCATCGGTGCCATGTACGTCCGTTCGCTGACGGTCTACCTGGTCCGCCAGGGCACCCTCGACGACTACGTCTACCTGGAGCACGGCGCGCACTACGCCATCGGCGCGCTCGCCGCGATCCTGCTCGTCACCATCCAGTACGAGATCAACGAGATCATCACCGGTCTCGTCGGCGTGCTGCTCATCGGATGGTCCTTCTGGTCCTCGGTGCGCCGCAACAAGCGCATGGAACTGGAGGGTTCCACCGCCGAGGCATGACCGCGGCGGTAATGCGGAACGCTCCATTGCGGGGCGGTCCACCGGGTCCGAGGACCTGGCGGGCCGCCCCGCTTCCGTAGGCTCAGCACGACCAGGGGATCAGGGGACCAGGGGGGTAGGGGATGGGCTTCTTCGACGGCATCATGGGCAGCCGGGCCGTGCAGTTCCAGTCGGGCAGTGCCTCGTCGAACGCGATCGAGCTGAACAAGCGACATGCGACGGTGTCGCTGACCAAACAGGGGGCCGTCCACGGCAACCTGCGCGTGAATCTGTCCTGGCGCATGCGCACCTCGGACATCGGAGGCCGCTCGGGCCAGAGCGGCCAGCTCTTCCGGCACCCGTTCAAGCTGTTCAAGCCGGACATGGTGCAGGCGCACACCCAGGGCATGGTCAATGTCGACCTCGACATGGGCTGTCTGTACGAGCTGACGGACGGCACCCGCGGCGCCGTGCAGCCGCTGGGGAACCTGCTGGGCGACCTCAACGACCCGCCGTACGTCAAGCTCAGCGGGGACGACCGGTTCGGCTCGGCGTCGGGGGAGACCCTCTACGTCAACCTCGACCACGCCGACGAGATCAAGCGGCTGCTGGTCTTCGTCTACATCTACGACCAGACCCCGGCCTTCGACCGGACGCACGCGATGGTGACCCTCTACCCCGTCACGGGGCCGCGCATCGAGATCCCGCTGGACGAGCGGCACCCGCAGGCCCGCTCCTGCGCGGTCGTCTCCCTGGAGAAGGTCAAGGGCGAGCTCGTGGTCCGGCGCGAGGTGAAGTTCGTCTACGGGTTCCAGGCCGAGCTGGACCGGCTGTACGGCTGGGGGCTCCAGTGGGGGCGGGGCTACAAGAGCACCAAGAGCTGACCGGGGCCCCGGGACGGGTGATCGTCCTCGGGGCCCTCGGTGTGAGCCGGGCCGGCGTCGGTGTCGGTGTCGGTGTCGACGTCGGTGTCGGCGGAGTCGGCCGGCCGGTCGGTCGGCCGGCTGCGTCAGCGGCGGATGAACTGCGGGCCCTGCACCGGCAGCCGGAAGGACGGATCGCCGCCCGGCCCCGGTACCGGGGCCGGGGACACCGGCTGCGGGTACCCGTAGGCGGGCTGGACGGGCGGCGGGGCCTGGGTGGGCGGGGCCATCATCGCCGTCTGCTCGGACGCGGGCCCGGAGTCGGGACCGGCGCCGGCCGCGGGGGCCGCCTCGGCCTCGGCGGCGTTCTCGTCGACCGAGATCCCGTGGTCGGTCGCGAGCCCCACCAGTCCGTCGGAGTAGCCCTCGCCGAGCGCCCGGAACTTCCACCCCTCGCCCCGCCGGTACAGCTCCCCGCAGATCAGCGCCGTCTCGGCGCCGGTCTCGGGCCGTACGTCGAAGTAGGCCAGCGGTTCGGAGCCGCCGGTCGCGGTGGCGTCGTAGAGGAGGATCCGCAGGTCGTGGACCCGCTGGAACGGGACGTCCTCGGCGGAGGCGACCACCAGGATCCGGTCCACCGTCGGCGTCACCGTGCGCAGGTCCGCCTGGACGGCGTCGGTGATCGCATCACCGATCTGCTTCTTGCCGAGCCGCCAGACGGCCCCCGAGGGGTGCCGGGGCTGGTTGTAGAAGACGAAGTCCTCGTCCGAACGCACCCGGCCGTCCGGGCCGACGAGCAGTGCCGAGGCGTCCACGTCCGGCACCTCGGGGCCGCCGGTCCAGCGCAGCACCGCCCGGACCGCCACGGCGGCCACCGGGATGTTCGAGCCCTTCTGCATCGCGTGCGTCATGCACGTCATCCTGCCCTCCCGGGGTGGACAGGGACAATGCGGCCCCCCGTAGGGCCTTGTCTCGAACGCGAGACCTGGGCATGGTGCAAGAGGGTTACCTGAACTTCATGTGCTTGAGGAACTCTTGACTCACGTTCGTACGTACTATTACCGGCCATGCCAGTTGGGCCGCCGAGGCAGTACGGGGGAAGCACATGCGTCACTTTGGGCACATATCGCCCACCGTCCGTAAGGACCTCTTCCACCAGGAACCGGCGGAATTCACCGGAGCCTCGCCCGCCCGCGTCCTCGCGGCGGCGCTGGGAGCCACCCTCTACAGCCCGGCCACCCGGCCCACGCTCGCGGCCGACATCCGCAAGCAGGCCGGCCGCGGGGTCGTCTCGATGGTCCTCTGCCTGGAGGATTCCATCAGCGACGGCGATGTCACCGGAGCCGAGGAGAACCTCGTCCGGCACTTCTCCGAGCTCGACGCCGACGGCGCGGAGCTCCCGCTGCTCTTCATCCGCGTCCGCACGCCCGAGCAGATACCCGACCTGGTGCGCCGGCTCGGCGGCTCCGTGCGGCGACTGGCCGGATTCGTACTCCCGAAGTTCGACGAGAACCGCGGGATCGCCTTCCTCGAAGCCGTCGCCGAGGCAGAGGCCGTCAGCGGACTGTCCCGCCTGTATGCCATGCCGGTCCTGGAGACCCCGGACCTCCTCCACCTCGAAACCCGCGCCCTGGCCCTCGCCGGCATCTCCCGCACGGTCAACAGCCACCGCGAGCGCGTCCTGGCGCTGCGGCTCGGCGTGACCGACTTCTGCTCGGCCTACGGCCTGCGCCGCACGCCCGACATGACCGCCTACGACGTCCAGATCGTGGCGGGCGTCATCGCGGACGTCGTCAACGTCCTCAGCAGGGCCGACGGCACCGGCTTCACGGTGACCGGGCCCGTCTGGGAGTACTTCCGCAGCCAGCAGCGCCTCTTCAAGCCCCAGCTGCGCCGCAGCCCCTTCCTGGAGGAGGGCGTGGAGGAACTGCGCACCGCCCTGATCGAGCACGACCTGGACGGACTGCTGCGCGAGATCGAGCTGGACCGGGCCAACGGGCTGCTCGGCAAGACCTGCATCCACCCCGCCCACATCACGCCCGTGCACGCGCTGTCGGTGGTCTCGCACGAGGAGTTCTGCGACGCCCAGGACATCCTGCGGCCCGAGCGCGGCGGCGGCGGCGTGATGCGCAGCGCCTACACGAACAAGATGAACGAGGTGAAGCCCCACCGGGCCTGGGCCGAGCGCACCATGCTGCGCGCCGAGGTCTTCGGTGTGGCGAAGGAGGAGGTCGGCTTCGTCGACCTGCTCACGGCCGGGCTCCAGGTGTGAGCAGGCCCTTGGAAAGGGACGCGCAGCCGTCGGCGGACGCGCGGACGACGAGGAAAGGCAAGACGATCGAAGCAGTGTGGTCGGGTACCTGGGTCGCGGAGCGGCTGGGCGTCAGCCTGGAGGACTCCGAAGGCGGTCCGCGGCTGACGGAGCTGCTCGGACTGGCCCTGCGCCGCAACCCCAAGCGGGCGCACCTGCTGGTCTCGCAGGTGCTGGGCAAGCACGTCCCGCAGTCCCCGCGGACGGTGTACGCCGCCGGGTACGGGCTCGGCGAACGCGTCCGGGCCCTGCTCGGCGAGGACGGGGCCGCCGCGGCCGTGGTCCTCGGCTACGCCGAGACCGCCACCGGGCTCGGCCACTGCGTGGCCGACGGCCTGGGCAGCGCCCCCTACCTGCACTCCACCCGCCGGCCCGTACCGGGCGTGGAGCCCGCGGGCGGCTTCGAGGAGGCGCACTCGCACGCCACCTCGCACCTGCTGCTGCCCGAGGACCCGGAGCTGCTCGCGGGCAGCGGCCCGCTCGTCCTCGTCGACGACGAGTTCTCCACCGGCAACACGGTCCTGAACACCATCCGCGACCTGCACTCCCGCCATCCCCGCTCGCACTACGTGGTCGTCGCCCTCGTCGACATGCGCTCGCCGGCCGACCGCGACCGGCTCACCGCCTTCGCCGCCGAGCTGGGCGCGCGCGTGGACCTGATCGCCCTCGCCTCGGGCACGGTCTCCCTCCCGGACGACGTCCTCACCAAGGGCCGGGCCCTGGTCGAGGAACACGAGGCAGCCGGGCAAAATCAGCCCCTCCGGCGTTCGAGGAGCGGGGTCCGGGGCGGAGCCCCGGCGGACGGCCCGCAGCCGGTCACGCGCGTCGAGCTGAACTGGCCCTCCGGGGTCCCCGACGGCGGCCGCCACGGCTTCACCCCCGCCCACCGCGCCCGCCTGGAGGCGGCCCTCCCGGAACTCGCCGACCGGCTCGGCTCCGCGCTCGGCACCGAACCCGGCCGGATCCTCGTCCTCGGCAACGAGGAGCTGATGTACGCGCCGCTGCGCCTCGCCACGGCCCTGGAGGACGCGGGGGCGGCCCGCGAGGTCCGCTTCTCGACCACCACGCGCTCGCCCGTGCTCGCCGTCAACGACCCCGGATACGCCATCCGCACCCGGCTGGTCTTCCCGGCCCACGACGCCCCGGCCGACGGCCCCGGCGACCGCTACGCCTACAACGTCGCGGGCGCCGGCTTCGACGCCGTCGTCGCCGTCGTCGACTCGGCCGGTGACACCCCCGAACTCCACGCCGGGCTGCTCGCGGCCCTCGCCCCGCACACCGGCCACGTCGTCCTGGCCGTCGTCCCCTCGTACGTACCCGGTATACCGGGCACACCCCACCGGCAGGAGCCGATCATGCCCGAGCCCCTGCGCGGCCCCGCCTTCTCCTCGTACGCCGCCGAGGACGTCGGCTGGCTGCTCCAGGACTTCTCCTCCGTCGAGCTGGAGGCGCCGACGGAGGAGCGCGAAGAGGCGATACAGGCGGGCGGCGCGCACTACGCCGAATCCCTGCCCGTCGAGTACCAGCCGTCCCCCCAGTACCAGGAGCTGTACGGGAGCGCGCTCGCCGCCTCCGCCGCCCGCGTGGCCCGGGCCGTCGGCACGGTCACCGAGACCGTCCTCGCCGAGCGCTCCCCGTCCCCGGTCCTGGTCTCCCTGGCCCGCGCCGGCACCCCCGTAGGCGTACTGATGCGCCGCTGGGCCCGCGCCCGCCACGGCCTGGACCTGCCGCACTACGCCGTCTCCATCGTGCGCGGCCGCGGCATCGACGCCAACGCCCTGCGCTGGCTGGCCGCCCACCACGACCCGGCCGACGTCGTCTTCGTCGACGGCTGGACCGGCAAGGGCGCCATCACCCGCGAGCTGCGCGACGCCCTCGCCGCGTTCGACGGCTTCAACCCGGAGATCGTCGTCCTCGCCGACCCCGGCTCCTGCGTGGACACGTACGGCACCCGGGAAGACTTCCTGATCCCCTCCGCCTGTCTCAACTCCACCGTCTCCGGTCTCATCTCGCGTACGGTTCTGAGGTCCGACCTCGTCGGCCCCGACGACTTCCACGGCGCGAAGTTCTACCGCGAGCTCGCCGGAGCCGACGTCTCCGTCGCATTCGTCGACACCGTCGCCGCCCACTTCGACGAGGTGGCCGACGCCGTCGACGAGGAGGTCAAGGAGCTCCTCGCGGCCGACCGCACACCCACCTGGGAGGGCTGGGCGGCGGTCGAGCGGATCAGCGAGGAGTACGGCATCCACGACGTGAACCTCGTCAAGCCCGGCGTCGGCGAGACCACCCGCGTCCTGCTGCGCCGGGTGCCCTGGAAGATCCTGGCGCAGCGCGGCGCCGGGGCCGACCTGGACCACGTACGGCTGCTCGCCGAGCAGCGCGGCGTCCCGGTGGAAGAGGTCGACGGGCTGCCCTACACGTGCGTAGGACTCATCCACCCCCGATTCACGCGCGGCGCCACCGGCGCCGACGGAAAGGCTGTGGCCTCGAAGTGACTGTCCTCGTAGCCAGTGATCTCGACCGTACGCTCATCTACTCGACGGCCGCCCTCGGCCTGACCATGCCCGACCCGGTGGCCCCGCGGCTGCTGTGCGTCGAGGTCCACGAGAGCAAGCCGCTGTCCTACATGACGGAGACGGCGGCGGGACTGCTGGCGGAGCTGACGGCCGACCCCTCGGTGGTCTTCGTCCCCACCACCACCCGGACCCGCAAGCAGTACCAGCGCATCCGCTTCCCCGGCCGCCCGGCCCCGTACGCCATCTGCGCCAACGGCGGGCAGCTGCTCGTCGACGGCGTCCCGGACCGGGACTGGCGGCGGCAGGTCGCGGCGCGCCTGGCCGAGGAGTGCGCCCCCCTGGAGGAGGTGCACCAGCACCTGCTGGCCACGGCCGACCCGGCGTGGCTGCGCAAGACCCGCCTGGCGGAGGACCTCTTCGCGTACCTCGTCGTCGAGCGGGCCCTGGTCCCGGACGAATGGCTCAAGTCCCTGACCCGGTGGGCCGAGGACCGCGGCTGGACGGTCTCCCTCCAGGGCCGGAAGATCTACGCGGTCCCGCGCCCGCTCACCAAGAGCGCGGCGATGCGCGAGGTCGCCCGGCGTACGGGAGCCTCCACCACCCTCGCGGCCGGCGACTCGCTGCTGGACGCGGACCTGCTGCTGGCCGCGGACGCGGCCTGGCGCCCGGGACACGGCGAACTGGCCGACGCGGCGTGGACGGCGCCGACGGTGACCGCGCTGGCCACCGCGGGTGTCCTGGCGGGCGAGGAAATCGTGCGCGCATTCGCCCAGGAGGCGGCCCGACTGGGCAGACTGGACGCATGACCAAGGGCAACAGCACCAAGATCACGGACGAGCTCTACCGGTACATGCTCGACCACAACCCCCCGCTGGACCAGGTCCAGCGGGGGCTGGTGGCGACGACGTACACCAAATTCCCGGACGTGGCCGGGATGCAGTCGGCGGAGGAGCAGGGGCCGCTGCTGGCCTTCCTGGTGAGGCTGACAGGCGCCCGCCACATCGTGGAGGTCGGCACCTTCACCGGCTTCTCGGCCCTGTCGATGGCCCAGGCACTGCCCGCCGACGGCCGCCTCATCGCCTGCGACGTCTCCGAGGAATGGACGCAGTACGGCCGGCAGGCCTGGGAGGAGGCGGGCGTCGCGGACCGCATCGAGCTGCGCATCGCACCGGCGCTGGAGACCCTGCGCGCGATGCCGGCCGAACCGCACATCGACATGGCCTACGTGGACGCGGACAAGCAGAGCCAGATCTCCTACTGGGAGGAGCTCGTGCCGCGACTGCGTCCCGGCGGCCTGATCGTCACCGACAACACGCTGTTCCACGGCACGGTCCTCGACCGGTCGGCCACGGGCGCGGCGGCCGGCGTCCGCGCCTTCAACGACCACGTGTCGGCGGACCCGCGCATGGAATCCGTCCTGCTCGCGATCTCGGACGGCCTGACCCTCTCGCGCAAGCGCTGAGGCTCCGCCCGGGGACCCCGGGACCCGGGGAACCGGGGAACTCGGGGGATCCGGGGACCCCGGGATCCGGGGACCCCGGGATCCGGGGAACTCGGGGGATCCGGGGTCAGCCGCAGCCGCCGCCACCGCAGCAGCCGCCCCCGCCGCCCATCGCGGGCGCGGGAGCGCTGCTCGTGCCGCCCACGGCCACGGCGGACAGCAGCTTCACGGTGTCGGAGTGCCCCGCCGGGCAGTCGGCGGGCGCGGAGGACTCGGCCATGGGCCGGCTGACCTCAAAGGTGTCGTCGCAGGTCCGGCAGCGGTAATCGTATCGAGGCATGCGCACAGGCTAAGCGTGCCCGCCGCCCGGGCGCTACGTACGGCGCGGCCAACGCCACGTACGGCGCGGCTACGGGCAGCGTCCGTGCATGACGGGGGTGACGGGGGCCCGCCCCTGAACGCGCCGCACCCGGTCCTCCCGGGCCGCCTGCTCGGGGTGGCGGGCCCGCCAGTACGGATTGTCGTGCGGCAGGGCGCTGCCCACCCGCCCGTACATCCCGAACCACATCAGCATCACGCCGACCACGAAACTGAACAGCACGTTCTGGATCTTGAAGGCCAGGAAGTTCAGCTCCGTGTCCAGCAGCGCGAGATTCACGAACCCGCTCGCGATGAAGAGGACGCCCAGCACGATGTTCAAGGTCGAGGCGAAGGTGCCGCCCACCACCATCCCGTAGATCAGCAGCGCACCGATGCAGATCGACAGGACACTCAGCGCCCCGTTGGTGTTCAGGGCGAGCACCGTGTCCCCGCCGGTGTCGAAGAACCCGATCTGATTGACCAGTCCCAGGATTCCGAACACCACCAGCAGCAGACCCATCAGCCCTGCCCCGACCCGGTACACCTGGCTGAGCTTGTGGTCGGTGGGCAGATGATCGTCGAGCTGCGCGTTGACGGGGTGCAGCACGCGCGCCATGCGCCGCGAGACGGTGTCGGCGAGGCGCGGTGGGGCGGGCGCGTCGGGATCGGGCTCATGGGCGACGTAGGGCGCGTAGTGCTCGTGCGGTTCCGTGCACCCGTACGCCGCATGAGCCACATAAGGCTCATGGGTCACAGGAGGCTTCTTGACGGTGTGGGCAGCCATGGTGCCCTCCTCTGGTCCGTTCCCGGCACCTCCCAGCATCCGCCGTGGGCCGCCCGGAAACAACCGGGTCCCGGACCGGGCGCCCCAGAGGGTGCCGTGCCGATCAGACCGGGCGCGCGCAGCCCGGCCCGCCCGGCACGGCCTAGGCGTGCCCGCGCTCGGCCCGGATCCCGTTCACCACCCGGTTCACGGAGGCCCGGACGTCCGCCATCTCCAGCAGGAACGCCCAGTAGTCCGGATGCCGCCCCTCCAACGCCGAAAGCGCCCGGGCCACCCGCGCCACCGCATCGTCCAGCGGCCGCGCGTGCTGCGGATCCGGCACGCTGCGCCCCGCCATCGCCAGCCGCTGCGCATCCCGGATCGCGAAACGGGTCCGGTCCACCTCCGCCTGCGGATCCCGCGCCACCGCCTCCAGCCGCGTCAGCCGGTCCTGCGCCGCCGACACCGCCTCGTCCGTCGCGTCCAGCGAGCCGCGGACCGCCTCGATCAGCGCCCCGACATCGGCCCAGCGCTGCTCCTCCCGGGCCCGGCCGGCCTCCCGCAGCTGCTCCTCGGCCCGTGCCACGTCCTGCACCGCCTGCTCCGGCACGTGCTGCAGGTCCTGCCAGCAGGCCGCACTGAACCGCCGCCGCAGCTCACTGAGCACCGGATCCACCCGGTCCGCCCGGTTGCGCAACGCCTGCGCCCGCGTCCGCAGACTTACCAGCCGCCGGTCGATCTCCGCCGCCCGCTCGGGCAGCCGCGCCACCTCGGCCCGTACCGCCTCCGCATCACGCAGGATCCGGTCGGCACGCTGCACCGTCTCCTGCACACCGTGTTGGGCCGCACCCTGGTTCAGCTTGGTCAGCTCCGGGCCGAGCGCCGCCAGCCGCGCCGCGAGGTCATCGGCCCGTATCCCCTTGGCCCGTACGGCGTCCAGCGCGTCACTCGCCCCGATCAGCGCGGCCCTGGCCCGCTCCCGGGCCGGCGCCACCCGCGCGAGCTGCGTCTCGGCCTTGTCCAGCAGCGGCTGCAACCCCTGCGCGAACCGCTCCAGCTCCCCCTGGACCCGCACCAGCTCGTCCCGCGCCCGGGTCAGCTGCTCCCGCGCGCGCGTGGCCACCGAGGCCTCCAACTCCGCCCGGTCCAGGTCGTGCGCGTCGACCGCCTCGATGTAGACGTGGCTGACCTCGTCGATCCGCCGCCCCAGCGCGGCGAACCCCTCGGTCGCCTGCCGCGCGGCGGGCGACCCGTCCGCCGCGGCGATCGTCTCGATCGAGATCCGCAGATCCCGCTGCGCCGTGTCCAGCTCGTAGAACGCGGCCGCGGCGGCATCCTTCGCCGCCTGCGCATCCGCCCGCCGACTCTCGTCCCGCCCGCCGAACCACCGCCGGGATGCCGTCGTCACAATGCCTCTCCCGTACCGCGTCCGCCATGCCCCGGTCCATTCTCTCCCACGGGAACGGGTTTGCGTGGGGGGTGTGCCCGCCATGTAGGCTGTCCACTCATCCACGGGTGCGTAGCTCAGGGGTAGAGCGCTGCTCTTACAAAGCAGATGTCGGCGGTTCGAAACCGTCCGCGCCCACCAGCACAAAGACCCCTCGCCGATCATGGCGGGGGGTCTTTTGCATCCACATCTGCCATCAACGGGAGCGGTCAGGCACGGCCGGGACGCTGCCTCAACAGCCGGTCCGTATGCCCGATGGCCTCGCGTTGGGTCTCCTGCACGACGTGCGCGTACACGTTCACCGTGACGGCGATCTGCGAGTGCCCGAGGATCTCCCTCACGACCCGGGGTGGAACGCCGTGCCGAGCGTCGCGCAGCTGAATGCCCCTCAGCCCGGCGTCCTTGGCCACGCGCGTGAAGGACCGGTAAACGTTCCGCGGCTCGATGGGCGGCCCGGTCCGGATGGTGAAGACGTACCCGGTCTCGTCCCACGCCTCCGCCTGCTTCATCCGCTGCCACCGTAGGGGAGCGACGCAGATCCCCGGCAGGGGGAGAGTCTGTCGGCGCCGCTGCCCCTGGGATCGTCCTCGTAGGCCTCGCCGCCAACGCGCTGACGCTGAGTCCGCACCCGGATCTCGCGCTTGTCCAGGTCCACGTTCTCCCACCGGAAACCGACGATCTCACCCCGACGGAAGCCGAGCGCGATCGCCAGCACGAAGGCGGCGTACAGCGGGTCTCTGCGGCGAGGAAGTCCAAAGTCTCCTGGAGGCTCCAAAGCGAGAGCTCCCGAGCCTCAACCCTCGGCGGCTCGACCAGCATTGCCACGTTCCGAGTCACCAGCTCCTCCCGGACGGCCGCAGCGAGAGCCGTCCGCAGAACCCGATGCGACTCCTTGGCGGTCGCGGCGCTGGTCTTCTTCCGCAGCTGCAGAAGAACCTTCCGAACATCGCCCACACTCAGCGATGCGACCGCTTGGACCCGAGCAGCGGCACGAGGTAAAGCCGGAAGTGCACCTCGAACTTGGCGTGGGTGGTGCACTTGCGATGAGGCTTGACGATGTTGTCGAGCCAGTAGGGCGGCCAATCGGACAGCTTGGCGGACCGCCTGGGCACGGGCACGCCCTGGTAACGGACTTCGCCCCCGTCAACGGGGCTCGGATAGCAGGCTCACTCGAAGACCTGACAGCGTGCATTGCCGCGAACGGCAACCCCCTGGAAGCCACCGGCCGTAGCACGGTAAGAGTTTCCCTACTTCATCAAGGCACCCGCCGCGCACGCGCGGCGCGCGCGGCCCGTCACCCGGGCCTGCGCTCCTGTCTACGCCCCGATCCAGCCCGGCCGCCGACCGCACGCCCACGGCTCGGGTTGATGGGAAGCGCCTTAGGCGGGCCTTCAGGCACGGCAACCGTCACATGGCATGCGTGGCCGGGAGCGCTGCCGACTGCGGCCGGGACGGGGTGCCAAAAGACGGCCAGCGGCGAGGGAGGGGCGGCCTCTTGCGCAAGGCCGGCCGACTGTCGGGCCTGAGTCGGGCCGGGCGCCGTACCCCCGCCGTCACGGATGACAGGAGCGTGAGGCGACCGCACCACCGGGAATGGGCGGGCGGGGAGCAGCTGCTGCCGCGATGTGGTGCCGGCCGGTGTGGTCGCTCCGCGTCGGTACCGGTCTCGTTGTGGCCGATGAGCGCGTCGTTGAGTCGTCTTCCGAAAGCCCGTCCGTCAGCGCCTGGGTTGCGGTCTGCTCAGCCCGGGCGGGACACCAACCGGAACCGCTCCGGCAACCTCGTCCCTAAGCGCCCCGAACCCTGGTTGGATACGGCCACACCGCACGCGCAGACTCGGGGTGGAGAGACTTGGACGCAGCACTGGTGGGACTGATTGGCACATCAGTGGGTGCCATATCGGGGTTTTCAGGGGCGTGGCTGGCCCAGCGGGGCCAAGTGCGGGTACAACGAGAACAGCGTGCTCACGCCGAACGCGTGCGATGGCTGGATGACAAGCGCCATCTCTATCGAGATCTTCTACTCGCCTGCTATGGCTGGCATGACGCCCTGGCAGCAACTTCCCGCGGGGAAGCTGACGGCGCCCTGCACGAGACTCGCTCCGCAGCGTACAAGTTCGGCGTGGAGATCGACCTCATAGCCTCGGAGTCCGTACGGCTGGCCGCTGTACACATGCGCAGACAGCTCCTGGAAGCACAGGGGCCGATCCTGCACTCAGACGGCGGCGATGCGTCCGCAGCTCTCAGAGAGGTAAGGATCGCCACGGACGCGTTTGAAGAGGCTGTGCGATCTGATCTAGCGCAGGTCACCGAGCGATAGCTCAGCAACCAGGCTCGTGCCCTGCCCGTGCGGGTGTCGGGCCCATCGGAATCGGGCGCAGATGCGGGACCGTGGTGAAGTCCAGGCCGCGGGTGGGCGTCGATGTGGTGGCTGCCGGTCGGCACCGCTGCCCTGATCCCGGAGGGCAGCACGGTTATGGGAGGGCGCACAAGGTCGTTCATCCAGTGGGGTGCTCCACCTTGTGCGCCCTCCCATAACCGTGCAGGGGCGGTGCCCATCAGGACAACGGCACCGACCTCGAAGGAGCACGCCATGGCTTGCACCGACCCCCAGTACGACGGCGGCATCATCCCCAACCGATACTCCGCCGCCCCCGAGGACCTCACCCTCTGCCCCACCTGCAATCACGGCTACGACCCCCGCGACCACCACGACTACGCCGGCTGACCATCCCTGGCTCCGGCGTGAGTCGGGGCCAGGAGCCTTCCGCAGCCTGGAGCCCGCCGGTGTGACCGTCGTGACCGATCCGGCTGGAACTGCACCCCAGGAAGCCCGGCCCGCTCTTTACTCCGCGTGTCGACGGCACACGGGATGGGAGGCTGGGCGCCCATGGTCCGTACCGATGCTGGAGAGCTTGCTTCAGCGTCCACCCCATGAGAATCTGGGGCCAGCTTTGGCGTGCCATCATCTGCTCTCTTCTCACGGAGGGGGCATTTTTTGTTTCCGCCTCCCGGGCACCCACGGGCCGCTAGTCCCTCCACCGACGATCACGCCAACTTGGCGCCTAGCAGCCATGCTTGACGTTCTGACCTGCCCGAGCGTAACGTCTGTCATGCTTCGCTACGTGTGTGTCCACAACCACCTACCTCTGGGTCCCTCCTCCAGAGTTGGCAAGGGGGAGCAGTGGACCAGTCACCCGAGTTGATCCTCGTCAGCGCTGACCTCGCGGCCCTCTACACGGGCAGACCTTCGAGCACCATTCGCCGATGGGCGAGCGAAGGCCGGATCACTACATACGGTCAAGGTCGGGGCAAGGTCCGGTACAACTTGCTGGAACTTCCCAGAGCCGTAGTGAATCCGTGGACCGATGAGCGCGTCCTCGGTCAGGCGCCGCCCAGACGTGCGGATCGGCCGAGCGGTTCCTCCGAACCACCTCCCGGCGGATAGCCACCCTCTAAAACCCTGGTCCCGCCGACCCCTGACCGTGCGGCTTCACCTCTAGGCCCGAGCCATGGCTCGGGCCTTTTGCATGTCCAGGGATAGATCGCCCCCTCCTCCTTCGTGAGCTAGCCCCAGAGCCCACGTGGGCTCGGAGAGGTCTACCCATGCGACCGCCGTTGTCTTCCGCAGCCATTAGCGGCAGTGCAGGCATTGCCACATTCCTCGCTGGCACTCCCTGGTGGCTCATATTCCTAGTGGTCCTCTTTACAGCCGCAGCCCTGCCAGCAGCTTCAGAGTTTCGGGCATGGCGGAAGCAAAAGTCCGCTCTGGATCTAGAGCATGCCGAGCTGGAGATACGCCGGGAACAGAACAGGAGTTTGCTTGCGCTGCAACGACGTGCGGAGCGCGCGATCCAGCGTCTACCGCCAGGAAAGGACCAGGTCGCGGCATACTTGGAGCTGCTCGACAGTTCCAAGGACGCCCTGCAACCTCCACCAACGAACGAAGAAGCTGGCCAAGGGCGAGAGGCATCACCATGATGTCGACGCACCGAACGTTGTCTAGGCAGACCCGCCTGCCGGTCCGAGGCCGCTTGCAGTTACAGGGCCCAGGTCTGAGCGTGCCAGACGGGCCGGACAACCACGGTTGTCAGCGCGATTAACATGAGATCCCCTGGAATCTGATGACGCAGTTCAAAAGGGCATCCAAGATTGGTGATTCCCAATCTCCTCTTAGATGTTTACTGCCAGGGCTTGGGCCGCTGCGCACTGTCCGGCTGCGTCACTAGCGCTCAAGGCGGACGACCGAGTCTTCTGCTGTACGAGCGATCCGAACTGGTTACGTTGTGGGTAGCCAGACAATTCGAACCCAGGTCTGCCGGAAGCTCTAAAATCCCCCTCAGGAGTCAAACACGGCAAACTGATAGACGCCCCGTATCGTTGACATGTGGAAGCGGTCACTGAGCTGCTCATTCTCGGTGAGCTGCTCGAACTCCCGCTTGGAATAGAAATGAACCGCCGCATCTTTTAGGAAATCAAGGTAATAGCGGTACATTACCCGGCTGCCCAAATGTCCAGTGGGGGGATCCATTACTTCAATAATCACCGCACGGTTGGAAACCCTAATGCACTCGTCGATGAGCTTCCTTGCGGCGTCGGCCGATGGCATGTGATGTAGGACATTCTTGCAGATCGCTACGGAGAACGCCTTGCTGGTGAAGGGCAAATTGGTGGCGTCGTGGTTCGTATATATCAGGGAAGAAGCGGGCTGCGTTGAGATGCTTGACTGCTTAATCAATTCGATCTGACTCCACGAAATATCGTTTCCCACTACTACTGAAATATCACCCTTCTCCGCCTTCGTATTGCATAGCATGTTTTCTCCGCATGCTACGTCGATCATCGAACGGGGGTTGTTCTCGTGTACGAGTTCATCGATCTTCTTGGTCACCTCACCCAAGCTGTGCTCGCATACGTACCGGGAGGTGGCACGCATGATCGGCTTGGTGATCTTGTTGTGAATCTGATAGCGGTGTCGATATCTGGCGTTACGGCTGATTTCTTGGTCGTGGAATGGGATCCAGCCCCGGCCTTTGCTCTCCAAATAGCTCTGCGCCAATTTCAGGACTTCCGCGTTCTGTAAAACGGCGATCGAACTCGACGGGGTTTCGAGATCTATAAGCTGGGCGCGCGTTCGTTTCGTCCGTTGTAGCTTCTCGTTTACGTCGTCATCCCGTATTCGGGCCGTAAAGGCAATGCCGTTGTGAATCCATTCGCCCCCCTCGTGTCGAAAGGCATTCGACAGGAAGGCGATCGGCTCAATATCAGCTAGTTGCACTTCCGGCAACGTCTCCTGGGTGATCGTATTAGCCGCAACGATGAAGTCCTCGTGCTCATCCTGCCGCAGGCAGTCGCCCAAGAGGGACCATGATATCCCTTCCCGCGTAAAGATCCTCTCGGCCAGGATTCGATGGTCAGCCGTATATGGAACGATCAGGACGAAATGACTTATGCGCTGGCAGTATTCAAAGGCGTCGCGGTTCGGAATGTCAAAAATGTCCGAGAGTGACGGAGCGTCGCCGTATAGATACTTGTATGTCTCGAATTGGCGCTGGGTTGTATCGATCCCTCTCGGGATCTTGTTCTGTTTTTTGGGATTTGGTCGAAAACGCGAAATCGAATCGAACATCGCTATCCCCCAATGCTGCTTCAATCTGGCTGGCCCACTTCCAGCTTGCGCCCAGATGGCACGGGGTGCATCTTCGTGTGGCAAAACAGGGATCATTCATCGTTCAATGGAATGATGGCCCCCGTCGTTACACGGTCTTTAAGAAGTTACAGTCGGCGGCTCCTCCGGCTACGGGAGGTTGCCCACCGGGCCCTCGCTGACGAGGGAGACGGCCACGCCCTCTGCCGGCAGAACCCTGCGTCCGGGTGGTCAGGCGACCTCCTACACTGACGCGTCACACCGAGCTTCGGGGGGGCATCCATGGCTGTTTACGAGCAACCGTCGATCCTCGCAGACCGAGTCGGAGCTTCGTCATCGGAGGCCTAACGGTTGGCGTCCTCCTGGCAAGCCAATCCGCCGCGCTCATCGCTCAGCATCAGCAGATATCCGAGCTCCAGTCGCGATCAGCCGTCGTTGGGCCGCCAGGCCCCGCCGGCCCACAGGGACTCCCCGGTCCCGCGGTGAGGCTGGGCTGCCCGGGAAAGACGGCAAGGGACTCAAGCTCTGCTGTGCCCAGCGTCGTCACGGGCAACGGCAAGACAGAGCCACTAACGCAGACGGCAGCCCGCGCCGACTGCACCCAACTCGCGCAGAAGGCGTGGCCTGACTCTTCGAGTGGGGACCCGTCTATGAATGAGCTGACGAGTGCATACACGCTGGCCCAGCGCGAGAGGTCGTTCAAACAGTGCATGAGCGATGAGGGCTGGCCGCTGAGTTAGCCGACGGAGCCAGGAAGGGGCTGGAGAGCCCGACTGCGGAGCCTAGTCGGGCAACGGTTCCGCTGGGCAACGTCTCCGCGAGCGGTCAGCGCCGACCGGTTCGTCCGCCTCACCAGTGAGGCCCCCGTCCCGTGCACGGGACGCGATAGAGCTTCCTGGCTCACAGGACCCTCCTCAGCAGAATCGCAGCTCAGGGACGATGCTTGGCTCGCCTTAGGCGTGCCCTCCGGAGCCGTGTGCCTGCTGTGCTTCCATCCGTGCTGTCTGCGCCTACCGGGCTGCTGTGGGTCGGCGGGACTATCCCTGCGTCCGAGTCGACCGAATCAGGTAGGTGGTGGCAGGGTGACTCAGCCCAGGTGCGGGGCGCCGACGACCAGGAATCGTCCCTGTGCAAGGCCCGCGATCACGAACAGCTCTCGATGCCAGGACCATCAGGGCAAGTGGTCAAAGTACGAGGCGGAGCGACGGAAGAAGAGGGAAGCTGAGGCTAAGTTGCGGGAGCTTCGGAAAAGGAAGTGAACCAGCAGTCGACTGGCCGCTGACATCTACAGCTGACGTCAACGTGAGGGCACGCCGGTGGCTCAGGGCGGTTTCGTATAGGCGCCATGTCCTGGGCTCGCCGGGTGTCGGGAGGTGGCTGGGCGAGCTTACAAGGCAGGTGTTGGCGGTTCGAAACCGTTCGCGCCGCCAGGACGAAGACCCCCGACCGATCTTGGTTGGGGGCCTTTGGCGGTTCCAAGTGGCGGCAGCCGCCTACTCGGTCGGCCGCCGACGGCGCAGCATCCGGTCCATCTGCCCCATCGCCTCGAGCCCGCCGTCAGCCACGTGGGTGAGATCAGTGCTCTGGATACGCCCTCTGTTAATTGCTGAGCAAGACGGGTGCTTCGGCACGCCACGCTGGTCAGTGGCTGCGGTCATGCCGAGGGTGGCCCCCGGCATCGGTGCTCCGGGGCGGACGGGTGCCGGAAGGTGCAACGGCTTCGTCGGCGCCGGCGGTGAGCTTCGTACGGAGTCCTGCGCGGCTCAACCGGACTCAACGGAGGGGACGTTGCTACTTCTCGCCGTACCCGTCGTCGCCACAGCGCAGGCGCACCGGCCTGCTTAGGATGCCGAGCGTGAAGGTTTTAGAGATCATGCGACGGATCAAGGGTTTCAGCACACCGCTCGGAGGTGTGGACTGGGAGCTCCCGCTCCCGCAGCGGGCGGTTGCCGAGAAGGTTCTCGTGTACCTGGAGGACCGGCGGGTTCTCACGATGCCCCGTCTTGAGCACTCGGTCGACGAGGCGGGACACTGCGTCGCATCGGTTCTGAGGATCAGGGAGACGCTGACCCAGATCCTGATGGAGCCCGACACGGGCGATGAACTTGCCGAGAACCTCAAGGCGATGCGTGCCGCCTGCCGCCGGTTCCTGGACACCGTAGGCATCGACCATGGCGGACACGTACAAGGCCGCCGTGAGGGCGTCGTGTTCGGGGCCGCGCTCGGCGAACTACGAGCGGTCTTCGGGATTCAGCTCGCCGTCATCGCCACGCGCTACAAGCTCGACCTGTCCGGGGATCTCGTGTCCATCCTTCCCGCCGAGGACACCGACGAGGAGTAGGTGAAGGGCGGATCGAGGCGAGCGCGGCAGCGTGTGCCGGGGGTGCTTCCGGCCGCGGGGTTCTGCGCCTTCCCGGAGGGGGCGACGGGCGAGAGCATTCGGGGGTCCGTCGCCGTGCCCAGGGGTGGGGCTCGGACGGCCCAGGGGCGTCCGTGCACCAAGCCCGCGATCATCAACAGCTCTCGGTGCCGAGTGAAGCCGAAGCGAAGATGCGCAAGCTCCGGAAGAGGAAGTGACCCGCGAAGACCCCCGGCCGGTTGCGGTCGGGGGTCTTTCGGGTGGTTCGCTCAGGCGTTGGGGCGCTTGCCGTGGTTGGCCTTCTTCTTCTTGCGGGCCCGACGCTTGTTGCCTCGCTTCGCCATGGTCGTGGTCTCCCTCGTCGGCGACAGGTTCATGCCTCGGTCAGTCTAGGTTCGGTGCGGTTCATCCGCATTTGGAGGGGCGGACGCTCTCTTGGCCGCCGGTTCGGGGCGTGGGATCGTCGGGGGATGGGCGAGCTCGCGTGGGGTGGGTTGGTCGTGGCCGTGGTCGCCGTGGCGCTGGCGCTGATGGAGCGATCCCTCGGAGTGGGATTCGAGCGGAAACGGGACGAGGAGCGGGTGCGGCTGCTCGCGCACCTCGCCGAGCCGGGCGAGGCCGACAGGCCGTCCGCCGTGCCCGGCGGGGGGAAGTTCCAGGACGTCGGCGGGATCCAGCACCCCACGGCGCAGCTCGGTGACCGGCGGGACGACTTCACGCCGATCCTCGTGGAGTACTACGCCTACGGGCTGACCCAGGCGCGCAGCAGCTTCGCGACCAGCCAGCGGTTCGCCGGGGTCGGGGCGGCGATCCTGCTCTTCGGGGTCGGGCTGGCCGTCTGGAAGGCCGAGGGCGGCGGGGAGCTCTACCTGGGGATCGTCACGAGCTCGGCGGGGCTGGTCACCACCTTGATCGGGCAGCTCTTCCACCGGCGGGCCGATATCGCGCTCAAGCACATGGCCGACCAGACCGCCTCGCTGCGGGACGACCGTCGGGCCGCCGAGACGACCCAGCAGGCCATCGAGCTGCTGGACACGGTCGAGGACCCGGGGCTCAGGGCCCGCCTCCAAGCCGGTTTGATCATGAAACTTTCCGGGGCCGAGCTGCCCCGGTAGCGGGATAGTAGGGGTATGTGCCGTTCCATTAAGACCCTGCGCCCGCCCGCCATCCCCGAGAAGGCGACCGAGGAAGAGATCCGTGCCGCCGCCCTGCAGTACGTACGGAAGGTGTCCGGGTTCCGGGTGCCCGCCGCGCACAACCGCGAGGTGTTCGAGGCGGCGGTGGACGCCGTCGCCGAGGCCACCGCGGCGCTGCTCGACGGGGTGCACGTACGGGGGCAGGCCGCCCCGGCGTGACCCCGGCGAGGGTTACGAGGCCGCCGTGCGGCGGCGCATCACCCACACTCCTGCGCCCAGCGCGCCCGCGGCGAGGGCGCTGCCCACGGCGATCTGCCCGGGGCTCATCGAACCGATGCTGCCGCCCGTCCCGCCACGCGCCGCACCCGTGGTGACCTGCAGCGATACGGTGGTGCGCTCGCCGCCGGGGCCGCCGCACTCGAAGTCCACGCGGTGCGTGCCCGTGTTGGCGTTGTTGAAGACGGTGGCGGTGCCGATGAGGTTGGTGGCCGCCGGGTTGCCCGCGGTCAGCCGGACCTCGCCGAAGGCGGTCGACGTGACCCGGGCGACCTGAGTCCCGCAGCCCGTGACGTTGAGCGCGACCCGGCCGCCCGGGGCGACAGCGCTGGGCGAGACGGTGGCGGAGGGGTAGGCGTACGCGAGTGTGGCGGGCGCGGCGGCAGCGGCGATGAGCGTCGCGGCCGCGACGGTCATCAGGCGGCGCGCCGTGGCG
This sequence comes from Streptomyces xanthophaeus, assembly GCF_030440515.1. GTDB lineage: Bacteria > Actinomycetota > Actinomycetes > Streptomycetales > Streptomycetaceae > Streptomyces > Streptomyces kutzneri. Next base: position 5,598,854 of record NZ_CP076543.1, read on the forward strand.
GGCGGTGCGGCGGGCGGTTTGGCGGGCATGGAGAGGACTCCTCGGCTCGTCGAAACGGCGCGGCCAGGCCACTGATGTGACGCGGATTCGGTTGCGCACCGTGCTGTGGACGCTAGGAGCCCGGCCCGGGGGCGGCGATCGGGGCCGGGTGAACGGGTGAGCCACTGCTCCGCCCGGGGGAGCCGAGTCGTGCCGGACGGCCTACGCCGTCGCCGCGGTCGCCTCCGGGCGGCGGACGAGGAAGGCCGCCAGGGCGCCCGCGGCGAAGAGGGCGACCACCGACAGGGCGGTACCGAGCCACTGGGTGCCCAGCCACTGCGTACCGAAGTAGCCGAGGGCCACGCTGTAACCGGCCCAGGCCATGCCCGCCAGGACCGACCAGGGCAGGAACTCCGCCACCTTGCGCTGGGTCTTGCCCGCACCCAGCGACACCACCGAGCGTCCCGCCGGGGCGAAGCGGGCGATGACCACCAGGGCGCCGCCGCCGCGTGCCAGGGCTGTACCGAGGCGCTCGTGGGCCCGGGTCAGCCGCCGGGAGCGGGCGATGGCCCGGTCCAGCCGGGCTCCGCCGCGCCGGCCCAGCCGGTACGCGGCCATGTCGCCCAGCACCGAGGCGGTCGTGGCGATCACGAGCAGGAGCAGGATGTCCGGCACCTGTTCAGGCACCGGCACGGGCACCGGGCCGGCCGCCCCGGCGGCCGCCGCGGCCGCCGCCGCGGTGATCACCAGGACTCCGCTCGGGAGCACCGGGAGGAAGACGTCGAGCACGATGGAGACCGCCACGAGGGCGTAGATCCATGGGCTGGCGGTCAGCGATCCCAGCGTCTCAAACAAAGCGGGACTCCCCAGTCCGGTTGACGTGCTGCGACACGAAACGACATGAAGCGACACGAAGCGCCGCGACGTCGCGGGGAGCGGCAGGAGCGGCTTGACAGCCAGACAGCGTACGCCCGGTGCCCACATCCCGGATGCCCGGGGCGCTCACCCGGTGCGCCCGCCGGGGACGGACGCCGGCCCAGGACGGACGCCTTCCCGCGGCGCCCTCCCAGGGCGCCTCCCCAGGACGACTCCCGCGCCGCCGGGGCCTGCCGCATCGCCTACTCCGCCGCCGTGAGATCCCGGTCCAGCACCGTCACCAGCACGGCCCCCTCGCGCTTCTTGCGCGCCTGGTCCAGTCGCAGCCGCGCCGTCCGCCCCGACAGAGCCAGCGTCATCAGCTGGTTCCCGAACCAGGGCCCACCCGAACGCCGCCAGTTCAGCGGCGGCCGCCCCGTCCGCCCGTGCAGGGAGAAACCGCGCCCCAGCCACCGCCCCGTCCGCGACCAGCCCAGCCGGAACCCCCACTTCACCGCGGTATGGATGGAATTGTGAACCGGCGAGCACGTCAGCTGGAACACCCGTGCCGTACTCGGTATTCGAGGCTCGGCCACATACGCGTGATGCACGTCCCCGGACAGCACGCACACCGTCGCAGGCGCCCGCGGCCCCGTCCCCACCTCTTCGATCAGATCCGTCAGGGCCGCGAACGAGGCCGGGAACGCCGCCCAGTGCTCCAGATCGCTGCGCCGGCGCAGATCCTCCCCGATCCGCGCCCACCGAGGCCCCCGCTCCCCACGGCACAGCGCGGCGTTCCACGTCTCGGCATCGTGGATCAGCGGCGGCATCAGCCAGGGCAGCGAAGACCCGATCAGCAGATGGTCGTAACCCCCGTGCCCGGCCAGGGCGTTCTCCCGCAGCCACTGCTGCTCCGCCGGATCGAGCATCGCCCGCCCGTCCTCGGCCAGCACCCGCGCGGCCCGGGTATCCACCATCAGCAGCCGGGTCCGGCCGAAGTCGCGCCGGTAGCTCCAACGCACCGTGCCCGGATCGGCATCCGCCGCGGACGCGAAGGCCTGGAGTGCGTCCGTACCGTCAGGGGTCTGCCGTACCGCCTCGTACACCGCGTCGGCGGCCAGTTCGGCGGGGGAGAGATTGCCCAGGTGCTGGTACACCCAGTACGACATCAGCCCGCTGAGGACACGCTCGCGCCACCACGGCGTCGCCCGCATCTCCGCCAGCCACGCCGCGCTCGTGTTCCAGTCGTCGATGACGTCGTGGTCGTCGAATATGTGCAGGCTGGGAACCGTCGACAGCAGCCAGCGGATCTCCGGGTCGAGCCAGGACTCGTAGTAGAGCCGGGTGTACTCCTCGTAGTCCGCGACCTGGGCACCCGGCGGCTCCCGCAGATCCCGCCGGGCCGCGAGCCACTGCCGGGTCTCCCGGGACAGCGCATCCGCGTACACCTGGTCGCCGAGCAGCAGCAGGACGTCCGGGCGCACCGCCTCCGGATCGGCGGCCAGCCGCGCCGCGAGGGTGTCGAGCGCGTCCGCGCCGTGCGGTCCGTGCCGGCCGGCGGGCGGCGCGGCCTGCCGGCAGGAACCGAAGGTCACGCGCAGCCCGGGCGAAGGCCGGCCCGGGCCCGTCACGGCGGGAGCGGTGATCGTGCTCGGCGGGAAACCGCTCTCCGGCAGCGGCCACACCGGCCGTCCGTCGAGCAGCACCTCGTACGCCGTGGTCGCGCCCGGGGTCAGACCGGTCACCGGCACCAGTGCGTAGTGGTGACCGGCTATCTGGAAGGTGCGCGCACTGCCGCCCGCCCCGTCCGCGCACCGCACCTCGGCCGTGCACGGGCGGTCCGCCTCGACCCATATCGTGGCCGACCGGCCCGTGTCCCAGTCGACGTGGCGCAGCAGCGGCCCCAGACGCAGTCCGGCCATGCAACTCCCCCTCCTCCGTAGCCCCTTCGATCACGGTACGACGGGTGGGGGGAGCCACGCCTCCCCCTGGCGGGGGAAAGATCGGCCGGCTGGGTCAGCAGCCGTTCAGGATGTTGACCAGGGCCGTCTTCTCGCCGGAGTCCATGCTCAGACCCCAGTACTGCTTCACGTTGACCCACATCCGTGCGTACGTACAACGGTAGGCCGTCCGCGAGGGCAGCCATTTGCCGGGGTCGAGGTCGCCCTTGGCCTGGTTGACGTTGTCGGTGACCGCGATGAGCTGCGGGCGGGTGAGGTCGTTGGCGAACTGCTGGCGCTTGCTCGTGGTCCAGGAATTGGCACCGGAACGCCAGGCCTCGGCGAGCGGGACGACGTGGTCGATGTCGAGGTCGGAGGCGGCGGTCCAGGTGACGCCGTCGTACTCGGAGTACCAGCTTCCGCTCACCGCGGCGCAGGCGGAGTCCTGGACGACATTGACGCCGTCCCGCTTGAGGACGGTCTCGCGGGTGTTGCAGGCGCCCGAGACGGTGCTCCAGTGCGGGAAGAGGTCGCGGTTGTAGCCGCTGGTGGATCCCTCGGTCTTCGGGGTGACCGTCGCCAGGTAGGCGCGGGCGGCCGAGGCGCTGATGGGGGCGGGCGGGGCGGCCTGGGCGGTGGGGGCGTTCAGGAGGGAGGTGAGCGCGGCGAGTGCGGCTGCTGACGCGAGCACGCCAATTCGACGCGCGTAGATGCTGGGTATGAGTGCCATGAGGGGCTCCCTGGGTGCGGGGGGTGCGGCCGTGCGGCCCCGGCGGGGCGTGGCCATGGTCGTGGCGCCGGATGTCGCTGGGGTGGGCGCCAGGTGACAGCCTGGCGACATGAGCACGTCACATCAAGTCACCCAACGCTCCTGATTTAAACGGAGGTTGAGATTCCGAAGGGAGTGGGTGCGGCAAGGATGGTCGGCCGCGCCCAGGTCAGAGCAGGGACAAGGCAGGCCGGAGGCGGGAAGCGGGCGGCAGCAGCGCGGGGCGGGGGCGGGACCAAAGACCTATTCCGGCCGGTCGCGGGCGTCGCGTACTCTGTTCTGAGCAGAAGGGGAGTAGCTCTTCGCCGGACCGTCGACATACTGCTGGGTCACACCAGCCGGCGCCCGGAGGCAGGACGCGGACAGCGACCGGCCAGCGAGACCTTCGGCCGCAGTGTCCTGTTCAGCGCAGGCGCGTTTCGTACGCGCACGCGCAAGCCAGGGCGCCGCCGAGCCGAAGCGACCCCTGACACACCCCAGGTCTCTCGGTCCCGATGGCGCCCTGCCCGACCGATCGAGGTTTCACCCCCGTGTTCAGCTTCAGCATCACGGCGATCGCCTTCGGCGTCGTCTTCCTTGCCGAACTCCCCGACAAGACGGCCCTCGCCGGCCTGATGCTCGGCACGCGTTACCGCGCCTCCTACGTCTTCGCGGGCGTCGCAGCCGCCTTCGCCGTACACGTCGCACTCGCCATCGCCGCAGGCAGCGTCCTCACGCTGCTCCCGCACCGGCTCGTCCAGGCCGTCGTCGGCATCCTCTTCCTCCTGGGCGCGGCCATGCTGCTCCTGAAGAAGGACGACGGGGACGAGGAGGTCAAGCCGCCCGCCGACCAGTCCTTCTGGAAGGTCTCCGGGGCGGGCTTCATGCTGATCCTGGTGGCGGAGTTCGGCGACCTGACCCAGATCATGACCGCCAACCTCGCCGCCCGTTACGACGACCCCGTCTCGGTCGGCATCGGCGCCGTCCTCGCCCTGTGGGCGGTCGCCGGCATCGGCATCCTGGGCGGGCGCACCCTGATGAAGTACGTGCCGCTGCGACTGATCACCAAGATCGCGGCTGCCGTCATGGCGGCACTGGCCGCGTTCTCGCTCTACGAGGCGATCGCGGGCTGACGCGCCGGAGGTGCGGGCCACGGCGGCGGATATTTCCTTGCGGGGAGGCGATGTGCAGGTCACGCTCGTGCGCGTGACAGACGCCTCCGCCTCCTCCGCCCCCTCCGGCCCCACCGGCCCCGCCGTCGAGCCCGCATCCCGACCCGCGTCCCGACCCGCGTCCGCGCCGGTGTCCGCCGAGGACCGTCAGTTCGGCTGGTCCAACATGTTCGTCCACCCCGACGAGGACACCCGGACCGACGGCGGGTTCCAGGGCGAGCGCGCCGTACTCGCCGGCTACCTGCGCGACCAGCGCCTGACCCTGGAACTCAAGTGCGCGGGCCTCGACGCGGAGGCCCTGGCGCGGCGCTCGGTGGAACCCTCCAACCTGTCCCTGCTGGGACTCGTACGCCACCTCGCGGGCGTCGAGCAGTACTGGTTCCGGCAGGTCATGGCGGGCCAGGAGATACGCCGGCACTACCGCTCGGAGGAGGACCGCGCGGGGGAGTTCACCGGGGCAGTGGCCGACCCGGAGGTGGTCGCGGAGGCATGGGCCACCTGGCGCGCCGAAGTCGCCTTCGCGGAACAACTGGTCGCGGAGGCCACCAGCCTGGACGTCACGGGTGACAGCGGACACGGCGACGAGCCGATGGAGCTCCGCGAGGTCCTGGTCCACATGATCGAGGAGTACGCGCGCCACAACGGCCACGCGGACTTCCTGCGGGAACGCATCGACGGGCGAGTGGGGCAGTAGGGGGCTCGGGGGGCGGGAGGCGCGGCGGGGGCTTCGGTGGGCGGGAGCCGCTGGGGCGGTATCAGGGATGTGTATGGGGGTTTCCCGTCAGTCCCATCGTCCCTCCGTGTCGGGCCGGTCCCTCAAGGGCGCTCCTCCTTCGTCGTCGCGTCGCTTCGCGATGTCGCTGCGCTCCACCCTTGACCGACCGTCCCGCCCCGGAGAAACGAAAGACTGCCGGGAAGCCCCCAAAGGAACGGGCCGGGAGATCAAGACAGGGACGGGCGGCCAGAGATGCGCGAGGAGATCCCGGCCGGCACGACCAAGAGACGGGGCCCATCGAGAGTAGGGCCCGTGTCGGGGGAGGCGCGCCCGATCGCTACGCGCTCCTGACGCCTCAGCGTCTCCATCCCGTCCTGGGCTGGACATAGGCCGCCCACGGCCCCGGTCCTACGCTTGCCATGCGTCCGACGACTGCCTGTGGTCGGCCACAGGCCGCCCCAGATCGCTACGCGCTTCTCCACGACCGCGACCGGCGCCCGTCAGTCGCTGAGGAGACGGGCGGACGGCCGGAAGCTCGGCTATTCCGTCGTAAAGCCGGGTCAGCGCACACATGGCACCACAAACCCACCCTAAAACAGGGGTGATTGGGGCAAACCGTCGGCCTTTCGGGTCGCCTACTTGCGCTGACCCGCATCTAGGACGAAATAGCCGCTGTCCCACCCTTCTGCACCCCAGTCGGCCGTCGGGTGCCTCCCAAGTGGAGCGCCCAAGGGTCGTGGGAGGGTGATGGCCGGCCGTCGGACGCATGTCGAGCGTCGCACCGGTCCCTTGGGCGGCTTATCAACAGCCACAGACGGGCGTCGGGCGCCGTCGGTGAGAAACGCCTGAGCTCTTGGGCGGCCTATGTCCAGCCCGAGACGAGGTGGCGACGCTGAGAGATGAGGAGCGCGTAGCGATCGGGTGCGCTTCCCCCGACCCGGGCCCTGGTCTGTGATGGGCCCCGTCTCGCGGACGTGGTTCTTTGCGCCCGACCCGCCCGAAGGTCTCTGATGTGCCCGTCCCTGTCTTGATCGCCCGGCCCGTTCCTTTGGGGGCTTCCCGGCAGTCTTTCGTTTCTCCGGGGCGGGACGGTCGGTCAAGGGTGGAGCGCAGCGACATCGCGTAGCGACGCGACCGTAGGGAGCGCCCTTGAGGGACCGGCCCGGCACGGAGGGACGATGGGACTGACGGGAAACCCCCATACGCCACTCTGATTCCGGTCGAGTGGATCCCGCCTGGCGAAGCCCCCGCCGTACTTTCCGGATCCCGCCCGCCCGGCTCCCGCCCACCGAAGCCTCGCCCCGCCCTCCCGGCCCCGCCCCGCCAGCGCCCGTAGGCCTGGTGGTGACCGGCGGGTCTGGCGTCAGGCCGCCGGCTGGAGCGTGATGGTGATCGAGCCGTCCGGGGTGGTTGTGACGTGGAGTGCCGTCAGGTCCGGGACGTGGGCCGTCGGGGCGTGGGCGGCTGCGCGGGGGCCCACGCCGATCACGCGCATGCCCGCCGCCCGGCCCGCAGTGATTCCCGCGGCCGAGTCCTCGAAGACGATGCAGTCGGCCGGGTCCACGCCCAGTGCGGCGGCGCCCATGAGGAAGCCCTCGGGGTCGGGCTTGCTGGCCTGGACGGACTCGGCCGTGACCCGTACCTCGGGCATCGGCAGGGCGGCGGCGGTCATCCGTGCCGTGGCCAGGGCGGTGTCGGCGGAGGTGACCAGGGCGTGCGGCAGGCCGTCGAGTGCGGCCATGAACTCCGGGGCGCCCGCGACCGGGATCACTCCGTCGGTGTCGGCCGTTTCGCGGGCCAGCATCACCGCGTTCTCGGCGTGGTTGACCTCCATGGGGCGGTCCGGCAGGAGCACGGCCATGGTGGCGTAGCCCTGGCGGCCGTGGACCACCTTCATGGCTTCCTGCGGATCCAGCCCGTGGGAGACCGCCCACTCATGCCAGCAGCGTTCGACCACCGCGTCGGAGTTGACGATCGTGCCGTCCATGTCCAGGAGCAGGGCCTTGGCGGTGAGGGCGACGGGTGCGGTGGTGGTGCTGGCCGGCATCGGCGGGGCTCCAGACGGGGCGGGAAAGAGAACAAGTGGTTCCGTCCACCGGTCAGGGAATGAGGACGGAACCACTTTGTTCCTTCACGATACAAAACAATGGGCAGTCCGCGCCACCAGCGGACATGTGACCCTTATCCCTCCAGAGCCTTGCGGGTCACCGGCCCGTAGAAGCCCCACTCCTGATCGTCGATGCCCCTCTCGTACTGGAACTCCGACACGGCATCCTCCACCCGCCCGTCGAACCGGCCGTTGATCCTGCCCCGGTACAGGCCCTGCGCCGCGAGCAGCCGCTGGAGCTTCTCCACCTCCGAACCCGAGTCCCCGTGCCGCAGGGTCGGAGCCTGCGTGGGCGGCGGGCCGGCGGAGCGGCTCGCGCTCGGGGACGGGCTGGGGGACGGGGGTGCCGATGTGCGGGACGCGCTCGGCGACGGGGACGGCGACGCCGACTTCGAGGCGCTCGGCGACGGGGAGGCGGAGTGGGACGGGCTGCCCTTGCTCGGGGACGGGCTCGCGGAGGGCGCGGCCGGGGCGGCGCTCGTCACGGGCGCCGACGCCTTCGCGTCCATCAGCACGGCCTCGGTCTCGGTGGAACTCGGGAGCGCCCACACCGCCACGGCCGTCCCGCTGAGGGCGACCGCCGCCGCGGCGCCGATCAGCAGCGCGAGCGGCTTTCGGGAGGCCGGGCCGGTTCGCTTCTCCGGGCCCCCGCCCCCGCCCCCACCCCCACCCCCTCCCGCTCCGCTGTCGTACGTGTGGCCCGCCGGGACCGTCCGGAGCTGGACCGTCTCGGCCGGGTGTGACGCGTGCGCAGGCCCGGCGGGCCCCGCAGGCCACGGCCCGTCCTGCGGCGGCACGGGTATCCCGTACGCCGGAGTGTCGTCCTCCGCCTGCGCAGGCACCGGCACGGGCGCCGTGTGCGGGTCCGGGGTCACCACTGCGGACACCGGCTGCGGGGACACCGGGGTGTCCGGCTCGCCCGGGTCGGGCAACGTCACGTACGGGCGGATGCGCAAGGGGTTGAAACCCACACCCGGCACGCACCCGCAGCCTGCGCCGGCGGCGCCGCATTCTGGACAGTGCTGACGGCTCACTGGACTCCCTCCCTGGCTATTGCCTGCGATTATGCAGACCCGCGGAGGCCCTCCCAACCGCCCGAGAGGCCATAACCGGACACACCGCTCAGGATGGAGATGTTGATCCGGCCTGAGGAGGTATCGATGGCTCAGGATGTGACCGCGCAGGGCCCGGGCCCCGTTCTCGACCCGGAGAAGACCGGTCCCGCCGCCGAGCACCCCTCCCGCGACGTACTCGTCTCCATCGGAGCCCTGCTGCTGGGCCTGCTGATCGCCGCACTCGACCAGACCATCGTCTCCACCGCCCTGCCGACCATCGTCAGCGACCTCGGAGGCATGGCGCACCTGTCCTGGGTCGTCACCGCCTACATACTCGCCTCCACCGCCGCCACCCCCCTGTGGGGCAAGCTCGGCGACCAGTACGGACGCAAGAGGCTCTTCCAGTACGCCATCGTCCTCTTCCTCATCGGGTCGGCCCTGTGCGGGCTCGCCCAGGACATGCCCCAGCTCATCGGCTTCCGTGCCCTGCAGGGCCTGGGCGGCGGCGGACTGATCGTGCTGTCGATGGCGATCGTCGGCGACATCGTCCCGCCGCGCGAACGCGGCAAGTACCAGGGCCTCTTCGGTGCCGTCTTCGGCGCGACCAGCGTGCTGGGCCCGCTGCTGGGCGGCCTGTTCGTGGACAACCTGTCCTGGCGCTGGGTCTTCTACATCAACCTCCCGATCGGTCTGGTCGCGCTCGTCGTCATCGCCGCCGTCCTGCACATCCCGGCGCGCTCCGCGAAGCACACCATCGACTACCTCGGCACTTTCCTCATCGCCTGCGTCGCCACCTGTCTCGTGCTCGTCGCCTCCCTCGGCGGCACCTGGGGCTGGAGCTCGGCCCGGACCATCGGCGTCGCCGTCCTCGGCGCCGTAGTGCTCGCCGGCTTCCTCCTCGTGGAGCGCAAGGCCGCCGAACCCGTCCTGCCGCTGGGTCTGTTCCGCATCCGCACCTTCACCCTCTGCTCGGCGATCAGCTTCGTCGTGGGCTTCGCGATGTTCGGGGCGATGGTCTACCTGCCGACATTCCTCCAGATCGTCCAGGGCGTCTCACCGACCATGTCGGGCGTCCACATGCTGCCGATGGTGATCGGCATGCTGATCACCTCCACCGTCTCCGGCCAGATCGTCAGCCGTACCGGGCGCTGGAAGGTCTTCCCGATCGCGGGCACGGCCGTGACCGCGATCGGTCTGCTCCTCCTGCACCAGCTGCACCGCACCAGCTCCACCTGGGAGATGAGCGTCTACTTCTTCGTCTTCGGTGCCGGGCTCGGCCTGGTCATGCAGGTGCTCGTCCTGGTGGTGCAGAACGCGGTCAGCTACGCCGACCTCGGCGTCGCCACCTCCGGTGCCACCTTCTTCCGTTCCATCGGCGCCTCCTTCGGCGTGGCCATCTTCGGCACGGTCTTCACCCATCAGCTCGACGACAAGCTGGCCGCCTCGCTCGCGGGCGCCACGCTGCCGGCCGGCGCGAGCGTCGCGCAGCTGGAGGCGGACCCGCGGGCCATCGGCGCCCTTCCCGCCGACCTCCAGCCGCAGGTGCTCGACGCCTACGCCACCGCCATCACCGACGTGTTCCTCTATGCGGTGCCGATCGTCCTGATCGCCTTCGTGATCGCCTGGTTCCTGAAGGAGGACAAGCTCCGGGCCTCGGTCACCGCCCCCGATGTGACGGAGACCCTGGCTTCGAACCCCGTCCAGCGCTCCTCCCGTGACGAGGTCGCCCGTGCCCTGTCGGTCCTCGGCACCCGGGAGGGCCGCCGCCACGTCTACGAGAAGATCACCGAGAAGGCGGGCTACGACCTGCTGCCCGCCTCCAGCTGGCTGCTGCTGCGGATCAAGAGGTACGGCTCCGTGGAGCCCGCGATGCTCGCCGAGCGCACCAATGTGCCGCTGAAGATCGTCACGGACGCCGCCCGCCAGGTCGAGGAGCGCGGGCTCGCCGTCCGGGACGGTCTGCCGCTGGTCCTGACCGATGAGGGGCGCGCGTGCGCCACGAAGCTCGCCGAGGCCCGGGAGGAGTCCCTCGCCGAGCTGCTCGGCGACTGGTGGGGCCCGGACCGTCCGACGGACCTGGTGAAGCTGGTGCGGCAGATCAACAAGGAGCTGTGCGGGTCCGACGCCGAGGAGCCCTACGACGCCTTGCCGCGCCGGGACCACGCCGCCCACTAGCGGCAGCCGCTCTGCCGGTGCGCGGCCCCGTCGCCGGGGCACGGGCTCAGGCCAGGCGCTTCTCGAACCAGTGGTCTGCGTACGGGCCGGAGTTGTAGGCCGGTATTTCCGCATACCCGTGGCGCGCGTACAAGGCGCGGGCCTCCACGAGGTCCGACCGGGTGTCCAGCCGGACCCGCTCGGCGCCGAGCGCACGGCCCTCCGCCTCCAGCACCTCCAGCAGAGCCGCCCCGCCGCCGGTGCCGCGGGCGCGCCGGTCGACGTACACCCTGGTGAGCTCGGCGGTCAGGGGGTCGAGCAGGCGGATCCCGCCGCATGCCAGGGGCTCGCCGTCGAGTCTGCCGACGACGAACTGGCCCGTCGGCGGGACCAGCCCGTCGTCCGGGAAGTCCAGCAGCCCTTGGTCGATCTCGGTCTCGGTGACCTGTCGTTCCCAGTAACGGCCGGCGACCTCGGCGTAGTACGCGCGGCGCAGGGCTGTGGCGTCCCGGGTGGTGAACGGCTCGGGGGTCACGGTCCACGACAGGGTGGGTGTGCGGTGTTCGCTGTGAGTGGTCATGGCGTCATTGTGGAGTTCGCGGCGGATCTCCCGCGTGGAATATCCACAAGGCCGGGCCGATGATAGGAAAAAGGACATTCCCTGCGTACCCGGAGGGTGGGAACGCCATGTCAGAGCATCCCGACTGTGCCCTGGTCCGCCGTGGTTACGAGGCCTTCGGCAAAGGCGACATGGAGACGATGAGCACGCTGCTGATGGCCGATGTCATCCACCACGTACCGGGCAGCAATCCCCTGTCCGGGCACCACAAGGGGCGGGAGAACGTCCTCGACTTCTACCGCCGCCTCGGTGAGGAGACGAAGGGCACCTTCCAGGTGGATCTGGAATCGGTGCTGGCGGACGGGCGGGGGCACGTGATGAGTTTCCACACGGCACGCGCCGACCGCGGTGACCGCGGCATCGAGATCCGCCAGGGGCTCTTCTTCACGATCGTCGGCAACAAGATCACCGATATCGACCAGTGCACCGCGGACATCGACGAGGAAGACGTCTTCTGGAGCTGACGCTCCCCCCGAGTCCCGAGTCCCGAGTCCCGAGTCCCGAGTCCTGAGTCCCGAGCCCCGAGCCCCCGAGTCCCCGAGTCCGGCCGCGCCCGCGCCCCCGCGCCACGGGCCGGGGCCCGGGCCCGGGTCGGCCCGGACCCCGGTCCGTGGCGCGCGTCCGGATGGCGTCAGGCCTGCTTCGGGGCCGCCTGCTGCACGACCTCGAACGACCACACCGTCGAGGCGGAAGCCGCGGGCTTCGGCCGCTCGCCGCCGCCCTCACCACCGCCCTGGTGAGCGGCCTTCATCGGGCCCTCCATCCACGCCTGGAAATCCTCCTCCGAACGCCAGCGCGTGTAGACCAGGTACTGGTCCGTGCCCTCCACCGGGCGCAGCAGCTCGAACCACTCGAACCCGTCCGAGCTCTCCACCGCCCCGGCCCGGGAGGCGAAGCGCTGCTCCAGGATCTCCCGCTGCTCGGCGGGAACCGTCAGTGCGTTGATCTTTACGACACTAGGCACAGGACACCTCTCATGAAACACGGGCCGGGCCGACGCCCGGCCTCGACGACATGCGTGCAGTTTCCTACATCCGCCCCGCCCGAAGGCCGCAGGGACCGCACCGTGGTGCGGTCCCTGCGCCGTGGTCCCAGGCCTCAGGCCCCAGGCCCCAGGCCTCAGATCTCAGATCTCAGGTCTGGGGCGGCCGGGTCTCCCCGGGGGTGGGCGGCTGCTGCTTGCCGATCTGTTCGTTGAGCTTCTGCTGCGCCGTGTCGACCTGGCTCTGGTACTTGTTGCCGGTCTTCGCGTCGAAGGCGTCTCCGGCCTTCTCGACGCCTTGGCGGGCCTGGTCAGGGTGTCCCTTGATGAGGTCCTTGAGCTTGTCAAGCATGGACATGAGCCGTCCTCTCCACGGAATGCCTGTCACCTCAGCTTCGCCACGAAGTCCGCCGTCCGCACCTGGAGAGCCCGTGGGTCCCGTCCGGGAACAGGTCTCGCAGGTCGGCACGCGTGTCGGTCTCCGCGATGCCCGTGAGAGCCGTCCAACGCATCCCGTGGGAGATATCGTCGTCCGGGTAATGGAGCGCGGCAGCCAGGCGAAGTCAGGGTTGCGGTCAACATGGCGGGAGGCCGGCGAGGCGTGGCTAACGCGGCAGAGCACAGCGGTGCGAACGGACATGCCGGAGTCATAGGCGATCACGGCAGGCTCGGGGCGGCTCGCCTTCTCCTGTGGGCACTGGCCGGCGCGCTCGCCGTCAGACAGGCCGCCGCCGTGCTGCGCGTGCCACCGGCCGAGTGGCTGAGCGGCTTCCACCTCCCCGGCAGCCTGCCCGGATCGGTCTACGACACCGGCCAGTTCTCCGACACCCCCTTCGCCGGGCTGGTCCTGAGGCCGCTGGTCGGCCTCGCCCCCCCGTCGCTGGAGGTCGCCTGGACCTGTGTGACGCTGCTGTGCGTCGCCGCCATCGGTCTCGTCGCCGCCCGCGGCCTGCCCGATCCGGTGCCGCGGCGCACCGCGCTGCTCGCCGCGCCCGTGCTCACGGCCCTGATGATGGTCTCGCTCCCCGTCCGCGAGGCCGCTTCACCCGGCCAGACCGCCGTCCTGCCCGTACTGCTGGTGCTCATCGCCGTGTTCCGGGTGCCCGGCGACCGGCCCGCCGGCTTCCTCATCGGCCTCGCCGCCGCACTCCAGCCCGCGCTGCTGCTGTTCGCACCGCTGCTGTGGCTGACCGGACGCCGCCCCACCGCGCGCACCGCCGCCGTGACCTTCGCCGGAGCCACCGCGCTGTCCTGGGCGGCCATGCCGCGCGACTCCTGGACGTACTGGGTCGAGCACCTGGCCGGTACCGGCCTCGGCGGAGCCCCCGACGGCCTCGCCAACCAGTCCGTGCACGGCGCGCTGCTGCGCCTCGGCCTGACCGGACCCGCCGAGATCCTGTTCTACGCCGCCCTCGCGGCCGCCCTCGTCTGGATCGGCCTGCGCCGCGCGGTCCGCTACGCCCGCGACGGCCAGCTGCTGCTCGCCGTCGCCGTCACCGGCTGCGTGGCCGTCGCCGTGTCCCCGACCGGCTGGCGCCACCAGCTGCTGTGGGTGCTCCTCGCCGTCGCCGGCAAGGTGGGCAAGCGGGCCGGCGACCGGCCCGTGTGGCCGGTGGCCGTGGTCCTGGCGATGACCTTGCCGAGCACGATGCTGCTGCCGAACCTGGCCGCACTGGCCCCCGTACGCGACAACGTGCTGCTGCTCACCGCCGTGGCAGCGGCCTGCGCGGTACCGTTCCTGCCGCGCTCGTCGGCGTACTGGCGCGAGCCCGTACCCACCGAATACGGGCGGCCCGCGGCGGCCCGCTGGGCGCGGGTACCGCTGATGCCGTTCTGGCGGCGCGTGCTGTCCCGCCCGAACCTGCTGCTGGAACTCCTGCTGATACGGGTGGGCTACTCGCTCTACTCGCACATCCGGGCCGCCGCGCCCACCAGCCGCAGCCTCGCCGAGGGCAACGGCAGCCAGATCCACGGGATCGAGCGCGCGCTGGGCATCGACATCGAACACGCCGTGAACCACGCCGTGGTGAACACGCCCTGGCTGGAGGCGTTCTTCAACTTCTACTACACCTCCTTCCACTTCGTGGTCCCGCTGACGATCCTGGCGGTCCTGTACTGGCGGCGCCCCGGTGACTACCGGTGGGCGCGGGCCTCGCTGGGGCTGGCCACGGTGCTGGCCCTCATAGGTTTCTGGCTCTACCCGCTCGCGCCGCCGCGCCTGATGCCCGGCCTCGGCTTCATCGACACGGTGCACGGGCCGCAGGACCTGGCCAACCCCTCGTACGGGGCCATGACCGCGATCTCCAACCAGTACGCGGCGATGCCCTCGCTGCACTTCGGCTGGTCGCTGTGGTGCGGGATCGTGATCGTGGTGCTGGCGCCGAAGGGCTGGCAGAAGCTGCTCGGCGCGCTGCACCCGCTGATCACGGTGTGCGCGATCGTGGCCACCGCCAACCACTGGGTGCTGGACGCCGTCGGCGGGGCCGCGGTCGTGTCCGCCGGCTTCGGGCTCGTGTACGTGCTCTCCGGTCCGCGCGGCCTGCACGTCAGCCTCCCGGCGCAGCAGCGCACGGACGGCGCGGAACGGCCGTCGCCTGCCGCGCCCGGGACGACCGTCGCCGCCGAGCCCGTCGCGGGGTCGCGCTCCTAGGGGTGTCTTTTCGCCCCCGGGCCGCGCCCCGTGGAACGTGTCCGCGTCAGCGCCCGTCGCGCCGCCTGCGCATCAGCGTGCGCAGCGGTCCCGGGCTCTCGTACCCGACCCGTCGGGCGACCGCCGCCAGCGGCAGGTCCGTGGTGCGGAGCAGGTGCTCGGCCTGTTCCACCCGCAGGTCCTGCACCAGCCCCACGGGCGTGCGGCCGAGCGTACGGGCGACCGCGCGCTGGAGGGTGCGCTCGCTCACGCCGAGCTCCCGGGCCGCGTCAGCGATCGGTGCCGGCTCCGCGAGCCGGGTCCGCGCCCACTGCTCGAAGGCGGCGACGAGCGGGTCGTGGCGGGCCAGGGCGCTGGGGATGGCGTACGCCGCCTGTGAGGCGCGGTCGTCGACGACGAGGTAGTGCCGGACCAGATCCGCGAGGGCGGGGCTGCGCGTACCGACGATCGACAGGGCCAGGTCGAGATGGCCGAACGCGGCGCCCGCCGTGGTGACCCCGCCGGAGCTGACGACCATCCGGGTCTCGTCGAGCGTGACGCGGCGGTAGCGGTCCCGGAAGAAGGGGGCCAGCCACCAACTGGTCGTCGCCCGCCGCCCGTCCAGCACCCCGGCCTCGGCGAGCAGGAACGTTCCGGTGCAGGAGGTGGCGAGCGGCGTGCCGCGTTCGCGTGCCTCGGCCAGGACCCGGCGGGCCGGGCGGTGCGCGGCCGACGCGACGGCCTCGACGAGGGCGTCCGGGCGGCGCTCCATCAGCGCGGGCACCACCAGCAGGTCGGCGTCCTCGGCGACGGCGACCGGTTCGGTGTCGATGCGGTGGCCGAGCCCGGTGCGGACCCGGCGCTGCACGCCGACCGTACGGATGTCGAAGGCGGGCGGCGGGGCTCCGGCCACCCGGCCGCGCAGCACGTCGGCCGTGTGCAGCACGTCCAGGACGGCGGAGATGCCCGAGTCGAAGACCCCGTCGAGGGCCAGTACGGCGACTTTCACGGTTCCACCGTAGCGGCGCCCGGGCCCGTACGGGCTGTCGGAATCCGTACGGAAGCTGCCGGATCCGACACTCCCGATGCGCCCGGGCCGTGCCTAGGGTCGTTGCCATGAGCACCTATGAGACCAGCGCCCCCGAGCCCCACGTTCCGCTCCGCAGTCGTACGCACACCTGGCAGCCGCGGCCGGAGATGACCCCGGAGATCCTCGGCATGAGCGGACTGGAGATCCTCCGGGCGAGCCTCAAGGGCGAGCTGCCCGGTGCGTCGATGATGAGCACCCTGGGCTTCCGGCTCACCGAGGCGGCCGAGGGTGTCGCCGTCTTCGAGGGGGACCCGGGCGACCACCTGCTCAACCCCATGGGGACGGTGCACGGCGGCTTCCTGGCCACCCTGCTCGACTCGGCGCTCGGCTCGTCCGTGATGACGCTGCTCCCGGCCGGCACCGCCTACACCACGGTGCAGCTCGGGGTGCACATGATCCGGCCGGTCATGGCGGACACCCCGACCCTGCGCTGCGAGGGCACCGCGCTGCACGTGGGGCGGACCACCGCCACCGCCGAGGCGCGGGTCACGGGCACGCACGACGGCAAGCTCTACGCCCACGCGACCACGACGTGCGCGATCCTGCGCGTGGGCTGACGCCGGGCCCGGCCCGGGGCGGCCGAAGGGGCGCCGGGGCATTCGCTGCCCCGGCGCCCCTTCGGCTGGATCGCCGCTGCTTGCCAGGATCACTCCGTTCGGGCCGGGCCGCCACTCGAACGGGTGCGGCGCCGTTGCGGGGGCGCTGCCCCCGGACCCCCGCGCCTCAAACGCCGGCGGGGCTGGATGGGGGGCGGGGCTCAAGATCGGGGCTCCGCCCCGGACCCCGCGCCTCAAACGCCGGCGGGGCTGGAAGAGCGCCTCAAGCGCCGGCGGGGCTATAGGTGGGTGACGCGGAGTTCCTTGATGCCGTTGAGCCAGGCTGCTCGGAGGCGGCGTGGGGGGGTGTTCGTGAGGTGGAGGTTCGGGAGGGTGTCGGCCAGGGCGTTGAAGATCAGGTCGATCTCCATCACCGCCAGCGACTTGCCGAGGCAGAAGTGCGGGCCGCCGCCGCCGAAGCCCAGGTGGGGGTTGGGGTCGCGGGTGATGTCGAAGACGTCCGGGTTCGTGAAGACCTCGGGGTCGTGGTTGGCGGAGGAGTAGAACATTCCCACCCGGTCACCCGCCTTGATCTTCGCGCCGCCCAGTTCGGTGTCCTGCGTGGCGGTGCGCTGGAAGGACACCACCGGGGTGGCCCAGCGGACGATCTCCTCGGCGGCCGTCGACGGCCGGGTCGCCTTGTAGAGCTCCCACTGCTCGGGGTGGGTCAGGAAGGCGTGCATGCCGTGGCTGATGGCGTTGCGCGTGGTCTCGTTGCCCGCGACCGCGAGCAGCAGCACGAAGAAGCCGAACTCGTCCGAGCCGAGGTTGCCCTGGCCCTCGGCCGCGACCAGCTGGGTGACGATGTCCTTGGCCGGACATTCCTTGCGCTGGGAGGAGAGGTTCATCGCGTAGCCGATGAGCTCCATCGCCGCGTTGGAGCCGACCTCCTCGGTGATCGCGTACTCCGGGTCGTCGTAGGCGATCATCTTGTTCGACCAGTCGAAGATCTTCGCGCGGTCCTTCTGCGGTACGCCGATCAGTTCGGCGATGGCCTGCAGCGGGAGCTCGCACGCCACCTGCGTGACGAAGTCGAAGCTGCCGTCGGCCGCCGTGGCCGCGGCCTCCTCGACGATCTTCCGGGCGCGGTCCCGCAGGGCCTCCTCCAGGCCGCGGATGGCCCGCGGGGTGAAGCCCCGCTGCACGATCTGGCGTACGCGCGTGTGTTCCGGCGGATCCATGTTCAACATGATCAGACGCTGGGCATCTATCGCATCACGCTGGATGTGCTCGTTGAAGCGGATGATCGCGGTGTTGGTCGTCGACGAGAACAGTTCCGGGTGCGTGGAGACGTACTTGACGTCCGCGTGCCGGGTCACTGCCCAGTAGCCCTCGTCGTCGAAGCCGGTGACGCCCCGCCGCTGCGGGCACCACCACACGGGTGCGGTCTGCCGCAGCTGCGCGAACTCCGGGAAGGGGACGCGGCTTTGGAGCAGGTCTGGGTCGGTGGCGTCGAAGCCTTCGGGCAGTGCGGGGCAGGACATCGGGCAACTCCAAAGTCTGACGGACCATCAGAAGTTGGCTTGAAGGTAGTAACGAGTTCTAGAAGTGACAAGGGTCCTGGCGCCAACTGTTGCGTGTGGAATCCGTGCAGGCCGCGTGCAAGACCCTTGCGTGCCGGGGCCTCAGGTCATAAGACTGCGGGGAGAACTAGAACGCGTACTAGTTCGGGCGGGGCGCCGGGACGGCCCGCCGTGCTGACGCAGTGCAGGAGAGGACGAGCTCATGGCCGCGGAACCCGTCATTGTCGAAGCCGTACGCACCCCCATCGGTAAGCGCGGGGGCGCTCTCGCCAACCTCCATCCCGCCTACCTGCTCGGTGAGACCTACCGCGAACTGCTGGCCCGTACCGGAATCCAGCCCGACTGCGTCGAGCAGATCGTCGGCGGAACCGTGACGCACGCCGGCGAGCAGTCGATGAACCCCGCCCGCAACGCCTGGCTCGCCATGGGGCTCCCGTACGAGACCGCCGCGACGACGGTGGACTGTCAGTGCGGCAGCTCCCAGCAGGCCAACCACATGGTCGCCAACATGATCTCCGGCGGGGTCATGGACATCGGCATCGCCTGCGGCGTCGAGGCCATGAGCCGCGTGCCGCTCGGCTCCGGATCCAAGCACGGCCCGGGCAAGCCCTTCCCCGACGAATGGAACGTCGACCTCCCCAACCAGTTCGAGGCCGCCGAGCGGATCGCCCGCCACCGGGGCCTGTCCCGCGAGGACGTCGACCGGCTCGGGCTCCTCTCCCAGGAGCGGGCCGCGGCCGCATGGGCCGAGGAGCGGTTCAAGCGCGAGACCTTCGCCGTGCAGGTGCCGACGACCGAGGAGGAGCAGGCCGCCGGACAGGGCATGTGGCGCCTGGTCGACCGGGACGAGGGGCTGCGGGACACGAGCATGGAGGCGCTGGCCCGGCTCAAGCCGGTCATGCCCACAGCCGTGCACACCGCCGGGAACTCCTCGCAGATATCCGACGGCGCCGCCGCCGTCATGTGGGCCTCGCGGAAGATGGCCCGCGCCCTCAAGCTCAAGCCGCGTGCCCGGATCGTCGCCCAGACACTCGTCGGCGCCGACCCCCACTACCACCTCGACGGGCCGATCGACGCGACGCGGGCCGTGCTCGGCAAGGCCGGGATGTCGCTGAGGGACATCGACCTCGTCGAGATCAACGAGGCCTTCGCCTCCGTGGTCCTGTCCTGGGCGCAGGTCTTCGACCAGGACCTGGAGAAGGTCAACGTCAACGGCGGGGGCATCGCGCTCGGCCACCCCGTCGGCGCCACCGGTGCCCGGCTGATCACCACCGCGCTGCACGAGCTGGAGCGCCGTGACAAGGAGTTCGCGCTGATCACCATGTGCGCGGGAGGCGCGCTGGCGACCGGCACGATCATCCAGCGCCTGTGAGGCGCCCCTGAGTCCCGTGGGATGGGATGCAGAAGGCCCCGGAGGCCGGACCTGGGGAGGCCGGCCACCGGGGCCTTCGTATGTCTGCTTTTCGCTGTGCTGCCGCTGCTGCTGGTGGCTTAGTACCAGTGGTTGGCGGACCAGAAGTTCCAGGCGCCGACGGGGCTGCCGTAGCGGTCGTTCATGTAGTCCAGGCCCCACTTGATCTGGGTGGCCGGGTTGGTCTTCCAGTCCGCGCCCGCGGAGGCCATCTTCGAGGCCGGCAGGGCCTGGGCCAGGCCGTACGCGCCGGAGGAGGGGTTGGTCGCGGTGTGGTTCCAGCCGCTCTCGTGGGAGATGATCTTGTCGAAGGCGGCGAACTGGGCCGGGTCCTTGATCATCTGCTGCGCGATCGCCTTGGCGCTCACCGGGGCCGCCTGGGCGGGAACCGTGGCGAGCATGGAGCCGGCGACACCCAGGGCGACGACGGTGCCCGCGAGGGCCTTCTTGGAGGTGGCGATGCGGCGGATGATGGCGTTGGACACGGAGGAAACCTTCCGACGGGGACAAGGGCGGTCGCACGCATGCCGAAGACACGCGTGAGCCACTCACGCAAAGGAGAGGGGTTCGTCGGCGGCGGTCGAAGTACCTGAAGTACCCCTGCCGCCTTGCGACTCATCCAGTTCTACAGACGCCCCGACGGCCTGGCAAAGGTCGCTCCTACTAGCGCTCCTCGCAGCAAGGGGCCTGCCATGCGGGCCGCATCCCCGCAGCTGCCCCGGCCAGGGGCCTACTAGCCGCCCTCGTATGTGACCTGGGCCCTATGGGACGGGTCACCGGGGGAGGGCCCGGATGTCACCCTCCGCTGCCGTTCGTACCCCTTTCGAGGGCGGGTTCGGGCTCCGCTCCGGTCCTTGGATCGAAGGAGGCGGGGGCGTCGAACGCAGCTTTGCGGGTCGCCCGGCGCAGCGCCTTCAGCAGCGTCGCCCCGAGGGCGAGGGTCAGTACGACCGTCAGCACGGCCCGGCCCAGGTCCCAGCCCACCGAGGTCGCCAGGCAGTACGCGGCGAACCGCGCCAGATTCGCGGCCACCGGCTCCCCCGGATGGAAGGAGATGCCCTGGCCCATGCCCTGCAGCAGCACCCAGCCCTGCAGATTCATGACCGTGCCGTACGCGAACGAGCCCACGAAGCCGTACGCGGCCAGCATCAGCAGCTCCGCCCGGCCCCGGATCCGCTCCGGGCCCGGCAGCAGCCCGGCCCCCAGCGCGAACCAGCCCATCGCCAGCATCTGGAACGGCATCCACGGCCCGACCCCGCCCGTCAGCAGGGCGGAGGCGAACATCGTCACCGAGCCCAGGACGAAGCCGAAGCCCGGACCGAGCACCCGCGCGCTGAGCACCATCAGGAAGAACATGGGCTCCAGCCCGGCCGTACCCGCGCCCAGCGGTCTCAGCGCCGCCCCGACGGCGGCGAGCACACCGAGCATCGCCACCGCCTTCGCGTCCATGCCGTTGTCGGCGATGGTCGCGACGACCACCGCTACCAGGAGCGGGAGGAGCGCGGCGAAGAGCCACGGGGCGTCCTGCGCGTGGGCGAGGCCCGAGCCACGGTCGGCGAGCAGCGGCCAGCCGAAGGCCGCGATGCCGATGAGGGTGACGAGGACCAGGGCGACGGCGGCGCGGGGACCGATCCGGACGGGGCGGGCGGGACGGGCAGGGCGGGGTGGACGGGGTGGACGGGGTGGACGGTTCACGGGGCCTCCGCCGCGTCCAGGGCCTCGGCGACCTGGCGCACGGTGAGCCAGGGGTCCGGGGCGAGGACCTTCGCCACCTGCGGCGCGAAGGCGGGCGAGGAGACGACGACCTCGGCGGTCGGACCGTCCGCGACGATCTCCCCGCCGGCCAGGATCACCACGCGGTGGGCCAGCTCGGCGGTGAGCTCCACGTCGTGGGTGGCCAGGACGATGGCGTGGCCGTCGGCGGCCAGGCCCCGCAGGATCTCGACCAGGCGGACCTTGGCGGCGTAGTCCAGGCCGCGCGTGGGCTCGTCCAGGAGCAGCAGGGCAGGGCGGCCGGTGAGGACCAGGGCCAGGGCGAGGGCCAGACGCTGGCCCTCGGAGAGATCGCGCGGGTGGATGTCGTCGGGGACGTCCGGGAGCAGCGCGGAGACGAGGTCCCGGCAGGTGCCGGCGGGCGCGGCGGCGTCGGAGTCGGCGGCCGCGCACTCGGCGGCGACCGTGTCGGCGTACAGGAGGTCGCGGGGTTCCTGCGGGACGAGGCCGACGCGGCGCACCATCTCGGGCGGCGCCGTGCGGTGGGGGGTGCGGCCGCCGACGGTCACCTCGCCGGTGGTGGGGGTGACGGTACCGACGAGGGTGGAGAGGAGGGTGGACTTGCCGGCGCCGTTGCGGCCCATGAGGGCGATGGTTTCGCCGGGGGCCACCGTGAGGGTGATTCCGTGCAGGGCCTGTACGCGGCCGCGGCGGACGGTGACACGGTGGGCCTCGGCCGGTACCTCCCGGGGGGCGGGGGTCGGCCTGCTGCGGCCGCGGCGCAGGCGGGCGAGCAGCCCGGGGGCTCCGGCGACGGGGGCTCCGCCCCCGGACCCCCGCGCCTCGAACGCCGGCGAGGCTGAAAGAACGGGGCTGTGCCCCGCGCCCCGCGCCTCAAACGCCGGCGGGGCTGGAATGGACGCGGAGCCCTGGGAAGCGGTGGGGCGGATGACGGATGACAGGCGGGACCGGAGCGGAGCGGCCTGGCGGCGGGCGTCGCGGATCGAGAGGGGGAGCGGGGACCAGCCCGCGAGGCGGCCCAGGGCGACCACCGGCGGGTGGACCGGGGAGACGGCCATGATCTCGGCCGGGGTTCCGATGACCGGGGCCGCGCCCGGCGACGGCAGGAGCAGGACCTGGTCGGCGTACTGGACGACCCGCTCCAGCCGGTGCTCCGCCATCAGCACGGTCGTGCCCAGGTCGTGGACCAGGCGCTGGAGGACCGCGAGAACCTCCTCCGCCGCCGCCGGGTCGAGCGCGGACGTCGGCTCGTCGAGCACCAGCACCTTCGGGTGCGGGGTGAGGACCGAGCCGATCGCGACCCGCTGCTGCTGGCCGCCGGACAGCGTCGCGATCGGCCGGTCGCGCAGCTCGTTCAGGCCCAGCAGGTCCAGGGTCTCCTCCACACGGCGGCGCATCACCGCAGGTGGCAGTCCCAGGGACTCCATGCCGTAGGCGAGCTCGTCCTCCACCACGTCCGTCACGAAGTGCGCGAGGGGATCCTGGCCGACCGTGCCGACCACGTCGGCGAGCTCGCGCGGCTTGTGGGTGCGCGTGTCCCGGCCGGCGACCGTGACCCGGCCCCGCAGGGTGCCGCCCGTGAAGTGCGGGACCAGTCCGGAGACCGTCCCCAGCAGGGTGGACTTGCCGACGCCCGACGGGCCGACCAGCAGTGTCAGCTCCCCCTCGGGGATCACCAGGTCGACGCCCTGCACGGAGGGGGCGGACGCACCCTCGTAGGTGACCGACACCTGCTCGAAGCGGATCACTGCGACGCCTCCTTGGGCGGTACGGGTGCCACGAAGGCGGGCAGCAGGCCGATGAGGATCGCGGCCGCCGGCCACAGCGGGAGCGTGGGGGCCGCGAGCGGGACCACGCCCGGGTGCAGGCCTGCCGGGTCGACGGAACCGGCGTGGATCAGCAGGGCGGCCACGGCCGCGCCCGATCCGGCGACCAGCCAGGCCCGAGGCCCCCAGCGGTCGGGCCGGTAGCGGGTCCGCACCGACCGGCGCCCGCCCAGGCGCAGGCCCGCGACGGCCAGGGCCGCGCCGACGCCGAGCACGGGCAGCCCGTACGCGGCGCCCTGCGCGGCCAGCAGGCCGTACGTGCCCGCGCACATGCCGATGAGGCCGCCGAGGGTGAGGGCGTTGGTGGTGTGCCGGACGGCGGGCGGGACCTCGGCGGTGCGGCCGTAGCCGCGCGCGTCCATCGAGGCGGCGATGGCGACGGAGCGTTCCAGAGCGCCCTCCAGGACCGGCAGGCCGATCTGGAGGATCGCCTTCACCCCGCCCGTGGGCCGGCCGCGCAGCCGGCGGGCCGTCCGCAGGCGGACGACGTCGGCGACCATGTTCGGCGCGAAGGTCATGGCGACGACGACGGCGACCCCGGCCTCGTACAGGGCGGCCGGCAGCGACTTCAGCAGCCGTGCCGGATTGGCGAGGGCGTTCGCGGCGCCGACGCACACCAGGAGCGCGGCCAGCTTCAGGCCGTCGTAGAAGGCGAAGACGAGCTGCTCGGCGGTGACGCGGCCGCCGAAGCGGATGCCCTGGGCCCAGGCCGGGAGCGGGATCTCCGGGAGGGTGAAGAGGGTGTGCGAGCCGGGGATGGGGGAGCCGAGGAGCATGGAGAAGAGCAGGCGCAGGCCGATGACGAAGAGGCCGAGCTTGAGGAAGGCGCCGTAGGAACGGGCCCAGGGAGCGTCGGTGCGGCGGGCCGCGACCACGTACCCGGCGACGCCGACGATCAGCCCGAGCAGCAGCGGGTTGGTGGTGCGGGAGGCGGCGGTGGCGAGGCCGAGGGCCCACAGCCACCAGGCCCCCGCGTGCAGGGCGGTGGCCCGGGCGGCCTGCGGGGGCCTCCATCGTTCGTACGTCGACCGGTACGCGGGATCCTGCACCGCGGCCGGACTCCGCCGGGCCGGGGGCACGCCGTCGGCTGCGGCTCCGGTGGGGGCGCGGTGGGCCTGCGGCCACGCCCGGCGGGTACCGGTGCCCGCGCCCGTGGCCGTGCCCGTGGTGCGGGCCGCGCCGGTGGCCGGCCTGCCGTCGGCCGTAAAGGGCGCGGCCTTGTCGGTGCCGGTGCCGGTGCCGGTGGCGGGCGCGGTGCGGGGTGCGCCGGTGTCCGTGGCGGCCGGCTCGGCGTCGTTGCCGGGGTGCGCCGCGGCGCCGGGGCCGGTCATCGGGTGCGGCGGCGGGACTGCCAGATGCCGGCCGCGGCCAGGGCGGCCACCGCGGCGATGCCCGCGAGCAGGCCCGCGGACGGGCCCCCGCCGGAATCCGGGGCGGCGGACTGCGCCGGGGCCGACGGGGCCGGGGTCCCCGCCGTGCTGTCCGCGACCTGGTCACCGCAGCCCTGCTTCGGGTAGCCGGAGATCGCGCACAGCAGCGCCGCGCTGTTGTAGCGCAGCGGCTTGGCGACCGAGGCCAGCGCCTCGGCCGTCGTGGCCTCGGGGGCCACCTGCGCGCAGGCCGTGCGCGGGGCGGCATCGGGCGGGGTGTCACCCGCCGGGGCGTCCGCCGGGACGCCGAAGTCGATGACGAGCGCCACCCGCTTGGTGCCCTCCGTCGGGGCGGTCGCCCCGCAGACGGTCTCGAAGTCGGCCGCCGCGCGCGGCTGGGCCGCCTGCTCGGCCGCGTCCTTGCTCACCGAGAAACGGAAGCCCTGGACGGCACCGTCCGCGGGTCGGGCCATCGAAGGGCCCTGGGTGGCGTACGACCACCGGCCGCCCGCCGAGCCGTCCCAGAACGACCAGTAGCGGTAGCCGGCCGCCAGCGCAGGGGTGGCGGCCAGCAGGGCCAGGGTGATCCCGAGAGCGAGGGCCACGGCGGGCAGGCGGCGGCGCATCAGGAGTGGTTCTTCTTCCGGCGGCCGCTCAGCAGGATGCCGATGCCGATACCGGCCGCGGCGCCCGCGCCGACGATCCACCAGAAATTCTGGCCGCCGGAGGGCTCCTCCTTCTTGCTGTCCACCTTGGTCGCTTCGGTGTCCGCGCCCTGCGGGGCCGGGCCGGTCGCGTTCAGCGCGGCGACGAGGTCGGTGCCGCCGAAGGACTTCGGGTCGTTGCCGGTGGCGTGCGTGGCGAGGACGAGGGTGCCCAGAGCGGCCGGGCTGCCCTTCGCCCACTCGGCGGAGTTGGTCTCCAGCCACTTCAGGGCGCCCGCCGCCGACTCCTTGTGTCCCGCGGCGGCCAGGGCCAGTACCGCGTCGACGGTGTTGCCCGTGTCGGGGACGGGCTGGTCCGCGCCCGGGGTGACGGCCATGAGGTGGCCGTCCTTCTTGAGGGCCTCGGCCAGGTGGCCGGCCGCGCCCTGGGCGGCGGCCACCGGGTCGGCGGCGTTCGCGGCCGGGCAGGCCAGCGGGGCCGCGGGGGTGTTCTCGGCGGACGGGACGACGGCCGCGCCCTTGCCGAGGCCGGCCAGGGTGGCGGCGGCCGTCGCGTCGGCGTTCGCGAGGAGCTTGCCGTCGGCCGGCTGGTACGCGAAGGCACCCCGGTCGGCGGCCGGCTCGGCGGTGCAGCCGAGCTGGAAGGCGAGCAGGCCCTCGTAGGCCGACCTGCCCGCCTTCGACCTGACCTCGGCGGGCTTCTCGCCCGCCACGGACAGGGCGCTGATCACCACGGCGGTGGAGTTGGCGTCGCTGGGGGAGGCGGGCCCGGGCACGTAGTTCCAGCCGCCGTCCTCGTTCTGGACGGACTTCAGCCAGTCGACGCTCTTCTTGACGGCAGCGTCCTGGCCGCCGAGCGCCTTCAGTGCCTGCACGGCCGCCGCGGTGGCGTTCGTGTCGTACGTCGTGTTCGCGTCGCAGGCCGTGGCGGCGTTCGGGCGGAAGGAGGTGAAGCCGCCGTTCTGGCACTGCTGGCCGAGCAGCCAGGTCACGGCCTCGCGGGCGGGCTCGACACCGACCGTGTGCTGGGCGAGCAGTGCGAAGGACTGCCGCCACACGCCGTCGTACGTGGGGTCGCTCTTGCCGTACAGACCGGAGGGGATGACCGGGGGCGCGGAGGGGGAGGCGGGCGGCGCGGTGTCGGCGAGGGCTGCGGGGGCGGCGCCCACGCAGAGCACGGCGGAGGCGGCGAGCGCGGCTGCGCTGCGACGGACGTTCATAAGGGGGCGGTGCCTCTCGTACGGGGGAACCGGAAGCAGGCACGCACAGGCACCGGGCTCCGGCTCCGTTTACCTCGACGGTGCCGGCCGCCGGGGCTCCGGCGGCACGAGCCGCGCACCTCCGGTACGGGGCAGTCCGGCTCCCCGCCCGGGCGGTGCCGGGTGTGGGTCACGGTTGCGGGTCAGCGCCGGAATTGCACCGGCTTCCCCCCGTACAGAGGTGTGGACGACAGGTTCACTCTACCGGCCCGTAACCGGCGGGCCCTGGGGCGCAGGGGCCGGGCGCCCCTTACAGGGCCCGGTACGTGACCGGGTCCGTGCCCGGCACCGCCTCGGCGCGGCCCTGCTTCACCAGCCGCCGCACGTGGGCCTCCGCTTCGGAGACGGCGATGTTGCGGGAGCCGTACGGGACCTGCTCCCAGGGCCGGTTCCACTCCATCCGCTCGGCCAGGCCCCACGGGGTCAGTGGCTCGGCCAGCAGCGTCCACAGGCCCGTCAGCCGTTCCTCGTGGTGGTCGAGGAGCTCCCGTACGCGGGCGGGTGCGTCGGTGAAGGCGTGCTGGTGGGCCGGGAGGACCTCGGCGGGTCCGAGGCGGCCGATGCGTTCGAGGGAGTCGAGGTAGTCGCCGAGGGGGTCGGTGACACGGGTGTCCTCCGGGGCCTCGTACAGGCCGATGTGGGGGGAGATCTCGGGCAGCAGGTGGTCCCCGGAGAAGAGGCGGCCGTTGCCGGGGAGGTTCGCCGGGTGCGCTTCCTCCAGGTGCAGGCAGACGTGGCCGGGGGTGTGGCCGGGGGTCCAGATCGCGCGCAACCGGCGCCCGGCGAGGGGGAGCAGCTCGGAGGGGACGATCTCCCGGTCGGGGACGGCGGCGCGCAGGCCGGGCAGGGTCCGCATGCGGCCGCTCGCGCGGGCGGCGCGCAGCGGGGCGATGTGCTCCTCGGGGGCTCCGGCGGCGGCGAGTTTGGTGCTCATGTAGTCGAACCAGACGCCGGGTTCGGAGGAGCGGGTCCGTACGACGACCTCGGTGTCGGCGGCGTGCATGGCGATCCAGGCGCCGGATGCCTCGCGGACCTGGCCGGAAAGGCCGTGGTGGTCGGGGTGGTGGTGGGTGATGACCACGCCGTGGATGTCGGTGACGGCGGTGCCGAGTGCGGCGAGGCCGGCGGCGAGGGTGTCCCAGGAGGCGGGGTCGTCCCAGCCGGTGTCGACGAGGACCGGGCCGCGGTCGGTGTCGAGGACGTGGACGAGGGTGTGTCCGAGGGGGTTGTCGGGGATGGGGACCTTGATCGCCCACACGCCGCCGCCGTGATCGGTGACGTGTGGTGTGTCGCCGGTGACCGGCGAGGTGTCCGCCGTGACCTGTGGCGTGTCCTCCGTCATGCGCCCGCCCTCCCCTGTTCCCGCCCACGGACGAGAACGTGTTTCAGTAGTAGCCCAAGTCGACCACTTTCCAGGCTCTCTGACTAGTCGTTCGATCTTCTCCGCTGCGGCGGCGGAGGTTCCGTCCTGGCCGTGGACTCCTCTAACTAGAACTGGTATCAGTTCTGCAACGCCAAGCCGCAGGAGGCCTCAGCCATGACCGAGCTCGTGGAACACGGAAAGCTGTTCATCGGCGGGGAGTGGACGGATCCGCTGGGCACCGACACCATCCAGGTCGTCTCCCCCCACACCGAGCAGGTCATCGGATCCGTCCCGCACGCCTCGAAGGCGGACGTCGACCGCGCCGTCGCCGTCGCGCGCAAGGCGTTCGACGACGGGCCCTGGCCGCGGATGACCCTGGACGAGCGGATCGCCGTCGTCTCCCGGATCAAGGACGCGATAGCCGTCCGGCACGAGGAGATCGCCCGTTCCATCAGCTCCCAGAACGGGTCCCCGTACTCCTGGAGCGTCCTCGCCCAGGCCCTCGGCCCGATGATGGTCTACGACGCCGCGATCACGGTCGCCCGCGCCTACCCGTACGAGGAGTACCGCCAGGGCGTGCTCGGGCCCATCCTGGTGCGCCGGGAGCCGGTGGGCGTGGTCGCCGCCGTCATCCCGTGGAACGTCCCGCAGTTCGTGGCGGCCGCCAAGCTGGCGCCGGCCCTCCTGACCGGCTCGACCGTGATCCTCAAGCCGTCGCCCGAGGCACCGCTCGACTCCTACATCCTCGCCGACATCGCACGCGAGGCCGGACTCCCCGAAGGCGTGCTGTCGATCCTGCCCGCCGACCGCGAGGTCAGCGAGTACCTCGTCGGGCACCCCGGCATCGACAAGGTCGCCTTCACCGGCTCGGTCGCGGCCGGCAAGCGCGTGATGGAGGTCGCCGCGCGCAACCTCACCCGCGTCACTCTCGAACTCGGCGGCAAGTCGGCCGCCGTGGTCCTCCCCGACGCCGACGTGGCGACCGCGGTCGCCGGGATCGTGCCCGCGGCCTGGATGAACAACGGCCAGGCGTGCGTCGCCCAGACCCGCATCCTCGCCCCCCGCAGCCGCTACGAGGAGGTGGCCGAGGCCCTCGCGGCGGCGGCCGGCGCGCTGGTCGTCGGCGACCCGCTCGACCCGGCGACCCAGCTCGGCCCGCTGGTGGCGAAGCGGCAGCAGCAGCGCTCGCTCGACTACATCCGGATCGGGCAGGAGGAAGGAGCGAAGGTCCTGGCGGGCGGCGGCCGTCCGGCGGGCCTGGAGCAGGGCTGGTACGTGGAGCCCACCCTCTTCGGCGACGTCGACAACACCATGCGCGTCGCCCGCGAGGAGATCTTCGGCCCGGTCGTCTGCCTGATCCCCTACGGGGACGAGGCCGAGGCCGTACGGGTGGCCAACGACTCGGACTTCGGCCTCAGCGGCAGCGTCTGGACCGCCGACGTCGAGCGCGGCATCGACTTCGCCCGCCGGATCCGCACCGGCACCTTCAACGTGAACACCTTCAGCCTGGACATGATGGGGCCGTTCGGCGGCTACAAGAACAGCGGCCTGGGGCGGGAGTTCGGCCCGGAGGGCCTGAGCGAGTACCTGGAGCACAAGATGATCCACCTCCCGGCCACGTATTCGTCCGGCGCCGGCGAGGCGGGTGCCTGATGGGTGACCGCTGGCAGGTCGAGGTGGACCGGGGGGTCTGCATCGGCTCGGGCATGTGCGTGAACCACGCCCCGGACGGCTTCGTCCTGGACTCGGCACGCCAGTCCCATCCGCGCACCGCCGAGTCGGACGCGAACGAGCCGATCCTCACGGCGGCGGAGGGCTGCCCCGTCGAAGCCATCATGATCACCTTGGCCGGCACCGGCGAACCGGTCTTCCCGCCGGAGGAGTAGCGACGGGGGCCGGGGGATGGGGGGCGACTTCCGTCCCCCGGCCGGGGCCGTCAGAGCGCGTACGGGTACACCTCCAGCCGGGGCGGCGCGAACGAGATGCGCCGGCCGATCTTCACCCCCGCCCCGCCGCGCCGGGCGACTTCGACCAGCACCACGTCCGTACCGACCCTGAGCTCCACCACCGGGTCCCCGGGCCCCCCGACCCCCAGCACCTCACCGGTGACGACCACACCGGCCGGCCCGAGCTGCAGGTGGCACGCGACCGTCGGCGACGCGGGACCCCACTCGGTGAGGGGGTCGGGGACCGTGAGTTCCACGAAGGCGTCGGTGCCCGGCGCGGGAAGCCGGTCGCCCATCCAGTGGGCGACCGCGCTTCCGTGCCCGTCCGTGCAGCGGAAAGCGACCCGCCCGTCCTCGACGACCCGGTTCACGAAGACGCGCACGAGGGGCTACTTCCGCTCGGCGGCGCTCCGCTCGACGCAGAACTCGTTGCCCTCGGGGTCGGCCAGGGTCACCCACCCGGTCCCGTCGGGCCTGCGGTGGTCACCGACGACGGCTGCGCCCAGCGCGAGGATGCGCTCCACCTCCTCGTCGCGCGTGCGGTCCTGCGGCTCAAGGTCCACGTGCATACGGTTCTTGACGCTCTTGGCGTCGGGAACCGTCACGAAGAGCAGCGTCGATCCGGGAGCCCTGACCAGCGCCTCGGGGTCCCCGGGCAAGT
Source organism: Streptomyces xanthophaeus (assembly GCF_030440515.1). Taxonomy (GTDB): domain Bacteria; phylum Actinomycetota; class Actinomycetes; order Streptomycetales; family Streptomycetaceae; genus Streptomyces; species Streptomyces kutzneri. The sequence continues at coordinate 5,629,253 of NZ_CP076543.1, forward strand.
CGTCGTCGGCGAGCGAGCCGTCCAGAACGGCGGCCCAGAACTGCCCGAGGCTGTAGGCGTCAGAGCAGTCAACTGTGATGTGTCGTACGAGAGAAGCCATGGGCGGGACTATCGAACAGCCCGCCGACCCCTGTCCACCAAGATTGCGGGGCGACACCCCCGAACACGGGCTTTCCCCGCCGGGTCAAAGGCGCCTTGCAGGCGCGGCATCTTCCGGCGGCCCGTCGACTCGGCCACGCCGAACGCGCCAGCTCCACACGGTGTGCCCGACGAGAGCCACGGCGGCGACGCACGCCGCAACGCGAGTTGCGTTCCAGGTCAGAGCGAAAACCGCCCCCTCCGAGGCCGCCTCCACGCTCAATCGCCGAGTCGCCTCGAAGAAGGCGGTGAGAGGAACGATCAGACGGAACAAAAGGCCACCGACTCCGGGCGTTCTGGCTACGTTCCCCATGAGTCCCACGGGCGCGCCGAGCACGAACGCCGCTGCTCCCCACAGAAAAATCTGCCCCTGGCGGCCGGAGGTGTCAGGCTCCATTCCGGCCGGAACGGAGGTGGCTGCTTCCATTCCCGCAGGAATGGTGGGATTCATATCCTTGAAAACGTAGTACGTGACTACGCCGATGGCCAGCCCCAGGGATGCCAGCAACACCGACTCGATCTTGGATCGGCGTGAATAGCCCACCATCAATGCGTAGCAGGCCCACGGCCATCCGCTGGAAAAAACAATACTCACGGCGACGAAAAATGGATTATCCCATTTCCCGGCGACGGGGCCCACGAGGCCAAGTAGGAGGCCGGCTCCGAGAGACGCGGCGACCGGTACGACGCGAGCACGTGTGAAGCGAGTGATCGTTCTTCCCCCGTTCGATGGGTGAGCCCGACGTGGAGCCGCCCTGGGGCTGCCCGGGCGACGAACAGCCCCAGAGCGGCTCATCAACCTACCGCACCCTCCGAGGAGTTACTGCTCGAAGCGGCGACCGGGACCTAGTCCACGCTGTAGTAGGTGGAGCAGGTGTAGGCGAGACCCGCGGTGAGGTTGGCGTTGGTGGTGCCGCCGGCCGCTGCCCAGACGCGACGCGTATTGCCCGCGAGCTTCACCGTGGACGAGTGTCCCTTCGTCCCCTGATAGTAATTCGAGTAGCAGTACTTGTTGATCACCCCGGGGCTGACCTCCCGCGGGTACCAGCCGTAACACCAGGTGCCGCCGGTGGACGGGCTGAGGCATGCCTGCGACTGCGCGCTGAAAGAGCCCGCCGAAGCGTCCATCTTGAACGTCACAACTCCCCATTCGGAGGGGTTGCCCAGCTCTGCGGGCGGCTGGGTGCCGTCGCCGCGGTGGTGGACGGTGACGGTGGCTCCGGAAACGCCGGCCACTGCGGACGCGTCCGCAGTGGCCGGCGTCGCGAGGCCTAAGGCCGCAATGGCTGCGCCCGTGATGGCGAAACTGGCGGATCTGGCAATCTTCATGGAATTCCCTCCCCTGATTCCCCGTGTTGGGAACGGGAGAGATCCTTCATAGCCCCCAGCCGGTCGGCAAAGGAATTTTGAACCTGTTGGCTCAAAATTATCTCGTCCGATTCATGCGTCATCATCTGGATATTTCACCGCTTGCTATCGCATGCTTTGAGGTGATTGATGTGATAAGGGTGCCGGTTTCGCCGGTCCGATCGTCCCTGCCTCCGGTGCCGATGGGTGGCCGATATCCGGCGCCCGGCCCAAGACGAGGCACGGTCGGTGCCTCCGCGGGGGAGCGCGCAGCGATCGATGGCGGCCATCCATGTCCGGCCAAGGGGCTCGCGGACGCCCTCACCCCCGGCCGGGCCGGAGCCGCCCGCCCTCACCCCAGCGGCGGCTTCAGGCCTTTTCCGGGGACGTCAGGTCGATCAGGCGGCACACCGTTTCGATGTCGATCTTGACCTGGGCGATCGAGGCGCGGCCGGAAAGCCACGTGATCAGCGCCGAGTGCCAGGTGTGCTCGATGACCCGGACCGCCGAGAGCTGCTCCGCCGTCGGCGGCTGCTCCAGGCCCATCGCGTCCAGGATGATCGCCGTCGTCAGCCGGGACACCGTGTCCACCTCGGGGCTCACGCTCCGGTCCGCGAACGTCAGTGCCCGCACCATCGCGTCGGCCAGCTGCGGCTCCCGCTGCAGGGCGCGGAAGGCCCGCATCAGGGTCTCCGCGACACGGGCCGCCGGGTCGTCCCCGGCCGGCGGGCGTTTGCGCAGCGTGGTGTGCATGTGCTGGAGCTGGTCCTGCATGGTGGCGACCAGCAGGTGCACCTTGGACGGGAAGTAGCGGTAGAGCGTGCCCAGGGCCACGCCCGCCGCCTCCGCGACCTCGCGCATCTGCACGGCGTCGAATCCGCCCCGGCTGGCCAGCTGTGCGCTGGCGTGCAGGATCCGGCGGCGGCGTGCCTCCTGGCGCTCCGTCAGGGGAGGCGACGCCGGTGTGGTGACGGCCTTCACTTCCGCTGTCATGTGTCCCGTTCCGTGTCGTTGCGCGGGCTGAATCCGGGCTGGTCCGCGGCCAGCATCGCAGGCGCCGGAGCCGTGGCGCGAATCACCTGCTCCGCCTCTTACGGTGTGGTTTCCGGCCGGTAGATTCAATGGTCTTCGACGGATCAAGTCTGAAACTTGTTCTACATTATCCGAGCGGTTACGCTCCGGCGAAAGTTGCAGTGAGAAGGGGGCCGAGAGTGACCGCTGAGGCCATGGTGACGAGCCCTTTCGCGGGTTCCGCCGCCGACGGCGACCGCCCGCTGCGCATCGCGCTCCTCACCTATAAGGGGAACCCGTTCTGCGGCGGCCAGGGCGTCTACGTCCGCCACCTCTCGCGCGAACTCGTACAACTGGGTCACTCCGTCGAAGTCATCGGCGCGCAGCCCTACCCGGTGCTCGACACGGGCGCCTCGCTCACCGAACTCCCGAGCCTGGACCTGTACCGCAGCCCGGACCCCTTCCGCACGCCGAAGCGCGACGAGTACCGGGACTGGATCGACGCCGTCGAGGTCGCCACCATGTGGACCGGCGGCTTCCCCGAGCCCCTGACCTTCTCGCTGCGCGCCCGCCGCCATCTGGCCGCGCGCGCCGGTGACTTCGACGTCATCCACGACAACCAGACCCTCGGGTACGGCCTCCTCGCCGGCCTCGGTGCCCCGCTGGTCACGACGATCCATCACCCCATCACCGTCGACCGCAAGCTCGACCTCGACGCCGCGCAGGGCCGGGTGAAGCGGGCCTCCGTGCGCCGCTGGTACGCCTTCACCCGCATGCAGGGCCGCGTGGCCCGCCGGCTGCCGTCCGTACTCACCGTCTCCGGGTCCTCCAAGCAGGAGATCGCCCAGCACCTGGGCGTCCGGGACGAGCGCATCCACGTCGTGCACATCGGCGCCGACACCGACCTGTGGTCGCCGGACCCGTCCGTGGCCGAGGTGCCGGGCCGCATCGTCACCACCTCCAGCGCCGACGTGCCGCTCAAGGGGCTCGTGTACCTCGTCGAGGCGCTCGCGAAGCTGCGTACCGAGCAGCCCGAGGCGCACCTCGTCGTCGTCGGCAAGCGCGCCGAGCAGGGCCCCGTCGCCCGCGCCATCGAGACGTACGGCCTCCAGGACGCGGTCCGTTTCGTCAAGGGCATCACCGACGCCGAGCTCGTCGACCTGGTCCGCAGCGCCCAGATCGCCTGCGTGCCCTCCCTCTACGAAGGCTTCTCGCTCCCGGCGGCCGAAGCCATGGCCACCGGCACGCCGCTCGTCGCCACCACCGGCGGCGCGATCCCCGAGGTCGCCGGACCCGACGGTGAGACCTGCCTCGCGGTGCCCCCGGGCGACGCCGGCGCGCTGGCCGCCGCGCTGGGCCGGATGCTGGGCGATCCGGAGCTGCGGGCCCGCCTGGGCGCCGCCGGGCGCGAACGGGTCCTGACCCGCTTCACCTGGGCCGCGGCCGCCAAGGGCACCGTCGCGCACTACCGCGCCGCCATCGAGCAGGCCGCCTCTGGCCGGACCCGCCGGGCGCGCTGACCTTCTGCTCCTTCTGCTTCCCCCGCTTCCTCCCCATCCCCGAACACCCCCGCGACCGCGAAGGCAGGACCCCGTGCTGACCGTCGATTTCTCCCGGTTCCCGCTCGCCGCAGGCGACCGCGTACTCGACCTGGGCTGCGGCGCAGGCCGGCACGCCTTCGAGTGCTACCGGAGAGGCGCCCAGGTGGTCGCCGTCGACCGCAACGGCGAGGAGATCCGCGAGGTCGCCAAGTGGTTCGCAGCGATGAAGGAGGCCGGTGAGGCCCCCGCCGGAGCCACCGCCACCGCGATGGAGGGCGACGCGCTCGCACTGCCCTTCCCCGACGACTCCTTCGACGTCGTCATCATCTCCGAGGTGATGGAGCACATCCACGACGACAAGGGCGTGCTCGCCGAAATGGTGCGCGTCCTCAAGCCCGGCGGGCGCATCGCCATCACCGTGCCGCGCTACGGCCCCGAGAAGATCTGCTGGGCGCTCTCCGACGCCTACCACGAGGTCGAGGGCGGCCACATCCGCATCTACAAGGCGGACGAGCTGCTCGGCAAGATGAAGGCCGCGGGCCTCAAGCCGTACGGCACGCACCACGCGCACGGCCTGCACTCCCCGTACTGGTGGCTCAAGTGCGCCTTCGGCGTCGACAACGACAAGGCGCTGCCCGTCAAGGCGTACCACAAGCTCCTGGTCTGGGACATCATGAAGAAGCCGCTGGCCACGCGGCTCGCCGAGCAGGCCCTGAACCCGCTCATCGGCAAGAGCTTCGTGGTGTACGCGACCAAGCCCCACCTCCCCGTCAGCGCGGCCCAGTGAGCACGCCGGGGCGCACCGAACACCTGGTCCTGGACGGCGTGCTGACGGCCGAGGAGGCCGCCCGGACGGTGGCGGGGATCCTCGCCGCGCAGCGCGCCGACGGGGCCATACCGTGGTTCCGCGGGCACCACCTCGACCCGTGGGACCACACCGAGGCCGCGATGGCGCTGGACGCGGCCGGTGAGCACGAGGCGGCGGAGCGGGCGTACGCGTGGCTGGCCCGGCACCAGAACCAGGACGGTTCCTGGTACGCGGCCTACGCCGACCGGCCCGACGGGGTGGACACCGCGGAGCCGCAGGACGCGAGCCGCGAGAGCAACTTCACCGCGTACATAGCCGTCGGCGTGTGGCACCACTACCTCTCCACCGGCGACGACTCCTTCCTCGACCGCATGTGGCCTGCCGTGTACGCGGCCGTGGAGTGCGTCCTGACGCTCCAGCAGCCGGGCGGCGAGATCGGCTGGAAGCGGGAGGCGGACGGCACGGCCGTCACCGACGCCCTCCTGACCGGCTCCTCCTCCATCCACCAGGCGCTGCGCTGCGCGCTGGCCATCGCCGAGCACCGCGAGGAGCCGCAGCCCGACTGGGAGCTCGCGGCGGGCGCGCTGCGGCACGCCATCCGGCGTCACCCGGAGCGGTTCCTCGACAAGAACCACTACTCGATGGACTGGTACTACCCGGTCCTGGGCGGGGCCCTGACCGGTTCGGAGGCCAAGGCGCGCATCGAGGAGCGCTGGGACGAGTTCGTGGTCCCGGACCTGGGCGTGCGCTGCGTGCTGCCCAACCCGTGGGTGACGGGCGGCGAGTCCTGCGAGCTGGCGCTCGCCCTGTGGGCGACGGGCGAGTCGGACCGGGCGCTGGAGATCCTGCGGTCGATCACCCACCTGCGCGCGGACAACGGCATGTACTGGACGGGGTACGTGTTCCAGGACGAGGCCGTCTGGCCGGTGGAGCAGACCACCTGGACGGCCGGGTCGCTGCTGCTCGCCGTCGCGGCGCTCGGCGGGGACGAGGCCACCACCGAGGTGTTCGGCGGGACCTCGCTCCCGGCCGGGCTGGAGCCCGACTGCTGCGGCTGACCGGGCGGCCGGCTCAGCGGCGGTAGAGCCAGCCGGCTATGGCGTGGCCGACGAGGAGGTAGGCCACGGCGGCGATGCCGTAGCCGATGACGACCTGGACCCATTCGCGGCTGAAGGTGAACAGGTCGTAGGACCAGGCCGCCAGCCAGGACGCGACGTCGTGGACGAGGTCGACCAGGGCGTTGCCCTGGTTGGCCTCCAGCAGGTAGAGCAGGATCCAGAGTCCGATGACGAAGGCGAGCACGTCCGCCACCAGTGCGACGGCGCGGCCTGCCTGACTGCTTCCCCGGGTGCGTACTCGTGTGTGAGTGCTCATGCAGCGCGTGTTGCCGCCTTGACGCGTCGTAAACCCGAACGGGTTCCCCCGGTGGCGGGGCGGGGGGACCGGGGTGAGGCTGCGGAGGACGCCTCAGTCCCCGGAGGAAACCGTGTCCGTACCCACGACCGTCCGATTCCGCCGCGCCGTCACCGCCGTGGTGCTGTCCACCGCGCTGATGGTCGGCGCCACCGCATGCGGCAGTGGCGGAAACGGCCCGCGCGAGGAGCTCTCCGCCGCGTCGATGGGGGAGCTGGCCGCCCTCGCGGCGGCGGAGCCCGTCGCCGCCGAGGCCGACGAACTGGCCGCCGCGACGCCGTCGCCCAGCACGTCCGCGGAGAAGCAGAAGTTCGCCAAGACGCGCTTCGTCGCCAACGCGGGGCTCGCGGCCGGTGCGACCTACCAGTGGATCGTCAAGCCGTACCGCGCGGGCAAGTTCAAGAAGGGTGCCAAGGGACGCACCTTCGCGCTGATCAAGGCGGGCCTCGCGGGTGCGTTCGCGTACAACCGGCTCAAGGCGGCGGCCGAGAACGCCAAGGGCGACCCGCTGCTGGCGAAGGCGGTGGCCCCGCTCACGGCGGGCATCGAGTCCCTCAAGGGGCTCGGCAGCAAGCTGCGCAAGGGGCAGGCGGGTGACGGTGACATCGATGCCTTCGACAGTGTCATCAGCAGTGTGAAGGAAGCGGGCCAGAGTGCGGGTGCGACGGTGACGGACAAGGTTCCGAGCGTGTCGCAGCTGGGCGGCTAGCGGTTTCGGCTGCGGCCTGGCGGTCGCGCCTCAAGCGCCGGCGGGGCTGGGTTTGGCCGCCCGGCCGGGGGCGTGGTCGGCCGGGCGCCGTACGGCCTGGGTTGCGCGCTCGTCCTGCGGGGAGCCCCCGGAGTGTCCCCACCCCACGGCCCTGGTTGGAGGCGGGCGGATCCGGCCGGGGTGGGGGTGTGGGGACGGTGGGGGGTGTCCCCGCAGGACGAGCGTGCAACCGCCGGGTACGGCCGAGATGGCCCGTCACGCGCGAGCCGAGGAGACACCCGCCGGCGGCCCCGCACCCCCACCCCCCGGACCCGACCCCGCCCAGCCGTGACCCACCCAGCCCCGCCGGCGCTTGAGGCGTGGCCACCGGGCCGCAGCCGGAAACGCGCCGCCCGGCCAGGGCAAGGGACAATGGGTGGGTGATCGAGATCGTGGGGGTTGTGCTCGGCGCCGTGGCGGCCGGGTGGCTGTTGCGGCGCAAGCATCGTGCGCGGACGGCCGCCGGGCCCGTGCCCGGGATTCCCGGCATGGCCCGGATCCCGGCCGGTGAAGGCCGCTGGCGGATGGGCCGGGTGTACGCCGAGGAAGGCGTGGCCCGGTGGGTTCCGGCGCGCGGGGAGGCCGTCGTGTTGCCCGGCGGGCGGGCCACCGGGGTGCGGGTGCCGTCCGTGAAGGAGGGGATCTCCATCAACCCCGGCTCGCGGATCGTCACTTGCGCCTACGACGGCGGTGGGAGCATCGAGATCGCCGTCATGCCGCTGGATGTGCAGGAGCTGCTGGAGGCCGTACCGCAGGCCGAATCTTGACGAACGCGCTCAGCTGTTGAGTTCCGCCAGGACGCGCAGGGTGTGGGGGTCCGGGGCCGTCAGGAGGAGGTCCGTCACCGGGCCCTTGCGCCAGAGGTCCAGGCGTTCGGCGATCCGTTCCCGGGGGCCGACGAGCGAGATCTCGTCGGCGAACTCGTCCGGTACGGCCAGGACCGCCTCCTCCTTGCGGCCCGCGAGGAACAGCTCCTGGATGCGGCGAGCCTCCTCCTCGTAGCCCATGCGGGCCATCAGGTCGGCGTGGAAGTTGCGGGCCGCGTGGCCCATGCCGCCGATGTAGAAGCCGAGCATCGCCTTGACCGGGAGCAGTCCCTCCGCGACGTCGTCGCAGACCTTGGCGCGGGCCATCGGCGCGATCATGAAGCCCTCGGGGAGGCCGGTGAGGGAGGCCTGGTAGACGTCGGTGCGGGTCGGGGACCAGTACAGGGGGAGCCAGCCGTCCGCGATCCGGGTGGTCTGGGCGATGTTCTTCGGGCCCTCCGCGCCTAGGAGGAGGGGCAGGTCCGCGCGGAGCGGGTGGGTGATCGGCTTGAGGGGTTTGCCGATGCCGGTGCCGTCCTCCCCGCGGTACGGGTGCTGGTGGAAGCGGCCGTCGAGAGCGACGGGGGCCTCGCGGCGCAGCACCTGGCGGATGACGTCCACGTACTCGCGGGTGGCCGTGAGCGGGCTGGAGGGGAAGGGGCGACCGTACCAGCCCTCGACGACCTGGGGCCCGGAGAGGCCGAGGCCGAGCATCATCCGGCCGCCGGAGAGGTGGTCCAGGGTCAGGGCGTGCATGGCCGTGGCGGTCGGGGTGCGGGCGGCCATCTGCGCGATGGCCGTGCCGAGGCGGATCCGCGAGGTGTGCGCGGCGATCCAGGTCAGCGGGGTGAAGGCGTCCGAGCCCCAGGCTTCGGCGGTCCACACCGAGTGGTAGCCGAGGTTCTCGGCCTCGGTGGCGAGGTCGAGGTGGGCGGGGGCGGGGCCGCGGCCCCAGTAGCCGAGTGCGAGTCCGAGGCGCATCTGCGGTCCCTTCAGAATCTGACGAGGCGTCAGGTGACTGTAGGGCAACGGCCCCCCGCCCGGAAGGGCGGGGGGCCGTCGGCTCGGTCGGTCCGGGCGGCGGTCAGCCGCGCTGGATGCCCGAGGTGTCGTTCAGCACGCCGCGGCGGCCGTCCTGGGTCTGGGCGATCAGAGTGGCCGCGCCACGCTGCTCGACGGCCAGGTACCAGGTGCCCGGGGCGAGTTCGGCGATCGGGGTCGGGGAGCCGTCCTCCCCGTAGAGGGGACGGGCCACCGGCACCGCGAACCAGAACGGCGTGAAGTCCGCCGCCGGGGCCGGGGCCGGGGTGTGCTGGGAGTCCTGCGGACCGGGACCCGGGGCCGGGTTCGGCGTGCCGCCGTACGGCGGGACCGGCTGCGGCGTGGAACCGTACGGGGTCTGCTGCGCACCCGGGTAGCCGTACCCGGCACCCGGCTGGGGCTGGCCCGGCTGGCCCGCGTACGGCGGGACGGCGGCGGGCCGCGGTTCCGGGACGAGCTGGCCGGCGAGGGCCGGGACCTTCGCCCCGGCCACGGCCACACCGGCCAGAGCCAGCGTGGCGATGAGGGCGAGGAAGGAGCCCGCGCCCAGGTCGAAAATCTCCGGGCACGCGATGAGCGCCCACACCGACGACCAGGCGGCGGAGACGGCGAGCACGGTGCCCCACGCCGTCAGCGGCAGGCCGGCCAGCTTGCGCTCGGGCTGGAAGCGGGCCGCGATCAGCAGACCGGCGGCGATGAAGCCGAGCAGGAAGATGCTGGGGAGCGTCAGGTGGTTGGAGCCGAGGTCCCACGGGCTCGGCCGGTCGACGCCGGTGGCGGAGTAGAAGTCGAGGAACGAGGCGATGAACAGCAGCGCCGCTGCTCCGATCACCACGCCGTCGCCTCGAGTGAGGGAGCGGATGTTCACGTCTCAGGTGTCCTTCTCGGTCTCGGTCGTCGTCTCGTGGTGCCACGGTCGCAGAACGTGTCTGCAGCAGGGCGGGCTGCACCATGGTACGGAGGTTTCCGACGGCCGAGATGATCGGGTCGGCGGGTGGTCCCGCCGGACTCCCGAGGGGGACTACCCGCCCAGGAAGCCGACGATGCCGTCCGCGATGCCCTGAGCCGCCTTCTGCCGCCACTCCGGACTCGTCAGCTGCGCCGCGTCCTTGGCGTCACGCATGTTGCCGCATTCGATGAACACCTTGGGCTGAGTTGACAGGTTCAGTCCGCCGAGGTCGTCCCGGACGACCAAGCCGGTACCGCTGCCCAGGTAGTTGGCGGGGGCGGAGCCGGTGGTGCGGGCGAAGTTCCCGGCGATCCGCTCGCCCAGCTCCCGGGACGGTCCGACGATTTTCGCGGTGTCCGCGGCGCCGCCCTTGACCTTGGCCGGGAGGATGATGTGGAAGCCGCGGTTGCCCGCCGAGACCCCGTCGGCGTGGACGGACACGACGGCGTCGGCCTTCGCCTCGTTGCCGATGCGGGCGCGCTCGGTGATGCAGGGCCCCCAGGGGCGGTCGGCCTGGTGGGTGAGGACGACCTTGGCCCCCTGGGCCTCCAGCGCGGTCCGCAGGCGCCGGGAGACGTCGAGGGTGAAGTCCGCCTCCTTGTAGCCGGCGTTGGTGGTCGTGCCGGTGGTGTCGCACTCCTTGCGGCCCGTGCCGATGTCGACCTGCTGGTCGATCTCGTCGGTGTGCTCGAAGTTCCCGGCGTTGTGGCCGGGGTCGACGACCACGGTCCGGCCGGTGAGCGGGCCCTTGGCGGGTGCGGGTGCGGGTGCGGGCGCTGCAGCCGTGGTGCTCTGACTGGCGCTGGGGCTCGTACTCGCGCCCTCGCTCGGGGTGGAGCCCGGCTTCGCGTCCCGCTGGCCCGGCGACAGCGCCGAGTGCGAGGAGGACGTGGGCGCCGAGCGGGACGGCCCGTCGGACCCCGGCCCGGCGAACGCCTGGGTCAGGACCCAGCCCGCCAGAGCGGCCGGGGCGAGCGCGGCAACCCCGACGACGAGCGTGGAGCGCCGGGTGAACCAGGACCGGTCCGGGTCGATGGACGAGCCGGACTCGGGGGGCGGGGGACTGTTGTCGTTGCGCACGCCGCGATGCTAGACCGGGCTACCGGCGCCCGTCCGGACCGTAGGCCATCCGAAGGCGTGGTGCGATGGTATGCCTGGCGTTCATCAGGTCAGCTGACCGGCCTGATGAGCGTGCCCCCAGCCCTCAGATGCCCGCGCCCGTACGCCGCAGCACACGCAGCGAGTCGGTGACGGAGATCTCCTCGAAGGCGCCGGAGGCCAGAGCCCGCAGATAGATCCGGTACGGGGCCTGGCCGCCGTCGGCCGGGTCCGGGAAGACGTCGTGGATCACGAGCGTGCCGCCCTCCGCGACGTGCGGGGCCCAGCCCTCGTAGTCGCCGCTCGCGTGCTCGTCCGTGTGGCCGCCGTCGATGAAGACGAAGCCGAGCTTGCCTCCCCAGGCGGCCGCGACCTGCGGGGACCGGCCGACGATCGCGATCACGTGGTCCTCCAGCCCGGCCTTGTGGAGGGTCCGGCGGAAGGTCGGCAGGGTGTCCATCAGCCCGACCTCCGGGTCCACGACCGTCGGGTCGTGGTACTCCCAGCCCGGCTGCTGCTCCTCGCTGCCCCGGTGGTGGTCGACGGTGATCGCCGCCACGCCGGCCTCGCGGGCGGCATCGGCGAGCAGGATGGTGGAGCGGCCGCAGTACGTGCCGACCTCCAGCAGCGGCAGCCCGAGCGCCCCGGCCGCGGCGGCCGCCTCGTACAGGGCGAGGCCCTCGCGTACGGGCATGAACCCCTTGGCGGCCTCGAAGGCGGCGAGGGTCTCCGGCTTGGGGGTGGCCATGGTTCCTCCGGCGGTGATCGTGTGTGGCGGCCCATGGTGCCTTACCCGCTGGTAGGACGCTACGGCCGGGGTGCGCTCGTACGCCGCCGCCCGGTCAGCGGCCGAACAGCCGGGACAGGCCGCCCGGCCCGCCCGTCCCCTCGGCCCGCCGCTGTTCCCGTACGGCACGCCGGAAGTCCGCCCGGGTGTCGGAGACCTCCTGGGCCAACTCCTGCATGCCGGGGAGGAAGGGGAGCCGGCGCAGCAGCGGGTTCAGGTGCGCCAGGGCGGCAGCCGGATCGCCCGCCTCGCCGATGGCGCGGAGCACCCGGTGGGCCACTTCCGGATTGCCGCGCTCGGCGAGTTCGGCGAGGTCGGGGAAGAGCCGCCAGTACAGGAGCGCGGCGCCGGCGATGTCGCCGACCAGCCAGGCGTCGTGGGCCAGCCTGCGCCGCACGTCCAGCAGGACGGGACTGCCGGCGGTCAGGGCCCATTCCAGGTCGGGCAGCAGCGGCCCCAGCCAGGCGCGCTCGCTCAGCGCGCGCTCCCGGCTGCGCGCGTCCCACTGGCCGTCGCGGGCGTGGGCGCCGCGGTGCATGGCCGACGCGAGGTGGTAGCGGGCGGTCAGCGTGACCAGGGCGTGCGTGCCGAACACCCGCGTCGCCTGCTCGACGATCTCGCGCAGCTCCTGCTCGTGCCGGCGGCCGTCACCGGGCCCGAAGGCCGCCGCTTCCCCGACCCAGGCGGCACGCCCGGTGATCGTGTCCGGGTGGTCCAGGCCCAGGACCCGCACCATGCGCGGCAGCAGGCGTTCCAGATCGATCGTTCTGGACGGCCCCGGGACCCGCATCACGCGGTGGTAGGCGGCCCGCACCGTCAGGGCGTCCTGGGCGCCGAGCTCCTCGGTCAGGTCGTCGGTCAGCATGCGGAGCCGTTCCACGACGTCGGCCGGTTCGTCCTCCAGCAGCTGCGTCAGCCTGCGCTCCAGCATCGCGCGGACCGGATCGGCGGCCGCGGTGTGCACGGTGGGGGCGTAGGACGGCGGGGGCGGGAAGGACACCGCCGGTGTCGGTGTCGGTCCTTGCGGTACGGGGGCCTCGCTCCGGGCGATCTCCGCCAGCCGCCGGGACACCTCGGCCGCGTCCGCGGGCCGGTCCGCCGGGTCCTTCGCGAGCAGCTCCAGTACGAGGGAGTCCAGTGCGGCCGGCAGTCCCGCCCGCAGCGAACTCGGCGCGGGCGGCGCGGTCGTGAGGTGCTGGGCGAGCAGCTCGTGCATCTCGCGCGCGGCGAAGGGACGGATGCCGGTCAGCAGCTCCGTCAGCACGCAGCCCAGGGCGTACAGGTCGGCCCGCCCGTCGACGGGCACACCGTTGGCCCCGCCGGTCCACCGCTCGGGAGCCATGTACGGGAAGGAGCCGATGATCATGCCGGTGGCCGTCAGGCCCGTCGTGGTGGCGGCGCCAGCGGCGCCCCCGGCCTTGGCGATGCCGAAGTCGAGCACCTTCGTCAGCCCGCCGTCGGTGACCATCACGTTGGCCGGCTTGACGTCCCGGTGGACGATCCCGGCGGCGTGGGCCGCCCCCAGCGCGTCCGCGATGCGCCCGGCCCACTCCAGGGCGTCCGCGAGCGGCGGTACGCCGGCTTCCAGCACCTCGGCCAGGCTGCGGCCCCGGAGCAGCTCCATGACGAGGTAGACGGCGTCGCGCCCCTCGCGTTCGGTGCGGCCGAAGTCGTGGATGGTGGCGATGTTGGGGTGCGCGAGATTCCCGGCGAGACTGGCCTCCCGCTCGAAGCGGCGGGTGTCCTCCGGCGTCTGCGGATATCCGATCTTGACGGCGACCTGGCGGCCCACCCGGCTGTCCTCGGCCCGCCACACCTCGCCGAAGCCGCCCCGGCCGAGCAACTCGGCCAGCGCGTACCGGTCTTCGATCACTTCCCGCACCTGCCAGGCCCCCGTCACCGCAAGATCAGTTCGGCAGAGCATTATCGCCGCATGTGAGTGGAGCGGCTGACGACCGCTTCTGACCGACCGCGACCGAGTGCGTGATTCGTACCACCGGAGCGCAGTCGACTGATTACGTTCGGCGACAGGGCGAAACGAACGCCGAACGCACAGCGTGAACTTGGGGGTGACCACCTCATGGTCAAGATCCGCGAGCTCGATCCCAGCGCCTCGCCGCTGGACTACTACGGCTACGAACTGCGGCGGCTGAGGGAGCAGGCGGGCCTGAAGCAGGCACAGTTGGGCGAGATCATCTTCTGTACGGGCTCCCTGATCGGCCAGATCGAGACGACGAAGCGCATCCCGACCCGGGACTTCTCCGAGCGGGTGGATGCCGCGCTGGGCACTGGCGGTCTGTTCTCGCGACTGGTGGGTCTGGTGCTGCGGAGTCAGCTGCCGACCTGGTTCCAGCCGTACGCGGAGATGGAGGCGCGGGCCTCGTACATTTACTCATTCCAGGCACAGTTGGTGGACGGGCTGCTGCAGACGCCGGCCTACGCGCGGGCCGTGCTCGGCGCGCGGACCGAGGGGGACCTGGACGGGAAGGTGGCCGCGCGGATTGATCGGCAGCGGCCACTCGACCGCGAAGACCCGCCACTGATCTGGGTGGTGATGAGTGAGGCGGTGTTGCATCAGGAGATCGGTGGCCGCGAGGTCATGCGGAACCAGCTCGCCCACTTGCTGGCCCTGCAGAGGAGGGAGTGGGTGAAGGTACAGATCCTGCCGTTCGAGGTGGGTGCCCACGCGGGGGTGATGGGATCGTTCTGCCTTCTTCGGTTCGAGGGTGACCCCGACATCGTCTACACCGAGGACTTCGTGCAGGGCCATATGACGGCCAATCCGCAAGCTCTCAGGGAGGGTTCGCTCCGATACGATCATTTGCAGGCATCCGCCCTGTCCCTGGAGGGCTCGGCGGCACGGATCGCCTGCGTAATGGAGGAGCGTTATGGACACCATCCGGAACCTGACGGTCGCGCAGTGGCGTAAGTCTTCGTACAGCGGGACCGCCGGGGACTGCGTCGAGTGCGCGCCGCTCGGTGACACCGGCTGGCTCAAGTCCTCGTACAGCGGTGACAACGGCGGCCAGTGCATCGAGATCGCCGCGCAGCCCTGCCGCGTCGCCGTCCGGGACTCCAAGGACCCCGAGGGTCCCGTCTTCACCGTCCACCCGGCGGCGTTCGAGGCCTTCGTGAAGTCCCTCTCGGTATGATCCGCTCCCTGACGACGGGGAGGGAGTCGGGGGAATGGAGCGCGTAGGACCAGCCGGTCCGACGCACGTGGGGCCGTTCAAGGTGGCCGGCGTGCTCGGGCAGGGAGGCATGGGGCGGGTACTGCTGTGCGCGGGGCCCGACGGGCGGCTCGTCGCCGTCAAGCAGGTGCTCGCGCACTTCGCCGACGACGAGGACTTCCGGGCCCGTTTCCGGCGCGAGGTCGCGGCCTCGCGCAAGGTCTCCGGTGCCTATACGGCGGCCGTCATGGATGCCGACCCGGACGCGCCGACACCGTGGCTGGCCTCGGTGTTCGTGTCCGGGCCCTCGCTGGGGGCCGTGGTCAAGGCGGACGGCGTGCTGGAGGAAGCCGTCGTCCACCGGCTGGCGGCGGGGCTCGCGTCGGCGCTCGCGGAGATCCACCGGGCGGGGCTGATCCACCGGGACCTCAAGCCCGACAACGTGCTCCTCACCGAGGACGGCGTACGCGTCATCGACCTCGGCATCGCGCGGGCCACCGAGGGCGAGGTCGAGGGCGACAGCGGGCTGACGCGCACCGGCTGGGTGATCGGTTCGCCCTCCTTCATGTCGCCCGAGCAGGCCGAGAGCAAGCCGCTGACACCGGCGAGCGATGTGTTCTCGCTCGGATCGATGCTGGTCATGGCGTTCACGGGCAGCAGCCCCTTCGCCGGGGCCTCGACCCTCCGGACGCTCTACGACGTGGTGCACTCCACCCCCGACCTGAGTGCCGTGCCCGACGGGCTGCGCGGGATCGTGGAGCGCTGCCTGGCCAAGGACCCGGCGGCCAGGCCCACCCCGGCGCAGCTGCTCGAACTCCTCGGGCCGGTCGCTCCGACAGGCCTGCAGTGGCCGCCCGCCGTGTACCGGATGCAGGCCGCGCAGCGGGCGGACATCGACCGGCTGCTGTCCGCCGACACGGCGACCGTGGTGGCGCCGCCGGAACCGCTCCCTGAGCCGGTTCCGGAGCCGGAGCCCGCCGTGGTGGTGGAGCGGGCGGCCGAGGCCACGGAGTCCGCCCCGCCGGCCGAGCCGGCGCCGACCCCGCCCCGGAGGCGGTCGCGGACGGTGGCGCTGGTGGCTGCCGGAGTGCTGGTGGCGACGGGGGTCGGTGTGGGTGCGTACACCCTGGACCACCGGGCGGCGGAAGGCGCCGATCCCGCGGCCTACGCCGACGTACCGGCCTGCCAGAAGGCCACCCAGTACCTCCCCCTGACCGGGCGGGATGCCAAGCAGGACTTCCACAGCGCGAACAAGACCGAGGTGCACACGATGTGTACCTGGTACGACTCCTTGGCCGGCCGGCGGACCGCGCTGGTCCGGTGGGACGTCAAGCGGGGCGGTGACGACGGGGCCAACGCGAGGCTCCAGCAGGCCGGTTTCGCCACGGCCGCGGCCGGGGGGAAGCGGGTGAACAACCTCGGGTTCGGCGACGGGGCGTACTGGGCGTCCCCCGGCAGTACCGAATGGACCTGTGCGCTCTCCGTCCGGCACGGCAACCTGGTCGTCTGGGTCGGGCTCTACCAGCCCGGGGGCTGTGAGCAGAAGGCCAAGGAGGTCGCCAAGGCGGCACTGAAGCCCGTGCCGGTCAAACCCGGCTGAGCGCCCCTCCTACTGCTTCTCCTGCTGACGTCGCACCATCTCGCCGATCCAGGCGGGCGCGAACGGGGACGTGCAGTTCGGAGGGGTCGGGTAGTCCTTGAGGACTTCCAGGCGCTCGCCGATGTCGATGGCGCGGGCGCGGTACTCGGGGTGCTCGATCCCGATCTGGGCCAGGCAGTGGTTCATCGCCCACTGCAGACGCTCCGGGGCGTCCTTCATCTCCGCCTCGATGGCATCGAGCAGCCCCGGGAGATCGAGGCCGTCGGGCTTCTTCGCGACCCGCTCGGTGGTCAGTGCCCAGCCGGCGCTCGCGACCACCGGGTCGGGATCCGCGAACCAGGCGAGGCGCAGTTCTTCGCAGTGCGGGCTCTTCTTCACGATGTAGTTCACGAGCCAGTCGTGCACCTTGGGGGTGCGGGCCTCGCGCAGCATGGTGTCCAGCTCGTCGCGCTCGAAGGCCTTCGGGCGGCAGATCAGCAGCGCCAGGAGCCTGGCCGCGGTGTCTTCGGTCTTCCAGAGTTCGCGTGCGAGGTCCTGCTGTGTCTTGAGCCGCTTGGCGACCGCGCGCAGCTTGGTGAGGTTCACGCCGTGATCGTCACCGTGTCGCTCGTTCACCGCGCGCGTCTTCGGGTCCTCCAGCCCGGCCAGCTCGGCCATGACCTGCTCCACCGTCGTCCCGGTCGTCCCGGTCATCGTGGCCTCCTGCCCGTCGGGGATGAGTCCCGGCCAGCCTACGGCCGTCTCCGCGACCTCCCGGCCCGCCCGCTCTACTGCCCTGTCGCCGCCTTCGCGGCGGACATGGTTTTCTGCTTGGCGAGCAGCGGACCGGCCAGGGCGCTCGAATTGGACTCGATCAGGAACCGCTGGTATTCACTTTCGGCGTCGGACCATATGCCGATCAGGTTCACCTTCTGCTTGCACCGTACGTCGGCGAGTGCCACTTCCTTCTCGTGGGGGCCGGCGGATGCGCCACTGAATTCTTTGTCGTTGATTGCGGCGAGGGGGTCGGGGTAGGTGTGCCCGGATCCCTTCATGCAGTTCGACCATTCCCCGGTCGCTTTCACCACCGTGGGAGCCTTCTGCGACTTCGTGTAGCTTTCCATGTTGAGCTTATGGGCAAGATCCAAGGCGTCCTGCAGCTCGACCTCGAAAAGTCCCCTCTGTACCTCTCCGATGCATCCGCCTTGCGGTACGGCCACGCCGTTGTAGGTGGTCACGTCGCCCCTGACGAGCGGCATGGCCGACGATGGATAGTCTTCGGCCCGTTTGTCCATGTCGGGCACGTGATATCCGTGTTCCTTCGCGAGCTCGGCGTCGGCCAGGCCGTAGCGCCGCTCGTTCGTTTCGATATCGGTGTTTCCCAGAGCTTTAGGGGTATATGGGACGCCGAATCCGGCAAGGCACCGCTGCATGAGGGAATCGCGCCCGCGGGCGAGCGTGCCCGCGTCGGTCGTCGTCAGCAGGTATGCGTCCAGGGGCAGTGTGAGGGCCTTGCTGTCGGCGAGCCGGTGCGCCGCCGTCGGGCCTGCTGTTCCGCCGGGACCGGCGGTGTCGGCCGTGCAGGCGGACAGGAGCGGAAGCAGGAGCACCGCCATGCCGGCACACGCTCTGGAGGATGGGGTGGTCACGTTCACGGGATTCCTCTACAGGGGCAAGGAAGGGTGTTCCGCAGCCGCGAGGGCGGTTGCGGAACACCCTTCCCGGTGCACGTTCAGGCGCCGATGCTCAGCAGATCAGGTCCCTGACGGAAGCGTTGTTGTTGTACGTGTTCACAAGGTTCCGGGACGAGTGGGCCGGAACGGTGTCGTACGGGCCGGCGTAGTTCGAGTTGTAGTAGACCCGGTAGCAGTAGTTCGAAGCGTTCTGGGTCGACGCGGCATTGTTCTTCACCGGCTCGCCCTCACCATTGGCCCACGTGGTGAATTCTTCCCCGGCGAGATTGGGTACATCCCCGTCCGTGAACCATCGGGCGCCGGCCTGGTTGGAGTTGTAGTAGAGACAGAAAAAGCCGGTCTGGCATGCGTACGCGCTGGCCGGGGTGGCCATTCCGAGCGTGACAGCAGCTGAGGCAACCAGGAGTGCCAGGGTCCGCTTCATGCGCATGGTTCATCCCCCTACGTAGTGGCGTGATTTCGCCGGCGCCAAATCGGCCGCCACGAAGGGGAGTCACTTCCCGAAAGCGGCACGCTCGGACCCAGGCCGGCCGTGTTCACGCCGACTATAGTGAACGGCCCATGGGTACTCAACAGCCTGTATATAAGCCCGAGTTGGGGTGAAGTGAGTCGGTGGACCCGCTATCTGCGGGTGCACTCGGACCGCCTTTGAGGCCTTACGCCCCGCGGCGACTTGCCCGCGACTACGGGACGAGCGTCTTTCCGGCCCGCCGGCGGCACCGGCCGCCGCCGGCCTGGGCCGCACCGGGCGCATGCGGTGATAATGGGGTGATGTGAGCCTTACGTTCTTCGATGACAGGCGTCTGGCGTGTGACCTCTATGCCGCGGCCCGCCAGAACGCCGGGCCCGAGCAGGTCGGAGCGGGGATTTCGCGTGTGCTCGCCCCCATCGTGGCCCACGACGCGCTGAGCCTGGTGGGCACCGACCCGGCAACCGGTCCTGGGCTGGGCAGTTTCAGTTTCTGGCACCAGTACGACCCCGCGCTGGTCATGGAGCTCGTCATGCACCGGCATCTGGGGGGCGGCCCGCAGCGGTCGGCGGATCCGACCCTCCTGCGGACCCCGGCCGTCGTCGTGGGCGCGGGCACCGACGGGTCGCCCGTGCCCGACCCGCGTGTGCGGAAGATCCTCACCGCCCACGGTGCGAGTTCCGAGCTGCGTCTGCTCCTCCAGGACAGGCATGGCGTGTGGGGGGCTCTCGGGCTGCTCCGCTGTGAAGGTGCCGCGCCGTTCGGCCAGGACGACCTCCGGCGGGCGGCCCGGCTCGTACCGGCACTGATGGCAGCCCTGCGCCGGTACGCGACGTCCGGTCCGCTCTGCCCCGAGGTTCCCCCTCTGTCGGCGGGAGTGATCACCGTCGGTCCCGACCACCGGATCAAGGCGGTCAGCCCCCAGGCGCAGCTGTGGCTGGACCAGTGGTCGGCGCACGCCATCCCCTCGTGGGTGCCGGAAGCCTTCTTCGTCTCGCTCTCCCTCGTCGCCCGGACGCAAGCCCGCCGTCAGGGCGGGGCGCTTCCCCTGGTGTGCGCGCCCCCGGCCGCCTCCGGCCGCTGGACCACCTGTCAGGGGCAGGTGCTCGACGCGGGCGCCGCAGGCGATGTGGCCCTCGTCGTCCAGGGGGCCACATGGGACCTGGTCCTGCCGTCGTTGTGCGCGTGGTACGGCATCACCCCCCGGGAGCGCGACGTCGTCACGCAGCTCCGCACGGGGGCGTCCGTCAAGCAGATCGCCCGCCGCCTCGACCTGTCCGCGTACACGGTCAACGACCACCTCAAGGCCGTCTTCCGCAAGACCGGGGCGGACGGGCGCGATGAACTCGGCGCCGCGCTGACCCGCTGATCCGCGGTTCGTACATCCCTGAAGTCAGGGGGTCGCGGCGACCGGGATCCGGCCCACGATGAGAAGCAGACCGGAACTTCCGCGGTCGGCTCGGACCGCGAGGCGGAGACATCCTCCCCCGTCGAGCCGCCGGCGCACACGGCCCGGTCCTCCGGAGATCCCCGCACAGGCGTGGCGTGCGGACACCTGCACGTCATGTGCCATACCGGGATCCCCCTCACCGAAGGGAACGGACATGACCCAGAACACGGCAAGCGGCAGCGCAGTGCAGGCCGAGCCCCGGCAAGGCATCCCGTCCACAGGCGGAAGCGGGGGCGAGGCGCAGTTCAATCCGGAGATGGCCTCGCAGTCCTTCGACTTCCGGGGCCACGGTGTCTTCGACGGGGAGGTGAAGCTGCCCGGCTTCGGCGGAGCGTACGCCATGGTGCTCGCCGGCATCGCGGAATTCAGCCCCGTCACCGACAAGCCCATCATGGGATCCGCGGTCGTCACCCTGCACAGCGTGGTCGGCCTGGACGGAGGAAAGGTGAAGGTCCGCATGGAAGCGCGCTGGCCCGAGGACCTCTCCATCAGGGTCCAGTTCATGTGGTTCCTCTGAACCGGCTCGCCGGCCGGGCACCACCCGAGGGGGCGCGGGAAACCGCGCCCCCGGACGGTCTCTTTCAGACGTGCAACTCGGGCGGGAAGCCGGTCCAGCGCAGTTCGGCCGGCAGGTGCCGCATGTCGTTGGAGCACAGAACGGTTGCGGGCCGGCCGGGCGCGTAGCGGATGACGGTCAGGGCGGCGTTGGAGTGGTTGAGGCCGAGCCAGCGCCATTTCGGTGCGTACATGGCCTCCCGGACGAGCCAGGCGACCAGGAAGTTGTGGGTGACGACCAGTTCGTGCCGGTCCTCCGTGCCGTCCACCGGCCCGGTGAACAGGTCCATCGCCCGGCGGGCCAGTGCGGGTCCGTGCTCGCGCTCCTCGGCGCTCGCACCGGCGAGGAAGTCGAGGTAGTAGTCGGCTGATTCCGCCGGGAGTTCCTCCCTTTCCGGCAGGTAGGGGACGTAGTCGCCGGCGGCGTCCGAAAGGTGCAGGGGGACGTTCGTCAGCTGGTCGCCGATCAGGTGTGCCGTCTGCTGTGCCCGGGGCAGCGGGCCGTGGTGGACGGCAGCGAGGGGGACGTCCCGCAGGCGCCGGCCGAGCAGTGCGGCCTGCCGTCGGCCCGCCTCGGTGAGCCCGCTCTCGTCCGGTGAGGCCTCGCCGTGCCGGGCGAGGTAGAGGTATCGGGTGGCTGTGCCGGTCATTCCAGACCCCTTCGAACCCGTAATCGATCTTGTCCATCGAGGGACGCCCCTCCTTCCGGCAGCGGTTCCCGCCCCCCGGTCCCTGAATGACCCTCCATCTGACCTTCCGTCAGATTGGAACGTGTTCTAGTCTGCCGCGCATGGGCATCGGAATCACGCAGGAGCAGCGCGAGTTGGCCGAGGCGGTGCGCGGGTGGGTCGCGCGGGCCGTGCCTCCCGAGGAGGTCCGCAAGCTGCTCGACACCCCGCCGCAGACCGGGGCGCGGCCCGCCTACTGGGACGCGCTGACCGCGCAGGGGCTGCTCGACCCGCACCTGGACGGCGGCACCCTGCTCGACCTCGCCGTCGTCGTCGAGGAGACGGCCCGGGCCGCGCTGCCCGGGGCGTACCTGCCGAGCGCGCTGGCCTCCGTACTGCTGGACCGGGCCGGCGCCGAGCCGCTCGAAGGCCGGGTCGGGGCGGTCGCGCTCGGGCCGGGGACCCTGACCGCCGTCGCCGTCGAGGGCGGCGGCCACCTGCTCGACGGACTCGCCCCGCCCGTCCTCGGCGCCGGGGAGGCCGACCTGGTGCTGCTCGCCGCCGAGGCCGCGGACGGCACCCGCTGGTTCGCCGTGGACGCCGCCGCGCTGGACATCCGCACGCACGACAGCGCCGACCCCACCCGCCCCACCGCCGAGGTGCGGGCGCGCGGGGTCGTCACCGCCCCGGACCGGCTGCTGGCGCTGGACGCGGCCCTGGTCCGGGACCTGGCCTGCACGCTCTTCGCCGCCGACGCCTGCGGCACCGCCGCCTGGGCGCTGCACACCGCCGCCGAGTACGCCAAGGTGCGCGAGCAGTTCGGCCGGCCCATCGGGCAGTTCCAGGGCGTCAAGCACCTGTGCGCCGACATGCTGGTCCGGCTGGAACAGGCCCGGGCGCTGGCCTGGGACGCCGCGCAGGCGATGGACGAGCCCGCCGACGTGCGCGCGCTGGTCGCCGCCCTCGCCGCCGGGACAGCCCTGGACGCCGCCTACTCCTGCGCCAAGGACTGCATCCAGCTCCTCGGCGGGATCGGCTTCACCTGGGAGCACGACGCCCACATCTACCTGCGGCGGGCGCTGGTCGCCCGCCAGCTACTGGGGTCCGGCGACGGGCACCGCGTACGGGCCGTGCGGTGCGCGGCGGGGGGTGCGCGGCGCGAGCTGCGCCTGGAGCTGCCGGTCCAGGCCGAGGCTCACCGGGCCAAGGCGCGCGCCGCCATCG
This sequence comes from Streptomyces xanthophaeus, assembly GCF_030440515.1. Taxonomy (GTDB): domain Bacteria; phylum Actinomycetota; class Actinomycetes; order Streptomycetales; family Streptomycetaceae; genus Streptomyces; species Streptomyces kutzneri. Next base: position 5,651,749 of record NZ_CP076543.1, read on the forward strand.
AGGGCGCGCGCGGGCAGGGCCCGGCCGCCGCCCGCCGGATCCTGGCCCCCACCGGCTACGCGGCGCCCCATCTGCCGCCGCCCTACGGGATCGGCGCGGGCCCCGTCGAGCAGCTCGTCGTCCAGCAGGAGCTGAGCGCGGCCGGCGTGAAGGTCGCCGACCTCGGGATCGCCACCTGGGTGGTGCCCTCGCTGCTCGCCTACGGGACGCCCGCCCAGCGGGAGGCCTACGTCGCGGCGACCCTGCGCGGCGACATCACCTGGTGCCAGCTCTTCTCGGAGCCGGGCGCGGGCTCCGACCTGGCCTCGCTGCGGACCCGGGCGGAGCGCGGGGAGGACGGCTCCTGGAAGGTCAACGGGCAGAAGGTGTGGACGAGTTCCGCGCACAGCGCCGACTTCGGGATCCTGCTGGCCCGTACCGACCCGGACGCGCCCAAGCACAAGGGTCTCGGCTACTTCGTCGTCGACATGAAGAACACCCCCGGCATCGACGTCCGGCCGCTGAAGGAGATCACCGGCGAGGCCCTCTTCAACGAGGTGTACTTCGACGACGTGGAGCTCCCGGCGGACGCGCTGGTCGGCGCGGCGGACGGCGGCTGGAAGGTGGCCCGCAACACCCTCGGCAACGAACGCGTCCACATGGCCGACCAGATGACCTTCGACACGGGCCTGGAGGCGCTCCTCGCGCGCGCCGCCGACCTCGACGGCACCTACCGGGCGCGGATCGGCGCACTCGCCGCCGAGGCGCACGCCCTGGCCTGCATCGGGCTGCGCACCACACTCCAGCAGGTGTCGGGGCTGGAGCCCGGCGCGGGCGCCTCCGTACGCAAGCTCGTCCAGACCCCGCACCAGCAGCGGACCGCCGAGCTCGCGCTCGAACTGCTGGGACCGGCGGGCGCGGTGCGGGAGGGGGCGGGGGAGCGGGCGGTGCACGGGATGCTCATGTCCCGCTGCCTGACCATCGCCGGGGGCACCACGCAGGTCCAGCTCAATGTCGTCGCCGAGCGGATCCTCGGCCTACCCAGGGACTAGGAGTTGTCGGGCATGAAGTCGTACATCGTGGGCGTCGGCATGACGAAGTTCGAGAAGCCGGAGTCGCGGGACTGGCAGTACTGGGACATGGTGCGGGAGGCAGGATCGGCGGCGCTCGCGGACGCGGGCATCGACTACGGACTGGTCGAACAGGTCCCGGTGGGCTACTGCTTCCAGGCCTCCACCGCCGGCCAGCGGGCCGCGTACGAGCTGGGGCTCTCCGGGGTGCCGGTCTACAACGTCAACAACAACTGCGCGACGGGCTCGACGGCGCTGATGATGGCGCGGCAGTTCGTGCAGGGCGGGATCAGCGACTGCGTGCTGGCGCTGGGCTTCGAGAAGATGAAGCGCGGCGCGCTGGGCGGGGGAGCGGACGGGGGTGCCCGCGGCGGAGCCGCTGATGAATCCTTCAAGACGTCCCCGGTGGCCCGGCACTACGGGATCATGGCCGCGGGCCACGGCTTCGAGATGTCCCCGCCCACGGCGCAGATCTTCGGCAACGCGGCGCGGGAACACATGGAGCGGTACGGGACCACGGCCGCGCAGCTCGCGGCGGTCGGCGCGAAGAACCACCGCCACTCGGCGAACAACCCGAACGCGCAGTTCCAGGACGTGTACTCGGTCGAGGAGATCCTGGCGGCGAAGGAGATCCACGCGCCGCTGACGAAGCTCCAGTGCTCGCCGACCTCGGACGGCGCGGCGGCGGCGCTGGTGGTGTCCGAGCGGTTCCTGGTGCGGCACGGGCTGCACGACAAGGCGGTGGAGATCGTCGGACAGTCGATGACGACGGACACCGAGGCCTCCTTCGCCTCGGGCTCGTGCATCGACGTGGTCGGCAAGCCGATGACGGCGGCGGCGGCCCGGCAGGCGTACGAGGCCTCGGGGCTCGGCATCGAGGACGTGGACGTGGTGGAGCTGCACGACTGCTTCTCGATCAACGAGCTGCTGACGTACGAGGCGCTGGGCATGTGCGAGGACGGTGCCGCCGGGAAGCTGGTGGAGTCGGGCGCGACGACGTACGGCGGGCGGTGGGTGGTGAACCCCTCCGGCGGGCTGATCTCCAAGGGGCATCCGCTGGGGGCGACGGGGCTGGCGCAGGCGGCGGAGCTGGTGTGGCAGTTGCGCGGCGAGGCCGGTCCGCGGCAGGTCGAGGGGGCGCGGGTGGGGCTGGCGCACAACATCGGGCTGGGCGGTGCGGCGGTGGTGACGCTGCTGCGGCGGTAGCGGGCCGGCGGGGCTGGGCGGAACGCGCTTTCGGGCATGGGGGCGGAGCGTTAGGCTCCGCTCCCGTGAGTGAGATACGTGAGGTGTCCTTCAGCGCCACCGGCAGCCTGACCAGGGACGAGTACGACGAGGCCGCCAAGGCGGCGGGGCTGTTCCGGCGGGGCCGGGCGGTGGCCGCCCTCACCACGGTCTTCCTCGCCGCGGCGAGCGTGACGCTGTCGTCCGGCGGTCTCACCGTGCACCCCGTCCCCCTCGGGATCGCGGTGGTGTACGGCCTCGTCGTGCTGCTGGTCCTCCCGCGGTGGGTGGTGGCCCGGGGCTTCCGCAGCGGCAGGGCCGCCGAGGAGAAGCGGGTCGTGGTGGACGGTAGGGGCATCGAGGTGTTCCGCGGCGGCGAGTCGCAGCGGATCGTGTGGGACGAGGTGCGCTACTACCACGAGACGCCCCGGCTGCACGTGTTCGTGGGCCGCTCGCGCCGGCGGACGTGTCTCGTGGCGCTGCCCAAGCGGCTGTTCACCGCCCCGGGCGAGAGCGAGCTCCTCGCCGCCTTCGGGCACGAGCAGGCCGGCGACGGCTCGTAGCGCCCCGGCCCGGCCCGCCCCCCACGCCCGGTCAGAGCTTCTCGATGTCCTTGTGCACCACGTCGGAGCCGGGGTGGTCGGCGTACAGGCGCACCTTGAGCGGGTGGCCGACCGGAGCCTTGATGATCAGGCCGGGGTACTCACCCAGGCCGGTGCCGTTGCAGGAGGGCTCAGTGGTCAGGTTGGACCAGCCGTTCACGTTGTGCGGGTCGTTCCACGACACCCACGCACAGTCGCGCTCGCCGCTGGTGATGTGCACCGAGATGATCCGTACCGAGTTCACCTCGCCGTCGACGCGCTCGTAGAACACCGTCCCGACGTTGTGGTGGAGGCCCTTGCCGGCCTCCAGGTCGGCCTGGAGGACCGGGCCGGCCGGGGTGTCGGCAGCGGCCGGGGCCGCGCCTCCTGCGAGGGTCGCGACCACGAGGGCGGCGGTGGCGGACAGGGCGGATACGCGCATGGTTCTGCCTCCACGAAGCTGGGTTGAGGAGGTCTCATCCTGGCCCAGCAGGTGGGCGCGCGCTGCTGCGGAATCCGTCAATCGGTGGCCGGGACGGCACGGTTGATCCCGTGCCGGCCATCAGCGGGAGGCCGGCTTCAGTTCGCAGCGGCCGTCCGTGCACTCCCGTTGCAGGCGGCCCCGCGAGAGCGTCTGGGCCAGTCCGATCGCCCAGCACATCGGGCAGCCGCGCAGGGCCACCAGGCCGATCGGGGCGAGGGCCAGGGTGACCGGTCCGTAGATCGGGAGGAGGGCGAAGGCGCCGATCAGGGCGCCGAGACCGACCGTGCCGCGGAGCAGGTGCCGGGGCAGGGACGAGCTCGCGAAGTCGGGGCCGTCAGTGATCGTCATCGTTGCCTCCAGGAGCCGGGTACAGGGTGTGGCGCAGGGCCGCGCGGGCCCGGTGCAGCCGTGATTTCATCGCGGCGGGGCTGAGCCCGAGCGCGTCCGCCGCCATCCGCCCGCTGTAGCCCTGGATGTCCCGCATGATCAGCACCCGCCGCTGGTCGGCGGGGAGGGCGGCGATCGCCCGCGCCACCCGGGAGGCCTCCAGGTGCTCCAGTACCTCGTCCTCGGCCGACATCACGGCGGAGTCGGGCAGCGGGGCGCGCTCGCGCGGCACCAGCCGGGCCCGGCGCATGCACTCGTTGCGGACGATGCGGAACATCCACGAGGCCAGGGCGCCGGAAGCGCGGAGCATGCCGATCTTCCGGTAGAGGATGATCAGCGCCTCCTGGGCCGCGTCCTCGGCGTCCTCGGGGGAGGCGCACAGCGAGTACGCGAACCTCCGCACGTTCGGGTGCGATCCGGAGACCAGTGCGGTGACGGCATCGAGGTCCCCGCCCTGCGCGGCAAGGATCAGCGGCTCGGCGGGCCAGGTCGACTCAGCCACGGGAGCGGCTCCGCCGGCGCGCCACGAGGACGGTGCAGGTGCAGAGCAGGAGCAGTACGACGGCGCCTACGGCGACAGCAGTGATCACGACAACCTCCAGGTCAGGTACCGGGCCTCTGCGCCGGCACATGCATAAGAGGCGTGGGGGCCGCGAAAGGATTCACCCCAGGGCGGGATCCACCACAGTCTCGCCCGTCGAGGCGCGCCGGACGCTGTCCGCCAGGTCCGCGACCGGGCCGTCCCGCAGCACCAGCCCCACCGCGCCCGCGGCGAGGGCGGCCTCCGCCAAGCCGGGGTGCGCCGAGCCCGTCAGGACGAGCACCCGGCACTCCGGGTCGTCGGCCAGCAGGGCGGTCACGGCCGCGAGCTCCTCCACCAGGGCCACCGCCGGCCGTGCCATGGGGTCCCGGACGATCTCGATGTCCGGCTGGAGGCCGAGCTGGAGCGCCAAGGCCGGATTCGGCGGCTCCAGCAGGACGCGCAGGGCGCGGGCCTCACGGTGATCAACAGGCATTTCGTCCACGCGGGCAGCGTATTGCCCCGCCTCCCGGCGGGCGCGCAACACGCCCCGCACGCAGCGGATCTGACGTGAAGTCAAGAGTCTTCCCATGTGTGGGGGCGTGCGTTATACATTCCCTCACCGGCCGGGCCTAGAACGCGTTCTAGAACCGGCCCCCGCATACGACCTCGGTGCGGCCGACGGTGCGGACGGCCGCACCGAGGTCTTCCACGGCCCCGGTTCTCCAACGACAGGGAGCAGCATCCCCATGCCGATCGATGCCGCCAAGGCCCTCGCCGCCGACCCCCGCCTGGGGGACATCGGCTGGGACCACAAGGACATCCAGCTCTACCACCTCGGCCTCGGCGCGGGCCGGCCGGCCACCGATCCGGACGAGCTGCGCTACACCCTCGAATCCAAGCTCCACGTCCTGCCCAGTTTCGCGACCGTCGCAGGCGCCGGCATGGCCATGCTGGGCGGCCTCGCCGCACCCGGGATCGACGTGAACCTCGCCGCCGTCCTGCACGGCGGCCACTCCATCGAGCTGCACCGGCCCATCCCCGTCAAGGGGCAGGCCACCTCCCGCTCGAAGGTCGCCGCCGTCTACGACAAGGGCAAGGCGGCCGTGATCGTGCTGCGCTCGGAGGTCGCGGACGCCGACGGGCCGCTGTGGACGAGCGACGCACAGATCTTCGTACGCGGGGAGGGCGGATTCGGCGGTGAGCGCGGGCCCTCGGCCAAGGAGGAGCTCCCCGGGCGGGCGCCCGACCGCGTCGAGGAGCGGCACATCCGTGAGGACCAGGCGCTCCTCTACCGCCTCTCCGGCGACTGGAACCCGCTGCACGCCGACCCCGAGTTCGCCAAGACGGCCGGCTTCGACCAGCCGATCCTGCACGGCCTGTGCTCGTACGGGATGACCCTCAAGGCCGTCGTCGACACGGCCCTGGGCGGGGACGTCTCCCGGGTCCGCGCCTACCGCACGCGCTTCGCCGGGATCGTCTTCCCGGGCGAGACGCTGCGCATCCGGATGTGGCAGGAGCCCGGCCGGGTCCTGGTGTCGGTGACCGCCGCCGAACGGGACGACGCACCGGTCCTCGCCGACACCGTCGTCGAGCACGCGTAACCCCGAGGACGAGAACAAGACCGTACGAGACCCAAGGAGCCGCACCGTGCGCGCAGCACTGCAGAGCGAGATCGGCCAGGACAAGCTCGAGGTCGTCGACGACATGGAGGCCGTCGGCCTCGGCCCCGGCAAGGTGAAGATCCGGATCAAGGCCACCGGCCTGTGCCACTCCGACCTCTCCGCGATGAGCGGCGTCCTGCCGCAGCCCGCCCCCTTCGTCCCGGGCCACGAGGGCTCCGGGGTGATCTCCGACGTCGGTGACGGGGTCACCACCCTCAAGCAGGGCGACCGGGTCCTCGTCTGCTGGCTGCCGCCGTGCGGCCACTGTCCGTCCTGCAAGCGCGGTCAGGGCCACCTGTGCCTGGCGAGCCTGGTCAACGCGGGCACCCCCAACTTCCGCCGCGCGGGCGGCGACATCTTCGGCTTCGCCGCGACCGGCACTTTCGCCGAGGAGCTCGTGGTCGACGCCGCGTGCGCCGTCCCGATCCCCGACGACGTGCCCTTCGACATCGCCGCGCTCATCGGCTGCGGGGTCACCACCGGCCTCGGCGCCGCCATCAACACCGCCGAGGTGGAGGCCGGATCCTCGGTGGCCGTCATCGGCTGCGGCGGCGTCGGCATCTCCGTCATCCAGGGCGCCAAGGTCCAGGGCGCCGCCCAGATCATCGCCGTCGACCCGGTGGAGTCGCGGCGCGAGGCGGCCCTGAGGTTCGGGGCCACCGAGGCCGTGGGGCCGGAGGCCTTCGACGACGCCAAGAACCGGATCACCGGCGGCGAGGGCTTCGACTACGTCTTCGAGGTCGTCGGGAAGTCCGCCACCGCGCAGACCGCCTACAAGATGACCCGGCGCGGCGGCAGCGTGGTGATCGTCGGCGCGGGCGCGCTGGACGACAACTTCCAGATCGACATGTTCTCGCTCTTCTTCGACGAGAAGAAGATCCTTCCGTCGATGTACGGCGGCGGGGACGTGCTCCGCTCCTACGAGCGCACCATCGCGCTGTGGCGGGCCGGCCGGGTGGACCTGGCGAGCCTGATCACGCACCGGGTGCAGCTCGCCGAGATCAACGACGCGCTCGACCAGATGCGTACGGGCGTCGCCCTGCGCACCTGCATCGAACTCTGACCCGCTCGCTCTGAGAGGAACGCTACCGATGTCACTCCCACTTGAGGGGCTCTCCGCCATCGTCACGGGTGCGGGCCGCGGGCTCGGCCGGGCCGAGGCGATCGAGCTCGCGCGGCTCGGCGCGAACGTGGTCGTCAACGACTTCGGCCAGCCGGGACGGGACGGTTCCGGGGAGGCCTCGGCCGCCCCGGCGGAGGAGGTCGCCGCGGAGATCCGCGCCGCGGGCGGCCGGGCGGTGGCGCACCTGGGCGACGTGGCCGACTTCGGGCAGGCGCGGGAACTGGTCGAGCTGGCGGTGTCCAGCTTCGGGAAGCTGGACATCCTGGTCAACAACGCGGGCATCCTGCGCGACCGGATGGTCTTCTCGATGTCGGAGGAGGAATGGGACTCGGTGATCCGGGTCCACCTCAAGGGTCACTTCAACACCACCCACTTCGCGTCCGTGCACTGGCGCGAGCGCTCCAAGGTGGCGGGCGGCCCGGTCTACGGCCGGATCGTCAACACCTCCTCCGAGGCCTTCCTCGGCGGTTCGGCCGGCCAGCCGAACTACTCGGCGGCCAAGGGCGGCATCGTGGGCCTGACCACCTCGACCGCGCTGGCGCTCGCGAAGTACGGGGTGACGGCCAACGCCATCTGCCCGCGCGCCCGTACCCGGATGACCGAGGACGTCTTCGCCGGCTTCCAGGTCCCGGAGGAGGGCAAGCTGGACGCCCTCGCGCCCGAGCACGTCGCACCGCTCGTCGGGTACCTGGCCTCGCCCGCCTCCGCCCGGGCCAACGGCCAGCTGTTCGTCGTGCACGGCGGCATCGTGGCCGTCATGGAGCGCCCGAAGGTGGCCGCCAAGTTCGACACGGCCAAGGAGTCCTTCTCCTACGAGGAGCTCGACGAGCTCCTGACCCCGCACTACGAGGCCAGGCCGGCGAACGAGACCTTCGCCGCGACCGAGGTGCTGGGCCTCAAGCACGCCTAGGCGGCGACCGCCGTCCGCCCCCGGCCCCCCCGCTCCTATCGCCCGGCCAGCGGTGCCTGCTGGAGGGGGACCGGGCGGGGGGCGGTCGGCGTGGGCGGATCCAGGACCACCGGCGGGGGAGGGGCGGCCGGCAGGTTCAGGCCGAAGATCCCGCAGGGCACCTCGGGCGTCGCGTACGGGAGGTGCAGGCGGCCCTGCGCGCTCCACAGGCCGGTCCCGCCGAGCCAGCCCACCGGAGCGCCGAGCCGGAAGACGTGCCGGTCGGAGGGGCGCCACAGGCCGATGTCGCCCTCGGGCAGCCGCAGCGCCACCCCGCAGGTCTCCGGCATCAGGGCCTGGCCGGGCTGGACCGCGAACGGGCGGGCGTCCCCCAGACGGGCCAGGCACTCCGGGAAGCGCAGCGGCAGGGAGCTGCCCAGCACCCCCCAGCCGAGGCGCGGTTCGCCCGGTGCGTCGGAGCGGATCAGCAGCAGCCCGCTGTCCGGGTCGGCCAGCAGCAGCCGGTCGTCGCTGTCCTCGGTGATCTGCAGCAGCGGGGACACCTCGGTGCGCCCCAGGTCCACGGCGACGGCCTTGGTGGTGCCGTCCAGCTCGCGGTCCAGGGCCAGCAGCCGCCCCGCCCGGTCCAGCCAGACGCCGCCCGAGCACCGTCCCGGGATCCGGGCGACGGGCCGCGGCCCCGACGGGCTCCCGGCCACCTGCCAGACCGTGCTCACGGTGTCCTCCGCGGCCAGGGCGAAGGCGCCGGATCCGTCCGGACACGGCGGGAGCAGGCGGACCCGTACGCCCTCCCGGACGTCCACCCCGCCCAGCTGGAGCTCCCCGGTGCTCGGCCCGGCCTCGGCTCCCGTCGGGTAGAGCAGCGCGAAAGCGTGCCGCTCCGCCACCCGCCGGTGGATCAGCACCCGTCCGTCGGCCAGCGGCAGCACCTCGCTGTCCGCCTCCTCGGGCTGCGCGAGCGGCAGCGGTACCGCGTACGGCTCGGGCCCGGCGAGGGTCCAGCGCTCCGCGTAGAGAGCGTCGCCCTCGCCGGCCAGCCGGGCGGCGTACGACCCGTCCGCGGCGATGCCGAACGCGGACGTGGTCGTCATTTCGATGGCACAGACGGTCATCCGTGGTCACCTCCGGGGGGAAGCTAATTTCCGCGCTTCCCGGCGAACAACACCACCAGCACCGCTTCACACATACGGGTGTCCGCGCGGCGATTCGTGCGTGCCGGACGAGACGGTTGTGCTGCGCGGCCCGTCCCCGCCGCTCAGCGGGCCCGTACCGGGGGGAAGCTGCAGGCCGGAATCTTCTGGTTTGTCCGCCCCGGAGGGGAAGGGCCCCGTCCGGCAGGGCTGGCCTGACCGGGACGGTCGCCCCGGACGGTAGCCTTGGCCCGTGCCCCGTCTCTCTGAAGTCATCGCCGCGCTGGACGCTCTCTGGCCCCCCTCGCGGGCCGAGCAGTGGGATGCCGTCGGAACCGTCTGCGGCGACCCCGACGCCGAGGTCACCCGGGTCCTGTTCGCCGTGGACCCCGTCCAGGAGATCGCCGACGAGGCGGTCAAGCTGGGCGCCGACCTGATCGTCACCCACCACCCCCTCTACCTGCGGGGCACCACCACCGTCGAGGCCGGCACCTTCAAGGGCCGCGTCGTGCACACGCTGATCAAGAACGACATCGCGCTGCACGTCGCCCACACCAACGCCGACACCGCCGACCCGGGCGTCTCCGACGCCCTCGCCGGCGCCCTCGGCCTGCGCATCACCGGCCCGCTGGTGCCCGACCCGAGCGACCCGGAAGGCCGCCGGGGCCTCGGCCGGATCTGCGAACTGGACCACCCCGAGACCCTGCGCGAGTTCGCCGCCCGCGCCGCGGCCTGGCTGCCGCCGACCGCCCAGGGCATCCGCGTGGCCGGCGACCCGGACGCGCCGGTCCACCGCGTCGCCGTCAGCGGGGGCTCCGGCGACAGCCTCTTCGAGCAGGTCCGCGCCGCCGGTGTCGACGTCTTCCTGACCGCCGACCTGCGCCACCACCCGGTGTCCGAGGCCCGCGAGGCGAGCCGTCCGCTCGCCCTCGTCGACGCCGCCCACTGGGCCACCGAGTGGCCCTGGTGCGAGCAGGCCGCAGCCCAGCTCGACGCGATCTCCGAGCGCCACGGCTGGGGCCTGCGTACCCACGTCTCGCGCACGGTCACCGACCCGTGGACGGCCCACGCGCCGTCCGTCACACCCCCTTCTATCTCTGGAGCCCCCAACTGAACGCCGAGCCCGCCGACCAGATCCGACTTCTCGACGTCCAGGCCCTGGACGTCCGGCTGTCTCAGCTCGCCCACAAGCGCAAGTCGCTGCCCGAGCACGCCGAGCTCGACTCGCTCACCAAGGACCTGGCGCAGCAGCGCGACCTGCTCGTCGCCGCCCAGACCCAGGCGAGCGACACCGCGCGCGAGCAGACCAAGGCGGAGCAGGACGTGGACCAGGTGCGCCAGCGCGCCGTCCGCGACCAGCAGCGGCTCGACTCGGGCGTGGGCATCTCGGCCCGGGACCTGGCGAACCTGCAGAGCGAGGTCGTCTCCCTCGCCAAGCGCCAGGGCGACCTGGAGGACGTGGTCCTGGAGGTCATGGAGCGTCTGGAGGGTGCGCAGGAGCGCGTCACCGCGCTGACCGAGCGCGTCTCGGCCCTGGAGGCCAAGGCCGCGGACGCCACCGCGCGCCGTGACGCGGCGACCTCCGAGATCGACGCCGAGGTCGCGAAGGTCACCAAGGACCGCGAGGTCATCGTCACGTCCATGCCCGCCGACCTGATGGCGCTGTACGAGAAGATCCGCGTCAAGCAGGGCGGGGTCGGCGCCGCGCGCCTCTACCAGCGCCGCTGCGAGGGCTGCCGGCTGGAGCTCGACATGGCCGAGGTCAACGAGATCAAGGCCGCGGCCCGCGACCAGATCGTCCGTCACGAGAACTGCGGCCGCATCCTGGTCCGTACGGCCGACTCGGGCATCTGATGCCGCAGTTTGTCGTGGAGGCGGACGGCGGGTCCCGGGGCAACCCGGGGCCGGCCGGCTACGGCGCGGTGGTGCTCGACCCGGCGACGGGCGAGACGCTGGCGGAGCGTGCCGAGTACATCGGCATCGCGACGAACAACGTGGCCGAGTACAAGGGCCTGATCGCCGGGCTCGCGGCGGCCCGTGAGCTCGCCTCCGACGCGCAGGTCCTGGTCCGGATGGACTCGAAGCTGGTCGTCGAGCAGATGTCGGGCCGCTGGAAGATCAAGCACCCGGACATGAAGCCGCTCGCCGCCGAGGCCGCGCGGATCCTGCCGCGCGCCCAGGTGACGTACGAGTGGATCCCGCGCGAGCAGAACAAGCACGCGGACCGGCTCGCTAACGAGGCCATGGACGCGGGCAAGCGCGGCAAGCAGTGGGAGCCGTCGGCCTCCACGGCCGCCCTCGACCACGGCGCGGCGCGCGCCCTGGCCACCCCGCCGGCCCCGGCGGGACCGCCGGGGGACGCGGCGAAGGGGGCCGCGGCCGTCCGCGCGGCCCTGGTCTCCGCCTCCGGAGCCGCGGCCACGTCGGCCCAGGAGCTCGCCGACACGCTGTTCGCCGACGCCGAGGCCCTCGCCGACGCGATCGAACCCTGCCTCGACGCCGATGCCCCGGCGGTCGCCGCGGGCAGTCACGGCTGGGGCCCGGACATGGGGGCGCCGGCCACCTTCGTGCTGCTCCGGCACGGCGAGACCGCCCTCACCCCGCAGAAGCGCTTCTCGGGCAGCGGCGGCAGCGACCCCGAACTGTCCCCGGCCGGCCGCCGGCAGGCCGCCGCCGTGGCCGAGGCGCTCGCCGCCCGCGGCACCATCCAGACGGTCATCAGCTCCCCGCTGATCCGCTGCCGTGAGACCGCCCAGGCGGTCGCGGACCGCCTCGGCCTCACCGTGACGGTCGAAGAGGGCCTGCGCGAGGTGGACTTCGGGGCATGGGAGGGCCTGACCTTCGCCGAGGTGCAGCAGCGCTTCCCGGACGACCTCCAGGCGTGGCTGGACTCCCCGAAGGCGGCCCCCACGGGCGGCGGTGAGAGCTTCATGTCCGCCACCCGCCGGATCTCGGCGACCCGCGACCGCCTGCTGTCCGCCCACGCGGGCCGCACGGTCCTGCTGGTCACCCACGTGACCCCGGTCAAGATCCTGGTCCGCCTGGCCCTGGGCGCACCGCCGGAAGCCCTGTTCCGGATGGAGCTCTCGGCGGCCTCCCTCTCGGCGGTGGCCTACTACGCCGACGGCAACGCCTCGGTCCGCCTCCTGAACGACACGTCCCACCTGCGGTAGCCCTGGCGGGGGCCGGGCGGGATCCAGGCTCGGTGCCGTACCCCTGGCGGGAGGCCGGGCGGGATCCATCGCTGCGCGGGCGGTGCGCGGTGCCGCCGAGGGGTATCTCCTCGGCTCGGCGCGCGCGGGGCGTCACGGCCGTACCCGGTGGTCGCGCCTCGTCCTGCGGGGACACCCCTCACCGTCCCCGCTCCCCACGCGTCGGGCCGGCTTCGGGGCACTGACGGAGCCCTGCCGTGGGGTGGGGACACGGCGGAGTGTCCCCGCAGGACGAGCGCGCACCACCGCGTATGGCCGAGACATGCCGTACCGCGCGAGCCGAGGAGACACTCCGGCGGGGCACCGCCCCACACCACCCAGCCCCGCCGGCGATTGAGGCGCGGGGTCTGGGGCGGAGCCCCAGCACCACCGACCGGCCGGCCGGGAGTCGAGCCGGAGAGAGAACCGCCGACCCCCGAACGGGAGTGGAAGCGGCAGACGAGCCGGCCTGTACGCCGGGTTCTGTCGCCCGGTGACCTCGCGGTCGCCGGGGAGACGGCCATCCATCTAGGACCGGTGTTGCCACCGGCCTCGTGCGGTCTACCCGCGAACTCGGGCGGGCAGCCCTCAAGCGTTCGCGCAGACCCGTCCGGGGACGGATCCTCTTGACCTTGCTCCGGGTGGGGTTTACCTAGCCGCCTGAGTCACCTCAGGCGCTGGTGGTCTCTTACACCACCGTTTCACCCTTACCGGGGGCCGAAGCCCCTGGCGGTCTGTTTTCTGTGGCACTGTCCCGCGGGTCACCCCGGGTGGGCGTTACCCACCACCCTGCCCTGTGGAGCCCGGACGTTCCTCGGCGGGATCCGAGGATCCCGACGCGGCCGCCCGGCCGACTCGTCTGCCGTGGCGACCATGTTACCCGGGGCGACGGCCCCGCCCGACCTCACTTGACCTTGACGCAGCGGCAGGGTTTCTACTGGGGGCATGCGGATCGGAGAGATCGCCGCGGTCGTCGGGCTCACCACCCGGGCGATCCGGCACTACCACCATGTCGGGCTGCTCCCGGAACCGGAGCGGCGCCCCAACGGCTACCGGGCCTACAGCCTCCGTGACGCCGTCCTGCTGGCCCGCGTACGCCGGCTCACCGAGCTCGGGCTCAGCCTCGACGAGGTACGGGACGTCCTCGCGGACGACGCCGGGCGCGAACTCGCCGACGTCCTCACGGAACTCGACGCCGACCTCGCCCGCCAGGAGGCCGAGATCCAGGAGCGGCGGCGCCGGCTCGCCGTGCTGCTCGCCGCCGGGCCGGGGGAGGCCGAGCCGCTCTCGCCCGGGCTCGCCGCGCTGCTGGCGAAGGCGCCGCGGACCGACTCGCCGGCCGCCGCCAAGGACCGCGAACACCTGACCCTCCTCGACGCCACGGGCGCGGGCGGCCAGGAGATGTACGCGGCGCTCGGGCCGCTGGCCGCCGATCCCGCCGTGCTCGCGCTGTACGTGCGCCTCGACGAGCTCGCCGACGCGCCCGTGGACGACCCCCGGATCCCGCCCCTGGCGGCAGAGCTGGTGGCGGCCGTCCCCGACGAGGTGTTCGCCGCGATCCCCACCGACGGGGTGGTCGTGACCGGGTTCAAGGAGGCGCTGCTCGCCGAGTACGCGCCCGCGCAGGCCGAAGTCGTCCGCCTCGTCATGGAGGCGTTCATGGAGAGGGGGCGGGGATGACCCGCATACGGGCGGCACGGATCGCCGTCACCGCCGTCGTCCCGGCGGAGCTGGCGCTCGTGGTGTGCCTGGCGGCCGGGGTGCGCCCGCCCGGGTGGGCACTCGCCGCCACCGAGACGCTCCTCGTCGGCGTGCTGCTGCTGGAGGCCTGGGTGCTGCACGGCCTCTACGCCGCCGAGCGCGCCCGAGGCGCCGGCCGGCGGGCCGCCGGGCGCGCGGCGGCCAGGGCCGTGGTCCCGGTGCAGGTGCGGCGGTTGGTGCTGCACGAGCTGCGTGCCACCGCCTCCCTCGGCCGGTGGGCCGTGCGCGGCAAGCACGGGGTGCGCCCCGGGGACCTCGCCGCCGCGTACACGGGACCGCAGACGGCCATGATGTACGGGATGCTCTTCGTGTCGGTGATCGAGACCGTCGGCCTGGCCCTGCTCATCCCCTGGCCGGCGGTGCACCGGGTGGTGCTGGTGCTGGACGTGTACGGAATCCTGCTCGTCCTCGCCCTGCACGCCGCGTGCGTCACCCGGCCGCACGTGGTCCGCCCCGACGGTTCCCTGCGGATCCGCTACGGGGCCCTGTTCGACCTGGCCGTACCGGCGGACGCGGTGGCCTCCGTACGGGTGGACCGGCGCTATCCCGAAGGCCGGCTGGTCACGCTGTCCGAGGACGGGGTGCTCGACCTCGCCGTCGGCAGCCAGACCACCGTCACCCTGGAACTGAACCGGCCGCTCCCCTTCACCCGGCCCCTCGGCGCCACGGGCGAGGCCCGGACCGTCCGCTTCCATGCCGACGACCCGCGCGCCCTGGTCACCGCCCTGCGCCGGCAGCCCGCCACGTCCTAGACGGGCGCGAAGAGGATCTTCGACGTCCCCGGGTCGGCCTCCGCCAGCCGGACCCGGATCCGTTCGCCCAGGGGCAGGTCGAGCGTGGTGGAGCGGACACGGCCGACCACCGCCGGGTCCTCCAGGTGGACCGTGCCCACCAGCGGCTCCCGGTCCTTGACGTCGATGACCGTGGCCTCGAAGGTCTCCCCGACCCGGTCCTTCAGCACGGCGGCCTCGACCAGGTCCACGGACTCCCGCTCCACCGTGTTCGCCAGCCGGCTGCCCTCCGCCAGCTCGTCCGGGAGCGCGGGAAGGGCCGCCACCACCCACGGCGGCGGTTCGGTCCCGGCCACCGCCGCCAGGCACAGCTCGCCGGCGTACCGGTCGACGAGGCGGCGCAGCGGCGCGGTGCAGTGCGTGTACGGGGCCGCCACCGCGGAGTGGATCGCCGGGTCGGGGCTCTCGCCGCCGGTGAAGACCGTGTAGCCCGCCCCACGCAGCAGCGCCGTGCACTCCTGGAGGAAGGCGGCGTGGGCGGGGCGGTGCGGGTCGAGGGAGCGCACGAGCTCGGCGTACGGCACGTGGTGCGGCCAGTCGATCCGCAGGGCCTTCGCCGTCCGCCGGAGCCTGCCGACCGCGCCGTCGGGGGCGCTGGGCAGCGTACGCAGGATGCCCGTGCCGGTGGCCAGCATCAGATCGGCCGCGGCCATGCCGGTCATCAGGGAGATCTGCGCGTTCCAGCCGTCGGCGGGCAGCGGGGCCCGGTACGCCAGGGAGTACGTGCCGCCGCGCTCGACGACCTCCTGCTCGGGCACGTTGAGGGAGATGCCGCCGCGCGCCTGTTCCAGGGCCTCGCGGAGCCGGCCGACGTCCTTCAGGAGGGCGAGCGGCTCCTCCGCCGTTCCGGTGTCGATGGCCTTCTGGACGCCGTCGTAGTCGAGTCGGGCGCGGCTGCGGATCAGCGCGCGGCGGACGTCGACGGTCTCGACCCGGCCGTCGGGGTCGAGGTCGAAGCGCCACACCAGGGCCGGTCGGATCTGGTCGGGCAGCAGGCTGGCCGCGCCCTCCGAGAGGACGGCCGGGTGCAGCGGGACCTTTCCGTCGGGGAAGTAGAGGGTGGTCACGCGGCGGTGGGCCTCGGTGTCGAGCGCGCCGCCGGGGGTGACGAAGGCGGCGACGTCGGCGATGGCGTACTGGACCCGGTAACCGCCGCCGGAGCGCTTCGCCAGGTGCATGGCCTGGTCGAGGTCGACGGAGGCCGGCGGGTCGATCGTGAAGAAGGGGACGTCCGTACTGTCCAGGTCCGGGAGGCGGGGGTGCGCCGCCGCGTGCTCGGCCTCGGCGAGGACCGCCGCCGGGAAGACCTCGGGCACCTCCAGCTTCGTCCGCAGTTCGCGCAGCGCGGCCCGCAGAGCAGCCCCGTCTGCGCCGGTCATGTGCATCTGACGGCGTGGCATGCGTCGAGCCTAGGTGTGCCCGGCCCGGACGGCGCGGCGAGCGGCGCGGCGGCCGGGCGCGGCCCTCGTGGTGCCGAGCCCCCGCCGTCCGGCAGGGGCCTGCCCGGCCGGGCATGGAGCGGGCGGTGGTGCCCCCCGCGCACCACCCCCCGCCCACATGCGGTCATGGGTCAGAACTGCCCCCGGTTCAGAGCGGTCTGGAGCGCTCGAACAGTGGCCGGACCCCAGGCGCCGTCCACGGCCAGACCGGCCCCGGTCATCTTGTTGAGGTGGGTCTGCAGCGCCTTGTACGTCCCGGGACCCGCGGCCCCGTCCACCACCAGCCCCGCGTTGCTCCACGTGTTCAGGTGGCGCTGGAGGCCCCGAACGGAGTTCGGACCCCACTGGCCGTCGACGGTGACGCCGATGACCTTCTGCGTGGCGCGGATGGTGGCCGGACCCCACTGGCCGTCGACGGTGAGCATCGCGCCGTCGTCGAGATAGCCGTTGTACGCGGCTTCGGTGGCCGGTCCCCACAGGCCGTCGGCGCCCGCTCCGACCTTCTGCTGGAGCCAGCGCACGCCGGCGTCGGTCTTCGGGCCCCAGATGCCGTCGGCCTCCAGTGCCGGGCTGTAGCCGAGCGCGTTGACGGCCTGCTGCTGCGCCTTGACCGAACGTACGGAGGTCATGCCGCCGCCCGAGCCCGAGCCCGAGCCCGTGCCGGAGCCGCCCGTGTGGGCCGAGTACGCGGCTTCGGTGGCCGGTCCCCACAGGCCGTCGGCGCCCGCTCCGACCTTCTGCTGGAGCCAGCGCACGCCGGCGTCGGTCTTCGGGCCCCAGATGCCGTCGACCTCCAGTGCCGGGCTGTAGCCGAGCTGGTTGACGGCCTCCTGCTGCGCCGCGATGGTCCGGACCGACGTCATGCCGCCGCCCGTGCTGCCGCTGGAGTCGCCGCCGAGGTCGCCCGTACCGGTCCGGATCGGCAGGGTGGACGCGTTCATTCCGCCCTGGACCCAGGCGCGCAGGCCGGGCCCCGGGCACTGCGTGGACTGGCCGGAGAGTCCGCCGTGCCACGTCATCGCCAGGGTTCGGCCGGTCCGGGAGTTCGCCTCGTTGTAGAGGCCGCGGATGGCCGACAGTGCGCGGGGCGTCGCGTCGCCGTCTTCTCCGATGAAGCAGACGCCGATGTGGGTGGTGTTGTGTCCGGTCGCGTGGGCACCGACCACGTCCCAGCCGCGGCCCTCGTAGATCCGCCCTTCGACGTCGACGAGGAAGTTGTAACCGACGTCCGACCAGCCGTTGGAGTCCATGTGGTAGTTCTGGATCTGGCGGACCGTCTGGCCGGCCGGCCCCGCGGAGTAGTGGACGGTGAATCCGGTGCGGCTGCCGGGATCGATCCGGGTCACCTCACGCGGCGGCCGGGCGCCCCACTGGCTGCGCGAGTAGAGGAAGAGCGGCCGGGCGGGCTTGGGGGGAGTGGGGTCCGGCTCGCCGGGTCCCAGGTCCGGGTAGAACTCCTGTATGTGCGGATAGAGGTTCCCGGGGCACTCGGTGTTGAAGACGTCCCGGTGGCCGCGGATGATGGGGCCCGCCGAATGGTTCTCCCGCAGATGGGCGATCAGCTCGCGGATGGAGTCGAGCATGGCCCGCGTGGGCTGGTTCTCGCTCTCGATCAGACCCATGACGGAGTAGTAGTCCTGATTGGCGCCCACGGTCTGCGTGCCGTTCGCCTCCGACCGCACCTGGGTGCCCGTGCCCTCGAAGATGCCGCCGTGCTGGCAGACGACGAAGCTGTAGGGGATGTCGTTGAACTGCTCCTGGAGGAACGGCCAGGGGTACATCGCCGTCAGCTGCACGCTCCGCATCTGGCCGTAGCACCTGTCGTGCTCGTACACGGGCCAGCTGCCGGCGCCGTGATGATGGATGACCACCCCGCCCTGCCAGGGCTTCCAGGACAGCCTCTGCGGCTTGAAGGGGGACCTGGCTCCCCATTCGCTTCGACTGATGATCGTGACCACAACGTCCTCCGTGAAACGTACTGCCGTGGGTGCGGGTGAGGGTGAGGGTGAGGTGAGGGCGGCGGCGCTCAGCGCGCGCCGATGACGCCGCCGTCCGTGCGGCGGACGACGACCGTGGCCGAGCGGGGACGGCCCGCCGGGTCGCGGTCGGGCCAGTCGCTGACGGCCCGCGGGTTCTCCGGCGTGGGCTCCCCCCAGGCCGCCGTGCGTTCCCCGGGGTGCTGGATGCTGACGAACATCGTCCGCATGTCCGGGGTGAGCACGGCCGCGGTGACCTCCGCGCCCCGCGGCGCGGTCAGGAAGCGCCGGACCTCGCCGCGCGGTGCGGCGACCAGCACCGCGTTGTTGCCGAGGCCCTTGTGGCCCGCCTGGCTCACCGCGTGGTTGGAGATCCCGGTCTGGATCCACATCCGTCCGGCGGAGTCGAACACGAGGCCCTTCGGAGAGCCGAACGTCCCGGCGTCCGGCAGTACGCCCTCGCCGTGCACCTGATCGCCGCCGAGTACGACGACGTCCCAGCTGAAGCCGTCGTGTGCGCCGGCACCGCCTTCCTCCCGCCAGCGGACGATGTGCCCGTACGGGTTGGTGTCACGGGGGCCGCCGGAGCCCTGGCCGGGGTGGTGGCCGCCGGTGCCGTTGGCCAGTGCGCAGTACACGTCCTGGCTGTTCGGGCTGACGGTGATCTGCTGGGGCCGGTCGAGAGGCGTGGCACCGAGGGCGTCGGCGGCTTCCCGGGCGCGCAGCAGGACGTCGGCCTGGTCCCGCCATCCCAGCGCCGGGGTCAGCGGGCCGTGTCCGTGCGACAGCGGCAGCCAGCGGCCGGTGCCGTCCTCCCCGAAGCGCGCCACGTGGAGGGTGCCGTGGTCCAGCGGACTGCGGCCCTTCGACCGGTGTGTCTTCCAGGGACCGTCCCCCACGAACTTGTAGAGGTAGCCGCCGTCCTGGTCGTCGCCGCTGTAGACGACGGCCCGCCCGCCCGATTCGGTCACCGCCGCCGAGGAGTGGTTGAAGCGGCCGAGAGCGGTCCGCTTGACCGGGGAGCGCTGCGCGGCGAAGGGGTCGATCTCCAGGACCCAGCCGAAGCGGTGCGGTTCGTTGCCGTTGGCGGCGAGGTCGAAGCGCGGGTCCGCCTCGTGCCACCGCCTCCCGTGGCCGTTCGCGCCGAGGCCGTAGCGGCGCTGGGTGCGGGTCGGCTGCCAGGTGTGGTCGGCCGTGCCGAACCATGCGTTCGTGTTCTCCTCGCAGGCCAGGTACGTGCCCCAGGGCGTCACCCCGTACCCGCTGTTGCTGAGCGTGCCCACCGGCGGGCGTCCGGTCCGCAGGGCCGGGTGGTCCGCCCCGACCGGCCCGGAGAAGGTGACGGGGCTGGTGCCGGTGATCCGGGCGTTGCGCCGCGAGTCGAGGACGCGCCAGCCGCCGCGCTCGGTCAGCTCGACCTCCACGACGCTGACGCCCTGGGCGGCGAGCTCCTTGGCGACCCGGTCCCTGGCCGGCCCACCGGCGCCCCCGTCGTGGTGGAGGAGGGCGGGGTCCGCGGACTCGTGGTTGATCACGAGCATGCCGCGGCGGCTGCCGGCCGGGCCGCGGTGCAGCGGGAAGAAGTGCATTCCGCTGTGATGGGACCCGATCTGCAGGGCCTGGTCGGCGGCGGAGCCGGAGCCGTCCTTGCGCCATGCCGGACCGCCCGCGCGTATCGGCTGCCCCCACGGGGCGAGCGTCTGTGCCGTGTAGCCCGCGGGCACGGTGACCGCGTCGGCGTCGCTGACCGGTACGGCGGTGAAGCCGAGCTCCGCGGTGTCCGGGCCCGCCCCGCCCGGACCGGGGTCGGTCCGGCCCGTGGCGGATGCCGGGGACGCGGAGAGGCCGGCCGCCGCCACCGCGAGGGCGCCGGAGAGCAGCACGCTCCGCCGGGACATCCGGGCGGCGACCACGTCCGTGAAAGACGGGCTCGGGTGAGGGGACATAGGGCATGGCTCCTGACTGGGCGAGCGGGAGAAGGGAACGCCGGAACGAGCGGGGAGGGGGCGCGGCCGGCTGTGGAGGCGGTCCTGGCCACGGGTCTCGTACGACGAACTGCGAAGACCCTAGAGCAGATTCGGGAGGCGACCGGGTGTCCCAGGGCGTCCCACCGGCCCCGATTCGGGTTCGGGACGGCAAGCAGGCCGTGCGGCCTGCAGGCGGCGACCGGTGCGCACGGGATCACGGGCGAACGGTTGGCGTGGTCCGTGACGTGCCTGTCCCGGGACGTTCCGAGGGGTTGTGGGACGGCGAACGGGCCGACGGCGCGGCGAAGTTGCCCGATGATGGCGCCGGAGGTGGTCGTGATCGCTCCGGGGAGGCGCTGTACCGGGCCTCGTGCGACGGCGCGTCTTGTCTCGCACCCGCGCACCAACGGGGGTGCGTCCCAAGGACGTTCGTTCCCCGTGCTCCACGTCAGGGGAGTCCCCCCGCGCGTGCGCAATGCCGCGCAATGCCGCGACGTACCCAGCCCCCACTCCGGCAGCGGGGTCACGCTACAGGAACGGATCCCATGAGGAGCGGCTGTCGTGCGTCTTCTAGGCGAGACGGCTGCAGCAGAGCTGTGCGGTGTCCTTGATCCTTCGCATTTCGTCCCCGACCGGCGTGATCATGCCTGGTGCCGGGCCTGCGGCCCTCGTGCGAGCGGTGGGGTGGGGCGCCGGGCCGTCTACCCTGGCTGAGGGGCCGCACCCCCTGCGACGTCGTACCGAAGGAGAACCACCGTGCTCGTGCTGCTGCCGCCGTCCGAAGGAAAGGCCGCCGGCGGCTCCGGCGCACCCCTGAAGCCGGAGGCGCTGTCGCTGCCCGGTCTGGCCCCGGCCCGTGCGGTGGTGCTGGAGGAGCTGGTCGAGCTGTGCGCGGCGGACGAGACGAAGGCGCGCGAGGTGCTGGGCCTGAGCGAGGGCCTGCGCGGCGAGGTCGCCAAGAACGCGGAGCTGCGTACGGCGGGCGCCCGTCCGGCGGGCGAGATCTACACGGGCGTGCTCTACGACGCGCTGGGCCTGGCCGGCCTGCCCGCGGCGGCGCGGGCGTCGGCCGAGGACGCGCTGCTCGTCTTCTCGGGGCTGTGGGGTGCGGTGCGCGTCACCGACGCGATCCCCTCGTACCGCTGCTCGATGGGGGTGAAGCTGCCCGGGCTGGGCGCGCTCGGCGCGTACTGGCGGGGGCCGATGGCGGAGGTCATGCCGGAAGCGGCCGGGGACGGGCTGGTGCTGGACCTGCGGTCGGCGGCGTACGGGGCCGCGTGGAAGCCGAAGGGTGAGGTGGCGGGTCGGACCGCGTCCGTCCGGGTGCTGCACTCGCAGACGGTGGACGGGGTCGAGAAGCGGTCGGTGGTGAGCCACTTCAACAAGGCGACGAAGGGGCGGCTGGTACGGGACCTGCTGCTGGCCGGGGCCGCTCCGGATTCGCCCGCAGAGCTGGTCACGGCCCTGCGGGACCTGGGGTACACGGTCGAGGCCGAGGCCCCTGCGAAGCCGGCGAAGGCCTGGTCCCTCGACGTGGTCGTGACGCAGATCCACCACTGAGCCGGCGGCGGCGCCGTTGCCGGGGGCGCTGCTCCCGGCCCGCCGGCGGGCCGGATCGCCCGCAGGGCAATTTCAGCCCCGCCGGCGATCGGGGCGCGGGGTTCGGGGCGGAGCCCCGAGGCCGGGCGGAGCCCGGGCTACTGGCCCAGGGGCCAGGCGACCGTGGCCGGGGTCAGGTTCGCGGTACCCGCGTAGGTGGCGCAGGCGTCCGTCAGGGTTTCGAGGAGGGTGAGCGGGTCCGGGAGGGGGTGCTCCATGCCGCGGATCCAGGTCACCGCCTGGTCACCGGGCAGGGCCGCCGGCGGGACCAGGACATAGCTGCCGCGGCAGTGCCAGCGCAGGCCCGGGTGTTCGTCCATCGTCTCGGGGTGGCAGTCCAGTGCGCAGGGCCACCACTCGTCCTCGTCCTCGGGGGTGCCGCGGGTGGCGGTGAAGAAGAGCATCCGGGCCTGGTCGCCGGTGCCGCCCGACTCGGCGACGGGGCCGACCTTGATGCCGGCGAGCAGGAGCCGGTCGAGGGCGTCGGTGCCGGCTTCCAGCGGGACGTCGAGCACGTCGTGGACCATGCCGGTCGCGGTGATGAAGTTGGCCTGGGGCTGGTTGCGCGCCCAGCGTTCGACCTGTGCGCGGTCGGTGGTCGACTGGGTCTGCCAGGCGAAGGAGATCGGATGTCGGGCCGGGGTCGGACAGCCGATCCGGTCGCACGAA
Organism: Streptomyces xanthophaeus; assembly: GCF_030440515.1. Lineage (GTDB taxonomy): Bacteria > Actinomycetota > Actinomycetes > Streptomycetales > Streptomycetaceae > Streptomyces > Streptomyces kutzneri. Next base: position 5,674,214 of record NZ_CP076543.1, read on the forward strand.
CATCGGTAACCGGCGGGATGGGCGGCGGGGGCGAGCGGCAGGCCCGCGGCGGCGACGGCCAGGAGGAGCGCCTCGCGCTCCGCTCCGGGGTCCTCGGCGGTGGGTTTCTGCCGCCGGCGCAGCCACTGGGAAATCCTGCTCTGCTCGCCGCGTTTGACGCGGCCGGACTCAGACCCCATCTATCCCCTCACCTCACCGTATCCCCGGCGGACCAACCCATGGTCCCACCATCCTGAGCCCCGGGTGACCGCTCTCGACGACCGGGGGGTTGGAGATGCGCGACCGGAAACCCCCACATATCCATAGAATCAGGCCAAATCTTCTCGGCTGATCTTCGATTCCCTGCCCGCTATCGGGCGGTGACGTTGGCCACCCCGCCCAGTACCCGGTCCACGAGGGCGTCGGTGTAGGCGTGGGTCAGGGGCGCGGTGCGCAGCAGCCAGCGGTAGGTCAGCGGTCCCACCAGCATCTCCACGGTCAGCCGCAGGTCCGTGTCCGGTGCGAGCTGGCCGGCCTCCCGGGCCGTGTGCAGCCGGGCCTCGTACAGGGCGAGCTGGGGCTCCAGCAGCTTCTCGGTGAAGCGGGCGCCGAGCTCGGGGTCGGTCGCTCCGGCCGCCGTCAGGGCGCGCGCGGGGGCCTCGTACTTCTCGTCGTTGAACTCGTCGACCGTCGCCCGCAGTACGTGCTTCAGGTCGGCGGCGAGGTCCCCGGTGTCGGGGAAGCCGGTCCATCCGGCCTCCGTCTCCGCGTCCCCGGCGAGGGCCAGGGAGGCGTCGAGGAGGACGGCGGCCTTCGACGGCCACCAGCGGTAGATGGTCTGCTTGCCGACGCCCGCGCGGGCGGCGATGGCCTCGATGGTCAGCTTGTTGTAGCCGACCTCCCCGACGAGGGCGAGCGCGGCGTCGAGGATGGCGCGCCGGGAGCGGTCGCTGCGGCGGGTGGCGTCAGGGATCTTGGGCATGGCCCGAAACTATCAAAGCGAGACGTTTCGTCTTTCCACAGGTTTGCGTAAACCACCCAATCAGTTCACTGTGCTGTCCAGGTGGAGGAGAGACGATTCTCTCCAGCACTCGTCCCGAGTCGTGAAAGTCGTGAGGAGCCTTCTTTGCGCAGAGACGCCACACCCCGGCGCTACCTGATGTGCCCACCCGCACACTTCAAGGTCACGTACTCCATCAATCCGTGGATGGATCCCACGAAACCGGTGGACCTGCCCCTCGCACTGGCCCAGTGGGAAGACCTGAGGGACCGCTACCGCTCCCTCGGGCACATCGTCGAGACCCTCGAACCCGACCCCGCGCTGCCCGACATGGTCTTCGCGGCGAACGGGGCCCTCGTCGTCGACGGCCGGGTCCTCGGGGCCCGGTTCGCCTACCCGGAACGGGCCGCCGAGGCCGAGATCCACCTCGACTGGTTCCGTACCCACGGCTACCCGGACATCCACGAGCCGTCCCACGTCAACGAGGGCGAGGGGGACTTCGCGGTCACCGCGAACTACATCCTGGCCGGCCGGGGCTTCCGCTCCAGTCCGCTCTCGCACGACGAGGCCCAGGAGTTCTTCGGCCGCCCTGTCATCGGCCTCGACCTGGTGGACCCGCGCTACTACCACCTGGACACGGCGCTCAGCGTCCTCGACGGCGACGAGATCATGTACTACCCGGACGCCTTCTCGTCCGGCAGTCAGGCCGTGCTCAGGCGGCTCTTCCCGGACGCCCTGATCGCCGACGGCCGCGACGCGGCCGCCCTCGGCCTGAACGCGGTCTCCGACGGCCTGCACGTCCTGCTCCCGCAGGCGGCGACCGGACTGCTGGAGCCGCTGCGGGACCGGGGGTTCGAGCCGGTCCCGATGGATCTGGGCGAGCTGCTCAAGGGCGGCGGCAGCGTGAAGTGCTGCACCCAGGAGCTGCGACCGTAGAGCCCGTCAGGGGGCCGGGGGCCAGGCCTGGCCCCAGTCGGCGTCCCGGGCGGCCTTGTACAGGTCGCCGTGGCGCTTGGTCACATTGACCCGGGTCAGGCCGTCTCCCTCGGGGCCGCACAGCTCCAGCAGGACGAGCCCCTTCCGGATCTGCGGCTTCCGCGTGATCCGGGAGGTGGCCGGCTCCGGCCTGAAGCGGGTCGCGGCGACGTAGCTGAACTTCTCGTCCTCGTACGGGAGCGAGCCGCCCTTGACCTGCCGGTGCAGGGAGGAGCGGCTGACCCGCGCCGAGAAGTGGCACCAGTCCTTGCCGACCTCGATCGGACAGGTCGCGTCGTGCGGGCACGGGGCGGCGATCCGCAGCCCGGCCTCGATCAGCTGGTCACGGGCCTCGCGGATGCGCAGGTACCCCTCCGGCGTGCCCGGCTCGATCAGCACCACGGCCTGGCCGGCCCGCGCCGCCTCGGCGACGACGGCCTTGCGTGCCGGCACGGTCAGTTCGCCGAGTACGTAGGAGACCGTCACCAGGTCCGCCTCGGGGAGGCTCAGCCCCGAGCCGATGACGGCCCGCCGCCACGCGGCCCCGCGCAGCACCTCGGAGGTCGAGGCGGCCGCCAGCTCCCGGCCGAGGGCCAGGGCCGGCTCCGCCCAGTCCAGCACCGTGGTCTCCCGCGGTCCGTCCCAGGTGGCGTCCACCGCCCAGGTCGCGGCGCCCGTGCCGCCGCCCACGTCCACGTGCGAGCCCGGCGCCCAGCCGGGCGCGGCGTCGGCCAGCCCGTCGAGGGCGCTCCGGACGGCCTCGAAGGTGGCGGGCATCCGGTACGCCGCGTACGCCGCCACGTCGGAGCGGTCACGCAGTACGGGCGCGTCGGTCGGGGTCTGCCCCCGGTAGCTGGCGATGAGCCGCTCGACGGCGGCCGCGGCCTGCTTCGGCGGGAGCCCGTCGAGCAGCCCGCCGAGCGTGCGGCGGAGGGTGTCGGCGGAGGTGGGGGCGGAGGCGTTCACCTGCGAAGTTTATGCCGCCGATCCGGGGCGGGGGCCGCCCGGTCGGGTGCGGCCGCCGGTCCCGTGCGGCCGCCGGTCCCGTGCGGCGCGGGGTCCGGGGCTCCGCCCCGGACCCCGCGCCTCAGGCGGCGACGGGGCTGGGGTCGTCGGTGGAGGCGGATCGGCTCTGCCAGGGGCGGCACAGGCCGAGGAAGGTGCTCACGGCGAGGAGGGCGCACACCAGCTGGACCAGCGCCATCGGTACCGCCGTGTCCTCGCCCGCGATCCCCACCAGCGGTGAGGCGATCGCGCCGATCAGGAACGAGGAGGTGCCGAGGAGCGCGGAGGCCGATCCGGCCGCGTGCGGGGTCCGCATCAGGGCCTGCGCGTTGGTGTTCGGCAGCACCACGCCCATCGCCGACATCAGGACGAACAGGGCGGCGGCGATCGGGGTCAGCCCGACCTCCCCGAACACCCCGGTCGACATCAGCAGCAGGGCCACCGCGGCGGACAGGACGACCGCGAGCCCGACGGCCAGCACCTTGTCCAGGCGGACCCGGCCCACCAGCAGCTTGCCGTTGATCTGGCCGACGAGGATCAGGCCGACGGAGTTGAGCCCGAACAGCAGGGAGAAGGCCTGGGGCGAGGCCCCGTAGATCTCCTGCACCACGAAGGGCGAGGCGGATATGTAGGAGAAGAGCACGGCGAAGGAGAAGCCGCCGGTCAGGGTGTAGCCGGCGAAGACGCGGTCGCCGAGCAGCCCCCGCATGGTCCGCAGGGCGGAGCCGACACCGCCGGTGTGCCGCCGCTCGGGCGGCAGGGTCTCGCCGAGGCCGCGCCAGACCATCAGGGTGAGCACCGTGCCGACGACGGTCAGGACGAGGAAGACCCCGCGCCAGTCGGCGAAGCGCAGCACCTGGCCGCCGATGAGCGGGGCGATGATCGGGGCGGCCCCGGATATGAGCATCAGGGTGGAGAAGAAGCGCGCCATCTCGTCCCCGTCGTACAGGTCGCGTACGACGGCCCGGGCGATGACGATCGCGGCGGCGCCGGCCAGGCCCTGGAGCAGCCGGAAGGAGATCAGCAGCTCGGTGGTCGGGGCGAGCGCGCAGATCGCGGTGGCCAGGACGTAGACGACCATGCCGATGAGCAGGGGCCGGCGGCGGCCCCACTTGTCGCTCATCGGGCCGATGACGAGCTGGCCCAGGGCCATGCCGGCGAGGCAGGCCGTGAGGGTGAGCTGGACGGTCGCGGCAGGGCTGTTCAGGGCGGCGGTGACCTGCGGCAGGGCCGGCAGGTACATGTCCATGGACAGCGGGGGGAGGGCGGTGAGCCCGCCGAGTACGAAGGTGACCAGAAGGCCCGTACGGCGGGCGGCCGTCAGGGGCGCTGTGGCGGTGGGGGCGGAGGGCGAATCGGGCGACGAGTCGTGCGAGGCGGCCGTCGCGGGGCCTCTCTCCGACATGCGGAACTCCAGTCTTCTCATCTGATCTACGCACCCCTGACCGCCCCATGCTCTCAGCAATCGGAACGTCCGGGGAACGGAGCGCCGTGTGACGTACCCTGCGGCCCCATGGACGAAAGTACGAAGAAGATCGCCGTGGTGACCGGCGCCGGCTCCGGGATCGGCCGCTCCGTGGCGCTGACCCTGGCCGCCGCGGGCTGGGCCGTGGCCGTGGCCGGCCGCCGCGCCGAACCGCTGGAGGAGACCGCCCGGGCCGCAGGGGAGGACGCCGACGTGCTGTGCGTACGGGCGGACGTGAGCGACCCGGACGACGTGACTGCTCTGTTCGAGTCGGTCCGGGCCCGCTACGGGCGCCTCGACCTGCTCTTCAACAACGCGGGCACCTTCGGGCCGGGCGGGGTCCCGCTGGAGGACCTCACCTACGAGGCCTGGCGCTCGGTCGTCGACGTCAACCTCACCGGCTCCTTCCTGTGCGCGCAGGCCGCCTTCCGGCAGATGAAGCGGCAGGACCCGCAGGGCGGCCGCATCATCAACAACGGCTCCATCTCGGCGCACGTGCCCCGCCCGAACTCCGTCGCCTACACCGCGACCAAGCACGCGATGACCGGCCTGACCAAGTCCCTGTCGCTGGACGGGCGGCCGTACCGGATCGCCTGCGGCCAGATCGACATCGGCAACGCGGCGACCGAGATGACCGAGCGGATGCAGACCGGCATCCTCCAGGCCAACGGGCAGCTGGCCGTCGAGCCCGTGATGGACGCGGCCGACGTGGCGCGTACGGTCCTGCACATGGCTGAGCTCCCGCTGGAGGCGAACGTGCAGTTCGCGACGGTGATGGCGACCTCGATGCCGTACATCGGCCGCGGCTGAGCCCGCGGGATCCACCGCCGAAACACATTGCCAGGCCGCGGAGACGCGGACGATCATGGCCGCATGACCGACACCGAGGTACTGCGCTACACCGCTTTCTCCCACGACCCGGACGGCGGCAACCCCGCCGGGGTCGTGCTCGACGCCGCGGGGCTGGACGAGCACGCCATGCTGGAGATCGCCGCCGGGCTGGGCTACAGCGAGACGGCCTTCCTGACCGCCCCGCCCGAGGGGTTCGGCGGTGAGGAGGGCCGGTCCTTCACCGTGCGCTACTTCAGCCCCAAGGCGGAGGTCCCCTTCTGCGGGCACGCGACCGTGGCCACGGCCGTCGCGCTGGGGGAGCGGATCGGGCCGGGCGAGCTCCTCCTCGCCACCCGGGCGGGGACCGTACCGGTGACCGTCACCTCGGAGGACGGGCGGCTGCGGGCCACGCTCACCAGCGTCGAGCCGCACACCGAGGAGATCGGCGCGGCGGACCTCGCCGAGGCACTGGCCGCGCTGGACTGGCCCGAGGCCGACCTGGACCCGGCGTTCCCGCCCGCGATCGCCTACGCCGGGGCCCGGCACCTGGTGCTCGGTGCCCGCACCCGGGCCCGGCTCGCCGACCTGGACTACGACTTCGCCCGGCTGGAGGCCCTGATGCGACGCCTGGACCTCACCACGGTCCAGCTGGTGCACCGGGCGGGCCCGGCGGAGTTCCACGTACGCGACCCCTTCCCGGTGGGCGGCGTGGTGGAGGACCCGGCCACGGGAGCCGCAGCGGCCGCCTTCGGCGCGTACGCACGTGAGCGCGGCCTGGTCCCGGCGGACGCCGTGCTCACCCTCCACCAGGGAACGGACATGGGCCGGCCCGGTGTGCTCACGGTGGAACTGCGCGCCGGTGACCCCCGGGTCAGGGTGGGCGGCGAGGGCGTCCGCATCCCGTGAGCGAATTCATCGGCCCGGATTCCCGAGGCTCCGCCCCGGACCCCGCTCCTCGAACGACGGAGGGGCTGGATTCGTGAGGGTGATCGGATATGCCGAGGCGGACCTGCCCGCGGGCCCGGCCCGGCAGGTCGCCGAGCTGGAGGCGAGAGTGTGGCCCGGCTCCACCCCCGGCCACGACCCGGCGCTCGACCCGAGGACGATGCTGCTCGTGGACGCGGCCGGCACGGTGACGGCCGCGCTGTCGCTGCTGTACAAGCCGATTCCGCTCGCGGACCGCACGTACCGGGCCGCCGGACTCAGCTCCGTGGCCGCCCTGCCGGAGCTGCGCGGCCGCGGGCTCGGCGGCCGGCTGGTCGCGGCGGCCCGCGCCGAGCTGGCGGCCGACCCGGACGTGGACCTGGCGCTGTTCAGCTGCGACCGGCCCCTGGCGGCCTTCTACGAGGCGGCCGGCTTCGAAGTGCTGCCCGGCACGGTCCTGGTGGGCGGGACTCCCGAGGATCCCCTGGCCACCGACGAACCCGGCTTCGACAAGGTGGTGCTCGCCGCGTTCTTCACGGACGACCCGGGCCGGGACCGCGCCGCCTTCACGGGCGTCCGCGTCCCGCTCCACCCCGGAAACACCGACAGGCTGTGGTGACGGGCCCGAAGGCCCTTCACCACAGCCTGCCGGCGGCCGTCCGGCCGCGCGCCCTCAGTTGGCGGGCGCGGAGTCCGAGTCCGCGGGCCGCACCTTCGGCGTGGCCGCCGGGCGGCCGCGGTCGACGAGGAACAGCGTCAGCACGGGGACCAGGTACAGCAGCCACACCGTGAGCTGGAGGACGGTCGGGTCGGGCTGGAAGTTGAAGACGCCCTTGAGCAGGGTCCCGTACCAGCTGTCCGGCGGGATCGTCCCGCTGATGTCGAAGGCCTTGTCGCCCAGGCCGCCGAGGAAACGGGCCTCCTGGAGGTCGTGCACCCCGTACGCGAGCACCCCCGCGGCCACGATCACCAGCATGGCGCCGGTCCACCGGAAGAACTTCGCCAGATTGATCTTCAGCGTGCCCCGGTAGAAGAGGTACCCCAGCAGGATCGCCGTGGCGATGCCCAGCAGCACACCGATCAGTGGTGCCGAGGAACCCTCGCCACTGGCCCGTACCGACGCCCACACGAACAGGGCCGTCTCCAGCCCCTCCCGGCCGACGGCCAGGAAGGCGGTGGCGACCAGCGCCGCGGTGCCCATGGCCAGCGCCGTGTCGAGCTTGCCGTGCAGATCGGCCTTCAGATGCCGCGCGGTGCGCTTCATCCAGAAGACCATCCACGTCACCAGACCCACGGAGATGATCGACAGGGTGCCGCCGAGCAGCTCCTGCGCCTCGAAGGTCAGCTCCTGGGTGCCGAATTCGAGCATCGCGCCGAAGGCGAGGGAGATCGCGCAGGCGATCGCGATGCCCAGCCACACGGGACGCAGGGCGTCCCGGCGCTCGGTCTTCACCAGGTACGCGACGAGGATGCAGACGACCAGGCTGGCCTCCAGCCCCTCGCGCAGGCCGATCAGATAGTTGCCGAACACGGCGGTGGTTCCTCTCCGGCGGGGACTACGCGAACAGCGTCCGGCCCCACCAGTCGTCCTTGTCACGGACGCCCGGCGGGACGGCGAAGACGGCCGAACCCACGTGCTGGATGTATTCGTTGAGGACGTCGGACCGGGCCAGATTGCGCTGGATCGGGATGAAGCCCTTGCGTATGTCGCGCTGGTAGGCGAGGAAGAACAGGCCCGCGTCCAGGCGGCCCAGTCCGTCCGTGCCGTCGGTGAAGGAGTAGCCGCGGCGCAGGATCGTCGCACCGTTGTTGGTGTCCGGGTGCGCGAGGCGCACGTGCGCCTCCGGCTTCATCGCCTTCAGGAACGGCTCGTCGCGCTCCCGGGACTTGCCGACCGGGGCACCCTCGCCCTTGTCACGGCCGAAGATGTCCTCCTGCTCCTGGAGCGGGGTGCGGTCCCAGGTCTCGATGTTCATCCGGATCCGGCGCGCCACCAGGTACGAGCCGCCGGTCAGCCAGTCGCTGCCGTCGCCCGCGCCGACCCACACGTGCTTGTCCAGGGCGGCCTTGTCGGTGCCGGAGATGTTCCGGGTGCCGTCCTTGAAGCCCATCATGTTGCGCGGGGTCTGCTCGTCGGGGGTGGTCGACGAGGTCTTGCCGAAGCCGAGCTGCGACCAGCGCATGGCGGTGCGGCCGAAGCCGATGCGGGCCAGCTGGCGGATCGCGTGCACGGCGACCTGCGGGTCGTCGGCGCAGGCCTGGACGCAGAGGTCGCCGCCGGAGCGGGCCGGGTCCAGATTGTCGCCGGGGAACAGCTCCAAATCCACCAGCGCCTCGGGACGCTTGCCCTCCAGCCCGAACCGGTCCTTGGCGAACAGGCCCGGACCGAAACCGATGGTCAGGGTGAGGCGCGAGGCCTTCAGGCCCAGCGCCTCGCCCGTGTCGTCCGGCGGTGCCTCCGGGAGGCCGCCGAAGCCGCCCTCACCGACCGGCAGTCCGGCCGTCATCAGCCGGGCCGCCACCGTCCACTCCTTGAGGAGCTTGATCAGTTCCTCGCGGTCCTTCGTCTTCACGTCGAAGGCCGCGAAGTGCAGGCGGTCCTGCACGGCGCTCGCGATACCGGCCTGGTGCTCGCCGTGGAACGGCACGGCGCCCCCGGTCGCGGCGGCCGAGACCATGTCCGAGCCGCCGCCGAACGCCGTCACCGCACCGCCGGCCGCGGCGGCGCCGAGCGCGAGCCCGGCCCCGCCCCAGCCCAGCACCGCACGCCGTGAGGGCGCGGTCGAGGATTTGTCGACCGCCTGCTGTTCCGGCTGCGGCTGCGGCTGTCCTGCCGACTCCGACTCGCTCATCATGGTCTCCGCCCTTCCGTCTCTGCCGGTTACTTGGTGACCGCGGCGGCGAGCTTGGAGAGCGGCTCGGCGAGCGCGTTCACGCCGTCCGAGAGCTCCTTGCGCTCCGGCTCGCCGACCTTGTCGTACGAGGTGAACTCGTAGGTGGCCTTGTCGGCGCGGTACTTGTCCAGAAGGGTGTTCAGGGCCGCGAACTGGGTGTCGAGCTGCTTGACCAGCTCCGGGTCGTTCTTCGTGGCGATCGGCTTGAGCAGCTCGTACGCCTTCTGCGCACCCTCGACGTTGGCCTTGAAGTCGACCAGGTCGGTGCGCGAGTAGCGCTCCTCCTCGCCGGTGACCTTGCCGGTGGCGACCTCGTCGAGGAGCTCCTTGGCACCGTTGGCGATCGAGGTCGGGGTGATCTCCGCCTGGCCGACCTTCTTCTGCCAGTCGGTGAGGTCCGTGATCAGGGTGTCGGCGAGCTGCTTCTCGCGGTCGCCGATCTTGTTGTCGGCCCACAGGGCCTTCTCCAGGCGGTGCCAGCCGGTCCAGTCCTTCTCCACGTCCTGGCCGGCCTCCAGGCCGTCCTCGCGGACGTCGACCTTCGGGTCGATGTCGCCGAAGGACTCGGCGACCGGCTCGGTGCGCTCCCAGCCGATGCGTGAGCCGGCGTAGAGCTTCTTCGCGCCCTCGACGTCACCGGCCTTGACCGCGTCCGCGAAGGCCTGCGCCTTGGGGAGGGTCTCCTCGGCCTGCTGGACCACGTAGGCGCGGTAGGCGGCGACCGCGGCGTCCGCCTCGGGGCTGCGCTTCTCCTCGGCGGCGCCCTTGCCGGTGACCTTGACCTTCTGCTTGATGCCGTCGCCCTTCATGCCGGGCTTGCAGACGATCTCGTAGTCGCCCGCCTTGATCTCGGCGGTGATGGAGGCCTTGGTGCCGGGGCCGATGTTCTCGCGCTCGGTCACGATGCGGGCGTCCGGGAAGAGGACGTAGACCTCGGTGACCTTGGCGCCCTTGTTCTCGACGTCGATCTGCACCTTGCCGGCCGGGAACTCCGTCTTCGACACGTCGCAGGCGCTGTCGGACGCCGCCACCTTGATCGCGTCGCTGTCGCCCGCGTCGCTCTTCTGGGAGCAGCCGGTGACGGCGGTCAGTGCGGCCGCCACGGAGGCCGCGGCGATGACAGTGAGGCGAGCGGGGCGCATATAGGGGCTCCTGGCGTCGGGCGAAGGGGCCGTCCCATGGAGGGAAAGGCCGATGAGGCGGACCTAACTTAACCGAGGCTTACCTCACCCATACCCTCTCGTACCGTGATTCAGCTCATACGTTTGGGTCCCGGACACGGCCCTGTCACGGGGCCTTCACGGCAGCCCCATGGCATGGTCAAGCGGAGGTCAAGCCCGTACGGGAACCACCAGCGGGGCCCCGGTGCGCGGGTGCGGGAGCACCTCCACCGGCTGCCGGTAGACCCGGCTCAGCAGCTCGCCCTCGAACACCTCGGCGGGCGGGCCGTCCGCGGCGATCCGCCCGTCGTGCAGGACGGCGGCCCGGTCCGCGTAGGCGGCGGCCAGCCCCAGGTCGTGCAGGACGACGACGACCGCGTCCCCGGCCGCGGCCCGCTCCCGGCAGATGCGCAGCACGAGCTCCTGGTGGCGCAGGTCGAGGGCGGCGGTCGGCTCGTCGAGCAGCAGCAGCGGGGCCCGCTGGGCCAGTACGCGGGCCAGCGCGACCCGGGCCCGCTCACCGCCGGAGAGAGCGGAGAAGGGGCGGGCGGCGAAGTCCGTGACCTCGGTGGCGGCCATGGCGACGGCCACCGCCTCTTCGTCGGCCTCGGCGAAGGGGGTGCCGGCCCAGGGCGCGCGGCCCATCCGTACGACGTCCTCCACCGGGAAGGGGAAGGAGAGTGCGGCCGACTGGGGAAGTACGGAGCGGCGCAGCGCCAGGTCCGGGGCGCTCCAGTCGCCCACCGGGCGGCCGTCGATCCGGATCACGCCGGAGGCGGCGGGCAGGTCGGCGGCGAGTGCGCCGAGCAGCGTGGACTTGCCCGCGCCGTTCGGGCCGACCAGGGCCAGTACCTCGCCGGCCCGGGCGGTCAGGTCGATCCCGGCGAGGACCTCGCGCTGCCCCAGCCGCAGGTACAGGTCCACGGCCTCGGCGACCGCGTCGCCCCGGGCGGGGCGGGCGGGGACGGTCCTGCGCGAGCGGGTGAGCAGCCGGGTCAGGGTGGTGGCCAGCGGCCCGGCGCGCCTTGCGGCCGGCTTGCCCGTGGGCTCGTCGGTCGGCTCGGCGTTCGGCTTGTTCGTCCGCTCGTTCGTCGGCTTGCCGTTCGGCCTGTCGGTCACGCCCAGCCTCCTTGCTTGCGGCGAGTGCGGCGCAGCAGCCAGAAGAAGAACGGGCTGCCGAGCAGGGCGGTCAGCACACCGAGCGGCAGCTCGGCGGGCTGGGCGAGGGTACGGGCGGCCAGGTCGCCCGCGACGAGGACGACCGCGCCGGCGAGGGCGCTGCCGGGAACCAGGAAGCGGTGGCCGGGCCCGGTGGCCATGCGCAGCAGGTGCGGCACGAGCAGGCCGATGAAGGTGATGACGCCGGCCACGGCGACGGCGGCGGCGGTGAGCAGCGCGACGACCAGGATGAGCGAGAGGCGCAGCCGTTCGACGTCGATGCCGAGGTGGCGGGCCGGGCGTTCGCCGAGGGCGAGGAGGTCGAGGCGGCGGGAGTAGAAGGGGGCGATCAGCAGGCCGGCGACGGCGCAGGGCAGGACGGCGAGGACCTTGGGCCAGGTGGCCTGGGCGAGGGAGCCGAGCTGCCAGAAGGTGATCTGGTTGACCTGGCCGCTGTCCGCGAAGAAGACGAACAGGCCGATGAGGGCCCCGGCGAAGGCGTTGACGGCGATGCCGGTGAGGATCAGGGTGACGACCTCCGTCTTCCCGCCGTTGCGGGAGAGGAGGTAGACCGAGCTTACGGTGATCAGGCCGGCGACGAACGCGCAGACGGTGATGGTCCAGTTGCCGAAGAAGCTGAGGCCGAGGCCGATGGCGGCGACCGCGCCGACGGCGGCGCCGGCCGAGATGCCGATGACGCCGGGCTCGGCGAGGGGGTTGCCGAAGACGCCCTGCATGAGCGCGCCCGCGCAGCCGAGGCTGGCGCCGACGAGCAGGGCGAGCACGACGCGGGGGAGACGGACGTTCCACAGCACGCTCTCGCCGACCCGGTCGAGGGGGGCTCCGCCGAGGCCGAGGTGGTGCTGGACGGAGGCGAGGACGTCGGCGAGGGGGATGTCGTAGGCGCCGACTCCTGCGGAGAGCAGGGCGAGGAGGGCGAGCGTCGCCACGAGGGCGGCGGTGAGCAGGGCGGGCCTGCGTCTGCCGTTGCCGTTGCCGTTGCCGTCGCGGTCGCGGGGCTTTGCCGGGGCGGTGGTGGTGGTGGCGGTTCCGCCGGGGCCGGGCGCGCGCCGGGGCGTCTCCTCGGGCGCCGAACGTGGCGAGGGGTCGGAAGGCGCGGCGGCAGTGCGTTCGGCGCCCTGCGGGGATCGCCCCGGCACACTCCCGTCCCCGTCGGAACCGAGCGCGACCGCCGACTCGTCGGAGTCCGTCTCGGGAGCGGTCCTTGCTTCGGGGTCGTGGCGGGTCACCGCAGGCGGCCGTAGAGCTGGGTGACCAGGGAGGAGAGGACCTGGTCGGTGCGGGGGCCGTAGTTGAGGAGGACGCCGTCGTCGACCGTGACCACCCGGCGGTCCATGCCGGCCGGGGTCTGGGCGACGCCCGGGATCTTCACCAGGCCGTCGATGCCGCCGACCGATTCGAGGCCCTTGGACATGACGAGGATCGCGTCGGGCGCGGCGGCCGCCAGGGCCTCGCTGGTGATCGGGGTGAAGTCCTTGCCGAGGCCGGACTCCTTGCCGGTGTCGACCGCGCCGGCCGCTTCGAGGAGTGAGGCCGCTCCGGAGTCCGAGCCGCCCAGCAGGTAGACGGAGGCGGTGCCGCGGAGGTAGAGGAAGGCCACCCGGGGCTGCTTGGCCGTGGCGGCGGGAACGTTGCGGCGGGCGGCGGCGATCCGGTCCGCGGTGCGCTGGTTCAGCTGCGTGCCGGCCTCCTTGACGCCGAGCGCGGCGGCCACGGCGTCGATGCGCCTCGGTATGTCGTCCAGCCCCCTGGCGGGGGCGATGACGAGGACCGGGACGCCGGCGTCGCGGATCTGCTGAATCGCTTCTCCGGGGCCGCTGGTGGTCTCCGCGATGACGAGGGTCGGCCGGAGGGACAGGACGCTCTCCGCGGAGACGTCGTGTCCACGTGTCACCACCGGTAGCTGGGCGGCCTGTTCGAAGGTGGCCGTGATGTCCCGGGCGACGACCTGCTTGCCGAGTCCGAGCGTGTGGACGATCTCGTTGAGGCTGCCGCTGAGCGGGACGACCCGGTCCGCGGACGTGATCGTGACCTGGGCGCCGTCGACCGAGGGCACGGTGACCGGCAGGGCGGGCTGTGGCGCCGGGAGCGGTTCCAGCCGGTCCGGGACCGCGGCTGCGCCGGGGGCGGATGAGCCCGGGGTGGTGGCCGTACCTCCGCAGGCCGTCAGCGCGAGTGCCAGTGCTGCCACGGCAACTGCGAGACGGGCAAAGCGGGTTGACGCGGCGGGCGTAGGCACGAAGGCACCGTCCTGATCGTCCGACTGAGGTTCTGGAGACCGGGGGGTGTTCATCCGGCCGTGGTTAGCTTAGGTTAGCCTAACCTTGCTCGCTAGACCTGAGGAGGGGGCATTCATGCCCGCAAGACCCGTCCGTACGTTCGCCGTCGCCCTGTTGGCGGCCCTGCTGGGCGCTCTGCTCCCGGCGACCGCCGCCCAGGCGGGCACCGTACAGGGGGGTCGACTCGACTGGGGCATCAAATCGTCCTTCCAGAGTTATGTCACGGGTCCGGTCGCAAAAGGCGGTTTCAAGCTGAAGAGCGGCGCGGCCACCGTGGGCGGCAGCCTCTTCCGCTTCCACTCGGCGGCCGGCTCCTACGACCCCGACTCCGGCACCTTCGAGGCCTCCTACTCGGGCGGGGTGACCTTCCAGGGCCACCAGAAGCCCGACGGCGTCTACGAGCTGGACATGTCCATCAGCCGCCCGACCGTCAAGATCTCCGGCGGCAAGGGCACCTTGTACGTGGACGTCTCCAGCAAGGCCAAGGACAGTGGCGCGGTCACCAACCAGTCGCAGGTCGCCTTCGCCTCGCTCGGCGTCGGCGGCATCAACATGAAGGGCGGCGCCAGCCCGCTGTCCCTCACGAACATCCCGGCCACCCTCACCGGGGAAGGCGCCAAGGCCTTCGCCGGCTACTACGGCGCCGGCACCCCGCTCGACCCCGTCTCGCTCTCCGCCGACGTCAGGACCGCCCCGGCCGCCGAGCCCGTGCCGTCGGCGACGACCGCACAGCCGGGCGCCACCGGTCAGACCCTGCAGGCGCCGGGCGCCTTCGCCGACGCCGCCGTCGACTGGGGGGTGCGCCGCACCTTCCGCGAGTACGTCACCGGCTCGGTCGGCCAGGGCAAGTGGACCCTCGCCGAGGGCGCCCAGGACGGCGGCGCGCTGTTCCGCTTCCCGCAGGGCAAAGGCTCGTTCGACGGCGCGAAGGGCACTCTTGACGCGGCCTTCGCCGGTACGGTCCGGTTCACCGGCGCCCACCTGGACCTCACGCTCGGCAAGATGAGCGTGAAGGTGGAGAACGGCAAGGGCGTCCTGTCCGCGGACGTCACCGCCGGCGGCGCGACGAAGAACGCCGTCCCCCTCGTGGAGTTCGACGCCAAGGGTCTGAAGACCGAGGGCAAGCTGGCCACCCTGACCGAAGCCCCGGCCACCCTCACCGAGGGCGGCTCCCAGGCCTTCAACTCCATGTACAAGGCCGGCACCGAGATGGACCCCGTCTCGCTCGCCGTCGCCCTGGACTCCACCGCCCAGCTGCCCGCCCTGCCCGACCTGGGCTCGACGGCCTCGCCCGCCCCCGCCCCCGCGTCCGCGTCGCCGTCCGCCGGGCCCGCCCCCGCCGCGAAGGCCGCCGAGTCCTCGGACGCCGGGCTCTTCATCGCCCTCGCCGTGGCCGTCCTGGTCCTGGCCGGCGGCGGCACCTTCCTGGTCGTGCGCAAGCGTCGTACGGCAGCCGCCTCGGCCGCCCCGGCCGACGCGCCGCGGTAGGCACCCCCTCCTCGCCCCTTCCCCCGGTCCCTTCAGGAGTACCCAGCCATGTCGTCCATCCGACGCCCGATCTCCCTCGCGGCCGCGGTCCTGACCGCCGCGGCGCTCGGCGCCACCGCCTTCGCCCTGCCCGCCACCGCCGCGGGCGGCCCGCCCACCGAACCGATGAAGATCACCGGTGGCACCCTCGACTGGGGTGTGCTCGCGAGCTACCGCGCCTACGTGACCGGCATGGCCAAGGGCACCATCACCGTCGCGGACGGGGCCAGGCAGAACGAGGACGGCACCCTGCGCTTCGTCGAGCCGACCGGCGCGTACGAGCCGGCCAACGGGCACGTGGTGAAGGCGGCCTTCAAGGGCAGCGTCACCTTCTCCTCGCCCGCCCCGCCGGCCGGCCACGGCTTCGAGGTCAAGCTCTCCGACATCCGGATCGACACCGGCACGAAGAAGCTCACCGCGGACGTCACCAAGGGCGGCACCACCACCCAGGACGTGCCGATGGCCACCGTGGCCTTCGCCGGCCAGGCGATGAACGGTCTGGCGACCACGCTCACCCAGGAGGCCGCGGACGTGCTCGGTTCGCCGGGCTACAAGGACAAGCCGGGCGACCCGCTCACCGCGAAGCTGGAGTTCGAGAAGAAGCCCGACCCCGAGCCGACCCCGGAGAACACCACGAAGAACCCGACCCCTCCGGCCGACGACACGCAGAAGGTGCTCAGCGGCAAGCTGACGTGGGGCGTGAAGGAGTCCTTCCGCAAGTACGTGCTGAGCGCGGGCTCGATCACCCCGGCCGGTGGCGCCGCCAAGAACGGCGACACCTTCGACTTCGCCTTCGGCAAGGGCGACCTCGACGTCAAGAAGCAGAAGCTGAACGCCTCCTTCGAGGGCAACCTCCGCTTCCGGTACGAGGCCCACGGCATCGACATGACTTTCGGCAGCCCCCGCGTCGAGGCCACCGGCAAGACCGGCACCCTCTACGTGGACGTCAAGAACGGCTCCGGCACCAGGACGGGCCTTCGCTTCGCCACGCTCGACCTGTCGAAGACCGACTACAAGACCAAGAACGGCGTCCTGGCGCTGAATGCGGTCCCGGCGGTCTTCACCGCCGAGGGCGCGGCCGCCTTCGCCAACGACACCACCGGCTCCATGTACAAGGCGGGCGACGCGATCGACCCGCTCACCTTCGCCGTGGCGGTGGACAAGGACGCCACCCTGCCGAGCACCGGCGGGACGACCGGCGGGACGACGGGCGGCTCGAACGGCGGCACCACCGGCGGAACCGGCAGCACCACCGGCAGCACCACGGGCGGTACGACCGGCGGTACGCGCGGTACGGGCGGCACCGTCGGCGGTGGCTCCTCCGCCGTCGGCGGCAACCTCGCCAACACCGGTGCCGAGATCCCGGCCGGGGCCCTGCTCACCACGTCCGGCGTGGTGATCGCGGCCGGCGCGGCCGCGGTGTACTTCGCGCGCAGGCGCCGTACGGCCCAGGTCTGAGCCGTGCTTCAATTCCCGCGTGAACGATCTCGACGTGTTGAAGGTCTTCTGCGCGGGTGACGGCCGCTTCGGCAACCTGCTCGGTGTCGTACGCGACGGCCGGACCTGCCCCGACGACGCGTCGCGGCAGGCCCTGGCCGCCGAACTCGGCTACAGCGAGACGGTGTTCGTCGACGACCCCGAGCGCGGGATCGTCGACATCCGTACCCCCGGCACGCGCATGTCCTTCGCGGGGCACCCGCTGGTCGGGGCCGCGTGGTTGCTGGACATCGAAGAGCTCCAGCCGCCCGCCGGATCCGTATGGGCCCGTGACGACGGGGAGTTCACCTGGATCACGGCCCGCCCGGAGTGGGTCGAGGGCAAGCGCACCGAGCAGTACGGATCCGTCGCCGAGGTCGAGGCGCTTCCCTCTCCGCCGCCCGGCGAGGGCTGGCTGTACGCCTGGGCCTGGGAGGACGAGGCCGCGGGCCGCGTGCGCGCCCGGGGATTCCCGCGCCGCCCCGACGGGATCATCGCCGAGGACGAGGCCACCGGCTCGGCGGCGATCCTGCTGACGGCCCAGCTGAACCGCGCCCTGAACATCACCCAGGGCGCCGGATCCCAGATCCTCACCGCCCCCGGCCCGGACGGCACCGTGGAGATCGGCGGGCGCGTCCGTTTCGCCCCGTCCCCGGACAGGATCTGACACACACCCCCTGGGTATCCCGCACAGGAGGAAGTGAGTACGCGGGCGCTGACGCGGCCGCCGGGCGCCACGGTGCAATGGCGTCATGACGCAGACTTCGGTGACCGGCCGCCCCGGCGAGCGGCAGCGGTGGCTGCCGGTGGCGGCGCTCTTCACCGCACTGGCCCCGGCGGCCGTGTGGTGCGGCCGGGCGAGCTCCTACCTGCCCGGCTTCCCGCCCGGGTTCGTCCTTTTCTACGCCCTCCCGCTGGCGATGGTGGCCTTCACCTGGATCCCGCCCCGGACGGACGCGCAGCGCAGACGGCGCCTCGCGCTGGGGAGCACGGGCTGCCTCCTGGCCTTCCTCTACCCCCACCTGCTCCTCATCGGGTGGCTCACGCTCTGGGCCCTCTCGGGCAGCTGACACCGGCGCGGGGCCGGATTTTTTACCGACAGGGCGTCGGGAACTCATTGACTTAGGCAAGCCTAAGTAGGAGGATCGGGCGTGACGGTGCTGCCGTCACGCCTGTTTCCTTCTCCTGGAGGTCCGCCTTGGACGCCTTCTCTACGGTCATCCGCGTCGCCTCGCACGAGCAGCACACCGAGGCCGAGACGTCGACCTTCATGAGCGATCTGCTGGGTGGACGGCTCGGCGTGGACGCGTACACGCGCTACACCGAACAGCTGTGGTTCGTGTACCGGGCCCTGGAGGACGCGGCCGAATCCCTCAAGGACGACCCGGTGGCAGGCCCGTTCATCCAGCCCGAGCTCATGCGCGTCGCCGAGATCGAGCGCGACCTCGCCCACCTGGTGGGCCCGGACTGGCGCGAGAGCGTGGTGGCGCTGCCCGCGACGCGTGCGTACGCCGACCGGGTGGCCGAGTGCGCGGCGCGGTGGCCGGGCGGGTACGTCGCCCACCACTACACCCGCTACCTGGGCGACCTCTCCGGCGGCCAGATCATCCGCGACAAGGCCGAGCGCACCTGGGGCTTCGAGCGCAAGGGTGACGGCGTCCGGTTCTACGTCTTCGCGGACATCTCCAACCCGGCGGCCTTCAAGCGGACCTACCGCGAGCTGCTGGACGCCATAGCGGCGGACGACCTGGAGAAGCAGCGCATCATCGACGAGTGCAAGCGCGCCTTCGACTTCAACGGCGCGGTCTTCCGGGAGCTGGGCGAGCAGTTCCCGCTCAGCGCGTAGCCCCCGGGCAGTCGGCAGGCAGTCCGCGGACAGTCGGCAGGCAGTCCGCACGCAGTCCGCAGGAACAGGGCCGGGCCCGGTGCACAGGTGCACCGGGCCCGGCCGCGATCGTGGACATGCCTAGGGGAGGGTGAGGATCTCCGCGCCGGAGTCCGTGACCACCAGCGTGTGCTCGAACTGCGCGGTCCGCTTGCGGTCCTTCGTGACGACCGTCCAGCCGTCCTCCCACATGTCGTACTCGTGGGTGCCCAGCGTCAGCATCGGCTCGATGGTGAAGGTCATGCCGGGCTCGATGACGGTGGTGGCGTGCGGGCTGTCGTAGTGCGGGACGATCAGGCCCGAGTGGAAGGACGTGTTGATGCCGTGGCCGGTGAAGTCCCGGACGACGCCGTAGCCGAAGCGCTTCGCGTACGACTCGATGACCCGGCCGATGATGTTGATCTGGCGGCCCGGCTTGACGGCCTTGATGGCCCGGTTCAGCGCCTCCCGGGTGCGCTCCACCAGCAGCCGCGACTCCTCGTCCACCTCCCCGCACAGGTAGGTCGCGTTGTTGTCGCCGTGCACGCCGCCGATGTACGCGGTCACGTCGAGGTTCACGATGTCGCCGTCGCGCAGGACGGTGGAATCGGGGATGCCGTGGCAGATGACCTCGTTCACGGAAGAACACAGCGACTTCGGGAAGCCCCGGTAACCGAGCGTCGAGGGGTAGGCCCCGTGGTCGCACATGTACGCGTGGGCGACCCGGTCGAGCTCGTCGGTGGTCACCCCCGGCGCGATCAGCTTCGCGGCCTCCTCCATCGCCTGGGCGGCGATCCGGCCGGCGATGCGCATGGCCTCGATGGTCTCGGCCGACTGCACCTCCGGTCCGGTGTACGGAGCGGGCGCGGGCTTGCCCACGTACTCGGGCCGGCGGATGTTTCCGGGAACGGAACGGACGGGAGAGAGCTCGCCTGGTACGAGCAGCGACTGGCCAGACATGCGAGCGAGTGTATCCAGCGGGGATGGGGCAGCATGGCGGGATAGAGCGGTATGAGAGGAGCCCGACGACGATGGCCCTGTTCAAGAAGCGTCAGGTGGGCAAACCCGGCGAGTGGTACTACTGCCTGGTCCACAAGAAGGTCGAAGAAGGCCCCGACTGCCCGGCCAAGGACCGGTTCGGGCCCTACAGCACCCCGGAGGAGGCGAACCACGCCATGGAGACGGCGCAGGAACGCAACCTCGAATGGCAGAACGACCCCAAGTGGAACGACAAGACCCGCGAGGACGAAGAGGGCGCCACCGGCACGGGCGGGGCGTAGACCGCTACCAGCGGCTGGGCGGCGGCGCGGTCAGGTGGTCGGCCAGCCGCGCCAGCCGGTCCCTGAACCGGCGCGGTCCGCGCCGCACCGGCCCGGTGTTCTCCCCGGCCGCCGCGCTGACCAGGTGCTGCACGGTGTCCAGATCCATCCCGTCCTCCGGCACCGGTGCCGGTACCGACAGCGCGTCGTGGGCGAGCGCCCCCAGATCCGGGTCCCCGCCGTCCAGGGACAGTACGGTCGCCCCCGCGCGCCGCGCGTCGTGGACGCGCTCCAGGAGCCCCTCACCCGGTGCCCCTGGTGCCACCACCAGCAGCGTGTACCCGCGCCGGGCCGCCGCCAGCCGGCCCAGCCCCACCGACAGGTGCGGCGGCTCCCCGGGCCGTACGTGGTGGCGTACGAGGGTGGGCGCCAGCTCCGGCAGACCCGACCAGGCGGCCTCGTCCACCAGGTGCGCCGCCAGATGCCAGGGCTCGTAGCCCTCGGTCCCCACCAGCAGCAGGTGACCGCCGCCCGGTACGACGGACCGGCGCAGCGATCCCGCGAAGCGGCGCGCGGCGCCCGGCCACTGCGTACCGGCGAGCACCTCGCGCAGCAGCGCGACCCTCACGGCGTCCATACCGGCATCCTGCACCATGCGGGCGACACGGGGAGCGGTTCCTTCCCCTTCGCCACCCTTCGACTGTGGGCTACCCGGCAGTACCCTCGCCCCCATGACTTCCTCAGACAACACGCAGAAGCCGCCGGTCAAGGACCCGTGGGAGCTGCCGGACGTGTCCGGCCTCGTCGTCGGCGTCCTCGGTGGCACCGGAGACCAGGGCCGGGGCCTGGCCTACCGGCTCGCCAGGGCCGGCCAGAAGGTGATCATCGGCTCCCGCGCCGCCGACCGCGCGCAGACCGCGGCCGGTGAACTGGGCCTCGGCGTGGAGGGCGCGGACAACGCCGAGTGCGCGCGCCGCAGCGACATCGTCATCATCGCGGTGCCGTGGGAGGGCCACGCCAAGACCCTCGAAGCGCTGCGCGAGGACCTCGCGGGCAAGCTCGTGGTGGACTGCGTCAACCCGCTCGGCTTCGACAAGCAGGGCGCCTACGCCCTCCAGGTCGAAGAGGGCAGCGCCGCCCAGCAGGCCGCCGCCCTGCTCCCGGACTCCCGGGTCACCGCCGCCTTCCACCACCTCTCGGCCGTCCTGCTCCAGGACGAGTCGATCGACGAGATCGACACCGACGTGATGGTCCTCGGCGAGGTCCGCGCCGACACGGACATCGTCCAGGCCCTGGCCGCCCGCATCCCGGGCATGCGCGGTGTCTTCGCCGGCCGCCTGCGCAACGCCCACCAGGTCGAGTCCCTGGTGGCCAACCTGATCTCCACCAACCGCCGTTACAAGGCCCACGCGGGCCTGCGCGTCACGGACCTCTGACCGGGCCCCCGACCCCACCCCGGCGGCCCGGCCCACAGGACCGGACCGCCGGGAACTGGATCAACCGCGGCGGCCGCCGCGCGCCTCGACGGCACCCAGGTGGGCCACCACCCCGTGATAGAAGCGGTCGACCGCCGCGTCGACGCCGCGGATGAAACCGGACTCCGTGTTGCCCCGGGTGTTGCCCATCCCCTTGATCAGCGACAGCCGGAACCCGGTCGGCGCGGCCCCGTCCTTGGGCAGCAGATCGCCGGGCTCGGGGCGCAGCCGCTCCAGGGTGCCGCGCGGCCCGTTCTCGCCCTCCACCAGACTCTGGACGTGCAGGTCCGCCGGTGCTTCGGCCAGCGCCCGCAGCAGCCGCTTCGTCGTGGCCAGCGGGTACGAGCCCTCCGGGGCCGGGATGTCCACGGAGGTGCGGACCTTGCCGGTCCGCAGATCGGCGGTGACGGCGATGACGGAACTCGTTCCGTCGATGCGCAGTTCGGCGGAGAGGTTCCCGTCGGCGCACAGCGCCGCGGCCGCCAGGGCCCGACGGGCCCGCGGATCGCTGTCGCGTCGGGTGCGCTGCACGGGCAGGGCCTTCTGTCCCAGCTCGCCGCCGAGGCGCAGGCAGACCTGGCGGATCAGCCGCTCCCAGCTCTCGACGACGTCGACGGCGCGCTCGTCGTCGGGGCTGATGGTCTCGTCCTCGATGCCCTTGCGCACGGGCACCCAGGCGGGTCCCATGTTCTGGAATCCGTGGCAGCCCGAGTTCTCGTGCTGGAGGTACTCCAGGAGCTCCTGGAGGAGCCAGGCGTGGGCGGCGTTGCCGACGCCCTCGTGGCGGATCAGCATCTGAGCCTGGTGGGCCACCTCCGCCCAGGAGAGGTGCCAGAGGCTGACCTTGTGCTTGCGCCGCCCGTCGATCTTGACGTCGACCACGGGTGAGCCGTCCAGCGCCACGTCGTTGGAGAGCGTGATCACCGCCTCGTAGCCGCGGCGCGCGGCGATGTCCATGTACTGCTGGACCTGTTCGCCCTTGAGCGGATTGCCGTGCGTCTTCGTCTCCACGAGGGCCGTCCACAGCTTGCCGGCGCGTTCCACCCGGATCACCCCGTCCGGCCGCTTCGGGGTGTCGCCGTGGGGGAGGGGGACCTCGGTGAAGGTCTGCATGCGGCCGACGGGTGCTCCGAACCCGGCGGTGAGGCGGCGGCCCAGCTCGGGTACCTGAGCCATGACGGAGAGCAGGACGGAGGTCGCCCGGACCTCGCGCTCCTTGTCGCTCTTGAGGGACGGCACGGGGAAGAGCCGCGCGGTGCGCCAGGACTCGTTCTCGGCGAGCGACTTCTTGGCCACCTTGGGGAGGGTGACCTTCTTCCTCGTCGTGCGGGGTGCGCGGCCGCGGGTCTGGGCGGGCACGGTGGCGCTTGCCCCAGCCCCAGCCCCAGCGGCAGCCGCCTCCGCCGCCGGGGCCTCGGGCGCCGTCGCGGGCGCGGGCGCCCCGGCCGGGACGGCGGTCGCCTCGCCCTCCTCCGGCGGCGCGGGCACGGCGGCGGTCCCGGCGGTGCCCTCGGCCGTCGGCGCCGTCGCCGGCTCGGTGTCCTCCAGTACCTCGATGCCGAAATCCGTGGCCAGCCCGGCGAGGCCGGTCTCGTATCCCTGCCCCACGGCGCGGAACTTCCACTCCTCGCCACGCCGGTACAGCTCACCGAAGATGAAGGCCGTCTCCACGCCCGCGTCCTCGATGGAGTACCCGACGAGAGGCTCCCCCGTCCGGTCCGAGACCGTCATCCGCAGATCGTCGAGATCTCCGAAGCGCGCGCCGCCGTACTGGCTGGCCGCCACCACGATCCGCGCCACGTCCTCGGGAACGGCGGTGAGGTCCACGCTGATGCGGTCCTCGTCGCCGTTCGAGGTCGGCGTCTTGCCGAGGAGCTGGACGCTTCCGTCCGCGGCGGCGGGGTGGTTGTAGAAGTAGAAGTCGTTCTCGCTGCGGATCTTGCCGTTCTCGTCCAGGAGCAGCACGGAGACATCGGCATCGCCGGCTCCGGTGGCGCTGGTCCAGCCCAGGCTCACGACGACCGCCCCGGCGTCCTCGCTGAGGGCGGTCAGGCTGACGTTCGCACCCTTGGAGATCTGCTGCATACGTGCTCCCCCCACACGCCCGGCGTCGTCCGTCGCGGGCCGAGCAGGCCGGGCTGTTCGTTCTGTCACGCCCGGATCCGGCGCGTACCCGCCGAACCTAGCGCCACGGGGTGCAGAAGATCAGGTGAAGCCGGAAACGGATCGGAGGTGATCGCGGGCGGCCTTACGGCAGCACTGCGGGGCATGGGGGACACTGGAGGAGCTCGGCCCCGTTCAGTGTTTTCGAGGAGCTCTTCCCATGCCCCGCCTTGCCGTCTTCGCCCTTGTCGTCTGCGCCTGTGCGGTGGCCGCGGCCGTCGTCGCCTTCGTCGAGGGCAGTTTCCTCGGGATCGTCTGGGTGCTGCTGGCCGGCCTCACGTCCAACATGGCCTGGTTCTACCTGCGCAAGGCGAAGGCCGAGAAGGCCTCCGCCGCGCGCCAGGTCGGCTAGGAACTGCCCCGGCCGGTCAGACGGCCGGGCCGAAGCCGGTGACCGTGGGGTGCGGGGCGGTCGTGCCCGTACCCGGGAAGACGGTGACGTGGCCGGTGGCGTCCGCGGACCACAGGTCCGGCAGGCCGTCACCCGTGAGGTCGCCGTCGGAGCCGACGCGCGGGTGCGTGGCCGGGGTCAGGGTGGACAGGACCGGCCCGGCGGCCGGGTCCGTGAAGGCGGAGAAGTCCGGCGCGTCCGCGCTGCCCCTGACGGAGAAGGCGCGGATCGCGCCGTCCGCCCGGGAGCGGGCCCACAGGGTCGGGAAGTCCGTCCCCTGCGCCCGGCCCGGGGTGAGCAGGTCGTAGCCGGCCCAACGGGTGTCGTCGCCGGAGAGGAGCGTGGCCGTCCGCAGCCGGATGCCGCCCCGCTGCGCGAGCCACAGCCGCCCGTTCTCGACGAACAGCAGGGAGGTGCGGGGCAGGAGGCCGTCGACCGTGCTGTCGCCGGTGGGCGATCCGTACGCGGCGATCTGCGTGACCTTCGACCAGTCCGGACCGAACCCGTGCTGAGCGCAGTCGATGACCGAACCCGCCGCGTCCAGGCACTGGGTGGGCTTGTTCACGAGTGTCGGGCTCTGGTCCGTGAACTGGCCCGCCCCGTCGTTGGTGAACCGGTAGACGTAGGTCCCGCCGGGGGCATGGGCCATCAGGTCGTCGACGGCCTGCTCACCGAAGGACCCCCGGTGGGTGTACTGGACGCCGGCCCAGCTCTCGCCGCCGCCCGGGGCGGCCAGGCGGCGGGCGTTCGCGGGGTCCAGCGGGTTCGCGCCCGGCTTGCGGAGGTTGCCCGCCGCATCCGGGACGAGGACGTCCGGCTTTCCGTCGGCGTCGATGTCGCCGAAGGCGGCGGGCTTGGTGGAGGCCTGCGCGTAGTAGTACGCCTGCGCCTCGCCGAGGTTGCCCGCGTTGTCCATCGTCTGGAGGTACACCGCCTGGCTGCCCCAGGTGGCGGGCTTGACCTTGATGTCGGCCGAGCCGTCCGTCAGCCGGACGACGCGCGAGTCGGTCGCCTCGTCCGCGCAGCTCCAGCCGACGCCGAAGACCGGGCTCGTCTGCCAGCGGGCGCAGGCGATTCCCGAGCCGTCGTCGGTGCCCTTCAGGGTGAAGGTGGCCTCCTCGCCGACCTTCTTGGGGGTCTCGTCCGTGGTGACCTCGGCGGTGGGCCGGGTGTGGTCCACACGGAAGTAGCACCAGGCCGTGTACGGGCTCGTCAGCTTCCCGTCGGTGGCCCTGGCACGCCATGCGTACTGGCCGCCGTCCTTCAGCAGGTCGCGGGAGAGGTTCGTGGCGGCCTCGGGGTAGGTGGACCACACGGTCGGGAAGTCGGTGCGCGCGCCCCCGTACGAGGTGTCCCACAGCTGGAACGTGGTCTGCAGCTGGGCATGGGACGCCGAGGTGGCGGTGACCTTGGTGGTGACGTCGTTCAGGCCGATCCAGCCGGCTCCGGACCCCGCATACGGATCGGTGTAGCAGTCGGAGGACCGGCCCTCGCCGGCGAAACCGGGGGCCGGGCCGGTGCGGGGCGCCGTGACCTTGGGTGCCGCCGGGTCGGCGGCGGCCGAGGCCGGCGCCGCGGCGGCCAGGCCGAGCGCCAGCGACAGGGCCGCCGCGGGCAGGGCGCGCAAAGGCGTTCTGAGTGTCATGTGTGCGAAATCCCCCTGGGGTCAATGCTGTTGACCGGTCGGATCGGTCGGATCGGTCGGATCGGTCGGACCGGTCGGACCGGTCGCAGTATTTCCGAAAGGAATAGCGGATCGCACCGACATTTGATCGGGTGAGCCCCCCCGAGGGCCGGGGCGGGCCGGGCTCTGCGCCCGGCACCGGGCCGTCAGTCCTGCGGGACGGCGCAGAAGACGCCGGTCTCCCGCCAGAAGTTGTAGAGCTCGCGGCCGCAGTCCGTCTCCAGGCGCGAGACGCCGAGCGCGGACATCAGGCCGTCCACCGCGCCGAAGAAGAACGCGTTGACCCCCGGGATCCACAGCAGCGCGAACACGGCCAGCAGGCCGAACTGCGCCAGCGGCTCCATCTCGCGGCGCACCCGGTACGACAGCCAGGGCTCGATGACCCCGTAGCCGTCCAGGCCCGGTACCGGCAGGAAGTTCAAGATCGCCGCCGAGACCTGCAGCATGGCGAGGAAGGCGAGCGCGTAGCGGAACGCCAGGGGCACCCCGTCGAGGGCGTCCAGCCAGAAGGGGGCCGTGCACACCACGGCGAAGGCCACGTTGGTCAGCGGGCCCGCCGCCGAGATGAGGCTGTGCTTCCAGCGGCCCTGGATCCGGTTCCGCTCGATGAACACCGCGCCGCCGGGCAGGCCGATGCCGCCCAGGATCACGAAGATCACCGGCAGCACGATGCTGAGCAGCGCGTGCGTGTACTTGAGCGGATTCAGCGTCAGGTACCCCTTGGCACCCACCGTGAGGTCACCGCCGTGCAGAGCGGTACGGGCGTGCGCGTACTCGTGCAGGCACAGGGAGACGATCCACGCCGACGTCACGAAGAGGAAAATGGCGAGTCCGGGGCTCGCCGCGTACCCCGTCCACACCGCCCAGCCCGTGACGGCCATGATCGCGAAGATGCCGAGGAATACCGAACTGATGCGCCGCTCGCTGCGGCCGCCCTGATGACCCATGCCGGGAAACCTATCCCGCAGGCCCGGCGGAAAAGGGTGCGGGTCCGGTGCCGGGTGCGGGGACAATGGGCCGGTGCGTTACGCGATCCTCGGAACGGCCCAGGCCATGCACGACGACGGGACCCCCGTCGCCGTCGGCGGAGCACGCCTTCGGGCGCTCCTGACAGCGCTCGCACTGCGGCCGGGGCGGGTGGTGCCCGCCCGGCTGCTCGTCGCCGAGGTGTGGGACGGCGATCCGCCGGCCGATGCGATGGCGGCCCTGCAGGCGCTGGTCGCCCGGCTGCGGCGGGCGCTCGGGCACCCGGCCGTGCGCTCCGCGGAGGGCGGCTACCAGCTGGCCGCCGAGCGCGAGGACGTCGACCTGTACCGCTTCGAGCGGCTGGTCCGGGCCGCGGGCCAGGCGCCGGACCCGGCAGAGGCGGCGGCCCTGTACGAGGAGGCCCTCGCCCTGTGGCGCGGGCCGGCCCTCGCCGACCTGCCGGACCCGGCGGCGGAGGCCGCGCGCTGGGAGGCCGTACGGATGGACGCGCGCCGGGGGCGGCTCGCGGCGGCCCTGGCGATGGGCGAGGCGGAGCGCTGCCTGCCGGAGCTGACCGCGATGTGCGCGCAGCAGCCGCTGGACGAGCCGCTGCACACCCTGCGCATCCGGGCCCTGCGCGACGCGGGCCGCCCGGCGGAGGCGCTGGCCGCGTACGAGAGCCTGCGCCGGGAGCTGTCCGACCGGCTGGGCACCGACCCGGGCCCGGAACTGCGGGCCCTGCACGCCGAGCTGCTGACCTCGGACACGCAGCCGCCGACCACTGCCGCTGCCGCCGGCGCCGCTGCTGCCGCTGCCGCCGCTGTCGCGCCCGCCGCCGTCGTGCCCCCGGCCGCCCCCGCGTCCGCGGGTAATCTGCGGGCGCGCCTGACCACCTTCGTCGGCCGTGAGGACGACATCCGCGTCATCGGGGACGACCTCGCGCGGGCCCGCCTCGTCACGCTCCTCGGGCCCGGCGGCGCCGGCAAGACGCGGCTGTCCCAGGAGGCCGCCGAGGCCCAGGACGAGAGCGCCTGGCCCGACGGGGTCTGGCTCGTCGAACTCGCCCCCATCGACGGGCCCGGCGACCCGGAGGACGTCGCCGAAGCCACCCTCGCCGCGCTCGGGGCCCGGGAGACCAAGCTGCGCGGCGCCGCCGCCGAGGAGCTGCGGGCCTTCACCGAACGCGCCGGGGACGACCCCCTCGACCGGCTCGCCGAGCACTGCGCACGGCGCCGGCTCCTGCTGCTGCTCGACAACTGCGAGCACGTCATCGGCGCGGCCGCCGCCCTCGCGGAACGCCTCCTCACGCACTGCCCCGACGTCCGGATCCTGGCCACCAGCCGCGAACCCCTCGGTGTCCCGGGGGAGTCCCTGCGCCCGGTGGAACCGCTGCCCGACCCGATCGCGCTGCGGCTCCTCGGCGACCGCGGGGCCGCCGCCCGCGCCGGGTTCACCATCGAGGAGGACCCGGCCGCGGCCGCCGAGATCTGCCGCCGCCTCGACGGTCTGCCGCTCGCCATCGAGCTGGCCGCCGCCCGGCTGCGGCTGCTCACCCCGCGCCAGATCGCCGACCGCCTCGACGACCGCTTCCGGCTGCTGACCAGCGGCGCCCGTACCGTCCTGCCCCGCCAGCAGACCCTGCGCGCGGTCGTCGACTGGTCCTGGGACCTGCTCGACGAGGCCGAACGCACGGCCCTGCGCCGGCTGTCCGTCTTCGCCGGCGGCTGCGACCTCGCCGCCGCCGAGGCCGTCTGCGCCGACCCGTCCGACCCCGCCTCCTACGACGCCGCCGACGTCCTCGGCTCCCTCGTCGACAAGTCCCTCGTCGTGGCCGCCCCCGGACCCGACGGCCTCGGCATGCGCTACCGCCTGCTGGAGACGGTCGGCGAGTACGCCGCCGAACGCCTCGCCGAGACCGCCGGCGACCGCGAGGCCACCGAGCACCGCCACCTCGTCCACTACCGCGAGCTCGCCCGTACCACCGAGCCGCTGCTGCGCGGCCACGGCCAGCGGGCGGCCACCGACCGGCTCGCCACCGAGTACGAGAACCTGCGTACCGCCCTGCGCCGGGCCATCGCCGTACGCGACGCAGACGAAGCCCTGTGCCTGGTCCACTCGCTCGGCTGGTACTGGCACATGCACGACCTGCGCTCCGAGTCCCGGCACTGGGCCGAAGCCACCGCCGCCCTCGGCCCCAACCCCTTCGAGCCGCCCTTCACCGCCGCCGAGCCCGTCTACGAACGGCTCGTCGACACGCCGCCGCCCTACTCCGGCGAAACGCGCACCGAGGGCTGGCGCGCCGTCAACCTGGTCCTGCTGGCCTCCCGCGACCAGACGAACGAGACCTGGAACACCCCCTCGGTCCGCGCCCTGATCGACGGGGTCCTCGCCACCTACCGGCCCGGACTGCCGCAGACCTGCCGGACCCCCGCCTCCCTGTGGATCTACGCCGTCATGATCGCCGGCGACCCCGGACTGCTCCAGCGGGTCGTCGACGCGACCGTCGGGACGGCCCGCGAGCTGGGCTACCGCTGGGAGCTGGCCTCCGGCCTCCAGCTGCGCGCCAACATCCTCGCGAACCGGGCGGACTGGGCCGGGGACGCCTCGCGCGACGCCGACGAGAGCCTGGCCATCTTCCGCGAACTCGGGGACGCCTGGGGCTGCGCCGAGGCGCTGTCCGCCCGCGCCGAGGCCCGGGAGAAGCGCGGCGAGTACGCACTGGCCGCCCGCGACTACGAGGAGGCCATCGCCTACGCCGAACGCCTCGGCGCCATGGCCCAGGTGACGGTGCTGCGCGTGCGGATGGCCGGGACGCTGACCGAGGCCGGCCGGATGGAGGACGCCGAGCGGATCCTCACGGAGATCACCGCGACGGTGCAGCGGTACGGCAACGAAGCCATGCCCGCCGCCCGGATGTTCCTCGCGGGCATCCTCGGGCGCACGGGCCGCATCCCCGAGGCGCGCGCCCAGCTGCAGCTCCTGCGGGACGAGTTCGCCTTCGGCGCGTTCGCCATCTTCGACGGCTTCCTGCTCGGCACGATGGCCTGGCTGGACAACCGCCAGGGGCTGTACGAGGAGGCCCTCGACCGGCTGCGCCAGGCCATGGACACCGCCCTGGACCCGATGGCGCGGATGGTGGCCCCGCAGATGCCCGCGGTCCACCTGCTGACGGCTGCCTTCTCGCTGGTCTCGCTCGGCGGCCCGCGCCGGGAGTACGACGCCGCCAGGCTGCTGGGCGCCTACCGGGCGCAGCTGCCGCCCGCGCATTTCCCGGTCACGACGGAGCGCGAGGACCATGCCCGCGCGCAGGAGCTGGCCCGGGCGGCGCTGGGCGACGCCGTCTACGAGAAGGCGTACGCCGAAGGCGGCGGCCTCTCCCTGGAGGAGGCCACCGCCCTCATCTGATCCGGCCCCCGGCCGGTGCCCGTCCGGGACGCGATCCGAACGGATCGGTCCGCGGATCAGGTCTTCTGCCGGAACTTCCGTACCGCGAGCGGCATGGTGACCGCGGTGATGGCCAGCGACCAGACCAGGGTCATCCACACGGAGTCGCCGACCGGAACGCCGTTGATCAGGGAGCGGGCCGCGTCCGCCAGGTTCGACAGCGGGTTGTAGTCCGTGAAGGACTGCAGCCAGCCCGGCATCGTGGTGGGCGGGGCGAAGATCGAACTGCCGAACTGCAGCGGCATCAGGACCATCATCGCCATGCCCTGGACGGCCTGCGGGGTCTTCAGGGTGAGGCCGAGCAGGACGAAGATCCACATCAGCGAGGCGCCGAAGACGGCCGACAGTCCGATGGCGAGGAACAGGCCCAGCACCGAACCCTTGATCGACAGGCCGAGCAGGAAGCCCACGGCGAGCAGGATGGCGATGGCCACCATCATCCGGCCGAGCTCGACGACGATCTTGGCGATGAGCACCGACGACCGGGCGATGGGCATGGACCGGAACCGGTCCATGACGCCCTTCTTGAAGTCGTCGTTGACCCCGGTGCCGACACCCATGGCGATGTTCATGCCCATCATGGCCATGAGGCCCGGGACCACGTAGTTGACGTAGTCCGCCTGGTTCCCCTTGCCGGAGATCGCGCCGCCGAAGACGAACACGAACAGCAGCGTGAAGATGATCGGCATGAACACGACGTCGAACATCGACTCGGGATCCTGCTTGATCTGCAGGGCGTTGCGGCGCACCAGGGCGCCGATGTGCCGCAGGTTGCCCCGCAGGCCGATCCGGCCCTCGCCGTGCGCGGCGGCCACCGGAGCCGGACCGGAGGCGGTGGGAGCGGGCTTCGTCGTGGTTACGGTGCTCATGCCGCGACCTCCTCGGTCTTCTCGGTGGGAACGGAGTCCTCGACGGACGTGGGCTTCTGGCCGGTGATGGACAGGAACACCTCGTCGAGGCTGGGCAGGTAGGTGCCGAGGTCGGCGATCGCGTACCCGCGGGCGGCCAGCAGACCGACGACGGCCGTCAGCTGCTCGTCGCTGAGGATCGGGACCAGCAGCACGCCCTCGTCCGGTACGGCCTGGCTGCCGGCCACGCCGTCCAGTCCGGCCTCGGCCAGCGCGCGGGCCATGCCCGGCAGGTCCGAGGCGGCCACGGGGCGGATCTTCAGGGTGCGGCCGCCGACGCGCGCCTTCAGCTCGTCGACCTTGCCGTTGGCGATGACCTTGCCCCGGTCGATGACCGTCAGCTCGCTCGCGAGCTGCTCGGCCTCCTCCATGTACTGGGTGGTCAGCAGCACGGTGGCGCCCTCGGCGACCAGGCGCTGGACCTCGTCCCACACCTCGTTGCGGGTGCGGGGGTCGAGACCGGTGGTCGGCTCGTCCAGGTAGAGCACGGCCGGGTTGCCGATCAGGGAGGCGGCGAGGTCGAGCCGGCGGCGCATACCGCCGGAGTAGTTCATGACGGCCTTCCTGGCCGCCTCGGTCAGGGAGAACCGCTCCAGCATCTCGTCCGCGCGGCGGCGGGAGTCCTTGCGGGAGAGGTCGAGCAGCCGCCCGATCATGTAGAGGTTCTCCCAGCCGGAGAGCTTCTCGTCGACCGAGGCGTACTGGCCGGTGAGGCCGATCGTGCGGCGCAGCTGCCGCGGCTGGCGGACCACGTCGAAGCCGGCGACGGTCGCGGTCCCGGAGTCCGGGACGATCAGGGTGGAGAGGCAGCGGACGAGCGTGGTCTTGCCGGCGCCGTTGGGGCCCAGGACCCCGAGGACCGTGCCCTCCCGTACGTCCAGGTCGACACCGTCGAGGGCCTTGGTCTCGCCGTAGTGCTTGACCAGCCCCCGTACCTCCACGGCGTTGGGCTTGTTGTCGTTTCGCGTCATGCCCACATGGGACCAGCCGCCACTGACAAAGCACCGACAGCCGACCGACAAACGTACGACAGACATACGACAGCCCGCCGACACGCGGTCGGCGGGCTGTCGGGCCGTCGCTCACCGCATCAGTGGAAGGCGTGCTCCGCCTGCGGGAACGTTCCACCGACCACGTCCTCGGCGAAGGCCCGCGCCGCGCCCGTCATGGTCTCGCGGAGCTTGGCGTACTGCTTGACGAACTTCGGCATCTTCCCGCCGGTCAGGCCCATCATGTCGGTCCACACCAGCACCTGCGCGTCGCACTCCGCGCCCGCGCCGATGCCGACCGTCGGGATGTGCAGGGACCGGGTGACCTCGGCGGCCAGCTCGGCCGGGACGAGCTCCAGCACCACCGCGAACGCGCCCGCGTCCTGCGCCGCCTTCGCGTCGCGCAGCAGCTGGTGCGCGGCCTCGTCGCCGCGGCCCTGGACCCGGTAGCCCATGGCGTTGACGGACTGCGGGGTCAGACCCAGGTGGGACATGACGGGGATGCCGGACTGCACGATCAGCTCGGTCTGGGCCAGTGAGCGCTCGCCGCCCTCCAGCTTCACCGCGCCGACCCCGGCCTCCTTGACCAGGCGGGTGGCGCTGCGCAGGGCCTGCACCGCGCCTTCCTGGTACGAGCCGAACGGCATGTCGCCGATGACCAGGGCACGGCTCGTGCCCCGTACGACGGCCGCCGAGAGCATGGTCATCTGGTCCATCGTCACCGGGACGGTGGACTCGTAGCCGAGGTGGCAATTGCCCATGGAGTCGCCGACGAGGATGACCGGGATACCGGCCTCGTCGAAGACGGACGCGGTCATCGCGTCGTAGGCGGTGAGCATGGGCCACTTCTCGCCGCGTTCCTTGGCGAGGGTCAGGTCGCGGACGGTGATGCGCCGGGTGCCCGTGCCTCCGTACAGGGTGGGGGAGGCCGACGGAGATGCTGCTGCGGGTTCGCGGGCAGGCGAAACGGCATGCGTCATTGCAACTGCTCCTTGTGTCATCTCGAGGCGCCCTTACGACGTCCCCGGACTCACCCCCCATGGTGGCATCCGCGCGGGCAAAGGCGGAAGTGGTCCGTGGTGCGAGCCTGGCCACGGGACCCAATGTGCGCGTTTCGTGACAAGCGGAACCCCCTGCGCACGGCCGTTCGTCCTCCCGGACGTACGACCGTGATCGGCGGTCGTGACGTACGGCACGGAAGGCTCCGGTTCATCGCCTAGGGTCAAGGGGCGGGGACGGAGCGCGAGCACGGCAGTGAGGGCAGTGGTATGGCACAGGCGTACATGACGGAGTCGGGGAACGGCGGCTCGGAGCCCGAGCCCTCCGGAACCCGCCTCCGGCGCCGGCTGGCCGCACTGCGCAAGGACCCCGGAATCTGGCGGCGGGGCTGGATCCTCGCCGCGATCGCCGCGCTGATCTCGCTCATCATGATCTTCCACGCGGATCTGCCCAACCACGTGGGCAACCTCGGCAGCCTCACCGAGACCTTCCTGCCCTGGCTGGGCCTGGCCGTCCCGCTCCTGCTGGCCGGGGCCGTCTACCGCAGGTCCGCCATCGCGCTCCTCGCGATACTGCTGACGGCCGCCGTCTGGGCGAACCTCTTCGGCGGCCTGGTCAGCGACAAGTCCGGCTCCGGCGGCAACCTGGTGGTGGCCACCCACAACGTCGACGCCGACAACCCCGACCCGCGCGGCACCGCCGAGTCGGTGGCCCGGTCCGGGGCCGACGTCCTGGCGCTGACCGAGCTCAAGGGCAGCGCCGTCCCCGTCTACGAGAAGGCCCTCGCGGCCACGTACAAGCACCACTCCGTCGAGGGCACCGTCGGCCTGTGGAGCAAGTACCCGCTCAGCGCGAGCGCACCCGTCGACATCCGGATGGGCTGGACCCGGGCCATGCGCGCCACCGTCACCACCCCCCAGGGGCAGGTCGCCGCCTTCGTCGCCCACCTGCCCTCCGTCCGGGTCAAGCTGAACGCCGGCTTCACCGCCAACCAGCGTGACGACAGCGCCGACGCGCTGGGCGCCGCGCTCGCCTCCGAGCCGCTGAAGAAGGTCATCCTGCTCGGCGACCTCAACGGAACCATGAACGACCGCGCCCTCTCCGAGGTCACCTCGCAGATGCGCTCCACCCAGGGTGCGGCGGGCGACGGCTTCGGCTTCAGCTGGCCGGCGCAGTTCCCGATGGCCCGGATCGACCAGATCATGGTCCGCGGAATCCGGCCGGAGGCCTCCTGGACCCTGCCCCGCACCGGCAGCGACCACCTTCCCGTCGCGGCCCGGGTCACCGTGAAGCCCTGACGGACTCCGGTACGCGAAGGCCCCGGCCACGCTCCTCGGAGAGCGGCCGGGGCCTTCGCACGGCGGCGGCTACGCCCGCTCGCGCCAGCCGTTCGTGATGGGCAGCCGGCGGTCCTTGCCGAAGCCCTTCGCGGAGATCTTCGTGCCCGGCGGGTACTGGCGGCGCTTGTACTCCGCCGTGTCCACCATCCGCAGGGTCCTGGCCACCAGCTCCGGGTCGAAGCCTGCCGCCACGATCGCGTCCATGCCCTGGTCGCGGTCCACGTACATGGCCAGGACCGCGTCGAGCACCGGGTAGTCCGGCAGCGAGTCCGTGTCCACCTGGCCCGGGCGCAGCTCGGCGCTCGGCGGCTTCACGATCGAGTTCTCCGGGATCGGGGGGACCTCACCGCGCTCGGCGGCGGCCCGGTTGCGGTACTCCGCGAGGCGGAACACGTCGGACTTGTAGACGTCCTTGATCGGGCCGTACGCGCCCACCGAATCGCCGTACAGGGTGGAGTAGCCGACGGCCAGCTCCGACTTGTTGCCCGGGGCCAGCACGATGTGGCCCTCCTGGTTGGACAGCGCCATCAGCAGGGTGCCGCGCAGCCGGGACTGGAGGTTCTCCTCGGCCAGGCCGGTCAGGCCCAGCGAGGCCATGTAGGCGTCGAACATCGGCTCGATGGAGACGGTCCGGAAGTTCAGTCCGGTGCGGTCGGCCAGGTCGGCCGCGTCGTTGCGGGAGTGGTCCGAGGAGTACTTCGAGGGCATCGAGACGCCGTAGACGTTCTGCGCGCCGATCGCGTCGCAGGCGATGGCGGCGACGAGCGCCGAGTCGATGCCGCCGGAGAGGCCGATCAGGACGGAGCGGAACCCGTTCTTCTTGACGTAGGCGCGCAGTCCCACGACCAGCGCGTTGTAGACCTCCTCGTCGTCGTCGAGCCGGTCGGCGTAACCGCCGGTGACCACCGGCTCGTACGGCTCCACGGGCTCCTCGGAGAGGATCACGCGCTCGATGCGCAGCCCGTCGTCCACCACACCCTCGGGCGCGTCGGCGCGGGCGGCCGGCAGGTCGAGGTCGACCAGGACGCAGCCCTCGGAGAACTGCGGGGCGCGGGCGATGACCTGGCCGTCGGCGTCCACGACGATCGAGTCGCCGTCGAAGACCAGCTCGTCCTGCCCGCCGATCATCGCCAGGTAGGCGAGGGTGCAGCCTGCCTCCTGGGCCCGCTTCTGGACCAGTTCGAGGCGCAGGTCGTCCTTGTTGCGCTCGTACGGGGACGCGTTCACGGAGATCAGCAGCCCGGCCCCGGCGGAGCGGGTGGCCGGGACCCGGCCGCCCTCCTGCCAGAGGTCCTCGCAGATGGCCAGGGCCACGTCGACCCCGCCCACCCGGATCACCGGCTGCGTGTCGCCCGGCACGAAGTACCGGAACTCGTCGAACACGCCGTAGTTGGGAAGGTGGTGCTTTGCGAAGCGCAGGACGACCTGCCCGCGGTGCAGCACGGCGGCCGCGTTCTCGGGGGAGCCGGCCGGGCGGCCCAGGCGGGGTACGGCCCGCTCGGTGCGGTCGAGGTAGCCGACGACGACCGGCAGCTCGCCGAGGCCCTCGGCCGCGAGCCGCGCCGCGAGCTCGCGCAGCGCGGTACGGGAGGCCTCCACGAAGGACCCGCGCAGGGCGAGGTCCTCGACGGGGTACCCGGTCAGCATCATCTCCGGGAACGCCACCAGGTGGGCGCCCTGCTCGGCGGAGTGCCGGGTCCAGTGGACGACCGAGTCGGCGTTGGCGGCGATGTCGCCGACGTGCGAGTCGATCTGATTCAGAGCGAGTCGAAGTTGAGGCACGGGGCCCAGTGTAATCGTCTTTCTGACGCGATGTCCTGGGCCCCGCCTGTTTCCTGCGTTGTGACGTTCCGTCAGCCGATCGGGCCTGCGAACTTCGCCTTGTCGCGCACGGAGCCGGGGGAGACGTCCGCGGTGATGGCCTTGGTGCCCTTGGGGACCTCGTAGGCCACGACCCCGCTGGCCGATTCGCCCGGCAGGATCGAGCCCTGGATCATCTTCGGCATGCTGCCGCCGTCGTAGACCATCTCGGCGGTCATGCCCTGGTCGTCGCGGACGTCGGGCACGGCGTAGATCACTTCGTGCGGCCTGGTCGACCCGTTGGTGATGGTGATGGTGAGCTGGACCGCGTTCTTGATCCTCTCGCGGGAGTACTTGCCCTGCGGCTCGTACTTCGTCGGAACCGAGAGGCTCACCTTGAGGCCGTTCGGGTACGTGAAGGTCTCGCCGAACTGCAGCGCACTGGTCAGGCCGGGGACCTGGGTGGGCGAAGGGGACTCGGACGGCCAGGGCTTCCTGCTGGGGTAGCGCCCGTCCGCATCCCAGTCCTCCTCGATCTGCCGGTCGAGGCGGCTGTCGGCCCGGTCGACGACCAGGGCGGTGAGGAAGAAGCCGCCGACCGAGGAGAACAGGCCGAGCACGGCGAGAACGGTACCGACGACGGCCATCGACTTGTTCGGGGCGCCGTTGTTGGCGCGGGCGATACCGCCGATGCCGAGGCCCACGCCGACGGCGGCGATCAGGGTGCCGGCCCAGAAGAGGAACGGGATGACGCCCAGGAAGATGCCGAAGCCACCGGTGATGACGGCGGCGACCGCCAGGCCGTTGCCGGTCGGGGTGGCCTGAGGGTACGCGGGGTACGCGGGGTACTGGGCTCCGGGGAAGCCGGGGGTGGGCTCACCCCACGGGTGGCCGGGGGCGCCGGGTGCGCCGGGTGCGCCGAAGCCTGCGGCCGCAGGGGCGGGTGCGGGCGGCGTCGGCGGGGCGAAGGCAGGCGGGGCGAAGGCCGACGGGGTGGGAACCGGCTCCGGGGCGGCCGCGGCAGGCGCGGGGGCCTCGGGGGCCTGGGCTGCGGCCGGAGTCTCGGGGGCCGCCGGCGCCGCCGGCGCCGCCTCGGGGGTCTGCGGCGCCTCGGGGGCTGCCGGGGCTGCCGGGGCGGCGGGGGCCGCCGGCGTCTTCTCCAGCGAGAGCGGCTGTGCGGGCGCCGGTATGGAGTCCGTCTCGGGTATCGGGGTGCCCGCCGGCTCGGCCGGCGGACCGACGGGGGTGCTGGGCGGGTTCGGCGGGGTGCTCATACCGGCGGGGTCGTCCTTTTGTCGCTGCAGTCGTGATCACCGCAAGGGTGCCATGCCCCCGCCCGGGGCCCACCCCAATTCCCGCCCGGCCCGGAGGCCGGGCGGGCAGGCCCCGGCCTACAGCTGGTAGCCGAGCACCGTCATCATCCCGGACTCCGAGTGGTAGACGTTGTGGCAGTGCGTCATCCACAGCCCGGGGTTGTCCGCGTCGAAGTCCACCGTCAGCCTGCGCCCCGGCAGGAGGATCGCGGTGTCCTTGCGCGGCCCGCCTTCCTGCCCGCCCAGCGCGAAGGTGTGCCCGTGCAGGTGTACCGGGTGCCACATCGGGGTCGCGTTGCGGAACTCCAGCCGGACCCGCTCGCCCGCCTTCACCGGGTGCCGCTGGTCGGGCGCGTACGGCTTGCCGTCGAAGGCCCAGTTGTAGTTGGTCATGGAGCCGGTGAGCCGGAGCTGCACCGTACGGTCCGGGTCGCGCGGGGCCAGTGCGACCGGTTCGGCGGCCCTCAGTGCGTCCGCCATCAGCGGCGGCGCGTCCAGTTCGGCCGGCCGGGTCGCGGACGTGGGCGCCGTCCCCGACCCGGTGCGCAGCACCGCGAGCGCCGAGCCCTCCTTGCCCTCGGCCAGTGCGGTGAGGGGGAACACTCCGTCCTTGGCGGTGACGAGGACGTCGTACCGCTCGCCCATGCCCAGCAGCAGTGACCCCGTCGTCGTCTGCTCCACCGGATAGCCGTCGGTGTGGGTGACCGTCAGTTCGTGGTCGCCGAGGGCGATCCGGAAGGCGGTGTCCCCGCCGGCGTTGATGATGCGCAGCCGGATCCGGTCGCCGGGCTTGGCGGTGAACACGGAAGGGTCGTCCGCCACCCGCCCGTTGACCAGGTAGTAGGCGTAGACGACGTCGCCCGCGTCCCCGCCCAGGTAGTCGCTGTGGCCGCCCATGGCGACGTAGGAGCGCTTCTTGGTGCCGCCGGCCGAGGCGGAGGTGGAGGGTGAGGCTGAGGTGGAGGGTGAGGGGGAGGGGGAGGCGCTCCGGCCGTGGGCCGCGTGGGCTCCGCCGTTGCCGTTCATGCCCTTGCGGAGCTCGGCGAGGACGGCGTCCGGGGTGGCTCCGTCCACCCCGTCGATCCAGTCGTCCAGGACCACCACCCACTCCTTGTCGTAGGAGAGGGGCTCCTTGGGGTCCTCGATGACGAGCGCGCCGTACAGGCCACGGTCCTGCTGGACCCCGGTGTGCGGGTGGAACCAGTACGTGCCCGGGATCGGGACGGCGAACTTGTACGGGAAGGACCCGCCCGGGGCGATGTCCCGCTGGGTCAGACCCGGGACCCCGTCCATGTCGTTGCGCAGTGCGAGGCCGTGCCAGTGCAGGGAGGTGGCCTCGGGGAGGTTGTTGGCCAGGGTGAGGGCGAGCGTGCCGCCCGCCGTGGCCCGGACCTCCTGGCCCGGCAGCTTGTCCCCGTACGCCCAGGAGCGGACGGTGATGCCGGCGCCGAGGTCGAGCGGGGTGGCGGTGGCGGTGACCTTGACCTCGGTGAGCGGGCCGGTGGCCTTGCGGGCGGCCTCGGCGGCCTGCACCTCGGGCCCGGCCGGGTCCACGTACCCCTCGGGCACGTCGGTGGCGGAGCCGCCGTGGTTCATCGAGCCGTGGCCGGTGCCGGCGGACCCGGCGGACCCGGCGGATCCCCCGGAGCCGGCGGATCCGGCGCAGGAGGCGAGCAGCCCGGAGCCGAGGAGGGCCGCGGATGCGCCGAGCACGGTGCGACGGGTGGGAAGAGAGCGCATGGGAGCACCTCATGGGTGTGGTGTTACGGATGCGTGGGCACGGTTCGGCGCCGCCCCGGGCATGCGCGGGCATGCGGGGGCGGCGGCGTCGGCCTACACCCGCAGGACCGCCAGCCGGGTGAGGAGCTCGCGGGGCGAGGGCGGGTCCGGACCACCGCCGGACCGGACCGGTATGCGGGCCGCGCCCCCG
Organism: Streptomyces xanthophaeus; assembly: GCF_030440515.1. Lineage (GTDB taxonomy): Bacteria > Actinomycetota > Actinomycetes > Streptomycetales > Streptomycetaceae > Streptomyces > Streptomyces kutzneri. The sequence continues at coordinate 5,713,433 of NZ_CP076543.1, forward strand.
AGCGGCGCGGCGCGACGGGATCCGGTCCGGCCGGTGCCGATGAGCAGGACGACGAGCCCCGCGAGCACGGCGAGGCAGACCGACGTGGGGTCCATCTCGGTCGCGGGCATCGCGTACCCCCACACGGGGACCGTGGGGGAGGGCACGTCGGTGGCCGGGGCCGAGGTGTGGCGCGTGCCACCGTGCCCGGCCGGGGCGGGGTGTCCCGCCGAGGCAACGGAGTGGGCCGGGGACACGTCTTGCCTGGCGTGGGACTCGGTCGGATGGCCCAGGGTGTGCATGGTGACGACGCCCAGCAGCAGCGCGGCGAGCAGCAGCAACCGGGACCCCGGGGCGGCTCGCCGAGCACTGCGCGTCATGACGGGAACCCTACCGGGGGTGGGTATCCGATCGTAGGACCGACCCCGCGTCTGCTTAGGATTAGTCACACTATGTCCCCACATGGACTCTCGCCGCGGACCGCCTGGCCGGTCGCCACCCTGATCGGTCTCGCCGCGGCCGCCTACACGGCGTGGGTGCTCGAAGTGGTCCTCTCCACGGGCCTCAATCCGATCGAGACGTACGTCAGCGAACTCGCCGCCCAGGACCAGCCGCTCGGCGGCCTCTTCCGGGCCACCGACTTCACCGCCGGGCTGCTCGCCTTCTCCGGAGGGCTCCTGGCCCTCGTCCGGCTGCTGAAGTACGCGGAGTCCCGCCGCGCCTGGGCGGTCATCGGCTGGTCCGGGGTCGCCCTCTTCGGCGCGGCCACCGCCGCCGACGCCTGGCTGCCGCTCAGCTGCCAACCCACCGTGGACCCCGAATGCGCCGCCCGGGAGACCGCCGGACTGGTCCCCGCGACCCACCAGGCCCACGCGGTCAGCAGCAGCCTCGCCATGACCGGGGCCCTCGTCGGCCTGGTGGCCCTCACGGTCGCCGCCCGCCGCTACGGCTGGTTCGCCCCGCTCGCCCGCTACGGCCCCGCCCTCGTCGCCCTCGAACTGCTCGCCACCGTCTGGACCCTCTCCGCGATCGCCCTGTTCACGGCCGGGCGCGGGACCTGGGCCCTCGGCGCAGGCCAGCGGCTCCAGGTGCTCCTCGTCGCGCTCTGGCTGGGCCTGCTCGCCCACTCCGTCCACAAGGAAGGCCGTACGTGAGCGTCACCGGCCGATTCGTCACCGCCGGCCCTGTCGACGGGGTGCCGCTGCACGTCGTCGTCGAAGGCCGAGGACCCGTGTGCGTCCTCAGCGCCGGGCTCGCCATGGCCTGGTTCGACTGGGACCCGGTCGTCGCACCCCTCGTCGCCGCGGGCCGCACCGTCGTCCGCTTCGACCGCCCCGGACACGGCCTCAGCGGCCCCGCCACCGAGCCGCCCACCACCGCCGGGGAGGCCCACCGCATCGCCGGGCTGCTCGACGCGCTGGGGCTCGGCGCCCCGGCCGCCGGTCCCGTCACCGTCGTCGGGCACTCCATCGCCGCCTTCCACACCGAGGCCTTCGCCCGCCTGTACCCGCAGCGCACCGCCGCGCTCGTCCTCGTCGACGGCAGCGTCGAGGAGGCCCCGCACACGCTCCTGCCCGCCGCACTGCGCACCGGGGCCGCCCGCGCCCTCGGCCGGGCCGTGAGCGCCGCCGGACTGCCGGCCGCGCTGGGACCGCTCGTGCGGCGCGCCACCGTACGGGCCTCCCGCACCGGCGGCTCCGACCCGGCCGCACCGGACCTCGTACGCCGCTGCTACCGCACCGGCCGGGTCTGGCGAGGCGCCCTGCTGGAGAACTCCCGCTACCTGGACATGGCCGCCGAGCTGCGGACCCTGCGCGAAACGCGTCCGCTGGCCGTCCCCACCACCGTCCTCGCCGGTTACGACGGCTCGGCCGGGCGCCCGGCCCTGCGCTGGCTGGCCCGGCAGGCGGACCTCGCCGACCTGCTCGGCGCCCGTTTCGAGGTCGCCGAACCCGCCGGCCACCTGGTCATGCTGGACCGCCCGGGCCAGGTGGCCCGGGCGGTCCTGGCAACGGCCGGGCAGGGTCAGGCCCGCGCGTAGACCTTCTCCACGAAGGTGGCCATCTGGTCGTCGGTGAGGTGCTGGGCGAGGTCGGCCTCGCTGATCATGCCCACCAGCTTCTTGTTCCGGATCACGGGCAGCCGGCGGATCTGGTGGCTCTGCATCTCCTCCAGCACGTCGCCGACGTCCGCGCCCGCGTCGATCCAGCGCGGGGTGCCCTGCGCCATGTCACCGCAGGTGACCTTCGCCGGGTCGTGGCCCTTGGCCACACAGTTCACGACGATGTCGCGGTCGGTGATGATGCCGCACAACCGCTCCTCGGCGTCGCTGATGGGCAGGGCGCCCACATTGAGCCGGGCCATCAGCTGGGCGGCCCGGTCGAGGGTCTCGGTGGCGGGAATCCACTGGGCCCCGGGGTGCATGATGTCTGCGGCGGTGGTCATCGTCGAACCTCCTGAGCACGCCGTCCGACACCGGGCGCGGACGCGTCCGGTGCGGCGTCCCCACCGGTCCGGTACGGGTCCTGCGCGGCGGAGCACACGCCCGTACGGGTGAGAGGGCGCCTCTCACCACGGTACGGGCGTGTCCCGTCACCCGCGCGGCGCGGCTCCGCGCTGCCGCAGCATGTCCGCCATCAAGGTGAGCTCCGAGCGCTGCGCGTCGACCATGCCCTGCGCCAGCGCCCGCTCGACCGGCGTCTCGCACTGCTGCGCACAGCCCTCGGCCATCGCGACGCCGCCCTTGTGGTGGTCGGTCATCAGCTGGAGGAACAGCACCTCCGCGTCCCGCCCCGAGGCGGCACCCAGCTGGTCCAGCTCCTCCTTGGTGGCCATGCCCGGCATCAGCGCGCCGGGCTTGGCGGCACCCGCGTCGGCGCCGTGCCCCGCGTGCCCGCCGTGGCCGCCGGAGGCCCCCATCCAGGACATCGGCGGCTCGCCGGCCACCACCTTCGGCAGCCCCCACAGGTCCAGCCAGCCGAGCAGCATGCCCCGCTGGTTGGCCTGGGTGTTGGCGATGTCGTAGGCGAGCGTGCGTACCGCCTCGTCCTGCGTGCGGTCGCGGACGACGAAGGACATCTCCACCGCCTGCTGGTGGTGCACCGCCATGTCCCGGGCGAAACCCGCGTCCGGCGACCGGAGCCCCGGAGTGCGGGGCGCCGACGCGGGGGCCGACGGGCCGGAGCCGGCGGAACCGCCGCCGTTCGCGGCGGCCACGGTCGCGGCCGCCGCGAACAGCAGGGCCAGCAGGACGGCCGTGCCCGCGACCCAGTACGTACGGGGAACGGGGCGGACGGGGCGGACCGGGCGGCTCACTTGCCGGCCAGCCCGCTCGTGCAGGCCGCGCCCGGCTCCGGGGTCTGCTCGCCCTGCACGTACTTCGTGAAGAACTGCGAAACCCGCGGGTCGTCCGCGCTGTCCACGGTCAGCTGCTTGCCCCACGCGCTGAGCATGATCGAGCCGGTCTGCTCCTTGATCGGGCTCATCAGCGTGTACGGCGTCTTGCCGACGGTCGCGGCGAGCTTGTCCACGTCGGCCTTGGGGGCCTTCTCGTTGTACGTCACCCAGACCGCGCCGTGCTCCAGCGAGTGCACGGCGTTCACCTCCGGCACCGGGTTCTTGTAGACGTCACCGTTGCAGTTCATCCAGCGGGGGTGGTGGTCACCACCGACCGGCGGGTTCATCTCGTACGTCACCGGGGTCTCGACGTGGTTGCGGCCCAGCTTCTTCACGTCCCAGAGCTGCTCGCCCTCGACCGGCTGCTTGCGGATCTCCTCGGCCTCCTTGCGGAACTTCGCCGCGGCCGCCTCCTTGCGCTGCTCGGCCTGCTTCTGGCCGATCAGCACCCAGGCGCCGAAGCCGACGAGGCCGACGACGACGGCGGACGCCGCCGTGATCGCGATGGCCTTGTTGCGCCGCTCCCGGATCTGCTCGGCGCGGCGCATCTCGGCTATGCGTGCCTGACGCGAGTTCGGGTCGGTGTGCTGGTCGGTCCTGCCGGACTTGCTGGCCATGTGCCCTGGTTTCCTTCTGCTGAGGGGGGTGGAATGAACGCGGAACCGAACCGGACCGCTCAGGTCCGCAGCACCTGGAGGGCATACAGGTCGGGGGCGCGCGGCGGAGCCCCGTACAGCCGGATCCGCGACGCCCCAGAGGCGACCGCGGCGGGCTCCGGCACACCCATGGGGCCCGTCACGGCGGGCGGCGGCACGGGCAGCACACCCGGAGTGACGCGCGTGAGCGGCGAGCAGCCGGGGAGGTCGTACGGAGACACGCAGACCACGTGCGCCGGCGTCCCCGCCACCACCTGCACACCTGGCGACGGGACGTGCGACTCGCCCGGGCGCGCACACAGCAGCAGCGTGCCGGCCAGCACCCCGAAGACGATCAGCAGGGCGGCACGCCGAAGCCCGGGACGTCCGCGACGCCCCGGCTGCGTGTGCTGCCGGCCCCCCATGGGCGCAGATGGTAATGCTCATGACGGCTCCCAGGTCAGTGCGGGGGTGCCGCGAGCTTTCCCGGGTGCGTAATGTGGCGGAAACCACGACTGGCGATACTGGGCGCGCCCGACTGTGCCCCGACTGTCGAGGCGGTGGTGCACAGGCCGTCTGAACTGCGAGGATGAAGGCATGGACAAGCAGCAGGAATTCGTCCTCCGGACGCTTGAGGAGCGCGACATCCGCTTCGTGCGCCTGTGGTTCACCGACGTACTGGGCTTCCTGAAGTCCGTCGCGGTCGCGCCGGCGGAGCTGGAGCAGGCCTTCGACGAGGGCATCGGTTTCGACGGCTCCGCGATCGAGGGCTTCGCGCGGGTCTACGAGTCCGACATGATCGCCAAGCCGGACCCGAGCACGTTCCAGATACTGCCGTGGCGCGCGGAGGCCCCCGGGACCGCCCGGATGTTCTGCGACATCCTGATGCCGGACGGCTCGCCGTCCTTCGCGGACCCGCGCTACGTCCTCAAGCGCATCCTGGCCAAGACCTCCGACCTGGGCTTCACCTTCTACACCCACCCGGAGATCGAGTTCTTCCTGCTGAAGGACAAGCCGCTGGACGGCACCCGCCCGGTCCCGGCCGACAACTCCGGCTACTTCGACCACACCCCCCAGAACGTGGGCATGGACTTCCGCCGCCAGGCGATCACCATGCTCGAATCGATGGGCATCTCGGTGGAGTTCAGCCACCACGAGGGCGCCCCCGGCCAGCAGGAGATCGACCTCCGCTACGCCGACGCGCTCTCCACAGCCGACAACATCATGACGTTCCGCCTGGTCATGAAGCAGGTGGCCCTCGAACAGGGCGTGCAGGCCACCTTCATGCCGAAGCCCTTCTCGGAATACCCGGGCTCGGGCATGCACACCCACCTGTCCCTCTTCGAGGGCGACCGCAACGCCTTCTACGAGTCGGGCGCCGAGTACCAGCTCTCCAAGGTCGGCCGCTCCTTCATCGCGGGCCTGCTGAAGCACGCGGCGGAGACGGCCGCGGTCACCAACCAGTGGGTCAACTCGTACAAGCGCATCTGGGGCGGATCCTCCCGCAGCGCCGGCGCGGGCGGCGAGGCCCCCTCGTACATCTGCTGGGGCCACAACAACCGCTCGGCCCTGATCCGCGTCCCGATGTACAAGCCGGGCAAGACGGGCTCCTCGCGCGTCGAGGTCCGCTCGATCGACTCGGGCGCCAACCCCTACCTCACCTACGCGGTCCTCCTCGCGGCCGGCCTCAAGGGCATCGAGGAGGGCTACGAACTCCCGGCGGGCGCCGACGACGACGTCTGGGCCCTCTCCGACGCCGAACGCCGCGCGATGGGCATCGAACCCCTCCCGCAGAACCTCGGCGAGGCCATCGCCCTGATGGAACGCAGCGAACTGGTCGCCGAAACCCTCGGCGAGCACGTCTTCGACTTCTTCCTGCGCAACAAGAAGCAGGAGTGGGAGGAATACCGCTCGGAGGTCACGGCCTTCGAACTCCGCAAGAACCTCCCGGTGCTCTAACCGCAACTCAAAGCCCCCTTGAGGCATGCACGGAATTCCGGGCCGACGGTCGTTGACTGCCGGCCCGGAGCCGTCTCAATCCCCCTGGGCCTTCTGTGGGCCGTCCGACGCAGAACCTGAGGCCTCGTACATCCCGTCCACGGCCTTCCGGGTCCGCCCCTGACTGCTCGGCATGAGGTGCGTGTACGTGCGGAGGGTGAGGCCCGGGATTCCGTGCCCAAGGTACGTACTGAGCGCCTTGATGTTCTCCCCGGCGTCCAGCAGCACTGAGGCGTAGAAGTGGCCTCAGGCATGCATTTCGTGCTCCCGTGCGGCCTCGTGCCGCTGTCCGGGCTTCGGCTCCTCGATCACCCCTGCCTCGACGAGGGCGGGTTTCCACACGCGCGTGTTGAAGTCGTCGGTCCGCCGCACCGTTCCACCGCCAGAGAGCGAGAACAGCGGTGGTTGGTGACGGGAGGCCCGTCCGGTCGGGGCCAGGGCAGTGCTGCTTGAGGACATGCGCGATGCGGTTGGAGAGCCGAACATCTCGCTCCTTCCCACCCTTGGGAGGCGAGAACCCAAGGTGGCCGTTGACCACCTTCACTTGATGGGCTACGTGGAGCCACGGGAGCTTGGTTGACGTCATTCCCGCTCAACTCATTGAGGGAGAGAATTCACCCCAAATAATGCGAGTTCCACCGTATTCGGCCCATCAAAGGAGACTGCTCCTCCGTCGCATTGTGCGCCGTCGAAGGAGACTGTGCCGCCTTCAAAAGCGGCAGCGAAGTCAACCTCGCTGCCGCTGAACGTCGCACCGTTAAACGAGACCTCACCATCAGTGATCAAGGCTTTGAAATTCATCATTACCTTGCTGAAGTTAGCTCCTTCGAAGGAGACCTTGGCGCCGCCGAATAGTGCGTTAAAGTATACGTCGCCGCCGCTGAACTGCGCGTCATTGAAAATTGTTGTCCCGCCGGCGTAAAAACGTGCGGCGGTGAAAGATGTTGTGCCTTTAAAAACTGAATTTGTGAAGTTGAACCACATGTCGAAGATTACGAGCTTAAAGGACACCTTGCCATGAAAGTGGCAGTCGGAGAAGTCGGCGCCTTCGAACCTGGCAGAGGTGAAGTCGAAATCAGACTCTGACCAGGACGTTGGAGATTGTGGGTCTTGGAGGTGGCTGTGGATGACCCGGATGATTGTTTGGCGTACTTCCCTTTCGCCCGGCTTATGGTTGTCGGATGCTTCGTCGCGCTCGAAAGGCATACGCATGTACGCGCATAGGACGTCGATGCAAACCTGCCGTTGCTCGAGCCACTCATCCGCGAGCTGCGCCATGGCGTAAACGCCAGCGAGGCGTACGGCGGCCATGGTGTGACCTAGCTGTTCGGCTGCGGAAGTGTAGCGCTCAATGAGTTGTTTATCATCGGCGCGGTAAACTTCACTTTCGGCAATTCGTTGCTTACGGTAGGCGTATACTCCGGCAAAGATGGCAGCGATCAGAGTGAGAATTGCGAGAGTGCTCCTGATGGATTCCCCTGCCTTAGCCTCGCCTCCCTCAAGATGCTCGACGATCCAGTAGATCCCGCAGCCGACTGCTACAGCAACAATGAGGGCTAGTGCGCCTGCGATCCAGACATTCGACAGCCTTGGCGCATGCCGGCCGCTTGACCCTGTTGCCTGGCGCTTTCCGAAGCGTGGAGCTGTCACGGGTGTCAGTGTTGTTCTTCTTGACCCTTACCGCCACCTGAGGCACCCATCTGTGAACGTTACGAGGCTGAAGCGGTATTGCTGCCAGCCGACCGTTGGGCCCTGCATTGCCTACAGCGATCAATCGGCATGCGTACGGCACGGCCTCATTCACCGCTGCACGGGCCCTCTCCGTGCTCTGAGGGCAGCACTAAGCTCCGCGTGGGACAGCAGCTGCTCGATTGGTCGGCAGTGTATGCCGCCAGTACGCGTACAAGAGAAGGTTCTCGGTGTCGGAGTCTTGGGGGGAAGGGCGCCGGTTGCTGGTATCACCCGAGGCAATTGGAAGTGCTGTATAGAAGGGAGGGACCTGAGGGCTGCCGCCGTTTGCAGGCTGTCGCTCGGAGGTCACGGCCTTCGAACTCCGCAAGAATCCCCCGGTGCTGTAGCCCCAGGTCAGCGCCACTGTTCGGATTTTCTGACACTCCGGGCCGGCGGTCGATTACCACCGGCCCGGAGTCGTCTCACTGGCCTTGGACCGTCCGTGGGCCGTCCGACGCGGAATCCGAGGCCTTGTAGACCCCGTCCACGGCCTTCCGGGTCCGACCCTCGCTGCTCGGCATGAGGTGCGTGTAGGTCCGGAGCGTGAAGCCGGGGTCGCCGTGCCCCAGGTACGTGCTGAGCGCTTTGACGTTCTCGCCGGCGTCCAGGAGCACCGACGCGTAGAAGTGCCTCAGCGAGTGCATCCCGTGCTCGCGCGCGGCCTGGTGACGCTCGCCGGGCTTCGGCTCCTCCAGCACCCCGGCCGCGACGAGCGCGGGCTTCCACACGCGGGTGTTGAAGTCGGTCCGCCGCACAGTCCCGCCGCCGGCGAGCGAGAACAGGAGCCGCTTCCTGAAGGCGTTCTGGATCGCCGTGGGCTCCGGTGTACCGGGTGGGTCCGGGGTGGGCACGCAACCAGCTTGAAAGACGCGCGGGACCGTGGCGTACGCGGCGGGCGTGTGGGGCGGCGACGAGATAGGCGACGCCAACCGGGCGTGGGTGGCGGCGCACCACCCGGAGGACGCGCTGCTCCGCCGGGTGGACGCCCGGCTCGGGCCGGCGGTGGACGACTACCTGCGGTGGCGGCGTGGTTGCGGGATCGGACGGGTGGGTAGCGGGGGGGAAAAGGGGGGGGTGCGAAGTGGCGCAGAAGGTAGGCGGGTACGTCGCGGTCGGGGGGTCGGTGGCTGCGGTCGTCGGCGCGGGCGTGCTGCTGTGGAACTGGGCGGACGGGGCGCCGTGGACGGCCTGGCCGCTCGTCCTGCTCGGGGCGGGCCTGGTGACGGCGCTGGTCGGGCTCAGGCTCCGGCCAGGTCTGGACCGGTGGGCCGACGCGCTGGCCGCCGGCGGGCTGACGGTGTTGGTGCTGGCCGGGGTCGTGACCACGGGCGGCACGGTGGAGCAGGTCCAGCTCCGGGGGCGGACGACGGAACCGGTAACGATCGAGCTCAGCGGTTGCCGGGTGACCGGCCGGCACTGGGACGAGGGCGCGGGGCCGGAGGACGAGGTCGAGTGCCGGTACGTCTGGTCGGTCGGTGGACGCACCTTCGACGAGGTGCGCTCGGCGGACAAGGTGCACCCGGACGGGCACCGGATCCGGCTGTGGGCGTCGCCGGAGGGTGGGGAGCTGGACGAGCACTCGTGGCAGACGGTCGCGGCGATGGGGCTGTCCGCGGCGGTGGTGGACGGGCTGGCGCTCCTGGCCGGTGCGGGGGCGTGGCGCCGGGTGTCGAGGCGGCGGGCCGAGCGAACGGGCGTGGCGGCCGAGCCGGTGCTCACCGCAGGCTGGGCGGGCACTGGCCGCGATCGCTGAGGCACGGGGCCAGTTCGGAGCCGCGCGGCATGGCGGTCAGGGTGAAACGGCCCATCGCCGCAGCTCAATTGCAGATCAACAGATCGACCGTCGACCCGGAGTTGTTTCGTCCGGCCGGGTCGGGAACCCCTAGCATGTGGCCGCCGGCCGGGTGGCGGGTCATAGGGGTGCGGGGGGAAGAGCGTGAGCGGGAGCAGGGGCGGCGTGTGGGGGGCCGTTGTGGGGGTTGTGGGGGTTTTGGTGCTCGCGGGGGTGCTCGGCGTCGGTGGGGCCGTGCTGGCTTCGGCCGAGGAGGACGGGCTCGACGGCTGGGTGAGGGAGCCCGCCGGGGCGGAGGTTCCGGTGCGCGCCGGGGGAGATCCGTCGCCTGCCACGGTCGCGGCGGAGCTTGCCGCCGCCGCGGCTGCCGCCGGGCTCACCCCGGGCGCCGCGTACCCCGCGGAGGAGGGGGAGCTCGCCGACTGCATCGCGGACTGGAGGGGCGACGGCCCCGCCGACGGCGGCCGGCTGGCGGCTCTCGAAACCGCTCTGGAGGAACGCGGCTGGCAGGTCACGGCCCGCCAGGGCGGGCCGGCTCCGGCGGTGGCCCTGAAGAGCGGCTCCTGGCGGCTGGAATTCACCAACGGCGGCCTCATCGACACCCTTTCGCTGGTGGCCACCCGCTCCGGCCGCACCTGCGAAGAAGCCTTCCGCCGCGCCGAAGCGACCCGCGGCCCGCGCGGGTAGGTCCGCGGGCCTCAGTGGACCGCGCGGTGCCAGGTGGGGCGGTTGGGGGTGGTGGGGGTCGTCGTCGTGTGGAGTTCGGCGTCCAGGCCCAGGACCGCCGTCGTGGTGGTGCCCGAGGGTTCGAGGACGGCCGACGGGGCGCCCGCGAAGAGCATGAGGGATTCGGCCCATGCCGGGGGGCCGCCGAGGCCGGTGGTGCTGACGGTGCCGCTGTCCGCGCGGCCCACCATGAGGCGGCCCGCGGCGCCGACCGCGCCGTAGCCCGCGCGGCCGCCCGCCTCCGTGACGCTGGAGACGTGGGGCCGGACCGAGGGGCCCGCCGTCACCAGGGCGGTGCGGACGACCCCAGAGTCCGGGCGGCGGAAGTAGAGGCGGACGCCCGCGCCGTCCGGGCAGGCCGACAGGGGGACCGTGGTGGCGGGCAGGCCCGTCGGCGCGGGGCCGAGCAGCGGGGTGTCCGGGGTGCGCTGGGTCCAGGCCAGGACGGACGTCGTGGTGGTCGCGTACACGTGGCGCCGCCCGGCCGCGTCGATCGCCGTCACCGGGTCGCTCTGCAGGTCCTCGCCGCCGAGCCGCTCCCACGGGGAGAAACCGCCGTCCGGCTGCTGGGTGCTCGCGCGCAGGGTGCGGCGCGAGTCGCGGAGGTAGACGGTGAGGAAGCCCCGCGCGTCCACGGACACCGCGGGTGCGCTGATCGCCGAGGTGCCCTCGTCGTCGGTGCGTTCCGGGGTGCCGAGCGACTGCCACGGGCCGAACGGGCCGTCGGGCACGGACTGGACGGCGTACACGACCTCGCGCCGGTACTCCGCGGGCGCGGAGCCGAGAGTGGTGCGGGTGGCGAGGACGGCGACGCGGCCGCCGGGGAGGCGGGCGGCGGTGGCACCCGGGTCGATGCCCGTGCCCGGGAGGAAGACCGGGCCCGCCCAGTCGCCGCCGGGGGTGCGGGTCCAGTACGCGGTCTGGCCGTCCAGCGTGGCGAAGGCCCACAGGCGGCCGGGCGTTCCCTCCGTCAGCCAGGAGGTGTTGTCGGCGCGCGTGTAGCGCAGCGACTGGGCCCAGTTGCGCCCGGTCGGGTTGCCCGCGACCTTGCGGTCGCCGCAGCCGGACGGGCTGCCGCAGTAGTCCTGGTGGTCCTGCCAGGCGTAGGTCCTCAGGAAGCCGGTCTTGGTCTCGGCGGTCTGCGGGTCCAGCGCGTGCGGGAGGGTGCTGTTGTGGTAGCCGAGGTAGCTCTGGACCGTGAAGTGCGGGCGCCTGCTGACCTGGGCGGCGTAGGCGGCGGTGGCGGCCTGCACGAAGCGGGCGCCGTACATGTGGTCCTGGTGGTCGGTGTACCGGCCGGCCCCGTCCTCGCCGTAGCGGTTCGGCGTCGGGTCCTGCATCCGTATCGTCGTCGGCCGGTAGAGGTCCAGGACCCCGGCTATCGCCTGGACGAGCTGGTCCTTCGTGTACGTGAACGGCTGCCTGACCGGGGTGCCGGAGGTGAGCTGGGCGTCCAGCGCGGCTATCCGGCCGTTCCACAGGCCGCGCAGGCTCTCGGGGGTGTCCCCGCCGGTGCTGCGGGCCTCCCGCAGCATCAGCCACACCAGGTTGACCTGCGGCTTCGCTATGAGCACGTCGAGCTCGGCGCGCCCGCCCCCTGCGGTGGGTATGACCGTACGCTTCCACGCGCTGGTGCGGTCCCCGGTGGCCATCTGCGCGTACGCGGAGCGGATGCCGTTCTGCCGGGCCTCCGCGTAGTGGGCGCGGTCTGCGGGCTGCTGGGGGTCGGTGGCGGCGCCGCCGTGGGCCTCGTTGCGGCCGTCGGACTCGCCGGAGGTGAGGTAGGCGGTGGTGACCTGGGTGCCGGACAGCAGGGATCGGCTGAGGTCCGGGTTCATGAAGAACAGGTCGTCGTCGGGGTGGGCGACGATCTGGACGACCGAACCGGCGGTGACGCTCGCGGGCCGGGCCGTGGCCGGGTTCTTCTCCTGGGTGGCTTCGGCGGTGGTCTGCTGGCCGGAGGCCACGGACAGCACACCGGTGGCGCCGGCTGTCAGCACGGTGAGCAGGGCCGCGAAGCGGCGACGGGTCACGGGCATCGGGTCACGCCTCGGGTCGTGTTCTGGGCGGAGAAAGCGTCGAACAGTCAAAGAGAGGGCGAATCGGCCGACTTGGTTCACCGATTTCGCAGATGACCGGTGCTTTTCCGGAACAAAATACGGACGTTGTTCGTCCGCCTACGGCGATGCGGGCGCGTTGCGCGGGCCCACCGGCTGCCACGGCGCGAGGTGCGCGTTCGGCGCGTCGGCCGAGGAGGTCACGTACAGCCGCGCGTCGAGCCCCACCACCGCCAGGCTGACCAGGCTCTTGCCGGTCATCGTGGAGGAGGGCGCGCCGACGAACATCAGCGGGGACCGTTCCCACGGCCGCCCCGACCCGGCTTCCGAGCCCAGTTGGCCGCCCGCGGTACGGCCCGCCAGCAGGTGCCCGCTCGCCGTCACCGAGCCGAAGCCCTGGAGGCCGCCGAGGTCGGTCATCTGGCTCACCTTCAGCCCGCCCTCACCCGTGATCAGGGCGGTACGGACATTGCCGGAGCCGGGCTTGCGGAACCACAGCCGCACCCCGCCCTCGCGGCCGTCCGCCGTCAGCGGGAGCGTGGTGTCCGGCAGCCCGGTGGCCGTGACCTGGCCCAGCGGGGCGCCCGGCTTCGGCTGCACCCAGCCCACCACCGACTTGGAGGTGGCGGAGAACACCATGCGGCGCCCGGCGCCGTCGGTCGCGGTGGCCGGGGACCCGTGCAGGTCGGTGCCGCCGTACTTCTCCCAGGGGCCCCAGCTGCCGTCCGCCCGCTGCACCCGGCCGCGCAGGCTGTACGCGCCGTCGCGGACGTACACCGCCAACTGCCCGGTGCCGTCGACCGATACGGCCGGCGCGCTGATGTCGGAGGTCCAGGTCTCGTCCGCGGTCTCGGGGGTGCCGAGCGACTGCCACTCCGTGAACTCCTCGGCCCCCGGCTGCTTCTGGACGACGTAGACGACCTCGCGCTTGTAGTCGGTGGGCTTCGCGCCGAAGGAGGTGCGGGTGCCGAAGGCGGCTATCCGGCCGTCCGCCAGGGTCACGGTGCTCACGCCCGGGTCCATGCCGGTGCCGGGGAGCAGGTCCGGGCCCTTCCAGCGGCCGACGAGGCCGGGCCGGTGCCAGAGCGCCACCTGGCCGTCGAGCACCTTGAAGGCCCACAGGCCGTGCTCGGGATCGGAGGTCAGCCAGCTGGTGCTGGTGCCGCGGGTGTAGTTGATGGAGTCCGACCAGCGGTTGCCGCCCGGCTGGTCGGAGACCTTGAGGTCGCCGCAGCCGGCGGGGCTGTTGCAGTGGTTCTGCCGGTCGAGCCAGGCGTAGGTGCCCAGGATGTCCAGCTTCTCCCTGGCCTCGTCCGGGTCCAGGGTGCTGGGGAGCGAGCCGTTTATGTAGCCGGAGTAGTTCTGCACCGCGAAGTGCGGGCGGTCCGTGACGTCCTTGGCGTAGGCGGTGGTGGCCAGCTGCACGAACCGGGCGCCGTAGAAGTGGTCCTGGTGGTCGGTGTAGCGCTTGGTGTCGGGATGCCGGCCGGGGGTCGGGTCCTGGGAGCGGACGGTGGTCGGCCGGTACTGCTCCAGGATGCCCACGAGGGTCTGGACGACCTGGTCCTTGGAGTACGAGAACTTCTCCTTGACCGGGGTGCCGGACGCGAGCATGGAGTCCAGGCGGGGAACCTTGCCGTCCCACAGGCCGTGCAGGCTGTCCGGGACGTTGTCGTAGACGGAGCCGGCCTCGCGCAGCTGCAACCAGACGAGGTTGACCTGGGGCTTGGCGACGAGGACGTCGATCTCGGCGTGGCCGCCGCCCTTGGTCGGGACGACGGTGCGGGTCCAGGGGCTGCCGCGGTCGCCGGTGGCCATCTTGGCGTAGGCGGCGCGGATGCCGTTCTGGCGGGCCTCGGCGTAGGCGGGCTTGTCGGGCTTGGTGGTGGCCGCCTTGGCGGCGCCGGCGTTGATGCCGTCGGCCTCGCCGGAGGTCAGGTAGACCGAGGTGACGGGGTGGCCGGCGGATATGGAGTACCGCAGGTCCGGGTTCATGAAGTACAGGTCGTCGTCGGGATGCGCGATGACCTGGAGCACCCGGCCGGGGTCGGGCGGCTCAGGGGCGGGGGTGGGGGTGCCGGCCGCCTTGTCGGGGACGGTGGGGGAGCCGAGGCGGTCGAGGAGTTCGTTGCCCCGGAGCAGGAGAAGGCTCCCGGCGGCGGTGACCACGCAGAAGGCGACGACCTTGACGAGGCCGGCCCGGCGGCGGCGACGGGACCCGCTGCGGGCTCCGCCCTTGCCGCGTGCCCCGCCCTTGCCGCGGGCGAGGCGGCGCGCCCGCCGGCGGCTGTCGGTGGCGGTGGATCCGGTGGATTCGGGGGCTTCGGCCTCGGGGGCCTCGGCATCGGCGGGCGGGTCGACAGGTTCGGCCCCGTCGGCCAAGTCCACCTGGGGCAGGGCCTGCTGGATCTGCTGGACCTGCTGGACCTGCTGGACCTGCTGGACCTGCTGGACCTGCTGGACCTGCTGGGGCGGGTGCGCGTACGCGTGCTGCTGCTGTTGCGGGGGCCCCTGGTACGGCTGTTGTGCCGGATACCGCTGGTGCTCCTGGTACCCCTCATACCCCTGGAGTCCCTCGTACCCCTCGTGCCCCTGATACCCCTCGTGTCCCTGGTACCCCTGCGGGCCCTGCCAGGAGTCGGACATGAGACTCCTTCCGGCAGGACGGCGGGGTGTACCCCGAAGACACGATGAATAATCCGATGATCCGAGAATCATTGGCATCGTAAGTGCCTCAGGTCGAACATTTGATCCGGACACGCCCAAACCTGCGCCGCGGCCCGGGCGTCCGCCGACCGGTCCCAGGGCCTAGGCTCAGGAGCAGGGCCCGCCAGGGCAGCGCAGGCAGTGGCAGCGACAACCGCGGGAGGCGGCGGGATGACGGTCCCGGGACGCAGGAGCAGCACCTTCATCCGGCTGCTCCGCAGCGGCTTCACCGACCCCTCCGCCGCCGCCCGGCTGCTCGACGCCGACGCGCTCGCGGCCGTACGCGCCGATCCCGTGCTCCTCGACGCCCTCGGCGCGACCGCCGACCCCGACCTCGCCCTCCTCGGCCTCGTCCGGCTCGCCGAGGCCCAGCCGGACGGCGAGCTGCCCGGGCTCCTCGACACCCTCGTCAGCGCCAAGCCGCTACGCGACCGGCTGCTCGGCGTGCTCGGCGCCTCCGAGGCCCTCGGCGACCACCTCGCCCGCCACCCCCGCGACTGGCTCGGCCTCATCACCTACGAGGCCGCCGACCTGCACCCCGGACTCCCCGAGTTCGAGCTCGGCCTCGCCGACGCGCACGACCCCGTCGGCCTGCGCGTCGCCTACCGCCGCTGCCTGCTCTCCATCGCCGCCCGCGACGTCTGCGGCACCATCGACGTCGCCCAGACCGCCGCCGAGCTCGCCGACCTCGCCACCGCCACCCTCCGCGCGGCCCTGCGGATCGCCTCCGCCGCCGCCCCCGAGGACGCCGCCCTGTGCCGTCTCGCCGTCATCGCGATGGGCAAGTGCGGCGGCAACGAGCTGAACTACGTGTCCGACGTCGACGTCATCTTCGTCGGCGACTCGGTCCCCGGCGCAGACGAGGGCAAGGCCCTCCAGGCCGCCACCCGCCTCGCCTCCCACCTCATGCGGATCTGCTCGGAGACCACCGTCGAGGGCACCATCTGGCCCGTCGACGCCAACCTCCGCCCCGAAGGCCGCAACGGCCCCCTCGTCCGCACCCTCGCCTCCCACCTGGCCTACTACCAGCGCTGGGCCAAGACATGGGAGTTCCAGGCCCTCCTCAAGGCCCGCGCGGTGGCCGGCGACGAGGCCCTGGGCGCCGAATACATCGCCGCCATAAGCCCGCTGGTCTGGCAGGCCGCCGAACGTGAGAACTTCGTCGCCGACGTCCAGAAGATGCGCCGCCGCGTCGTCGACAACATCCCAGCCGCCCAGGTCGACCGCGAGCTGAAACTCGGCCCCGGCGGCCTGCGCGACGTCGAGTTCGCCGTCCAGCTGCTCCAGCTCGTCCACGGCCGCAGCGACGCCACCCTGCACTCCGGCACCACCCTCGACGCCCTGCACGCCCTCGCCGCCGGCGGCTACGTCGGCCGCGCCGACGCCGCCCAACTGCACGACGCGTACCGTTTCCTGCGCGCCATGGAGCACCGCATCCAGCTCTACCGGCTGCGCCGCACCCACCTCGTCCCCGAGGACGAGAACGACCTGCGGCGCCTCGGCCGCTCCATGGGCCTGCGCACCGAACCCGTCGCCGAACTCAACAAGGCCTGGCGCCGGCACGCCTCCGTCGTACGCCGCCTGCACGAGAAGCTCTTCTACCGGCCGCTGCTCGACGCCGTCGCCCAGCTCACCCCGGGCGAGACCCGGCTCTCCCCGCGCGCCGCCGGCCAGCGCCTCGAAGCCCTCGGCTACGCCGACCCGGCCTCGGCCCTGCGCCACCTCGAAGCCCTCGCCTCCGGCGTCACCCGCAAGGCCGCCATCCAGCGCACCCTGCTGCCGGTGATGCTCGGCTGGTTCGCCGAGTCCGCCGACCCGGACGCCGGCCTGCTGAACTTCCGCAAGGTCTCCGACGCCCTCGGCAAGACCCCCTGGTACCTGCGCCTGCTGCGCGACGAGGGCGCCGCCGCCGAGAACCTCGCCCGCGTCCTGTCCGCCGGGCGCCTCGCCCCCGACCTGCTGATGCGCGCCCCCGAGGCCGTGGCCCTGCTCGGCGACCCCGAAGGCCTGCAGCCCCGTACGCACGAGGCCCTGGAGCAGGAGGTCCTCGCCGCCGTCGGCCGCGCCGAGAACCCGGAGGCCGCCGTCGCCGCCGCCCGCGGCGTGCGCCGTCGCGAGCTGTTCCGCACCACCGCGGCCGACATCATCGGCTCGTACGGTACGGAGGACAACCCGGCCGAGGAGGACCACGGCGCCCTCGTCGACCGGGTCGGCGGGGCCGTTTCCGACCTCACCGCCGCCACCATCGCCGGGGCCCTGCGCGCCGCCGTCCACAGCCACTACGGCGATACGCTGCCCACCCGCTTCGCCGTCATCGGCGTCGGCCGCTTCGGCGGACACGAACTCGGCTACGGCTCCGACGCCGACGTCCTGTTCGTCCACGAACCCCGCGAGGGCGTCGACGAACAGGAGGCCGCCAAGGCCGCCCAGACCGTCATCGCCGAGATGCGCAGGCTGCTCCAGCTGCCCACCACCGACCCGCCGCTGCTCATCGACGCCGACCTGCGCCCCGAGGGCCGCTCCGGCCCGCTGGTGCGCACGCTGGCCTCCTACGCCGCCTACTACCGGCGCTGGTCCCTGACCTGGGAGAGCCAGGCCCTGCTGCGCGCCGAACCGGTGGCGGGCGACGCCGACATCGGCGCCCGCTTCATCGAGCTGATCGATCCGCTGCGTTACCCGATGGAGGGGCTCGGCGAGGACGCCGTGCGCGAGATCCGCCGGCTCAAGGCCCGCATGGAGTCGGAGCGGATGCCGCGCGGGGCCGACCCGACCCTGCACACCAAGCTCGGCCGCGGCGGCCTCAGCGACGTCGAGTGGACCGTCCAGCTGATCCAGATGCGGCACGCCTGGGCCGAACCGGGCCTGCGTACCACCCGTACCCGCGAGGCCCTGGCGGCCGCCCACGCGGCCGGGCTGATCCCGACCGAGGAGGCGCAGATCCTGGACGAGGCCTGGGTGCTGGCGACCCGGGTCCGCAACGCCGTGATGCTGGTCCGCGGGCGCGCCGGGGACACCTTCCCCACCGAGGCCCGGGAACTCGCGGCCGTGGGCCGCTACCTCGGATACGCCGAGGGCACGGTCGGGGAGTTGCTGGACGACTACCGCCGCATCACCCGCCGGGCCCGGGCGGTCGTGGACGAACTCTTCTACGGCGCGTAGACGGGAGCTGCGGCCGGGCCGGGACGGGCCTCCCGACCGGCCAACTCTGGCCTATGGCTTCGCGATTTGCATATGATCACCCTCAACTACGGGGAGGCGTGACCATGTCAGATGATCTCGGCCAGGTGGACATGCGGTTGAACAGCGGGCCGCCGGTGGGTCCGTACGCTCCGGGGGTCACCCCGGTCACCCCGGTCGCCCCGGTGTCGCCCGGTCCGTACGCTCCGGGCGTCACCGCGCCGCCGTCGGTGGTCCCCTACGCTCCGGGAGTCACCCCGCCGTCGTCGGGCCTGTTCACTCCGGGCGGCGCCAAGGACTTCGCCTCGACGCCCGCGGAGAAGAGGGCGGCGGCGAACACGATCGAGAACGAGCTGGAGGACGCCACCAAGAAGGCCGCCGAGCACGCGGACGACGCCACCGGCAACGCCCAGAAGGGCTTCGAGGGCTGGGAGACGGCCGCCGGCCTGAAGAAGGTGGCGGACACGTGGGACCAGCAGGTGAAGACCCTGATGGGCCGCCTCGCCGGGGAAAAGATGCAGCTGCGCAGTGCCTCGGGCTACATCGCAGGCAACGACATCCGTCTGGGTGGCCAGTTCGCGTCGCAGTCGCAACTGCACGGCATGTAGGGGGCTGCGGTGCTGACCTACTACGAAGTCATGACCACGGACCTGGGCCTGCTGACGACGGCCGCCGCCAAGTGGGACGCGATGGCGGGCGAGCTGAAGAAGGTCGAGACCCGCTACGGGGACACCGTCCAGAAGATCACCATGGGGGACAACTGGGTCGGCGTCAGTGCCACGGCGGCGCGGACGAAGTTCACGGCGACCCGCTACGAGTACTCCGCCGCGCAGAACCAGGCCAAGGCGGTGGCGAGCCTGTTGCGGGGCGCCCACGAACAGCTCGTCGACCTCAAGAAGAAGCTGGAGAGCGCCCGCGACGACGCGATCGCCGCCGGCATGACCGTCTCGGAGCAGGGGCGCGTCGCCTTCGACTACTCCAAGCTGACGCCCTCCGAGCGCAGCGCCTACCACCACGACCCCGACGGCCAGGAAGCCGTCCGCACCGCGGTCGGCAAGTGGCAGAAGCACATCGACGACCGGGTCAAGGCCGCTTCCGAGGCCGACCAGCACATCAAGGACGCCCTCGTGGCGGCCGTGTACGACACCAACAGGGATGCCCTGGGCCAGGGCAACGGCCTCGACGAGACCCTCACCGGATTCAACAACTACGCCGAGGGCGACCTGGCGAAGGCCAAGAAGCTCGACGAGACCCAGGTCAGGACGAAGACCGACGGTTTCGATGCCGGAGTGAGCACCACCGGGCCGGGCCAGTACGGCAAGGAGGCCTCGGCCAAGGCCTACGTCGACCTCTTCCACGAGACCGCGAAGGGAGAGGGGAGCCTCGGGCAGTTGAAGCTGTCCGGGATCGCCGACATCTACGAGGGAGCCCGGGCCACCGCGAACGTCGGCATCACCGACAAGGGTCTGGTCGGCAAGGCCGAGGCGTCCGCGGGAATCCGGGCACTGGCCGAGGGCCGGGCCGGAGGCGAGTACCAGAGCGCCTACGGGCGGGCCGAGGGATTCGTCGGTGGCGAGGCCGGGGTCAACGCGAAGGCGACCAAGGAGGAATTCACCGTCGGCGCGAAGGCGTTCGCCGGGGCCAAGGGCAGCCTCACCGGAGGCGTGGAGTCCGGCGGCATCGGCGTCGGCCTGACCGCCGAAGGATGGGCGGGCCCCGGTGCCGAGGCCTGGTGGGGCTACAAGAAGGACGAAACGACGGGGGTCTACAAGCTCGGCGGCAAGGCCGGCGCCTCGCCCCTCCTCGGCGGCTCCATAGGCCTGGAGATCACCGTCGATCCTGAGAAGGTGGCCAAGACCGCCGGCGACATGGCCGACGCGGTGGGCGATACGGCGCACGCGGTCGGCGACGCCGCGGGCGACTTCAAGGACTGGCTGCTCGACTGATGTCCGATTCCATGGAAGGAGGGCCCCGGATGCCCACGACACTGCCGGTGCCGATCGATTTCCGGCTGCCCGAGGGCTGGCTCCCGGCCCGTCCGGAGGGGTTCGACCCCGGCGTGGCCTTCGCCGCGGTGCATCCGCACCCGGACGCCGGGTTCACCGCCAACATCACCGTCGACGGCGGCTTCCCGAAGGACGGGGTGACCCTGGCCGAGATCGCCGACGCGTCGGTCGAGCACCTGCGCACGTTCGCCGAGTCGGTGGAGGTGGTCCACCGCCGCGAGGCCGGTTCCGAGGACGCGCCCGCCCTGACCCAGCGGCTGAGCTTCTCGGCCGTGGCCGACGGCGCCGGCCACGAGCTCGTCCAGTCCCAGGTGTACCTGTCCCTCGTGGACACCGGGGACCCGCACAAGTGGGCGATGATCCGCCTGGCCCTGACCGCCACCGCGGCCCAGCACGACGAAGTCCTGGAACAGTTCCAGGAGTTCGTACGCTCGGTGCGCCCGGACAACGGGGCGAGGGGCTGACGGTGGGTTTCTGGGACAAGCGCACGGGCACCAGGCACCCGGCCCGTGGCGTCACTCCGGGGGCCGCCGAGGAGCTCCGGGACGCGCTGCTCGCGCTGGGGGGCCCGGACGGGCTGTTCGCCGTCCGTGAGGGCACCCCACGGGAACGTGCCGACCTGGTGGTGGAGTGCCGCGTCAGCGAGATGCGCCTGACCCTCAAGACCAGCATGCGACTGGTCCCCGCGAAGCACGAGGTGCGCGTCCTCGAAGAGCGGTGGGAGCCCGCGCTGGAACACTCCGGCGAGCAGTACGGCCGGGGGCCGGGCAAGGCGGTCTACCGGCAGTGGGAGTTCCAGCGGGGCGCCGACGGCCGCCGCCGCAAGGTGGAGACGTTCCGCTTCGACACGGGGCTGATGAAGAACCCCCTGCAGAACACGGTCCTCAGGGCCGGCTGGACCTGGCGCGGAGTGCTGTTCCGGCTGTGACCGGAACGGGCGCAGCGGACCGCGGACCCATGGTGGGTCCGCGGTCCGCCGCACCGGGCGGGCGCGGGGTCAGCGCGCCGTGCCGAAGTCCTGCGTCCAGTAGTAGCCGGGCTGCGCCAGGCCGATACCGATCTCCTTGAAGGAGCAGTTCAGGATGTTCTCCCGGTGGCCCTGGCTGTTCATCCAGCCCTCCATGACCTTCTCGGGCGTGCTGTAGCCGTAGGCGACGTTCTCGCCGTACGTGCTCCAGGTGTACCCGGCGCGGGTGATCCGCGCGCCCGGGTCCGAGCCGTCGGAGCCGGTGTGGGACATGTTGCTGTGGGAGGCCATGTCGGCGCTGTGGTCCTGCGCGGCCTTCGTGAGCTTCGCGTTGAGGGAGACGGCCTGGCATCCGGCCGAGGCGCGCTCCTTGTTCACGAGCGCGAGGACCTGGGCGATCTCGCCGGAGGCCGGCGCTGCGGCCGGCTTCGACGGCGCGGGCGCCTGCGGCTTCGTGGTGGCGACCGGCGGCTTCGGCTTCGGCTGCTGCGCGGGCGGCGTGGTCTCCACGACGGGCGCTGCGGCGGTCTCGGCGGGGCTGCTCGGAGAGGCCTCGGCGGGGCTGCTGCTCGGCGACGTGGCCGGGAGCGGGGCGTCCACGGGCGCCAGGGTGCTCGGAGTGGCCGAGGGCGTGGGCTGCCACTGCCACGGGCGCTGCTGCTGGTGGCTCGCGGTCCGCGTCCAGCCGTTGCCGTTGCCGTTGTCCTGACCGTCGAAGCAGGCCATGGCGGCGGTGGGAACACCCACGAGGGCGAGCGCGCCGACGCCGATGACTATTTTCTTGTAGGACGACTTCTTCCGATGCTTCTGCATGCCTGACCTCATTCAGTGATCGCGAAGCTTCCGGCGCCGGAATCGCAGGGCGCCGAAGAGGCCGCCATTCTTAAAAGCCTCTGAATGGCCTGGCAAGTTTCCGCTGATCACGAGCCTGGGGCGGTCGGCAGGTGGCTTGAAACGGGACCGTGATCGTGCATCATCACGATTTGGTCACTCCCGCAACCGTCTGATGAGTACTCAGAAACGGCTGTGACCTGGCCGGTCGGGGGCGGGTCCACCGGTACCGCACATTCCGTTTCCGACAGAGAGGGGAATGTCAATTCCAAAAGGGACAAATATCGAAATGTCGGCGGGTTAACGCTCCGTCAAGAAAGCCCGGCGCCGACATGTGCACCGTGACGCATATCACTGTTTGCGGCCGTGTGGCCCGGTGGGGCCGAGGCAGCGCGAAGCGCCCGTTCTCCGGCGTACAGCTAGAAAACGGGCGCTTCCGGTATTTCGCGGACACTCCCTAGCGCGGTTCCAGGGCCGCCGACCGGCAGGCACCGTTCGCGGCGCCACCCGGTACTCCGGCCGCGGTCAGGCCGCTCACGCAGCCCTGGAGATCGCCGCTCACGCCCTGCCGGCAGGACGCCGTGACGGCGTCGGTGACCTCGACACCCGTCTGCGCGGCCATGTTCGTGCAGGCGGGGATGTCCGCGTGGGCGGCGGGGGCGACGAGGGCCGCGCCGCCGAGGGCGAGGGTCAGGCCGGTGAGCACACCGGCGATACGGGTCGACGAGCGCATGGGGCACACACCTGCTCTCGGAAGGGGGGGCACGGGCGGCAGCCGAGTTCCTGCTCGGGGGCCACCCGGCAGGCGCTCACCGAGGTCCCGTTGGTGACACCTGCAGCGGTCAGGCCGGCCACGCACTGCTTGTTGTCGCCGGTCAGGCCGACGTAGCAGGCCATGCGGACGGAGTCCGGGCCCCCCGCCCCGCAGCTCGCTCTCGAACTGGTAGCGGGGTGCTGCGCGGCCTGTGCGGGCGCGTGTACCGCCGCAGGCTGCTGCGGGGGCGCGCGCCTCCTTCCACCGTACGACCGGTGGCGCGTCCCCACGACCGGGCGCCCCGGCGTGCGGCAACGGCGGGGATGCGCTGGGTTGCCCGGGGGAGGCCGGTCACGGGGAGTGCGGCCTGCGGCGGAAGACGGCGACGTCGTCGCGGTAGCAGAAGGCGAGGTCGCCGGTGCCGGTGAGAGCGATGGCGGTCGGCTGGCCGAGGAAGATTCTCGTGCCGACCGACCAGGTCCGCATGTCCCACAGCCGCACCGCCGTGTCACGACCGCCGGTGATGGCGACCGGGTTGCCGTCGATCACCGCGCAGGCCACGACCCGCACCCAGTCGCCGTGGCCGGTGAGGGGTTCACCGACGGCTCGGCGGGTGTGCAGGTCCCACATCCTGAGCGTCCCGTCGTCCCCGCCGGTGACGGCGACGGGACGGCCGCCAACCGTCGTGCAGGAGACCGAGCGCACCCAGTCGCCATGGCCGGTGAGGGGTTCGCCGACGGCCCGGCGGGTGTTCAGGTCCCAGATGCGTACGGTTCCGTCGCGTCCGCCGGTGACAGCGACCGGACGGCCGTCGACCACCGTGCAGGCCACCGTGTAGACCCAGCCGTCGTGGCCGGTGAGGGGTTCACCGATGGCCTGGCGGGTGATCAGGTCCCAGATCCGCAAGGTCCCGTGGTGTCCGCCGGTGACGGCGACCGGACGGCCGTCGACCGCCGTGCAGGCCACAGCCCGAATCCGGTCGTTGTGGCCGGTGAGGGGCTTGCCGATGGCTTGGCGGGTGTTCAGGTCCCAGACCCGTACGGTCGTGTCGCGGCCGCCGGTGACGGCGACCGGATTGCCGTCGATCACTGTGCAGGCCACCGCGCGCACCCAGCCGTCGTGGCCGGTGAGGGGTTCGCCGATGGATCTGCCGGTGCCCACGTCCCACACCCGGACGGTCCCGTCGTCCCCGGCGGTGACGGCGACCGCACGATCGTCGACCACCGTGCAGGCCGCCCCGTACACCCAGTCGTCGTGGCCGGTCACGGGATCGCCGACGGTCGGCCGGGTGTTCAGGTCCCAGACCCGTACGGTCCCGTCGCGGCCGCCGGTGACGGCGACCGGGCGATCGTCGATCATCGTGCAGGCCACCGCGTGCACCCAGCCGTCGTGGCTGGCGAGGGGTTCGCCGACGCTGTGGCCGGTGGCGGCGTCCCACATGCGCACCGTCCCGTCGTTTCCACCGGTGACGGCGACCGGACGGCCGTCGATCGTCGTGCAGGCGACAGCGCGAACCCAGTGGTCGTGGCTGGTGATGGGCTCGCCCAGGCCTTGACGGGTGTTCAGCTCCCAGACCCGTGCCGTCCCGTCGTCCCCGCCGGTGACGGCGACCGGACGGCCGTCGATCATCGTGCAGGCCACAGCGCGAACCCAGTAGTCGTAGCTGGTGATCGGTTCGCCCAGGCCCCGGTGGGTGTTCAGGTCCCACGTCTTGAACGTCCCGTCATTCCCGCCGGTGACGGCGACCGGACGGCCGTCGATCGTCGTGCAGGCGACAGCCATCACCCAGCCGTCGTGGGCGGCGATGGGTTCGCCGACGGCCCGGCGGGTGTTCAGGTCCCACGTCCTGAGCGTTCCGTCGTCCCCGCCGGTGACGGCGACCGGACGGCCGTCGATCGTCGTGCAGGCCACTGCCATCACCCAGCCGTCGTGGGCGGTGACGGGTTCGCCGACGGCCCGGCGGGTGCTCAGGTCCCACATTCCGAGCATGCCGTCGTCCCCGCCGGTGACGGCGACCGGGTTGCCGTCGACGACCGTGCAGGCCACCGCGCGCACGGGACCGTCGTGTGCGGTGATGGGCTTGCCGATGACCTGGCCGGAGTTGAGGTGCCAGATCCGTACCGTCCCGTCGTTCCCGCCGGTGACCGAGACAGGACGACCGTCCAGTTCCGTACACGCCACCGCATGCACCGAGCCGTCGTGGCCGGTGAGGGTGTCCCGGAGGGCGGAATTGAAGGTGCTGCCGGTGGCCCAGACGGGCGCCCACTCGCCGGGCGGTATACGGCTCGTGAGGCTGTCGTGGAGTTCGCGGGCGCCCGCACGGGCCGCGTCCAGGGCGAGGGCCTGGCGCCGCAGTTGCGCGGTGGCGTCCCGGTGGAGGTGGACGCTGGTCCGGTACACCGCGGCGGTCAGCCGGGCCGCGTCGCCATGGGCGCGGTGCAGGTACGGGGTGAGGCCGCGCGGCTCGGCGTGGACCAGGTACTCGCTGTCGGCGAGCACCTCGTCGAGGAGCCCGGCCCGGGCTGCGTGGTGGGCGAGGTGGGCCAGGGCGTAGGGGTGGGCCCGGGACCAGTTGGGGGTGGCGTCGACGTGGCCCGGAACGCGGCCGACGAGAACGCGCGCGTACGCCGCGTGCACCGCCTCGGGGTCCGTGCCCTCGCGCAGGTGCTCGGCCATCGCCTCGTGGTAGAGCCGGTAGGCGGAGCGGCCGTTCTCGGTGGCCTCGACGACGTACGAACCGGCCTCGCTACGCAGCCACACGAGGTCGTCGTCCGTATAGGCGCGGCCGGAGATCGCGGTGGCGAGAGGCGCCCAGATGTCCTCCCAGGGCAGGCCCTGGCCTTGGGAGTAGGCCAGCGGCCGCAGCAGGTCGGTCGCGCGCCGGGCGTCGTCGCCGAGGCGTTGGTGGAGGTCCTGGCGCATGGCGTCGCCCGCGTGCCGGGGCAGGGATGCGCGCCAGGCGGGGTCGTCCGCGTCGGGGACGGCCGGGGTCGCGGCGAGGGTTCCGGCCGTGAGACGGGCGATGAGGAAGGAGTGCCCGGCGGCCAGGGCGACGGCCTCCGCGACGGGGCGTACGGCCTGGAGCCGCTCGCGGTAGGGGGAGGCAGGGTGGGCTTCGAGCAGGTTGCGCGCGGCGTAGACGGCCAGGGCTTCGGGGTCGGCGTAGCGCGCGTCGTCGAGGTCGATGGTGTCGGCGGGGCCGATGCCCAGGCGCGGCAGGAGGTAGGGGCGGGTACCGAGAAGCAGGCGGAGGCGGCCGCCGGAGTGCTCGATGAGCGGGCGCAGAACCGAACCGCAGAGGGTGCCGGGGGTGGCGGCTTCGTCGAGGGCGTCGATGAGGACGGTCAGCGGCCGTGCCCGCCGGCCGAGGGCTTCGAGGAGTTCGCCGACGGTCGCGGCCCGGACGCGCGCGGCGGCGCAGACGGCTTCCAGGACCTCGGTGTCGGTCAGGCGCTGGGCGTAGACGGCGGCATCGACCGCGTCGACGTCCAGCAGGTCGGCGGGCAGGTCGAGGGCGTGCAGAGGTACGGTCCGGTGCCGTTCGGGGTGGGTGAGCGTGGCGACCAGACCCAGCACGGCCGTCTTGCCCGAGCCGGGGGCGGCGGTCACCACCCGGCAGACCGTTCTGCTTTCGCCGTCGGCATCGTTGAGCCATGACGCAAGATCGCGGAGGGCGGTGCGGCGGCCGCTGAACCACCACGCTGCCGCCCCGGCCTGGCTGTTGTAGCCCATCGCGCGCACCAGCAGCCGGCTCGTGAACTCCGTCTCCCGCCTCCGGTCCTCCTCGTCGAACGCGGCGGTCCGCTGCAGTGCGAGGTCGACCTCGTTCAGCCGGACGTCGTGGCGGGGGTTGGGGAAGAACGCCGGAGGCTCGCCGTCCAGGCCCACCATCGCCAGGCCGATCCGCTGATGGCCGGGCAGGTCCTTCGAGCCGTTGATGTGCTGCACCACCGCGTTCACCGACAGCGTGTCCGGGCCGTGCCCGGCGACCGACAGGCCGGCGACCGCGTCCTCCAGCAGCTTCGGGAAGACGCCGGTCACGGCCGACTGGTGCGGCTGCGCGGAGGAGACGACCACCAGTCCCGAACCGGAGCTCCTGCCCCAGGTCGCACCGAGACGCTCCAGCGCTGCGGCGGCCATCTGGTTGCCGCCCTGGCCGACGTAACAGGCGTCCAGCAGGAGCAGGACCCGCCGGATCCGGGACCCGCGCAGCACGGCCCGTGTCAGGTCCGCGGTCGGCAGGGCGGTGTAGGTCAGGTCCGCGGGGTCGGTGTCGGCGGTGAGCAGGACGTGTTCCTCGCCGTCGTCGAGGATCTCGCCGTGGCAGGACAGGTAGACCGTCAGGAGGTCGTCCTCCCGGCGCTCCGGCGACGTGCAGAACGCACGCAGGGCGTCGGTCAGTCGGCGCCCGGTGGGGTTGAGCGGCAGCGGGTCGTGGAGGCGGTGGCCGAGCCGGCCGGTGAACAGCTCGACGATTTTGTCGCGGGCCTCCAGCAGACCGGGCCGGTCCCAGTCCCGGTTCTTCGGGTACTCGGCCACCACTGCGGCGATCAGATACCGCCGAGGCCCCTCGCCACCGTCCTCGGAACCGCTCGCGCCAGGCCGGGCCATGACATCCACCCCCGCCCGACGAGAAGGACCGACTCCCTGAGGCTCCACAGTTACCAGGATCGGCAGAGCCCCGGCACGCAAATCCCCAACACCGGCACAGCCGGGCCAGCAGCTGATGCTGCTTCCGTGCAGCGCCTGCATCGCCCGGGGGTGGGGGAGCGGAAGGCGCGTTCGCAGGCGGTAGCTGTTCGCGCAGGCGGTGGGCGAGCAGGGCGGCCGGGGAGTGGATCGCAGCCTGCGGCAGCGCGGCGGTGACGGCGCCCGGCACGAGTCCGCGCTCCAGCCAGACGGCTGCGGCCGCCGCCGCGGCGCCCCTGCTCGGCCGGATCCTGGCGCAGGAGGAACGGCTCGGTCACCCCTTCACGGGCGTACGGATCCTGGCGGACGCGGCCTACGTCCGCACCCTCACCGAGGCCCTGGAACGGATCGCCCCGGGCGCGGGCGGCCCCGTACCGGCGCCCTCGAAGGAGCTCGTACCCGTACCGGCTCCCGCACGAAGACGGTTCCTGCCGTTCAGGCGCCCGGTCTGACATTCCCAAGTGCCTACGAGCACGGCGGCGTTACGGTGAGGGCATGTTCACCGTTCGTCGCGCCGGCCCGTACGACGGGGGCATCCTCCTTCCACGAGCGCGCGTGTCGACCCCTCCTGGCCTGCCGTTCGCCTGACGTACCCGCAGCCGTCATATCCGTCTCGCCCTGCGGTACTCCGGGCACGTTGTTCTGAAGAGCGCTCACGAACCCTCGAACAAAGCAGAGGTCTCTCGCCATGGCAGAACTCAACCGTCGCCGTTTCCTGCAGCTCACCGGCGGCGCCGCCGCCCTGAGCCTGCTCAACGAGAGCATCGCGCGCGCCGCCGCGATCCCCGCGCAGGGGACGACCGGAACCATCGCCGATGTCGAGCACATCGTGGTCCTGATGCAGGAGAACCGTTCCTTCGACCACTACTACGGTGCGCTGCGCGGTGTCCGCGGCTTCGGCGACCCGCGCCCGGTGACCCTGCCCAGCGGAAAGTCCGTCTGGCACCAGGCCGACAACGCGGGCAAGGAGACGCTGCCCTTCCGCCCGCCGTCCGACGACCTGGGCATGGAGTTCCTCCAGGGCCTCAACCACGACTGGGCAGGTGGCCAGAGCGCCTTCAACAAGGGCAAGTACGACAACTGGGTGCCCGCCAAGACGCCCGCCACCATGGCGTACCTGACGCGCGACGACATCCCGTTCCACTACGCCCTCGCCGACACGTTCACCCTCTGCGACGCCTACCACTGCTCCTTCATCGGCTCGACCGACCCCAACCGCTACTACCTCTGGTCCGGCCACACCGGCAACGACGGCACCGGCGGCGGCCCGGTCCTCAACAACGCCGAGGCCGGCTACGGCTGGACCACCTACCCCGAGCGCCTGGAGCAGGCCGGCATCTCGTGGAAGGTCTACCAGGACATCGGCAACGGCCTCGACGCCGCCGGATCCTGGGGCTGGATCGACGACGCCTACCGCGGCAACTACGGCGACAACTCGCTCCTCTACTTCAACAACTACCGCAGCGCCCAGCCCGGCAACCCGCTCTACGACAAGGCCCGCACCGGCACCGACGCCAGGACCGGCGAGGGCTACTTCGACCGGCTGCGCGCCGACGTCGCCGCCGGCACCCTGCCCCAGGTCTCCTGGATCGCCGCCCCCGAGGCCTTCAGCGAGCACTCCAACTGGCCCTCCAACTACGGTGCGTGGTACATCGCGCAGGTGCTGGACGCGCTGACCTCCAACCCCGACGTGTGGGCCCGTACCGCGCTGTTCATCACCTACGACGAGAACGACGGCTTCTTCGACCACGTCGTCCCGCCGTACGCCCCGGCCGACGCCAACCAGGGCCTGTCCACCACACCGACCGCCCTCGACGTCTTCCCCGGCAAGGCCGGATACGTCGCCGGACCGTACGGGCTCGGACCGCGCGTCCCGATGCTCGTCGTCTCGCCGTGGAGCACCGGCGGCTACTCCTGCTCCGAGACCTTCGACCACACCTCCGTGATCCGCTTCATGGAGAAGCGCTTCGGTGTGCACGAGCCCAACATCTCGCCCTGGCGCCGCGCCGTCTGCGGCGACCTGACCTCGGCCTTCGACTTCGCCCGCCGGGACACGGCCACGGTGTCGCTGCCCGACACCGGTTCGTGGGAGCCGCAGGACCGCGAGCGCCACCCCGACTTCCGGGCCACCCCGCCGGCCGTCGGCAGCATGCCGCGGCAGGAGAAGGGCCTGTGCCGTACCCGTCCGCTGAAGTACGCCCCGTACGTCGACGGCGCCGCGCTCACCGGCGAGGGCAAGTTCAAGCTGACCTTCAGCGGCGGCCCGGACCTGGGCGCGCAGTTCTACGTCACCGCGGGCAACCGGACCGACGCCCCCTGGACGTACACCACCGAGGCCGGCAAGTCGATCTCGGACACCTGGAACACCCGCTACTCGGCCGGCGTCACCGACCTGACCGTCCACGGCCCCAACGGCTTCCTGCGCGGCTTCCGCAACCCGGGCACCACCCCCGGCCCCGAGGTCACCGCCCGCCACAACACCACCACGGGCAACCTGGACCTCACCCTCACCAACGCCGGGGCGTCGACCGCGACGCTCACCGTCACCAACGCCTACGGCGGCGGCCCCAAGCGCCTCACGGTCGCCAAGGGCGCCACCGTCACGTACAGCGTCTCCCTGAAGAACACCCGACGCTGGTACGACGTGAAGGTCACCGCGTCCGAGATCGCGGACTTCGGCCGCCGCTTCGCCGGCAAGGTCGAGACCGGCGCGGCCGGCCTGTCGGACCCGGCGATCCTGACGAACCAGGGATCCTGACGAACCAGGGCTCCTGAGCCGACGGCCCCCTGAGCGGACGACCGCGCCCGCTCCCCCGGACTTCTCCGGGGGAGCGGGCGCTGCTTGGATGTCGGGATGAGCGACGACCTTCCCGACGGATACGAGATCTCCACCGACGCCGCCCGACTGGACGTCGGACTCGTCCACCGGTGGCTGTCCGAAGACGCGTACTGGGCGCTCGGGCGCAGCCGGCAGAAGCAGGAGGACGCCATCGCGGGCTCCCTGAACTTCGGCCTCTACGACCAGGCCTCCGGGGACCAGCTCGCGTACGCCCGCGTCGTCACCGACCGGGCCACCTTCGCCTGGCTCTGCGACGTCTACGTCGATCCGGGCGCCCGCGGCAAGGGGCTCGGCGGGGCCCTCGTCGACGCCGTGTGCGCGCACCTGGAGCCGTACGGGCTGCGCCGGGTGCTGCTCGCCACCGCCGACGCGCACGCCGTCTACGCCCGGGCCGGCTTCGAGCCCCTCACCACGCCCGGGAAGTGGATGGCCCTCGGGCAGCAGTAGCCTCAGGCGCGGGTGCGGACCCGGTTCAGCAGTTCCGTGGCCGGGTGCGGGCCCGCGTGCTCGGGGTGGCGGGGCAGGTGGTGGGCGAAGGAGCCGTACCAGGACCGCGAGACCGTGTAGCCGAAGGCCAGGCAGAGCATGCCGCCCACGGCGTCGAGCCAGAAGTGGTTGGCGGTGGCCACGATGACGACGAGGGTCGCCGTCGGGTAGAGCAGGCCCAGGATCCGGGCCCAGGGGGCCGAGGCGACCGCGAAGATCGTCAGGCCGCACCAGAGCGACCACCCTATGTGCATGGACGGCATCGCGGCGTACTGGTTCGACATCTGCTTGAGGTTGCCGGAGGCCATGGAGCCCCAGGTGTGGTGGACCAGCACGGTGTCGACGAAGTTCTGCCCGTTCATCAGCCGCGGCGGCGCGAGCGGGTAGCAGTAGTAGCCGACCAGGGCGACGCCGGTGGTGGCGAAGAGGACCAGACGCGTGGCGGCGTACCGCCCCGGATGGAAACGGTAGATCCAGACCAGCACGCCGATCGTCACGACGAAGTGGAGCGTGGCGTAGTAATAGTTCATGCCCACGATCAGCCACGTCACGGAGTTGACCGCGTGGTTGACCGACTTCTCGACGGCGATGCCGAGGGTCCGCTCGACGCTCCAGATCCAGTCGGCGTTGGCGAGGGCCGCCGCCTTCTGCTCGGGCACCGCGTTGCGGATCAGCGAGTACGTCCAGTAGCTGATCGCGATGAGCAGGACCTCGAACCAGATCCGGGGCCGGCGCGGGGCACGCAACCGGGAGAGCAGGGTGCGCTCGGGCTCCGGGCGGGTCTCGGTCTCGACCACGGTGGGTGATGAGACGTCCGTCCGGGTTTCCAGTGTCTTCACGCTCGATTCACCCATGGGCAGAGTCTGCCAGATGCGTTCCCGCCTCCGATCATCCCTCGGTACGGTCTTCGGCGCAGCCGCTCAGACCTGGGTACTACGTCGCCGCGTCAGTCTCCCGCCTCTCCCACCTTCCCGGCGACGATCTGCTGCCCGCGGGTGGCGTCGACCACGATCGGGACGCCGTCGGGGAGCTGCCCTTCGAGGTCGTCGAGCAGGTCGTCGATCGGCGGGAGACCACCGGGACTGCGCACGTGGACGTAGAAGGTCCTGGACTGCGCGTCGACGCCGGTGACCGCCGCGCCGGGGCTGGCCGAGAGCCAGCGCTCCGCGGCGGTCCAGGTCCGCGAGGTCCACGCGTTCAGCAGGACCGTGGTGACCGTGTTGGCGCCCAGCGGGAGCGCGACCGCGGCGAACAGCAGCCCCAGCATGACGTAGGCCCGGCGGGGCGCCCCGGCCTGCCCGGGGTGTCCGGCGGCCCGGGTGTACCCGAGGGCGGCGAAGACCACCATGCCCGCGAAGACCATGGCGAGGAGGTTGGACACGAAGAGGACCAGCGCGCCCAGCGCGAGCCACCACGACGTCTGGCCGGCGCACACACCCGTCACCACGAGCGGCGGCACCAGGGAGATCGCGATCGCGACCCCCGGCAGGACCGCGGCGACGTCCTTGCGGGACAGCGCCACGGCGCCGGCGAAGCCCGTGGCCAGCGCGGCGATCAGGTCCAGGAGGCCGGGGGAGGTCCGGCTGGAGATCTGACTGTCCGACAGCAGATCGTAGGCGGGTGGCACCACCAGGGAGGCCACCGCGCCGATCGCGAGCACCAGCACACCGCCGAGCGCCACGAAGGCGAGAGCGGTGGAGCGGCGGCGCTGCACGGCGCCGAGGGCGATCCCCATGATCGGAGTGGAGAGCGGAGCGATGATCATCGCGCCGATGACGGTGGCGGTGGAGTCCGTCAGGATCCCGCACGCGGCGATCACGGAGGACAGCGTGAGCATGGTCCAGAAGGCCGACTGCTTCGCCCGGCTGTCGCCCGACGACAGATCGAGATCCTCCTGGAGGTCCTCCAGGGAACGTCGCTTGTGGTCGGGCAGGATCCTGTCGCGCAGCCGGCCGGGCATGGGCATCTGCCCAGTATCGGGACCGGACCGGCGTCACCCCGGCAAGGACACGTCCTCCGGGTACGGCTCAGTCCCGGCGGCGCTGGCCCGGGCCGGAGGCCGTGGAGCCGCGCACCACCAGTTCGGGCAGGAACACGAACTCGCTGTGCGGGGCCGGCGTACCGCCGATCTCCTCCAGCAGGGTCCGGACCGCCGCCTGCCCCATCGCCTGCACGGGCTGGCGGATGGTCGTCAGCGGCGGGTCGGTGAACGCTATGAGCGGGGAGTCGTCGAAGCCGACCACCGACACGTCCTGCGGCACCCTCAGCCCCTGCTGCCGGGCCGCCCGGATCGCGCCGAGCGCCATCATGTCGCTCGCGCACACCACCGCCGTGCAGCCGCGCGAGATCAGCGCGGCCGCGGCGGCCTGGCCGCCCTCCAGCGAGTAGAGGGAGTGCTGGATCAGCTCCTCGATCTCGGCCTCGCCGAGTCCGAGCCGCTCCTTCATCCCGAGGCGGAAGCCTTCGATCTTGCGCAGGACCGGCACGAAGCGCTTCGGTCCGACCGCGAGCCCGATGCGGGTGTGCCCGAGCGCGGCGAGGTGGGTGACGGCGAGCTGCATCGCGGCCCGGTCGTCGGGGGAGACGAAGGGGGCCTGCACCTTCTCGGAGAACCCGTTGATCAGGACGTACGGGACGCCCTGTCCGCGGAGTTGGTCGTAGCGGCCCATGTCGGCCGTCGTGTCGGCGTGCAGGCCGGAGACGAAGATGATCCCGGAGACCCCGCGGTCGACCAGCATCTCGGTCAGCTCGTCCTCGGTGGACCCGCCGGGCGTCTGTGTGGCCAGCACCGGCGTGTACCCCTGCCGCGTGAGGGCCTGGCCGATGACCTGGGCGAGCGCCGGGAAGATCGGATTGTCCAGTTCGGGAGTTATCAGACCGACGAGCCCCGCACTGCGCTGGCGCAGCTTCACGGGCCGCTCGTAGCCGAGTACGTCGAGGGCGGCCAGCACGGATTCGCGGGTGCCTGCGGCCACACCGGGCTTGCCGTTGAGCACGCGGCTGACTGTGGCTTCGCTGACCCCCGCCTGGGCTGCGATGTCGGCTAGCCGTGCGGTCACGGGATTGGACTGTACCGGTCGGACGTTCACAATGACCACCACGTGCACGAATCCGGGGGAAGCCGGACGGTGCGGCCGTCCGTCTCCACCGGGGCGCTGGAGAGTACGGGACGCCCGGGCGCGGGAAGTTCGACCGGGCCGGGGCGGCTGTTGAGGGTGCAGGCGAAACCGGGGCGGGTGAAGAGGAGCACGCCCTCGGGGGCGGACTGCCAGCGCATTCCGCATGCGTACGGGCTGAACGGGGCGTCGGCCGAGGCGTCGCCCCCCGCGCCCGCGCCCGCCCCGGTCCCCGCCTCCGGCGCGCCCAGCCCCGGCATCGCCCGGCGCAGTTCCAGGGCGGCGCGGTAGAGCTCCAGCGTGGAGTGCGGGTCGCCGGTCTGCGCGGCGACGCTCAGGCCGCCCCAGCCGGCGGGCTGCGGAAGCCAGCTGCCGGCCGGCCCGAAGCCGTACGGGGGCTCCGCGCCGGACCAGGGGAGCGGCACCCGGCACCCGTCGCGCAGCCCGTCCTGTCCCTCCGGCTCGGGGGCGGTCGCGGTCGCGGAACCGGGGGCAGGGGTCCCGGCCCCGTCGGCCTCCCCCTCCGACCGCGCCGGCCCGTCCGTGTCCCACAGCTGACGGCGCCCGCGGCGGAAGGCCGGGTCCTGGCGGACCCGGTCCGGGAGGTCCGCGACCTCCGGGAGTCCGAGCTCCTCGCCCTGGTAGAGGTACGCCGACCCGGGCAGGGCCAGCATCAGCAGGGCGGCGGCCCGGGCCCGGGCCAGGCCGCGGGCCCCGCCGCCGTAGCGCGTCACATGGCGTACGACGTCGTGGTTGGACAGCACCCAGGTGGTCGGGGCGCCGACGGCGGTGGTCGCGGCCAGGGACTCGTCGATGACGGTGCGCATCGCGGCGGGGTCCCACGGGCAGTTGAGGAAGCGGAAGTTGAAGGCCTGGTGCAGTTCGTCGGGGCGCACGTACAGGGCGAGCCGCTCCGAGGTGGGCGCCCAGGCCTCGGCGACCCCGATGCGCCCGCCCCCGTAGGAGTCGAGGAGGCGGCGCCAGGAGCGGTGGATCTCGTGGACCCCGTCCTGGTCGAAGAAGGGGAGCGGCTCGGTGCCGATGAGGGTGGCCTGGGCGCCGCGGCCGATGTCCGGCAGGCCCGGGGCCTTGACCATGCCGTGGGCGACGTCGATGCGGAAGCCGTCGATGCCGAGGTCGAGCCAGAAGCGCAGCACGGAGGCGAATTCCGCGGCGACCTCGGGGTGGTCCCAGTCGAGGTCGGGCTGCTCGGGGGCGAAGAGGTGCAGGTACCAGTCGCCGTCCGGGACGCGGGTCCAGGCCGGGCCGCCGAAGATCGACTCCCAGTCGTTCGGGGGCTCGGCGCCGCCCGGCCCCCGCCCGGGGCGGAAGTGGTAGCGCTCGCGGGCCCCCGGCTCACCGGTGAGGGCCGCGCGGAACCACGGGTGCTGCTCGGAGGTGTGGTTCGGCACCACGTCCACGATGACCCGCAGCCCCAGCGCGTGCGCGGCCCGGACCAGCTCGTCGGCGTCGGAGAGGTCCCCGAAGAGGGGGTCGACGGCCCGGTAGTCGGCGACGTCGTAGCCGCCGTCCGCCTGCGGGGAGACGTAGAAGGGGGTGAGCCACACGGCGTCGACCCCGAGGCGGGCGAGGTGGGGGAGGCGGGAGCGGACCCCGCGGAGGTCGCCGATGCCGTCTCCGTCGCTGTCGGCGAAGGAGCGCACGTACACCTGGTAGATGACGGCATCGCGCCACCAGCCACCGCTCGCGGTCGCGTTGCTGGAAGAGCTTGCAAGCTGGACGGCCGTCGAGTCGTGGGTCATATCGGGGTCAACGCGGGTACATGCCCCCTGGTTGCGGGCCCAGGCAGTCGAAGGTGACTCGAACTAACAGCAAGCTGCGGCAACCGTACGGACACACGGATGTAACGATCGCCTCCGCTTGCAGAAAGTTTGCGCAAGGTCTTTCGGTCCTCTTTCAGTCTTGTTACGTTCCTGGCAACTCGGGACCGCGAGGGCGCGGCCGGGATCATCGAAGGAGTTCATATGCGGCGTGGCATAGCGGCCACCGCGCTGGTCGCGACCCTGGCGCTCGCGGCAACGGCTTGCGGTGGGGACGACAAGGACGCGGCCGACGGCACCAAGGCAGGCGGCGAGCTTTCCGGCACGGTCACGTGGTGGGACACCTCGAACGACGCCGAGAAGGCCAGCTTCCAGAAGATCGCCGAGGCGTTCACCGCGAAGCACCCGAAGGTGACCGTCAAGTACGTCAACGTCCCGTACGGCGACGCGCAGAACAAGGTCAAGAACGCCTTCAGCAGCGGCTCCGACGCGCCTGACGTCATCCGCGCCGACGTCGGCTGGGTCGCGGACTTCGCCTCGCTCGGTTACCTCGACGAGGTCCCGGCCGAGACGGCGAAGAAGGTCGACGCCGAGTTCCTCCCGCAGGCAGCGGCCAGCGGCAAGTTCGAGGGCAAGACCTACGCCGTCCCGCAGGTCATCGACAGCCTCGGCCTCTTCTACAACAAGAAGATGCTCGCCGACGCCGGCGTCCAGCCCCCCAAGACGCTGGCGGAGCTGAAGACCGCCGCCGAGGCGATCAAGGCGAAGACCGGCAAGGCCGCTCTCTACCTGCGCGGCGACGACTCCTACTGGTTCCTCCCGCTGATCTACGGCGAGGGCGGCGACCTCGTCGACGCGAAGAACAAGACGGTCACCGTCGACAACGAGGCGGGCGTCAAGGCCTTCAAGACCGCCCGTGACCTGGTCAGCTCCGGCGCGGCGATCACCAACGCCACCGACGGCTACGCCAACATGCAGACGGCCTTCAAGACCGGCGAGGCCGCCATGATGATCAACGGTCCGTGGGCCGTCGCCGACACCTACGCCGGCGACCAGTTCAAGGACAAGGCCAACCTCGGCATCGCCGCCGTCCCGGCCGGCTCCGCCAAGGCCGGCGCCCCGCAGGGCGGCCACGACCTCGGCGTCTACGCCGGCTCCAAGAACACCGCCGCCGCGCACGCCTTCGTCGAGTACATGACCTCGCAGGAGGTCCAGGTGCAGTCGACCAAGGAGCTCAGCCTGCTCCCGACCCGGACCGCCGCCTACGAGCTGCCGGACGTCAAGGGCAACGAGATGGTCCAGTTCTTCAAGCCGGCCGTGGACAAGGCCGTCGAGCGGGCCTGGATCCCGGAGAACGGCTCCCTCTTCGAGCCGCTGAAGGTCGAATACACCAAGGCGATCACCGGGGCGTCGAGCCCGGAGGACGCGGCCAAGGCGGCCGGCATCGAGTTCCGCAAGATCCTCAAGGGCTGGAAGTAACGAAACCATGGCTGCTCACACCAGCCAGTCGGTGGCGAAGGCCGCGGGCGACGACGTCGAGAACGACGTCGCCGCCCGCGCCCGGAGCCGCAGGACTGACAGCGACAGCGGTAACCGCGGCGGTGCCCGTGGCGGAAAGGGCGCGTCCGGCCTCCGGCGCGCCGTCGGCACGCACTGGTACGCCTGGGCCATGGTCGCCCCGGTGGTGCTCGTCCTCGGCGTGATCATCGGCTGGCCGCTGGTCCGGGGCGTCTACCTGTCGCTGACCGACGCCACCGAGCGCAACGTCTCGCGCACCATCGGCGCCCGGCACATCGAGGCCACGTACGAGTTCGTCGGACTCGACAACTACGTGGCCGTGCTCAGCGACCCGGTGTTCCTGCAGCGGCTGGTGTGGACGGTGATGTGGACCGTCGCGTGCGTGTCCATCACCTTCACGCTCGGTCTGATCCTGGCCAACATGCTCAACCGGGACTTCCGGGGCCGCGCCGCCTACCGGATGGCGCTCATCCTGCCCTGGGCCGTCCCCGGCTTCGTCTCCGTCTTCGCCTGGCGGTTCCTCTTCAACCGCGACAACGGCATCCTCAACAAGATCCTCGACGGTGGCGGCATCGCCGCGATCCCGTGGCTCGACGACCCGACCTGGGCCAAGTTCTCGGTCGTCGCCGTCAACGTCTGGCTCGGCGTCCCCTTCATGATGGTCGCCCTGCTCGGCGGCCTGCAGTCGATCCCCGGCGAGCTCTACGAGGCCGCCGAGATGGACGGCGCCAGCGCCTGGCAGCGCTTCCGGCACATCACCCTGCCCGGACTGCGCGCGGTGAGCATGACGGTGATCCTGCTCTCCACCATCTGGACCTTCAACATGTTCCCGGTGATCTTCCTGCTCACCCGCGGCGGACCCGGCGACTCCACCGAGATCCTGGTGACCCAGGCCTTCCGCGAGGCGTTCGTGTCGAGCCCGCGCGACTTCGCCGGCTCGGCCACGTGGGGCGTCCTGATCCTCGCCCTGCTCATGATCTTCGCGCTGGTCTACCGGCGCTCGCTGCGCAAGCAGGGAGAGGTGTGGTGACCATGTCCACCGCGACCACCGCTCGTACGGTCACCACCGGCGAGGCGACCGCCGGCAAGGGGACCGCCGGCAAGGCGACCGCCCGTGCCCGGGGCAGCCGTTCCCCGCTCGCCTCCGTCGGCCTGCACGCCACCCTCGTCGTGGCGTCCGTGATCGCCGTCTTCCCGGTGCTGTGGATCGTGCTGACCTCGCTCAAGCCGGCCAAGCACGCGGTCACCACCGACTTCGTCAAGGAACC
This sequence comes from Streptomyces xanthophaeus, assembly GCF_030440515.1. Classification (GTDB taxonomy): domain Bacteria; phylum Actinomycetota; class Actinomycetes; order Streptomycetales; family Streptomycetaceae; genus Streptomyces; species Streptomyces kutzneri. Next base: position 5,751,885 of record NZ_CP076543.1, read on the forward strand.
GACCCTCAGCAACTACACGAACCTGCTGGAACAGAGCCACTTCCTCAGCTGGTTCGCCAACTCCGTGCTGGTCGCCGGCGTCACCACCGTCCTCGGTGTCTTCATCGCCGCCACCACCGGATACGCGGTCAGCCGCTTCAAGTTCCCCGGCATGAAGCCGCTCATGTGGACCCTGCTCATCACGCAGATGTTCCCGATGGCGATCCTCATCGTCCCGCTCTACAACCTCATGGGCGACCTCGGCCTGCTCAACCAGCCGCTCGGCCTGATCATCACCTACCTCACCATCGCCGTGCCGTTCTGCGCATGGATGATGAAGGGCTTCTTCGACACCATCCCGGTGGAGATCGACGAATCCGGCCGGGTCGACGGACTCAACCCCTTCGGCACCTTCTGGCGCCTCATCCTGCCGCTCGCCAAGCCCGGCCTCGCCGTCACCGGCTTCTACGCCTTCATCACCGCCTGGGGCGAGGTCGCGTACGCCTCCGCCTTCATGGTCGGCGAGGAGAACCTCACCCTGGCCGGCGGACTGCAGACCTTCGTCACGCAGTACACCTCCAACTGGGGAGCCATGAGCGCCGCCTCGGTCCTCATCGCCATCCCCGCGGCGATCTTCTTCGTCTTCGCCCAGCGTCACCTCGTCGCCGGGATGACGGCAGGCGCCACCAAGGGCTGACCACCCGAGCCTGCCCCCTCTCACCCCCGGCCCGATCTCTCCAAGGACACCATGACCCAGCACCTCGCCGACGCGCTCCCCACCTCCACCGGCACGCAGCCCGGCTGGTGGAGAGAAGCGGTGATCTACCAGGTCTATCCGCGCAGCTTCGCCGACTCCAACGGGGACGGCATGGGGGACCTCGAAGGCATCCGCAGCCGCCTGCCCTACCTGAAGGAGCTGGGCGTCGACGCCGTCTGGCTCAGCCCCTTCTACGCCTCCCCGCAGGCCGACGCCGGCTACGACGTCGCCGACTACCGGGCCATCGACCCCATGTTCGGCACCCTGCACGACGCCGACGCCGTGATCCGCGAAGCCCACGAACTGGGCCTGCGCATCATCGTGGACCTCGTCCCGAACCACTGCTCCGACCAGCACGAATGGTTCAAGCAGGCCCTGCGCGAAGGCCCCGGCACCCCGCTGCGCGAGCGCTTCCACTTCCGCCCCGGACAGGGCGACAACGGGGAGCTGCCGCCCAACGACTGGGAGTCGATCTTCGGCGGTCCGGCGTGGACCCGCGTCGCGGACGGCGAGTGGTACCTGCACCTCTTCGCCCCCGAGCAGCCCGACTTCAACTGGGAACACCCCGCCGTACAGGACGAGTTCCGCTCCATCCTGCGCTTCTGGCTCGACCTCGGCGCCGACGGCTTCCGCGTCGACGTCGCCCACGGCCTGGTCAAGGCGCCCGGCCTGCCCGACCTCGGCGCCAAGGACCAGCTCAAGCTGCTCGGCAACGACGTCATGCCCTTCTTCGACCAGGACGGCGTCCACGAGATCTACCGCTCCTGGCGCCGGATCCTCGACGAGTACGAGGCGGACCGCGTCCTGGTCGCCGAGGCATGGACCCCGACCGTCGAGCGCACGGCCCTGTACGTCCGCCCCGACGAGATGCATCAGGCGTTCAACTTCCAGTACCTGACCAGTGACTGGGAGGCGACGGCGCTCCGCGAGGTCATCGACGGTTCGCTGGCCGCCATGCGCACCGTCGGCGCCCCCACCACCTGGGTGCTGTCCAACCACGACGTCACCCGGCACGCCACCCGCTTCGCCAACCCCGCCGGCCTCGGCACCCAGCTGCGCGAGCCCGGCGACCGCGAGCTGGGTCTGCGGCGGGCCCGCGCGGCGATCCTGCTGATGCTGGCACTGCCCGGTTCGGCGTACGTCTACCAGGGCGAGGAGCTCGGCCTGCCCGACGTCACCGACCTGCCGGACGAGGTCCGCCAGGACCCGTCGTTCTCCCGTGCGGCGGGCCAGGACGGCTTCCGCGACGGCTGCCGGGTCCCCATCCCCTGGTCGGGGACCGAGGCCCCGTACGGCTTCGGCACCGGCGGCAGCTGGCTCCCGCAGCCGGACTCCTGGGCGGATCTGAGCGTGGAGGCGCAGACCGGCGACCCGTCCTCCACCCTGGAGCTGTACCGGGCCGCCCTGCGGCTGCGCCGCGAGCACCCGGACCTGGGCGCGGGCGAGTCGGTGGACTGGCAGGAGGCTCCCGAGGGCGTCCTGGTCTTCCGCCGGGGGGACTTCCTCTGCACCGCGAACACCACCGGCACGGCGGTACGGTTCCCCGTCGAAGGCGAGGCCCTGCTGTCCAGCGGCGCGACGGTCGAGGACGGCGTGCTGCCGGCCGACACCACGGTGTGGTGGCAGGTGACGTCGGGGTGACCTCCCCCCTCCGGCTGACGGACATCGCCGCGCAGGCCGCGGTCAGCGAGGCGACCGTCAGCCGCGTGCTCAACGGCAAACCGGGCGTGGCGGCCGGCACCCGGCACAAGGTGCTGGCCGCGCTCGACCTGCTGGGCTACGAGCGTCCCGTACGACTCAAACGACGCAGCAACGGGCTGGTCGGGCTGCTCATCCCGGAGCTCACCAACCCGATCTTCCCGGCGTTCGCGCAGGTCATAGAGCAGGCGCTGGCCGGGCACGGCTACACGCCGGTGCTGTGCACGCAGACCCCGGGCGGGGCCACCGAGGACGAACTGGTGGAACAGCTGGAGGAGCGCGGGGTCACCGGGATCGTCTTCCTGTCGGGCCTGCACGCCGACGCCCACGCCGACCCCGCGCGCTACCAGCGACTGGCGGCGCGCGGGCTTCCGTTCGTCCTGATCAACGGCTTCAACGAGCAGGTGAACGCCCCGTTCATCTCCCCGGACGACCGGGCGGCGGCGGACATGGCCGTACGGCACCTGCAGGACCTGGGGCACCGCAGGATCGGGCTCGCGATCGGGCCGACGCGCTACGTGCCGTCGGCCCGCAAGGAGCAGGGATTCCTCGCGGCAGTGCCGACGGCGGAGGCGGACGGGCTGATCCAGCGCACGCTCTTCACGGTGGAGGGCGGACACGCGGCGGGCATGGCCCTGCTGGACCGCGGCTGCACGGGCATCGTGTGCGGCAGCGACCCGATGGCACTCGGCGTCATCCGGGCGGCGCGCGAGCGCGGGCTGCGGGTGCCGCAGGACGTGTCGGTGGTCGGCTTCGACGACTCACCGCTGATCGCGTTCACGGACCCGCCGCTGACGACGGTCCGCCAGCCGGTACGCGCGATGGCGACGGCGGCGGTGGGCGCCCTCCTGGAGGCGGTGTCGGGCACCCCGGTCCAGCGCACGGAGTACATCTTCCAGCCGGAACTGGTGGTGCGCGGCTCGACGGCCGAGGTGCCGTAGGCGTCTGGGCGGGGCGGGGGCTTCGGTGGGGCGGGGCATTCTCGGCCGGGTCGGGAGGGCGGGGCGGGGGCTTCGGTGGGCGGGAGCCACTCGACCGGAATCAGAGTGGCGTATGGGGTTTCCCGTCAGTCCCATCGTCCCTCCGTGTCGGGCCGGTCCCTCAAGGGCGCTCCTTCGTCGCGTCGCTTCGCGATGGCCTTCGGCCACCCTTGACCGACCGTCCCGCCCCGGAGAAACGAAAGACTGCCGGGAAGCCCCCAAAGGAACGGGCCGGGGGATCCTTTCAGGGACGGGGCGGCCAGAGAAGCGCGACCCGGTCGGGCGCGAAGAGCCACGTCCAAGAGGCGGGGCCCATCCAGGCCGGGGCCCGTGTCGGGGGAGGCGCGCCCGATCGCTACGCGCTCCTCATCTCTCAGCGTCGCCAGACCGTCTGAGGCTGGACATAGGCCGCCCACGGCCCCGGTCCCGAGCTCGCTGTGCGACCGACGACCGCCTGGGGCTGGACATAAGCCGCCCCAGATCGCTGCGCGCTTCTCCACGACCGCGACCGACGGCCGCCAGGGGCTGAGACCTCGGCTATTCCGTCGTAGAACCGGGTCAACGCGAGCATCACCCCCCAAGCTCATGAACAAATAGGGGCAATTGGGTCAAACGGTCGGCCTTCCTGACCGCCCATCTGCCCTGACCCGCATCCACGACGGAATAGCCGCTGTCCCAGCCCTCTTCACCCCAGTCAGCCGTCAGACGCCCTCTATGAGGGGCGCCTGTGGGTCGTGGGCGGCCTATGTCCGGCCCAGGACGGTCGTCGGACGCTGAGAGATGAGGAGCGCGTAGCGATTGGACGCGCTCCCCCGACGCGGGCCCTGGTCTGTGATGGGCCCCGCCTCCTGCTCGTCCCCCACGCCCTTCCGCCCGAAGGTCTCTGATGTGCCCGTCCTCATCCTTGATCCCCCGGCCCGTTCCTTTGGGGGCTTCCCGGCAGTCTTTCGTTTCTCCGGGGCGGGACGGTCGGTCAAGGGTGGAGCGCAGCGACATCGCGAAGCGACGCGACCGAAGGGAGCGCCCTTGAGGGAGCGGCCCGACACGGAGGGACGATGGGACTGACGGGAAACCCCCATACGCATCCCTGATTCCGGTCGAGTGGCTCCCGACTACCCACACCCCTGCCCCACCTCCCCGACCCCGCCCGAGCAGATCCCGCCCCGCCCCGAAGCCACCCCCCCCGCTACCCCCGAGTGAGGGTCCACCGCGTGCCGTCCGGGCCCCTGAGGTCGAGGACCGGGGCGGCCACTGTGCCGCCCGCCACGTAGAGCATGGCGCTGTTGGTGCCGGGGAGGCACGCGGTGGTCGCCGTGTCTTGGTGCAGCTGGGCCTTGACCGAGGTCGTCAACGGCGGGTTGTCCAGAGTCCAGGAGCCCTCCTCCGAGCACCCTTCCCGCTGCAGGGTGTACTGCCCGTCTCCGAGCCGGCTGTCGGTGAGGGTGAGGGTGACGTTGTCGCGGTCGGCGGTCCAGGTTCCGGTGAAGTCCACGTCCTCCATGTCCCCGCCCATGAACAGCGAGGCCACCAGTGCGACAGCGGCCAGGGCCGTCGCGGCCTTCCCGATGTCACCGCCGGGCATGGCGCCCGTTCCGGCGTCACCTTCCGGCGCGGACCGGGACGCACGCCGCAGGCTCACGAAGGCGCCTGTGGGGGCCGCGAGCAGCGCTATGGCGCACCCGGTGAACCAGTCCCCCATCCCCGACTCCATCAGCATCACCAAGACCGCCAGCGGCGCGATCGTGGAAGCGGCCGCCCACCAGGCCGCGCCGGATTGCCGGTGCGCCAGTGCGAGCACGAGGGCTATGGACGCCCCGAACCCGGCTATGAGCAGTACGCACATGGCGAGCAGGCCGCCGGAGTGGTCGGGTCTCAGGCTGGTGGGTTCGGCGAGTCCGAATCCCACCAGCAGTCCCACTGCCTCGATGCCGAGCGCCCACCACAGCGCGATGTCCGGCCGGTGTTGTGTCCCGTCCATGCGGCCCCCCTGGTTTGAACAAGTTCAATTGTTGAGGGTGCAGGCTACCTGAGTGGCGGGGCGATCGATGCCGTCAGTGGCCGTGGCCGCCGCCGTGGCCGCCGCCCTCGTCGACGGGGAGGGGTGCCTCGGGGTCGACGATCGTGAACGGGCGCATCAGGTCGTCGTCCTCGTGTTCGAGGAGGTGGCAGTGGTGGACGTACGTCGCCGGGAGCTCGGTTCCGCTGTTCGCGATCCCTGCGATCGGTTCCATCGGCGGGCTCCACGGATCGGTGATGATTCTGGTCACCGTCTCCGGATAGGACTTGACGGTGTCCTTGTAGGAGAGGGCTTCGTCCGGGTCCGGCGGGATCGGCGGGCCGGTGAAGTAGTTCGCCAGCACCGGCTTGTCCGTCGCTTTCCGGCCACCGTCGATCCACTTCTCGTAGTCCGCCTGGTAGGCGGCCGCGTCGATCGGCTGCCTGTTCAGGACTTGGAAGTTGACGAGGTGGACGTGCATCGGGTGCGCGTCGTGGTTGGGATTCACGTACTCCCAGATTTCCTTCGCCCCCGCCTTGATGAAGTCCTGGGACGGCTCCATGAAGGGAACCGCGTTGAACGTCATGGTGCTGAAGAGCTTGTGCTGGTACACGACCCATTCCCGCCGGTTGATCTCCGGTTCCGGCTCGATGGGTGCGACCGCCGGCAGCTTCAGTTTCCTGGGCGGCGTCGTCCTGTCCGCACCGGACAGCGGCTTGGTGACCTGGAACTGCATGACTTCCGAGATTTCCGGTCCCTGGCCGGGGACGCCCGGGTAGTGCACCGGTGCGTGGTAGTTCGTCAGTGTGAACTTCGAGCCCATGGGCATCCCGCTGAAGTCGACGATCAGGTCGTACCGTTCGGCCGGCCCGATCAGGAAATTCAGCATTTGCAGCGGGGCGCGGAATCCGCCGTCGGTGCCGATCAGCCAGAACGGAAGATTGGGCTGGAGTACCACGTCCCTGGGAGGGTCGATCCTCAGCCGCCAGAAGCGCTCGTTCGAGGCGTTGAGGATCCGCAGCCGGTAGCGCCGCGGCTCGACGGCCAGGAAGGGGTACGCCTTGCCGTTGACGACCGGGGTGTCCTCGCCCTCCTGCTGGGTCATCGTGTAGGCGAGTCTGCCGTCCGGGTGGAAGGTCCGGTCCTGCAGGATGAGGGGGACCTCGAACTCGCCCTGCGGAAGCCCGAGCCGCTCGTCGGCGGGGTCGCGGATGAGGTACAGGCCGGCGAGGCCCGCGTAGACGTTGACGCTGGTCATCCCCATGCCGTGATCGTGGTACCAGAGCATGGACGAGCGCTCGTGGTTGGTGTACGCGCAGATCGCTTCGTTGCGTTTGACGCGGTCCGGTTCCAGCGTGGTGTAGGACTCGGCATGGATGCCGTCCGGGCTGAACGAATGCAGGGGCATTCCGTCGGACTGCGGTGGTGTGAAACCGCCGTGCTGGTGCACGACGTTCCATACGTTGACGTTCTCGGGAAAAGGCGGCTCGCTCGTGTAGGGAGGCGGGGCGATCGGGGCGAGCTGGGGGTCCCCGCTGCGAATCGCGTCGATCACGAACTGGAAGAGGTGGGTGGTCGGCAGCTTGTTGCGGTACTTGATGACCGTCGGCTGGTCCTTGATGACACTGATGGTCGGCCCGAGATAGCCCATGCCGATCGGCTGGTGACGATCGCGAGGGTTCCTGGCCCAGTAGCCCCATACGTCGGCCGGCCCGAGGTCCCGGTGGAATTGCCAGGTCCCCGGCCGCATCGTGAACTCGTAGTAGTCGGCGCCCGGATAGGCGGAGGTGTCAGGGACGGCCGTCTCCGGCGTGGGCAGTGGGTCGACGAACTTCTCCAGCGGAGGAGTCTTCGGGATCGGGGCGTCCGACGGTGCCGGTTCGTGACCGTGATGATGTCCGGGGCCGGGATCCGCGTGTGCCTGCCCCTGACCGCTCCCCGAGAGGACGGCCGCACCCCCGGCGGCCCCGGCCATGAGGAAATTCCTTCGCCCGACCATCGTCTTCAGCCTTCCGTCGACGCCGTGTGTCCTTGAAGGCATATCGCGCTGGTTCGGGGGTGTGGTCGCCGCGCGCCGGTCCGGATGGAGAAGCGCCCATTCAGCAGTAATTGGGCAGGAATTGATATCGAGTTATTGTCGCCGGTCCCAAAATATCCCGCCCGGTGCGACCGGATGTTTTCATCCCGTGCGGAATGCACCCCGGGTGTTGCGGGCCGCGGGTGAGGTCGGCCCTGGGGCCGGGTCCGTCCGGCAGGTGCCCGTACCCGGAGAGGGGAGGGCGTCGCGGCCGTGTCCCGGGGGGTGAACTCGCTCTTCCGGGGCCGGAGTCCGGGGGTGCCGGGCAGCAGGACACGCCTCGGAAACAATTCTGCAATCTCTTGCGCAAACTCTTGCAGGGCTCCTACCTGGCCCCTACGGTCGCTCCAATCCCCACCTCTTCCGCCAGGAGGCCCCCCGCATGCCTGCCAGAGCCGTCAGAGCTGCAACCTTTTGCGCCACCACCGCACTTGCCGCGGCCACCCTCACGGGCCTCGGGCCGCAGGCCGCCGCCGCGCCGCCCGGGGAGAAGGACGTCACCGCGGTCCTGTTCGAGTGGCGCTTCGACTCCGTCGCCAAGGCCTGCACCGATTCCCTCGGGCCCGCCGGGTACGGGTACGTGCAGGTGTCGCCGCCGCAGGAGCACGTGCAGGGCGGGCAGTGGTGGACCTCGTACCAGCCCGTCAGCTACAAGATCGCCGGGCGGCTCGGGGACCGGGCCGCCTTCAAGGCCATGGTCGACACCTGTCACGCCGCGGGCGTCAAGGTCGTCGCCGACTCCGTCATCAACCACATGGCCGGACCGGCCGACGCCGGCGCCACCTTCACGGGCACGGGCGGTACTTCGTACACGAAGTACAACTACCCGGGCCTCTTCTCCGGCGCCGACATGGACGACTGTCGGGCGAGCATCTCGAACTACCAGGACCGGGGCAACGTCCAGAACTGCGAGCTCGTGCAGCTCGCCGACCTGGACACCGGTGAGGACTACGTGCGCGGGCGCATCGCCGGGTACCTGAACGACCTGCTGTCGCTGGGCGTGGACGGCCTCCGGATCGACGCCGCCAAGCACATGCCCGCCGCGGACCTTGCCAACATCAAGTCCCGCCTCACCAACCCCGGCGTGTACTGGAAGCAGGAGGCGATATACGGGGCCGGGGAGGCCGTCTCGCCGAGCGAGTACCTGGGGAACGGGGACGTGCAGGAGTTCCGGTACGCCCGGGACCTCAAGCGGGTCTTCCAGAGCGAGAACCTCGCCTACCTGAAGAACTTCGGCGAGGCCTGGGGGTACATGCCCAGCGGGCAGGCCGGCGTCTTCGTCGACAACCACGACACCGAGCGGGGCGGCGACACCCTCAACTACAAGGACGGGTCCGCCTACACGCTGGCCAGTGTCTTCGCGCTGGCCTGGCCGTACGGCTCGCCCGACGTGCACTCCGGCTACGAGTGGACCGACAAGGACGCCGGTCCGCCCGCCGGAGGTGCGGTGAGCGCCTGCTACGCCGACGGCTGGAAGTGCCAGCACGCCTGGCGGGAGATCTCCTCCATGGTCGGCTTCCGCAACGCCGCCCGCGGGCAGTCCGTCGGCAACTGGTGGGACAACGGCGGTGACCAGATCGCCTTCGGGCGGGGCACCAAGGCGTACGTGGTGATCAACCACGAGGGTTCCGCCCTGACCCGGACCTTCCAGACCTCGCTGCCGGGCGGCGACTACTGCGACGTGCAGAGCGGACGGACGGTCACCGTCGGCTCGGGCGGGCAGTTCACCACCACCGTCGCCGCCGGGACGGCTCTCGCCCTGCACGCCGGGGCCCGTACCTGCTCCGGCACCCCGGCGGGCTCCGCCGGGGCCTCCTTCGGCGTCAACGCCACCACCGTTCCCGGGCAGAACATCTACGTCACCGGTGACCGCGCCGAGCTCGGCAGCTGGAACACCGGTGGCGCGCTGAAGCTCGACCCGGCCGCGTACCCGGTCTGGAAGCTCGACGTGACGCTCCCGGCCGGGACCGCGTTCTCGTACAAGTACCTCCGCAAGGACGCCGCCGGGAACGTCACCTGGGAGAGCGGAGCCAACCGCACCGCCACCGTCCCCGCGAGCGGCAAGGTCACGCTGGCCGACACCTGGCGCAGCTGAGCCGCCGCTCCACAGACCAGGGCCGCCCGGCACCTTCCTCCCTGCCAGGCCGGGCGGTCCTCATCCATGCGACACGTACACAAGGAGACCTGCCTTGATACGCCCTGCCGCAGGAGTGCTCGCCGCCGCCCTGGCCGTGACGCTCCTGCCCGCCCTCCCCGCCGCGGCCGCGACGAGCGGGCCGCCGCCCGCCCCGCCCTCGGACGCGAAACTGGCCGCCGAGCCGGCCCGCCACGACCTGACCCGGGAGCAGTTCTACTTCGTGCTCCCGGACCGGTTCGCGAACGGCGACCCGGGCAACGACCGGGGCGGTCTGACCGGCTCGCGCCTGGAGACCGGCCTGGACCCCACCGACAAGGGCTTCTACCAGGGCGGTGACCTCAAGGGGCTCACCGACCGGCTCGACTACATCAAGGGGCTCGGCACCACGGCCATCTGGCTCGCGCCGATCTTCAAGAACCAGCCGGTGCAGGGCAAGGGGGCCGATGTCTCGGCCGGCTATCACGGCTACTGGATCACCGACTTCACGCAGGTCGACCCGCACTTCGGCACCAACGCCGACCTGGAGCGGCTGATCGACAAGGCGCACGGGAAGGGGATGAAGGTCTTCTTCGACGTCATCACCAACCACACCGCCGATGTCGTGGACTACCGGGAGGCGTCGTACTCGTACCTGTCGAAGGGGGCGTTCCCCTATCTGACCAAGGACGGCGTGCCCTTCGAGGACAAGGACTACGCCGACGGGAAGGCGAAGTTCCCGAAGGTGGACGGCACGTCCTTCCCGAGGACGCCCTTCGTGCCCGATGCGAAGAAGAACCTCAAGGTGCCGGGCTGGCTCAACGACCCGACGATGTACCACAACCGAGGGGACTCCACCTTCGCGGGCGAGTCCTCCGACCAGGGCGACTTCGTCGGACTCGACGACCTGTGGACCGAGCGTCCCGAGGTCGTCAGCGGGATGGAGAAGATCTACGAGAAGTGGGTGCGGGACTTCCGGATCGACGGCTTCCGGATCGACACGGTCAAGCACGTCAACACCGAGTTCTGGACGCAGTGGGCGACCGCCCTCGACACCTACGCGGCCAAGCGCGGCCGTGACGACTTCTTCATGTTCGGCGAGGTCTACTCCGCCGACACCGCCGTCACCTCCCCGTACGTGACCCGCGGGAAGCTGGACGCCACCCTCGACTTCCCGCTCCAGGACGCGATCCGCGCGTACGCCTCCCAGGGCGCGGCGGCCGGCCGGCTGGCCTCCGTCCTCGGCGACGACTACCGGTACACCTCCGGCAAGGCCAATGCCTACGAGCAGGTGATCTTCCTCGGCAACCACGACATGGGCCGGTTCGCCACCTTCCTGAAGCAGGACCGGCCGGGCGCCGGGGAGCAGGAGCTGCTGGACCGCTACCGGCTGGCCAACGAGCTGATGTTCTTCTCCCGGGGCAATCCGGTGATCTACTCCGGTGACGAGCAGGGCTTCACGGGGGCCGGCGGCGACAAGGACGCCCGGCAGCCGCTGTTCGCCACGCAGGTCGCCGACTACCTGGACGACGACCAGCTCGGAACGGCGCGCACGCACGCGAGCGATGCCTACGATCCGGGACACCCGCTCTACCAGCAGATCAGTGCTCTCTCGAAGCTGACGAAGGCGCACCCGGCCCTCCGCGACGGCGTCCAGAGTGAACGTTTCGCCGACGGCTCCGTCTACGCCTTCGCCCGCACCGACACCAAGACCCGCACCGAGTACCTGGTCGCCGCCAACAACGGCGCCGCGTCCCGCACCGTCGAGATCGACGCCCCGGCCGGCTCCCAGTACCGCACCCTGTACGGCGGCACCGCGCTGATCCGCGCCTCGGCGGCCGGCAAGCTCACCGTGCCCGTCCCCGCCCTCGGCTCCGTGGTCCTCCAGGCCGTCGCGCCCGCCGCCAAGCCGGCCGTCAAGCCCGCCCTGACCCTGAAGGCCCCGGCCCCCGGCGCCACCGGCACCGTCGAGCTCTCCGCCGACGTCACCGGCGGGGCGCTCAACCGCGTGGTCTTCGCCGCCCAGACCGGCAACGAGAAGTGGCAGGTCCTCGGCACCGCCGACCACGCCCCCTACAAGGTCACCCAGCCCCTCGACGCCAAGACCCCGGCCGGCACCGCCCTGCGCTACAAGGCCGTCGTCGTCGACTCCGCCGGCCGCACCGCGAGCGCCCTCGCCGCCTCCGCCACCGGCCAGGCCCCGCCCACCGAGATCCCCACCGCCACCCAGCGCGACCACGCGGTCGTCCACTACAACCGCCCCGACGGCGACTACACGAACTGGCGGCTCTACGCCTGGGGCGACCTCGCCGACGGCGAAGCCACCCCCTGGCCCGCCGGCCACGACTTCACCGGCCGCGACGCCTACGGCGCCTTCGCGTACGTCAAGCTCAAGCCCGGCGCCTCCTCCGTCGGCTACCTCGTCATCGACAAGGACGGCAACAAGGACGTCGCCGCCGACCGCACCGTCGACGTGACGAAGACCGGCGAGATCTGGCTGGAGCAGGGCAAGGAGCCCGCCCGCACCGACCGCCCCGCCTACCCGCCGCAGGACCAGAACAAGGCCGTTCTGCACTACCAGCGCCCCGACCGCGCCTACGACGGCTGGGGCCTGCACGTCTGGACCGGAGCCGCGAACCCCACCGACTGGTCCAAGCCCCTCCTCCCCACCCGCACCGACTCCTACGGCGCGGTCTACGAGGTCCCGCTCGCGCCCGGCGCCACCAGCCTCAGCTACATCCTCCACAAGGGCGACGAGAAGGACCTCCCCACCGACCGGTCCCTGGACCTGAAGGCCACCGGCCACGAGGTGTGGATGCTGGGCGGCCAGGAGCAGTACCTCCTCCCGCAGCCCGCCGGCTCCGCCGCCGCCCTGGACCTCACCAAGTCCCAGGCCGTCTGGATCGACCGCGACACCCTCGCCTGGAACGCCCCCGCCACAGCCGCCTCCGTACAGCTCCTCGCCTCGCGCGAAGGCGCCGTCAAGGCCGAGAACGGCACCCTGACGGGCCGCGCCCAGTGGCTGCGGCTCGGCAAGGCCGAGCTCACCGCCGCCCAGAAGCAGAAGTTCCCGCACCTCGCCTCGTACGGCGCCTACACCGTCGACCCGCGCGACCGCGCACGGGTCCGCGAGGCCCTGCGCGGCCAGCTCGTCGCGAGCGCCCGCGCCGCGAACGGCGCGGTCCTCGCCGCCACCGGCGTACAGCTCGCCGGCGTCCTCGACGACCTGTACGCCACCACCACCTCCCTCGGCCCCGTCTTCCAGGACGGCCGCCCCACCCTCTCCGTCTGGGCCCCCACCGCCCAGCAGGTCTCCCTCGAACTCGACGGCCGTACGGTCGCCATGCGCCGCGACGACGCCACCGGCGTCTGGTCGGTGCGCGGCGAACGCAACTGGACCGGCAAGCCCTACCGCTACGACGTGAGCGTCTGGGCCCCGAGCACCCGCCAGGTGGTCCGCAACCTCGTCACCGACCCCTACTCCACCGCCCTCACCGCGGACTCCGTCCACAGCCTGGTCGTCGACCTGGCCGACCCGAAGCTCGCCCCGCCCGGCTGGAAGACCCTGCGCAAGCCCGCGCCCGTCCCCTTCACCTCCGCGCAGATCCAGGAGCTGCACATCCGCGACTTCTCCGTCGCGGACCGCACCACCACCCACCCCGGCCAGTACCTGGCCTTCACCGACACCGCTTCGGCGGGCATGCGGCACCTGCGCGACCTGGCCGCCGCCGGAACCTCCTACGTCCACCTCCTGCCGGCCTTCGACATCGGCACCATCCCGGAGAAGGCCGCCGACCGCACCGAGCCCGCCTGCGACCTCAAGGTGTACGCGCCGGACTCGCAGGAACAGCAGGCCTGCGTGGCCGCCGCGGCCGCGAAGGACGCGTACAACTGGGGCTACGACCCGCTGCACTACACCGTCCCCGAGGGCAGCTACGCGAGCGACCCGAACGGCACGGCCCGCACCGTCGAGTTCCGCAGGATGGTCCAGTCCCTCAACGGGTCAGGGCTGCGCACGGTGATGGACGTCGTCTACAACCACACCGTCTCCGCGGGCCAGTCGGACAAGTCCGTCCTCGACCGCATCGTCCCCGGCTACTACCAGCGCCTGCTGGCGGACGGCTCCGTCGCCACCTCCACCTGCTGCGCCAACACCGCCCCCGAGAACGCCATGATGGGGCGCCTGGTCGTCGACTCGATCGTCACCTGGGCGAAGGAGTACAAGGTCGACGGCTTCCGCTTCGACCTGATGGGCCACCACCCGAAGGCCAACATCCTGGCCGTCCGCACGGCCCTCGACGCCCTGACCCCCGCCAAGGACGGCGTCGACGGCAAGAAGATCGTCCTCTACGGGGAGGGCTGGAACTTCGGCGAGATCGCCGACGACGCCCGCTTCGTGCAGGCCACGCAGAAGAACATGGCCGGAACCGGCATCGCCACCTTCTCCGACCGGGCCCGTGACGCCGTCCGCGGCGGCGGCCCCTTCGACGAGGACCCGCGCGTCCAGGGCTTCGCGTCCGGGCTGTTCACCGCCCCGAACGCCTCGCCCGCCAACGGCACCGCCGAGCAGCAGAAGGCCCGCCTCCTGCACGCCCAGGACCTGATCAAGGTCGGGCTGTCCGGCAACCTCGCCTCGTACGCCTTCACCGACACCACCGGCCGCCGCATCAAGGGCTCCGAGCTGGACTACAACGGCGCCCCGGCCGGCTACGCGGCCGCCCCCGGCGACGCCCTCGCCTACGCCGACGCCCACGACAACGAATCCCTCGCCGACGCCCTGACCTACAAACTCCCGCCGGCCACGAGCAACGCGGACAAGGCCCGCATGCAGGTCCTGGCCATGGCCACGGCCACCCTCTCCCAGGGCCCGGCCCTCTCCCAGGCGGGCACCGACCTGCTCCGCTCCAAGTCCCTGGACCGCAACTCCTACGACAGCGGCGACTGGTTCAACGCCATCCACTGGAACTGCCAGGACGGCAACGGCTTCGGCCGCGGGCTGCCCCCGGCCGCCGACAACGCCTCGAAGTGGCTCCACGCGAAGCCGCTGCTGACGGGACCGGCGCCCACCTGCACCGACATGGGCGCCACCTCGGCCGCCTACCGCGACCTGCTGAGGATCCGCACCACCGAACCGGACTTCGCCCTCACCACGACCGAGGCGGTCCAGTCCCGGCTGGCCTTCCCCCTCTCGGGCAAGGACGAGACCCCGGGCGTGATCACCATGACCCTGGGCGACCTGGTGGTCGTCTTCAACGCGGCCCCCACCGCCCAGGCCCAGCGCGTCCCCGCCCTCGCCGGCACCGCCTACCGGCTGCACCCCGTCCAGGCCGCGGGCTCCGACGCCACCGTCAAGCAGTCCGCGTACGACGCGAAGACAGGAGAGTTCACCGTCCCCGCCCGCACCGTCTCGGTCTTCACACGGCGCTGAGCCGGTCCAGCCGCTTCTCCAGCAGGATCACCCCGTAGGTCCTGCCATCCTTCCCCTCCTTGTTGGGGAGCTCCCCGACCACCCGGTAGCCCGCACCCCGGTAGTACGCGAGCAGCCGGGGGTTGGTGGAGACGCAGTCCAGCCGCGCCCGTTCCCGGCCGGTCCGGGCGGTCCGGCGCTCGGCGTGTTCGAGCAGCCGCCGCCCGGCCCCCGCGGGGGCCACCTCGCGCGCCACCATCAGCCGGTGCACGTAGCCGGCCACGGGCGGCTGGACCCCCCAGGCGTCCTCGTCGGACCACCACAACTCGTAGGCCCCGCACACCCGCCCGTCGGCATCGCCGGCGAGCCAGACCTCTCCTTCGCGCATCCTCGACCGGAAGTGCGCGGCGTCCTTGTCGCCGGGCTTCCACTGATCGATCCCGTGCTTGCGCATCCACCGGGCAGCCTGGTCGTACAGCTGCACCAGCGTGCCGGCGTCCTTCTCCTCGGCAGGCCGGAACAGGATCTCGTCGTCAATGATCACGCGGGCATTATCGATGATCATGGGCGGCCGCCACACCCCGGATCCGGCGCGGATCCGGAGCGCCTTGCGCACCCGGCCCGGTACCCGCCCCGGCCCTCAGCCCGGGACGGTCTCCGACGCCCCGCCCGGCACCAGCGCACCGAGCCGCCCGACCAGCTCCCCGAAGGGCCCGTCGGCGGGCTCGCCGGCCAGGATCCCCACGAGGATCCCCGCCATCTCCGCGTCGTACGCGGCGCTCACGGCGGCCAGCGCGGCGAAGTCGTGCACCAGCTGCAGTTCCAGTTCGCCCCGCGGGATCCGGCGCCCGTCCAGCCAGATCAGCGCGGTGGACTCGGCGAGCGACACCCAGGAGCGCACCACGAGCTCCAGGCGCGCGGGCGTGCGCTCCAGCCCCACGCCCAGGTGCGTGAGGATCTGCTCGTACGCCGCCTGCCGGACCTCGTCGATCATCGCGTTCGTCCGGCTGCTGCCGACGGCCGGACCGCCGCGCATCAGCGCCGAGAAACCCGGCCCGTGGTCGTCGACGAAATCGAAGAACCGCCCCATCACCCGCAGCAGGCGCGCCCCGAGCGGACCCTCCCGGGGCTCCACGAACCGCAGCGCCAGCTCGTCGGCCGCCCGCCGCAGCGCGGCCTCGTACAGGCTCAGCTTGCCCGGAAAGTAGTGATAGACGAGCGGCCGGGATATCCCCGCGGCCGCCGCGATCTCGTCGATCGACACATCGTCGGGGGAGCGGTGGCTGAACAGCTCCAGGGCAACCCCGATCAGCTGCTGCCGCCGCTCCTCGACACCCATCCTGCGTCGCACTCCGGTTGTCATGCGGACACCCTACTGGGGAGCGTTCACAGGTCCAGGACCAGCCGGTCCCCCTTCGCGCGGGAGACGCACAGCAGCATCGAGTCCTCGCGCTCCTGGTCCGTGAGGAGCTCGTCGCGGTGGTCCACCCCGCCCGCCAGGACCCGGTGTTGGCAGGTCCCGCAGAAACCCTGCTCGCAGGAGTACGGGGTGTCCGGCAGTTCCCGGCGCACCGCGGCCAGTGTGCTCTCGTCCGCCGCCACCTCGACGACCCGCCCCGAGCGGCGCAGTTCGACCGTGAAGGCCCGCCCCGGACCGGGGCCCTCCGCCGGGGCGAACCGCTCGAGATGCACCGCCGACGGATCCGCGGCCGCCGCCGTCACGGCCCGCATCAGCGGCTCCGGACCGCAGCAGTAGACCAGCGTGCCCGGCCCCGCCGCGGACACCGGGGCCAGGTCCGGCAGGCCCGTCTCGTCCTCGGGGAGGACCGACACCCGGTCGCCGTAGGGCGCGAGGTCGTCCAGGAAGGGCATCGAGTCGAGGGTGCGGCCCCCGTACAGGAGCGTCCAGTCGGCGCCCGCCGCCGTGGCGGCCCGCAGCATCGGCAGGATCGGCGTGATGCCGATGCCGCCCGCGACGAAGACGTACGAGGCCGCCGGGACCAGTTCGAAGCGGTTGCGCGGCGGGCGCAGTTCCAGCTCGGCACCCTCGACCAGCTGCGCGTGCGCCTCGCGGGAGCCGCCCCGGCCGTCCTCGATCAGCCGGATCGCGATCGTGTACCGGCCGGCGTCCGCCGGGTCGCCGCACAGCGAGTACTGGCGGACCAGGCCCGAGGGCAGGGTGATGTCCACGTGCGCGCCCGGGGTCCACGCCGGCAGGTCCGGCGACTCCACGGTCAGCCGCAGCACGCCCTGCGCGGTCTCCGTACGGGAGACGATCAGCGCCCGCAGCGCGCGGCGCGGGGAGTGGCCCGACACCGGCGTCTCCAGGGCCGGCAGCGGCCAGAGCGGGGAGCCGCCGATGCGGCGCCTCAGGGCGCGCCGGGTCATCCAGGCCGCGCCCAGGGCGGCCGTGACCGTGAGGGCGCGCCTCATGCCCGCACCCCGCCGTTCGCGCCGGGGGAGGCGGCGAGATAGGCCACCGCCTGTGCCGTCGAGCCCTCCTGCGAGGGGTGGTAGGTGCGGGAGAGGTACTTCGGGATGGACTTCAGCATCGCTCCGGTCGACGGGAGCACCCCCTGCTGCCCGGCCACGAAGAACTTCCCGAAGGAGGCCTTGCCGTCCACCAGGTGCGGGTCGTTCTCCATGAAGAAGCGCACCCCGCGCTGCCACAGGAACACCAGGGCCGAGAAGGCGGTCGCCCAGGTACGCGCCCTGCGGCGGTAGTTGCCGTCGACGTGCATGAAGAGGTCGAAGGCCACCGAGCGGTGCTCGACCTCCTCCGCCCCGTGCCAGCGCAGCAGGTCCAGCATGGTGGGGTCGGCGCCCCGCCGGTCCAGCGCGTCGGCGTTCAGCACCCAGTCGCCCAGGAACGCCGTGTAGTGCTCGATCGCCGCGATCATCGCGACCCGTTCCATCAGCCACCAGTGGCGGGCCCGGCCCGGCGGCAGGGTCCGGTCGCCGAGGAGCTTCTCGAACAGCCAGTCCACCTGCGCGGTGTAGGGGGTCGGGTCCAGCCCGAGCCGCTTCAGGTGGGGGAGCACGTCGTCGTGGGCGGTGGCGTGCATGGCCTCCTGGCCGATGAAGCCGACGACGTCCGCCCGCAGTTGCTCGTCCTCGATGTACGGGAGGACCTGCTTGTAGACGTGTACGAACCAGCGCTCCCCGGCGGGGAGCAGCAGGTGCAGCACATTGATCATGTGCCCGGCGAAGGGGTCGCCCGGCAGCCAGTGGAGCGGGGTGTCCTCCCAGCCGAAGGACACGTTCCGGGGCCTCAGGTCCACGTGTTCCGACGCCACGGGGGCGGGCGCGAGCGGCGTATTAGACATGGTGTCAATGTACTGATGGGTAGGAGGGAGGAGAAGCCCCCTGCGCGGACTTCTCCGGCATGCCACTGCCCGGGCGCGTCCACGCCCGGGCAGTGTGTGTCGGTGTGCGTACGGGTCGCGCGGGCTATCGCCCGACGTGGCCGGTCGAGAGCGCCCACTCACGGTTCAGGGTGCCCAGCGGGATACGGCGCTCGAAGACGGGCGTGCCGAACAGCGAGAGCTGGAGCTGGAGGTTTCCGCTCAGGTCGAAGCCGCCGTACAGCGCCCAGGCGCCGTCCAGGGAGGTCTTGCCGTCGCTGGACGCGGCCGCCTTGATGTCTCCCTCACCACGCAGGTACGGGGCGAAGTCCGCGGTGACGCCGACGGCGCCGTACAGGCCGACCGAGGCCTCGGCGCCGATCGCGCCCTTGACCCGCCCGGCGGCGGTGACGCTCGCCTTGACCGGCGTGCTCTTCACGTTCGAGGCGCTCACCGGGGTCCAGCCCTTGCCCACGGCGTAGCTGCCGCCGACCTTGAAGTCACCCTTGACGTCCTGCTGGACGTCGAGGGTCACGCGGCCGTCGGCCTCCACCTGGATGTAGCAGGTCAGGTCGAGGTTGACGACGACCGGCACCGGGCCGACCTGGATGACGGGCGAGCTGTGCAGCTTGGCGAACGGGATCCGCTTGGGCGCTCCGGTGCTCGCGGCGGCGCGGCCCTGCAGCTTCCACTGCGAGGACCAGTCACCGCTCATGCCGAGGAAGGCGCCGCGCGGACCGGGGGCGCCGCCGGTGCTGCCGTCGTACGCGAACTCGACCTGCGGGGCGAGCTGGACGAAACCGGAGACCGAGGCGCCGGCCGAGGCGGGGGCGTCCGGGGCGGTGTCGACGGAGGCGTTGACGTCGAGCCGCAGGTTGCCGAGCGGCAGCTTCGCGCCCTCGGGGCCGAAGGTCAGGCCCGGGCCCTTGGCCCAGGAGAAGGTGACGCCCTTCGTCAGGGGCTCGACCGTGACCGCCGCAGGGTCGACGGCGACCTTGCCGTCGGCCTTGTCGTCACCCAGGACGGCGGCCAGCGTGGTGGAGGCGGTCTTGACCTCGGTGCCCTTGTCGGTCTTGCCGACGACCTCGGTGACCTTGGCGAGCAGGCCCGAGGGGGCGCCGGGGGCCGGTGCGCTGGCGATGACATCGCCCACCGCCACCGGCTTGTCGGCTTCCGGGGACTTGCCGGCCTCGGGGGACTTGCCGCTCTCTGGGGCCTTGCCCGTGCCGGACGACTTGCCGGGCGAGGGCGAACGGCCGGCCTCCGATGCGGACTTGGCGATGACGGCCCGGCCGCTGGCCTGGTCGTAGGAGGCGACCTTCAGCGTGGACTTCTCGGTCCTGCCCTTCCCGTCGGCCCGGGCCACGGCCGCCGGCGTGGGCGTCCCCTGCGGGGCTGCGGCCACGTCGAGCTGCTGCGACGTGCCGTCGGACGAGGGGGTGACGGAGGCGGGGGCGGCCGGTCCGGCGGAGCTGGTGTGAGGGGTCGAGCCACAGCCGGTGGCGGTGAGGGCGAGGGCGGTCAGGCCGGGTATGAGGAGGCGTCGGGTCAGCGTGCGCACGTGGGGAGACCTTCAGGGGGGAGGGGTGTTGGGGGTTACCGCTTGGTAACCGGAACCCGATCATGCCATGTACCCATGGCGACCGTCATGTCCGGATCCCGCCAACTACCCCACAGTTCCTGACGGTTGAAGCTTCACCCACCCGCAGGGGGTTACCGCAGCACGCCCGCCTTCGTCCCGTCCGTCAACTTGCCCGACAGATCCACCTGCGCACCCGCCGGCGCCTTCACCGCCAGCCGGTTGCCGTTCGCCGACCCGCTCACCCCGCCGCCCGACACCGACAGCGAGGCGAACTGCGCACTGCCCGCCGCCAGCACGTACCACTGGCCGGCCCGCGACTTCCACAGCACGCCCGCCAGCACCCGCGGCTCCCGCGGCCCGCAGGCCGCCGACCCCTCCGAGCGGGCCGCCTGCGCCGCCATCGGGGCACCTGGGGCCAGGAACTGCGCCTGCACCCGGTCGGCCGCCCCCTGCCAGGTCTCGGCCCGCGTGCAGAGCCAGGCCGCCGTCCCGTCGCCCTCCGGCAGCGGCTGCTTCGCGTACGTCCACGCGTTGACCGTACGGACCCCGTGCGAGCGGACCGCCGGCAGCAGACAGGCGATCCTCGACCAGTCCCCGAGCTCCGCGGCCTCCGTCACATCGCGCTCGGCGCCCGGCGCACCCGACGTCAGCCGGGCCGGGGTCAGTTCACCGAGGTCGGTGATCAGCCGGGTGGCGCCGTCGCCCGTCAGAGCCAGCGCGTTCCAGCCCGTACAGCTGCCCGCCGGGGCCGGGCCCGCCACCGGCGGGGTCACCCCGTCCGGAGACGGCTTCAGTGCCACCACGGGAGCGGCGGGCTTGAGCAGGTCCCGCAGGGCCGTACCGGTGACCCACGGCGCCGTCAGATACCGGACGTTGCCGTCGACCCGGCTGAGCACCAGCGCGGTGGCGGTCTCCGCCGAGGCACCGTCGGTCCGGGCGAAGTCGAGGGCGGCGCCCGCGGTCCCGGTCCGCGGTTCGGCGTAGCGGACCACGCGCAGGCCGTCGTACATCAGGACCACGACGGCCTGGTCCACGGCGCCCGCGAACAGCAGCTGCGCCGGCCCCATCGGCGGTCCGGCCGGCGTGCCCGGAGTGGCCGAGGTGACCACCGAGGGGCCGGGCCGGGCCCACACGGCCAGCGCCCGACGCAGCAGCTCCGTATCGCCGGCCCGGTCGCCGCGGGCGGGCCAGGTGGAGAAGTCCGTACGCGACGACGTACGCCAGAGGGCGGGCTCGGCCCGCACCAGCTTCGCGGGATCCAGGGCCTGCTCGGCCACGGCGTTGCGCGCGTACAGCGGGGCGGCGGCCCCGCCCGAGCCCCAGCCCCCGCCGGGCAGCGCGAGCAGCGCCCCGCACACGGCGAGGGCGGCCCCGGCGGCCAGCGCGGCCCGCACGAGACGGCGCCGCCGCAGCAGGTCCGTGGGCCGGGCCTGGAGCACGCACGGGTCGAACTCGGGGGAGGCGAACAGGGCGTCGTTCGCCGGATCCCCGGACTCCCGGGCCGCGGCGGCCGGATCCGGGACCCCGGCCTCGTCGAGCACCCGGAGCACGTCCGGCTCGGACAGCCGTTCCAGCGCGCGCAGCACGCAGGCGGCCCGGCCCGGCCCGTCGAGGGTGGCCAGCCACTGGTCGAGGGCGAGCTCCTCGGCCCCGCCCGAGCGGGGGAACAGCCGCAGCCCCCACACCTGGGGGAGCACCGGCGGGAGCTGCGCGCGCCGCGGCAGCGCCCGGAAGGTCAGCGGGATCCCCGCCTCCAGGGCGGCGCGCAGCACACGCAGCCGGACGTACGCGTACCCGGAGTCCTCCGCCCCGCCCCGCTGGCCCGGAACCCCGCCCCGCACGGCGGCCGCGGCAGCCGCCGAGTCCCGCCGCCCGCGCGGCAGCGCCCGCTGGACCAGCGAGTGGGCGGTGAGCACCCGCCGGTTGCGGCCGAGGGAGGGCGGCAGCACCAGATAGGCGAGCCGCACCAGCCGGGGGTAGTGCTCGACGATGGCGGCCTCGGCCTGCTCGACGTCCGGCGGCACGGGAGACACGGGAGGCACGGGGCGGGTGGCGGTATCCGGCGCAGTCACGTTCAGCAGAACGAGCGAATCGTCGGATGGTCACCGGTCCTGGCCCAGGCCGGGGGCCACGGCCGGGGGCCGGGCCCGGGACCGGGGGCCAGGCGCGGGAGAGGGCGCGGGGTCAGACCACCAGACGGGCGCGCAGCGCCTCGACCGTCCCGTCGGCGACACCGAGCCCCTCACGCACGTACTTCTCCATGGAGCCGTACCGCGTCTCGACCTCGTCCAGCGCCGCCCGCAGGTAGGAGGGGAAGACGCCGATCAGCGCGAGCGCGATGTCCGGGTCGCCGCCGGCCGCCGTGAAGCCCTCGATCATCGGGGCGAAGGCCTGCTTGACCGCCGGATTGACGGACAGGTATTCGGCCATCAGCGTCTCGTCGTCCGCGCCCAGCAGCGCCAGGATGACCGTCGCGCCCCAGCCGGTCCGGTCCTTGCCGGCCGTGCAGTGGAACAGCAGCGGGCCCGAGCCGGCGTCGGCGGCCTCGGTGAGCAGCATCCGGTACGCGGCCTGCGCGGAGCCGGAGTTCACGAAGGACCGGTAGGTGTCGGCGAACAGCGCCTGCGCCCGCCCGCCGCCCAGGTGCTGCTCGGCCACGGCCGGGTCGGACAGCAGGTCCTTCAGCTGCGCGGCGGGCACCTGGGCGGAGCTCAGCTTGTCGGCGAGGACGTCGCCGACCAGGACCCGGGCCCCGGCGGGTATCCGGTCGGGGTGGTCGGCGCGCTCGGCGGCGGTGCGGAAGTCGATGACGGTACGCAGGCCCAGCCCCGCCACCACCGGGTCGGCGTCGAGGTCGAGCCGGTCGAGCTGGCCGGAGCGCAGGACCAGGCCGGGGCGGACGGTGCGGCCGCCGGGGAGGGGGGTGCCGCCGAGGTCGCGGAGGTTGGCGACGGTGGTGGACGGGGTGGCGGTCATCGTGGCAGCTCCTGCTGGGTGTGGTTCATGTAATTTTCCGATGTTTCGTCCCGGAAAGGCAATCGAAGGCCAGCGAGACCCCGATGCCCACCCCGAGCGCGGCCAGGTGGCCGGCGTCCGTGAAGGTCCGCCCGCGCCGGACCACCGGCGCCGCCGCGAGCGCCAGCAGCCCCACCCGCGCGGCCGTACGGACCGCCCCGCGCGGCAGGGCCGAGGTCAGCGAGCCGAGCACGGCGTTGAACCCGTAGCTCGTCCCCACGTCCACAGCGCGCCGGGTCCGCGGATCGGCGGTCCTGCGCAGGGCGCCGTAGACGAGGAGGGTCGCCGCGGCGTGCCCGAACAGGAACACCGCGGCCGTCCACCAGGCTCCGTACGCGTACTCGGCGTATCCGAGGACCGCGACCAGCAGGAGGGCGTACGGCAGGGGCATGGGCTCCTCGACGACGAGCGCGCTGCTCAGCAGCGTCTCCCAGCGTCCGGCGGCGAGATTGTCGACATTCGTCGAGCAGTCCCGGAGCAGCCGCTCCCGCTCGGCCGCGCCGGTGCGCTCCAGGGCGTAGGCCCCGAACTGCACCCCGCCGGCGTACACCGCTCCCCACGGAATTGGATTCATCTGCTCATGATCGGATAAGCCTCTGGCGGGAACCGAGGCACCCCGTGCGAACATGTCCCGGCCATGTTCGAATCATTCGCGCCGATGCGCGCCACGCGAGCCGCAATCTTCGCGGCGATGTGCGTCGCCCTGGGCGCGATAGGGCATTCGTCCATGTCCGGAACGGATATCCCCTTCTTCGGCCTTCTGGGTGCTTTCGGGGTGACCTGCGGGTTCGCATGGCTCGCCGCCGGGCGGCGGCGGGGCCCCGTGGGCATCACCGCCGCGGTGCTCTCCGTGCAGGGCGTGCTCCACCTGGTCTTCTCGGGGAGCGCGGCCGCCGCGAAGCCGTTCGCCGCTCCCGGCCCGATGCACGGCCACCACCCCGTGGCGGCCGCGGACGCGGGCGCGATGGCCGCCGAAGCCCCCGGCATGGCCGACATGGCCCACATGGCGGGCACCGCAGGGATGGCAGGCGCCACGGGCGCGGCCGACATGGCCGGTATGGCAGGTCACGGCGGCGCCGCGATGATCGCCGCCCACGTGCTCGCCGGGCTGCTCTGCGCCGCCTGGCTCGCGCGCGGCGAGGCCGCCGTCTTCCGGCTGGCCCGCGTCCTGGCCACCGCCGCGCTGCACGCGGCCCGGCCGCTCGCCCGCGCGCTCGCCCTCGTCCGGGCACGGGTGGCGGCCCTGCCGGCCCCGCCCGTCTTCCCCGCCCCGTACGAACGGCCGCGCCGCCTGCGCGGAGCCGTCCACGCCCACGCCGTGGTGCGCCGCGGGCCACCCGGACCCGCTCCGCTCGCGCGTTCAACGGCCCCCGGCCCGCCCGCCCTCGCCTGACCTGGCGAAGCGGCGAGACCTGGGGCCTGCTCCCCATGTCTTCGCCAACACCTAGGATCCCCATGTCTCTTGACGAGGCTCAAGACGTCCGCACCCCGGACGCCGAACCGGCCGGCACGGCCAAGAAGAACGGCGGCAGCTGGGCCGCCGTACGGCCGCTGCTCCTGCGCATGCACTTCTACGCGGGGCTGCTGGTCGCCCCGCTGATCTTCCTCGCCGCCGCCACCGGGCTGCTCTACGCCGCCTCCTGGCAGGCCGAGAAGATCATCTACTCCGACGAGCTGACCGTCGCCCGCGTCGGCGAGAGCGCCCTGCCGCTCAGCGCCCAGATCGACGCGGCCAAGGGCGCCGCCCCCGAGGGCGAGGTCGTGTCCGTGTGGCCCGCCCCCGACACCGAGGCCACCACCCGCGTGATCATGGAGAGCCCGGGCCTCCCCGAGGGCGAGACCCTCACCGTCTTCGTCGACCCGTATACGGCCGAGGTGCGCGGGCAGCTCGCCACCGTCGGCGACGCGCTGCCGCTGCGGGCGTGGCTGAGCGAGTTCCACTCCAGCCTCCAGCTCGGCGAGTTCGGCCGGAACTACAGCGAGCTCGCCGCGAGCTGGATGTGGGTGGTCGCGCTCGGCGGACTCGCCCTGTGGCTCGGCCGCCGCCGCAAGCGCAGGTCGCAGCTGGTCCTCCCGGACCGCACGGCCACCGGCCGCCGCCGCACCCTGTCCTGGCACGGCGCCGTCGGCCTGTGGGCCGTCGCCGGACTCGTCGTCCTCTCCGCCACCGGCCTGACCTGGTCGAAGTACGCCGGCGAGAACATCGGGCAGCTCCAGGACAGCCTCGGCGGGGCCACCCCCGCCGTCTCCGCGCAGCTCAGCGCCGGGGCGGACGCCGGCTCGGGCGAGCACGCCGGGCACACCATGCCCGACGGCACGCAGATGGCCCCGCCGCCCGCACCCGCCGCCGACGTCGGCATCGACAAGGCCGTGGACGCCGCCCGGGCCGCGGGTGTCACCGAGGCGCTCCGCGTGACCCTGCCCGCCAAGGGCAAGGGCTACGTCATCAAGGAGCAGGACAAGCTGGTGCCGGTGCACCTGGACTCGGTTGCCGTCGACCCCGCGGACGCCCGCGTCATGGACGAACTGCGCTTCGCCGACTACCCGGTCCTCGCCCAGATGACCCGCTTCGGCATCGACCTGCACATGGGTACGACCTTCGGACTCGCCAACCAGATCGCGCTGGCCGCGCTCGCCGTCGCCGTGATGTTCCTCGTCTTCTGGGGCTACCGCATGTGGTGGCTGCGCCGGCCGACGAAGGACCGCAAGCTGTCCGTCGGCCGCGCCCAGCCGCGCGGTGCCTGGCGCAAGCTCCCGGTGACCCTGCTGCTGCCGCTGGCCGCGGTGACCGCCGTGATCGGCTGGTTCGTGCCGCTCCTCGGGATCAGCCTGGTCGTCTTCCTCGCGGTCGACGTCCTGCTGGGCTTCGTCGCGGGCCGCCGGGCCAAGGCCGCGTAGCCGCAGCGCCTTACGTCACGAACGAGGTGGGCCCGTACTCCCCAGGGGAGTACGGGCCCACCGTCGTCAGGCCGACCGGCAGCTCAGGGGGCGTACTTGTAGCCGACCCGGCGCACCGTCTGGATCGCGGCGCGGTGGGAGGCGCCCAGCTTGCGGCGCAGACGGGCGATGTGGACGTCCACGGTCCGGCCGTCGCCGACGTGCCCGTAGCCCCAGACCGTGGTGACCAGCTGGTCCCGGCTGTGCACCCGGTGCGGGTGCTGCACCAGGTGGGCCAGCAACTCGAACTCCAGGTACGTCAGGTCGAGCACCCGGCCGTCGACCTCGGCGGTGCGCTGCGCCGAGTCGATCCGGACCAGGGCGTCACCCGGACCGGCCGGCGCGGGGGCGGCGGGGGCCGGCTGCACGGCGGCGGCCACCGCCTGCGGGGCGAAGGCGATCGGAGGCTGCTGGTCGGCCGGTACGAGCACCAGGTAGCCGACCATCGGCGGCTGGCCCGGCAGCGCCGGCAGGGTGTGCTGGGGCGCGGGCAGCCAAGTGGCCCCCGGCGGCAGGAGGTCCACGACCCGGGCCACTTCGTCTCGGTCAACGGAACGCAGCCGGTGGCGCGGACTGGGCGGATAGGTCAGGGAAGAGGTCGCAGCGGTGGCGGCGGAGGAGAGGGAGCGGGTGTTCGCCATGAGTGGTCAGCTCTTTCACGCGGAGTGGTCGGCAGGAGACGTGCGTACGTCGTCGATGTCGATACCGCGCAGACCGAAGGCCTCGGGGAAGGTCAGGTGGGTGATCCCGGAGGCTTTAGAGGGCCGGCGCGTTCTTCGCGCGGCAACACTCCCGGTCGTAATCGTGATCCTGACGGGACGGCCAGAAAGGCTCGAGGTCGCTGCGACCTGACGAGGTGTGCGAAGGGCTGGCCATGGCCCCATTCAAGCAGATGTCATGTCTCCGGGGCAGGCTCCGTCTCACCCTGTGGATGGGAATCTCACATACCGAGTCCACCCCCCTGTCAATCCGGGACAAAAGGCAGCGCCCGCCACCCCCTTGGGGGTGGCGGGCGCTGCCAGTGGTCATCGGCCGAGCGTGGTCCCGGCGGTGCCGGACCGGTGTCGTTACTGAACCCCGGTCGTCAGACCAGGCCGTCCTTCTCCAGGCCGGCGCAGCAGGTGTCCGTGATGAGACGGGTCACCACGTACGGGTCCACGTTCGCGTTCGGACGGCGGTCCTCGATGTAGCCCTTGCCGTCCTTCTCCACCTGCCACGGGATACGGACCGACGCGCCGCGGTCCGAGACGCCGTAGCTGAACTCGTTCCAGGGGGCGGTCTCGTGCAGACCCGTCAGACGCTCGTCGATGCCGGCGCCGTAGTTCTTCACGTGGTCGAGCGGCTTGCTGCCCTCGCCCAGCGCCTCGCACGCGGAGATGATCGCGCGGTAGTCCTCGCGCATCGCCTTCGTGGAGAAGTTGGTGTGCGCGCCCGCGCCGTTCCAGTCACCCTTGACCGGCTTCGGGTTCAGCGTCGCGGAGACGTTGAAGTCCTCGGCCGTGCGGTAGAGCAGCCAGCGCGCGATCCACAGCTGGTCCGAGACCTCCAGCGGGCCGACGGGACCGACCTGGAACTCCCACTGACCGGGCATGACCTCGGCGTTGATGCCGGAGATGCTCAGGCCCGCCGCGAGGCAGTGGTCCAGGTGCTTCTCGACGATCTCGCGGCCGAAGATCTCGTCCGAGCCCACACCGCAGTAGTAGCCACCCTGCGCGGCCGGGAAGCCGTTCACGGGGAAGCCGAGCGGACGGGTGCCGTCGAAGAAGGTGTACTCCTGCTCGATGCCGAAGATCGGCTCCTGCGCGGCGAACTTCTCGGCGACCGGACGCAGCAGCGCGCGGGTGTTCGACTCGTGCGGGGTCATGTCGATGTTCAGGACCTCGCACAGGACGAGGACGTTGTCGCCGCCGCGGATCGGGTCCGGGCAGGAGAAGACCGGGTTGAGCACGCGGTCGGACGCGTGGCCCTCGGCCTGGTTCGTGCTCGATCCGTCGAAGCCCCAGATCGGCAGCGCGTCGCCGTCCCCGAGGATCTTCGTCTTGGAGCGAAGCTTCGCCGTCGGCTCGGTGCCGTCGATCCAGATGTACTCAGCCTTGTAGCTCACGGGCCCCATCCTCAGACTCTGCGGGTGCTGCTGGTCGCTGCTTCATCGCTGCGGTGATGACCGCAGCGTGCCCGCCCGCGATTTCTCTTCCGTTGCCCGTGTGTGAACCCCGTGTTACCGAGGTTTGCACCGCAGGTCGGGTGGGTTGTGCGGGTTGATGGCGGCGCGCCCGTCCGGGTGGGGCAGACTGGCCACGTGAGCATTTCGTCTGATTTGAACTCCGCCGAAGGCCCCGCCGAGAGCGCCGCCGATCAGGCCCCCGCAGCCCGCCGCCCCCGGGTCGGACTGCTGGGCACCGGCCCCTGGGCGCACCGCACCCACGCCCCCGCCCTCGCCGCGCACGCCGGCTCCGACTTCGCCGGCGTGTGGGGCCGCCGGCCCGAGGCCGCGGCCGAGCTGGCCCACGAGTACGGCGTGAAGGTGTACGAAGACCCCGACGAGCTGTTCGCCGAGTGTGACGCCGTCGCCTTCGCCCTGCCGCCCGACGTACAGGCAGCCATGGCCGTCCGCGCCGCCGCCGCCGGATGCCACCTGCTCCTCGACAAGCCCGTCGCCACCACCGTGGAGGACGCCCGCGCCGTCGCCGAAGCGGTCACACGCCACCAGGTCGCCTCCGTCGTCTTCCTCACCCTGCGCTTCGCCGAGCCCACCGCGGGCTGGGTCGAGGAACAAGCCGCACGCACCGGCTGGTTCACGGCCGCGGCCCACTGGCTCGGCGCCGTCTTCCCGCCCGACGGAACGCCCAGCGCCTACGCGGACTCGCCCTGGCGCAAGGCCAAGGGCGGGCTGTGGGACGTCGGCCCGCACGCCCTGTCCGTCCTGATCCCGGTCCTCGGCGAGGTCACCGCGATCAGCGCCACCCGAGGCCCCTCCGACGTGGTCCAACTGGCACTGCGGCACACCTCCGGCGCGGCCAGCACCGCCGTGCTCAGCCTGGGCGCCCCGCGCGCGGCCGCCGGGGTGGGCCTCGAACTGCGCGGCACCGAGGGCGTGCACGAACTGCCCGGCTGGAGCGACGTACCGGGCGCCTACGGGCGCGCCCTGGACGCACTGCTCACCGCGGCCCGGACGGGGGTCCCGGACCCGCGCGGGGCGGAGTTCGGGGCCCGGCTCACGGAGATCCTGGCCGAGGCGGAGGCGCAGCTCCCTACTTGATCACCGCGTTCGCCACGATGATGGCCAGGCCGATGGTGGCGTCCGCCATGCCGATCGCCAGGGCGGAGCCGAGCCGATAGCCCACGCGGAGCGCGACGAGCGCGCCCCAGCCGAACAGCAGGGCGGTGTTCACCCCCAGCCCGACGGCGGTCACCGCATAGGCGTCCCAGTCGAAGACCCCGGCGGCGACCAGCAGCAGGACGGTGGGCAGGGCGGCCACGATCAGCGGCCACTCGTTCCACAGCGCCAGGCCCAGCATCCGCCACCGGTGCCAGGCGGAGTCCTGCCGGTCGGAGGCCATGTGGTGCGAGTAGCCGTGCGCGAGCCCGGCGGTCGCGGCCGTCACGAGCACCCAGCTGGCGTCGTAGTACGGGGTGAACTGCTCCCCCTTCTGGTGCAGTGCGGCCAACAGCGCACTGGCCAGAACGGTCCCGTACACCCCGCCGAACATCCAGTCGGCCCCCCGCCGCCCGGGTCGTGAGCCCGCCGCGCCGGGGAGGGCCGGCTGGACTGCCTGGCCGTGTGGCTGCGGCGCCTTGTTCACATCCTCGTTCACAACGGGTCCTCGGGTCCTCGCGTCCTTGGGGCCTTGGGTTTTTATCCGATACGTCACTTTTGTCGCTCTGGTCACCCTAAGGGGTGGAAGGTGGGGGCGAGGTGAAGAGGTGCGGCGGGGGCTCCGGTGGGCGGGACCTGCCCGACCGGAATCAGGGATGCGTATGGGGGTTTCCCGTCAGTCCCATCGTCCCTCCGTGTCGGGCCGGTCCCTCAAGGGCGCTCGTTCCTCGCGTCGCTTCGCGATGGCCTTCGGCCACCCTTGACCGACCGTCCCGCCCCGGAGAAACGAAAGACTGCCGGGAAGCCCCCAAAGGAACGGGCCGGGGGATCAAGACAGGGACGGGCGGCCAGAGATGCGCGAGCGATCCCGGCCGGCACGACCGAGAGACGGGGCCCATGGCAGATCGGGGCCCGTGTCGGGGGAGGCGCGTCCAATCGCTACGCGCTCCTCATCACTCAGCGTCCTCGGACCGTCCTGGGCTGGACATAGGCCGCCCACGACCCGTAGGCGCTCCTCATGGGAGGCGTCTGCCGGCTGATTGGGGTGAGGAGGGGTGGGGCTGCGGCTATGTCGTCGTGGATGCGGGTCAGTGCAGGTGGGCGGTCAGAGAGGCTGACCGTTTGCCTCAATTGCCCTCATCTATCCGTGAGCTTGTGGGGTGATGCTCGCGTTGACCCGTCTCCACGACGGAATAGCCGAGGTGTGGGCCCCTACCGGCCGTCGGACGCGGTCAGGGAGAAGCGCGTAGCGATCTGGGGCGGCCTATGTCCAGCCCCGGACGGTCGTCGGTCGCACAGCGAGCGCGGGACCGGGGCCGTGGGCGGCCTATGTCCAGCCCAGGACGGGATGGAGACGCTGAGACGTCGGGAGCGCGTAGCGATTGGATGCGCTTCCCCCGACGCGGGCCCTGGTCTGTGATGGGCCCCGCCTCTCGGTCGTGGCTCTTCGCGCCCGACCGGGTCGCGCTTCTCTGGCCGCCCCGGTGGTCTCTTGTCGGCCGGCCCGTTCCTTTGGGGGCTTCCCGGCAGTCTTTCGTTTCTCCGGGGCGGGACGGTCGGTCAAGGGTGGAGCGCAGCGACATCGCGTAGCGACGCGACCGAAGGGAGCGCCCTTGAGGGAGCGGCCCGGCACGGAGGGACGATGGGACTGACGGGAAACCCCCATACGCATCCCTGATTCCGACCGAGCAGATCCCGACTACCCGCACCCCCGCCCCGCTTCGTCAGATTCTGATCGAGCAGCTCCCGAAAGCCTCCGCCTCCGCCCCCGCCGCCCCCACCACCCCCGCCAAGACGCCGAGTGCCCGGGTGAACGCCGAGTCCGGGGGTGTCGCGTAGCCGACCACCAGGCCCTCGCGGGGTGGGGCCGGGTCGGCCGGGTGCTGGTAGGACGACAGGCCGTCCAGGGCCAGGCCCGCGGCGTGGGCCGCCGCGAGGGCGGGGGATTCCCGGCCCGGGGGGAGCTCCAGTACGGCGTGCAGGCCGGCCGAGATGCCCGTCACCCGGACCTCCGGGGCGCGTGCCGCCAGGACGGCGGCCAGTTGGTCGCGGCGGTTCCGGTAGCGCAGGCGCATCCGGCGCACGTGGCGGTCGTAGGCCCCGCACTCGATGAAGTCGGCCAGCGCCAGCTGGTCCAGCGTGCTCGCCCAGGACTCCCGCAGCCCCTTCGCGGCCAGCACCTGGTCACGCAGCTGGTCGGGGAGGACCAGCCAGCCCAGGCGCAGCGCGGGGGAGAGGCTCTTGCTCAGCGAGCCCGCGTACACCACGTGTTCGGGGGCCAGTCCCTGCAGCGCGCCGACCGGTTTGCGGTCGTAGCGGAACTCCCCGTCGTAGTCGTCCTCCACGATCACGCCGTCGGTGCCGCGGGCCCACTCCACCGCGGCGGCCCGCCGTGCGGGCAGCAGGCGGCCGCCGGTCGGGAACTGGTGCGCCGGTGTGAGCAATAACGTACGGGCCCGGGAGGGGAGTTCCTCCCCCAGCCGGGCGCCGTCCTCGTCGACGGGCACGGGGTGCGGGTGGACCCCCGCGGCCTGCAGGATGCCGTGGTGGAAGGGGAGCCCGTACGCCTCTACGGCCCAGTCGCGGGGCCGGACGGACGACAGGAGCCGCAGTCCGTTGGCGAAGCCGGAGCAGATCACGATGTTCTCGGGGCCGCAGCGCACGCCCCGCGCCCGGGACAGGTAGCCGGCCAGGGCCCGCCGCAGTTCGGGCCGGCCCTGCGGATCGCCCGGCCCGAAGGCCTCGGTGGGCGCCTCGGCCAGGGCCCGGCGGGCGCTGGCGGCCCAGGCGGCGCGCGGGAAGGAGGCGGGGTCGGGCTTGCCCTGGAGCAGGTCGTGGCGGGGCCGGTCGGGCGCGGGCCCGGCCGGGGCGGCCGGTGTGTCGGCGGTCGCGACCCCCTCGGCGACCTGGGTGCCGGAACCCTGCCGCGCCGTGAACCAGCCCTCGGCGACCAGCTCGGCGTACGCGTCCGCGACGGCGTTGCGGGCCAGCCCGAGGTCGGCGGCCAGCGTCCGGTACGGCGGCAGCCGGGTCCCGCCGGCCAGTCGGCCGCTGCGCACTGCGCTGCGCAGGGCCTGGGCGAGGGCGGTGCGCCGGGCGCCTTCGGCGGGGAGTTCCAGGTGCAGGTCGGCGCCGCCGGGTCCCTGGTCGGGAGTGGTCATGGGCGCGGCTCCGATGTGAAGACGGCGTGGGTGGCCGTCAGGAAGCGGCGTACGGTCTCCCGTTCGGCGGGGTCGAAGGAGTCGAGCACCTGGAGCACCCCGTCGATCAGCGGCCCGAAGAACTCCCGGCCCAGACGGATCGCCGCCGGCTCGACGCGCAGCAGGATCCGGCGCCGGTCGTGGTCGTCGCGGATCCGTGCGACGTGGCCGAGCCGTTCGAGCCGGTCGATCACGGCGGTGGTGCCGGCGGAGTTGAGGCCGAGCCGGGCGCCGAGCAGGCCCGCGGTGGCCGGTTCGTCCGCGCGGGCCGCGTCGAGCAGGCAGACCAGGGCGCGTACGTCGGTGGGGTGCATGCCGTTGCGGGCGGCGAAGTCGGCCTGGCGCAGACCGAACTCGACGGTGACCGCGCGCAGGAGGTGCACCAGTCGGAGGTTGTCGGGTTCCTCGGGTTCGGGTTCCCGGTGGTCCGGATTTCTGTCGTCGTCCATGGCGTCGCCCCCTGGCGGAATCTCTCGTCGAGCGAGATTATCGCCTGGCGAGATATCGGATGTGCGTGGGATGGGTGAGGCATTGGGTGAGGCATCGGATGAGGGATCGGGCGAGGGATCGGAGCCGCGCAGGTACCGGACGTCTGCCTTCCGCGCTGCCTACGACGCGGTGCTCGGCCGGTGGCCCGGACCCGTCGAGGCCGTCGACCTGACCACCCCGTACGGGGTCACCCGCGTCAACCGCTGCGGCCCGGCCGACGCGCCACCGCTGGTGCTGCTGCCCGGCGGCGGGTCCACTTCCACCGTGTGGGGCGCCTGCGTCGCCGCCGGAGCGGCCCGCGCCCACCGGGTGCACGCCGTGGACCTGGTGGGGGACCCGGGGCTGAGCGTTCCGGCGCCCGACCGGGCGATCCGGACCGCCGAGGACCTGGTCGGCTGGCTCGACGCGGTCCTCGACGCGGTCCTCGACGGGCCGGGCCCGCACGGGCATGTGACCCTCGCCGGGCACTCGTACGGGGCCTGGATCGCCGCCCACTACGCCGCCCGCCGCCCGGCCCGGCTCGGCCGCCTGGTGCTGCTCGACCCGACCCAGGTCTTCGCGGGACTGCGCCCGGGCTACGTGCTGCGCGCGCTGCCCATGCTGGTGCGGCCCACCCCGGAGCGGATCCGCTCCTTCCTCGCCTGGGAGACCCGTGGGGTCGCGCTCGATCCGGCCTGGCTGCGGCTGCAGGAGGAGAGCGCCGGCTTCCCCGCCGTCCGGCCGGTCACCGGGCCGCGCCCGGACCTGGCCGGACTCGCGCAGCCCTCGGGTGCGGGCCCGCAGGTCGACGTCCTGTTCGCCGGGCTCGCCCGCTGCCACGACTCCGACCGTGCGGCCCGGGCAGCGCGCGAGGCGCTGCCCGGGCGCGCGTGTCGGCGTACTGCCCGGGGTCCCGCACCACGCGCTGCCGCTGACGGCCGCCGCGGAGATCGCCCGGCTCTTCCAGCGGGTGTCCCGCCCTGACCGGCAAGACACCCCCTAGCCCTTGCGGGACAGGGCCTCGCGGACGGCCTCCTCGGAGCGGCCGACCACGGCCGTGCCGTCCTCGGCGGTGATGATCGGGCGCTGGATGAGCTTCGGGTGAGCGGCCAGGTGGGCGATCCAGAGCCCGCGCGCCGCGTCGGTCTCCTCGCGCGGCAGGTCCCGTACGCCGGTCTCCTTGGCCAGGGGGTCGGAGGTGCGCGTGATGTCCCACGGCTCCAGCCCGAGCCGGCCGAGCACCTCGCGGATCTCGTCCTCGGAGGGGACGTCCTCCAGGTAGCGGCGCACGGTGTAGTCGGCGCCCTCCGCGTCCAGCAGGGTCAGGGCGCTGCGGCACTTGGAACAGGCGGGATTGATCCAGATCTCCATGGCCGCAACCCTACCCAGGGTCCGTCTGGCCAGGGGCTTTTGTCAGTGGTCCCCGGTAAAATCGAGGAAGAACGACAGGAAGCCAACTACCGTTTGGGAGGCTGTAGATGGCCACTGCCACCACCGTCCAGCACGTCAAGAAGAAGCCGCTGCCGGCGGGGCTGCCCCGCGAGTGGTACGAGAGCCACAACCGCCGTCTGAAGGCGATGCGGCTGGCGATATCCCTGCTCGACTCGGGGACGTACGACGCCCGCCGCGCCACCAACCGGAAGATCCGGACGATGGCCGTCCGGACGGGGATCCACCGGCCGTCGAACGTCACCTGCAAGATGGTGCGCGCGTTCATCATGGAGTCGTAGGCGCGTCAGGCGTCAGGCGTCAGACGTCATGCGTCAGGCGGCTGTTTTCGGGTGTCGGTCGCCGGTCGTGGTCGCTACGGCTGTCACTCACCGCATGACAGGGGGTTCCGGCCGGCCGGAACCCCCTACGCCGCCGGTTCCTGTCCGTCCAGGGACAGCAGCAGCAGGGCCACGTCGTCGTTCGGGCCGCCTTTCGTGAAGGCCGCGAGGTCCCGCCACACCGCCCCGAGCAGGCCCGCCGGGTCCCGCGCCAGTACGGGTACCCGGGCGGCCAGCGGGTAGAAGTGCCCCGTCGCGTCACGGGCCTCCGTCACGCCGTCGGTGTGCAGCAGCAGCTGGTCCCCGGGGCGCACCGCCAGCTCCGTCACCGGCGGCGGGGCCGGACCGGCGAGCCCCAGACCCAGGGGCGGCCCCGGGTCGACGATCACTTCCTCCACCGCAGATCCGCGGACCCGCAGGGCCGACGGATGCCCGCACGACACGATCCGTACGACGTCCAGCCCGGGCGGGAACTCCAGCAGCACGGCCGTGGCGAACAGTTCCGGATGCTCGACCGACGCGGCCGCCGCGTCCGCCACCAGCCGCCGGTCCAGCCGGGCCACGACCGCCCCGAGCCCGGCGTCGTCGATCACGGCCTCGCGGAAGGCCCCGAGCAGCGCCCCCACCGTGGCGACCGCCGCCAGCCCGTGTCCCTGGACGTCCCCGAGCAGCGCCCGTACCCCGTACGGTCCGGCCCGTACGTCGTACAGGTCGCCGCCGACCAGCGTGCCGCGCTGTGCCGCCCGGTACAGGCCCGAGCAGCGCACCGGACCCACCCGTTCCGGAACCGGCGGGAGGACCGCGAGCTGGGCCGCCTCCGCCACCGTCCGTACGCTGACCAGCTGCGCGTCCCGGCGCTGGCGGACCCAGGCGATCACCACACTGAGCACCCCGACGGCGGCCACCGTGGCCAGGTCCGTGCCCCGGGCATTGGCGACACCGAGCGAGTGGACCCCCAGCAGGAGGAGGACGATGCCGGCGAAGACCGCGGTCCCGGCCGCCCCGTACGCGAAGGCGGCCACCGGGGGCAGACCGGCCAGGAAGAACCCGAGCTCCGCGCCCGGGGTGACCGCCTGGGCCAGGACCAGCACGACCAGGGCCGCCGCGGGCGCGATCCGGGCCCAGCGCGGCGGCGGCTCGCCGCGCAGCCATCCCGGCTCCTGACGTCGGCGTCTCACCCCTCCACCCTGGTACGGGGGCCGGGCCCGCGCACCCCGGACCGGCCCGCCGGGTGGCCTTGTACGCCCCGGGCCGCGACAGTGGGGGCGTGACGGCAAGCGAAGGTGCTGGGAAACGGCCCAGCCGGGCGCACATCGAGGCGCACGGCGAGGGCGACGGCTCGCAGAGCGCGGAGATCAGCACGCGGCTCAACTGGCTGCGCGCGGGTGTGCTCGGCGCCAACGACGGGATCATCTCCACCGCGGGCCTGGTGGTCGGTATGGCGGGGGCCACCACCTCGCGCGCGGCGATCCTGGCGGCGGGCGTCGCCGGGCTGCTGGCGGGCTCGCTGTCGATGGCGGCGGGGGAGTACGTCTCCGTCAGCTCCCAGCGGGACTCCGAACGGGCGGCGCTCGATCTGGAACGCCGGGAACTGGCCGAGGAGCCGGAGGCGGAGCTCGACGAACTCACCGACCTGCTCGCCGGGCGGGGGCTGAGCCGGGACGTGGCGCGGGAGGCCGCCGAGCAGCTGACGGAGCGGGACGCGCTGCGGGCCCATGCCCGGGTGGAGCTCGGGATCAACCCCGACGAGCTGGCCAACCCGTGGCACGCGGCCTTCGCCAGCCTCGTCGCCTTCACGGTGGGGGCGCTGCTGCCGCTGCTGGCGATCATCCTGCCGGGGCCGTCGCAGCGGGTGCCGGTGACGGTGGTGGCGGTGCTGGCGGCGCTGACGTTGTGCGGGGTGATCAGTGCGCGGCTGGGCGGGGCGCCGCTGCCGAGGGCGGTCGCCCGCAACGTCCTGGGCGGCGCGCTGGCCATGGCCGTGACCTACGCGGTCGGCACCTGGCTCGGCACCACGACCGCCTGAACCGGGCTCCGCCCGGCCCCAGGGCTCCGCCCCGGACCCCGCGCCTCAAACGCCGGCGGGGCTGGAATCTCAGCCCCGCCGGCGTTTGAGGCGCGGGCGCGGAGCGCCGTGCGGTGACGTCTGCGGAAGTCGCGCAGCGACCCGGCAGGATGGGGGCATGCGCATTGCTGTCACCGGGGCGACCGGGCTCATCGGAAGTGCACTCGTGCGGTCCCTGCGGGCGGACCGGCACGAGGTGGTGCGGTTCGTGCGGCGGGAGCCCGTCGGCGCGGACGAGGCGCGGTGGGATCCGGCGCGCGGGTACGTGGACCCTGCCGGGCTGGCCGGCTGCGGGGCCGTCGTGCACCTGGCCGGGGCCGGGGTCGGGGACCACCGGTGGACCGCCGCGTACAAGAGGGAGATCCGCGACAGCCGGGTGCTCGGCACCGCCGCGCTCGCGCACGCCCTCGCCGCCCTCGACGAGCCGCCCGCCGTGCTCGTCAGCGGTTCGGCCGTCGGCTACTACGGGGACACCGGCGACCGGGCCGTCGACGAGAGCGCCCCGGCCGGGCAGGGGTTCCTGCCCTCGGTCTGCGTGGAGTGGGAGGCGGCCGCCGCCCCCGCCCGGGAGGCCGGGATCCGGACCGCGTTCGCCCGTACGGGACTGGTCGTCGCCCGCGAGGGCGGGGCCTGGGGGCGGATGTTCCCGATCTTCCGCGCCGGCATCGGCGGCCGGCTCGGCAACGGCCGCCAGTACTGGTCGTACATCTCCCTCCGGGACGAGATCGCGGCCCTGCGGCACATCATCGACACCCCGGGCCTGTCCGGCCCGGTCAACCTGACCGCCCCGGAGCCGCTGACCAACCGCCAGGTCACCGAGGCCATGGCCCGGGTGCTGCACCGGCCCGCGCTGCTGCCCGTACCGGCCGTGGCCCTGCGCGTCGTACTGGGGGAGTTCTCCGGGGACGTGCTGGGCAGTCAGCGGGCCCGGCCCGCCCGGCTGCTGGAGTCCGGCTTCGTCTTCCGCGACCCCGGCATCGAGCAGGCGATCCGCGCCGCGCTCTGAGATCCGCGTGCGACCACCGTGCGACCGTTCGTGACCCACATGCGACCGCTGTGCGACCGGAGTTGACCGCAATACCCCGCCGAACTCGGGTTCCCCTTGAGCCGGTTGGGGGAAGGAGGATCCCCACACAGCCGCGCCGACCTCGGGGAGGGGCACGTGCTCAGCAGCGCACACCATGCCGCACACCATGCGGACGTCGTCATCGTAGGAGCCGGAGTCTCAGGACTCGCGGCAGCGCAGCACCTGATCGCGGCCGGAGTCACGGTCACCGTCCTGGAAGCCGCGGACGATCCCGGCGGGCGGATGGCCACCGAGTCCGCCGACGGGTTCCGGCTGGACCGGATCGGCCAGCTGCTCAACACCGCGTACACGGAGCTCGAACGCACGCCGGGCCTGCGGGCCCTGGCCCTGCGCCCCTTCGCACCGGGCGTCCTCGTCCACACCGACGGGAAGCAGCTGCGGGTCGGGGTCCTCACCCCGGCCCGGGCCCTGGCCAGCGGCTCCCTCGACCAGGCCCGGATCGGCGCCGCCCTCGGCCGGCTCGCCACCCTGCCCGAGGAGAAGCTGCTCGCCCGTCCCGAACGCACCG
This sequence comes from Streptomyces xanthophaeus, assembly GCF_030440515.1. Taxonomy (GTDB): domain Bacteria; phylum Actinomycetota; class Actinomycetes; order Streptomycetales; family Streptomycetaceae; genus Streptomyces; species Streptomyces kutzneri. The sequence continues at coordinate 5,790,183 of NZ_CP076543.1, forward strand.
CGCACGCCGCCCTGCGCTCCCGCGGGCTGCCCGCGCGCACCCTGAACGGAGCACTCCGCCCCCTGCTCGCCACCCTGCTGCGCGACCCGGAGCTCACCACCTCCAGCCGGGTCGCCGACCTCGCCCTGCGCACCTTCGCCCGCGGCCGCCTCGCCGTGCCCGAAGGCGGCGCGGCGGCCCTGCCCGGCCTGCTCGCCGCCGCCCTGCCGCCCGGCACCGTGCGGACCGGGGTCCGGGTCCGGTCGGTGGCGACCAACCTGGTCACCACCGAGGAGCACGGCGACTTCCGCTGCCGTTCCGTCCTGCTGGCCACCGGGGCCCGCGCCGCCGCCGAGCTCCTGCCCGGCCTGCGCGTGCCCGCCTTCCACGAGGTCACCGTCCTGCACCACGCCACCACCGCACCCCTGTCCCGGGACGGCTCGCTGCTCCTGGACGGGGACCCCAGGTGGCCCGTCTCCCACACGGCCGTGATGAGCGCGGTCGACCCGACCCGGGCCCCGGCCGGCCGGAGCCTGGTCACCACCACCGTGCTCGGGCCGCCGCCACCCGCGCGCACGGTCGCCTCACGGCTGGCCCGGCTCTACGACACCCCCACCCGCGAGTGGGAACTGCTGGCCGTCCACCACACCCCGGAGGCGGTCCCCGCGATGCCCCCGCCGCACGACATGCAGCGTCCCGTACGGGTACTGGCCGGGCTGTACGTGTGCGGTGACCACCGCGACACCAACACCGTCCAGGGGGCCCTGCACTCGGCCCGCCGCGCCGCCGGCGCCGTCCTGCGCGACTTCGGAATCCCGCTCCCGGTCGCCCCGGAGCCCGCACTTCCGGTGGCGGCCTGAGAACCACCACCGACACAGGGGCCCGGTCCCGTCACAGGACCGGGCCCCTGCCGCACGTCCCCGGGCGCTTCAGGACACGGCAAGACGCCTCGGGGCGCGCGGCACCTCAGGACAGGGCGGCCACGCGGTCCCGGTAGGTCCGCACGGCCGAGGCGTCCCGGTACGGCTCCAGCCGCCGCTCGAAGTCCCGTACGTACTCCACCGCCCGCACGGACCGCATCTCCATCGCCTGCTGCGCCGCCTCCGCGCCCAGCGCGCACGCCTGGTCCAGCTCGCCCAGCCCCAGCCGGGCCGTGGCCAGCACCACCCGGCAGAACAGCCGGGAGCGCGCGTACGCCGGTCCCCGCAGCTGCAGGGACCGCTCCGCGTGCTGCGCCGAGGCCCGGTACTGCTGGAGGTCCCGGTGGCAGTGCCCGAACTCGTCCGCCAGCTGCGCCTCGTCGTAGAACCGGGCCCAGTGCGGAACGTCGTCCCCCGGCCGGGCCGCGCCCAGCGCGCGCTCGGCCCGCACCAGGGAGGCGGTCGACGCGCGGACCTCGCCGAGGACCGCGTGTCCGCGTGCCTCCGCCGAGTGGAGCAGCGCCTGCACCACGGGCGGCGGGCCCGAGCCGACGCCCTGCTGGGCCACCCGGGCCAGCTGCACGGCCTCGCGGCCGTGGCCGAGGTAGACCGCCTGCCTGCTCATGGTGACCAGGACGTACGAGCCGTAGGGACGGTCCGCGGCCGCCTGCGCGAGCCGTAGCGCCTGTACGAAGTACCGCTGGGCGAGCCCGTGCGCGGCGATGTCGAAGGAGGTCCAGCCCGCGAGCCGGGTGAGATCGGCCGCGGCCGAGAAGAGCCGCCGCCCGGTGGTCTCGCCGTAGGTCCCGCGGAGCATCGGCTCGGCCTCGTGCTCCAGGTAGCGCACCAGGGCCTGGCGGGCGTGCCCGCCGCCGTAGGCCTGGTCCAGGGTGCGGAACAGCTCGCTCACCGATCTCAGTGCCGCGATGTCCCCGCTGGTGACGCGCTGCCCGGGGCCGCGGTCGATCTGCCGCTGCCGGGGGACCGAGGCCCGCCCCTGCAGCGGGACACGGGCCGCGGCGGGTTCCGCGCCCCGGCCGACCCGCTCGTCGGCCCGCCCGATCAGCCAGTCCCGGCTGGGCACGACCAGTCCGGCCGGGGTGAAGGCGATCTTCCGGAGCTCGGCGTGCGAACCGGAGTCCTTGCGCCACAGCCCGCTCGCGATGTCCACGGCCTCCTCCGGGGTGGCCGCGAACTCCAGCCCGGCGTACACGGGCGCGCAGGCGTCCAGACCCAGGTCCTGGGCGGAGAGCCGGCGTCCGAGGCGGCGCGTGAAGACCTCGGCGATCAGCGCGGGGGTGGTGCCGCGGGGCTGCTGCCCGCGCAGCCATCGGGTCACGGAGGTCTTGTCGTACCGCAGGTCGAGACCGTGCTCCAGGCCGAGCTGGTCGACGCGGCGGGCGAGACCGGCGTTGGAGAACCCGGCTTCCGCGATCAGCGCCGCGAGCTGCCGGTTGGGGACGCGCTGGGCAGGTCGTTCCGTCATCGGCTCCACGGTTTCCTGACGTGACGGACCGGAGTCCCGGCCCTGTGAACGGCGTGAATGTAGCGGCGAACTTCGCCGATGCCGCCCTCTCTGCCCCACATTCATCCGATCGTGTGCAGAATGCGTAGGACCCTTTACGGACCGGACCCCTCCGCCCGCGTACGCTGCGGCCCATGACCCCTCGGCCCCACGGGGCGCACCTCCCCGAGGAGCGAACCGAATCCACAGTCCCGCTGTCCCCGCCCGAACTGACCGAGGCGGAGTGCCGGCGCTGCGGCACCTACATCGCGGGGCTCGACGGCCGGTACGCGTGCGGGGTGTGCGGCTGGGTCAACGACCACTCGGAGGGCCACCGGCGGCTGCCGCGCGCGGACGAGGACCCGGACCGGCCGCTCAAAGGGCGGCGCCGGCCGAAGCAGCTGCCGGGGCCCCCGCCGGAGCCCGCTTCCGAGCCTGCGCCGGAGCCCCTCCAGGAGCACGCGCCGGGGTCCTGAAACGGCTCGCGCGGGTCGCCGTACTCTTGCTCGGTGAGGTACGTGCACACAGCAGGTTCAATGAGGAGGCGCTGCGGTGGCTGAGCTTGGGTTTGTCCATCTGGGCTTCGGAACGGAATCCGTCGAGTACACCCAGGCCTGGGAAGAACAGCGCAGGGTGCACGCGGCCCGCTTCGCGGACGAGATCGAGGACACCTGCCTGCTGCTGGAGCACCTGCCGGTCTACACGGCGGGCCGGCGCACCGACCCCAGCGAGCGCCCGCTCGACGGCACCCCCGTCGTCGACGTGGACCGCGGCGGCAAGATCACCTGGCACGGCCCGGGCCAGCTGGTCGGCTACCCGATCATGAAGCTGCCCCGCCCCGTGGACGTCGTCGCCCACGTCCGCCGCCTCGAAGAGGCCCTGATCCGCACGGCCGCCGAGTTCGGCCTGGAGACCACCCGGGTCGAGGGCCGCTCCGGTGTCTGGGTGCTGGGCGACCCCGTCGAGGAGCGCCCCATGATCGGCGGCCTCTCGCTGGAGCTCGACCCCCGGCTGGCCGATGAGGAGTTCGACCCGCGGCTGAACGGCCCCGAGTACGCCCCGTCCAACGCCGGCCAGCGCCGCGAGGACCGCAAGCTCGCCGCCATCGGCATCCGCGTCGCCAAGGGCGTCACGATGCACGGTTTCGCGATCAACGTGAACCCGGACAGCACCTGGTTCGACCGGATCATCCCCTGCGGTATCCGGGACGCCGGTGTGACCTCGCTCTCGTACGAACTGGGCCGGGAGATCACCATCGCAGAGGTGCTTCCGGTGGCCGAACGGCACCTGAAGGACGTACTGGAGCACGCGGAGCCGAAGCCCCGCGAGATAGAGCCGGCCGTGGGCTCCTAGCCTTCTGGCCCAGCCCCGGGAATGAGACCGGCCGCTCGCAGGTTGGCCGACGTAAGAGCGTATGAAATTACGGGCGTACCCTGGTGGGCGCCCGAACAATCGAAGTCACAGGGAGCCGGTCGTGTCCGCAGTCGCACCCGACGGACGCAAGATGCTGCGCCTGGAGGTCCGTAACGCCCAGACCCCCATCGAGCGCAAGCCCGAGTGGATCAAGACCCGGGCGAAGATGGGTCCCGAGTACACCAAGATGCAGGCCCTGGTGAAGGGCGAAGGACTGCACACGGTGTGCCAGGAGGCCGGTTGTCCCAACATCTACGAATGCTGGGAGGACCGCGAGGCCACCTTCCTCATCGGTGGTGACCAGTGCACCCGGCGCTGTGACTTCTGCCAGATCGACACGGGCAAGCCCGAGGCGCTGGACCGCGACGAGCCGCGGCGCGTCGGCGAGTCCGTGGTCACGATGGACCTGAACTACGCCACCATCACGGGCGTCGCGCGCGACGACCTGGCCGACGGCGGCGCCTGGCTGTACGCGGAGACCGTGCGCCAGATCCACCAGCAGACGGCGGGCCGCGAGTCCGGCCACACCAAGGTCGAGCTGCTGGCCCCCGACTTCAACGCGGTCCCGGAGCTGCTGGAGGAGGTCTTCGCCTCCCGCCCCGAGGTCTTCGCGCACAACGTCGAGACGGTGCCGCGCATCTTCAAGCGGATCCGCCCCGGCTTCCGCTACGAGCGCTCGCTCGACGTGATCACCAAGGCCCGCGCCTACGGCCTGGTGACGAAGTCGAACCTGATCCTCGGCATGGGCGAGGAGCGCGAGGAGGTCTCGCAGGCCCTGAAGGACCTGCACGAGGCCGGCTGCGAGCTCATCACCATCACGCAGTACCTGCGGCCCTCGCCGCGGCACCACCCCGTCGAGCGCTGGGTGAAGCCGGCCGAGTTCGTGGAGCTGGCGAAGGAGGCCGAGGAGATCGGCTACTCCGGAGTGATGTCCGGCCCGCTGGTCCGCTCGTCCTACCGTGCGGGTCGCCTCTACCAGCAGGCGATGGAGAAGCGCAGCGGAGCCGTGGCGTAGGTTGCGGGTCCGTCCGGGAGAACCGGACGCGAGCGCCCGTCCGCTCGTCCGTGACGCGAGCGTGTGAAGTCGCGCACAAAGCGTTACTAGTGGGTAACACCGCATCGACGCGGCCCCTAGGCTCTTCCCTGAGGAAGAGTCCGGCGGGCCGCGTCAGTGTTTGCAACGTGTCAATCACATTTGACCGACCGGTCACGCCCTGGTAACACCAGTCAGTGACGCTTGGTCCACGCACCGCACACACCGCTCGCACCGCACAGAGGCGAGCATCGTGAAAGGGATCGACATCATGCAGGCCGCGCCCGTACGCGCCATTGCCATCCCGACCCTCTCCGACGCCTTCCGGGGCATTGAGTCCCTGCTGATGAGCGGGGCCCGCCGCAACGCCTGGACGGCGGTCCTGGAGGACCGCAAGAGGGCCAAGGACCGGGTCGAAACCGAACATGTACTTGAGGCCGCGGCTACCCGAACCCCGCAGGCCACGTAAACTTCGCTTTATGGCGAGGAAGTCAAACGCAGAGACTGCTGCGAACCCCGGGCGACTGAAGCAGATCGCCCTGACGTACAAGATGACGCGCAAGGCGGACCCGAAGGTCGGTCTGATCGTCGCAGGCGTGGGCATCGTCACCTTCGGTGTCTTTCTCGCGATCGGCTTCCTGGCCGGGCTTGAGCTCTACCTGGGCATCCTGGGATTCCTGGTGGCGTTCCTCGCGATGGCGATCGTCTTCGGGCGGCGGGCCGAGCGGGCTGCCTTCGGGCAGATGGAAGGTCAGCCGGGAGCGGCCGCGGCCGTACTGGACAACGTGGGACGGGGCTGGACGACCACCCCTGCCATCGCGATGACCCGGCAGCAGGACATCGTCCACCGCGCCGTCGGCAAGGCTGGCGTCGTGCTGATCGCCGAGGGCAACCCGAACCGGGTGAAGCCGCTGCTCGCGAACGAGAAGAAGAAGCTGGCCCGGATCATGCCGGACGTACCGGTGCACGACTTCATCGTGGGTACGGGCGAGGGCGAGGTGCCGCTCAAAAAGGTGCGCACCACCCTGCTCAAGCTGCCGCGCGTGCTGGCCGGCCCGCAGATCACCGAGGTCAACGACAAGCTGCGCGCCATGGGTGATCTCATGAGCAACATGCCGCTGCCGAAGGGCCCCATGCCGAAGGGCATGAAGATGCCGCGCGGCGGAAAGATGCGCTGACCAGGTCACCTGATTTTCGTATACGACACAGGGGTGCCCCCGAGCCCGCAGGCTCGGGGGCACCCCTGTGTCGTACGCGTTCCCCGCGGTCCTGGACGCGGTCCTAGATGCGGACCTGGACGGCGCGGGCCAGCCGGTCGTGGAGGCCGCGGCCGTCGCGGTCCCAGATCAGCGCCGGGACGACCAGGGCCAGCAGCAGCGTGCGCAGGACCACCCGGACGATGCCGAGGCGGTCGCCGGACTCCGAAATCACCCGGAGGCCCAGGATCCGCTTGCCGGGGGTGAAGCCCACGGTGCCGACCGTCAGGATGGTGAAGGCCACGAAGAGCGCGAGGGTCCAGTTACCCGCCGCGGCCAGGTTGCCGCCGGTGATCAGCCCGTAGGCAATCAGCTGGCAGGCGATCCAGTCGATCACGACGGCGCCGAGCCGGCGCCCGAAGCGGGCCACCGAGCCGGGCCCCTGCTGGGGCAGGCCGAGCCGCTGACCCGGATAGCCGAAGTCGACACCCATCTCCTCGGCGGCCGCGCGGGGGCCGGAGAGCCAGGATCCGATTGCCTGTCTGTTGTCCACCCGAACACGGTACCCGTGGCGCCGCACGGCCCTCCGGCCGGACCCTGGTTAACTTGTGCGAAACAAATGGGTCATGCTTGGGAAATCCCGTCTGCTTATGGTCGGGTCAGCGTGCGGCACCGCACTGACGCACCACGAGCTATAAAGCCCGTCCCTGCCCCGGGGCCGGGAGTAGGAGGAGTTGGATGTTCAAGAACGCCGACGAAGTGAAGCAGTACATCGAGGAGAACGACGTCAAGTTCGTCGACGTCCGCTTCTGCGACCTGCCTGGTGTGATGCAGCACTTCACCATCCCGGCGCGAGCGTTCGACCCGGCGGAGGAGCTCGCCTTCGACGGATCCTCGATCCGCGGCTTCCAGGCGATCCACGAGTCCGACATGGCGCTGCGTGCCGACATCACCACCGCGCGTCTGGACCCGTTCCGCAAGGACAAGACGCTCAACATCAACTTCTTCATCCACGACCCGATCACGGGTGAGGCCTACAGCCGCGACCCGCGCAACATCGCGAAGAAGGCCGAGGCGTACCTCGCCTCCACCGGCATCGCCGACACCGCGTACTTCGGCCCCGAGGCCGAGTTCTACGTGTTCGACAGCGTGCGCTTCGCGACCTCCGCGAACGAGGGCTTCTACCACATCGACTCCGAGGCCGGCGCCTGGAACACCGGTTCCGAGGAGAACAACCGTGGTTACAAGGTCCGCTACAAGGGTGGTTACTTCCCCGTAGCCCCGGTCGACCACTTCGCCGACCTGCGCGCCGAGATCTCCCTCGAACTGGACGCCCAGGGCCTCCAGGTCGAGCGTCAGCACCACGAGGTCGGCACCGGTGGCCAGGCCGAGATCAACTACAAGTTCAACACGCTGCTCGCCGCGGCCGACGACCTGATGCTCTTCAAGTACATCGTGAAGAACGTCGCCTGGCGCAACGGCAAGACCGCCACCTTCATGCCGAAGCCGATCTTCGGTGACAACGGCTCGGGCATGCACGTGCACCAGTCGCTGTGGGCGAACGGCGACCCGCTGTTCTACGACGAGGCCGGCTACGCGGGCCTGTCGGACACCGCGCGCTACTACATCGGCGGCATCCTCAAGCACGCCCCGTCGCTGCTGGCGTTCACCAACCCGACGGTGAACTCCTACCACCGCCTGGTGCCGGGCTTCGAGGCTCCGGTCAACATGGTGTACTCGCAGCGCAACCGCTCCGCCGCCATGCGCATCCCGATCACGGGCTCGAACCCGAAGGCCAAGCGCGTCGAGTTCCGCGCGCCGGACCCGTCGTCCAACCCGTACCTCGCCTTCGCGGCGCTGCTGCTCGCGGGCCTCGACGGTGTCAAGAACAAGATCGAGCCGATGGAGCCGATCGACAAGGACCTCTACGAGCTCTCGCCCGACGAGCACGCGAGCGTCCCGCAGGTCCCGACCAGCCTCGAGGACGTCCTCAAGGCCCTGGAGGCGGACCACGAGTACCTCCTGGCCGGCGGTGTCTTCACCCCCGACCTGATCGAGACCTGGATCGACTACAAGCGCACGCACGAGATCGCCCCGATCGCGCAGCGTCCGCACCCGCACGAGTTCGAGCTCTACTTCGACCTCTAATAACGCCTGATGGGAGGCCCCCCGCCACGCTCCACGGAGTGTGGCGGGGGGCCTTTCCGCTTTGACAGGGCCGCACGGGCGAGTGAGGGTGGAAATGACCTAAAAGCCCAATAAGCGAGACATGTGCGGAGGTGCATGAGAATGCGCCGTAAGATCGTTGCGGCAGCCATGGCGGGCGCCGCGGGAATCGCAATAGGTCTGCTGCCCGTCGCCAGCGCCTCGGCTTCGGTCGTCACCGGTAACGGTGGCGGCGGCGGGAACGGCGGCTACGACTGCTGGCGCTACCCCTCCAACCGCTCCGACGCCCGGTGGGACGCCTGCTGCAACCACGACTGGCGCAACCGCCCCAGCTGGTGCTGGGACCAGGGCGGCGTCGGCGGGTACAACGACAACTGGCGCGACGACCACAACTGGCGCGACTCGAACTGGTCGAACTGGAACTGGAACGACTCCGGCCGCGGTGGCAACGGTGACTGGGGTAACCACGACGACTGGGGCAACGGCCGTGGCGGCAACGGCGACTGGGGCAACGGCCGCGGAGGCGACGGCGGCGGCAACTGGGGCGGCGACGGCGGTCGCGGTGGCGACGGCGGCGGCAACTGGGGCGGCGGGGGCGGTGACGGCGGTCGCGGAGGCGACGGCGGTGGAGGCAACTGGGGCGGCGGCGGAGGGGGCGGCGGTGGCGGTGGCGGCGGCTGGGGTGGCTGAGCCCCACCCGGAAACGTAGAGCCGCGGGCCCTGCCCGACCCGAACCCGATGCGATGCCCCTGTTCCTACCCCTGGCGGAGGAGCAGGGGCATCGCCCCTGTGAGGTCACGCAGGCAGCGGACCGCGAGTTCCGCCGGCGATCCGGGGCCCGAGACCGGGGCCTGCGTCGTCGACCACAGCTCCAGCGAGACACGGATCGCGTCCGTGGCCGCCGCCGCGAGCAGACGTACCTCCAGCGGGTCGGCCTCCGGGCCCGCCAGCCGGGAGATCACCGGGACCAGGTGCTCCTCGGAATCCTGGTTCACGCGGTACCAGACCGCGCGCAGGGCCTGGTCGTCCGCCGCCGCGCGCAGCAGGCCGCGGGTCACCTCCAGGCCCTCCTCGACCGCCTGCTGTCCGCTCAGGGACCGGGTGACCGCGCGTTCCAGCGCCTCGCCCAGCGGCGTGCCGGGGTCCTCCTCGGCGAGCACGGCGCGCCAGGCGTCACCGCCGCCGGCCAGCAGCGGGGCCACCGCCTCCTGCTTGTTGCGGAAGTAGCGGTAGAAGGTGCGCAGTGCCACCCCCGCCCGGTGGGCGATGTCCTCGGCGGTGGTGCCGTCGGGGCCGTGTTCGGCGAACAGTTCACAGGCCGCGCGGGCGATGTCGAGCTGGGTGGCGGCCTTGCGGCGCTCGGTCAGCGACTGGGCTCCGGGGCCGGCCTGGGGAGAGTACGGACGAGGGGATCTCACGGGTGAAGCGTACCCCCCGCCATCCCCGGCGATTACATGCTTTGTCGCCATGGCAAAACGTGTCATCACTTGGGTACGCTCGCGCCATGAACCGTTACGAAGGACGTCGCGTCCTCATCACCGGCGGTGGCTCCGGCATCGGCCAGGCCACCGTCCACCGCATCCTCGCCGAGGGCGGCCGGGTCCACACCGTGGACGTCAACGAGGCGGGCCTGAAGGCCACCGCCGACCGGGCCGCCGCCGACGGTCACGCGGCCCGGCTCACCACCGCGCTCCTCGACATAGCCGACGAGAGCGCCGTCAAGGAGGGCGTGGCCGCCGCTGCCGGCGTCCTCGGCGGGATCGACGTACTCGTCAACGCCGCCGGCATCCTGCGCTCCGGGCACACCCACGAGACCACCCTGGACCTCTGGAACCAGGTCATCGGGGTCAACCTGACCGGCACCTTCCTGATGATCCGCGAGACCCTCCCGGCGCTGCTCGCGGGCGACCGGCCGGTCGTCGTGAACTTCAGCTCCACCTCGGCGTCCTTCGCCCACCCCTACATGTCCGCCTACGCGGCCAGCAAGGGCGGCATCCAGTCCATGACCCACGCGCTGGCCGCCGAGTACAGCAAGCAGGGCCTGCGCTTCGTCAGCGTGGCACCCGGCTCCATCGAGAGCGGCATGACCACCGGCAACGGCCCCGGCCTGCCGGAGGACACCGACTGGTCCCTCTTCGCCAAGCTGGCCCCGGCCCTCGGGCAGGGCTTCGCCGGCCCGCAGACCGTCGCCGGCGTCGTCGCCATGCTGGGCTCCGAGGACGGCGCGTTCATCACCGGTACGGAGATCCGCATCGACGGCGGCACGCACTACTGATCAGGCGCGGAACCGGTCCCACAGCCGGGGGAAGCGCTCCGCGAGCACGGCTTCGTTCTCGAAGTCCAGCGGGGCGCCCTCCGGCTCGGCCGCCTGCATCGGGATGCCCAGATCCGGCGCCACGGCTCCGGTCAGCTGCTCGTACGCCTCGTCGGCCGCGTACCCCAGCTCCTCGCCGTCCCCGTCGATCTCCTCGTCGAACTCGCCCAGGAGCTCCGCCAGCTGGTCGGGATCGTGCACCCCGCCCTCGAACACCTCCCGCCCTTGGCCGATCAGCCAGCAGCGGAAGTAGTCGAAGGCGTCGTCGCTCGCCCCGTCGAGCAGCACCCAGGCCGCGCCCCACAGGTCCCAGGTGTACGCCCGGTTGTACCGGGACTCGAAGTGGCGGGCGAAGTCCAGGACGGAGTCCGGGTCGAGCAGTGCGAGCCGCTCCACGAGCAGCTCGGCGTGTTCCTCGGGGTCGCCGTCGGCGGCCTCGCGGGTACGGTCGACGATCTCCCAGAACTCCGTCTCGTCCATCACCGCTCCAGCATCACGGGTTCACCCCCCGGCCGCCACCGCTCATACGGCCAAAGGCCGGTGTCCGACCCCCTTGGCGGGGCCGGACACCGGCCTTCGGCGTGCTGTGCGCGGGCGCGGGACCCTACAGGCCGTAGCGCTCCCGGGCCTCCTTGACGGCGGACGCCGGCACCTCGCCACGGCGGGCGAGCTGGGCCAGCGCGGCCACCACGATCGACTGGGCGTCGACACCGAAGTGGCGGCGGGCGCCCTCGCGGGTGTCGGAGAGGCCGAAGCCGTCCGTACCGAGCGAGGTGTAGTCCTGCTCCACCCACTGGCTGATCTGGTCCGGGACCTGACGCATCCAGTCCGAGACGGCGAGCACCGGGCCGGCCGCGCCCTCCAGCGCGCGGGTGACGTACGGGGTGCGCACCTCGCCGCGCAGCAGCGCCTCGTCGCACTCCAGCGCCTCGCGCCGCAGCTCGCCCCAGGAGGTGGCGGACCAGACGTCGGCGGCCACGTTCCACTCGGCGGCCAGCAGCTTCTGCGCCTCCAGGATCCAGTGGATCGCCGTACCCGAGGCCATCAGCTGGACCTTGGGGGCGTCGGCGGCCGGGGCCGCCTCCGACAGGTCCGCCGCCGTGTTGAAGCGGTACAGGCCCTTGAGGATGCCCTCCTCCACGCCCTCCGGCATGGCGGGCTGCACCTTCGGCTCGTTGTAGACCGTCAGGTAGTAGAAGACGTCTTCCGGCGTCTCGCCGTACATCCGGCGCAGACCGTCCTTGACGATCACCGCGATCTCGTACGCGAAGGCCGGGTCGTAGTTGAGCGACGCCGGGTTCGTGGACGCGATCAGGTGCGAGTGGCCGTCCGCGTGCTGGAGGCCCTCACCGGTCAGCGTGGTGCGGCCGGCGGTGGCGCCGACGATGAAGCCCTTGCCGAGCTGGTCGGCGAGCTGCCACATCTGGTCGGCGGTGCGCTGCCAGCCGAACATCGAGTAGAAGATGTAGAACGGGATCATCGGCTCGCCGTGCGTCGCGTACGACGTGCAGGCGGCGATGAAGTCGGCCATGGCGCCGGCCTCGGTGATCCCCTCGTTGAGGATCTGGCCGTCCTTGGCTTCCTTGTAGTACATGAGCTGGTCGCGGTCGACCGGCTCGTACGTCTGGCCCAGCGGCGAGTAGATGCCGGCCGACGGGAAGAGGGACTCCATACCGAAGGTGCGGGCCTCGTCGGGGACGATCGGCACCCAGCGCTTGCCGGTCTCCTTGTCCCGCATCAGGTCCTTGACGAGCCGGACGAAGGCCATGGTGGTGGCCATCTCCTGCTTGCCGGAGCCCTTGAGCAGCGGGGCGAAGGAACGGTCCGCGGGGGCGGGCAGCGCGACGTGCTTGACCTTGCGGGCCGGGGCCGGACCGCCGAGCGCCGCGCGGCGCTCGTTCAGGTACTGCACCTCGGGGCTGTTCGCGCCCGGGTGGCCGTACGGGACCTGGCCGTCGGCGAAGGCGCTGTCGGGGATCGGGAGGCCAAGGAGGTCACGCATGTCCTTGAACTCGTCGATCGTCAGCTTCTTCATCTGGTGGTTCGCGTTCTTCGACTCGAACCCGGCGCCCAGCGTGTAGCCCTTGACGGTCTGCGCGAGGATGACCGTCGGCGCACCCTTGTGCTCCAGGGCGGCCTTGTACGCGGCGTAGACCTTGCGGGGCTCGTGGCCGCCGCGGGAGGAGTGGAAGCACTCGGCGATCTTCGCGTCGGACAGTACGCCCGCCAGCTGCACGAGGTCGGCGTTGGCGCCGAAGAAGTGCTGGCGGATGTAGGCCACGTCGCGGGTCGCGTACGTCTGGAACTGCGCGTCCGGTACCTCGCGCAGGCGGCGTACGAGGGCGCCCGTGGTGTCGAGCTGGAACAGCTCGTCCCAGGCGGAGCCCCACAGCGACTTGATGACGTTCCAGCCGGCGCCGCGGAACTGGGCCTCCAGCTCCTGGACCACGCGGAAGTTGGCGCGGACCGGACCGTCGAGGCGCTGCAGGTTGCAGTTGATGACGAAGGTCAGGTTGTCGAGCTGCTCGCGGGAGGCGAGGGCCAGGGCGGCGGTCGACTCGGGCTCGTCCATCTCGCCGTCGCCCAGGAAGGCCCAGACGTGCGAGTTGGCGGTGTCCTTGATGCTCCGGTTCTGCAGGTAGCGGTTGAAACGCGCCTGGTAGATCGCGGAGAGCGGGCCGAGGCCCATGGACACCGTCGGGAACTCCCACAGCCACGGCAGGCGCCGCGGGTGCGGGTAGGACGGCAGGCCGTTGCCGCCGGACTCCTGGCGGAAGTTGTCGAGCTGCTGCTCGGAGACGCGTCCGTCGAGGAACGCGCGGGCGTAGATGCCGGGGGAGGCGTGGCCCTGGATGTAGAGCTGGTCGCCCGATCCGTCGGCCTCCTTCCCGCGGAAGAAGTGCTGGAAGCCGGTCTCGTAGAGCCACGCGGCGGAGGCGAAGGTGGCGATGTGGCCGCCGACGCCGTACTTGGAGCCGCGGGTCACCATGGCGGCCGCGTTCCAGCGGTTCCATGCGGTGATCCGGGCTTCCATCTCCTCGTCGCCGGGGAACTCGGGCTCCGCGGCGGTGGGGATGGTGTTGACGTAGTCCGTCTCCAGCAGCTTGGGCAGGGCGAGGCCGGCGGCCTCGGCGTGCTGGAGCGTGCGGCGGAGCAGGTATTCGGCGCGGCGCGTACCGGCGGCCTGTGCGACGGCGTCGAGGGAGGCCGCCCATTCGGCGGTCTCCTCGGTGTCGCGGTCCGGGAGCTGGTCGAGCTCGCTCGGAAGCTTTCCTACGGGGTCGGACATTGCTGTGCGCCGCCTTCCGGACAAAGGAGAGGTGGTGAAAAAATCCCTGACGGGCAGGACAGGGTCGGTGGACCTGGTTGAGGTCCGCGACGACTGTAAATCGCTGATCGATGATCGATCAAATGAAAGTGACAAAGAAACGTCCATCCGGCGAAAGTCGGCACCGCGTGCCAGAGAAAAAGGCACGCGGTGCCGGTCAAATGCGGACGAACAGGCGCTCTCGCAGTGGATCAAGCGCGCGGGGCGCACCCCAGGACATGCCGCTTCACGAGCAGCCCGATGTCCGGATCCTGACTGCGGAACGCCTCGACGAGGGCCTCGTGCTCCTCGGCGTACGACTTCTGGACGGTCCCCAGCCAGCGGATGGACAGCGCCGTGAAGACCTCGATGCCCAGGCTCTCCCAGGTGTGCAGCAGCACGCTGTTCCCGGCCGCCCGCACCATCTCCCGGTGGAACCCGACGGTGTGCCGCACCTGCGCGGTCCCGTCCTCGGTCCGGTCGGCCTCCCACAGCGCCGCCACGTGCGGCTCCAGCGCCGAGCAGTCGCTCGCCAGCCGCGGCGCGGCCAGCTCGGCCGCGATCTGCTCCAGACCGGCCCGGACCGGGTAGATCTCCTCCAGGTCGGCCGCGGAGAGGTTCCGTACGCGCACGCCCTTGTTCGGTGCCGACTCGATCAGCCGCAGCGTCTCCAGCTCGCGCAGGGCCTCCCGTACGGGGGTCTGGCTGACCTCCAGCTCCACGGCGATCCGGCGCTCGACGATCCGCTCGCCGGGCTTCCAGCGCCCGCTGACGATCCCCTCCACGATGTGCTCGCGGATCTGCTCGCGCAGCGAGTGCACGACGGGTGGGGTGATCATCGGGGCTTCATCTCCTGTAGGGGCAATGCATCGCTTCGATGCGTAGACAATACGGCCGAGTAGCCCCCACCGGATGCGTTCCCGGTCGCGGACGCCGGGTGAGGCTGGTTACAACAGGCTCCGGACCAGGGCTCCGAGAGGGATACGACGACGGCGCCCCCGCCCGGAGGTGTTCCGGGCGGGGGCGCCGTGCCGTGTGCGACGGCCGGGGCCGTGCGGTGACCCTTACAGGCCGAGCTCGACCTCGAACTCGCCGGCTTCGAGGATCGCCTTGACGGCCGAGAGGTACCGGGCCGCGTCCGCGCCGTCCACCAGGCGGTGGTCGTAGGACAGGGTCAGGTACGTCATGTCGCGGATGCCGATGTTGGTGCCCTCGGCGGTCTCGATGACCACCGGGCGCTTCACCGTGGCACCGATGCCCAGGATGGCGACCTGGTTCGGGGGCACGATGACCGTGTCGAACAGCGCACCGCGCGAGCCGGTGTTGCTGATGGTGAAGGTCGCGCCCGACAGCTCGTCCGGCGTGATCTTGTTGCCGCGGACCTTGGCGGCCAGGTCGGCGGTCGCCTTGGAGATGCCCGCCAGGTTGAGGTCACCGGCACCCTTGATGACCGGGGTCATCAGGCCCTTCTCGGAGTCCACGGCGATGCCGATGTTCTCCGAGTCGAAGTAGGTGATGGTGCCCTCGTCCTCGTTGATCCGGGCGTTGACGACCGCGTGGGCCTTCAGCGCCTGGGCCGCGGCCTTGACGAAGAACGGCATCGGCGAGAGCTTGACGCCCTCACGGGCCAGGAACGCGCCCTTGGCCTTCTCGCGCAGCTTCATGATCTTGGTGATGTCCACCTCGACCACGGAGCTGAGCTGGGCCTGCGAGTGCAGGGCCTTCATCATGTTGTCGCCGATGACCTTGCGCATGCGGGTCATCTTGACGGTCTGACCGCGCAGCTCGGACACCGCGGCGGCCGGAGCCTTCGCGGCCGGAGCGGCGGCGGCCGGCGCCGGGGCGGCAGCGGCGGCCTTGGCGGCCTCGGCGGCGGCCAGGACGTCCTGCTTGCGGATACGGCCACCGACACCGGTGCCCGAGACCGTGGACAGGTTGACGCCGGACTCCGAGGCGAGCTTGCGCACCAGCGGGGTCACGTACGCGGCCTCGTCACCGGCGGACGCCGGAGCGGAGGCCGGGGCGACCGGAGCCGGGGCGGCCGGAGCGGCCGGGGCCGGAGCGGCCACCGGGGCGGCGGCCTGGACCGGAGCCGGAGCGGCGACCGGAGCGGCCGGGGCGACCGGAGCCGGAGCGGCGACCGGGGCAGCCGGGGCGACCGGGGCCGGAGCGGCCACGGGGGCCGGGGCGGCAGCCGGAGCCGGGGCGGCCGGAGCGGCCGGAGCGGCGCCGGCGACGCCGATGACGGCCAGACGGGCGCCGACCTCGGCGGTCTCGTCCTCGCCGACCAGGATCTCCAGCAGCGTGCCGGAGACCGGCGCCGGGATCTCGGTGTCGACCTTGTCCGTGGAGACCTCGAGCAGCGGCTCGTCGGCCTCGACGGACTCGCCGACCTGCTTCAGCCAGCGGGTGACGGTGCCCTCGGTGACGGACTCGCCCAGGGCGGGGAGCACGACATCGGTGCCGGACGCGGCATGGCCCCCGGCAGTCTCAGCAACGGGCGCCTCGGCGACGGGAGCCGGAGCCGCGGGGGCCTCGGCGACCGGGGCCGGAGCGGCGGCGGGGGCCTCGGCGGCGGCCGGCTCGGCGGCCGGAGCCGCAGCAGCGGCCGGAGCGCCGGAGCCGTCGTCGATGACGGCCAGCTCGGCGCCGACCTCGACGGTCTCGTCCTCGGCGACCTTGATGGAGGCCAGGATGCCCGACACGGGGGAGGGGATCTCGGTGTCGACCTTGTCGGTCGAGACCTCGAGCAGCGGCTCGTCGGCCTCGACGCGCTCGCCCTCGGCCTTCAGCCAGCGGGTGACAGTGCCCTCGGTGACGCTCTCACCGAGCGCCGGAAGGGTTACGGAAACCGACATGGTTTCAGTTGCTCCTAACGAATGTGCGGAAGTGGTCGTCGCGCCCGTGACGAATTAGTCGTGGGAGTGAAGCGGCTTGCCGGCGAGGGCCAGGTGGGCCTCGCCCATCGCTTCGTTCTGGGTCGGGTGCGCGTGGATGAGCTGCGCGACCTCGGCCGGCAGAGCTTCCCAGTTGTAGATCAGCTGGGCCTCGCCGACCTGCTCGCCCATCCGGTCACCGACCATGTGGACGCCGACCACGGCACCGTCCTTGACCTGGACGAGCTTGATCTCGCCCGCGGTCTTGAGGATCTTGCTCTTGCCGTTGCCCGCCAGGTTGTACTTCAGGGCCACGACCTTGTCCGCGCCGTAGATCTCCTTGGCCTTGGCCTCGGTGATGCCGACGGAAGCGACCTCGGGGTGGCAGTAGGTGACGCGCGGGACACCGTCGTAGTCGATCGGGACGGCCTTGAGGCCGGCCAGACGCTCTGCGACCAGGATGCCCTCGGCGAAGCCGACGTGCGCGAGCTGGAGGGTGGGGACGAGGTCACCGACGGCCGAGATGGTCGGCACGTTGGTCTGCATGTACTCGTCGACCAGGACGTAGCCGCGGTCCATCGCGACGCCCTGCTCCTCGTAGCCCAGACCCTGCGAGACGGGGCCGCGACCCACCGCGACCAGCAGCACCTCGGCCTCGAAGGTCTTGCCGTCGACCAGCGTCACGCGGACGCCGTTCTCCGTGTACTCGGCCTTGTCGAAGAAGGTGCCCAGGTTGAACTTGATGCCGCGCTTGCGGAACGCGCGCTCCAGCAGCTTCGAGCTGTTCTCGTCCTCGACCGGCACGAGGTGCTTGAGGCCCTCGATGACGGTGATGTCGGAACCGAAGGACTTCCACGCCGAGGCGAACTCGACGCCGATGACGCCGCCGCCCAGGACGATCGCCGACTCGGGGACGCGGTCCAGGACCAGCGCGTGGTCCGAGGAGATGATGCGGTTGCCGTCGATGTTCAGGCCCGGCAGCGACTTCGGCACGGAGCCGGTCGCCAGCAGGATGTGGCGGCCCTGGATGCGCCGGCCGTTCACGTCGACGGAAGTCGGGGAGGAGAGGCGGCCCTCTCCCTCGATGTAGGTCACCTTGCGGGAGGCGACCAGGCCCTGCAGACCCTTGTACAGGCCCGAGATGACCTCGTCCTTGTACTTGTGGACACCCGCGATGTCGATTCCCTCGAAGGAGGTCTTGACACCGAACTGGGCGGCTTCACGAGCCTGGTCCGCGATCTCGCCCGCGTGCAGCAGAGCCTTCGTGGGGATGCAGCCGTTGTGCAGGCAGGTGCCGCCGAGCTTGTTCTTCTCGATCAGGGCAACGTCCAGACCCAGCTGGGATGCGCGCAGCGCCGCGGCGTAACCGCCACTGCCACCGCCGAGGATCACTAGGTCGAAAACGGTGCTGGCGTCGTTCGCCACGTCACGTCCTCCATGCATGTGCGCCGGGCACCGGTCCTCTGTGACCGGGCGGCGGCTGGTATACGGCCGCTTGTTTCTTCGGCCCTGTGGTGGGGGCCCTGTCCTGCCGAGAACCCATCTTCGCATTTGTCGGGGGAACGCGGGACGCCGGGCCCACGATGTGATCGGGCGATCCTCCCGGACCGGGGGTTACCGAGGCGTAGGTACCTACCGAGATACCTACCGATTCCTTCAGGTTTCGTCGTGAGACGGACGCACCCCGGGCCCTGACCCGGCCCGGGGTGCGTCACGTCACATCGAACGGAGCAATCAGCCCAGGTCGCCCGTGGCCGTGCGCTCGGCGAGACGCACCAGGGTGCGGACGGCGGAGCCGGTGCCGCCCTTGGGGGTGTAGCCGTGCGGCGCGCCCTCGTGGAAGGCCGGGCCGGCGATGTCGAGGTGGGCCCAGGTGATGCCCTCGCCGACGAACTCCTGCAGGAAGAGGCCGGCCACCAGGCCGCCGCCCATGCGGACACCCATGTTCGCGATGTCGGCGGTGGGGGAGTCCATGGTCTTGCGCAGCTCGGCGGGGAGCGGCATCGGCCAGGAGGACTCGCCGACCTCCTCGGCGATCTCGTGGATCGACGTGCGGAAGGCGTCGTCGTTGGCCATGATCCCGAAGGTGCGGTCGCCGAGGGCGAGCACCATGGCGCCGGTCAGGGTGGCGACGTCGACGATCGCGTCCGGGTTGTCCTCGGAGGCCTTGGTCAGCGCGTCACCGAGGACCAGACGGCCCTCGGCGTCCGTGTTGAGGACCTCGACGGTCTTGCCGCTGTACATGCGCAGCACGTCACCGGGCTTGGTGGCGGAGCCGGACGGCATGTTCTCGGCGAGCGCGAGCCAGCCGGTGACGTTGACCCGCAGGCCCAGCTTCGCGGCCGCGACGACGGAGGCGAAGACGGCGGCGGCGCCGGCCATGTCGCACTTCATCGTCTCGTTGTGGCCGGCCGGCTTCAGGGAGATGCCGCCCGAGTCGTAGGTGATGCCCTTGCCGACGAAGGCCAGGGTCTTCTCCGCCTTGGGGTGCGTGTAGGTGAGCTTCACCAGGCGCGGCAGGTTCTCGGAGCCCTTGCCGACGCCCATGATGCCGCCGAAGCCACCCTTGATCAGGGCCTTCTCGTCCAGCACCTGGACCTTGATGCCGTTCTCCTTCGCGGCCGCGGAGGCGACCGCGGCGAAGGCCTCGGGGGTCAGGTCGTTCGGCGGGGTGTTGACCAGGTCACGGGCGACGTTGACCTCGGCCGCCACGATCTCGGCGCGCTCGGCGGCGGCCTTGTGCTCCTTGTCGCGGGGCTTGGCGCCCAGCAGGGCCACCTCGGCCAGCGGGGCCTTCGGGGCAGCGCCCTTGGCCTCCTTGCGGGCCTTGTTCTCGCCGCCCTGGTAGGCGGTGAAGGCGTAGGCGCCCAGCAGGGCGCCCTCGGCGACGGCGGTGACGGCCGAGGCGTCCTCCAGCGGGAGGGCGAAGGCGGCCTTCTTGCTGCCGTGCAGCGCGCGGGCGGCGGCGCCGGCGGCGCGGCGCAGCACCTCCTCGTCGAACGACTCGTCCTTCTCGGGGACGGAGCCGAGCCCCACCGCCAGCACGACCGGGACCTTGAGGCCCGCCGGGGCCGGCAGCTTGGTGATCTCGCCTTCGGCGCCGGAGGCGCCCAGCGCGTCGAGGACGCCGGCGAGCTTACCGTCGAACGCCTTGTCCACGGCCTCGGCGCCTGCGGCGACGATCGGTCCCTTGGGGCCCTTCGCCACGCCGACCACGAGGGCGTCGGCGCGGAGCGTCGCCGCGCCGGCAGTGCTGAGAGTCAGAGCAGTCACGGTGGTGAAGTCTCGCTTCCGTTTGTGTGTGTGGGCCGAGTGGGTGGACGGCCATCCGTAGCGATCGTATTCGGGCCCGACGGCCGCCAGAAATGAGCCTACGCGTACGCGCTCGTCCGTACGTCACTCGAAGGTTTGGCAAGTTGTTCGATCAAGAGGCCGTCAGGTTCACCCATCTGTGGACTCTGCTCCAGGTTTGCCTCGTAGGCCTGACGAGGTCCGAAAGACTCGGTCCACTCTCGCAAGGGGACGCGGGGTTCCTTTGCATGATTTCCACAGAGCCTCCCAGGCCCGGCCGTCCGCCAAGGGCCGAGTCGAGGGACGCCTGCGGGGGGAAAGGCCGAAATGGTCAACAAGAACCGGATGAACAGGGTCGCCGCGATGATGGCGGCAGCCGCCCTGGTGTCCGTGGCAGTACCCGCCGCGACCGCCCAGGCGGCCGTGACACCGCGCATCGACCTGAAGGTGCTGGTCGTCGACGACGGTGGCAGCTCGGTCGAGGCGATCACCGCGGAACTCCGCGACACGGGGGTGCCCTACACCCGCGTCCAGCTGGGCAGCAGCGGCCGCCCGGTCATCGACGCGGGCTTCCTCAGCGACACGGTGGACGGCCGTCCGCGCGCCAAGTACCAGGGTGTCGTCCTGCCGAACGAGAACCCGTTCGGCGAGGGCTCGGCCGAGATGGCCGCCCTCACCGCCTACGAGACGGCCTACGGCATCCGCCAGGTCGACGCCTACACCTGGGCCCACCCGGGCGTCGGGCTGGAATACACCGACAACGGCGGCTACAGCGGCCAGCTCGACGGCACCCAGGCCGCCGTCACCACCGCCGGAAAGGCCGGCCCCTTCGCCTACCTCGGCGGCCAGGTCACCTTCGAGGACAACTCGGCCCTGGTCCCCGAGAGCTTCGGCTTCATGGGCAAGCCGCGCCCCGGCTACACCAGCTACGTCGACGCGCCCGTCGGCTCCGGCCGGGCCTCGCTCGTCGGCGAGTACGCGCACGACGGCCGCAGCGAACTGGTCGTCACCTTCGGCTACAACCAGTACCAGCAGCAGTTCCGGCTGCTCGCCCGCGGCATCGTCGACTGGCTGACCCAGGGGGTGCACCTCGGCCAGAGCCGCAACTACTTCGCGGTCCACGTCGACGACGTCTTCGCCCCCGACGCCCGCTGGAACAAAGACCTGAACTGCACGCCGGGCGACTACGCCTGCGCGGGCGGCGAGGGCAAGGAGAGCACCATCCGGATGAGCGCCGCCGACGCCGTGTACGCGGCGCAGTGGCAGACGTCGAAGAACTTCAAGCTCGACATGCTCTTCAACGGCGGTGCCGGGGAGGAGTGGAAGGCCGAGAACGGCGGCGTCGACGCGCTGACCGCCCAGCTCGTCGCCGACCGCGCCAAGTACCGGTGGATGAACCACACCTACACCCACCCGTTCCTCGGCTGTGTCCAGAACACCGCCGTCACCCCGTGGACCTGTACGAAGAACGCCGCGGGCGCGATCCAGTACATGAGCCGCGCCGAGATCTCCGCCCAGATCCGCGACAACAACAACTGGGCCGCCGCCAAGGGCATCACCACCGACAAGACCGAACTGGTCACCGGTGAGCACTCCGGCCTCAAGACCGCACCGCAGCAGCCCGTGGACAACCCCAACCTGGCCGGCGCCCTCGCCGACAACGGGGTCAAGTGGGCGGGCAGCGACAACTCCCGCGAACCCGCGCAGCGAGCGGTCGGCGCGGCCCTCACCGTCCCCCGGCACCCGATGAACGTGTACTACAACACGGGCACCAACGCCGAGATGGCCGACGAGTACAACTGGATCTACACCAGCCGCGCCCAGGGCGGGAGCGGCGTCTGCGAGGACAACCCGGCGACCTCCACCTGCCTGCCGGCCCCGCTGAACGTCAACACCGGCTACCTCGACAGCATCGTCCCGGCCGAGGCCCGCACCGCCCTGCGCCACGTCCTGGCCAACGACCCGCGCCCGCACTACGTCCACCAGTCCAACCTCGCCGAGGACCGGACCCTCTACCCCGTGCTCAACCAGGTCCTCGACACCTACCGCGCCCTCTACGCCCCCAGCGCGCCGATCGTCAACCAGAGCATGAAGGACACCGGCGTCGAGTTCCAGCGCCGCGCCGCCTGGGACAAGGCCCTCGCGGACGGCAAGGTCACCGCCTACCGCATCGGCAAGGACATCACCATCAAGGCGCCCTCCGGGGTCGTCGCCCCGGTGACCGCCCCCACCGGCACCAAGAAGCAGCTGCTGCTCGGCACCGCCGACTTCGGCACCGCCTACGCCGGTACCCGCTCCGCCTGGGCCGGTCCCGAGCTGCTCCAGAGCGCCGTCACGCTCAAGCTGCCCAGCTGACCGTCCCGCAAGCCACCACGAGTACCACCTAGCGCCGGCGCTCCGCGAACCCACGGGCGCCGGCCCCTTTTCCGTCCTGGGGGGACACACCGCATGAGTCATGGGCGTCACGTCACCATGCTCACCGAAGGCACCTATCCGCACGTCCACGGGGGCGTCAGCACCTGGTGCGACCAACTGGTACGAGGTATGCCGGAGGTCGACTTCAACGTCATAGCCCTGACCGGCTCCGGACGAGAGCCGGTCACCTGGGAACTGCCCCGCAACGTCTACCGGCACACCGCCTTCCCGCTCTGGGGGCCGCTCCCGTCCCGCATCCGCCGGTCGGCCCTGCGCGGCAAGGCCCACCGCCGCTTCACCGAGGTCTACGAGAGCTTCCTGCTCTCCCTGCTCGACCCCGAGCCCGATCCCGCCCGGCACAGCTTCTCCGAGGCCCTGCGCGAACTGGCCGTCCTGGCCCGGGCCGGCAAACTCGCACCGGCCCTGCGCTCCGAATCGGTCCTGCGGCTCCTGATGACCGTATGGACCCGCCCCGGGCTCGTCACCGCCCAGGCAGGGCCCACCATCCACGACGCGCTCACCGCCACCGACCTGCTGGAACACGCACTGCGCCCGCTCGGTGTCCGGATCCCGCCCGACAGCGTCGCGCACGCCGTCAGCAGCGGCCTCGCCACCCTCCCGGCCCTCGCCGCCAAATACCTCGACGGGGTCCCCTTCCTGCTCACCGAGCACGGCATCTACCTGCGCGAGCGCTACCTCGGCTACCGCAGCGCCGCCCAGCGCTGGCCCGTCAAGGCCCTCATGCTCGGCTTCTACCGCGAGCTCAACACCGAGGGCTACCGGCAGGCCGACCTGATCACCCCGTGCAACCAGTACAACCGCCGCTGGGAGGAGCGCGGAGGCGCCGATTCCGACCGCATCCGCACCGTCTACAACGGCGTCGACCCGCACGCGTTCCCCGAGGCCGGCCCCGAACCCGACGTGCCCACCCTCAGCTGGTGCGGCCGCATCGACCCGATCAAGGACCTCGAAACCCTCATCCGGGCCTACGCCTTCATGCGCGAGGAACTGCCCGCCCTGCGGCTGCGCCTCTTCGGCCCCGTCCCGGCCGGCTGCGAGGAGTACAAGCTCCGCCTGGAGAAGCTCGCCGCCGAACTCGGCGTGACCGACGGGATCACCTACGAGGGCCGCATCGACCAGGTGGCCCAGGCCTACGCGGCCGGCAGCGTCGTCATGCTCTCCTCCATCAGCGAGGGCTTCCCCTTCAGCATCATCGAAGCCATGTCCTGCGGCCGCACCACCGTCTCCACCGACGTCGGCGGCGTCCGCGAGGCCGTCGGCGACACCGGCCTCGTCGTACCGCCCCGCGAGCCCGAGACCATGGCCCGCGCCACCCTCGCCCTGCTCCGCGACGACGAACGCCGGGCCGAACTCGGCCGGATGTCCCGCAAGCGGGTCGTGGAGAAGTTCACCCTCCACCGGTCCGTGGACGGCTTCCGGCACATCTACCGCGAACTCGCCGGCCAGCCCGTCCTGCCCGTCCACGCGGGCGACGAATGGACCCAGCGGCTCGCCGATCCCTGGTACCGCGAACTCGCTGCCGACGGGAGCCTGTGGTGAGCGGATCCCTCTGGCTCAAGCCGCCCGGCTCCGGACCTGGTTCCGGCGCCGACACCCTCCCGGCCGTCCCGCGGCCACGCCGCGACGGCCCCGGCGCCGACGTCACCGCCGCCGACGCCGCCACCGACCCGATGGACGAACTCGCCGAGCGCCTCGACGTGTTCATCGCCTCCGCCGTCCACCCCGACGAGATCGCCGCCATCCTCGAATCCGACGGCATGACGGACGAGTACATCCGGCTCACCTACGGCCGGCACGACTCCTTCGGACTCGCCGAGGAGCTCTACGCCCGGGTGCCCCGCTCCTTCCCGGAGCCGGGCGCCGCCCCCGACCCCTGGAAGGTCTCCCTCACCGCCTGCCTGCTGCGCGGGGTGATCTTCGCCCTGCCCGGCCTGGCCTACCTGCTCGGCGCCCCCCTGCTCGAAGGCCCCCAGGACCGCCTCGGCCTGCCCGCCGGGACCCTGACCCTGCTCGCCGGCGCGCTCATCGGCTGGGTCTGGGACCAGACCCTGTCCCACCGGGCCTACTCCTGGCTCGGCCTCGGCGACCGGGGCGCCGCCGGGCGGACCCTGCTCGTCGGAGCGCCCGTCGGTGCCCTGCTGGGCACCGCCGCCGCACTGGCGGTACCCGGCGGGCCCCCGTTCTCCTACGCCTTCGCCGCCGGACAGGCCTTCTACGTCGGGGCCGCCACCGTCCTGCTGGTCCTCGGCCGGGAACGGGTCCTGCTCGCCGCACTCGCCCCGATGGCCGTCGGAGCCCTGCTCGCGCTCTTCGTCGACCTGCCCGTGCCGGTCCGGGTGACCCTGCTCGTGGTGTCCCTGCTGGCCGCCTGCACCCTGGCCCTGCGGGAACTCCCGCTGGCGGACGGGTTCCGGACCGCCGTGCACCGGATCCGCGCCTCGGCGGCCCGCCGCCCCGGCCAGGGCCCCGTGCGCTGGCAGATGCTGCGCGGCGCCGAGGAGGACTTCGCACCCCGCGGACCCCGGATCGGGGACTCGGTCCCCTACGGGGTCTTCGGCCTCGGCACCGGCCTGCTCGTGCTGTACGCCGCCCTCGGGGAGGTCCTCGCCGGAGGCCCCGCCGAGGCGGTCGCCGCCCCCTCGGCGGTGGCCCTCACCCTCAGCATGGGCCCGGCCGAATGGCTGCTCCACCGGTTCCGCAGCGGGACCCTCTCCGGGCTCCAGGGGGCCCGCTCGCCCCGGGCCTTCCGCCGGCGGATGCTCGCCACCCTGACCCGCTGCCTCGCCGTCTACCTGACCGTCCTGCTGGCCCTGGGCCTGGCCGGCACCCTGCTCTGGCCCGGAGCCCCCATGCTCACCGGAGTCCGGATCGCGACCCTGCTGCTGCTCGGGGCCGTCATGTGGACCGGGCTGCTCCTGCAGTCCTTCGGGGCGGTCCGGCCCGCGGCCGTGGTCTGCTCCTCGGCCGCCGTAGCCCAGAGCCTGGCCCTGCTGACCGGGCTCGGCCAGCCCCGGGCGGTCCAGCTGGTGGTGGCGGGCGCCGCCGCCGTACTGGCCACCCTGGTCTGCCTGTTCCTCGGCCGCGCGACCGCCCACCGATGACGCACCATCCGTCCGAGAAGAAGGACCCCATGCTGCTGGTGCCCCTCTACGAGCATCCCGCCGACCGGCCGGAAGCCTGGGAGCGGCTCATCCGCTCCGCCGGCCGGCTGCACTCGGTGGTCCTCAACCCCGACAGCGGTCCGGGTGCCGCCCGCGACGAACGGTTCGCCGTCGTCGCCGAACGGCTGCGTGAGGCCGGGGTACCCGTCCTCGGGTACGCCGACACCGACTACGGGCGGCGCCCGCACGCCGAGGTGGTGCAGGACCTGCTGCGCCACCGCGACTGGTACACCACCGACGGGGCCTTCCTCGACCAGGCCTCCGCCGACCCCGAACTGCTCCCGCACTACGGGCGGCTCGCGGTGGCCGCCCGGGCCGCGGGCGCCCGTACCCTCGTCCTCAACCACGGGGTCCACCCGCACCCCGGCTACGCCGAACTCGCCGACCTGCTCGTCACCTTCGAGGGCCCCTGGGACGCCTACCGGGACGCGGCCGCCGTACCGCCCTGGACCGCCGACCATCCGGCCCAGCGGTTCTGCCACCTCGTGTACGCCGTCCCGCCGGGCGCGCTCGCCGCCCGGCTCGCCGAGGAGCTCGCCTCCGAACGCGGGGCCGGGGTGCACTGCGCCGTCCCGGGCAGCGGCGCGCACCCCTGGGGGACCCTCCCGTACGCCCTGGAGGCGGCGGGATGAGGAAACTCGCACTCCTGCTGGCCGTCCCCCTGCTGCTGCTCGCCGCGTGCACCACCCAGCCGGAACCGGAACGCGACGAGCTGTCGCCCGACCCGCCGCCGGGCCGGCGGTGGCAGCCGAAGCCGGGGGTCGGCTGGCAGTGGCAGCTCACCGGCAAGCTCGACACCTCGGTGAAGGCGGCCGTGTACGACGTCGACGGGTTCAACACCACCAAGGAGCAGCTGGCCACCCTGAAGAAGGACGGCCGCAAGACCATCTGCTACATCTCCACCGGCGCCTGGGAGGACTTCCGGCCGGACGCCGCCGACTTCCCGAAGACGCTGCTGGGCGAGGGCAACGGCTGGGAGGGCGAACGCTGGCTGGACATCCGGCGCCTGGCGGAACTGGAACCGCTGATGGGCAAGCGGTTCGACATGTGCAAGGTGAAGGGCTTCGACGCGGTGGAGCCGGACAACATGGACGGCTACGCCAACCGGTCCGGGTTCCCGCTGACCGCGGACGACCAGCTGAAGTACAACCGCCTGATCGCCCGGCTGGCGCACGACCGGGGCATGTCGGTGGGGCTGAAGAACGACCTGGACCAGATCCCGGAGCTGGTGGGCGACTTCGACTTCGCGGTCAACGAGCAGTGCGTGGAGTACGAGGAGTGCGACCGGTACGCGCCGTTCACCGACGCGGGCAAGGCGGTGTTCCACGTGGAGTACGAGGGCAAGCCGAAGCGGTGGTGCCCGCAGGCCCGTGCGGCGAAGCTGAGCTCCCTCCAGAAGCGGTACGACCTGGACGCGTGGCGCCAAACCTGCCCCTAGCCTGGCCGGCCGTATTTCAGCCTCGCCGGCGTTTGAGGCGCGGGGTCTGGGGCGGCGCCCCAGGGAACCCGGCTCCGCCGGGCACCGGGCTCCGCCCGGACCCGCGCCTCAAACGCCGGCGAGGCTGAAATTGGCCGGGCCGAGGCTGGATTTGGCTGGGCCGAGGGGGAGGCGGCTATCCCATGGGGAGGATGGCGTGGACTCGGTAGCCGCCGCCGTAGCGGGGGCCCGCGAAGCAGGAGCCGCCCAGGGCGCCGGTGCGCTCGCGCATGCCGAGGAGGCCGTGGCCGCCGCCCGGGTCGGCCGGTTCCGGGGCCGCGTCGGCCGTCTCACCGCCGTCGTCGAGGACGGTCACCTCCACCGACGGCCCGACTCCGACCACGCTGACCTCGGCCTTCGCGCCGGGGCCTGCGTGCTTGCGGACGTTCGTCAGCGCCTCCTGGATCACCCGGTAGGCCGCCAGGTCCACGGCCGCCGGCAGCGGCCCCGCCGCCCCGTCCAGCTGGACGATCACCTCCACCGGCAGCCCGGCGTGCCGGAAGGTGTCCACCAGCTCGTCCAGGACGCCGAGCCCCGGCGCCGGCTCCGTCGGCGCCTCCGGGTCGCCGGACTGCCGCAGCAGCCCGACCGTGGCTCGCAGTTCGTTCAGCGCCGACCGGCTGGCGTCCCGTACGTGCGCCAGCGCCTCCTTGGCCTGGTCCGGGCGCTTGTCCATGACGTGCGCGGCCACTCCCGCCTGCACGTTGACCAGGGCGATGTGATGGGCCACGACGTCGTGCAGGTCCCGGGCGATCCGCAGCCGCTCCTCGGCGACCCGCCGCCTGGCCTCCTCGTCCCGGGTCCGCTCGGCGCGCTCGGCCCGTTCCCGGATGGCGTCGACGAAGGCCCGCCGGCTGCGTACGGCGTCCCCGGCGGCCGCGGCCATCCCGGTCCAGGCGAAGATCCCGATGTTCTCCTGGGCGTACCAGGGCAGCGGCCCGGCGAGCATGGCCACGCCCGTCAGCCCCGCCATGGTGAGCAGCCCGATCCGCCAGGTCGTCGGCCGGTCGGTGTGGGCGGCCACCGTGTACAGGGCGATCACCGCGCACATGGCGACGGGCGCCCGCGGCTCCCCGGTGGTCAGCTCCAGCAGGGACAGCCCGCAGGTCACGGCGAGCACGGCGCGCGGCTGACGGCGCCGGAAGACCAGGGCGGCCGCGCCGAGCAGCATCAGCAGCAGCGAGAACGGCTCCGGGGTGCGCGTCCCGAAGGTGGGCCCGTGCGGTCCGTGCGGATCGGCGAAGGAGCCGACGACCATGGCGACGAACGCCCCGAACGCCAGCACGGCATCGGTGGCCAGCGGGTGGGCCCGCATCCACTGCCGGGTGGGGGCGAACCGCGCGGAGTCTGTCGTCACCCGGATACGGTACGGCCTCATCCGCCGGCACCCCCTACGGCGGAGGGTGGTGCCCCAGCGGGACGCGGGAGCGCACCGGACCCCAGTGCGCCCGCATCACGCACACCGCCATGACGGCGGTGATGGCCGCCAGGTGCTCCTTGCCCGCCAGGTTGTCCTTGACCAGCACCTCGCCGATCATCACCAGGATCACCAGGGCGCCGGTCAGGTACGCCCGGTAGCGCCAGCAGACGTAGATGGCCAGCCCCACCACCGCCGCCGAGGGCCCGGTGTCGTTGACGATCCGGTCGGACACCGGCAGGCCGAGGGGATGGTCCGGCCCGAGCGCGAGCCCGATCCGCGCGTACGTGGTCCCGGCGAGCGTGGCGACGTAGCCGATCAGCAGGGTGCGCCACCAGCCGATGCAGATCTCGGCGATGCCGAAGACGAGCAGGATCTGCGCGAGCGCCCCCCACACCGGCAGGTCCAGGGCGGGGACGAACAGCGACAGCGGGGTGCGCATGAGGGCCAGCCCGAGCGGATCGGCGGCCTTGACCGATCCGAGGTCCTGGACCGGCTGGAACCCCCAGGAGGTGTTCTGCACGATCTGGAAGACCGAGGTCAGACAGACCGCGCCGAGGGTCATCGGGATCGCCCGCCACGTGTCGCGGACGAGCGCGTCCCGGACGGTCCAGAACATGGGTCCCCACTCACGGCGGGCGAACCGCCGGAGTGAGGAGGTGTTCCACGCTGTCAACGGCGGGTCTCCAGGTGTCTGCGGTGCAGCCACTTCGGAAGGCCGGGGGCCTCCAGGAAGCCCTCGGCCCGGCCGGCCGCGACACCGATCCGCAGCAGGTCCGAACTCTTCTCGAAGAGCATGAACCGCGGTTCCCAGATCGGCCGGTATTTGGCGTTGGCCCGGTAGAGGGACTCGATCTGCCACCAGCGGGAGAAGAAGCTGAGCAGCGAGCGCCACATCCGCAGCACCGGACCGGCGCCGAGCCTGGACCCGCGCTCGAAGACGGACCGGAACATCGCGAAGTTGAGGGAGACCTGGGTGACCCCGATCTCCTTGGAGCGTTCGAGGAGTTCGATGACCATGAACTCCATCAGGCCGTTCTCGGAGTCCCGGTCACGGCGCATCAGGTCGAGCGACAGGCCCTTGGGACCCCACGGTACGAAGGACAGCACGGCCCGCAGCTCGCCGTTGCCGTCGGTGCACTCCAGCATCACGCACTGGCCGTCGGCGGGATCACCCAGGCGGCCCAGCGCCATGGAGAAGCCGCGCTCGGTGGCGCCGTCGCGCCAGTCGTCGGCACGGCGCACCAGCTCGGCCATCTCCTCGGCCGGGATGTCGTCGTGGCGGCGGATGCGGACCGTGTACCCGGCCCTCCTGACGCGGTTGAATGCCTGCCGGACGGTCCGCATCGCACGGCCCTCCAGGGTGAAGTCGGCGGTCTCGACGATCGCCTCGTCACCGAGTTCGAGGGCGTCCAGGCCGTGCCGCGCGTAGATCTGCCCGGCCTCCTCGCTCGCCCCCATCACGGCCGGCACCCAGCCGTGCTCACGGGCCTCGGCCAGCCACGGATCGATGGCGCCGGGCCAGGCTTCCGGGTCTCCGATCGGGTCGCCGGAGGCCAGGGAGACCCCGCCGACGACGCGGTAGGTGACGGCGGCCTTGCCGGTGGGGGACCAGATGACGGACTTCTCGCGGCGCAGCGCGAAGTAGCCGAGCGAGTCGCGGTCGCCCTGCCGGGCCAGCAGCGCCCGCAGCCGCTCCTCGTCCTCCTCGCTGATCGGGTCGACGGCGCGGCGCGAGCGGAAGGCGGCGAACAGCACGGCGAGCAGCAGCAGCATCGACATGACGTTGATGCACACGTCCACCCAGCCGGGCGTGACGATCGCCTCGGAGGCCCGCTCGCCGGGCGTCAGGGTGATCAGCCGCATCACGCCGTACCACCAGCGCTCCGGGAACGAGGCCTCCGAGGCGATCGGGGAGGTGTTGGTGGCGCCGACGAGCAGGGCCGCGACCAGCGAGGTGAGCAGCAGACCGACGGCGGCGACGGCGCTGGCGAGCGTCGGGTTGGAGCGGTCGCCCTTGGCGTAGAACTCGTGACGGCCCAGCAGCAGGGCCGCCGTGAAGGCGGCGGTCAGGACCAGGGAGACCCAGTTCTGCGTGTGCTCGCGGATCTCCTCGTGGGTGGACAGCGCGTAGGCGAGCAGCAGGGCCAGGAGGCCGCTGAGGACGAGGTTGAGGATCCAGGAGGCCCGCTTGCGGCGGCCGAGGGTGACGGCGAGCAGCAGCGTGAACAGCCCGGAGGCGAACCCCGCGGTGAGCATGTACGGGGTGTAGAAGTCCTCGATGTTGTGGCGCCTCAGGTCTTGCCCGAGCGAAACCCACACCGCGCTGAGGAAGTTGATGAAGGTGACGGCGCGCAGGTACCACACCGCGAACGCGGCGCCGTGCCGTGAACGGGCGCTCCCCCGGCCGGTCTCCCGGCCGCTCCCCGCCGCCCTGCCGGCGGGGTCGCCGCCGGTCTCTTTCCTGCCGGCTGACGGACCGGTCGCCGGTGCGGCGGTGCGGTCGGTCTCTGCGCTGGTCAAACGGACCTCTCCCATAAAAAGCGATCATATGGGGCGCAGCTGTCCGTGATTGCGCGGTCGGGGGCCACGGCCTGGTCAGGACCGGGGGCCCCGGCGGCTCATTCCGTCGGCTCCTCCACCGCCCGCTCCGGGAGTTCCGCCGCGAGTGCGGCGGCCGCCTGGACGAGGGGGAGAGCCAGCAGTGCCCCGGTACCTTCACCTACTGTGACGCCGTGGTCGAGCACGGGGTTGAGCGCCATTCGGTCAAGTGCCTTCGCCTGGCCCGGCTCGCCGCTGGCCTGTCCGGCCAGCCACCAGTCCGGAGCCCGGAACGCGGCCCGCTGGGCCACCAGCCCGCACGCGGCCGAAACGACACCGTCAAGGATGACGGGCGTACGGCGCACCGCGCACTGGAGGAGGAATCCGGTGATGGCGGCCACGTCCGCACCGCCGACCGCGGCCAGCAGCGCCACCTGGTCGCCCAGGACCGGGCGGGCCCGGCGCAGCGCGTCGCGGATCGCCGCGCACTTGCGCATCCACGTCAGGTCGTCGATGGGCAGGCCGCCGCGCCCGGTGACCACCGAGGCGTCCGTTCCGCACAGGGCGGCGACGAGGGTCGCGGCGACGGTGGTCCCGCCCACGCTCAGGTCACCGAGGACGACCAGGTCCGTTCCCGAGTCGGCCTCCTCGTCGGCGATCCGCATCCCGAGCCGCACCGCGGCCTCGGCCTCCTCGGCCGTCAGCGCGTCCTCCACGTCGATCCGGCCGCTGCCCCGCCGGATCCGGTGCCCGACCACGTCCGCGGGGAGCAGCTCGGGGTCGCAGTCGAGCCCGGCGTCGACGATCCGTATGGTGGCGCCGAACCGGCCGGCCAGGACGGCCACGGGGCTGGCCCCTTCGAGGACGGCCCGCACCAGTTCGTGGCCGGTGGACGCGGCCCGGGCGGAGACGCCCTCGGCGGCGATCCCGTGGTCGGCGGCGAACAGCACCACGCGCGGGCGCTCGATCGGTTTGACCGGAACCCGACCCTGCGCGGCGGCGAGCCACTCGGCGAGTTCGTCGAGCCGGCCCAGCGCGCCGGGCGGGACGGCGAGGCGCTCACGGCGTTCCTCGGCGTCACGCCGGACGCCCCCGTCGGGGCGCTCGATCAGATCGGAGAAGTCGTCGAGATTCAGCGTGCTCATCTGCCAGAGAGTACAGCCGGTAAGGCCCTCCCTCAGGCCTTCGGCGACGGGCTGTCGGACACCCCGCCGCCGGGCCGCTCCGATGCTGTCCCGCGCTATTCCTTGAGTACGGTCACCAGGCCCGCGACGACGAGAAGCACGTGCTCGCACTCGCCCGCGACGGCCGCGTTCAGCCGGCCCAGCTCGTCGCGGAAGCGGCGGCCCGACGCGGTCGCCGGGACGACGCCCGAGCCGACCTCGTTGCTGACCAGCACCACCTGACGGCGGGTCGCGCGTACGGCCGCCACCAGCTCGGCGGTCCGCCCGGCGAGCTGCTGCTGCCCGTCCTTGGCCCACACCGCGTCGTCCCACGCCCCGGCCCGGTCCATCGCGTCCGTCAGCCACAGCGCCAGGCAGTCGATCAGCAGCGGCGGCCCGTCGGCGGCCAGCAGCGGAACCAGCTCGCACGTC
The DNA here is from genome assembly GCF_030440515.1 of Streptomyces xanthophaeus. Classification (GTDB taxonomy): domain Bacteria; phylum Actinomycetota; class Actinomycetes; order Streptomycetales; family Streptomycetaceae; genus Streptomyces; species Streptomyces kutzneri. Next base: position 5,822,809 of record NZ_CP076543.1, read on the forward strand.
TCCACCGTCCGCCAGCTCCCCGGCCGGCGCTCCCGGTGCAGGCCGACCCGCTGGGCCCATTCCGCGTCGCCGCCCCGGGTGCCGCCGGTGGCCACGTAGACCACCTCCGGGAAGGACTCCAGTCGCCGCTCCGCCTCCACGGACTTGCCGGAGCGCGCCCCGCCCAGCACCAGGGTCCGGCGCGGCAGGTCCGGGGCCGCGTGGTACTCCCCGACGATCACGGTCGTCCCGTCCGGCACCGCCCGGGCCCCGGCCGCCGCGCACCGGCGCTCCAGCTCCCGGCCCGGCGGGGTGTCGTGGTCCAGGTGGACGGCGATCACGTCCGTCGCCGGGCCGACGGCGCCGCTCGCCCGCAGCCGCGCCAGCGCCTCGGGCCGGCCCAGCACATCCATGAGGACCATGTCGTACGGGCGCCGCCCGGTCTGGTCGGTGACCCCCGCCGGGGCCCCGCCCGGCGGCAGGTACAGCAGCCGGGCGCCGTCCGGGCCCGTCACCTCGTACCCGGTGCCGGGCGCGTCCATCGGCACCGCCCGCACCCGGTGCCCCGAGATCACCGCGAGCTCCCGCCCGTCCGGCACCCGCCCGGCGGCCGGCAGCCCGGGCGGCAGCTCGACCGCGGGCCCGTCGTGCGGATGGGTCAGCAGCACCTGCCGCACACCGGCCAGCGAATGCCCGGCCCGGGCGCCCGCCAGCACCGCCCCGGGGGTCAGGTCCAGCAGCAGCGCCCCGTCGACGAGGACGGCGGTGGCGGCGCGGGAGCGCGAGCCGACGGAGACGGCGCAGGCCGCACAGGGGCAGCCCGGGCGGGGCAGGCCCTCGGGTGTTCCGGTGCCGAGCAGAGTGAGTTCCACAGGATGATCCTCCCGCGTCGCCGAGACTGCTGCGCGCCCGGTTACTCTGCGGGCACACTCAGGCTAGGAAGCGTGCGAAGCGTGCGAGCAACGGAGGCGGACATGGCGTGGACGTGGCGGTTCGAGACGGCCGACGGCACCGAGACGAGCCCGTCGGTGGTACCCGAGGAGTTCACCACGCAGGGGGACGCGGAGTCCTGGATCGGCGAGTACTGGAAGGACCTGCTGGAAGGCGGCGTCGAGCAGGTGAAGCTGTCCGACGACGGCGGGACCGAGCTCTACACGATGAGCCTGCGCGCCGCCCTGGACGCGTAGCCGTCCTGGAGGCACGAGAACGGCGGAGCCGCCGGGTCCTGACCCGGCGGCTCCGCCGTTCTGTCGTCATGCCGGTCCTCGGCGCTAGCCCCGTACCCCGCACAGGTGCAGCAGTGCCGCCACACCCCGGTAGGGGTCGGTCCGCCCGGCGCGGTCCTCGGCGGCCAGCAGCCGCTCCAGCTCCTCGTCGGGCGGCAGGATCTCGCCCGCCTCGGTGCCGTCGGTGAAGACGCGGACGCCGTACCAGGACTGCAGCGGCGCACCGATCCCCGACAGGGTCGCCGTCAGTCCGGCCAGCCGGTCCGCGCGGACGTCCAGGCCCAGCCGGTTCGTGTAGTCGGTGGAGTCGAACGCGGCCAGCGCGCCCTTCCAGTCGCCGCCCAGGCCCGGCCGCATGGCGAGCGCGTCGCCGTTGCGCACCAGCAGGGACAGCAGCCCGCCCGGGGCCAGCATCCGGGCCAGCCCGGCCAGCATGGCGTCCGGTTCGGGGACGTACATCAACACCCCGTGGCACAGCACCACGTCGAAGCTGCCCGGCAGGAAGTGGGCCCCGGTCTCGCGTCCGTCGCCCTCCAGGAGGCTGACGCGGTCGCGGATCCCTTCGGGTTCCGATGCCAGCGCCTCACGGGCGACGGCCAGCATGCCCGCGTCCTGCTCCAGGCCCGTCACCTTGTGCCCGGCGCGGGCCAGCCGCAGTGCCTGCGTGCCCTGGCCCATGCCTACGTCGAGCACGCGCAGCCGCTGCCCGACCGGGAAGCGCTGCGCGATCTGCTCGTCGACCTGCCGGCCCACGAGCTCCTGCCGGACGGCGTTGCGCAGCCCGCCCAGGCCTTCGAGCCAGAGCCGGGCGCCTTCCGCGAAGCCTTCCCCCGACATGCCGGGCGTCGCTCGGCTCAGGGCCGTTCCCCTCGCTTGACCTGCGGCTTCGGAAGACGGAGCCGGCGCATCTGGAGGGTGCGCATGAGGCCGTAGGCGATGGCGCCGCGGCGGGGCTCGTCCGGGAAGCGCGTGACCAGGGCCTTGCGGAGACGGAAGACCAGGCCGATGGAGTCGAGGAGGATCAGGACGATCACGACGAGCCACAGCGTCAGCGCGATGGTCTGGATCGAGGGCTGGCGCACCATGCTCAGGACCAGGATGACCACTGCCAGGGGCAGGAACATCTCGGCGACCGAGTAGCGGGAGTCCACGTAGTCGCGGACGAAGCGGCGGACGGGGCCCTTGTCACGGGTGGGCAGGTACCGCTCGTCGCCGTTGGCCAGCGCTTCGCGCTGCTTGGCCATCTCGGTACGGCGACGCTCACGGGCTCGCTTGGCATCCTCCTTGCGGTTGCCGGTCGAGGCCACCACGGCCTTGCGCTGCGACTGGGCCACAGCACGCTTCGGCGTAGGGCGGCCCTTCGGGGCCTGCGGGTCACGGGGCTGCGAGAGGTCGGCGCTCACCTTGTCGGTGGCGGCGGCCTTCTCTTCCTTGGAGGAGCGGCTACCAAACACAAAACCCAAGCCTACGTGGTTGCGGGCATGGGCCCCACCCCGCTGGGGAACGATCCGGCAACGGCGGGCGTCCTTCCCCTTGCACGGTCCGTGCGGTGGGCCCGCTCTCCTGGGATCACCTACTCCTTACGCCTGATGGGGCGGGGGCGTAGTCGTCCTGGAGGAGGAGCGCATCCGTACTCGAACAGTGCGGTAATGGAGACAGGGCCCGTACTGTGGGTTCTGTCGGTGACCTGGAGCACAGTCCGTCTAGAAGGGGGCGCGCGAAGCCCATGAGCGGTGTCATGAAGCGTATGGGGATGATCTTCCGCGCGAAGGCGAACAAGGCCCTTGACCGGGCCGAGGACCCGCGCGAAACCCTCGACTACTCGTACCAGAAGCAGCTGGAGCTGCTGCAGAAGGTGCGCCGCGGGGTCGCCGACGTGGCGACCTCCCGCAAGCGCCTGGAACTGCAGCTCAACCAGCTCCAGGGGCAGTCCGCCAAGCTGGAGGACCAGGGCCGCAAGGCCCTCGCCCTGGGCCGCGAGGACCTGGCCCGCGAGGCCCTCTCCCGGCGCGCCTCGCTCCAGCAGCAGGTCAGCGACCTGGAGGTGCAGCACCAGACCCTGCAGGGCGAGGAGGAGAAGCTGACCCTCGCCGCCCAGCGGCTCCAGGCCAAGGTGGACGCCTTCCGTACGAAGAAGGAGACCATCAAGGCCACCTACACGGCGGCCCAGGCGCAGACCCGGATCGCGGAGTCCTTCTCCGGCATCTCCGAGGAGATGAGCGACGTCGGCCTGGCCATCCAGCGGGCCGAGGACAAGACCGCTCAGCTGCAGGCCCGCGCCGGTGCGATCGACGAGCTGCTGGCCTCCGGCGCGCTCGACGACCAGAGCGGCCTCGGCTCCAAGGACGACATCCAGGCCGAGCTGGACCGCCTCTCGGGCGGTACGGACGTGGAGCTGGAGCTCCAGCGCATGAAGGCCGAGCTGGCGGGCGGCCCCTCCGCCCAGCAGCAGGCCATCGAGGGCGGCGCGCAGGGCAACGGTCAGCAGCCGCAGACCCCGCACCGGTTCGACAAGCAGTAGGAGTGGGCCCGTCATGATTGTCCGCATCATGGGGGAAGGCCAGGTGGAAGTGGCCGACAGCCACTTCCCCGAGCTCAACAAGCTGGACGACGAACTGCTCGCGGAGATGGAGAGCGGTGACGAGGAGGGCTTCCGGCGGACACTGGGCGCGCTGCTCGACGCCGTACGGCGGCTCGGCACGCCGCTCCCGGACGATGCGCTGGAGCCGTCCGAGCTGATCCTCCCCGGTGATGACGCCGCCCTGGACGAGGTCAGGGAGATGCTCAGCGACGACGGCCTGATCCCGGGCTGAGCCCGGGCCGGGTACACCGACAGCACGGCGGCGGGCCCACCCCCTTCACGGGGGTGGGCCCGCCGCCGTCGTCAGTGCGGGGGCGGCTTCTCCAGGGACACGGGGTGATCCGGGTCCGGGGTCCCGCCGATGAAGTTCTCGAACCTGCGGCGCGGCCGCGCCCAGCGCCGGTCGTGGTGGAAGGCGCGCAGCCCGGCCTTGGCCCGGGCGCGCGGCCGGTTCGCGTAGAACCGCTTCGCGTAGGGGGAGCCGGGCCGGGCCAGCCGGATCGCGCCGACCAGCGCCACCAGGGGGACGACCAGGCCGAAGAGCGCGGTGCGGGCCTTGCCCTTCCACAGGGCGATCAGGGCCAGGAAGAAGTTGGTGGCCCCGTTCATGACGACCAGGCCGCGGCTCTGGCGCTCCTCGCTCGACAGGTCGTTCACCCCGAAGGGCACGAAACCGCCGATGACCAGGGCCACGATGGCGGCCGTGACGACCACGAGCTCCACGCTCTTGCGGCCCTGCTCGCTCCAGTAGACGTCGTCGAGGTGCAGGATGAGCGCGAACTCGTCCAGGACCAGGCCGGCGCCCAGGCCGAAGATCACGGCCGATGCCCACGCGCCGAAGCCGTACCGGCCGCTGCCGACCGCGCCGAAACCGCCGATGATCACGAGGATCACGCCCGGCACCACGTGGTGGATGTGCAGACCCCCCGGGGTGACGTTCTTGAAGGGGCCCCGGCCGGCCCGGATCATCCGAGTGATCACACGGGTGACCAGGAACGACATCACGAAGGAGAGCAGGGCGAGCAGAAGCGGCAGCTTCCCCGGTTCGACGATGTTCCGATACCACCAGTGACCCATCCCACGGACTCCCTATTTGGCATGTAATGGGTAATTTACCGCTCGTGCCGAGCGGGTACCGTTCCCGCCGATGACAGATTCGTACGACGGCCCGCCCCAGATGCCGCCCCCGGAACGCGCCTCGTTCCCCGACGGCATCCGTTTCGCGTTCGGCACCCTCACCGTGCTGCCCGCCCGCATCACCCGCTGGGACCGCCCCGCCGCCCGCACCGGAATGGCCTGCGCCCCGCTCGCCGGGCTGGTCGTGGGCGTGCTCGCGGCCCTGCCCGGAGCGCTCCTGCTGCTGCTCGGCGGGGGCCCGCTCCTCGCCGCGGTCGTCACCGTCGCCGTACCGGCCGCGCTGACCCGGGGACTGCACCTCGACGGCCTCGCCGACACGGCCGACGGCCTCGGCAGCGCCAAACCCGCCGACGAGGCCCTGCGGATCATGAAACAGTCCGACATCGGCCCCTTCGGCGTCGTGGCGCTGGTGATCGTGCTGCTCCTGCAGGCGGCCGCCCTGTCCGACATCTACGCCGACAGCTGGATCCGCGGCGCCCTCGCCGCCGTGGTCGCCGCCGTGGCGGCCCGCCTCGCCATGACCCTGGCCTGCCGGGAAGGCGTCCCGGCGGCCCGCCCCGGGGGACTCGGCGCCGCCGTCGCCGGGGTGGTCCCGCGGCGCGCCGCCGTCCTGATCGCCGTGCTCGTCACCGCCCTGGCCGCGGCCGCCGCACTCCCGCTGGGCCTGACCGCGGCCGGCCGGAGCGCGGCGGCGGTCCTGGCCGCCCTGCTCGCCGCGGAACTGCTGCTCCGCCGCTGCGTGCGCCGCTTCGACGGGGTCACCGGCGACGTCTTCGGCGCCCTGGCCGAGGTCGCGGCGACCACCACCCTGATCGTCCTCGCCCTGGGCTGAGCGCGGACGGCGGGCCCGCGTACCCTCACCCCGTGGACCAACCTTCGACGGACCTGCCCTCCGCCACGCCCGTCAGGGTGCTGCTCGCCGACGACCAGGCGCTGCTGCGCAGCGCCTTCAAGGTGCTCGTCGACTCCGAGCCCGACATGGAGGTCGTCGGGGAGGCCTCCGACGGGGCGCAGGCCTTCGAACTCGCCCGCCGGATGCGCCCCGACGTCGTCCTCATGGACATCCGCATGCCCGGCACCGACGGGCTTGCCGCCACCCGCATGATCAGCGCGGACCCGGAACTGGCCGGCGTGCGCGTGGTGATGCTGACGACCTTCGAGGTCGACGAGTACGTGGTCTCGGCCCTGCGGGCCGGCGCCTCCGGCTTCCTCGGCAAGGGCGCCGAGCCCGAGGAACTGCTCAACGCCATCCGTGTCGCCGCGGCCGGCGAGGCACTGCTCTCCCCGGCCGCCACCAAGGGGCTCATCGCCACCTTCCTCGCCCAGGGCGGCGGCGCCGACCCGGCCGCCGCCGGAGCTTCGGCCGGGGCGCACGCGGAGCGGCTCGCCGCGCTGACCGTCCGGGAGCGCGAGGTCCTCGTACACGTCGCGGCCGGGCTGTCGAACGACGGGATCGCCGGGCGGCTGGAGGTCAGCCCGCTGACCGTCAAGACCCACGTGAACCGGGCCATGGCCAAGCTCGGCGCCCGCGACCGGGCCCAATTGGTGGTTATTGCCTACGAATCGGGACTGGTCCGCCCACGCGCGGAGTAGCACCGCCGGGTACGGCGTACTCCAGACGCGGTATGCCGCACATAAGGACGGCACCTGCGAGCGACGAAACGCGCCACCGCGGTGCGACAGGGTAGGAGTGCCCTCGCGTTCGTCACTGCAGAGAGATCTCATACCCATGTCGTGGCTGTCCCGCTTCAGCCTGGCCCAAAGGGCCTTGGTCGGCCTCGTGTCGATCGTCGCGCTCCTCTTCGGCGCCATAGCCATCCCGCAGCTCAAGCAGCAGCTGCTGCCCTCCATCGAATTGCCGATGGTGTCCGTGCTCGCGCCGTACCAGGGCGCCTCGCCCGACGTGGTCGAGAAGCAGGTCGTCGAACCGATCGAGTCCATGCTCAAGGGCGTCGACGGCATCACCGGCATCACCTCCACCGCCAGCGAGGGCAACGCCCTCATCATGGCCACCTTCGACTACGGCGACAGCGGCACCAAGCAGCTCGTCGCCGACGTCCAGCAGGCCGTGAACCGGGCCCGCGTCCGGCTGCCCGCCGAGGTGGACCCGCAGGTCGTGGCCGGCTCCACGGACGACATCCCGACCGTCATCCTGGCCGTCACCGCCGACAAGGACCAGCAGGCGCTCGCCGACCAGCTGGAACGTTCCGTCGTCCCCGTCCTCTCGGACATCGAGGGCGTCGGCCAGGTCACCGTCGACGGCGTCCAGGACCTCCAGGTCACCGTCACCCCCGACAACGCCAAGCTCGCGGCCGCCGGCCTCGACGGCGCCAAGCTCGCCGAGGGCCTCCAGGCGGGCGGCGCGGCCGTCCCCGCCGGCTCCTTCGACGAGGCGGGCAAGAACCGCACCGTGCGCGTCGGCGGCGGCTACACCTCCCTCGCCCAGCTGGAGGAGCTGCGCCTGACCCCGGGCCCGGGCAAGCCGGCCGTCCGCCTCGCCGACGTCGCCACCGTGAAGCAGGAGCCGGCCAAGGCCGTCTCCATCACCCGCACCAACGGCAAGCCCAGCCTCGCCCTCGTCCTCACCATGGACAAGGACGGCAGCGCCGTCGCCATCTCCGACGCCGTCAAGGACAAGCTGCCCGAGCTCCGCACCGCGCTCGGCGCCGGCGCCGACCTGACCGTCGTCAGCGACCAGGGCCCGGCCGTCGCCAAGTCCATCTCCAGCCTCACCACCGAAGGCATGCTCGGCCTGCTCTTCGCGGTGATCGTGATCCTGGTCTTCCTGGCCTCGCTGCGCTCCACGCTGGTCACGGCGGTCTCCATCCCGCTGTCCGTCGTCCTCGCGCTCATCGTGCTGTGGACCCGCGACCTCTCGCTCAACATGCTGACCCTGGGCGCCCTCACCATCGCCATCGGCCGCGTGGTCGACGACTCGATCGTGGTCCTGGAGAACATCAAGCGCCACCTCGGCTACGGCGAGGAGCGCGAGGCCGCGATCATCACCGCGGTCAAGGAGGTCGCCGGCGCGGTCACCTCCTCCACCCTCACCACCGTCGCCGTCTTCCTGCCGATCGGCCTCACCGGCGGCATGATCGGCGAGCTCTTCGGCTCCTTCTCGCTCACCGTCACCGCAGCCCTGCTGGCCTCGCTGCTCGTCTCGCTGACGGTCGTACCGGTGCTCTCGTACTGGTTCCTGAGCGCGCCCAAGGGCGTCGAGCCCGGGAACGCCGAAAGCGCCGCCAAGGCCCGCCGCGAGGCCGAGGAGAAGGAGGCGCGCAGCCGCCTCCAGCTCCTCTACGTCCGCGTCCTGGGCTTCGCCACCCGGCGCCGGCTGACCAGTGTGGCCATCGCCGTGGTCGTCCTCTTCGGCACCTTCGGGATGACCCCGATGCTGAAGACCAACTTCTTCGACCAGGGCGAGCAGGAGGTCCTGACGGTCAAGCAGGAACTCGCCCCCGGCACCTCGCTGGCCGCCTCCGACGATGCGAGCCGCAAGATCGAGCAGGTGCTGGCCTCGGTCGAGGGCGTCAAGAGCTACCAGGTCACCGTCGGCTCCTCCGGCTTCCTCGCGGCCTTCGGCGGCGGTACGGGCTCCAACCAGGCCTCGTACCAGGTCAGCCTGAAGGACTCCGGCAAGGCGGACGCCGTCAAGAAGGGCATCGAGGGCAAGCTGGCCGCCCTCGACGGCATCGGCGAGACCCGCATCGTGGCGGGCGACGGCTTCGGCAGCCAGAACCTCAGCGTGGTCGTCAAGGCCGGAGACGGCAAGGTCCTCGCCGAGGCCGCCGAGCAGGTCCGCATCGAGGTCGCCAAGCTCAAGAACGTCGCCGACGTGCAGAGCGACCTCTCCCAGTCCGTCCCCCGCATCTCCGTGACCGCCACCCCCAAGGCGGCCGAGGCCGGCCTGAACCAGGCCGCGCTCGGCGCGATCGTCGCGCAGGCCGTCCGGGGCAACCCGGCGGGCAAGGCCGTGCTCGACGACACCGAGCGGGACATCGTCATCAGGTCCGCACAGCCGGCCACCACCCTGGCCGAACTGCAGGCGCTCCAGGTCGGCCCGGTCAAGCTCGGCGACATCGCCGAGGTCAAGGAGGTCCCCGGCCCGGTCGCGATGACCCGGATTGACGGCGCCCGCGCCGCCACCGTCACCGCACGGCCGCTCGGCGACAACACCGGCGCGGTCAGCGCCGAGCTGCAGACCAAGCTCAAGGCACTGGACCTGCCCGAGGGCGCCACCGCGTCCATCGGTGGCGTCTCCGAGGACCAGGACGAGGCCTTCGGCTCGCTGGGCCTGGCCATGCTCGCGGCCATCGCGATCGTGTTCATGCTGCTGGTCGCCACCTTCCGGTCGCTGATCCAGCCGCTGATCCTGCTGGTCTCCATCCCGTTCGCGGCGACCGGCGCACTCGGCCTGCTCATCGCCACCGGCACTCCGATGGGCGTCCCGGCGATGATCGGCATGCTGATGCTCATCGGCATCGTGGTGACCAACGCGATCGTCCTGATCGACCTGGTCAACCAGTACCGCGCCCAGGGCCTGGGCGTCGTGGAAGCGGTCATCGAGGGCGGCCGCCACCGGCTGCGCCCGATCCTGATGACGGCCCTGGCGACGATCTTCGCGCTGCTCCCGATGGCGCTGGGCGTCACCGGCGAGGGCGGCTTCATCTCGCAGCCGCTCGCGGTCGTGGTGATCGGCGGCCTGGTCAGCTCCACCCTGCTGACGCTGCTGCTCGTACCGACCCTCTACACGATGGTCGAGCTCCGCAAGGAGCGCCGCCGCGCCAAGCGCTCGGCGAAGCGCGAGGCCCGTCTGACGGTGGTCCCGGCCCCCTCCGCCACGGAGGAAGAGGTCCCGGCCAAGGCCTGACACCCCTCGCACAACGGCCGAAGGGCCGCTCCTCGGATCGAGGGGCGGCCCTTCGGGCGTGTGCGGGGGAGGCGGCGGCTACGGGAGCGCCAGCATCCGCTCCAGCGCGAGCTTCGCGAAGCTCTCCGTCTCCTTGTCGACCTGGATCTGGTTGACGAGGTTGCCCTCGGCCAGGGACTCCAGGGTCCACACCAGGTGCGGGAGGTCGATGCGGTTCATCGTCGAGCAGAAGCAGACCGTCTTGTCGAGGAAGACGACTTCCTTGTCCTCGGCGGCGAATCGGTTCGCCAGGCGGCGGACCAGGTTCAGCTCCGTGCCGATGGCCCACTTGGAACCGGCCGGGGCCGCCTCCAGCGCCTTGATGATGTACTCCGTCGAGCCGACGTAGTCCGCGGCCGCCACGACCTCGTGCTTGCACTCGGGGTGGACCAGGACGTTCACGCCGGGGATCCGGGCGCGGACGTCGTTGACCGAGTCGACCGAGAACCGGCCGTGCACCGAGCAGTGCCCGCGCCACAGGATCATCTTGGCGTTCCGCAGCTGCTCGACGGTGAGGCCGCCGTTCGGCTTGTGCGGGTTGTAGAGCACGCAGTCGTCCAGGGACATGCCCATGTCGCGGACGGCGGTGTTGCGGCCCAGGTGCTGGTCCGGGAGGAAGAGGATCTTCTCGCCCTGCTCGAACGCCCACTCCAGGGCCTTCTTCGCGTTGGACGAGGTACAGATCGTGCCGCCGTGCTTGCCGGTGAAGGCCTTGATGTCGGCGGAGGAGTTCATGTACGAGACGGGCACCGTGACGTCGGCGATGCCGGCCTCGGTCAGCACGTCCCAGCACTCCGCGACCTGCTCAGCGGTGGCCATGTCGGCCATCGAGCAGCCGGCGGCCAGGTCCGGCAGGACCACCTTCTGGTCGTCCGAGGTCAGGATGTCCGCGGACTCGGCCATGAAGTGCACGCCGCAGAAGACGATGTACTCGGCCTCCGGCTTGGCGGCCGCGTCCTTGGCCAGCTTGAAGGAGTCGCCGGTGACGTCCGCGAACTCGATGACCTCGTCACGCTGGTAGTGGTGGCCCAGGATGAAGACCTTGTCCCCGAGCTTCTCCTTGGCCGCGCGGGCGCGCTCCACGAGGTTCGGGTCCGACGGCGAGGGCAGGTCGCCGGGGCACTCCACCCCGCGCTCGCTCTTGGGGTCGGCCTCACGGCCGAGCAGCAGCAGGGCAAGGGGCGTCGGCTGGACGTCCAAAGGCTGGGCGGTGGTCACGACACGCACCCTTTCTGTTCTGCGACAAGGGACTTCTGGATCATCACTTCGACTTCTCGTCTATTTGACGTTATCTATCATAACCGCTTCACGTCAGTTTGACGATGCCGATAGTGTCAATGTGACGCATCAGCCCACGATTCGCCGGATCCACCCCCGCGCGCGGTGTGCGAGCATGGAATATCTGAAACAAGCGTCGGGTCCCGGAATGAATCCGCGGTCCCGCTCGTTGCCACCGACGGCAAGAGTCCGACGTTTCCCCGTCTCCGGCGGGGAGCCGCCCACTTCGGGAGTGAATGCAGATGTCCGTACAGGACGACAAGACCACTGTGAGCGACGGCATCCTCCTGTCCGACGCCGCCGCCGAGAAGGTCAGGACCCTGCTGGAGCAGGAAGGCCGCGATGACCTGGCCCTCCGCGTCGCCGTCCAGCCCGGTGGCTGCTCCGGCCTGCGCTACCAGCTCTTCTTCGACGAGCGCTCCCTCGACGGCGACGTCGTGAAGGACTTCGACGGTGTGAAGGTCGTCACGGACCGGATGAGCTCTCCGTACCTCCACGGTGCCTCCATCGACTTCGTCGACACCATCGAGAAGCAGGGCTTCACGATCGACAACCCGAACGCCACGGGCTCCTGCGCCTGCGGCGACTCGTTCAGCTAGACCCGGACACCCACGAGGGCCCGCCCCCGGTCGAATCCGACCGGGGGCGGGCCCTCGTGTCATTCCCCGTCCCGGGCCCTGCCCGGGACCCCGGCTACTGCCGGGGGAGCGGCTTGCCGGTGGCCGCGTCGAGCACCTTCCGGTCGCCCAGCGGCTGCTGCAGCGTCACCGTCAAGGACATCTCCTGCGCCAGCATGATGCAGGCCTGGCCCGGCTTGTTCGGGGTGTCCGTGATCTTCACCAGGACCGATTCCGCCTGCTCCCGCGCCTCCACGGCGTAGGTGCTGCACACGCTGCCCCAGAAATTCACGGTCAGCTTCCGGTCGGCGTCCGCGTACGAGAATCCGGTCACCGTGCGCAGGTCCTTCGGGCCGGGAGTGCTCTCCTGGGCGGCCGCCGCCGGCTGGGGCACCGTGTGACCGGGCGCGCCGCCCTGGCCCGCCACCTCGAAGAGCCAGGCCGGAACCAGCCCCTGCGCCCCGTTCACCGTGCCGGGGACCAGCCCGAGCGCGGCGCCCTTCACCGTCTCCGTCCGCGGGGGCTTCATCGGCCGCGGCTCCGGGTTGCACGGCACCGCGTCCGTGGCCGACACCGGGGTGTCCGCCGCCAGCGGGACCGCGCTCGCGCATCCGCTGGGCTCGGGGTTGCCCTCCCGGCCGCCCGACTTCGCGTTCAGCCGGGCCAGCGCCTCCACGGCCCCGACCACCTGCTGCGAGGCCGCCCGTACCGGGGCCTTCAGCTCCCCGTTGCCCCCCACCACCGAGCCGTCGGAGCCCACGCTGACCTTCGTGGCCCAGCCGTGCGTGCGCAGCCCGTCGATCACCGGGTCGGCGGCGACCACCCGTACCGAACCCTGGTTGAACCGCGCGTCCGGCGTGGCCCCCGCCACCCCCGCGGCGGCCAGTACGGGGGCCGCGGCCGCCTTGGCGGCCTCCTCCGACACCGGCTTGCCCGTCTCGGCCCCACCGCCCGCACTCGCCCCCGCGTCCTGCGGGAGGGTGGCCGGGCCGCAGGTGTCCTTGCCGCGCACGCAGTCGTCCCCGGCGCCGTTGCCGTTGCCCGGAGCCTGGAAGCGGGCGAAGTTCCACGTCCCCGGCGCCGTACGGGCCACCGTGAGCCGGGGCCCGGAGCCGTCGGCGGCCTCCCCGGCCAGCCAGACGTCCCCGCTCAGGCGCGGCTCGCCGGGCAGGCCCAGAGCCGCCGCGAGGCGGGCCACCTCCGCCGGGGTGACCTCGCCGGACAGCGCGTAGCTGGGCGCGTCGGCCGGAGCCTCCGGAAGCTTCACGTCGGCCCGGTAGACCACCCCGCCGCCCGACGGGTCGGGCTCCCCGGGCGCGATGCCCGGACCCGAGGGGTCCCCCGCGTCGCGCGGCGCGGAGGCCGCGCTGTCACCCGTACGGTGACCCGGCCCGCCGTCGCCGTAGGCGGTCGACGCCCAGTACGCGCCGCCGCCGCCCGCGAGCAGGACGGCGGCCGCGATCGAACCGACGGCCCAGGCGGGCCGCCGCCGTGTGCCGCGTGATGTGTCGTCGGGTTCTTCGCTGGTCACCGCATCGCTCCTTCACCGGTCCCGTCGTACCTGATGCGGGTGTGACGGAGCAGGAGCGCAACCGGTTCCCTCCTACTGGTCCCCGTACACGGACGTGGAGGCGATCAGCCGCGCCGAGGCCGGCGGGACGCTGATCCCGTGGATCTGCGAAGGGGCCACGCGGACCGGCCGGGGGCCCGCCGGAACGGCCCAGTGCGGGGCCATCCGGGCGCAGTCACCCAGCAGGCGGGCGAAACCGGGCTGTCGTGGGGCTTCCGCGCCGCGCTTGTCGGCGGTGTACTCGGAGTAGCCGAAACCGTCGGTATAGGTCATGCAGGCACCGTAGGCACCGGAGCTCTGGCGAAGAAAGACCTACTAAGGGGTAGTTTCCGGGGTACAGCCCGGGGCCGCTTACCGGGTAGTTTTGACTGTCCCTCGCCGTCCTCAGCAGGAGCGTCCTCGCCGTGCGCATCGCAGTCACCGGCTCCATCGCCACCGACCACCTCATGACCTTCCCCGGCCGTTTCGCCGACCAGCTGGTCGCGGACCAGCTGCACACGGTCTCCCTCTCCTTCCTCGTCGACAACCTCGACGTCCGGCGGGGCGGTGTCGGCCCGAACATCTGCTTCGGTATGGGGCAGCTCGGCAGCCGCCCGATCCTCGTCGGAGCCGCCGGCTCCGACTTCGACGAATACCGCGCCTGGCTGGACCGGCACGGCGTCGACACCGAGTCCGTCCGAATCTCCGAGGTGCTGCACACCGCGCGCTTCGTGTGCACCACGGACTCCGACCACAACCAGATCGGCTCCTTCTACACGGGCGCGATGAGCGAGGCCCGCCTGATCGAGCTCAAGGCCGTGGCCGACCGGGTGGGCGGGCTCGACCTCGTCCTCATCGGCGCGGACGACCCCGAGGCGATGCTGCGCCACACGGAGGAGTGCCGTACGCGCGGGATCCCCTTCGCCGCCGACTTCTCGCAGCAGATCGCCCGCATGGACGGCGACAACATCCGCACCCTGATGGAGGGCGCGACCTTCCTCTTCTCGAACGAGTACGAGAAGGGCCTCATCGAGTCGAAGTCCGGCTGGACCGACGAGGAGATCCTGTCGAAGGTCGGCACCCGCGTGACCACGCTGGGCTCCAACGGCGTCCGGATCGAGCGCGTCGGCGAGGAGCCGATCGTGGTCGGCTGCCCGGAGGAGACCGCGAAGGTCGACCCGACGGGTGTCGGCGACGCGTTCCGCGCCGGGTTCCTGACCGGTCTGGGCTGGGGCGTCGGCCTGGAGCGTGCGGCGCAGCTGGGCTGCATGCTCGCGACGCTGGTCATCGAGACCCTGGGCACCCAGGAGTACGCGCTGGCCCGCGCCCACTTCATGGAGCGCTTCACGAAGGCCTACGGCGAGGAAGCCGCGGCAGAGGTCCGCGCCCACCTCGCCTGACGGCCGCGCCTGCGGCTCCGCCGGCGCGGAGCCCGGGCCGAATTCAGCCTCGCCGGCGTTTGAGGCGCGGGGTCTGGGGCGGAGCCCCAGGAAACCCGGCTCCGCCGGGCACCGGGCTCCGCCCGGACCCGCTCCTCAAACGCCGGAGGGGCTGGATCTGGCGGAGCGGCGGACCGTGTAGGCGGAGCCGACCTCGCGGGGGGTCTCGCCCACATACGTGTGGCCCCGCATCGCGCACCACGCCGGGATGTCCAGCCGCGCCACCTCGTCGTCGGAGACGACCGTGACGGTCCCGCCCACCGGGACCGTCACGATGGCCCGGGCCAGTTCGATCACCGGCTGGGGACACCGCAGCCCGAGCGCGTCCAGCTCCAGGGAGTCCGCCACCGGCGCCACCTCCGGCGGCTCCGACACGCCGAGCCGTTCCCGTACGTCCGCCACCGCGCGCGGCAGCACCTCCAGGAACGCGTTGACCTCCTCCGCCGGGGTCCCCGGCGGCAGGGACACCCGTACGTTCCCCTCCGACAGCACGCCCATCGCCCGCAGCACGTGACTGGGGGTCAGCGTGGAGCTCGTGCACGAGGAGCCGGAGGAGACCGAGAAACCGGCCCGGTCCAGCTCGTGCAGCAGCGTCTCCCCGTCGACGTACAGGCAGGAGAAGGTGACCAGGTGCGGCAGCCGCCGCTCCGGATCGCCCACCACCTCCACGTCCGGGACCAGCCGCACCACCCGCCGCCGGATGCGGTCCACCAGGACCCGCAGCCGGGCCGCCTCCGCGTCCGCCTCGGCCCGTACAGCCCGCAGGGAAGCCGCCGCGGCCACGATCGCGGGCAGGTTCGTGAAGCCGGGGGAGCGCCCCGACTCCCTCTCGTCCGCAGGCCCTTGAGGGGAGAAACGCACCCCCTTGCGGACCGCCAGCAGGCCGACCCCGGGCGGGCCGCCCCACTTGTGCGCACTCGCGGCCAGCACGGACCAGGCGCCCTCCACCGGACCCCAGCCCAGCGACTGGGCCGCGTCCACCAGCAGCGGCACCCCGGCCGCCGCGCAGACCTCGGCCACCTCCGCCACCGGCTGGACGGTGCCCACCTCGTGGTTGGCCGACTGGAGGCAGGCGAGGGCGCTCTCCGGGGTGAGCGCGTCCGCGTAGGCGGCGGGCGTCACCGCGCCCCACCGGTCCACCGGGACCTCGGTCACGGTCCCGCCGCGCGCCTCGTGCACCTCGGCCGCATGCAATACAGAACTGTGTTCGACCGCCGATACGACCAGATGACTTCCGACGCGCCGGCGCCCCGCGAGGACCCCCGCCACCCCCGTGTGAACCGCGTGCGTCCCCGAAGGAGTGAACACGAGCTCGTCGGCCCGGCATCCCACCGCCTCCGCCGCGGCCTCCCGCGCCGCGTCCAGCAGCAGCCGGGCGCGCCTGCCCTCCCGGTAGAGCCGGGCCGGATCGGCCCAGCCCTCGTCCAGGGCGGCCTGCAACGCCTGGCGGGCCACGGGGTGCAGGGGAGCGGCGGACGCGCTGTCGAAGTACGGCATCCGGTCACGCTAACGCCAGACCCGCAGCGTTCGAGGTCAGGGGGCGTCAGATGTGCCCCGGAGCCCGCCATTCAGGGCCATTCGCGCCGTCCCCCGGACGGCGGATCCATCCCTTCGGGGGCAGTAGCGGCGCGTTGGGCACCCTCCCCGCGCGACCCCAAATAGCGTCCAGTAGGGTTTGGTCCGCATAAACATCCAAACCCCTGCCTGCGTCAGGGCCGGCGACCGACCCGAACACGGCCGCGGCCGGCCGCGCGGGCCGAGACTCTCGGGAAGGCGCTACGTGAGTCCCTACGGCTCCGACCGCTCGCCGCGGCGCCCGATGCGGCGGAAGCTGCTGCAGGCGCTGACTGCGGGCGTGGTCCTGGCGACCGCCACTGGTTGCTCGTATACATGGAAAGACTTCCCCCGCCTCGGAATGCCGACTCCGGTAACCGAGGAGGCGCCGCGCATCCTCTCCCTGTGGCAGGGATCCTGGGCGGCCGCGCTGGTCACGGGCATCCTCGTGTGGGGCCTGATCATCTGGAGCGTCATCTTCCACCGGCGCAGCCGGACGAAGATCGAGGTCCCTGCGCAGACCCGGTACAACATGCCCATCGAGGCGCTGTACACCGTGGTCCCGCTCATCATCGTCTCGGTGCTCTTCTACTTCACCGCTCGTGACGAGTCGAAGCTCCTGGCCCTCACCCCGAAGCCGCCGCACACGATCAACGTGATCGGCTTCCAGTGGAGCTGGGGCTTCAACTACGTCGAGAACGTCGACGGCGACGCGGCGACCCCGAAGGCGGGCGCGGTCCCCAAGGAGCTCGCCTCCATCCCGGACCGCTTCACCAAGGACTTCCCGGCGGGCGCCGAAGGCGTCTACCAGAAGGGTGTCCCGGGCGACAAGAACCCCCAGACGGGCAACCCGGGTCCGACCCTGGTCCTCCCCAAGGGCGAGAAGGTCCGTTTCATCCTGTCGTCGAACGACGTGATCCACTCCTTCTGGGTGGTCCCGTTCCTGTTCAAGCAGGACGTCATTCCGGGCCACACGAACGTCTTCGAGGTCACCCCGTCCGAATACGGCACCTTCATGGGCAAGTGCGCCGAGCT
The DNA here is from genome assembly GCF_030440515.1 of Streptomyces xanthophaeus. GTDB lineage: Bacteria > Actinomycetota > Actinomycetes > Streptomycetales > Streptomycetaceae > Streptomyces > Streptomyces kutzneri. The sequence continues at coordinate 5,840,113 of NZ_CP076543.1, forward strand.
CTGCGGCGTTGACCACTCCCGGATGCTCTTCAACGTCAAGGTGGTCTCCCCCGAGGAGTACCGGGCGTACCTGAAGGATCTGGCGGAGAAGGGTCAGACCGGCTACCTCCCGGCCGGCATCCAGCAGACCGACCCGGCCCGGAATGCGGAAGTGAACAAACTGTGAGCATCCTCAACGAATCCCAGGGTGCCGCCGCCGACTCGTATGAGAACGAGCTGCCGGTACGGCGCAAGCAGCCGGGCAATGTGGTCGTGAAGTGGCTGACCACGACCGACCACAAGACCATCGGCACGATGTACCTGCTCACATCGTTCGTGTTCTTCATCATCGGCGGTGTGCTGGCGCTCTTCATGCGCGCCGAGCTGGCCCGTCCGGGCACGCAGATCATGTCGAACGAGCAGTTCAACCAGGCGTTCACCATGCATGGCACGATCATGCTGCTGATGTTCGCCACCCCGCTCTTCGCGGGCTTCGCCAACTGGATCATGCCGCTGCAGATCGGCGCGCCCGACGTGGCGTTCCCGCGGCTGAACATGTTCGCGTACTGGCTGTACCTCTTCGGCTCGACCATCGCGGTGGCCGGCTTCGTGACGCCGAACGGCGCCGCCGACTTCGGCTGGTTCGCCTACTCCCCGCTGTCGGACGCGGTCCGGTCGCCGGGCATCGGCGCCGACATGTGGATCATGGGTCTGGCCTTCTCCGGCTTCGGAACCATCCTCGGCTCGGTCAACTTCATCACCACGATCATCTGCATGCGCGCACCCGGCATGACGATGTTCCGCATGCCGATCTTCACCTGGAACGTGCTGCTGACCGGTGTCCTGGTCCTGCTCGCCTTCCCGGTGCTGGCCGCCGCGCTCTTCGCGCTGGAGGCCGACCGCAAGTTCGGTGCGCATGTGTTCGACGCCGCGAACGGCGGCGCATTGCTATGGCAACACCTCTTCTGGTTCTTCGGACACCCAGAGGTGTACATCATCGCGCTGCCGTTCTTCGGAATCGTCTCCGAGATCATCCCGGTCTTCAGCCGTAAGCCGATGTTCGGCTACATCGGCCTGATCGCCGCGACGATCGCGATCGCCGGCCTCTCCGTGACCGTGTGGGCCCACCACATGTACGTCACCGGTGGCGTGCTGCTGCCGTTCTTCTCCTTCATGACCTTCCTGATCGCGGTACCGACCGGTGTGAAGTTCTTCAACTGGATCGGCACCATGTGGAAGGGCTCGCTGTCCTTCGAGACCCCGATGCTCTGGACGATCGGCTTCCTGGTCACCTTCACCTTCGGTGGCCTGACCGGTGTCATCCTGGCCTCGCCCCCGATGGACTTCCACGTCTCCGACTCGTACTTCGTCGTCGCGCACTTCCACTACGTCGTCTTCGGCACCGTGGTGTTCGCGATGTTCGCCGGCTTCCACTTCTGGTGGCCGAAGTTCACGGGCAAGATGCTGGACGAGCGCCTCGGCAAGATGACGTTCTGGACGCTGTTCATCGGCTTCCACGGCACCTTCCTGGTGCAGCACTGGCTCGGTGCCGAGGGCATGCCGCGTCGTTACGCGGACTACCTCGCCGCCGACGGTTTCACCGCGCTGAACACGATCTCGACGATCAGCTCGTTCGTGCTCGGCCTGTCGATGCTGCCGTTCATGTACAACGTCTGGAAGACGGCCAAGTACGGCGAGAAGATCGAGGTCGACGACCCGTGGGGTTACGGCCGTTCGCTCGAGTGGGCGACGTCCTGCCCGCCGCCGCGGCACAACTTCCTCACCCTGCCGCGGATCCGTTCCGAGTCCCCGGCGTTCGACCTGCACCACCCTGAGATCGCGGCCCTCGACCACCTCGAGGACCACAGCGTCGCCGCCAAGGCCGTCACCGGTGGCAAGGAGGCCGGCAAGTGAAGATCCAGGGCAAGATGTTCCTCTGGCTCTCCTTCTTCATCCTGATCATGGCCGTCGTGTACGGCGTGTGGTCGAAGGAGCCCGTCGGTACCACCGCGCTCTTCCTGGCCTTCGGCCTGAGCGTCATGATCGGCTACTACCTGGCCTTCACGGCCAAGCGTGTCGACGAGATGGCCCAGGACAACCTGGAGGCCGACGTCGCCGACGAGGCGGGCGAGCTGGGGTTCTTCTCCCCGCACAGCTGGCAGCCGCTCTCGCTGGGCATCGGCGGTGCGCTCGCGTTCATGGGCGTCGTCTTCGGCTGGTGGCTCATGTACTTCTCGGCCCCGATCATCATGATCGGCCTGTGGGGCTGGGTGTACGAGTACTACCGCGGTGAGAACCAGAACCAGTAGCAGCAGCTCCGCGGCCGCGCCGCGCAGCACTTGGGGCCCGGGCCCCTCCTTCGGGAGGAGCCCGGGCCCCTCGTTTGCAGTCACCCCGCGCGCCGGATTTGTCATATCTTCATAGCGTTGGCTCCATGAAGCACTCACCGCGTCTTTGGACGGTACTCAGCTGCTCCCTGCTGGTCGCGTCCCTCGGGGCCGGCGCCACCGCATGCGGGTCCGGCGACAAGAACCCGCTGTCAGCCCGCCCGTACGACGCGGGCGAGCAGGTCGCCTTCAACCAGAGCGCCGGGACCCGCCCCGTGAACCCGGACCGGCCCCTGGAGATCACCGCCAAGAGCGGCGGCGGCCGGATCACCGATGTGCTGGCCGTGGACACCCACGGCCGCCGCCTGGCGGGCGAACTGAGCGCCAAGGGGGACCGCTGGCACAGCACGACCCCGATGGCCTCAGGCGTCCGCTACACGGTCACCGTGAGCACCGAGGACGAGCGGGGCGCCCCCGGGCAGCGCACGCTCACCTTCGACACCACCCCGTCCAAGGGGATCCTGAAGGTCGAGTTCGGCCCGGACGAGGGCAAGTACGGCGTCGGGCAGCCCATCACCGCCGAACTCAGCGAGCCCGTCAAGGACAAGGCCGCCCGCGCCATCGTCGAACGGGGCCTCGTCGTCGACACCCCGCCCGGCGTCGAGGGCGCCTGGCACTGGGTGGACGACAAGAACCTCCACTACCGGCCCAAGGACTACTGGCCCGCCAACTCCGCCGTCTCCGTACGGAGCAACCTGGAAGGCGTCAGGATCACCGACGAGCTCCACGGAGCCGTGGCCAAGCCGCTGAAGCTGGAGATCGGGGACCGGGTCGAGGTCACCACCGACGCCTCCTCGCACTACCTCACGTTCCGGCGCAACGGAGAAGTGATCAACACCATCCCGGTGACCACCGGAAAGCCCGGCTTCTCCACCCGCAACGGCATCAAGGTGGTGCTGGGCAAGCAGTACTTCGTACAGATGCGCGGCGACACCGTCGGCATCGGCGGCAGCGAGTACTACAACCTGCCCGTCTACTACGCCACCCGCGTCACCTGGAGTGGTGAATACGTCCACGCCGCGCCGTGGTCCGTCGGCTCCCAGGGCTACGAGAACGTCAGCCACGGCTGCACGGGCATGAGCACCGGCAACGCCGCCTGGTTCTACGAGAACATCACCGAGGGCGACATCGTCAAGGTGATCAACAGCATCGGCGACGACATGGACGTCTTCGGCAACGGCTTCGGAGACTGGAACATGGACTGGAAGGACTGGCGTCAGGGCAGCGCCCTGCTCAAGGGCACCCAGGAAGGCCGCAGTCCGGTCGACCAGGCCCGCCTGCGCCCCACCGTCTAGGTGGTCGCGGGCCGGTCCCTCCCCCCGGACGCCGTCCGGGGGGAGAATCCCGGCTCATTCACCCGTACGGGCCCCTGCGGGGCACACACGGGCACACGCGGGCACACACGGGGCCCGTAGGACGGATCAGGCGTCCAGGGACAGACGGGTCCTCAGGAGGCCCGCCAGGGTGTCCGCGAACTGCACCGGGTCCACCGGAAGGGTCACGGCGGCGTCCGCGCGGCTCCACGTGGCCAGCCAGGCGTCCTGGGGGCGCCCCATCAGCAGCAGCACCGGCGGACACCGGAAGATCTCGTCCTTGATCTGCCGGCACACGCCCATGCCCCCGGCCGGAACCGCCTCGCCGTCCAGCACGCACACGTCGATTCCGCCCGCGTCCAGCTCCGTCAGGACCGCCGGCAGCGTCGCGCACTCCAGGAACTCCACCGGCGGCAGGTCCGCGGCGGGCCTGCGTCCTGCCGCCAGCCGCACCTGCTCCCGGGTGCCCGCGTCGTCGCTGTAGACCAGAACCCGCGCAGTCGCCCGCATTTCGTTCCTCCACGTGGCCGTGAATCACGTTGATGTTGCGCGGGATGCTACTCCTCCCGGTGCGCCGTCAACATCGGTTCGAACATGTCGCAGGTGGCGGCGCGCAGGGCTCATCTGATGGGCCGTTCGGGCCTTGCACACGCCCCTGACACTCCGAACGGCACCCCCCGGGGTGAGGGCGGGATAAGCGACCGACATAATGTCGGTCGTGGCGACAGCAACGACAGTAGATACCGGGCACGCGCACCCGACGGTCAACCGGCCGAACCTCGTCAGCGTCGGAACCATCATCTGGTTGAGTTCCGAGCTGATGTTCTTCGCGGCCCTCTTCGCGATGTACTTCACCCTGCGATCCGTGATGGGTCCCGAGTTCTGGACGAAACAGGCCGAGGCCCTGAATCTTCCCTTCTCGGCGACGAACACCACGATCCTGGTGCTTTCCTCGCTCACCTGCCAGCTCGGCGTATTCGCCGCCGAGCGCGGTGACGTGAAGAAGCTCCGGACGTGGTTCATCATCACGTTCGTCATGGGTGCGATCTTCATTGGCGGCCAGGTGTTCGAGTACACCGAGCTGGTCAAGCATGAGGGCCTGTCCCTCTCGTCGGACCCCTACGGCTCGGTGTTCTACCTGACCACCGGCTTCCACGGTCTGCACGTGACGGGCGGTCTCATCGCCTTCCTGCTGGTCCTCGGCCGGACGTACGCGGCCAAGAGGTTCACCCACGAACAGGCCACGTCGGCCATCGTCGTGTCCTACTACTGGCACTTCGTCGACGTCGTCTGGATCGGCCTCTTCGCGACGATCTACCTGATCAAGTAGCGAACACGTCACCGGGCAAGACCCGGCACTCCATCCAGACACACCGACGCAGAAGATCCTGACACCGGGGTAATCCGTGAAAAAGCTCTCCGCACGACGACGCCATCCGCTGGCGGCGGTCGTCGTTCTACTCCTCGCGCTGGCGGCCACTGGGGGGCTGTACGCCGCCTTCGCCCCCGCGGGCAAGGCGCAGGCCGATGAAACCGCCCAGTCCCTCGCCATCGAGGAGGGCAAGAAGCTCTACGCCGTGGGTTGCGCAAGCTGCCACGGAACCGGCGGTCAGGGTTCCTCTGACGGCCCGAGCCTGGTCGGCGTCGGCTCCGCGGCCGTCGACTTCCAGGTGAGCACGGGCCGCATGCCCGCCCAGCAGCCCGGCGCCCAGGTGCCGAAGAAGCCCGTCATCTACGACCAGGCGCAGATCGACCAGCTGGCCGCGTACATCGCGTCCCTCGGCGCCGGTCCGATCACGCCGACCGCGAAGCAGTACGACCCGGCGGGCGCCGACATCGCCAACGGTGGTGAGCTCTTCCGCAACAACTGCGCGCAGTGCCACAACTTCACCGGCGAAGGCGGCGCGCTGACGAACGGCAAGTACGCCCCCAACCTTGAGGACGTCTCGCCGAAGCACATCTACGAGGCCATGCAGACCGGCCCGCAGAACATGCCCTCCTTCCCCGACAGCACCATGCCGGAGAAGCAGAAGAAGGACATCATCGCGTACCTCCAGAACGTCAACGGCGAGAAGTCGACCAGCCCCGGCGGCCTGAAGCTCGGTGGCCTCGGCCCCGTCTCCGAGGGTCTGTTCGGCTGGATCTTCGCCCTGGGTGCGCTGATCGCTGTCGCCGTCTGGGTCGCGGCCCACACCGCTAAGGCCAAGAAGTCATGAGTAGCCAAGAGATTCCCGAAGAGAAGCACCTGCCGAGCGAGCAGGGCGACGCCCACCACAGTGGCGTAGCGGTCGCGGACGACCCGTTCGCCGACCCGGGCCTGCCGGTCCACAAGCCCCGCATCCAGGACATCGACGAGCGGGCGGCGAAGCGCTCCGAGCGCACCGTCGCGATGCTCTTCATCCTGTCGATGCTGGCGACGATCGGCTTCATCGCGTCCTACGTGATCTTCCCGGTCGACAAGATCGTCTACATCTTCCCCATCGGGAAGGTCAGCGCGCTCAACTTCTCCCTGGGTCTGACCCTGGGCGTGGCCCTCTTCTGCATCGGCGCGGGCGCGGTCCACTGGGCCCGCACCCTGATGTCCGACGTCGAGGTCGCCGCCGAGCGCCACGAGATCGCCGCTCCGCCGGAGGTCAAGGCGCAGGTCCTGCAGGACTTCGCCGACGGCGCGAACGAGTCCGGCATCGCCCGCCGGCCCCTGATCCGCAACACGCTGCTGGGCGCGATGGCCATGGTGCCGCTCGCCGGCGTCATGCTGCTGCGCGACCTGGGCCCGCTGCCCGAGGACAAGCTGCGCAAGACCGTGTGGGCCAAGGGCAAGCTGCTCATCAACGACAACACGAACGAGCCGCTGCGTCCCGAGGACGTGCTCGTCGGGTCGCTGACCTTCGCCAGGCCGGAAGGCCTTGAGGAGGAGCAGCACGACTTCCAGGTCCAGATCGCCAAGGCCGCCCTGATGATCGTCCGTATCCAGCCGGACGACATCAAGGACAAGAAGGAACTGGAGTGGTCCCACGACGGGATCGTGGCCTACTCCAAGATCTGCACCCACGTCGGCTGCCCGATCAGCCTGTACGAGCAGCAGACGCACCACGTGCTCTGCCCGTGCCACCAGTCCACCTTCGACCTCTCCGACGGCGCCCGTGTCATCTTCGGCCCGGCCGGTCACGCGCTTCCGCAGCTGCGGATCGGCGTGAATGACGAAGGCTTCCTCGAAGCGCTTGGCGACTTCGAAGAGCCCGTCGGTCCTGCATTCTGGGAGCGCGGATGAGCACCAGCGTCAACAACGAGCGCAAAGCACCGGCCGGCGAGCGAGTAGCGGACTGGGCGGACGGCCGCCTGGGCATCTACGGCCTGGCCAAGGCCAACATGCGCAAGATCTTCCCGGACCACTGGTCCTTCATGCTGGGTGAGATCTGCCTCTACAGCTTCATCATCATCATCCTCACGGGTGTGTACCTGACGCTGTTCTTCCACCCGAGCATGAACGAGGTCGTGTACCACGGCTCGTACGTGCCGATGCAGGGCGTCATGATGTCCGAGGCCTTCGCCTCGACACTGGACATCAGCTTCGACGTCCGCGGTGGCCTGCTGATCCGTCAGATCCACCACTGGGCGGCGCTGATCTTCGTCGCGGCGATGATCGTGCACATGATGCGCGTCTTCTTCACCGGCGCGTTCCGCAAGCCGCGTGAGGTCAACTGGATCTTCGGCTTCCTGCTGCTGGTCCTCGGCATGTTCACCGGCTTCACCGGTTACTCGCTGCCGGACGACCTGCTCTCGGGTACCGGTGTCCGCTTCATGCAGGGCGCCATCCTGTCCGTCCCGGTCGTCGGCACCTACCTGTCGATGTTCCTGTTCGGCGGGGAGTTCCCGGGCGGCGACTTCGTCGCACGGTTCTACTCGGTGCACATCCTGCTGCTGCCCGGCATCATGATGGGCCTGCTCGTGGCCCACCTGATCCTGGTCTTCTACCACAAGCACACCCAGTTCGCGGGTCCCGGCAAGACGAACAACAACGTCGTCGGCATGCCGCTGCTGCCGGTCTACATGGCCAAGGCCGGAGGCTTCTTCTTCCTGGTCTTCGGTGTCATCGCGGCCGTCGCGGCCATCGCCACGATCAACCCGATCTGGGCGCTCGGCCCGTACCGCCCGGACCACGTGTCCACCGGTGCGCAGCCCGACTGGTACATGGGTATGCCGGAAGGCCTGATCCGAGCCATGCCCGGCTGGGAGATCAACCTGTGGGGCCACACGCTCGTCCTGGGCGTGTTCATCCCGCTGCTGCTCTTCCCGCTGGTGCTCGGCGCGATCGCCGTCTGGCCGTTCATCGAGTCCTGGGTCACCGGGGACAAGCGCGAGCACCACATCCTGGACCGCCCGCGCAACGTCCCGACCCGTACGGCCTTCGGTGTCGCCTGGATCGCGGAGTACATCGTGCTCCTCATCGGCGGTGGCAACGACATGTTCGCCCAGTACTTCCACCTGTCGATCAACTCGATCACCTGGTTCGTCCGGATCGGCTTCTTCGTCGTCCCGGTCCTCGCCTTCATCGTCACCAAGCGGATCTGCCTCGGCCTCCAGCGCCGGGACCACGACAAGGTGCTGCACGGTCGCGAGACCGGCATCATCAAGCGTCTGCCGCACGGTGAGTTCGTCGAGGTCCACGAGCCGCTCCCGGCGGGCCAGCTGCACAAGCTCACCGCGCACGAGCAGTACAAGCCGATCGAGATCGGCCCGACGGTCGACGAGAACGGTGTCGAGCGCAAGGTCAAGGCCACCGAGAAGCTGCGCGCGAAGCTCAGCAAGGGCTTCTACGGTGAGAACAACCAGATTCCGAAGCCCACGGTGGAGGAATACAAGGAGATCCAGTCCGGCCACGGCCACCACTGATCCCCGTATGAACGCATGAGGGACTGATTTCGGTCAGTCCTGGTGTCGCCACGGCGAGAGCCCCGTCCAGTGTCTGGACGGGGCTCTTTGCCGTAACCGGGGCTGGATAGGCTGATCCCTGACCGATCAGACGTGGGCGCCGGAAAACGAGGACGGCCCACCGACAGCAGGAGCGGACCATGAACGTTGCGACCCCGGCAGGCGGCGACAGCGTGGCGGCCCGTGGCTGGCCGGGCGTTCTCGACGCTCTGCTGACCGGCCAGGACCTGCGCGCGGAAGACACCGCCTGGGCCATGGACCGGATCATGCGGGGGGAGGCCACCGACGCCCAGATCGCCGGCTTCACGGTCGCGCTGCGGGCCAAGGGGGAAACGGTCGAGGAGATCAACGGCCTCGTACGGGCGATGTACGCGCACGCCAACCTGATCGAGGTGCCGGGCCGCACGGTGGACATCGTCGGCACCGGCGGCGACGGGGCCAAAACGGTGAACATCTCCACGATGTCGGCGGTCGTGGTGGCCGGTACCGGCGCCAAGGTCGTCAAGCACGGCAACCGCGCCGCCTCCTCCGCGAGCGGCTCCTCGGACGTCCTGGAAAAGCTCGGCGTCAACCTCCAGCTGAGCCGCGAACGGGTCGTGGAGGTCGCCGAGGAAGCCGGCATCACCTTCTGCTTCGCGGTGAAGTTCCACCCGGCACTGCGCCATGTGGCCGCGGCCCGCAAGGAACTGGGCATCCGGACCTTCTTCAACGCGCTGGGCCCGCTCACCAACCCGGCCCGGGTGCGCGCCCAGGCGACCGGTGTGGCCGATCCCCGGATGGCCCCGATCATCGCGGGCGTGCTCGCCGAGCGGGGCTCCTCCGCGCTGGTCTTCCGCGGCGACGACGGCTTGGACGAACTCACCACGACGTCGACCTCGCGCATCTGGTGGGTCCGCGACGGCAAGGTCTCGGAGCGGGCCTTCGACCCCCGTGACGTGGGCATCTCCCTGGTCGACGTCTCCGCCCTGGCCGGCGGGGACCCCTCGTACAACGCGGACGTGGCCCGCCGCCTGCTGGCCGGCGAGACCGGACCGGTCCGCGACGCCGTGCTGCTGAACTCGGCGGCGGCCCTGGTGGCCCTCGACCCGGGCCCCGGCAGCCTGGAGGAGCAGATCACGGCCGGTATCGCCCGTGCGGCGCAGTCCATCGACTCGGGCGCGGCGCGGGCCGCCCTGGAGCGCTGGGTGACGGCCAGCAACGCGTAGCCGTGTGAGAACGGCGTGAAAGCAACGACCCCGGTCCGCCATTCGGACCGGGGTCTTGCGTTCGGGCGATCTTGTGGCAGGATGCTGACCAGGTCACGAGTGACAGCGTTTAGGCCCCGGCTTGCTGTCCGGCAACCCTCCTTCCGTGGCGGGGTGCCCCGGGTGATGACCAGGTCGTAGGCAGCAAGGCCTACGGCAAGCGCGGATCCCTCGACACCAGGGGTCCTGGTCTTCTCGAGGAGCTTTTTCCGTGAGCAAGCGAATGCGATAGGGCGACTCCGCCCCTACTTCACCCTCGGATCAGGGTCACTTCCGTGTACCCCCGCCCAGCGCGGACCGAGGACTCTCCCGTACCCCGGACGGCCGCAGCGCCGTACCCGCGTACGGGCACACCGAAGCCATTCAGCCCTGCCTGCCGGGAGATACCGCCATGTCCGCAACCCTGAACGCCGCCGCCGCCACCACCGCCGCAGCCACCGCCGACCCCGCCTGTGCCGAGCCGCTCGCGGTCCTCGGCCGGGACGTCACCGTCCCGCTCGTCACCGGCGGCGAGGTCACCTACGCGGCCCTCGACTACGCGGCCAGCGCCCCCGCCCTGCAGCGGGTCTGGGACGACGTGGCCGCGTACGCCCCGTACTACGGCAGCGTGCACCGCGGCGCCGGCTACCTCTCGCAGCTCTCCACCGACCTCTTCGAGCAGAGCCGGGTCACCGTCGCCGAGTTCCTCGACTGCCGCCCCACCGACCAGGTCGTCTTCACCCGGTCCACCACCGACTCGCTGAACCTGCTCGCCGCCGTACTCCCCGCCGACTGCCGGGTGTTCGTCTTCGAGACCGAGCACCACGCCTCCCTCCTGCCGTGGGTCGACGAACAGGTCACCTACCTCGACGCGCCGCGCACCCCCGCCGAGGCCGTCGCCACCCTGGAGCGGGCGCTCGCCGACCGCGACCCCTACGGTCCCGCGCTGGTCTGCGTCACCGGCGCCTCCAACGTCACCGGCGAGCTGTGGCCGGTCAAGGAACTCGCCGCCGCCGCGCACGCCCACGGCGCGCGCATCGTGCTGGACGCCGCCCAACTGGCCCCGCACCACCCCGTCTCCGTGCAGGAGCTGGACGTCGACTGGGTCGCCTTCTCCGGGCACAAGCTCTACGCGCCCTTCGGCTCGGGCGTGCTCGCCGGACGCGCGGACTGGCTGCAGGAAGCGCAGCCGTACCTGGCCGGAGGCGGAGCCTCCCGCAAGGTGGCCCGGCGCGAGGACGGCGGCGTGGACGTCGAGTGGCACACCACCGCGGCCCGCCACGAGGCCGGCTCCCCGAACGTCATCGGCGTGTACTCCATCGCCTCGGCCTGCAAGGCCCTGACCGAGGCCGGCTTCGAGAACCTCGTCGCCCGCGAGCAGCACCTCATCGCGAAGGTCCGCAGCGGCCTGGCGGAGGTCCCGGCGGTCCGGATCCTCTCCCTCTTCGGGGACGACGCCCCGCGGGTCGGCGTCATCTCCTTCGTGGTGGACGGCTGGAACAGCTCTCACTTCGCGGCCGCGCTGTCCGCCGAGTACGGGATCGGCGTGCGCGACGGCCTGTTCTGCGCCCACCCGCTGGTCCGCACCCTGCTGGGCAGCGAGCCGCAGGCCCAGGGCGAATGCGGAGCCCCCGAGGCGGCGCCGGGGGAGCGCTCGCTGAACGCGATCCGCGTCAGCTTCGGCGCGGGCACCCCGGACGAGCACGTCGACCGCTTCGTCGGCGCCGTGAAGGAACTGGTCACCTCCGGAGCCAAGTGGCAGTACCGCACGCAGGAAGGCCGCTGCGTACCTGCCGTGTAGCGGCTTCCCTGCCGTGGTGGGTCGCCTCAATCGCCGGCGGGGCCGGTCCCCTGCGGGGCCGGTCCCCTGCGGGGTGCTCGGCAGTTCACGGCGGGTCCGGATCCTCGCCGGGCTCCGCCCGGACCCGCGCCTCAATCGCCGGCGGGGCTGGGTGGTGTGGGGCGGTGCCCCGCACGAGGGTCTCCTCGGCTCGGCGCGTTCGGGCTTGTCCCGGCCAGGCGGCCGTGGTCGCGCCTCGTCCTGCGGGGACCCTCCTGCGTGTCCCCACCCCACGGCAGGGCTCCGACAGCGACGGCGTGAGGGGTGGGGGGACGGGGCGGGGTGTCCCCGCAGGACGAGCGCGCAACCACCGAGAACAACCGAGACAAACCCGCACGCGCCGAGCCGAGGAGACACCCCGCCCCGGCCCCCCCACCCCGACACCTACAACCACCGTCCACCGAGGCCCGGCCCCGCATTTCCAGCCCCGCCGGCGTTTGAGGCGCGGGTCCGGGCAGAGCCCGGCAGACGGCCCGCGCCGAACACACAGCCGAGCTACCCGCAGGGTCCGGGCAGAGCCCGGCAGACGGCCCGCGCCCGAAGACACCGCCGAGCCACCCGCAGGGTTCGGGATACCGGCGGGCCGGAGCCGGCGCTACGCGTCCAGGCCGATCGCGAACGCCGCCTCCAGGTCGTGCTGCGAGTACGTGCGGAAGGCCACGTGGGTGTCCGTCGCCTCGACGCCCGGGATCTTGCTGATGCGGCCGGGGATGATGTCCGCCAGGTTCTCGTGACGGGCCACGCGGACCAGCGCGATCAGGTCGTACGTCCCCGTGACGGAGTAGACCTCACTGACGTTTTCGAGGGCGGCGATGGACTCGGCGATCTCGGGGATCCGGTCCACGCTGGTCTTGATGAGCACGATCGCGGTGATCACGGCTGGCTGTCTCCCTCGGTGGCCGTCGCTGGTCGTCTCACTCTAGTCGTACCCCGATAGCGGGCCCACGCGTAGAAGAACCCGAGCGAGAAGCCCACCAGATGGGCCAGATAGGCGACCCCCGGCCCGCTGTCGGCCCGCTGCGCGGCCACCCACTGGAGGGCGAACCAGAACAGCAGCACGATCCACGCCGGGAACCGCAGCGGCAGGAAGAAGAGGAACGGGAACAGGCTCGTCACCCTCGCGCGCGGGAGCAGGAAGAGGAAGGCGCCCAGCACGGCCGAGATGGCTCCGGAGGCCCCGACCAGTGTCTGCGGGGAGCCCGCGTTGGCCGCCGCGTACGCCGCCAGCGCCAGGTACCCCGTGCAGAGGTAGAAGACGAGGAACGCCGGGCGGCCCATCCGTTCCTCCGCCATCGCGCCGAATACGTACAGGAAGAGCATGTTCCCGAGCAGGTGCAGCCAGCCGCCGTGCACGAACAGTGCGGTCAGCGGGGTCAGCCAGGCGCGGGGGCTGCCCGTGAAGAGCTCGTCCGGGACCACGCCCCAGCGCCGGAAGTAGGCCGTCCCGGCGGACAGCAGTTCTTCCCCGGTCCCGTAGGCCGGGTTGAGTCCCGAGGCCGGGCCGAGTACGAACACCACGGCGCAGCCCGCGATCAGCGCATGGGTGACCACCGGTCCCCGGGCGGCCTCGCGAAGGGCCCGCCACCTTACGATCATGTGACAGAGCATGACGCAAGGGGACCCACCTGAAGCGGTGGCAGGCCGTAGGGTTACGAGCTGCGGTCCGCAGGACGACGCATACGGCGGCGCGGGCGGCTTTAATTGAATCAGCTACGAAGGAGAGAGCGGCCTGATGACGGTTCCCCTGCCGACCGACACCACCCGGTGGCGCTGCACCCTGTGCGGCAATCTCACGCGCTTCGACGTGACGCGTTCGTCGAAGGTCGTGGAGTACGTCCACCTGGACCTCGCCGGGGAGCCCAAGGTCGAGGAGCGCGAGGTGGTCAATGAGACCATCGAGTCGGTCCGCTGCCGCTGGTGCAACGCGGTGGACCAGATCGAGCTCGTGGACAGGCCGGGCGCGGACTCCTGACGGAGGCGCACCCACAGGAAGATCACGGTAGGGGTGACGGATTGTGGAGCCAGCAAGCGGCGCTGAGCCGGCCGACGCGGCCGGCGACGCCGCCGAGGCGCTCGACCACCCGCTGCCGGAAGGCGTGCGGCGCCGGGTCGTCGCGCTCGTCTCGGACGCCTTCGGCGGACTGACGGTCGCGGACCTCCCGGCGCAGCTGCGCCAGTATGCCCGGTTCACCCCGACCCGGCGCGCCAAGTTCGCGGGCAACGCCATGGCCGCGGCGGTCGAGACCGACGCCGTGTTCCGGAGCAGGGTCGCCGAGAAGCTGCGCGAGGCGCAGGCCGACCTGGCCGCCGCGCTGGAGGCCGGCGCGCCCCCGGCCGCCGCGGATCCGCTGGACGTGGCGGCCGCCGCCTTCATCCTGCGGCCGGCCGGCTGGGTCAAGCTGGTGGCCGCCGCGGGCGAGGAGGCGCAGCGCGCCGACGCCGAGCGGGTCGGCGAGGAGACCCGGCGCGAGCTGGAGCGGCTGCGTGAGGAGCTGGCCCACGCACGGGAGCTCCAGCGCGCGGGCGGGGAGCAGGTACGGGTCGAACTGGACGCGGCCCGCAAGGAAGCGGAATCGCTTCAGCGCAAGCTGCGCAGCGCCCTCAGCGACGTCAAGCGGGGTGACGCGGCCCTGCGCAAGGTGAATGCGGAGATCGACGGGATCCGCGGCGACGCGGCCGCCCGGGTGGCCGCCGCCGAGAGCGAGACCCGGCGGCTCAAGGCCCGTCTCGCGGAGGTGGAGACGGCGCTGGAGACCTCGCGCCGCGCCACCCGTGAGGGGCGCAGCATCGAGGACATGCGGCTGCGGCTGCTGCTGGACACCGTGCTGGACGCGGCCCAGGGGCTCCGCCGGGAGCTGGCCCTGCCGCCCGTGTCGACGCGGCCGGCGGACACCGTGGATGCGGTGGAGCCGGGCCGGATGACGCCGAAGGACATCGCGGCACGCGCCCTCTCGGAGACCGATCCGGCGTTGCTGGACCAGTTGTTGGCGCTGCCTCAGGCCCATCTGGTGGTCGACGGGTACAACGTGACCAAGACGGGCTATCCGACGATGCCGCTGGAGAAGCAGCGGCTGCGGCTGCTGGGCGGGTTGTCGATGCTGGCCGCGCAGACGGGCGCGGAGATGACCTGTGTCTTCGACGGGGCGGAACTGGCGGCCCCGGTGCTGCTCGCGCCGCCGCGCGGGGTGCGGGTGCTGTTCTCGAAGGCCGGTGTGACGGCGGACGAGCTGATCCGCCAGCTGGTGCGTGCGGAACCGCCCGGCCGGCCGGTGGTCGTGGTCTCCACGGACCGGGAGGTCGCCGACGGGGTGGCCAAGGCGGGCGCCCGGCCCGTGACGTCCGCTTTGTTGCTGAAGCGGCTTTCGCGCGTTTCGTAACTCCTCGCCGCAATGCCCGAATTGATGGGACTCGCGGGGGACGCACCGTCAAGTGACCTGCACAGAGCGTGCGCTGTAGGTAAAGAACCTGGTCGGGGGGCGAGTTTTTTCCCGGCAGGATTTGAACTGATCACAGATGGGTCACTAGGGTCTGCTCAAACCTTCGTGCGGTAGATCACTCATTCGGGGTGGCAGCGAAGGTGCTGCCGAGTTGCGTTCTTCGGCGGCTCCCAGGAAGAAGGAGCTCGCCTTCGTGGCGTCCCACCGTCGACCCAAGCAGCCGAACCGCGCTCGTGTGACCGTGCTCACCTCGGTCGCGGCCGCAGCCGTCGCCCTCACCGCGCAGAGCGCCTCCGCCGCGCCGGCGAAGCCGAGCAAGGACGAGGTCAAGAGCCAGGTCGACGCGCTCTACGAAGAGGCGGAGCAGGCCACCGAGAAGTTCAACGGGGCCAAGGAGCGCCAGGACAAGCTGGAGAAGGAGATAGGCCAGCTCCAGGACCAGGTCGCGCGCGGCCAGGGTGAACTCAACGACCTTCGCAGCACGCTCGGTTCGATGGCCAGCGCCCAGTACCGCAGTGGCGGCATCGACCCCTCCCTCGCGCTCCTCCTCTCCGAGGACCCCGACAGCTACCTCGACAAGGCCTCCTCCCTGGAGCACCTGAGCGCCAAGCAGGTCGAGGGAGTCCAGCGGATCCAGGACAAGCAGCGCACGCTCGCGCAGCAGCGCCAGGAGGCCGCCGGCAAGCTCGCCGACCTCGACGCCACCCGCAAGGAGCTCGGCGAGAAGAAGAAGGTCTCCACCGAGAAGCTCGCCGCGGCCCAGGCCCTCCTCAACACCCTGACCGCGCAGGAGCGCGCGGCCATCAAGGACGAGGACACGCGCGCCAGCCGCGCCGACGGCCAGCGCGTCGACCTCGGCAACGTCAAGGCTTCCGGCCGCGCCGGAGCCGCCCTCGAAGCCGCCAAGACGAAGCTGGGCTTCACCTACCAGTCCGGCGGCACCGGCCCCACGGTCTACGACTGCTCCGGGCTGACGCAGTGGGCCTACAAGCAGGCCGGTGTCACCATCAGCCGCACCACCTTCACCCAGGTGAACGACGGCACCCGCATCGGCCGCAGCCAGCTCCAGCCCGGTGACCTGGTCTTCTTCTACGACGACCTGCACCACGTCGGCCTCTACGCCGGCAACAACATGACGCTGCACGCCTCGAACCCGCGCAGCGGCATCAAGTACGAATCCATGGACAACATGCCGTTCCAGTTCGGCGTCCGGGTCGGCTGACCCGCTCCGCCCCGCAGTCCGGGACGCGCCGTACACCGCCCATCCGGGCGAATTCCACGGCCTCCCCCTGACCTCACGCCCCGCCGGTGACCTGCGTCTCCTGCGGGGCGTCGGCATGTGCGCCCGCCGGCGGTCGTTGGCCGGTGCGTGGTCGCGCCGCTACTGTCTGCCAGCGCGGAACCCGGCACACGGCCGTCCACGGGGGGCGGACCCGGGCCCCGCACAGCGGAAGGGAGCGGTTTCACGTGGCGTCCCATCGCCGGGCCGGGCTCGGCAGCCTCGACCGGAACACGAAGTACACCGTCCTCACCGCCGCCGCGGCCACCGCCGCGGTCGCCATGACGGGCGTACCCGCGAACGCGGCCCCCGGCCACCCGTACGAACCCGGCGGCGGGGCGAGAACCGGCATCAGCGCCCAGGTCGACCGCCTCTTCGAGGAGGCCGAGCAGGCCACCGAGCGCTTCAACGAGGCCGGGGAGAAGGCCGACCGGCTCCGCATCGAGGTCAACCGGGCCCAGGACGCGGTGGCCCGCGGCCAGGAGCGCATCAACACCATGCGGGGCGTCCTTGGCACCTTCGCCGGGGCCCAGTACCGCGGCGGCGGCATCGACCCCGCCGTCGGGCTGATGCTGGCCGAGAACCCCGACGCCTACCTGGAGCGGGCCGCCGCCCTCGACCGGCTGACCGGCCGCCAGGCCCGGCAGCTCGACGAACTCCGCGAGGAGCAGCGTGAACTCGGCCAGGAGCGCCAGGAGGCCTCCCGCAAACTCGCCGAACTCGACGCCCTGCGCTCCGACGTGGCCCGGCACAAGCGCTCCGTCACCGCGAAGCTCGCGGCCGCCCGGCGGCTGCTCAACGCCATGCCCTCCGGGGAGCGGGCCGACTACGAACGCGCCTCGCGCTCCGGCGGCCGCCCCGAGGGGCTGCCCGAGCTGCCCTCCCTGAGCCCCTCCTCCGGACGCGCCGAGACCGCCGTGATGGCGGCCCGGGCCGCGGTGGGACGGCCGTACGTGTGGGGCTCCACCGGCCCCAGCGGCTTCGACTGCTCCGGGCTGATGGTCTGGTCGTACCGGCAGGCCGGCGTCTCGCTGCCGCGTACCTCGCAGGCCCAGCGGCACGCCGGCCGGCAGGTGCCGCTGTCGCAGGCCCGCCCGGGCGACCTGGTGACGTACCGCTCGGACGCCAGCCACGTCGGCATGTACGTCGGCAACGGCCAGGTGGTGCACGCCCCGTACCCCGGGGCCCGGGTCCGCTACGACCCCGTCGGGATGATGCCCGTCTCCTCGGTGACCCGGCCCTGACCCGGCCGTGCGTACGATCGTCGGATGCCCCCCGTCCGCCGGTCCCTCGTACGCGTGCTGCCGCTCCTGCTGAGCGCGCTGCTCGCCGGGTGCGGCGCGCCCGCCCCGCGGGACGGCGCCGAGCGGGACATCCGGGAGGCCGTCGCCGACTGGTCGCGGACGCCGCCCGCGCAGCTCGCCGGGATCCCGCTGGAGGGATGGGCGTACGAGGTCTCCGCGGTCCGGCGGGACGGCGCCGGGGCCACCGCCCGGGCGGAGCTGCGCTACCGGCTGAGCGGCTACGACGCGGCCGCGGCCGGGTCGGCGCGCGAGGTGCGCCTGACCCGGGACGGCGGGCGGTGGCACGTCACCGGGGACCGGGCCGCGCCGGGCGCGCTGCCGCAGCTGTGGGACCAGGGCCCGGTCGCGGTGGTCCGTGGTGCGCACGCGCTGGTGCTGGGCGTCGGACAGGACACCGGGACGCTGTCCGCGATCGCGGCGGAGGCCGACCGGGCGGTGCCCGCGGCGAGCGCCGCCTGGCCGGGGCCCTGGGCGGGCCGGGCCGTGGTGCTGGTGCCCGGATCCGTGGAACGGATGGCGGAGCTGCTGGGCCGCCCCGCCGCCGAGTACCGGGGCATGGGGGCCGTCACGACGGGCCGGGTGGGCGCGGCCCCCGCTCCTGCCGACCGGGTCGTCGTGAACCCGCAGGGGTGGGCCGAGCTCAGCGCGGCGGGCCGCGGGGTCGTCCTGACCCATGAGGTCACCCACGTGGCCACCCGGGCGGCGACCACCGCCACCACCCCGCTGTGGCTCTCCGAGGGCTTCGCGGACTGGGCCGCCTACCGCGGCACCCCGGCCACCCCCGAGCAGGCCGCCCCGGCGCTGGCCAGGGCCGTACGGCGGGGCGAGGTGCCCGGCGGGCTGCCCCGGTCGGAGGACTTCGCCTTCGGCGGCGATCCCGAGGCCCTGGCCCGGGCGTACGAGGGCGCCTGGCTGGCCTGCCGGCTGATCGCGGGGAGGTGGGGCGAGGCGGCGCTCGTGGACCTGTACGGGAGGGCGGGGCGCGAGCCGTGGCCGGTGGCGGTGCGGGGCGCCCTCGGAGTGGACCCGGACGCGCTGACGAAGGACTGGCAGGAGGCCCTGCGGGCGGAGTTCCGCTGAGGGCGTCCGGTACGTTGGCAGCGATGCACAAGACGCTGATCGTGACCAACGACTTCCCGCCGCGCCCGGGCGGCATCCAGGCCTTCCTGCACAATATGGCACTACGGCTGGATCCCGACCGGATCGTCGTCTACGCCTCCACCTGGAAGCACAGCGCGGAGGGCCGCGAGGCCACCGCGGCCTTCGACGCGGAGCAGCCGTTCCAGGTGATCCGCGACCGTACGACGATGCTGCTGCCGACCCCGCGCGTGACGCGGCGGGCGGTGGGCCTGCTGCGCGAACACGGCTGCGAGTCGGTGTGGTTCGGGGCGGCGGCCCCGCTCGGGCTGATGGGCCCCGCGCTGCGGCGGGCGGGTGCGCGGCGGATCGTGGCGACCACCCACGGGCACGAGGCGGGCTGGGCCCAGCTGCCGGCCGCGCGGCAGCTGCTGCGCCGGATCGGCGAGGGCACCGACACGCTGACCTACCTGGGGGAGTACACGCGCTCGCGGATCGCCTCGGCGGTGACGGACCGGGCGGCTGCGCGGATGGTGCAACTCCCGCCGGGGGTGGACGAGAAGACCTTCCACCCCGGATCGGGCGGGCCGGAGGTCCGGGCCCGGCTCGGGCTGACGGACCGGCCGGTGGTCGTCTGCGTCTCCCGGCTGGTGCCGCGCAAGGGCCAGGACACGCTGATCGAGGCGATGCCGCGGATCCTGGCGGCGGTGCCGGACGCGGTACTGCTGATCGTGGGCGGCGGGCCCTACGAGGCGGACCTGCGGGAGCTGGCCGTCTCCACCGGGGTCTCGGACTCCGTCGTCTTCACCGGAGCCGTCCCGTGGTCGGAACTCGCGGCCCACTACGGCGCCGGTGACGTCTTCGCGATGCCGTGCCGGACCCGCCGGGGCGGGCTGGACGTGGAGGGGCTCGGCATCGTCTACCTGGAGGCCTCGGCCACGGGCCTGCCGGTGATCGCGGGCGACTCGGGCGGCGCGCCGGACGCGGTGCTGGACGGTGAGACGGGCTGGGTCGTGCGGGGCGGATCCCCGGAGGAGGCGGCGGACCGGATCGTCACCCTGCTGAAGGATCCGGAGCTGCGTCGGCGGATGGGCGAGCGGGGCCGCGAATGGGTCGAGGAGAAGTGGCGCTGGGACCTCCTGGCGGAACGCCTGCGCGAGCTGCTCTAGCCGGTGCCCGCGCGGCGCCGCTGCCGGGGGCCGGCCCCGGACCCCCGCGCCTCAAACGCCGGCGGGGCTGAATTCGGCTGCTGCCGTTCGCTCCAGCCCCTCCGGCGTTTGAGGCGCGGGGTTCGGGGTGGAGCCCCGACAGCGGAGCTGCCGGCAACCCGCTGCGCAGCCATGCCTGACTGTTCCTCAGATGTCTGTCAATACCGCGTCTGGGCGGACGGCTGGATTCCGCCCATGATGCGGCCATGACATCCAATCTGACGCGCCGTCAACTACTGGGACTCGGCGCCCTCTCGACCGCCGCCGCGCTCGGCTTCACCCGGATCGGGGCGGCCTCCGCCGCGGCCGTGGAGCCCGCCGCCGCCCCGTACGCCCCCGCCATCGTCGTCGGCTCCGGCTACGGATCCGCCGTCGCCGCCCTGCGGCTCGGCCTGGCGGGCGTGCGTACCGTCGTGCTGGAGATGGGCCGGCTCTGGGACACCCCCGGCGCCGACGGCAAGGTCTTCCCCTCCACCTCCGCGCCCGACCAGCGCTCCATGTGGTTCCGCAACCGCACCGAGGCCCCGCTCGCCCAGTTCCTCTGGCTCGACGTGGTCAACCGCGACATCAGCCCCTACCCCGGCGTCCTCGACCGCGTGAACTACGGCGACATGTCCGTGTACGTCGGCCGGGGGGTCGGCGGCGGATCGCTCGTCAACGGCGGCATGGCCCCGACGCCCCGGCGCTCCTACTTCACCGAAGTGCTGCCGCAGGTCGACGCCGACGAGATGTACGGCACCTACTACCCCCGCGCCCGCGCCATGCTCGGGGTGAACGACATCGACCCGGCCTGGTTCGAATCCACCGAGTGGTACCGCTTCGCCCGGATCTCCCGCAAGCACGCCCAGAACACCGGCCTGAAGACCGTCTTCGTCCCCAACGTCTACGACTTCGAGTACATGAAGCGCGAGGCCGCCGGCACCGCCACCCGCTCGGCCCTGGCCGGCGAGGTCATCTACGGCAACAACCACGGCAAGAAGAGCGTCGACAAGACCTACCTCGCCGCCGCCATCGGCACCGGCAACGTCACCATCGAGACCATGCAGCGCGTGGTCGGCGTACGGCCCGACCCGGCCGGGGGATACGTCCTGACCGTACGGACCAGCGATGTCACCGGACGGGTCACCCAGGTCCGCGAACTCGGCTGCAGACAGCTCTTCCTCGGCGCCGGGAGCCTGGGGACCACCGAGATCCTCCTGCGGGCCCGCGAGAGGGGGACGCTGCCCGCGCTCAGCGACAAGGTCGGACTCGGCTGGGGGCACAACGGCAACGTCATGACCGCCCGCGCCAACCACCTGTGGGACACGGTCGGCTGCAACCAGGCCACCATGCCCGCGATGGGAATCGACGACTGGGACAACGCCTCGAACCCGGTCTTCGCCGAGATCGCCCCGCTCCCCATGGGCATCGAGCACTGGATCTCGATGTACCTGGCCATCACCAAGAACCGGGAGCGCGGGCACTTCACCTACGACGCCGCCACCGACTCGGCCCGGCTCAACTGGCGGCGGGACCAGAACACGCCCTCGGTCGACGCGGCGAAGAACCTCTTCGACCGCATCAACCGGCGGAACTTCACGATGTACCGGTACGACCTCTTCGGCGACAACAAGGCCTTCGCCGACAACTTCACCTACCACCCGCTCGGCGGCTGCGTCCTCGGGGACGCCACCGACCTGTACGGGCGGGCCAAGGGCTACCAGGGGCTGTACGTGGTCGACAGCTCCCTGATCCCCGGATCGCTCGGCGTGAACCCGTTCGTGACCATCACCGCCCTCGCGGAACGGAACATGGCCCGGATCCTCGCCGAGGACCCCCGCTAGCCGCGGACCGGCCCCGGACTAGCTGCGGTACAGCGCCTCGATCTCGTCCGCGAAGTCCTTGGCCACCACGTTGCGCTTCAGCTTCAGCGACGGCGTGATGTGCCCCGACTCCTCCGTGAACTGGGAGGGAAGAATGCGGAATTTCCGCACCGATTCCGCCTTGGAAACCGCCGCGTTGCCGTCATCCACGGCCTTCTGGACGGCGGCGATCAGCTCCGCGTCCTCGCGCAGCTCCGCCGCCGTCACACCGGCCGGCTTGCCGTTCTCGGCGGCCCACCGGCCGAGGAACTCCTCGTCGATGGTGACCAGTGCCGCCACGAAGGGCCGCGCGTCGCCCACCACCATGCACTCCGCGACCAGCGCGTGCGCACGGATCCGGTCCTCGATGACGGCCGGGGCGACGTTCTTGCCGCCCGCCGTGACGATGAGTTCCTTCTTGCGGCCGGTGATCGCGAGGTAGCCGTCCTCGTCGAGGGTGCCGACGTCGCCGGTGTGGAACCAGCCGTCGGTCAGCGCCTCGGCGGTCGCCGTCTCGTTCTTCCAGTACTCCTTGAAGATGTGCTCGCCGTGCAGCAGCACCTCGCCGTCGTCCGCGATGCGCACCACGGAGCCGGGCAGCGGCTGGCCGACCGTACCGATCTTCGTCTTGTCCCACGGGTTGAAGGCCGTGGCCGCACAGGACTCGGTGAGGCCGTAGCCCTCCAGCACCGTGAAGCCGATGCCGCGGAAGAAGTGGCCGAGCCGCTCGCCCAGCGGGGCGCCGCCGGAGATCGCGTACTCGCCGCGCCCGCCGAGGACCGTGTGCAGCTTGCTGTAGACCAGCTTGGAGAACAGCTTGTGCTTCAGGCGCAGCCCGAAGGAGGGGCCGCCCGGAAGGTCCAGCGCGCGGCTGTAGGCGATCGCCGTGTCCGCCGCGGCGTCGAAGATCTTGCCCTTGCCGTCGGCCTGGGCCTTGGCGCGGGCCGAGTTGTAGACCTTCTCGAAGACGCGCGGGACGCCGAGGATCAGCGTGGGCCGGAAGGACTGGAGCTCGTCCGTCAGGTTCTTGATGTCCGGTACGCAGCCCAGGCGGATCGGCGCCAGCACGGCCGCCACCTCCACCAGACGCCCGAAGACGTGCGCGGCCGGCAGGAAGAGCAGGACCGAGCAGTCGCCGGTGCGGAAGAGCGGGCTGAGGCGCTCCACCACGTTGCCGCACTCGGCGAAGAAGTTGCGGTGGGTCAGCACACAGCCCTTGGGGCGGCCGGTGGTGCCCGAGGTGTACACGATGGTCGCCGGGTCGTCGGCGTTGGCGAGGCTGCTGCGCTCCTCGACCTCGGCGTCGGAGATCTCCGCGCCGGCGGCCTTCAGCGTCTCCAGCGCGCCCTGCTCGATCTCCCAGACCTCGCGCAGTTCCGGCAGCCGGTCGCGCAGCGAGGCCACGGCCGCGCTGTGCGCCGGGCTCTCCGCGACGACGGCGACGGCTCCGGAGTCACCGAGGATCCACTGGACCTGCTCGGGGGAGCTGGTCTCGTACACGGGGACGGTGACGCCGCCCGCGCTCCAGATCGCGAAGTCGAACAGCACCCACTCGTAGCGGGTGCGGGAGATGAGGGCGACCCGGTCGCCGGGCCGGATGCCGGCCGCGATGAGGCCCTTGGCCGTGGCCCGGACCTCGGCGAGGAACTCGGTCGCGGTCACGTCCTGCCACCGGCCGTCGACCTTGCGGCTCATGACGGCGGTGTCTGGATGCTGAGCGGCGTTGCGGCGGATGAGATCCGTCAGGTTCCCGTCCGACGGGACCTCGTACAGGGCCGGAAGGCTGAACTCGCGCAAGACTGCTGCTCCTCTGGGCGCCATCGCCACCATGTGGACCGACCGGACGTTACCCACCGGTAGTGGGTTCCCGATAGGGGGAACCGGCCAGATGTTCCGTGCGTCACATTCTGCACTTACCCTGTCTAGCCCTCACGTGCCGACAGTAGTCGACGCCGCTTAAGACTCGGAAGTAACCGCAGGTCCGGCAGCCTCTCCCACCCCCTCTACCCGCCGCCACCAGGCAGCTCTAGGGTTGGCGGCATGGCTGGCAGCATGCGGGGAGAGCAGTTCGGCACGAGCGGATCAGGCCGTGGGCCCGGCCGCACCCGGGTCCACGTCGTGAGCGACGTGCACGGCAACACCGAGGCCCTCGCCCGCGCGGGCGACGGCGCCGACGCCCTCATCTGCCTCGGCGACCTCGTGCTCTTCCTCGACTACGCCGACCACTCGCGCGGGATCTTCCCCGACCTGTTCGGCGTCGAGAACGCCGACCGGATCGTCGAGCTGCGCACCGCGCGCCGCTTCGAGGAGGCCCACGCCTTCGGCCGGCAGCTCTGGGCCGGCCTGGACCGGGACACCCTCATCGAGGGCGCCGTACGCCGCCAGTACGCGCAGATGTTCGCCGCCTTCCCCACCCCCACGTACGCCACCTACGGCAACGTCGACGTCCCGGGCCTGTGGCCCGAGTACGCCGACCGCCACGGCCTCACCGTGCTCGACGGCCAGCGCGTGGAGATCGGCGGCCGCGTCTTCGGCTTCGTCGGCGGCGGACTGCCCTCCCCGATGCGCACCCCCTACGAGGTGGACCCGGAGGAGTACGCCGCCAAGGTCGAGGCCCTCGGCGAGGTGGACGTCCTCTGCTCGCACATCCCGCCGGAAGTGCCCGAGCTCTGCTACGACACCGTCGCGCGCCGCTTCGAACGCGGCAGCGAGGCCCTGCTCGCCGCGATCCGCCGCACCCGCCCCCGCTACGCCCTCTTCGGACACGTCCACCAGCCGCTCGCCCGCCGCATGCGCATCGGGAACACCGAGTGCGTGAACGTGGGCCACTTCGCGGCCACCGGCCGGCCCTGGGTCCTCGAATGGTAGAGATCGAGCCGCTTCACGGCGGGCTCGCGCAGGGTGCGGGAGGCGCTGGAGTGGCGACGTCCACACGCGCGGTAGCCTTCACGCGGCGGCCCCAGGCCGCACACATCCTCGAACTTGCCCAGCTGCCGCTGGGAGGTACCCCCAGCCCGGAGGAGCGACCGCGATGGCGGAACACACCAGCTCAAGCATCACGATCGAGGCTGCGCCCACCGACGTGATGGCCGTGATCGCCGACTTCGCCCGTTACCCCGAGTGGACCGGCGAGGTGAAGGAGGCCGAGGTACTGGCCACCGACGCCCAGGGGCGCGCCGAGAAGGTCCGCCTGCTGCTCGACGCGGGCGCGATCAAGGACGACCACACCCTCGCCTACTCCTGGAAGGGCACCGACGAGGTCAGCTGGACCCTGGACAAGTCCCAGATGCTGCGCCAGCTGGACGGCTCCTACCGGCTGACCCCCGTCGACGGCGGCAAGCGCACCGAGGTCACCTACCAGCTGACCGTCGACGTCAAGATCCCCATGCTCGGCATGATCAAGCGCAAGGCCGAGAAGGTCATCATCGACCGGGCGCTCGCGGGCCTGAAGAAGCGCGTCGAATCCGTCTGATCCCGCTTCCCGCCTCCCCGCACTCCGGAGCACCCGCACCATGCACACCTTGCTGATCACCGGCCCCGGCGGGGCCGGGCGGACCACCGTGGCGGCGGCCACCGCCCTCGCCGCGGCCCGCCACGGGCGGCGGGTGCTGCTGCTCTCCGGAGACATCGGCGACCCGCTCACCGCCCTGGTCGGCGACCCGGCCGCACCCGGGCTGCGGGTGGCCCGGGTGGACTCCGGCGAGGAGTTCCGCGAAGAACTCGTCGCCCTCCAGCAGCGCGGATCCGCCCTGCTCGGCATGGTCGGGGCCCGGCCCCTGGGCGCCGAGGAGATCACCGAACTGCCCGGCGCCGAGCAGTTCGCCCTGCTCCGCGCCCTGCGGCGGGCCGCCGCCGCGCCCGGCACCGACCTCGTCGTCGTCGACATGCCACCGCTCCACCAGACCGTGGCCACCCTCGCCCTCCCCGCCCAGCTGCGCCGCTACCTCGCCCGGCTGCTGCCGGCCGAGCGGCAGGCCGCCCGCGCCCTGCGCCCCGTACTGGCCCAGCTGGCCGGCGTACCCATGCCCGCGCAGTGGCTCTACGAGACCGCCGCCCGCTGGGACGAGGAGCTGGCCGCCGTCCAGGCCGTCGTCGAGGCCGGCACCACCGAGCTGCGGCTCGTCGCCGAGCCCGGACCGGCCGCCGCCGACGCGCTGCGCCTCGGCCGGCTCGGACTCGCCCTCCAGCAGCTGCCCGTCTCCGCCGTCGTCGCCAACCGCACCGTGCCGGCGGAATCCGCCGACCCCTGGCTCGCCGGGCTCGCCGCCCAGCAGCAGAAGTACGCCGCGGAGTGGGCCGAGGAGCTCCCTGTCGTCGCCGTCGCCCACCTGGGCCGAGACCCGCGCGGCCCGCAGGACCTGGAGCGGCTCGCCGACACCGACGGGCTCGTCCCCGAGGCACCCGCACCCCGCCGGGCCTGGGCCGTCGAGGACCGGCTCGCCGAGGACGGGGTGCTCGTCTGGGTGGTACCGCTGCCCGGCGCGCACAAGCGCGACCTCGACCTCGTCCGCCGCGGCGACGAACTGCTGCTCACCGCCGGCCCCCACCGCAGGATCGTTCCGCTCCCGGCGGCGCTGCGCCGCTGCACCGTCTCCGGCGCCGCCCTCGCCGACGGGGAGCTCCGCATCCGCTTCACCCCCGACCCGGGACTGTGGCCGCGCACGCAATGAACCGCGTACCCCCGTTCGGGTACCGTCGAAGGTAGTCCGTACCGCACGTCCAGCAGCCGCCGCAGGAGAGAGTCCGCCATGAGCGAGGCCACCGACCGCCCCACCGACGACGACGCCTGGGCCAGGGCCTGCGCCGAGGACCTCGCCGCCGAGAAGGAGCGCCTGCGCGGACAGGAGCAGGCCGCGGCCGGCGGCACCGGCACCGCCGCCGAGGAGCTGTTCAAGCTCTTCGAAGCCGTCGCCGACAAGGTCTCCGGGCTGAACAACCCGCTGTTCGGCGTGGCCGCGCAGGGGGCGGTGCGCCAGATCGTCGACCAGGCCAAGACCGCCGCCAAGCCCGTCATCGAGCGCAACCCCGAGGTCTTCGACCACCTCGCGGCCGCCGGCACCGAACTGCTCGCCGCCTACCGCTCGGCCGTCGAGGGCCACGAGCGCCGCTGGACGCGGGGAGAACCCCCGGCCCCCCGGCAGGCGTCCCACGACCACGATCCCCGGGACGACGGCCCCGACGACGGCCCCTCCGAGCGGATCGATCTCGACTGATCCCCCGGAAGCCTCGGGTACCTTTGGCCGTGGCGGGGTTTGACCGGAAACCGAGGGACTAATGGGACTCACCATCGGCGTCGACATCGGCGGCACGAAGATCGCGGCCGGCGTGGTCGACGAAGAGGGCACGATCCTTGAGACGTACAAGGTGCCCACCCCGCCGACCGCGGACGGAGTGACGGAGGCCATCTGCGCCGCCGTCTCCGAGGTCAGCAGCAACCACACCATCGAGGCCGTCGGCATCGGCGCCGCCGGATACGTGGACGACAAGCGCGCGACCGTGCTCTTCGCGCCCAACATCAACTGGCGGCACGAGCCGCTCAAGGACAAGGTCGAGCAGCGCATCGGCCTGCCCGTCGTCGTCGAGAACGACGCGAACTGCGCGGCCTGGGGCGAGTACCGCTTCGGCGCCGGCCAGGGCCACGACGACGTCATCTGCATCACGCTCGGCACCGGCCTGGGCGGCGGCATCATCATCGGCAACAAGCTGCGGCGCGGGCGCTTCGGCGTCGCCGCCGAGTTCGGGCACATCCGGGTCGTCCCGGACGGCCTGCTGTGCGGCTGCGGCAGCCAGGGCTGCTGGGAGCAGTACGCCTCCGGGCGCGCCCTCGTCCGGTACGCGAAGCAGCGCGCCAACGCCACCCCCGAGAACGCGGCCATCCTGCTCGCGCTCGGCGACGGCACCGCCGAGGGCATCGAGGGCAAGCACATCAGCGAGGCCGCCCGGCAGGGCGACCTGGTGGCCATCGACGCCTTCCGCGAACTGGCCCGCTGGGCCGGAGCGGGACTGGCCGACCTGGCCTCGCTGTTCGACCCGTCCGCCTTCATCGTCGGCGGCGGGGTCTCGGACGAGGGCGACCTCGTCCTCGACCCGATCCGCAAGTCCTTCAAGCGCTGGCTGGTCGGCGGCGCCTGGCGCCCGCACGCGCAGGTCCTCGCCGCGCAGCTCGGCGGCAAGGCCGGGCTCGTCGGCGCGGCCGACCTGGCCCGCCAGGGCTGAGCCTTCTTTCACCCTTTATTTCCACGCGTACCGCCCGCCGCGCCCCTTGGGGGAGCGGCGGGCGGCTGCGTATCTTGCGGGGCATGGACCAGCTGCCGAAGTCCCGTACGGAGCCCGACGGTTCTGCCGTGATCCGGGTGCTCAGCTACAACATCCGCTCGCTGCGCGACGACGAGGAGGCGCTGGCCCGGGTCATCCGGGCGTGCGAGCCCGACCTCGTCCTCGTGCAGGAGGCCCCCCGGTTCTTCCGGTGGCGCAAACACGCGGCGCGGCTGGCCGCCAAGTGCGACCTGGTGGTGCTGGGCGGGGGCGCCACGGCGGCCGGGCCGCTGCTGCTGTGCTCGCTGCGGGTCTTCGTGGAGCGGACGGAGGACGTCCTGCTGCCGCGCACCCCTGGCCTGCACCGCAGGGGTTTCGCCACGGCGGTGATCCGGGTCGGGGGCGTGCGGGTGGGGCTGGCCTCCCTGCACCTCTCGCTGCAGGAGGCGGAGCGCCGGGCGCACACGGAGCTGCTGCTGGAGCGGCTGGCCGCCATGGACGTGCCGTACGCGATCGCCGCGGGCGACCTGAACGAGGGCCCGGACGGGCCGGCGTACGGGCGGCTGGCCGCCGAGCTCCAGGACTGCCGGGCGGTGGCCCCGTGGGGCGGCGGACCGACCTTCCCGGCGTCGGCGCCGGACCGCCGGATCGACGCCGTGTTCGCGACGAAGGGGGTGGAGGTGCTGGCCTGCGGTGTCCCGGAGGGGCTGCCGGGGGTCTCGACCACGGACCTGCGGTCGGCGACGGACCACCTGCCGGTGCTGGCGGCCCTGCGGCTCGCGGCTGCGCCGTAGCCCGACGGGTCCGGGGGCGGCGCCGTTGCCGGGGGCGCCGCCCCCGGACCCCCGCGCCTCAGACGCCGGCGGGGCTGAGAGAGCGGGCGGAGTCCCCGGCAACGGGCGGTCAGACGACCGCGCCGCGGCCCGGGTCGTCGTCGTCGTCCTCGTCGTGCTGCATGCGTGCGATCAGCGTGGCGAAGCCGCCCAGGAAGCCGCCGATGCCCAGCGTCGTCAGCCACCAGGTCATCTCCCACTGCAGGAGCACCGCGAGCAGCAGCAGGACCGGGCCGCCGACGACCGCCAGCCACGCGAACTTCGACGTCGTGTCCGCCGGGGGGAGCTCCGGCTCCGGGGGCACGAAATGGCCCTCGTCCGCCGGAGTCAGGTCGTCGTCCTTCGGCTCCGCCGGCGAATGGTCCCGGGGACCCGCCATGCCCACGCCCGGGGCGAAGACCACGGAGCTGCCCAGCGCCGCCGGAGGGTTCGATTCCGCTTCCGGCTTCGGGTCCGGCTTCGGATCGGCCTTCGGGTCCGGTCCGGACTCCGCGGGCAGCGGCTTGACGTCCTCCTCCGGCAGGAGGAGGTTCTCGATCGGTCTGAACGGCCGGGCCCCCGGCGGGTCCGGCGGCTCCTGCCCGTACCCGGCGACGATCGCCGCCCACGCCGCTTCCTCGTCCAGCGGCGGAACCCCGCCCGACTGCTCCTCGTGCTCAGCCACCGGCCTCCGCCCCCTCCCTGCCCACGCTCTCCGCCAGTCGGCCGATGAACGCATAGCTGTCCGCGAAGATCCGCTCCGCGTCATGGTCCAACGTCGCGACGTGGTAGCTCTGTTCCAGCAGGGTCTCGGTGACGTCCGTCGAGGAGACCCGGGCCAGCACCCGCGCGGAGTCGACGGGCGGTACGACATGGTCCTGCGGGCTGTGCAGCAGCAGCATCGGCTGCGTCACCTGCGGCAGCTCCGCGTCCACGAGCTGCAGGAACTTCTTCAGCGAGTGCGCGGCCCGGGTCGGGACCCGGTCGTAGCCGACCTCCTCCGACCCCGGCTTCGCGATGTCGCTGGCGATGCCCGGCGTCGACCGGATGAGGTGCTTGGTCACCGGCAGGGTCACGGCCAGCGGGTCGTGCACCTTGTTGGCCGGGTTCACGAGCACGATGCCGCTGATGGCGTCCCCGTGCTTGGCGGCCAGCCGCAGGGTCAGCGCCCCGCCCATCGAGAGCCCGAAGACGAACACCTGCTCGCACCGGTCCAGCAGTTCCCGCAGGGCGCGGTCGACCTCGGCGTACCAGTCCTGCCAGCCCGTGAGCTGCATGTCCTGCCAGCGCGTCCCGTGTCCGGGCAGCAGCGGGAGCGACACCGTGAGGCCCCGCCCGGCGAGATACTCGGCCCAGGGGCGCAGGGACTGCGGGGAACCGGTGAAGCCGTGGCAGAGGAGGACGCCGACCTCTCCGCCCTCGTGGCGGAACGGCTCGGCTCCAGGGAGGACGGGCACCAGGGTCTCCTTGATCATGATGTACGTCGGGTGGGTGCGTTGCTCTGTGTGACTTCACCGTACGCGACCGGGGTGGCACCGGCCAGGGTCGTCGGGCCCCTGCCGGTGTAGGCACGGGATATGGTCTGTTCGACAGACACAGGAAGGCTTTCGAGTTGATCTACGGCGCAATGAAGTTCTCCATCGGCGGTTCACTGAAACTCGCTTTCAGGCCGTGGGTGGAGGGCCTCGAGAACATTCCCGCGGAGGGGCCGGCGATCCTCGCGAGCAACCACCTGTCCTTCTCCGACTCCTTCTTCCTGCCGGCGGTGCTGGACCGGAAGGTCACCTTCATCGCCAAGGCGGAGTACTTCACCTCCCCAGGGGTCAAGGGCAAGCTGACGGCCGCCTTCTTCAAGGGCGTCGGCCAGCTCCCGGTGGACCGTTCCGGCGCCCGCGGGGCCGGCGAGGCCGCGATCCAGAGCGGCATCAAGGTCATCGAGGCCGGGGAACTGTTCGGTATCTACCCCGAGGGCACGCGCTCGCCCGACGGACGCCTCTACCGCGGCAAGCCCGGCGGTCTGGCCCGCGTGGCCCTGGCCACCGGTGCGCCCGTGATCCCCGTCGCGATGATCGACACGGAGAAGATCCAGCCGCCCGGCAAGGTGGTCCCCAAGCTGATGCGCCCGGGGATCCGGATCGGCAAGCCGCTGGACTTCAGCCGCTACCACGGCATGGACAACGACCGCTTCATCCTCCGCTCGGTGACCGACGAGGTCATGTACGAGATCATGAAGCTCTCCGGCCAGGAGTACGTCGACATCTACGCGACGGCGGCCAAGCGCCAGATCGCCGATGCCGAGAAGGCAGAGAAGGCGGAGAAGGCCGAGAAGGCTGCCAAGGCCGAGAAGGCCGACGGCGCGTCGGAGTAGCTGCGCGTGGGCGATGCCGCCCGCGAGGGGTGGGGGAGATGGCGAAACGCGAACGCGTCGTACGCATGTCGGTCGAGCAGCCGCTCTGGCGTGCCCTGACCGCGTACCGGCTGCTGACCATGGTCTACGCGGCGCTGCTGTTCGCCGCCGCGCACAAGGAGTTCCCGCGCCCCGGGGTCGCGGTCGGCTACCTCGCCTTCCTCGCGGTCTGGACCCTCGCCACCTCCCGCAAGGTGGCGAACGCCGCCAGCTGCACCAAGGGCTTCCTCGTCGCCGACCTCACCGTCGCGATCGTGGGCATCGTGCTCACACCGGTCGCCGACACCCAGGCGCGGATCGCCGCGGGCGGCAGCACCCTCCCCACCATCTGGACGGCGGGCGCGGTCCTCGCCTTCGCCATCAAGGGCGGCTGGCGCTGGGCCTGTTTCGCCTCCACCTTCGTGGCGGCGGCCAACCTCGCCATCCACACGGGCCAGCCCACCCGGGACACCCTGCACAACGTCCTGCTCGTCTGGGTCGCCTCCGTGGCCATCGGCTACGTGGTCGAGGTCGCCCGGGCCAGTGAGAACACCCTCGCGCGCGCCCTGGAGATCGAGGCCGCCACCCGCGAGCGCGAGCGCCTCGCCCGCGACATCCACGACGGGGTCCTCCAGGTCCTCGCCATGGTCCAGCGGCGCGGAAGCGAGCTGGGCGGCGAGGCCGAGGAGCTCGGCCGGATGGCGGGGGAGCAGGAGGTGGCGCTGCGCACGCTGGTCTCCAGCGGCCTGGTCCAGCCTTCCCGGGTCTCCCGCGACGAGTCGCGCGGCGCGCTGGTGGACACGTACGAGGTCGACGAGCCGGGCGCCGAGGACGGCGAGCTGGACCTGCGCACGCTCCTCGCGCCCCACGCCGGGTCCCGTGTCAGCTTCGCCGAGCCGGGTACCCCGGTGCCGCTGCCGGTGCCCGCCGCGAGGGAACTGGCCGCGGCGGTCGGCGCGGCCCTGGACAACGTGCGCAAGCACGCCGGGGAAGGGGCGCGGGCCTGGATCCTCGTCGAGGACTGGGGCGACGAGGTGATCGTGACCGTTCGCGACGACGGCCCCGGCATCCCGGCGGGCCGGCTCGACCAGGCGGCGGGCGAGGGCCGGATGGGGGTGGCCCTGTCCATCCGCGGCAGGCTGCGCGATCTCGGCGGCAGCGCCGATCTGGTGTCCGTTCCCGGGCAGGGCACCGAAGTGGAACTGAAGGTACCCAGGGGGAGGACGGACAAGAGATGAGCGAGCGCACCGACGTGAACGACCCGAACAGGCCGAACGAGCTGCACGACATAAAGGTGATGGTCGTCGACGACCACCCGATGTGGCGGGACGCGGTCGCCCGCGACCTGGCCGCCGCGGGCTTCGACGTCGTCGCCACCGCCGGCGACGGCCCCGAGGCGGTCCGCCGGGCCCATGCCGTCACGCCCGACGTGCTGGTCCTCGACCTCAACCTGCCGGGCATGCCGGGCGTGCAGGTCTGCAAGGAACTGGTCGGCGCCAACCCGGCCCTGCGGGTCCTGGTCCTGTCGGCCAGCGGCGAGCACGCGGACGTCCTGGAAGCGGTGAAGTCCGGTGCGACCGGCTACCTGCTGAAGTCCGCCGGCGCCCAGGAGCTGATCGACGCCGTCCGCCGCACCGCGGCAGGCGACCCGGTCTTCACCCCGGGCCTGGCCGGGCTGGTGCTCGGCGAGTACCGGCGCCTGGCCACCGATCCGCTGCCGGCCACCTCCGACGAGCCGAAGGCCCCGCAACTGACCGACCGCGAGACCGAGGTACTGCGGCTCGTGGCCAAGGGGCTGTCGTACAAGCAGATCGCCGAGCGTCTGGTCATCTCCCACCGCACCGTGCAGAACCACGTCCAGAACACCCTGGGCAAGCTGCAGTTGCACAACCGGGTGGAGCTCGTCCGGTACGCCATAGAACGCGGCCTCGACGACGCGTAGTACCCGCCCGGGGGACGTCCGCACCGCCCGTCGATCGTACTTACGTCCTCGTACGAGTGAACGGGCGTACGCAACGCCTCACGATTCCACCGGAATTGACCTCTCCAGGCCCCTTGCTGTGACCTGCGTCACCACTAGCGTGACCGTCATGGCGATTGGAGAATCCATGAAGGTCGGAGTGCTGACCGGCGGCGGCGACTGCCCCGGGCTCAACGCGGTGATCAGGGCGGTCGTCCGCAAGGGCGAGCAGGAGTACGGCTGCGGGTTCGTCGGGTTCAAGGACGGCTGGCGGGGCGCGATCGAGGGCCGGACCGTCCCCCTCGGCATCCCCGCCGTCCGCGGCATCCTGCCCCGCGGCGGCACCATCCTCGGCTCCTCGCGCACCAATCCGTTCAAGACGGAGAACGGCGTGCGCGACATCAAGGACAACCTCGCGAAGTACGAGGTGGACGCGCTCATCGCGATCGGCGGCGAGGACACCCTCGGGGTCGCGGCCCGGCTGTACGAGGAGCACGGCATCCCCTGTGTCGGCGTGCCCAAGACCATCGACAACGACCTGTCCGCCACCGACTACACCTTCGGCTTCGACACCGCCGTCGGCATCGCGACCGAGGCCATCGACCGGCTGCACACCACGGCCGAGTCCCACATGCGGGTCCTGGTCGTCGAGGTCATGGGCCGGCACGCCGGCTGGATCGCCCTGCACTCGGGGCTCGCCGGCGGCGCCAACGTCATCCTCATCCCGGAGCAGCGCTTCGACATGGACGAGGTCTGCGCCTGGGTGACGTCCCGGTTCAAGGCGAGCTACGCGCCGATCGTGGTGGTCGCGGAAGGTGCGATGCCCAAGGACGGGGAGATGGTGCTGAAGGACGGCACCCTGGACTCCTTCGGCCATGTCCGGCTGTCGGGCGTGGGCGAGTGGCTGGCCAAGGAGATCGAGGCGCGGACCGGCAAGGAGGCCCGTACGACGGTGCTCGGGCACATCCAGCGGGGTGGCACGCCGAGCGCCTTCGACCGGTGGCTCGCGACCCGGTTCGGGCTGCACGCGATCGACGCGGTGCGCGACAGGGACTTCGGGAAGATGGTCGCGCTCAAGGGGACGGACATCGTCCGGGTGCCGATCTCGGAGGCGACGTCGAAGCTGAAGACCGTGGATCCCGCGCTCTACAAGGAGGCCGGGGTCTTCTTCGGCTGAGCGGCGACCCGCCACCATGGGCCGTATGGTGACAAACGGCCCATGGTTCGAGGTGCGGGAGCAAGCGTGGAGATCCTGGCATTCGGTGTGACCGCCGACGAGAGGCCGCTCCTGGAGCAGGCCTTCGAGGGAGCTCACGAGGTCCGCTGCCTCGAAGTCTTCCTCGACGAGGACACCGCGCCGATCGCCGCCGGGTACGAGATCGTCTCCTCCAGCGTCAACGCCGACCTGAGCGGCCGGGTGCTGCGGATGCTGGCGGCGGGCGGGACGAAGATGATCGCCCAGAGGTCCACCGGCTTCAACAACATCGACCTGGACGAGGCCCGGCGCCTCGGCATGACGATCGGCCGGGTCTCGTACTACTCCCCCTACTCGGTCGCCGAGTTCGCCTGGGCCCTGGCGATGACCGTGAACCGGCGGCTCGTCCGGGCGACGACCCGGACCCGGGACTTCGACTTCCGGCTGAACGGGCTGATGGGCCGGGACTTCCACGGCCGCACGGTCGGCGTGCTCGGTACCGGAAAGATCGGCGAGGCGTTCACCCGGATCGCGCACGGCTTCGGCATGCGCCTGCTGGGCTGGGACGTGGTGCAGAACCCGGCCTGCCTCGCACTCGGCATGACGTACGTGGACAAGGACGAGCTGCTCGCCTCCTCGGACCTGATCAGCCTGCACGTGCCGCTGCTGGAGTCCACCCGGCACATGATCGACGCGGCCGCGCTGCGGCGGATGCGGGACGACGCGATCCTGGTGAACTCCAGCCGCGGAGGGCTGATCGACACCGAGGCACTGGTCGACGAGCTCCGGGCCGGCCGTTTCGAGGGCGTCGGCCTGGACGTGTACGAGGCGGAGGCCGGAGTCTTCTTCCTGGACAGGTCTCTGGAGGCCGTCGCGGACGACACCCTGGCCCGCCTCGTCACCTTCCCGAACGTCGTGGTGACCTCCCACCAGGCCTACTACACGAGGGACGCGGTGGACCAGATCATCGCCACCACCGTCTCCAACGTCGCGGACCACCTGGCGGGCCGCCGCTCGGAGAACACCCTGGTCCCGCCGGCATAGCGGGACGCACCCCCGGATTTCCGCCCGCGTTCACCCACCGTCCACGACGCAGAGCCGGGGCGGGCCTATGTTCGCACCGTGCACCTACCTGACTGGATCCGTTGGATCTTCTTCGTCTTCGCCGCCGTGCAGCTGCTGTACGTCTACCGCGCGGCGCAGCTGGCGCGCCGGGCCGAGCCCGGCCGGCGGACGGATCCGTGGCTGGGGGCCGCCGACCACGCCACGGGTGTGGTGCTGTCCATCGGGCTGGCACTCGGCGCGGTCTCCGTCCTGGTGTTCGCAGCCCCGGTGCTGCTGGCGATCCTGTCGTGGCAGGGGATCCGGTCCGCCCTCGCCCGCCGGGCGGCGGGAGCGGCCCCCACGACCGGCGCGGGAGCCGCCCCGGGCGGGGAAGCCTGAGCCCTAGGAAGCGGCCCCGACCCCGGCCGTGACGCCCGTCAGCAGCTCGCGCAGCACATCCGCGCCGCGCAGGGTGAGCACCGACTCCGGATGGAACTGGACCCCCGCGAAGCCGGCCGCGGAGCGCAGGGCGTGGACCTCGCCCGTCGCCGGATCACGGGCCACCTCCACCCCGTCGGCGGCGAGCCGCGCGGCCAGGGCGTCGTCGCAGTGCGCGGTGTACGTGTTGTAGAAGCCGACCACCTCCTCGGCCCCGAACAGATCGATCCGGGTCTGCGCCCCCTGCGCCGGTTCCGCCTTGCGGATCAGCGGGAGGCCCAGCTCGGCCGCCAGCAGCTCGTGGCCCAGGCAGACCCCGACCAGGCCGTGGCGGTGCCCGGCCAGCAGGTCGGCCGCCAGCGCGCGCAGCATCCGCATCTTCGGGTCCGCGGCCTCGGCCGGATCGCCCGGGCCGGGGCCGAGCACGACCGGGCCCTCCCAGGCCAGGGCAGCCGCCCGCAGTCCCGGATCGTCGTAGCGGCGTACGGTCACCTCCAGCCCGGCCACCCGCAGCACGTGTGCCAGCATCGCCGTGAAGGTGTCCTCGCCGTCCACCACCAGCGCGTGTCCGGCCGGGGCCGCGGGCCGCTCCTGCATCCGCAGCCAGAACGGCGCCAGGTCCTGACGGCGCGCCGCCAGGGCCGCACGCACCCGTGGGTCGTCCGCCAGCCGGGCCCCCTCGAAGGCCGGGCGCGGTGCGGCCGGCCGCACCCCGAGCGCCGCCAGCACCCCCGCGGCCTTCGCATGCGTCTCTGCCACCTCGCCCGCCGGGTCCGAGTGCCGCACCAGCGTGGCGCCCACCGGTACCCGCAGCGTGCCGTCCGCCGCGATGTCGGCGGTGCGGATCAGGATCGGGGAGTCGAGGGTCTGCGCCCCCGCGGGGTTCTGGCCCAGCAGGGCCAGCGCGCCCGCGTAGTAGCCGCGCCCGCCGGCCTCGTACCGTTCGATGACGCGGCAGGCGTTCTGCACGGGGGATCCGGTGACGGTCGCCGCGAACATGGTTTCGCGCAGCACCTCCCGCACGTCCAGCGAGGACCGGCCGCGCAGCTCGTACTCGGTGTGCGCGAGGTGGGACATCTCCTTCAGCCGCGGTCCGACGACGACCCCGCCCATGTCGCCGACCGTGCACATCATCTTCAGCTCCTCGTCGACCACCATCGACAGCTCCTCGGTCTCCTTGCGGTCGCCGAGGAAGGCGAGGAGGGAGTCGGCCGTCGGCCCCCCGGCCGGATAGCGGTAGGTGCCGCTGATCGGGTTCATCACGACCGTTCCTCCGGACATGCGCACGTGCACCTCGGGGCTGGCCCCGACGAGGGTCCGCTCCCCGGTGTGGACGACGTACGTCCAGTACGCGCCCCGTTCGCCCTCCAGCAGCCGCCGGAACAGCGCGAGCGCGTCGGCCCGGCCGAATCCGCCGATGCGGCCCTCGTAGGTGCGCCGGATGACGAAGTTCGCGCCCTCGCCGCGACCGATCTCGTCCTCGATGACTCGCCGGACGGTGGCCGCGTACTCCTCGTCGGGGACGTCGAAGCCGCCGCCGTCGACCCGCACCGGGTGGCTCGGCAGCGCGGCCAGCGCCTCGGCGAGCGGGATCTCGTACGCCTCCTCGGCGACGAGCACGCTCAGCGGCGTGCCGTCGTCGCGTACGTCGAAACCGCGCTCCCGGATCTGCCGGAAGGGGACGAGAGCGAGGGCGGGCAGCTCGCCGACGGGCAGGTCGGCGAGGCGTTCGACCTCGCCCACCTGCCCGATCAGCACCTCGACGGTGTCGTGGTCGCGGCCGGGGGTCCGCCGGCGCAGCAGGGCGAACGGCGGGCAGGAGGGGTCGAGCAGTCGGCTCAGTCGGTCGGGTCGGCTGGGGTTCATGGGGCGGAGCGTCCTTCCGGTGGGAGGAGCGGCCCCTGGGATCCGACCGCGTGGTCGAAAACGCGGAAGGCCGCCCCTCGGGGCGGCCTTCGCGTCGTGCGTGTCTTCAGGTACGCGCGAGAAGTGGGCCGCCGGGAGCGGGCCACCACCAGTTCTGGTTCGAGTGCGCGTACATGGTGGGCACCCTAGCCCAGACCGCCCCCGCGGGGCAGGATCTGTCTCATGGCGTGAGCTGAACCATGGATTCCGTTCCGCCGGGCGCCCGCGACCTTTGAGCGGGTTCGTCTCACGTTGTGGGCGGGGGGCTGAACGCGGCGTGTGACGCCGTAATGTGTACGAGGTGACCGTGAACGCTGAAAACCAAGCCCCCGCCGCCAAGGCGACCTGGCGAGACCTTCCCGCGGCGCAGCAGCCTTCGTACCCCGATGCCGAGGCTCTGCGCGCTGTCGTCGCGGACCTCGAGTCGTATCCTCCCCTCGTTTTCGCGGGTGAGTGCGACCAGCTGCGTGCCCGTCTGGGAGCCGTCGCCAAGGGCGAGGCGTTCCTGCTCCAGGGCGGCGACTGTGCCGAGGCCTTCGACGGCGTCTCCGCCGACCACATCCGCGCCAAGCTGAAGACGCTGCTCCAGATGAGCGCCGTCCTGACGTACGCCGCCTCCGTGCCCGTCGTCAAGGTCGGCCGCATCGCGGGCCAGTACTCCAAGCCGCGCTCCAAGGACACCGAGACCCGCGACGGCGTCACCCTGCCGACCTACCGCGGCGACTCCGTCAACGGCTTCGCCTTCACCGAAGAGGCCCGCATCCCGGACCCCGAGCGGCTGAAGCGCATGTACAACGCGTCCGCCTCGACGCTCAACCTGGTGCGCGCCTTCACCACCGGTGGCTACGCCGACCTGCGCCAGGTGCACGCCTGGAACCAGGACTTCGTGAAGTCCAGCCCGTCCGGCCAGCGGTACGAGCAGCTGGCGCGCGAGATCGACAACGCGCTGAACTTCATGAAGGCGTGCGGCACCGACCCGGCCGAGTTCAAGGCCGTCGAGTTCTACGCCTCCCACGAGGCGCTGCTGCTCGACTACGAGGGCGCGCTGACCCGCACCGACTCGCGTACCGGCAAGCTGTACGACACCTCCGGCCACATGGTCTGGATCGGTGAGCGCACCCGCCAGCTGGACCACGCGCACATCGAGTTCTGCTCGCAGATCGCCAACCCGATCGGCATCAAGCTCGGCCCCACCACCACGGTGGACGAGGCCCTCACGTACATCGACCGGCTGGACCCCGAGCGCGAGCCGGGCCGGCTGACCTTCGTCGTCCGCATGGGCGCCGACAAGGTCCGCGACAAGCTCCCCGAGCTCGTCGAGAAGGTCACCGCCTCCGGCGCGACCGTCGCCTGGGTCACCGACCCGATGCACGGCAACACCTTCGAGGCGGCCTCCGGCCACAAGACGCGCCGTTTCGACGACGTGCTCGACGAGGTCAAGGGCTTCTTCGAGGTCCACAAGGCACTCGGCACCCACCCGGGCGGCATCCACGTCGAGCTCACCGGTGACGATGTCACCGAGTGCGTGGGCGGCGGCGACGAGATCTTCGTCGACGACCTGCACCAGCGCTACGAGACGGCCTGCGACCCGCGGCTCAACCGCAGCCAGTCCCTCGACCTGGCGTTCCTCGTCGCCGAGATGTACCGCGACCAGTAGGGATCAGTCAGTACCTTCGTACGACAGTGGGGCGCGGATCGATGTGATCCGCGCCCCACTGTCGTATCCAGGGCTTTTAGGCGACCCTAACTTTGGGTACGGTTAGGTAAGCCTCACCGAAATGGGGATGGCTCGTCGAACCGCTGAACCGCTGAAACCATGCCGCCCTGGGAGGTGAACCGCGTGTACGTCTGCTCTTGCTTCGGGGTCACCGACAAGCAGGTCAAGGAGCACGCGGCTGCCGGGGCCTGCACCCCGCGCCAGATCGCCTCGGCCACCAAGGCCGGCACCGACTGCGGATCGTGCGTGCGCACCATCCAGGGCATCCTCGGCCGTGGGGCGTGCCCCCGCCGGGAGCTGCTGGAGAAGGGCCGGACGGCGGCCGTGCTCGCCGCGGAGCCGGGTGCGGCCCGGTCGGCGGAGCTGGCGGAAGCGGCCTAGAGCCGGTTAGCTCGGCTGCTCGATCTGCTGGGCGAGGTAGTGCGCCTCACCGAGGGTCTCGATGAGTTCCAGCTGGGTGTCCAGGTAATCGATGTGGTGCTCCTCGTCTTCGAGGATGTCCTCGAAGAGCCGCGCGGAGGTGACGTCCCCCTTGCCGCGCATGACCTCGATACCCCGCTTGAGCCGGTCGATCGCCTCGACCTCCACCTGGCGGTCCGCCTGGAACATCTCCGTGACCGTCTGCCCGACGCGCACGTGGAAGAGACGCTGGTAGTTCGGCAGACCGTCGAGCATCAGGATGCGCTCGGTGATCTTGTCCGCGTGCTTCATCTCGTCGATGGACTCTTCACGCGTGTACTTGGCGAGCTTGGTCCAGCCCTTGTTGTCCTGGATGCGGTAGTGCAGCCAGTACTGGTTGATGGCCGTCAGCTCGCCGGTCAGCTGCTCGTTCAGAAACTCAAGGACCTCGGGGTCGCCCTGCATCGCAGAGGCTCCTTCCAGGCAATGTCAGCTATGTGACGGGGCAGTTGCGCGCATCCTTGCACCGCCGTCGGAGGCCGTCCAGTAAGTGCCTCCTTAGTGGGAGTTACCGCGACTTGCCCGAATCGGCCAAGGCCTGGTCATGACCACCCTGCCCAGTCTGTCACCATGGAGTCATGGGTCAGCCGGAAAGCCGGGAATCTCCGGGAGCAGAGCAGCTGGAGCTTCCACCGGGGCAGCGGCTGCAGAGGGGCTGGCCGGTCACCCACTACGGTCCCGTACCCAAGTTCAAGCCGGACCGCTGGGAGTTCCGCGTCTTCGGCGCGACGGCCGACGGGGACAAGCACTGCTGGAACCACGAGGAGTTCACGGCCCTGCCGTTCGACTCCGTCGTGGCCGATCTGCACTGCGTCACGAAGTTCAGCATGCAGGGCGCCGAATGGGGCGGTGTGCTCGCCCGTGAGGTCCTCGCCCTGGCTCCCCCCGCCCCCCAGGTCACGCACGTGATGGTGTGGGCCGAGTACGGCTTCAGCTCCAACCTGCGGCTGGCCGACTTCGCCTCCGACCGGACCGTCTTCGCCACCCACGAGGGCGGTGAACTGCTCACCGCCGAGCACGGTTTCCCGGTACGGCTGGTGGTCCCGCACCTGTACGCCTGGAAGGGCCCCAAGTGGGTCCGCGGCATCGAGTACATGACCGCCGACCGCCGCGGCTTCTGGGAGGAGCGCGGCTACCACAACATCGGCGACCCGTGGCGCGAGCAGCGCTACTCGTACCAGGAGGAGCCCGGGGAGGGCCCCGAACTCTAGGGGCGCCCCGCGCTCAGTGGTGGTACCGGTGCACGACCGCGTGACCCATGCCGCGGCCGATCATCCACTTGTTGACCGGGGTCGTGATCACGAAGGCGGCCGCCAGCGCGATCGCCAGGACGATCCAGAACAGCGGCTCCGACAGGTGCGCGTCCATCGCGCCGGGCCACAGGGCGATCACCCCGTTGTCGATCAGCTCCATGACGGCGATCGAAAGGGTGTCCGCAGCCAGCGCCACCCGGATGGCCGTACGCAGGTCGACGCCGGCGGCGAGGACCCCGCGCAGGGTGAGCGCGTAGCCGAAGAAGAACGCGAGGACGATCGCCAGGATCATCGTCGGGACGTTCCCCCAGCCCAGCGCGGTACCGATGATCATGCCGAGCACCTCGCCGATGGCGCATCCGGTGAGGCAGTGCAGGGTGGCCCGGGCGGCCATGCCCCAGGTGACCGGGCCGCCGGCGCCGTGCGCGGGTGCCGGTGCGTGGTGCTCGTGCGCGGGCCCGTGGCCGTGGCTGTGGGGACCCTCGTGCCCCTCGTGCCCCTCGTGCGTGTGCTCCATGACAACCCCCTCGTGGGAACGCCGGGCAGCGGCCCCGTCGATATGACGGAACCGTATACCCCCCTGGGGTATTCCTCAAGGAATCGGTGGATCACTGCGGGCCGCGCAGCTCCTTCAGCAGCGCGACGTCCGCCGCGTGCCCTTCCTTGCCGCCGGGCGTCTCGGTGATCAGCGGCACGCCGTCCATCGCGGGGTGCGTGAACAGCTCCGCGAAGGCGTCCCGGCCGATGTGCCCCTGGCCGATGTTGGCGTGCCGGTCCTTGTGGGCGCCGACGCCCTCCTTGGAATCGTTCGCGTGGACCAGCTTCAGCCGGCCCTCGCCCACCGTGTCCACCAGCAGGTCCAGCATCACCTTCGTCCCGCCCGGCTCCGCCAGATCGTGGCCGGCCGCGAAGATGTGGCAGGTGTCCAGACAGATCCCCAGCTTCGGGTGGTGGTCGAGCGCCTCGAAGTACGGCCCGAAGTCCCAGGTGCGCGAGCACAGTGAGAAGCCCTGCCCGGCCGTG
The DNA here is from genome assembly GCF_030440515.1 of Streptomyces xanthophaeus. GTDB lineage: Bacteria > Actinomycetota > Actinomycetes > Streptomycetales > Streptomycetaceae > Streptomyces > Streptomyces kutzneri. Next base: position 5,882,380 of record NZ_CP076543.1, read on the forward strand.
GACTCCAGCAGCAGGAACGGGTCGTCGTCATGCGTCAGCTCGTCCAGCAGCGGCAGCATGTGCTCCCTGACCTGCGCATACGCCGCCTCCCGCGGGCGGCCACCGGTCGCCGACCCGGTGTGCACGACCACCCCGAGCGCGCCGATCTCCCGGCCGCGGCGCAGCGAATGCCGCAGCGACTCCACCGACTTCTCCACGGTCGCCTCGGTGTGCGAGCCGAAGTTGATCAGATACGGGGCGTGCACGTACGCGGGGATGGACTCGGCCGCGCACTCCGCCCGGAACCGCTCGTCCTGCGCCGGACTGCCGACCGGAGTGGCCCAGCCGCGCGGATTGGCGACGAAGACCTGGACGGCCTCCGCCCCCATCTCCCTGGCGTAGGTCAGACCGACCGAGGCCAGCCCCCCGGCGACGGGGACGTGCCCGCCCACTGGATTGCGCATCACCACGGCTTACAGCCCCTTGGTCTTGATGGTGATCGTGCTGCCCTCGGGGGCGTTCTGCCCGGCCGGCACCGACTGGGTGTCGATCGTGTTGCTGAAGGAGATCAGCGGCCGGTCCACCTTCACCTTGAAGCCGGCGGCCTCCAGCGCCTTGCGGGCCGCGTCCACGTCCTGACCGGTCACGTTCGGGACCGGGATCTGCCGGGGGCCCTTGGACACGGTCAGCGTGACCGTGTCCCCGGCCGCGGCCTGGGTACCGGCGCCGACCGACTGGTTGGCGACCGTACCGGCCCCGAAGGGGGCGTTGACCTGCTCGGGAGCCACCGTGACCTTGAGGCCCGCAGCCTCCAGGGTCGCCTTCGCCTGGTCGGCGGGGATCCCGGTCACGCTCGGCACCGGCACCGGGCGGCCCTTGCTGACGACCAGCGAGACCGCCGTGTCGGGCGCCCGCTTCTCGCCGCCCGCCGGATTGGTGCTGATCACCGAACCCTGGGCGATGTCCTGGCTGAAGGCCTGCGTCACCATGCCGGGCGCCAGCCCGGACTGCGTCAGCTCGGCGGTGGCCTCCTCCAGAGTCCGGCCCTTCAGGTTGGGCACGGCCACGACCTCGGGGCCGCGGGAGAGGGTGATGGTCACCGCGTCGTTGCCACGGATCCGATGGCCGCCCGGGGGATCGGTGTTCATCACCGTCCCGCGTTCGAAGGCGTCGCTGAACTTCCGGTTCACCCCCTTCACCCCGAGCCCGGCCGCGGACAGCTGGGAGCGGGCCTGCTCCTCGGTCTTGCCGAGCAGGTTGGGGACCCTGGTGAACTGCCCGGAGTTGATGTACCAGACGCCGACCCCCAGCCCCAGCGCGAGCAGCACGCCCGCGATCACGAGCAGCACCCCGCGGCGGGGCCGCCGCGCGGAGGCCGCCGGCCGGTGCGCGGGCGGAGCGGGCGCCGCCGCCGGCATCTCCAGACGGGAGGTGTGCTGCACGGGCTGCTGCGCGGACACCGGACGCGGGATCACGCCCGTACGGTCCTCGGCAGACGAGCGCTCCTCGGCGCGCGCCTGCGGGGGCACGGCGTCCAGCTCGGCGTCGCTGAGCAGCGCGCGGGCCTCGCGGGTGAGACCGAGCAGCGCGGCCGCGTCGTAGGGACGCAGCTCGGGATTGCGGGCGGCGGCCTGCGCGACCAGCTCGTCGAGCCCGACGGCGAGCCCCGGGACCACGGCGGACGGGGGCGGGACGTCCTCGTGCAGGTGCTGGTAGAGCACCTGCGCGGCGGTGCCGCCGACGTGGGGCTTGGAGCCGGTGAGCATCTCGTAGAGGACGACACCGCAGGCGTAGACGTCCACGCGGGTGTCGGCGACGCCGTTCTCGATCTGCTCGGGGGCCAGGTAGGAGACGGTGCCGAGGACGGAGCCGGTGGTGTTGGTCACCGAGTCGACCGACCGGACCAGCCCGAAGTCCGCGACCTTCACCCGGCCGTCGTCCCCGATCAGCACGTTCTCGGGCTTCATGTCGCGGTGGACGAAGCCGGCCCGGTGGGCGGCGCCGAGGGCGGCGAGGACCGGTTCGAGGATGTCGAGGGCGGCCCGGGGCTGGAGCGCGCCGCGCTCGCGGAGCACGTCGCGCAGCGTGCAGCCGGAGACGTACTCCATGGCCAGGTACACGTACGGCCCGTCCGTGCCCTGGTCGAAGACGGCGACCACGTTCGGGTGCGCGAGCCGGGCGACGGACTTCGCCTCGCGGATGAACCGGTCGACGAAGGCGGCGTCGGCGGCGAGGGCCGGGTGCATCACCTTCAGGGCGAGCACGCGGTCGAGACGGGTGTCGAGGGCCCGGTAGACCGTGGCCATGCCGCCGGCCGCGATGCGGGCGTCGATGCGGTAGCGGCCGTCGAGCACGCGCCCGACGAGGGGGTCATCCAGGGTCGTATCCACCCGCCGATTCTACGAGCCACCACGCGGCGACCGTCCTGGGCGGGTCGCCTTGCAGCGCAGCTGTGACGCGGGGCGGGGTCGGGGAGGGGGAGGGGCGGTGTGGGGTGGGGTGGTGTGGGGTGGGGCGGGGGCTTCGGTGGGCGGGAGCCGCTGGGGCGGTATCAGGGATGTGTATGGGGGTTTCCCGTCAGTCCCATCGTCCCTCCGTGTCGGGCCGGTCCCTCAAGGGCGCTCCTTCGTCGCGTCGCTTCGCGATGGCCTTCGGCCACCCTTGACCGACCGTCCCGCCCCGGAGAAACGAAAGACTGCCGGGAAGCCCCCAAAGGAACGGGCCGGGAGTTCAAGGATGAGGACGGGGCGGCCAGAGATGCGCGAGCGATCCCGGTCGGCACGACCGAGAGGCGGGGCCCATGACAGACCAGGGCCCGTGTCGGGGGAAGCGCATCCAATCGCTACGCGCTCCTCATCTCTCAGCGTCGCCAGACCGTCTGAGGCTGGACATAGGCCGCCCACGGTCTCGGTCCCGCGCTCGCTGTGCGTCCGACGACCGTCTGGGGTTGGACATAGGCCGCCCCAGATCGCTACGCGCTTCTCCCTGACCGCGTCCGACGGCCGCCAGGGGCCCCACCTCGGCTATTCCGTCGTGGATGCGGGTCAGCGCGAGCATCACCCCACAAGCTCACGGACAGATGGGGGCAATTGGGGCAAGCTGCCGGCCTTTCTGGCCGCCCACCTGCCCTGACCCGTATCCACGACGGAATAGCCGCAGTCCCAGCCCTCCTCACCCCAGCCGGCCGTCAGACGCCCCCCACGAGCAGCATCTACGGGTCGTGGGCGGCCTATGTCCAGCCCAGGACGGTCGTCGGACGCTGGGAGATGAGGAGCGCGTAGCGATCGGGCGCGCTTCCCCCGACACGGGCCCTGCTCTGGATGGGCCCCGTCTCTTGGACATGGCTCTTCGCGCCCGACCCACCCGAAGGTCTCTGATGTGCCCGTCCCTGAAAAGGAACACCCGGCTCGTTCCTTTGGGGGTTTCCCGGCTGTCTTCGTATGTCCGGGGCGGGACGGTCGGTCAAGGGTGGCCGCAGGCCATCGCGAAGCGACGCGACGAAGGAGCGCCCTTGAGGGACCGGCCCGAACCGGAGAGACGATGAGACTGACGGGAAACCCCCATACGCCTCTCTGATTCCGCCCGAGCGGCTCCCGCCCACCGAAGCCACCCCCCCCGTCCCCTCAGAACGCCGGCCGCTCCGGGTCCAGGGTGGCGAGGCCTTCCGTGGGGGAGGAGGCTTCGGCGAAGCGGCGTTGGGGGATGCGGCCCGCGCGGAAGGCGAGGCGGCCCGCCGAGACGGCGTCGCGCATGGCCGACGCCATGAGGACCGGCTCCTGGGCGCGGGTCACCGCCGAGGCCAGCATCACCGCCGCGCAGCCCAGTTCCATCGCCAGGGCCGCGTCCGACGCCGTGCCCGCGCCCGCGTCCAGGATGACCGGGACCGACGCGCGCTCCGTGATCAGCTCGAAGTTGTGCGGGTTGCGGATGCCCATGCCGGATCCGATGGGGGACCCGAGCGGCATGATCGCCGCGCAGCCCACGTCCTCCAGCTTCCGCGCGAGCACCGGGTCGTCATTGGTGTACGGGAGGACCGTGAAGCCTTCGTCCACCAGGACCTCGGCGGCGTCCAGCAGCTCGACGCCGTCCGGCAGGAGGGTCCGTTCGTCCGCGACCACCTCCAGCTTGATCCAGTCCGTGCCGAGCGCCTCCCGGGCCAGCCGGGCCGTGAGGACGGCCTCGCCCGCCGTGAAGCAGCCCGCCGTGTTGGGGAGGACCGAGATGCCGAGCTTGGTCAGCACGGACAGGACGGAACCCTGGACGGTGGGGTCCAGTCGCCGCATCGCGACCGTGGTGAGTTCGGTGCCGGACGCGACCAGGGCGCGTTCCAGGACGTCCAGGCTCGGGGCCCCGCCCGTGCCCATGATCAGGCGGGAGGTGAAGGTCCGCCCGCCGAGGGTGAAGAGGTCGTCAGCCATGACGCTCAGCCCCCCTGTACCGCGGTGAGGATCTCGATCCGGTCGCCGTCGCCCACGACGGTGGCCGGCCACTGCCCGCGCGGGACCACGGTCTCGTTGAGTGCGGCGGCGACGCCCGAGGGGGCGGTGGTCAGGGTGGCGACCACCGTGTCGAGGGTGGCGCCGGCCGCGACCTCGCGCGGCTCGCCGTTGACGGAGATGGTCATGCGTACGACTCCTGACGTGCGGCGGAGAACCGGCGGGGGGTGAAGGGGCGCGCGATCTCCGGCAGTTCGCCGGTGGCCAGCAGTTCGGCGAGGACCTCGCCGGTGAGCGGGGTCAGCAGCACCCCGTTGCGGTAGTGCCCGGTGGCCAGGTGCAGGCCCGGCAGGTCGGTCGGGCCGAGCAGCGGGGCGTTGTCGGGGGATCCGGGGCGCAGTCCCGCCCGGGTCTCGGTGAGCGGGAGTTCGGTGATGCCGGGGACCAGTTCGTGGGCGTCGCGCAGGAGTTCGTAGACCCCGCCCGCGGTGACGGTGGTGTCCCAGCCGAGTTCCTCGCTGGTGGCGCCGACGACGAGTTCGCCGTTCTCGCGCGGCACCAGGTAGACGTGGCTTCCGCGTACGACGGCCCGTACGGTCCGCGACAGGAACGGCGCGTACGCCGCGGGCACGGTGAGCCGCAGGACCTGTCCCTTGACCGGTCGTACGGGGGCCACGACCTCCGGCGGTACGCCCGCCAGCCGGCCGGTGAACGAGCCCGCGGCGAGGACCACCTGGTCGGCGAGCAGTTCCGTGCCGTCGTCGAGGAGGGCGCCGGTCGCCCGGTCGGTGGTGGTGAGCAGCCGCTGCGCGCCGACCCGGTGGATGGTCACGCCGGCGCGTTCGCAGGCGGCCAGCAGGGCGGCCGCGAGCCGGCGGGGATCGACCTGGTGGTCGCCGTCGACGCGCAGGCCGCCGCGTACGCCCGGGGCGAGCATGGGTTCCAGGCGGCGGCACTCGCGGCCGGTGAGCCACTCGGACTCCAGGCCGCAGCGGCGCTGCAGGGCGTGCAGTTCGCGCAGGTGGAGGCGGTCGTCGGAGTCGAGGGCGACGGCGAGGGTGCCGCAGGCGCGGTAGCCGATGTCCAGGCCGCCGCTGGCTTCGGCGAGCTCGGCGGCGAACTGCGGATAGCGTGCGGCGGAGGCGAGGCCGAGGCCCAGCAGGGATTCCTCGCCGTAGTGCAGTTCGGTGACGGGGGCGAGCATGCCGGCCGCGACCTGGGCGGCGCCGCCGCCGGGTGCGGGGTCGGCGAGTACGGTGCTCAGCCCGCGCGCGGCGGCCCGCCAGGCGGTGACCAGGCCGATGATTCCGCCCCCGATGACGAGGACGTCGGATCCCTTCCGGGATGTTCGGGATGAGTGCATGGGCGTCCAGCCCCTCCCTTCGCCGGCATGACCCGGATCAGGTTCGTACGGTCGGAGGCCGGCCAGCCTCCCTCTCAGCCCGGTGCGCCGGACTCCCGCGATAGGTACGGTGGCCAGACTAACCCGGCGGTGGACGGCGGGTAAGGCGGCACCTATTCCTGACGGAGCGTCAGATGATTAGGGTGGCGGCGTGAGCGAGCAGACGGAACAGAATCAGCACGGCGTCGTGATCGTCGGCGCCGGCATGGCCGGGGTGCAGACCGCTGTGGCCCTGCGCGAACAGGGCTATGCCGGCCCCGTGACCCTGCTGGGAGCCGAACCCCACCAGCCCTACGACCGCCCCCCGCTGTCCAAGGCGGTGCTCCTCGGCAAGGCCGAGGACTCCGCCTTCGACGTGGACTTCGAAGGCCTCGACATCGACCTCAGGCTCGGCATCGAGGTCACCGGACTGCGCGCCGACGTCCACCAGCTGGACACCGAGGCCGGACCGGTCCCGTACGGGACCCTCGTACTGGCGACCGGCGCGCAGCCGCTGACCCTCCCCGGGACCGAGGGCGTCCCGGGTGTCCACCTGCTGCGCACCCTGGACGACGCGGCCCGGCTGCGCCCGGTGCTGGCCGCGTCGCCCCGGGCCGTGGTCGTCGGGGCGGGCTGGATCGGCGCCGAGTTCGCCACCGCCGCCCGGGAGGCGGGCTGCGAGGTCACCGTGGTCGAGGCGGCGGACCGGGTGCTGGCGGGGGCGCTGCCCGCCGAGGTCACCGAGCCGATGGCGCGCTGGTACCAGGAGGCGGGCGCGGAGCTGATCACCGGGGCGAAGGTCGCCGGGATCGAGGAGGGCCGGGTCCTGCTGGCGGACGGGCGGACCCTGCCCGCCGGCGCGGTGGTGGTGGGCATCGGCGCGCGCCCCGCCACCGCATGGCTGGACGGGACCGGCGTGGAGCGCGGCCCGGACGGCTCGGTCACCGCGGACGCGTACCTGCGGACCTCGCTGCCCGGGGTGTACGCCGTCGGCGACTGCGCCTCCTTCCCGTCCGGGCGGTACGGGACGCGGCTGCTCGTGCACCACTGGGACAACGCGCTCCAGGGGCCGCGGACGGTCGCGGCGAACATCCTGGCCGGGGAGCCGGCCCAGGTCTACGACCCGGTGCCGTACTTCTGGTCGGAGCAGTTCGGGCGCTTCGTGCAGTACGCGGGACATCACGGCGGGGCCGACGCCCTGCTCCTGCGCGGGGACCCGGCCGGTCCCGCCTGGTCGGTGTGCTGGCTGCGGGGCGGCGCGCTCGTCGCCGTACTGGCCGTGGGGCGTCCGCGCGACCTGGCGCAGGGCCGCCGCCTGATCGAGACGGGGGTGCCCGTCGACCCCGCCAAGGTCTCCGACCCCGGGACTCCGCTGAAGTCGGCCACGGCCTGACGGCCGCCGGCGGGGCTGGAAAATCCAGCCCCGCCGGCGTTTGAGGCGCGGGGTCCGGGGCGGAGCCCCGGCATGGGCCGCGACCCGGACGGGGCTGCTCAGGTACCGGCGGCGGAGCCGAGATGGCAGGCTTGTCCCTGTGACCGAGATTGACGCAAAGATCGATGCCCTTGTCCCCTCGTGGCTGTACCTCCCCGACATCGCGGAGATGCTGAACATCGAGGTGACCCGGGTCCGCCAGATGGTCAAGGAAGGGCAGCTCATCGCCGTCCGCCGGGGCGAGAACCGCTCCCTGCAGGTTCCGGCCCCCTTCATCGACGGCGACAAGGTCGTCAAGGGCCTCGTCGGCCTGCTGACCGTGCTGCGCGACGACCGTTTCACCGAGGAGGAGATCCTCGAATGGCTCTTCACCGAGGATCCGACCCTGCCCGGCACCCCCGTGCAGGCGCTGAGCGAGAATCGCGGCACGGAGGTGAAGCGCCGCGCTCAGGCGCTCGCCCTCTGACCTGATCGCCTTCGCTCCACAGCGGTGTACGGGCCGCGGCCCGTACACCGCATCCATCACGGGGGGTACACCCATGCAGCTGTCCGACGCCCGGCTCTACCTCTGCACGGACGCCCGCAAGCGCCAGGGTGACCTCCCCGCGTTCCTCGACGCCGTCCTGTCCTCGGGCGTGGACATCGTCCAGCTCCGCGACAAGGGCATGGAGGCGGGGGAGGAGCTCGAACACCTCCAGGTCTTCGCCGAGGCCGCCCGCCGCCACGGCAAGCTCCTCGCCGTGAACGACCGCGCCGACGTCGCCCACGCCATCGGCTCCGACGTCCTGCACCTCGGCCAGGGCGACATCCCCGTCCCCGCGGCCCGCGCCATCCTCGGCGAGCGGGTGCTGGTCGGCCGGTCCTGCCACGCCGAGGACGAGGTCGACGCGGCCGTCGCGGAAGCCGGCGTGGACTACTTCTGCACCGGCCCGTGCTGGCCCACCCCCACCAAGCCCGGCCGCCACGCCCCGGGCCTGGACCTGGTCCGGTACGCGGCCTCCCTGGAGCAGGACCGCCCCTGGTTCGCCATCGGCGGCATCGACGGCTCGAACCTGGACCAGGTGCTGGACGCCGGCGCCACCCGCATCGTGGTCGTCCGCGCCCTCACCGAGGCCACCGACCCCGGCGCGGCCGCCGCGGAGCTCGCCAAGCGGGTCCGGGCCCGCCTCGGCTGAGCCCCGTCCGCCCGGACGGCGGGCGGTCGCGTTACCCCGTACGGACGCCTTCCGGCCGGAGCGGACCCTCCAAGTGTCCAAAAACGTGTCCAAAACGTGGACAAGGCTTCGGCGTCCGCCGGGCCACGTCTAACCTGCCCACATGGCCTCTGGTACCGCTTCCACCTGGTCGGACCGTGCGCACACGGTCCGGGACCTCCTCGCGTCCGGGCGCTCGTACTCCTTCGAGTTCTGGGCCCCGAAGACGGAGAAGGGCGAACGCAACCTCTGGAACGCCCTGCGCCGGGTCGAGGCGGTATCCCCCAGTTTCGTCTCCGTGACCTACGGAGCCGGCGGCTCCACCCGCGGCGGCACCGTCAAGGCCACCCAGGAAATCGCCGCCGACACCACCCTGACCCCCGTCGCGCACCTCACCGCCGTGGACCACTCGGTCGCCGAGCTGCGCAATGTCATCGGGCAGTTCGCGGACGCCGGGATCCGGAACATGCTCGTCGTGCGCGGAGACCCGCCGGGTGACCCGATGGGCGAGTGGGTGGCGCACCCCGAGGGTGTGCACTACGCCGCCGACCTGGTCCGGCTGGTCAAGGAGTCCGGCGACTTCTGCGTCGGCGTCGCCGCCTTCCCCGAGATGCACCCGCGTTCGACGGACTGGGACACGGACATCCGGCACTTCGTGGACAAGTGCCACGCCGGTGCCGATTACGCGATCACCCAGATGTTCTTCGATCCGGAGAATTATCTGCGGCTGCGCGACAGCGTCGAGAAGGCGGGCTGCGAGACCCCGATCATCCCCGAGGTCATGCCTGTTGTGGGTATCAAGCAGCTCGACCGACTGCCCCAGCTCAGCAACGCGGTCTTCCCCGCGGACGTGAAAGAGCGCATGCTCGCCGTCAAGGACGACCCGGCCGCTGTACGCTCCATTGGCATCGAGTTCGCCACGGAGTTCTGCGCGCGACTGCTGTCCGAGGGTGTCCCGGGGCTGCACTTCATCACGCTCAACAATTCCACGGCGACTCTCGAAATCTACGAGAACCTGGGCCTGCACCAGCGGGCCTGAGCGGCCGCCCCCCGTTCCCGCGCCGGCGGCCGTACCGAGAGGGGCCATGCATGGGAATGACGGTCCTCTACATCGCGTTCGGTTTCGTCGCGCTGTGGCTGCTTGCCGAGGTCCTGATGCAGTACAAGGCCCGGCTCCGCTGGCGCCTGCTCGCCTTCGCCGGCTTCCTCGGCGTGGTCGCCGGGGTGATACTGCCGTCGGTGCCGGTCATCGGCGCCGGCGCGCTCGCGTTCGCCGTGGGCCAGACCCTGGTGACGCTGTCCTTCCGCAAGGGCTTCGTCGCCGGCTGGGCGCTGCGCCGCGGCGGGGAGCCCGTACGGCAGACGCGCCGCCGCCGGGCCGCGGGCACCAAGCAGGAGCCGGCCCTCCAGGTCACTGCGCTGGAGTACGACGCCGCCGACACCGACGGCGCCGGGGACGGGGCCGCGGAGGAGCGGTCGTTCCGGGATGCGCCCCCGCCGGTCTACAGCCCGGAGCCGGTCCCCGAGGAATCCGGGTCCTACGGGATACAGAGTCTCGCGCCCGAGGTCGACCGGACGGCGGCCTTCGCCTCGCCGTTCACCACGGCCGAGCAGGACGCCCACCAGTACGCGGCGTACTACGACCAGCAGAACCAGGGCGGCTACGACTACTCGGGCGGCTATCCGACCGGCGACCAGCAGCAGGTCTACGCCGCCTACTCGGACCCGTACATCGGCACCGGCGGGGGCATGGCCCCGCCCCAGCAGTACGACTACACCCCGTACGCCGACTACGGGCAGCAGCAGCAGTACTCCACGGACACCCCGCCCGGCGGGGTCTGGGTCCCGCAGCAGCGGTCCACCGACGGAGCCGGCCAGGCCTACCCGATGGAGGACCAGGGCGAGCCGCCGCAGCAGCAGTACCCGTACCCCCAGCAGGGCGGGTACGAGCAGTACCGCTACTGACGGCTCACTGCGAGCCGCGGAACTCCGCGCCCTCCACGATCAGTCCGGCCACCAGGGCCCCGGTCATCCCGGCGTGCGCCAGCCCGCCGCCGGGGTGGGCCCAGCCGCCCGCCAGGTAGAGCCCGGGCACGGCCGTGGTGTTGGCCGGCTGGAGCAGCCGGCCCCCGGCCCCCGCGAGGGCGGGCGGGGGCACCGCGCCGCCCAGCGCACCGGTCGCCGCCTCGATGTCGGCCGGGGTGCGCACCTCGTGCCACAACAGCCGCTCCCGCAGCCCCTGTACGGCCTTCTCGGCGAGGTTGAGCAGCTCGGCGGGGTCCGAGGTCCCGGGCCCGGGCACGGCGCTCACGGTGACCGCCTCGTGGTCCCCGTCGGGCCGGGTCGCCGGATCGTCCGGGCGCATGACGGTGACCTGCGCCCCGGAGGCGTGGACCAGGGTGCGGTGCACGGCGTCGGCGGGGCGGGCGCCGCGCAGCGCGAGCAGGAGCGTGATCCGCCCCGGTACGCCGTCCCCGCGGGCGGGGACCGCGTCCGGCGGCCACGGCAGGGAACCGGCCGGCAGCTGCCGGGGGTCGATCCCGCACACGACGGTGTCGGCGGCCGTCTCGGTGCCGTCGGCCAGCCGCAGACCGGCCGCCCGGCCGTCCGTGACCAGGACCTCCCGGACCTCCGCCCCGAAGACGAAGGCGACCTTGCGCTCCAGGCAGCGCTCGTACACGGCGGTGGCCAGGGCCCGCATCCCGCCGCGTACGTACCAGCTGCCGAAGGTCTGCTCCATGTACGGGAGCACGGCCGCCGAGGCCGGTGCGGAGGCGGGGTCGATCCCGTACCCGCGCACCAGGCCGGTCAGCAGCTCGGCGAGGGCGCCGCCCAGCTCCCGGTCGGCCACCTCGCCGAGGGTCGGCGTACGGCGGCGCAGCAGGCCGCTCCGGCGCAGGGCCGGGTACGGGTCGCCGCCCAGGCTCTGCCGGGCGCCGGGCCGCAGCGGCTCCTCCAGCAGCGGGCGCCGGGTGGCGTCCCAGGCGTCGCGGGCGCGGCCCAGGACGGCGTTCCAGCGTTCGCCCGCGCCCGGGCCGAAGGCGGATTCCAGGGCGGCGGCGACACCGCCGCGAGAGGCGCCGGGGAGGGTGACGTCGATGCCGTGGTGGGGGAGGACGTGCCGGACGGCGGGGTCCACCTGGACCATGTCGACGCAGGTCTCCAGCGGCCGCTTGCCGGTCTTCACGAAGAGATCGCGGTAGACGGCCGGCAGGTGCAGCAGCCCGGGCCCGGTGTCGAAGGCGAAGCCCTCGCGCTCGTACCGGCCCACGGCGCCGCCGTAGGTCGTCCCGCGTTCGTACACCGTCACCTGGTGGCCCGCCACGGCCAGCCGGGCCGCCGTAGCCATCGCGCCCATGCCGGCGCCGATCACCGCAATTCGTGCCATGCGGCCGAGCCTATCGACCCCCGTGCCGGCCCCCGTGGTGACCCTGTGGTCAGCGGGGCGGGGCCCCGGTGGTCTCGCGGGCCCCGGCGGCCAGCCGCTTCTCCTCGCGGCGCTGGGCGCGACGGCGCAGGAAGCGGCGGATCCGGCTCCAGAGGAAGAACAGTATGGCCAGCCCGACGGCCAGCAGCACGGCCGCGATGATCGCGGCGGCCTCGGGATTGAACATCGCGAAGGTGACGAGCCCGGCCACGCCGAGGTCCTCGGCGATGCTCATGCCCACATTGGTGAAGGGCTCGGGCGAGGTGTTGATCGCCATCCGGGTGCCGGCCTTGACGAAATGGCTGGCCAGCGCCGTGGAGCCGCCGACCGCGGCGGCGGTGATCTCGGGGAGTGAGCCGGTCTGCCCGGCCAGCAGCGCACCGATCACCGCACCGGACAGCGGCCGGATCACCGTGTGGACGGTGTCCCATATCGAGTCCATGTACGGGACCTTGTCGGCGATCGCCTCGCACAGGAACAGCACCGCCGCGACGATCAGCACGTCCGTGCGCTGCAGGGAGGCGGGAACGTCGTCGGTGAGGCCGGTGCGGCCGAAGATGCCGAGCAGGAGGACCACGGCGTAAGCGTTGATCCCACTGGCCCAGCCGCTGGTGAAGACCAGGGGGAGCACACTCATCGGATCATCATGCCGTACGGGAACGCATAAAAGTGAGGGGACGGCCGCACGGCGGCCATCCCCTCACCCACGTTGTCCGGGGCTAGTGCCCCTGCTCGTCACGGCGGCGCTGCCACCGTTCCTCGATGCGGGTCATCATCGACCGACGCTGCCGGTTCCGGCCACGGGCCGGGCCGCCAGTACTTCCGGAGACGGGCTGCTCGCCAGGCTTGGGTGCCTTGCGCCAACCGGTGACCACCAGGACCGTACATCCCAGCATGACGAGGAAACCCACCACGCTGATCCAGAGCACGTTCGGAATGATCACACCGGTCATGAGGAGCGCGATACCCACCACAATGCCTGCGACTGCCTGGTAGACCCGTCGCCGGGTGTACGTACGCAGTCCGCTTCCCTCAAGCGCTGTCGCGAACTTGGGATCTTCGGCGTACAGCGCTCGCTCCATCTGCTCGAGCATTCGCTGCTCGTGCTCCGAGAGCGGCACGGGAGTCCTCCTCATCCGTCGGTCGCGGGGGGTAGCGACCAGGGGTCCCCTTCAGGATAGGCGGGGAATCGCCCCCGTGACACCCGCCCTCTACGCCGCGTTCCAAATGGGCGCGGCCCAGAAATGACGCAGCCGGTGAAAGCGCTGCGTGAAAACCGTACCGCCGCGGGGGCGGTCACTGAGGCGCTTATTCCCCAATGGTCCGTCCACCATGCCGGTCTTGCACCTGATCATACGGGGCCGACCGGCGGATCGGAGGGTGTGCGGCCGACTCCGCGCGCGGAAGGTCGCGGTTCAGGCTTGCTTCTCACCCAGGACGTGCAGCTGGGTGGCGACCGCGTGGAAGGCGGGCAGCTCGGCGGCGGCCTCCTCCAGGCGCAGCAGTGCCTCCACGGCGCCGGGCTCGGTGTCCACCAGGACCCCGGGCACGAGGTCGGCGAAGATCCGCACGCCGTGCACCGCGCCGACCGCGAGGCCGGCGTCGCCGACCAGCTCGGAGAGCTGCTCGGCGGTGAAGCGGCGCGGTACCGGGTCGCCGGAGCCCCAGCGGCCGGCCGGGTCGGTGAGGGCGGTACGGGCCTCCGTGAAGTGCCCGGCCAGGGCGCGGGCCAGCACGGCCCCGCCGAGACCGGCGGCCAGCAGGCTGAGCGTGCCGCCGGCCCGCAGCGCGGCCACCGTGTTGGCCACGCCCTCCGCGGGGTCGTCCACGTACTCCAGCACGCCGTGGCAGAGCACCACGTCGTAGGCGTCCTGCTCGACGACGTCCAACAGGCCCTGCGCGTCGCCCTGGACGCCGCGCACCAGATCGGCGACACCGGCCTCGGCCACCCGGCGCTCCAGCCCGAACAGCGCGTTCGGGCTGGGGTCGACCACGGTGACCCGGTGGCCCAGACGGGCCACCGGCACGGCGAACTTGCCGGTGCCGCCACCGGTGTCGAGCACGTCCAGCACATCCCGCCCGGTCGCCTTCACCCGGCGGTCGAGCGCCTCCTTGAGGACCTCCCACACCACGGCGGTGCGGAGGGAGGCACGGGGGCGGGAAGTGTCCGACACGGCTGATGGCTCCTCGGCGCGGTAAAGGGTGAGCGGTCCTGGCCCACCCTATTGCCTTCCGCCGCCGGGCAGCTCATCCCGCGTCCGGATGCTCCGGACGTGGTTGCGGCAGGCTCTTCTCCAGGGGCTGGGGCGCCGTCCGGACGGTGAGCATCCGCTCCACCAGGCGAAGGAACATCGAGGCCGCCCGCACCAGATCGTCCGCGTCCCGGCGGCTCGCCGCGTCCGCTATCCCCGCCTCGGCCCTGGCCCGGCGCGCGGCGCCGGAGGCGAAGAGGGCGCTCCACTCGGCCAGCTCCGGCGCTATCTCGGGCAGCACCTCCCACGCGCTGCGGATCCGGGGCCGCCGCCGCGGGTTCACCGGTTCGGGCCGGGCGCGCGCGGCGAGCACGGCCGCTGCGGTGCGCAGCGCGGCGAGATGGGCGGTGGCGTAGCGCTCGTTGGGACGGGTCAGCCGGGCGGCCTCGGCCAGGCCGCTGTGGGCTTTGGCGAGCAGGTCGAGGGCGGCCGGTGGGGCGGTCGACCTGCGCAGGACGGGGTGGACAGGGGACGGGGACGGTGTGGCCATGACGAACCTCCTGTCGATGCGTTGCCCCCATCGTGACGCTCCCCACTGACAATTGCGCTGACCTGGGCTTTTACGGTCACGAACCGGGCAACTACCCCCTCCTGCGCACCTGGTGCGAAGAAGGATGCTAGTTTTTGAACTGACCGGTCAGTTCAAAAAGAAGGGGGACGGCGTGGACAGCCCGCACGGCGCGGCCGTCAAGGCCGAGGACTTCGGACTCAAGGGCCCGCGAGGCTGGGCCTTCCGGGGAGTCGGTATCGACGCGGCGCCCGGCTCGCTCATCGCGGTCGAAGGCCCCTCCGGCAGTGGTCGTACCTGCCTGCTCCTCGCCCTCACCGGGCGGATGAAGCCCACCCGGGGCCACGCCGAGGTCGGCGGCCACCGGCTGCCGAAGCGCATGACGGCGGTCCGCCGGATCGCCGCACTCGGCCCGGTCGCCGGGGTCAACGAGCTCGACCAGGCCCTCACCGTCGCCGAACAGCTGCGCGAGGGCGCCCTGCTCCAGCGCCACTACGGCGCCCCGGTCCGCGCGATGCTGCGGCCACGGGCCGAGCGCCGCGCCACGGCAGAGGCGCGGATCGCCGCAGCCCTGGAGGCCGCCGGACTGGACCTCGCCACGCTGCCCAAGGGCGGGCGGACCTCCGTACGGGACCTGGAACGGCTGGAGTCCGTACGGCTGTCCGTCGCCATTGCGCTGCTGGGCTCCCCGGGGCTGCTGGCCCTCGACGACCTCGACCTCAAGCTGTCGGACACCGAACGTGCCGAGGCCTGGGACCTGCTCCGCTCGGTCGCCGCCCGCGGGATCACCGTCCTCGCGGTGTGCAGCGAGGCACCCGCCGACGCGGTCGTCCTGCGGACCTCCCCCAAGGACCCGGACGGGCCGGACGCGCCCGCCGTCGTACAGAGCGCCGCCGCCGCCGCCGACGCGGACGCGGACGCGGACGCAGCCGCCGACAGCGGCTCCGGGACCGACACGAAGCACGACACCGAGCACGACACGAAGAGCGATTCCGAGAACGACGACACGAAGGGGGCGGACGATGCGCTCGCCGAAGCTGGCCGCGCTTGAGCTGAAGCGGTTCGGGCGGGGGAAACTGCCCCGGGCCGCTCTCGTCGCGCTGCTCCTGCTGCCGCTGCTCTACGGAGCCCTGTACCTGTGGTCCTTCTGGGACCCGTACAAGCGGCTCGACCAGGTGCCCGTCGCCATCGTCAACTCCGACAAGGGCACGACCGTCGACGGCAAGCGCCTCGACGTCGGCACCGAGATCGCCGAGAAGCTGCACGCCAGCAAGAAGTCCTTCGACTGGCGCTATGCGAGCCCCGAGGAGGCGGCCAAGGGCCTGGAGGACGGTACGTACTACCTGACCCTGACCCTGCCCGCCGACTTCAGCGCGAAGATCGCCTCCAGCTCCGGCGACGACCCCACCACCGGGGCGCTCCAGGTCCGCACGAACGACGCCAACAACTACATCGTCGGCTCGATCTCGCGCTCCGTCTTCGCCGAGGTCCGCTCCGCGGCGTCCGCCAACGCCTCCCGCGGCTTCCTCGACAAGATCTTCGTCAACTTCTCCGACCTGCACGACAAGACCGCCGAGGCGGCCGACGGCGCGGACAAGCTCAAGGACGGCGCGGGCAAGGCCCAGGAAGGCGCCAAGGAGCTCGCCGACGGCCTCGACACGGCGCAGGAGAAGTCCGGCGAGCTCAACAGCGGTCTGCAGAAGCTGAACACGGCGGCCGGCAAGCTGGAGACCGGCTCCAAGGACGTCGCGGACGGTACGCAGGCGGTGGCCGACAAGATCAACGGGGCCGCGGACAAGGCCCGTCCCTTCGTCAAGGACCCCAAGAACCTGGCCGACACCGCCGAGCTGGTCGCCGACACCGCGAAGGTCGTCCGCGACCACCTCGACAAGTTCACCGAGAAGGCCCCGGCCGCCGCCGCTGCCGCCAAGAAGGCGGCCACCGTCGCCGACACCTACTACACCAAGCACTGCGTGACCCCCGGCGGCGAACCGCACCTGGCCTCCTGCCCCGACCTGAAGACGGTCCGGGACAGCACGGCCCAGGCCGCCGAGCTCAGCGGGGACGTCAGCGTCCTGGCCAAGAACACCAACGGTGACGTCGCCAAGCTCCGCACCCAGCTCACCGACCTGGAGAACAAGGCCCGCGTGCTCGTCGACAAGGCCCCGCAGCTCGCGGGCGACCTCGACGCGGCCGTCGCCAAGGTCAACGCCCTCAACGACGGCGCCCACAAGGTGTCCGCCGGCATGGCCCAGCTGCACACCGGCCTCGGCTCCGCCACCACCGGCTCCGGCGCCCTCACCGACGGAGTCGGCAAGCTCGGCGACGGAGCCCACCAGCTCGACGGCGGCATGTACAAGCTCGTCGACGGCACCGGCGAGCTCGCCGGCGGCCTGCACGAGGGCGCCGGCAAGATCCCCGACTACGACCAGCAGCAGCGCGACCAGCGCACCCAGGTCATGGCCGACCCGATCCAGCTCGCCAACCAGTCCCTGCACAAGGCGCCCAACTACGGCACCGGCTTCGCGCCCTACTTCATCCCGCTCTCCCTCTGGGTCGGCTCGATGGTCGCCTACATGCTCATCGCCCCGCTGAACCGGCGGGCCCTGGCCGCCGGTGCCTCGCCCTGGCGGGTCGCCCTCGCCGGCTGGCTGCCCGTGGCGGGCCTCGGCACGGCGCAGGTGGCCCTGCTGATGTCCGTACTGCACTGGGCGCCCGGCCTCGGTCTGAAGATGGCCCACCCGGCCCTGACCATCGGCTTCCTGATGCTGGTCACCGGATGCTTCGCGGCGATCGTCCAGTGGCTCAACGCCAAGTTCGGCGCCGCCGGCCGCATCCTGGTGCTGGCCGTCCTGATGCTCCAGCTGACCTCGGCGGGCGGCACCTACCCCGTGCAGACCAGCCCGGACTTCTTCAACTGGATCCACCCGTACCTGCCGATGTCGTACATCGTCGAGAGCCTGCGCCGCCTCATCACCGGTGGCGACCTCGCCCCGGTCTGGCAGGGTGGCGCGGTCCTGCTGGCCTTCACCGCCGGCGCCCTGGCCCTCACCGCGCTCGCCGCCCGCGGCAAGCAGGTGTGGACCATGGACCGACTGCACCCGGAACTCAGCCTGTAGGGACGTGTTGACCTGTGACAATCAGCGCCATGGAAAGCAGCAGCACCGGTACGGGTACCGGCGGGGGCCGTCGTGCGATCACCCGGCAGA
Source organism: Streptomyces xanthophaeus (assembly GCF_030440515.1). GTDB lineage: Bacteria > Actinomycetota > Actinomycetes > Streptomycetales > Streptomycetaceae > Streptomyces > Streptomyces kutzneri. The sequence continues at coordinate 5,900,197 of NZ_CP076543.1, forward strand.
AGCTCTACGAAGCGGCCGTCACCCTGATCGCGGAGCAGGGCTTCTCCGCGACCACGGTCGATGAGATCGCCGAGCGGGCGGGCGTCGCGAAGGGCACGGTCTACTACAACTTCGCGAGCAAGAACGAGCTCTTCGAGGAGCTGCTGAGGCACGGCGTCGGCCTGCTGACGGTCTCTCTGCGGACGGCGGCCGAGGAGACGGAGGCCCGCGGCGGCAGCCGTGTCGAGGCGCTCGACGCCATGATCCGCGCGGGGCTCGTCTTCATCGACCGGTACCCGGCCTTCACCCAGCTGTACGTCGCCGAACTGTGGCGCACCAACCGGGCGTGGCAGTCCACGCTGATGGTGGTCCGGCAGGAGGCGGTGGCCGTCGTGGAGAAGGTGCTGCGCGAGGGCGTCGAACGCGGTGAGCTGAGCGCCGAGATCGATGTGCCGCTCACGGCGGCCGCGATGGTCGGGATGGTGCTGGTGGCCGCCCTGGACTGGCAGTCCTTCCAGAGCGAGCGGTCCCTGGACGACGTCCACTCGGCGCTGTCGCTGCTGCTGCGGGGCCGGGTCAGCGGCAACCGCTGAGTTCCGGTGCTCCGGCACCCCCCAGTCGGCGGTGCCGCGCGGGCGCGCCGCCCCGTAGAACTGGTGGGGCCGGCCGCGACGGCTGAGTATCCGTACCTAGGCACGGAAATGAGTACGTGCGCGGATGGGCTCCCACCTGCGCGGACGCCAGACTGGGAGCAACGGACAGGAGACCCGGTCCGCACCGCCGACACGGGGCTGCGGAGCGGACCGGGTGCCTCCTTCCGTGACCGGGACGGGGGACACGGCACCCGGTGAAGAGATACGTGAAGCGGCGGGGCTCGGGGGGATCGAGCCTCGCCGTTTCGCGTCCGCGGGTTCGGCGGACCGTGCGCCCGCCCGCGCCGCCGCTGCCGGGGCTCCGCCCCGGACCCCGCGCCTCACACGCCGGCGAGGCTGAAAGATCGCCTCGAACGGTGCTTCAGCCGCGGTTCCTCAGCGGGAGCCGGAGCCGGAGGCGGGCGGAGGTCAGGCGGGTCGATACCGCCGTGGTGACCGCGGACCGGCGGGCCGAGAGGGCCCAGGAGATGCGGGCCGCCGAGCGGGGCAGCAGCAGGGCGCGCAGCCGGGGAATCCGGTCCGCGGACGCCAGCAGGCCCGCACGGGCCAGCAGTACGTCGTCCGCCAGCTCCGGGTACGAGACCTCCGCGCCCGGGGGCGCGTACAGGGCCCGTTCCACCGCACCGGCGACCCGGTGCACCGCCGCCGCAGGCTCCGGCTCCAGGCGGCCCAGGTCCACGATCCGGCTCGCCGCCCGGCGCGGGGACAGCGCCTCGTCCGGGACCACACCCGCGTCCCAGGCGGTGTCGCCCAACTCCCGCCAGGCCGTCAGGACCTCCCCGGTCGCCAGGCGCCGGGCCCGCAGCCGGGTCCGCCACAGCAGCGGGAGCAGGGGCAGGCCCAGCACCGCCACCACGCCGGCCGCCCAGCCGAGGACCGTCGTCACGGACGGGCCTCCGCCGCCGCTCGCGTTCTGCACGGGCGCCGCGGCACCGCACTCGCCGAGCTTCTTCAGGGCCGGCGGGCACTCGGGGGTCGCCGAGGGCTCCGTCGACGGCAGCGCCGCGCTCTGCGAGGGCAACGGCGCCGGCGCGGACGGCTGGACGGCCGGCGTCTGGGCCCGGGAGTAGTCCGGAATGTTGATGCCGGAGCGGGGCGTCGGCTCGAAGCGGGTCCAGCCCACGCCCTCGAAGTACAGCTCGGGCCAGGCGTGCGCGTCGCGCATCGACACGTTCACGCTGCCGTCCGACTGCTTCTCGCCGGGCGTGAAGCCCACCGCGACGCGGGCCGGGATGCCCAGCGAGCGGGACATCGCCGCCATCGAGAAGGCGAAGTGGACGCAGAAGCCTTCCTTGTCGTCGAGGAACCGGGCGACCGCCTGCGGACCCGTGCCCGAGGCCGTCTTCGTGTTGTAGCGGAACCCGCCGTTCACGGCGAAGTAGTCCTGCAGCTTCACGGCCCGCGTGTAGTCGTCCTTCGCCCCCTGCGTCACCTGGCGGGCCCGCTCGGCGACCACCGGCGGCAGGTTGTCCGGGAGCTTCGTGTACTCCTCCCGGATCGCCGGGTCGGGCTCCGGGGCCTTCTGGAGCTGCTGGGCCGTCGGCTTGAGCAGCAGGCTGCGCACTACGTATTCGGCGCCCTGGACGTTCTGGAACCTGTCGCGGCCCAGCTGGTCGCCGACCAGGGTCCGGCCGACCGGCTCGAACCGCCACTTGCCGCCGATGTCCACCGACGTCGCCGGATACGGCATGGGGAGGTAGCGCTGGGTGAAGTAGTCCGCCGCCGAGATGCTGGTGGTGACCTCGACCGCGCTGCCGCTGACCGGGGCGCGGAGCCCGGGCGGTGCCGGCAGCTCCTCGGGCACGTCGATCAGGGCCCGCCCGGAGGCCTCCCACTTGACGCCGTTGAACTCGTCCAGGGCCACGATCCGCAGGTACTGCTCGCCCTGCTGCGGGCTGTTCGTCCGGTACCGCAGGATCACGCGGTTGTCCTGCGCGTTCAGGTTGCTCTGCAGGGAGACGAGCGGGTTGACCGCCGAGATCGTCCCGCCCGTGCCACTGCCGTCCTCGTCGGAGTCCTGTGTGCCGCCCAGCAGACCGCCGCCGAGCGAGGGCAGGACGGCCGGCACCGCCAGCGCCAGGCCCAGGGTCACCGCGCCGATCCGCCGCCCGAACTTCACGGGCGCCGTGGCCTGCCCGCCCGCCCCGTTGCCGAGGCCGGAGTCCGCGGCGCCCCGGCGCGGGGCCGCGCCGAAGACGCGGCCCCACTGGGCGAGCCGGTCACGGCCCTCGGACAGCAGCAGCATCAGGTAGCCGCAGCCCGCGAGCAGGAAGGAGAACCAGGAGGCGTCCCCGCCGCCCGCCAGGCCGGAGGCCACCGAGTACAGCGCCAGCAGCGGCAGCCCGGCCGCGGCGGCCGTGCGCAGGGTCACCGCCAGGGTGTCCACCAGCAGCCCGATCAGCAGCACGCCGGACACCAGCAGCAGCTTGATGCCGTCCGTCAGCGGAGCCGGGATGGCGAACTCGCCCACGTCCCGGACGCCCTGACCGAACAGTGCGCCGAAGTCGGTCACCAGGTAGGCCAGCGGCCCGTCCCCGTGGGACTCGCCCTTGCCGGCGTAGAGGAACGCGAGCAGCAGCAGCGACACCAGCGCCTGCGCGGCCACGGTCAGCGTCCGGGCCAGCGGCACCCGCCGGACCCCGGCGCCCACCCCGCTCTGCACGGCGAGCAGCAGCGCCGCCTGCAGCAGCCAGGCCTGCGAGTCCACCAGCGGGTTCAGCGACCACGAGGTGAGCAGCGTCGCCAGTGCCGCGAACAGCGTCAGTTTCGCCCGCCCGCTCATTCCCGACCTCCGGAGGTTCCCGTTCCGACGCGCGCGGTTCCGGCCTGGCGCCACAGTTCGCCGAAGGCCACCCCGGGCGGGGCGGCCAGTGCGGTCCAGCCCGCGTCGCGCAGCCTGCGCAGCCGCTCCTCCAGCGGGGGCACGGCGTGCCCCGGAGCGGGCTGTCCGCCCCAGCTCGCGGAGTCCAGTACGAAGGCCACCGCACCCGAGGTGCGCTGGCGCATGCGGGCGGCCAGTTCCGTCTGTACGTCGTCCAGGTCGCCGAAGAAGGCGATGAGGAGCCCGTCACCGCCGGCTCCGCCGAAGCCGCCGCTGCCGCCGGAGCGCACCGCGTCGTAGGCGCGGGAGAGCCCGGCGCCGTCGGAGTGCCCGACGACCGCGAGGGTGTCCAGCATCAGCCCGGCGGCCTCCGCGGACTCCTGCCCGCCGGAGGAGAAACCGCCGCCGCCCTCACCGGGCACCGCGTCGCCGGTGTCGGTGAGCAGCCGGGCGGAGAAGCCCTGTTCCAGGACGTGCACCAGGCTGGAGGCGGCCGCCGAGACGGCCCACTCGAAGGCGGAGTCGGGGCCGGCGCCGTCGAAGGCCAGGCGCCGGGTGTCCAGCAGGACGGTGGCCCGGCTGCGCTGCGGCTGCTCCTCGCGGCGGACCATCAGCTCGCCGTAGCGGGCGGTGGAGCGCCAGTGCACCCGGCGCAGGTCGTCGCCGCGCCGGTAGCCGCGGGGGATCACGTCGTCGTCGCCGGCCAGGGCCAGGGAGCGGCGGCTGCCGTCGCCGTAGCCGTTGGACTCGCCGGCCAGGCGGACCGGCGGCAGGGGCTCGGTGCGCGGGATGACGGTGAGGGTGTCGTAGGTGCTGAAGGAACGGGTCAGCTCGACCAGCCCGAAGGGGTCGGAGAGGCGCAGCTGGAGCGGGCCGAGCGGATAGCGTCCGCGCAGGTCGGAGCGGACCCGGTAGGACACCTCGCGGCGGCCGCCGGGCTCGACCCGGTCCAGTACGAACCGCGGGCGCGGGCCGAGGACGTAGGGCACGCGGTCCTGGAGCATCAGCAGGCCGGTGGGCAGCCGGGAGACGTTGTCCATGCGCAGCTGCACGCGGGCCTCGCTGCCCGCGGGGACCCGCCCCGGGCTGAGCCGGCGGCTGCCGGAGACCCGGAAGCGGGTGCGGTGGAGGGCGTAGACGCAGATCAGCGGCAGGAGGGCGAGCAGCATGCCGACCCGCAGCAGTTCGCCCTGGCCCAGGACGTACGCGCAGGCGGCGGCGGCTATCCCGGCGGCCAGGAACGAGCGGCCGCGGGTGGTCAGTCCGGACAGCGACGCGCGCAGTCCGCCGCCGTCCCCCGGGCCACCGGCGCCGTGCGGGCCACCGGCGCTCATCAGAAGCCCCGGATGCCAGCGCCGGGCGGCATCTCGCCGCGGGCGTGCGCTGCCGGTACGGGGGTGCGCTGCAGGATCTCGCCGACGACCTGCTCGGCGGTGCGGCGGTTCAGCTGGGCCTGCGCGGTGGGCAGCAGCCGGTGCGCGAGGACCGGGGCGGCCAGGGCCTGGACGTCGTCGGGCAGGACGTAGTCCCGGCCGGCGAGCGCGGCGGAGGCCTTCACGGCGCGCAGCAGGTGCAGGGTGGCCCGGGGCGAGGCGCCGAGCCGCAGGTCGGGGTGGGTGCGGGTGGCGGAGACCAGGTCGACGACGTAGCGCTTGACGGGCTCGGCCACGTACACCTCGCGGACCGCCTCGATCAGCTTGACGATCTCGTGGGAGTGCGCGACGGAGGTCAGGTCGTCGAGCGGGGAGACCCCGCCGTGCACGTCGAGCATCTGGAGCTCGGCCTCGGGGCTGGGGTAGCCGACGGAGACGCGGGCCATGAAGCGGTCGCGCTGGGCCTCGGGCAGCGGGTACGTGCCCTCCATCTCCACCGGGTTCTGGGTGGCGACGACCATGAAGGGGCTGGGCAGCGTGTACGTCGTCCCGTCGATGGTGACCTGGCGCTCCTCCATCGACTCCAGCAGCGCCGACTGGGTCTTCGGCGAGGCGCGGTTGATCTCGTCACCGATGACGATCTGCGCGAAGATCGCGCCCGGCTTGAACTCGAACTCGCGGCGCTGCTGGTCGTAGATGCTGACACCGGTGATGTCGGAGGGCAGCAGGTCCGGCGTGAACTGGATGCGCTGGACCGAGCAGTCGATGGACTTGGCGAGCGTCTTGGCGAGCATCGTCTTGCCGACGCCGGGGACGTCCTCGATGAGCAGGTGCCCCTCGGCGAGGAGCACGGTCAGCGCGAGGCGGACGACCTCGGGCTTGCCCTCGATCACGCTCTCGACCGACCGGCGCACCCGCTCCACCGTGCTGGTCAGATCCGCGAGGCTCGCTCGGTCGTCGTACGTCGTCACCTTGGTTCTCCTCGGCCCTTTCCCAGGGCCGACGCCCTTGGCGCATGAACCGGCCCACCCCGAAACACGGACACCGGGCCCGGGGATCCCGGGTGGTGCCATCCCGCATTCTTGACGGCGTTACGGCCTTGTGTCACTCAAGAGCTGGGATCGATCTCCCGCAGGAGCCCGGTGTGCACATCGAAGACGAAGCCTCGCACATCGTCCTTGTGGGGCAGGAACGGGTTCGTACGGACCCGCTGCATCGACTGGCGAACGTCCTGGTCGACGTCCCGGAAGGCCTCGACGGCCCAGGCGGGACGCTGGCCGACCTCGTCCTCCAGCTCGTGCCGGAAGTCCTCGGTGAGGTTCTCGAGGCCACAGCCGGTGTGGTGGATGAGTATCACCGTGCGGGTGCCCAGGGCGCGCTGGCTGATGGTGAGGGAGCGGATCGTGTCGTCGGTGACCACACCGCCCGCGTTGCGGATCGTGTGACAGTCGCCGAGTTCCAGGCCGAGGGCCTTGTGCAGGTCGAGGCGGGCGTCCATACAGGCCACGACGGCGACCTTGAGGACGGGGCGGGCGTCCATGCCGGGGTCGGAGAACTCTGCGGCGTAGCGCTGATTCGCCTCGACCAGCCGGTCGGTGACGGATCCGCCGACGGATGCCTCGGACGCGGACTCGGCAGGCAGGGATGCGGAAGTCGTCATGGGTACGACGTTAGTGGTCACGGCGGGTTGTGGCCTCGCGTGAGAGCGGACAAAGAACGCCAACGAGGCTTGTTGTGAGCTAACCCACAGGGGTGGGCGTGACGCGGCTGTTCGGGTGATTCACGGCATTTGCCGGTTCGCGCCGAGAGCCGTGCACGGCGCGCGGGGCGGTTCGTTGACCGCGGCGACCGTTGCACTAAAGTGACGCGAACCGGCCGGAGCCCGGCCCTGACCGGCCGCCCGGCCCCCGATGAACACTCCGCGTGCGCGGCGCGTACGTACGGCCCGGCCCTCTCCCGCTCACCGGCCGGCCGGCGCCACCTTCCCCGGCGCCGGTCGCGGATGCGGGGACCCGGTGGTGCGTGCGCCTGCCGCGCCGTTATCTGAGAGGGCGCTTTGACTAGCGAGTCCCGACATGTCCCGGTGATGCTCCAGCGGTGCCTGGACCTGTTGGCCCCGGCGCTGGAGAGGCCCGGGGCCGTCGTCGTCGACTGCACCCTCGGCCTCGGCGGCCACAGCGAGGCCCTGCTGACCCGGTTCCCCGAGGCCCACCTGATCGGCCTCGACCGCGACAAGGAGGCCCTGCGGCTCTCCGGCGAGCGGCTCGCGCCCTTCGGCGACCGGGCCACCCTCGTCCACGCGATCTACGCCGACCTCGCCGAGGTCCTGGACGGCCTGGGCATCCCGGCGGTCCAGGGCATCCTCTTCGACCTGGGCGTCTCCTCCATGCAGCTGGACGAGGCCGACCGCGGGTTCGCGTACGCCCAGGACGCGCCGCTGGACATGCGCATGGACCAGACGACGGGCATCAGCGCCGCCGAGGTGCTCAACAGCTACGCGCCGGGCGAGCTGGTGCGGATCCTGCGCCAGTACGGCGAGGAGAAGCAGGCCAAGCGGATCGTCTCGGCGATCGTCCGGGAGCGGGAGAAGGAGCCCTTCACCAACAGCGCCCGGCTGGTCGAACTGATCCGTGACTCCCTGCCGCAGGCCGCCAAGCGGACCGGCGGCAACCCGGCGAAGCGGACCTTCCAGGCGCTTCGGATCGAGGTCAACGGGGAGCTCTCCGGGCTGGAGCGGGCCATCCCGGCGGCGGTGGACCGGATCGCGGTCGGCGGCCGGATCGCGGTGCTCTCGTACCACTCGCTGGAAGACAGGCTGGTCAAGCAGGTCTTCGCGGCCGGCGCGACCTCGACGGCCCCGCCCGGCCTGCCGGTGGTGCCGGAGAAGTACCAGCCGAAGCTGAAACTGCTCACGCGCGGCGCCGAGCTGCCCACCGAGGAGGAGATCGCCGAGAACCGGCGGGCCGCCCCGGCCAGATTCCGCGGCGTCGAACGCATCCGGGAGGCGCGACTGTGACCAAGGCCGGGAAGGTCGCCACGCTGACCCGCGGGCAGGCGGCCCGCCTCGGCCGGGCGCTCGGCGGCCGCCCGGCCCGCCCGCGGCCCGGCGGGCAGGCGGCCCGGATGCCGTTCGTCCTGCTGGTCGTGGCCCTGCTCGCCGGCGGCCTGATCAGCCTGCTGCTGCTGAACTCGGCACTGAACGAAGGCTCCTTCCAGCTCAGCAAGCTCACGAAGGAGACCACCGCCCTCACCGACGAGGAGCAGGCGCTGCAGCGCGATGTCGACGCCTACTCCGCGCCCGACGCGCTCCAGCGCCGGGCGCACGAGCTGGGCCTGGTCCCCGGCGGCAGCCCGGTCTTCATCGGCCCGGACGGCAAGGTCGCCGGCAGCGCGGCACCGGCCGAAGCCCCGCCGTCGCCGACCCCGAGCGCCCCGGCCGCACCCGCCGCGTCGGCCCCGGTCCCGGCGCCCGGCCCGGGCCAGCCGGCGCCCTCCGCCGCGCCCTCCGCCGCCGGTGGTTCCCCGCAGCCCAACCAGACCCCCGGAAGGTGACGCCGTGATCCACCGTTCCCATCCAGCCCCTCCGGCGTTTGAGGAGCGGGGTTCGGGGCGGAGCCCCGGCACTGCCCAGGCGGTGGCCGCGTGAGCCCGCAGGAGCCGCCCCGGCGGCGGGTGCCCGGACCGGCCAGGCCACCGCGGGCCGGCGACCGGGCCCGGGCCACCGCCCGCCCGGCCTCGCGCCCGGCGACCCGGCGGCCGGCGGGCCCCCGTACCCCGCACACGATCCGGCTCGGCAGCCCGCGGCCCCGGCTGCGCCTGGTCAGCGTCGGCCTGACCCTCGTCATGCTGGCCTTCGTGGTCCGCCTGCTCCAGGTCCAGGCCGTCGACGCCGCGGCGTTCTCCGCCGAGGCCTCCAAGAACCGCTACACGAGCGTCAAGCTGGCCGCCGAGCGCGGTGAGATCACCGACCGCCGCGGCGTGGCCCTCGCCACCAGCGTCGACGCGTACGACATCACCGCCGACCCGAAGATGTTCACCCCGCAGGACAGCAAGGCCCCGGACGCCCCGCAGCAGGCCGCCGCCCTCCTCGCGCCCATCCTCGGCAAGGACGCCAAGGAGCTCGCCCAGCGGCTGAGCACCAAGAACTCCCGGTACGTCGTCCTCGCTCAGCGCCAGACCCCCCAGGTCTGGAACCAGATCAAGGACCTCAAGCGGGTCTTCGCGGACAAGGCGGCGGCCGACAAGCGCAGCAACGGCCCCGGCGCCAACGTCCTCGCCGGCGTGTTCAAGGAGACCAGCAGCAAGCGCGTGTACCCGAACGGCGACCTCGCCGCCGGGATACTGGGCTACGTCAACGCCGAGGGCAAGGGCGGCGGCGGCCTGGAGTCCTCCCTCGACAAGAAGCTGTCGGGCAAGGACGGCGAGATCACCTACGCCCAGTCCGGCGGCCGCCAGGTCCCCACCGCCGACTCCAACGAGAAGCCCGCCGTCCCCGGCGAGGACATCCAGCTGACCATCGACCGGGACATCCAGTGGGCGGCGCAGAGCGCGATCGCCGAGCAGGTCCAGAAGTCCGAGGCCGACCGCGGCTACGTCATCGTCCAGGACACCCGCACCGGCGAGGTACTGGCCATGGCCAACGCCCCGGGCTTCGACCCCAACGACCTGACCCGGGCCCGTTCCACCGCCATGGGCAACGCCGCGCTCCAGGACGTGTACGAGCCCGGCTCCACCGCCAAGGTCATGTCGATGGCCGCCGTGCTGGAGGAGAAGAAGGCCACCCCGGAGACCCGGGTCGAGGTCCCCAACCGGCTGCACCGCGGCGACCGGCTGTTCAAGGACGACATCGACCACCCGACCTGGTACCTGACCCTCAACGGGGTCCTCGCCAAGTCCTCCAACATCGGCACCATCCTGGCCACCGGCCAGCTCGGCCCCACCCAGCCCGAGGCCAACAAGGTCCTGCACTCCTACCTGACCAAGTTCGGCATCGGCCGGCCCACCGGCCTGAACTACCCCCGCGAGTCCCGCGGCATCCTCGCCGACCCCAAGGACTGGTCCACCTCCCAGCAGTACACGATCCCCTTCGGCCAGGGACTCTCCCTCAACGCCATGCAGGCGGCCTCCGTGTACTCGACCATCGCCAACGGCGGGGTCCGCATCGAACCGACGCTCGTACGCGGCACCAAGGGCCCCGACGGCCGCTTCACCCCGGCCCCGGCCCCCGAACGCAGCCGCGTGGTCAGTGCCGAGACCGCCAAGGCCCTCGCCGAAATGCTCGAATCCGTGGTCGACGACCAGGAGGGCACCGGCACCAAGGCGCGGATCCCCGGCTACCGGGTCGGCGGCAAGACCGGCACCTCCAACCGGGTGGATCCGGCCACCGGCCGCTACAAGGGCTACACCGCCTCCTTCGCCGGATTCGCACCCGCGGACAACCCGCGCATCACCGTCTACTGCGCCATCCAGAACCCCACGAAGGGCAGCTACTTCGGCGGCCAGATCTGCGGCCCCATCTACAAGAAGGTCATGGAGTTCGCGCTCAAGACCCTCCAGGTGGCCCCCACGGGAACCGCACCTGCCGGGCTTCCCGTCACCTACGACGCCGCTCCTCAGCCCGCCGCGCAGCCCGCCCCGCAGCCCAGTCCGCAGCCCGGTCAGTGACCCACAGCCAGGCCGGCCCGCCAGAAAAGCGTGAGGCACCATCAGTGACAACCATCACCCCGAAACCCGGGAACCCGACGACCGCCGAGGCCGAGGCCGGGGCCTCATTTCGCGGGCGGCCCGCCGCGCCCGGTACGCTCACCGCCGTGCCCCACGCTGATCAGCCCAGAAAGACCCAGAAAGCCCCGGCAACGCCGCCGGGAGCGCCCCGGCCCGCGTCGGCCAGCCCGAGCCCGCTGGGCGAGCTGGCCACCCTGCTGGGCATCCCGGCGCCCGGCGCGGCGCAGATCACCGGCATCACGCACGACTCCCGTGCGGTGCGCCCCGGTGACCTGTACGCGGCCCTGCCGGGAGCCAGGACGCACGGCGCCGACTTCGCCGCCCAGGCGGCCGGTCTCGGCGCCGCCGCCGTGCTGACCGACCCCGCAGGGGCGGAGCGCGCCGCGGCGACCGGCCTGCCGGTCCTGACCGTCGACGACCCGCGCGGCCGGATGGGAGAGCTCGCCGCCGCGATCTACGGGCGCCCCGGTGAGGGCCTGCTCCAGATCGGCATCACCGGCACTTCCGGCAAGACCACCACGGCGTACCTCGTCGAGGGCGGCCTGCGCGCGGCGGGCCGCAGCACCGGACTGGTCGGCACCGTCGAGATGCGCATCGGCGACGAGCGCATCAAGTCCGAGCGGACCACCCCCGAGGCCACCGACCTCCAGGCCCTCTTCGCGGTCATGCGCGAACGCGGGGTCGAGGCCGTGGCCATGGAGGTCTCCAGCCACGCCCTGGTGCTCGGCCGGGTCGACGGCTGCGTCTTCGACGTCGCCGTCTTCAACAACCTGAGCCCGGAGCACATGGAGTTCCACTCCGGCATGGAGGACTACTTCCAGGCCAAGGCGGGGCTCTTCACCGCCCGCCGGGCCCGCCTGGGCGTGGTCAACCTCGACGACGAGTACGGCCGCCGCCTGGCCAAGGAGGCCACCGTCCCGGTCGTCACCTTCTCCGCCGCCGGCGACCCGGCCGCCGACTGGCGTGCCGAGGACGTGGTCTTCGGCCCGGCGAGCTCCACCCTGACCCTGCTGGGCCCCGAAGGACAGCGCGTCCGCGCCACCGCGCCGCTGCCCGGCCCGTTCAACGTCGCCAACACCGTCGCCGCGATCGTCACGCTCGCCGCCGCCGGCCTCGACCCGCAGACCGCCGCCGACGGCGTCGCCGCGGTCCCCGGGGTCCCCGGCCGGCTGGAGCGGGTGGACGCGGGACAGCCGTACCTCGCCGTCGTCGACTACGCGCACAAGACGGACGCCGTGGAATCGGTGCTGCGCGCGCTGCGCGAGGTCACCGAGGGCAAGCTGCACATCGTGCTCGGCTGCGGCGGCGACCGTGACACCACCAAGCGCGGCCCGATGGGGGCCGCGGCCGCCCGGTTCGCCGACGTGGCCGTCCTGACCTCCGACAACCCGCGCTCCGAGGACCCGCTCGCGATCCTCGCCGCGATGTTCGAAGGCGCCGTGTCCGTGCCGCCCGCAGAGCGGGGCACCGTCCTGGTCGACGCCGACCGGGCCGCCGCCATCGCGGCCGCCGTCGCCCGCGCCCGGCCCGGTGACACCGTCCTGGTGGCCGGCAAGGGGCACGAGCAGGGCCAGGACACCGCCGGTGTCGTACGCCCCTTCGACGACCGCGAGGTGCTCCGCGCCGCGATCGAGCACCAGGCCGTGCCCGACCGGACGGCCGCGCCCGACGAAACGACCCAGGTCCGACAGGCCGAGGTGAACCAGTGATCGCCCTTTCCCTCGCCGAGATCGCCGACATCACCGGCGGGCGGCCCCACGACATACCGGATCCGTCCGTCCAGGTCACCGGCCCCGTGGTCTACGACTCCCGTGAGGTCGGGCCGGGCAGCCTGTTCGCCGCCTTCGTCGGCGAGCGGGTCGACGGCCACGACTACGCGCAGCGCGCGGTGTCCGCCGGGGCCGTGGGCGTCCTCGCGACCCGGCCCGTCGGCGTACCGGCCATCGTGGTCCCCGACGTGGTGGCCGCCCTCGGCGCACTCGCCCGGGCCGTGGTCACCCGCCTGGGCACCGACGTCGTGGCGCTCACCGGATCCGCCGGCAAGACCTCCACCAAGGACCTGATCGCGCAGGTGCTGCAGCACCACGCGCCCACCGTGTGGACCCCCGGGAACCTCAACAACGAGATCGGCCTGCCGATCACGACGCTGCGCGTCACCGAGGACACCCAGCACCTGGTCCTGGAGATGGGCGCCCGCGGCATCGGCCACATCCGCTACCTCACCGGACTGACGCCCCCGCGCATCGGTCTGGTCCTCAACGTCGGCACCGCCCACATCGGCGAGTTCGGCGGCCGTGAGCAGATCGCGCAGGCCAAGGGGGAGCTGGTCGAGGCCCTGCCGTCCGAGGCGGAGGGCGGAGTCGCCGTCCTCAACGCCGATGACCTGCTGGTTCGTGAGATGGCCGGGCGCACGAAGGCCCGTACGGTCCTGTTCGGTGAGGCCGAGGACGCCGAAATCCGGGCCACCGAAGTCCGCATGACGGACAGGGGGCAGGCTTCCTTCACACTGCACACACCGACCGGGTGCAGCGACGTGACCTTGCGGCTGTACGGTGAGCACCACGTGTCGAACGCGCTCGCCGCGGCCGCCGTCGCCCATGTACTGGGCATGTCCGCACAGGAGATCGCCACGGCGCTCTCCGGGGCGGGCACGCTGTCCCGGTGGCGGATGGAGGTCACCGAGCGGGCGGACGGTGTGACGATCGTCAACGACGCCTACAACGCGAACCCCGAGTCCATGCGGGCCGCACTCCGCGCGCTCGCCGCGATGGGCGGTGCCGGCAGGGCGAACGGGGGACGCACGTGGGCGGTGCTCGGCCCGATGGCCGAGCTCGGAGACGACGCTCTCGCCGAGCACGACGCGGTCGGACGACTTGTCGTCCGGCTCAACGTGAGCAAGCTCGTCGCAGTCGGGGGCAGGGAAGCATCCTGGCTGCAACTGGGCGCATATAACGAGGGTTCGTGGGGTGAGGAGTCGGTGCTCGTGTCCGACGCACAGGCGGCGGTCGACCTGTTGCGCAGTGAACTGCGCCCGGGTGACGTCGTGCTGGTGAAGGCTTCCAGGTCGGCCGGTCTGGAGCGGGTGGCCCAGGGCCTTCTCGACAGCACTGTCGAGGGCGAGGTCGCCGACCGATGAGGCAGATCCTGTTCGCCGGTGTCATCGGCATGTTCCTCACCGTCATCGGCACCCCGCTGCTGATCAAGCTGCTCGCCCGCAAGGGCTACGGCCAGTTCATCCGCGACGACGGCCCCCGCGGCCACGCCGGGAAGAAGGGCACGCCCACCATGGGCGGTATCTCCTTCATCCTGGCGACGCTCATCGCGTACGCCCTCACGAAGGTCCTCACCGGTGAGGAGCCGAGCTTCTCGGGCCTGCTCGTCCTGTTCCTGATGGCGGGCATGGGCCTCGTCGGGTACCTGGACGACTACATCAAGATCGTCAAGCGGCGTTCGCTGGGTCTGCGGGCCAAGGCGAAGATGTCCGGCCAGCTGATCGTCGGCATCGCCTTCGCGGTACTGGCCCTCCAGTTCAAGGACTCCCGCGGGCTGACCCCGGCCTCCACCAAGCTGTCGTTCGTCACGGACTTCGGCTGGGCGATAGGTCCGGTGCTGTTCGTGGTCTGGGCGCTGTTCATGATCCTGGCGATGTCCAACGGCGTGAACCTCACGGACGGTCTGGACGGTCTCGCGACCGGCGCCGCCGTGATGGTCTTCGGCGCCTACACCTTCATCGGTGTCTGGCAGTTCCAGGAGTCCTGCGCCAGGGCCGGTGACCTCACCAACCCGAACGCGTGCTTCGAGGTGCGCGACCCCCTCGACCTCGCGGTCGTCGCCTCCGCCCTCATGGGCGCCTGCTTCGGCTTCCTGTGGTGGAACACCTCGCCCGCCAAGATCTTCATGGGTGACACCGGCTCGCTCGCCCTCGGCGGCGCGCTCGCGGGCCTCGCCATCTGCTCCCGCACGGAGTTCCTGATGGCGCTCCTCGGCGGCCTCTTCGTGCTCATCACGATGTCGGTCGTCATCCAGGTCGGTTCCTTCAAGATGACCGGCAAGCGGGTCTTCCGGATGGCGCCACTGCAGCACCACTTCGAGCTCAAGGGCTGGTCCGAGGTACTGGTCGTGGTCCGCTTCTGGATCATCCAGGGTATGTGCGTGATCGTTGGTCTCGGTCTCTTCTACGCGGGATGGGCAGCCGACAAGTGACGTCCTGGCAGGACAAGAACATCACCGTCGCCGGTCTCGGCGTGAGCGGCATCAGTGCCGCCCGCGCCCTGGCCGGCCTCGGCGCAGTGGTGACCGTCGTCGACAACGGTGACGGTGACGCGCACCGCGCCCGGGCCGCCGAGCTCGCGGCGGAGGGCATCACCGTCCGCCTCGGCCGCCTGGCGGACGGCGGGCACGCGGGCGAAGTACTGCCCGAGGGCACCGAACTGGTCGTCACCTCGCCGGGCTGGAAGCCCGACAGCCCGCTGTTCGAGGCCGCCGCCAAGGCCGGCGTGGACGTGGTCGGGGACGTGGAGATCGCCTGGCTGCTGCGCGAGGTCGGCCAGGAGCTGCGCGCCGCGCGCTCGGGCCAGGACGCGGCCGCAGCCCCCCGCAGGGCCCCGGCCCCCTGGCTCGCCATCACCGGCACCAACGGCAAGACCACCACCACCCAGATGCTGGCGTCGATCCTGAAGGCCGCGGGGCTGCGCACCGCCGCCGTCGGCAACATCGGCACCCCGATCATCGACGTGGTGCTCGGCGAGCAGGAGTACGACGTGCTCGCCGTCGAACTCTCCAGCTACCAGCTGCACTGGGCGCCCTCGCTGCGCGTCCACTCGGCGGCCGTCCTGAACCTGGCCCCCGACCACCTCGACTGGCACGGCTCGATGCAGGCGTACGCCGCCGACAAGGGCCGGATCTACGAGGGCAACACGGTCGCCTGCGTCTACAACGTCGCCGACCCGGCCACCGAGAACCTGGTCATGGAAGCGGACGTCGAAGAGGGCTGCCGCGCGATCGGCTTCACCCTCGGCGCCCCCGGCCCCTCCATGCTCGGCGTCGTCGACGGCATCCTCGTCGACCGGGCCTTCGTGGAGAACCGGCAGAAGAACGCCCAGGAGCTCGCCGAGGTCACGGACGTCAACCCGCCGGCCCCGCACAACATCGCCAACGCGCTCGCCGCCGCGGCCCTGGCCCGTGCCTTCGGCGTGGAGCCGCGCGCGGTCCGCGACGGGCTGCGCGACTTCCGCCCCGACGCCCACCGCGTCGCGTACGTGGACGAGGTCGCCTCGGTCACCTACATCGACGACTCCAAGGCCACCAACACGCACGCGGCCGAGGCCTCCCTCGCGGCCTTCGAGCCGGTCGTCTGGATCGCCGGCGGCCTCGCCAAGGGCGCGACCTTCGACGAGCTCGTGAAGAACGCCGCGAAGCGGCTGCGCGGCGCCGTGCTGATCGGCGCCGACCGGGCGCTCATCGCCGAGGCGCTGGCGCGACACGCCCCCGAGGTCCCGGTCGTCGACCTCGACCGGACCGACACTGGGGCGATGCTCGCAGCGGTCCGGGAAGCCGCCGCGCTCGCCGAGCCCGGCGACACGGTCCTGCTGGCACCTGCCTGTGCCTCGATGGACATGTTCGCGAACTACAACAAGCGTGGGGACGCATTCGCCGACGCGGTGCGCGAACTGGCCGCCGAGAACGCTGCGGACACGGCCTAGGCCGGGGGCTCCGGGACAGGTTCCCTCCGGCCGGCAGCTCGCCTCGTACGAGTGGAGGGGAAGATCACAGATGCCGGCCAAGCAGATGCTGCCGGGGCGGCGGCCGTCCGCCGTGAAGGCGCAGGGCCGCAAGCGCCCTGCGGTGCGTTCGAAGCGGCCCGCCGGGCGCGGGCCGCTGACCCGTCTGCGGCGTACGCAGCGGCAGTTGCAGAAGGCCTGGGACCGCCCGCTCACCGCCTATTACCTGATCTTCGGCAGTTCCCTGCTCATCACCGTGCTCGGTCTGGTGATGGTGTACTCCGCCTCGATGATCAAGGCCCTCCAGCTCGGCCTCGGCGACGCGTACTTCTTCAAGAAGCAGTTCCTGGCCGCCCTCATCGGCGGCGCACTCCTGCTGGTCGCCTCCCGGATGCCGGTCAAACTGCACCGGGCGCTCTCGTACCCGGTGCTCGCCGGCACGCTCTTCCTGATGGTCCTGGTCCAAGTACCGGGGATAGGCGTCTCGATCAACGGCAACCAGAATTGGATCTCCCTTGGCGGTCCGTTCATGCTGCAGCCCAGTGAGTTCGGCAAACTGGCACTGATCCTGTGGGGCGCCGACCTGCTGGCACGCAAGGGCGACAAGGGGCTGCTGAGCCAGTGGAAGCACCTGCTGGTGCCGCTGGTCCCGGTGGCCTTCCTGCTGCTCGGGCTGATCATGCTGGGCGGGGACATGGGCACCGCGATGATCCTCGGCGCCATCCTGTTCGGTCTGCTTTGGCTGGCCGGGGCCCCGACCCGGATGTTCGTCGGGGTGCTCGCCTTCGCGGGTGCGATCGTCGCACTGCTCATCAAGACGAGCCCGCACCGGATGGACCGGCTCGAATGCCTCGGTGCGACAGAACCGGGCAAGAACGACCTTTGCTGGCAGGCCGTTCACGGGATCTACGCCCTCGCCTCGGGCGGATGGTTCGGTTCCGGCCTGGGTGCAAGTGTGGAAAAATGGGGGCAACTACCCGAAGCCCACACCGACTTCATCTTCGCCATCACCGGGGAGGAACTGGGTCTGGCGGGGACACTGTCGGTTCTCGCCCTGTTCGCGGCTCTAGGCTATGCGGGTATCCGCGTGGCCGGACGCACGGAGGATTCCTTCGTACGGTTTGCCGCGGGAGGCGTGACCACGTGGATCACGGCCCAGGCCGTGATCAACATCGGTGCGGTGCTCGGCCTGCTGCCGATCGCCGGAGTCCCGCTCCCGCTGTTCTCCTACGGAGGGTCAGCCCTGCTGCCGACCATGTTCGCGGTCGGACTGCTCATCGCCTTCGCGCGTGAGGAGCCGGCGGCGCGCGCGGCCCTCGCGATGCGACAGCCGAAGACGGGCTGGTGGCGGACCGGGGTGAGATGGAAGTCGATGAGACGGCGCGTCAAGAGGCGTCCGTCCGGAGAGCGGTGAATTTCGGTGCATGTCGTACTCGCCGGTGGGGGGACCGCCGGCCACATCGAGCCGGCGCTCGCCCTCGCGGACGCCCTGCGCAGGCAGGACCCTTCAGTGGGCATCACCGCCCTCGGCACGGAACGCGGACTGGAAACCCGCCTGGTGCCGGAACGCGGCTACGAGCTGGGCCTGATCCCCGCCGTGCCGCTGCCCCGCAAGCCGACCCCGGAACTGATCACCGTCCCCGGACGGCTGCGCGGCACCATCAAGGCCGCGGAGGAGATCCTCATCCGTACCAAGGCCGACTGCGTCGTCGGCTTCGGCGGCTACGTGGCCCTGCCCGGCTACCTCGCGGCCAAGCGCCTCGGGGTGCCGATCATCGTCCACGAGGCCAACGCCCGGCCCGGACTGGCCAATAAGATCGGCTCCCGGTACGCGCACGCCGTCGCGGTCTCCACCCCCGACAGCAAGCTGCGCGGGGCCCGCTACGTGGGCATCCCGCTGCGCCGCTCCATCTCCACCCTCGACCGGGCCGCGGTCCGCCCGGAGGCGCGTGCCGCCTTCGGCCTGGACCCCAACCTGCCCACGCTGCTGGTCTCCGGCGGCTCGCAGGGCGCCCGCCGCCTCAACGAGACGATCCAGCAGGTCGCGCCGACCCTCCAGCGCTCCGGGATCCAGATCCTGCACGCCGTCGGGCCGAAGAACGAACTGCCGCGTGTCGACAACATGCCCGGGATGCCGCCGTATGTGCCGGTACCGTACGTGGACCGGATGGATCTCGCGTACGCCGCCGCCGACATGATGCTGTGCCGCGCGGGAGCGATGACCGTCGCCGAACTCTCCGCCGTCGGGCTTCCCGCCGCCTACGTCCCGTTGCCGATCGGCAACGGTGAACAGCGGCTCAACGCCCAGCCGGTGGTCAAGGCCGGCGGCGGCCTGCTCGTGGACGACGCGGAGCTGACGCCCGACTGGGTGCTCGGCCAGATCCTCCCGGTGCTGTCCGACCCGCACCGCCTGTACGAGATGTCCCGCGCCGCCGGTGAGTTCGGCCGCCGGGACGCCGACGAGCTCCTGGTCGGCATGGTCTACGAGGCGATCGCGGCCCACAGGTCCCGCTGAGGCGGGTACCGCAGACGCAGGAGGCACAGGAGTGGCCGGAGGGACGACCGCGCGGCGCGGAACACCGTTTTCTGATCGGTCCGGCCCGGACGCCCGCACGGGCGCCGGCGCTCCCAAGCCGCCGAAGGCTCCCAAGGGCTCCAAGGCTCCCAAGCCCCCGAAGCCCCCCAAGGCCCCGAAGCCGGCGCAGAGGTCCGGCCCCAGGGGTCCCGGCGCACGCCTGCGCCGGGGCCCCGTGCTGGCCTCGCTGGCCGCCGCGGTGCTCCTCGCCGCGGGCGGCACCTGGGTGCTCTACGGCTCCTCCTGGCTCCGCGTGGAGAAGGTCACCGCCACCGGCATGGAGGTGCTCACCTCCGAACAGGTCCTCGGCGCGGCGGCCGTCCCGGTCGGCGCGCCCCTGGTGAGCGTCGACACCGACGAGATCGAGGGCCGGGTCCGCGGCCGGCTGCCCCGCATCGATTCGGTCGACGTGGTGCGGGCCTGGCCGCACGGCATCGGTCTGAAAGTGACGGAACGCAAACCCGTCCTGCTCATCAAAAAGGACGCCAACTTCGTGGAAGTGGACGCATCGGGTGTGCGATTCGACACGGTTCCGAAAGCACCCGCGGGTGTTCCGGTCCTCGAATTGAACGCCGGTCGATCGCCGAGCGCCCGACGCTTCGACGAGGAGCGGCTGCTGCACGAGGCCGTACTCGTCGCGGGCGCCCTCCCGGAGCCGATCGCCAAGGAAACGGTGCAGGTCAAGGTGGGTTCCTACGATTCGGTCGTACTGGAGCTCACCGGCGGCCGGTCCGTGACGTGGGGGAGCGGTGAACAGAGCGACGCGAAGGGACGCGCATTGAACGCTTTGTTGAAAGCCGCCCCCAAGGCCGTTCACTTCGACGTGAGCGTCCCCACCGCCCCTGCTGCGTCCGGGAGTTGACGTCCGGTCCAACAGCGGCGCACCCTGGTTGGCCAGCGATACGGGTGATCACATAGGGTGAAAAGAAAAACGGGAGGTTCGGCGTGTTCGTTGAACACGCGCTACTTGTCGACTTAGTGTCCTGTTCGGAAGAGTCCGAGGAACAGGCACACCCCTAACCCTAAACTTCAGGGTGAGGGTTCGGGTCGGCGCGTTCGGACCGTCCCTATTTCGGCATCAGTCGTCGCAACGCAGGCCCGCGAGGCGGCGACACGTAACTCGAGGCGAGAGGCCTTCGACGTGGCAGCACCGCAGAACTACCTCGCAGTCATCAAGGTCATCGGTGTCGGCGGCGGTGGTGTCAATGCCATCAACCGAATGATCGAGGTCGGTCTCAAGGGCGTCGAGTTCATCGCCATCAACACGGACGCCCAGGCGCTGTTGATGAGCGACGCCGACGTCAAGCTCGACGTCGGCCGTGAACTCACCCGTGGCCTCGGCGCCGGCGCCAACCCGGCCGTCGGTCGCAAGGCGGCAGAGGACCACCGCGAGGAGATCGAGGAGGTCCTCAAGGGGGCCGACATGGTCTTCGTCACCGCCGGTGAGGGCGGCGGCACCGGCACCGGCGGCGCACCTGTCGTCGCCAACATCGCGCGCTCGCTGGGCGCCCTGACGATCGGTGTGGTCACCCGGCCGTTCACCTTCGAGGGCCGGCGCCGCGCGAACCAGGCGGAGGACGGCATCGCCGAGCTCCGCGAAGAGGTCGACACCCTCATCGTCATCCCCAACGACCGACTGCTGTCCATCTCGGACCGCCAGGTCAGCGTGCTCGACGCCTTCAAGTCGGCCGACCAGGTCCTGCTCTCGGGCGTCCAGGGCATCACCGACCTCATCACGACCCCGGGTCTGATCAACCTCGACTTCGCCGACGTCAAGTCCGTGATGTCCGAGGCCGGCTCGGCCCTGATGGGCATCGGCTCGGCCCGCGGCGACGACCGCGCCGTGGCCGCCGCGGAGATGGCGATCTCCTCGCCGCTCCTGGAGGCGTCCATCGACGGCGCCCGTGGCGTGCTGCTCTCCATCTCCGGTGGCTCGGACCTCGGTCTCTTCGAGATCAACGAGGCCGCGCAGCTGGTCAGCGAGGCTGCGCACCCCGAGGCGAACATCATCTTCGGCGCCGTCATCGACGACGCGCTCGGCGACGAGGTACGGGTCACCGTCATCGCGGCCGGGTTCGACGGCGGACAGCCCCCGGCCCGCCGGGACAACGTCATCGGCGCCGCGTCCACCAAGCGCGAGGAGCCGGCCCCGGCTCCGGTCCGCGCCGCCGAGCCGGCGCGCCCGGCCTTCGGCGGACTCGGCTCGGTCACCCCGCGCGAGGAGCCCCCGGCTCCGGTCGAGCCGGCCCCGGTCGAGGTCCAGGCCCCCGCGCCGCAGGTCCCCACGGCCCGGCCGTACCAGGACAGCCCGGCCGAAGAGCTGGATGTTCCGGACTTCTTGAAGTGACACCGGAGCAGCATCACGTGGGCGGCGCCCACTTCGCCTTCACCGACCGGTGGGGCGGAGTGAGCGCCGTTCCGTACGAGGAGCTCAATCTCGGCGGCGCGGTCGGAGACGACCCTGCCGCCGTTCTCGCGAACCGGGCACGGGCGGCGAAGTCCCTGGGCCTGGCGCCGGACCGGGTGGTCTGGATGAACCAGGTGCACGGCCGGGACGTGGCCGTGGTGGACGGGCCCTGGGGCGAGGGTGCGGAGGTCCCGGCGGTGGACGCGGTGGTGACCGCCCGTCGGGGACTCGCCCTCGCGGTGCTCACCGCCGACTGCACGCCGGTCCTGCTGGCGGACCCCGTCGCCGGGGTCGTGGGGGCCGCCCACGCCGGGCGGCCGGGGCTGGTCGCCGGGGTGGTGCCCGCCGCCGTCGAGGCGATGGTCGCCCTCGGGGCCGATCCCGGGCGGATCGTCGCCCGTACGGGACCCGCGGTCTGCGGACACTGTTACGAGGTGCCCGCCGAGATGCGGGAGGCGGTGGCCCAGGTGGTCCCCGCCGCCCGGGCCGAGACGAGCTGGGGGACACCGGCCGTCGACGTGGTCGCCGGGGTGCACGCCCAGCTCGCCGAGGCGGGGGTGGTGAACAGCGGCCGCTCCCCGGTCTGCACACTGGAGTCGCGGGACCACTTCTCGTACCGCCGCGACCGGGTGACCGGACGCCTTGCCGGATATGTCTGGTTGACAGAGCTTTCCCGGGGGACGACCCCCGGACCGCCGGGGGAAAAGAAGAATGACGGATCGTAAGTCGGAGCTCGCCGAGAACCTGGCGCGGGTGGAGGAACGTATCTCGTCCGCCTGCGCGGCGGCGGGGCGGGGACGGGAAGAGGTGACGCTCATCGTGGTCACCAAGACCTACCCCGCGAGCGACGTACGACTGCTGGCGGACCTGGGCGTCCGTCATGTTGCGGAAAATCGTGACCAGGATGCCGCCCCCAAGGCTGCGGCCTGCGCGGATCTGCCGCTCAGCTGGCACTTCGTCGGTCAGTTGCAGACGAACAAAGTCCGTTCCGTGGCGGGATACGCGCAAGTCGTGCAGTCGGTCGACCGGCCGAAACTCGTGACCGCCCTCTCGGCGGCCGCGGTGAACGCCGGCCGGGAGCTCGGGTGCCTCGTGCAGATCGCCCTCGACGCGGAGTCGGGGGAGCGCGGGACCCGCGGCGGCGCGGCGCCCGAGCAGCTCGCGGAGCTGGCGGACCTCGTCGCCGGGGCTCCGGGACTGCGCATCGACGGCCTGATGACGGTCGCTCCGCTGTCCGGCCCCTACGCGGGACGCGAACAGGCCGCCTTCGAGCGGCTGATGGAATTGTCATCCCGCATGCGCGTGGACCATCCGGCTGCCACGATGGTGTCGGCCGGGATGAGCGCAGACCTGGAACAGGCCGTGGCGGCCGGTGCGACACATGTACGCGTCGGCACTGCGGTACTCGGCGCGAGACCCCGGCTCGGGTAACGTCGCGAAGAAAGTCGGACCACAGCAGAAAATATGGTCATTCCCGCTGATGGGCGGGCAGACCTAGTGGATCGCGGGCAGTTGGTGACATTCGTGACACGGCGGCACCTGCGACAGGGCGATCCACCACAGAGCGGAGGACTCGGAGAATGGCCGGCGCGATGCGCAAGATGGCGGTCTACCTCGGCCTCGTGGAGGACGACCGGTACGACAACCCGGGGTACGACCCCGACGACGAGTTCGAGCCCGAGCCGGAGATGGAGCGGGCTCGGGAGCGGGATCGCCGACAGCAGCCCGTGCACCAATCGCCCGTATCGGAGGAACCGGTACGAGCCCCACAGCCTCCGGCGCAGCGCGAACCTATCCCAATTCCGGTGGAAAGCGGACGTCCTGCGCGAATCGCCCCCGTGGCATCCATCACACCTGATCGTACGAACCTGGAGAAGAACGCCCCCGTGATCATGCCCAAGGTCGTCTCCGAGCGGGAGCCGTACCGCATCACGACGCTGCACCCCCGGACCTACAACGAGGCCCGTACCATCGGGGAACACTTCCGTGAGGGCACCCCGGTGATCATGAATCTCACGGAGATGGACGACACGGACGCGAAGCGTCTCGTGGACTTCGCCGCCGGACTCGTCTTCGGCCTGCACGGCAGCATTGAACGCGTGACACAGAAGGTGTTCCTGCTGTCGCCTGCTAACGTCGATGTCACGGCGGAGGACAAGGCCCGCATCGCGGAGGGCGGGTTCTTCAACCAAAGCTAGACCGATCCGTCAGACACGGGGCCGGGAACACAGCGGGAGCAGGGGAGAGGGAAGCGCGGAATGGGTGTCGCACTGCAAGTGATCTACTTCGCCTTGGGGTGCTTCCTCGTCGTGCTGATCTTCCGCCTGGTCATGGACTATGTGTTCCAGTTCGCACGTTCCTGGACACCCGGCAAGGCGATGGTGGTCGTACTGGAGGCCACCTACAGCGTCACCGATCCACCGCTCAAGCTTCTTCGGCGGGTCATTCCGCCGTTGCGTCTCGGGGGCGTGGCACTCGACCTGTCCTTCTTCGTTCTGATGATCATCGTTTACATCCTCATCAGTTTCGTGCGCACCGCTGCGAGCGGCTTGTGAACGATGTGCTTCCCCGCGGGCGCGGGGACAGTCCCGATACGGTCTTGCCGACTGCCGACGACTACGTAGAGGTGAAGAAGACATGCCGCTGACTCCCGAGGACGTGCGGAACAAGCAGTTCACGACCGTCCGCCTCCGAGAAGGCTATGACGAGGACGAGGTCGATGCCTTCCTCGACGAGGTCGAGTCCGAACTGACGCGCCTGCTGCGCGAGAACGAGGACCTGCGCGCCAAGCTGGCCGCCGCCACGCGTGCCGCCGCGCAGAGCCAGCAGCAGCAGGGCATGCGCAAGCCGGAACCCCAGGACCAGCGAGGCCCCGGCGCCCCCGTGCCCGCGGCCATATCCGGCCCGCCGCAGCAGCAGCAGCCGCAGATGGGCCCGCCGCAGCTCCCGGGCGGCCAGCCGCAGCTTCCGCCGGGCCCCGGCGGCCAGGGCCAGCAGGGCCCCGGCCCGATGGGCGGCCCCATGGGCGGTCCCATGCAGCAGCACCCCATGGGCGGCCCCCAGGGCATGCAGCAGCAGTCCATGGGCGGCCCCCAGGGCATGCAGCAGCAGTCGATGGGCGGCCAGAACCCGCTCGGCCAGCAGATGCAGCCCATGGGCCAGCAGATGCAGCCGATGGGGCAGCAGATGCAGCCCATGGGTCAGCCCATGCAGCAGATGCAGCAGCCGCAGCTCCCGCAGCAGGGCCCCGGTGGCGACAGCGCCGCCCGTGTCCTGTCGCTGGCGCAGCAGACCGCCGACCAGGCGATCGCGGAGGCCCGCTCCGAGGCCAACAAGATCGTCGGCGAGGCCCGGTCGCGCGCCGAGGGCCTGGAGCGGGACGCCCGCGCCAAGGCCGACGCGCTGGAGCGGGACGCGCAGGAGAAGCACCGCGTCGCGATGGGCTCCCTGGAGTCCGCCCGCGCCACGCTGGAGCGCAAGGTCGAGGACCTGCGGGGCTTCGAGCGTGAGTACCGTACGCGTCTGAAGTCCTACCTTGAGTCGCAGCTGCGCCAGCTGGAGACCCAGGCGGACGACAGCCTGGCCCCGCCGCGTAACCCGGCCGGTCCCGCGCTGCCGCCGTCGCCGTCGCCCTCGATGGCTCCGGCCGGTGCGATGGGCCACTCCATGGGCGGTCCCTCGATGGGTGGCCCGTCCCCCATGGGCGGTCCCTCCCCGATGGGTGCCCCGTCCTACGGCGGCAACCAGCAGCAGATGTCCCCGGCGATGACCCAGCCGATGGCTCCGGTCCGGCCGGCTGCGCCGCAGCCGATGCAGGCGCCGTCGCCGATGCGGGGCTTCCTGATCGACGAGGACGACAACTAGGCGCCGCCGCCGTTCTGCGGTCGGCAGCCGCGCTCTACGGGCCGGGCCCGGTTCCCCTTCGGGGGCACCGGGCCCGGCCCGTTCGCGTATCCGTCCGCGGCGCCGTCGCGGGGGCGCTGCCCCCGAGCCCCCGCGCCTCAAACGCCGGCGAGGCTGAAAGACCGGGGCTCCGCCCCGCACCCCGCGCCTCAAACGCCGGCGAGGCTGGTAGACCGGGGCTCCGCCCCGCACCCCGCGCCTCAAATGCCGGAGGGGCTGAAAGAGCGGGGTCCGGGGCGGAGCCCCGGGACGTGGTGGGGCAGACGAAAGCGGCCCGTCCCCCCACCCGGGAGGGGACGGGCCGCTCGGGCCGCCTATTACGCCTTGCGGAGGCGGAACGTCAGGCCGAGGGCCTCGTCCGTGAACGGCTCACCGTAGGCGGCATCGGCGTCACCGGACGCGAAGTCCGTGGCGAGGACCTCGTCCGCGATCAGGCCGGCGTGGTCCGTCAGGGCCGTCACGACCTCCGGCTCCGCGGAGGACCAGCGGAGCGCGATGCGGTCCGCCACATCGAGGCCGGAGTTCTTCCGGGCCTCCTGGATCAGGCGGATCGCGTCACGGGCCAGGCCCGCCAGCCGCAGCTCCGGGGTGATCTCCAGGTCCAGGGCGACCGTCGCGCCCGAGTCGGACGCCACCGACCAGCCCTCGCGCGGGGTCTCCGTGATGATGACCTCCTCCGGCGAGAGGGAGATCTCCTCGCCGTTCAGCGAGATCACCGCAGAGCCGGCCCGCAGGGCCAGGGACAGCGCCGCCGCGTCGGCCGCGGCCACCGCCTTCGCGACGTCCTGGACGCCCTTGCCGAAGCGCTTGCCCAGCGCCCGGAAGTTCGCCTTCGCCGTCGTGTCGACCAGGGACCCGCCGACCTCCGACAGGGAGGCCAGGGAGGAGACGTTCAGCTCCTCCGTGATCTGGGACTGCAGCTCGGGGGAGAGCGCGTCGAAGCCCACCGCGCCGACCAGGGCCCGGGACAGGGGCTGGCGGGTCTTGACGCCCGACTCCGCACGCGTCGCCCGGCCCAGCTCCACCAGGCGGCGGACCAGCTGCATCTGCTGGGACAGCGCCGGGTCGATCGCCGCGGTGTCCGCCACCGGCCAGGTGGAGAGGTGGACCGACTCCGGGGCGTCCGGGGTGACCGGGACGACCATGTCCTGCCAGACCCGCTCCGTGATGAACGGGGTCAGCGGGGCGACCAGGCGCGTCACCGCCTCGACCACGTCGTGGAGGGTCCGCAGCGCGGCCGCGTCGCCCTGCCAGAAGCGGCGGCGCGAGCGGCGGACGTACCAGTTGGACAGGTCGTCCACGAACGCGGAGAGGAGCTTGCCCGCGCGCTGGGTGTCGTAGGACTCCATCGCCTCGGTGACCTCGGCGACGAGCGTGTGGAGCTCCGAGAGCAGCCACCGGTCGAGGACCGTGCGGTCGGCCGGGGCCGGGTCGGAGGCGGAGGGCGCCCAGTTCGACGTACGGGCGTACAGGGCCTGGAAGGCGACCGTGTTCCAGTACGTGAGGAGGGTCTTGCGGACGACCTCCTGGATCGTTCCGTGGCCCACGCGGCGCGCCGCCCACGGGGAGCCGCCGGCCGCCATGAACCAGCGCACCGCGTCCGCGCCGTGCTGGTCCATGAGCGGGATCGGCTGCAGGATGTTGCCCAGGTGCTTGGACATCTTCCGGCCGTCCTCGGCGAGGATGTGGCCCAGGCAGACCACGTTCTCGTACGAGGACTTGTCGAAGACCAGGGTGCCGACCGCCATCAGCGTGTAGAACCAGCCGCGCGTCTGGTCGATGGCCTCCGAGATGAACTGCGCCGGGTAGCGCTTCTCGAAGATCTCCTTGTTCTTGTACGGGTAGCCCCACTGCGCGAACGGCATCGAGCCCGAGTCGTACCAGGCGTCGATGACCTCCGGGACGCGGACGGCCTCCAGCGAGCAGCCCTCCGTCGTGCAGGGGAAGGTGACCTCGTCGATGTACGGGCGGTGCGGGTCCAGGTTCGAGTGGTCCTGACCCGAGAGCTCGGACAGCTCGGCGCGGGAGCCGACGCAGGTGAGGTGGTTCTCCTCACAGCGCCAGATCGGCAGCGGGGTGCCCCAGTACCGGTTGCGGGAGAGCGCCCAGTCGATGTTGTTGTTCAGCCAGTCGCCGAAGCGGCCCTGCTTGACCGAGTCGGGGAACCAGTTCGTCTTCTCGTTCTCCCGCAGCATCGCGTCCTTGACGGCGGTGGTGCGGATGTACCAGGACGGCTGCGCGTAGTAGAGCAGGGCCGTGTGGCAGCGCCAGCAGTGCGGGTAGCTGTGCTCGTAGGCGATGTGCTTGAAGAGCAGGCCGCGCGCGTCGAGGTCGGCGGTCAGCTTCTCGTCGGCCTTCTTGAAGAAGACACCGCCGACCAGCGGGACCTCCTCCTCGAAGGTGCCGTCGGGGCGGACCGGGTTCACGACCGGCAGGCCGTACGCGCGGCAGACCGCGAGGTCGTCGGCGCCGAAGGCGGGGGACTGGTGGACCAGACCGGTGCCGTCCTCGGTCGTGACGTACTCGGCGTTCACGACGTAGTGGGCGGGCTCCGGGAACTCCACGAGCGAGAACGGACGCTCGTACGTCCAGCGCTCCATCTCCTTGCCCGTGAAGGTCTGGCCGGTGGCCTCCCAGCCCTCGCCGAGGGACTTCTCCAGCAGCGGCTGGGCGACGACGAGCTTCTCCTCGCCGTTCGTGGCGACGACGTACGTGACCTCGGGGTGCGCGGCCACGGCCGTGTTGGACACCAGGGTCCACGGGGTCGTCGTCCAGACCAGCAGCGCCGCCTCGCCCGCGAGCGGACCGGAGGTCAGCGGGAAGCGGACGTAGACGGAGGGGTCCACGACCGTCTCGTAGCCCTGGGCCAGCTCGTGGTCCGAGAGGCCGGTGCCGCAGCGGGGGCACCAGGGGGCGACGCGGTGGTCCTGGGTGAGCAGGCCCTTGTTGAAGATCTCCTTCAGCGACCACCACACGGACTCCACGTACTCGGGGTCCATGGTCCGGTAGGCGTCGTCCAGGTCGACCCAGTAGCCCATCCGGGTCGTGAGCTCGGTGAACGCGTCGGTGTGGCGGGTCACGGACTCGCGGCACTTGGCGTTGAACTCGGCGATGCCGTACGCCTCGATGTCCTGCTTTCCGTTGAAGCCCAGCTCCTTCTCGACGGCGAGCTCGACGGGCAGGCCGTGACAGTCCCAGCCGGCCTTGCGGGCCACGTGGTAGCCGCGCATCGTGCGGAACCGGGGGAAGACGTCCTTGAAGACGCGGGCCTCGATGTGGTGCGCGCCGGGCATGCCGTTCGCGGTGGGCGGGCCCTCGTAGAAGACCCACTCGGGGCGGCCCTCGGACTGTTCCAGGGTCTTGGCGAAGGTCTTGCTCTCGCGCCAGAAGTCGAGGACGGCGTGCTCAAGGGCAGGCAGGTCGACCTGGGCGGGTACCGGGCGGTACTGCGGCGGTGTGGTCATGAGGCTGAACTCTTCCTCCGGCGGGGTGTCACTTCCGTCCGGAGGGACGAGAGCACTGCTGCTCCCGCGGTACCACCCTCCTTGGCCGCCGGACGGATCCGGTGGCCCCCTCATTGGGGTGCGAAGCCGGTTCTACTCGCCGTACGGGAATCCCGTGCGGGCTTTCTTCCGGCGGCTCAGGGGTGATCCTTCACATCGCGCTCGCCCCCGGGCTCTCACCGTCCCCGGGTCGCTCCTGGCTGCGTACGACGCTACTCGTCCCCGTCCATGCCTTTCGCTGGGCCCAGTGTACGGGCCCGGGGGGTGCACGGCAGACCGGTTTACGGGGGCCCGTGCGGGGGTCGCCGGCCCGGCGTGGCGGGGTTGCGCGGAGGGTCCGCGCATGACCCCGGCGCGCCCCCGGCGTGACCCGAATGGGCCTGCGCCGCCGCTTCCGGCTCGGGTGGGGCGGGAGTGGCGGATTACCGGGGCTCCTGATGGGCACAACGGATGCAGGTTGACCTCGATGGATGCGTGCCCCGTTGCCGCGGGGCCGGTGTCGATTTATCGTTCCGGCACGATTCGCGAGCAAAGATCACAGTATGTGAAGGGGCCGCGGCCATGGTGGCGAAGAAGACCGCCGGGAGTACTGCCAAGAAGGCTGTCGGGAAGGCCGCCGGGAAGGCGGCGGTCTCGGAGGACGCGGCCCCCGCCAAGAAGGCGACCGCTGCCCGAAAGACCGCTGACGGCGCGCTCGCTCCGGACGGGAAGGCGACCGCCGTCAAGAAGACGACCGCCGTCGTGAAGCGGACGGCCACGGCCAAGAAGGCCGCGGCCGAGGGGGCGGCACATGCCGCGAAGAAGACGGGAGTCCGGAAAGTGGTTGCCAAGAAGAGCGCGGGTACGGCGAGGAAGACGGCCGCGGCCGCCACCAGCGGGCTCCCCAAGGCACGGGCCACGGCGGCCCTGGCCCCCGGAGAGCTCGCCGTACGGCCCGGAGAGGACCCCTGGACCCCCAAGGAGGTCGAGGACGCCCGTGCGGAGCTCCTGTCGGAGGTGCTGCGGCTGCGGGCCGAGCTCGACGCCTCGGAGGCGGCGATCTCCGGCCTGATGCGGGACTCCGGGGACGGCGCGGGCGACGACCAGGCCGACACGGGTACCAAGAACATCACCCGCGAGTCGGAGCTGGCCCTCGCGGCGAACGCCACTTCGATGCTGGAGCAGACCGAGCGGGCCCTGGAACGGCTGGAGGCGGGCACGTACGGCCTCTGCGAGAACTGCGGGCAGCCCATCGGCAAGGCCAGGATGCAGGCCTTCCCGCGGGCCACGCTGTGCGTGGACTGCAAGCAGAAGCAGGAACGGCGGCACTAGCGGGGTCGGGGAGGTGGGGCAGGCGGCGCGCGGGGGCCCTGACGTACCCTCGTGTTCCGTCAGGGTCCAGGAGGAGCCTGGTTCGAGCTAGTTCGAGGGACTCACGTGGCAGAGGCGGAGCGCATCATCGGTACGCCGGAGGTCGGGGACGACACCCAGCCGGAGTCCGCCGGGCCCAAGGGGCGCCGTCGGATCACGGCTCTGCTCGTCGTGGCGGTGCTCGCCTACCTGCTCGACCTCGGCAGCAAGATGCTGGTCGTGGCGAAGCTGGAGCACCAGCCGCCGATCGAGATCATCGGTGACCTCCTGAAGTTCGAGGCGGTCCGCAACCCGGGTGCCGCCTTCGGCTTCGGCGAGGCCTTCACCATCATCTTCACCTGCATCGCGGCCTCGGTGATCGTGGTGATCGTGCGGCTGGCCCGCAAGCTCTACAGCCTGCCGTGGGCGATCGCGCTCGGCCTGCTGCTGGGCGGCGCGCTCGGCAACCTGACCGACCGGATCTTCCGTTCGCCGGGCGTGTTCCGGGGCGCGGTCGTCGACTTCATCGCGCCCGCCCATTTCGCCGTCTTCAACCTCGCGGACTCGGCGATCGTGTGCGGCGGCATCCTGATCGTCCTGCTGTCCTTCAAGGGTCTGGACCCGGACGGGACCGTCCACAAGGACTGATCGCGGGACGGCTCGTCCGCCCCGTCCTGCATACTCGACGGGTGAGTACGATTCCCGAGATCCGCACCCTGCCCGTTCCCGATGGCCTCGAGGGCGAGCGCGTCGACGCCGCCATCGCCCGTATGTTCGGTTTCTCCCGGACGAAGGCGGCCGATCTCGCGGCCGCGGGAAAGGTGTCGGTCGACGGCAGTGTCGTCGGGAAGTCCGAGCGTGTGCACGGTGGCGCCTGGCTCGAAGTCGAGATGCCCGAGCCGGCCCGGCCGGTCGAGGTCGTCGCCGAGCCCGTCCCCGGCATGGAGATCATCCATGATGACGACGACATCGTCGTCATCATGAAGCCGGTCGGCGTCGCCGCCCACCCGAGCCCCGGCTGGACCGGCACCACCGTCATCGGCGGCCTCGCCGCGGCCGGCTACCGCATCTCCACCTCCGGCGCGTCCGAGCGCCAGGGCATCGTGCACCGCCTCGACGTCGGCACGTCCGGCCTGATGGCCGTCGCGAAGTCGGAGCGCGCCTACACCTCGCTCAAGAACCAGTTCCGCGAGCGGATCGTGGACAAGCGTTACCACGCGCTGGTGCAGGGCCACCCGGACCCGATGAGCGGCACCATCGACGCGCCGATCGGCCGTCACCCCAGCGCGGACTACAAGTGGGCGGTGATCCAGGACGGCAAGGCGTCCGTCACCCACTACGACCTGATCGAGGCCTTCCGGGCCGCCTCGCTGCTCGACATCAAGCTGGAGACCGGGCGCACGCACCAGATCCGCGTGCACATGTCCGCGCACCGGCACCCCTGCGTCGGCGACCTGACCTACGGCGCCGACCCGACCGTCGCCAAGCGGCTCGGCCTGACGCGGCAGTGGCTGCACGCGGTGCGCCTCGGCTTCGAGCACCCGTCGGACGGGCAGTGGGTCGAGTTCGAGAGCACCTACCCGGCGGACCTGCAGCACGCGCTGGACGTGATCCGGGCGGAGTCCGAGTGACCTCTCCGGTCGAGGTGCGGGTCGCCGCCTCGGAGGAGGACCTGAAGTCCTGCTTCGCGGTGCGGTCCGAGGTCTTCGTGGTCGAGCAGTCGGTGCCGGAGTCGATCGAGTACGACGCGTACGACGCGGACGCGGTGCACGTCCTGGCCGTGGGCGCCGACGGGGTGCCGCTGGGCACGGGCCGGCTGCTCCACGGGCCGGCGGCCCTCGGCAAGACGGGCGACCCGGCGGTCGGCTCGCTGGGCCGGCTGGCCGTCACGAAGTCCGCGCGCGGGCTGGGCGTGGGTGTGGCGCTGGTCCGCGCGATCGAGGCGGAGGCGGTCCGCCGGGGCCTGTCGGCGGTGGACCTGGGCGCGCAGACGCATGCGCTGGGCTTCTACGAGCGGCTCGGGTACGTGGCCTACGGCCCGGAATTCCAGGACGCGGGCATCCCCCACCGCGCGATGCGGCGCCCCCTGCCGTAGCCAGAGCCACCGCGCGCCGCCGCTACCGGGGCGCCGGACCCGCGCCTCAAACGCCGGCGAGGCTGATGGACGGGGGCTCCGCCCCAGGCCCCGCGCCTCAGGCGCTGGCGAGGCTGATGGACGGGGGCTCCGCCCCAGGCCCCGCGCCTCAGGCGCTGGCGAGGCTGAAAGACCGGGGCTCCGCCCCAGGCCCCGCGCCTCGAACGCCGGCGGGGCTGAAAGACCGGGGCTCCGCCCCAGGTCCTGCGCCTCACGCGCCGGCGCGTCTGGGGTTGGTCGCTGCTCGGCTGGGAGATTCAGCCTCGCCGGCGTTTGAGGCGCGGGCGCGGAGCGCCGTAGGGGGTTCGGGGCGGAGCCCCGACACGGCCCCCGACCCGCACCGCCAAGCGCAGCGGACTGGCAGGGTGGGGGAGTGGATCAGCTTGCTCTGCTGTTCGTGCTCCTGCTCGGGGCCGTGGTCACGGTGCCGCTGGGGGACCGGCTCAAACTGCCCGCGCCCGTCCTGATGACCATCGGCGGGGTGATCCTCGCACTGGTGCCGGCCGTGCCGAACGTCGAGATCCCGCCCGAGTTCATCCTGCCGCTGGTGCTGCCGCCGCTGCTGTACGCCTCCGTGCAGCGCACGTCCTGGCGTCAGTTCGCCGCCAACGTCCGGCCCATCCTGCTGCTGGCCGTGGCCCTGGTGTTCGTCACCACCGCTGCCGTCGCCGCCGTCGCCAACGCCGTCGTGCCCGGGCTGCCGATCGCCGCCGCCCTCGCCCTCGGCGCGCTCGTCGCCCCGCCCGACCCGGTGGCCGCCACCGCCGTCGCCGGATCGCTCGGGCTGCCCCGCCGCATGGTGTCGATCCTGGAGGGCGAAGGGCTCTTCAACGACGTGACGGCGATCGTGCTGTACCACGTGGCCGTCGCCGCCGTCGTGAGCGGCAGCTTCTCCTGGCCCGACGCGCTCGGGGAGTTCGTGCTCTCCGCCGTGGTGGCCGTGGCCGTCGGGCTCGTGCTCGGCTGGATCGCCCACCGGCTCATGGGGCGGCTCGGCGACGCCACCCTGCAGATCGGGCTGACGCTGCTGGTGCCGTTCGTCGCGTACGTGGTGGCCGAGGAACTCCAGGGGTCGGGGGTGCTGGCCGTGCTGACGACGGCCCTGTTCCTCGCCGAGTACGCGAGTGACGCCGACGACGTGCTGGGGCGCCTCGCCGGGCACACCTTCTGGGAGGTCGTCGACATGCTGGTCACCGGTGTGGCCTTCGGGCTGATCGGGCTGGAGCTGCACAACGTGTTCGGCACGGCCGAGGACCGGGTGTGGGAGATGGCCGGGTGGGCGGCGATCGTGGTCGCGGTCGTGGTCGGCGTACGGCTGGTGTGGCTGCTGCCGGCCGGCTGGCTCGCGAAGAAGCTGCACCAGCGGCGCGACTACGACGAGGAGATCCCGCTGAGCTGGCGGGAGAGCGTGGTGATGTGGTGGGCCGGGATGCGCGGGGTGGCATCGGTGGCCCTGGCGCTGGCCGTTCCGCTGCGGACGGACGCCGGTGAGCCGTTTCCCGGGCGGGACCAGATCATCTTCATCGCGTTCGCGGTGATCATGACGACCCTGGTGTGCCAGGGGCTGACCCTGCCGTGGCTGGTCCGGCGGCTGGGGGTGGAGGCGGACACGGACGCCGAGCGCGACGCGGAGCGGCTGCTGGCGATCCGCGCGGCCAAGGCCGCGAAGCGTCGGCTGAGGGAGATCGAGGAGGTGGAGGATCTCCCGGAGGACCTGGTCGAGCAGCTGTACCGGCGGGCGTACGACGTGGGGGCCAGGATCAGCCCCGACATGGTCGACGAGGAACGGCGCGAGGCGTACGCGAAGCGCGTGGAGCGGCTCCACCACGTCCAGCGGATCCAGCGGGAGATGATGTCGGCCGCCCGCCACGAGGTCCTGGCCGCCCGCAGCGAACCCGGCTCCGACCCGGAGATCGTGGACCGGGTGCTGCGGCACCTGGACGTACGGAGCCTGCGGACCCCGTAGGGGGTGTCTACGCGGGCCGGACCTCGGCCGGCCGGGTCACGAGGCGTTCCAGTCCGCGCAGGAAGCGGACGTACGGGGACCAGCGGGCCGGGCGGGCGATCGTGCCCGTGCACGCCAGCTCGGCGCGGTCCAGGCTGTCCTCCAGGACCGCGTCGTGCATCGCGCGGACGGCCAGCGGCCAGGTGATGCGGCTGATGCCGCCGAGGTTCATCGCGATGGTGTGGCGCAGCACGGTGCGCCCGGCGTCGAGGGGCAGCGCGGTGTACTCGTGGAAGCCGTGGAAGCCCCGGGGTCCGGTGAAGGTGAACCGCACCCAGGTCCCCGGCACGTAGGCGGCCACCGTGTAGCGCACCGGTCCGTGTCCGCCCGCCGCTCCGACCCCGAGGGGGCGGTCGAGCTCCATGTCCTCCCACAGGCGGCCGGGCCACAGCCGGTCGTCCTCCCCGCCGGACAGCGTGTCGATCAGCGCGCCGACCTCGCTCTCCTTCGCCGCGATCACGCGCTCGTGCACGTTGTAGACGCCCATGGCCGGTCCTCCCCATCGCCTTATTAGAGAGAGCTCTCTAATAATCTGGAGAGTACTCTCTGATTCATGGCGAGACCACCCCGCTTCGACACCGACCAGATGCTCGACGCCGCCGTCCGGCTGGCCGCCTCCGCCGGGCCGGGCGGCGTGACCATGTCCGCCGTCGCCCAGGCGATCGGCGCGCCCAGCGGCTCCATGTACCACCGCTTCGCCGGGCGCAGCGCCCTGCTCGCCGAGGTGTGGCTGCGCAGCGTCGAGCGGTTCCAGGAGGGCTACTTCGCCAGCCTGCACAGCGACTCCGACCCGCGCCGGGCGGCGCGCGCGGCCGCCCGGCACGTCGTGGGGTGGAGCCGCGCCCATCCCGAGGAGGCCACCCTGCTGCTCTACGGGCCGTGGGAGTTCGGCCGCGCCGACTGGTCCGAGGAACACACCGGGCGGGCCGATTCCGGCAACCAGCGGGTGTACTCCGCCATCG
The DNA here is from genome assembly GCF_030440515.1 of Streptomyces xanthophaeus. GTDB lineage: Bacteria > Actinomycetota > Actinomycetes > Streptomycetales > Streptomycetaceae > Streptomyces > Streptomyces kutzneri. Next base: position 5,935,285 of record NZ_CP076543.1, read on the forward strand.
GCGCCCTCGCCGCCGCGCTCGGCGCGACCGGGCCCCAGGACCGGGACCGCGTCACCCTGGCCCTGATCGACCTCCCGCTCTCGGTCGTCCGCCGCCACCTGCGTGCCGGCGGCCCGCTGCCGCCGCACGCCGAGGACCTCGCCGAGGAGTGCGCGGCCGCCCTCCTGCCCGCCGTCCCCTAGGGGGCCTCGGCGGCCGGGGCCGTGGCGATGCGGGGGAGGGCGTACGGGTGCTCGGCCACCAGCCAGGTGATCAGGCGTTCGCGGACCGCGCAGCGCAGCGTCCAGAGGTCGTCGGCGTCCTTCGCCGTGACCACCGCGCGGACCTGGACCGTGTGCGGTGTGGTGTCCGTCACGGCCAGCCCGCCGCCGCGGCCGTCCCACTCCGGGATCTCCGCCAGGATCAGCTGGAGCCGCTCCCGCATCAGGCCGATCGGCGCGCTGTGGTCCAGGTGCCAGAAGACCGTGCCGGTCATCTGTGCTCCGCCGCGCGACCAGTTCTCGTACGGCTTGCTCGTGAAATAGGACACAGGCATCGTGATGCGCCGCTCGTCCCAGGTGCGGACCGTCAGGAAGGTCAGGGTGATCTCCTCGACCCGGCCCCACTCCTCGTCGACCACCACCGTGTCGCCGATGCGGACGGTGTCGCCGAAGGCGATCTGGAGGCCGGCGAAGAGGTTGCTCAGCGAGGCCTGGGCGGCGATGCCCGCCACGATGCCGAGGACGCCCGCGGAGGCCAGCAGCGAGGCGCCGAGCGTCCGCATCGGGGGGAAGGTCAGCAGCATCGCCGCCACGGCGACCACGACCACCACCGCCGTGACCACCCGCTGGATCAGGGTGACCTGGGTGCGGACCCGGCGCACCCGGGCCTCGTCCTCGGTCGCCGCCGCGTAGCGCGCGTACGTCGAGTCGACCACGGCCGTCGCGATGCGTACCGCGAGCCAGGCCGCGGAGGCGATCAGGACCAGGGTGAGGAACCGGCCGACGCCGAAGGCGTGGTCGGGCAGGATTCCGGCCCGCCGGTAGGAGCCTCGGAGCAGCGAGGTGCAGAGGACGACCTGGAAGGGCAGCCGGCAGTGGCGCAGCAGGCCCCACAAGGGGGTCTCGGTGTGCCGGGCGTCGGCCCGGCGCAGCAGCAGGTCCAGCAGCCAGCCCGCGATCAGGGTGGCGACCAGTGCGCCGCCGATGACCGTGACGGGGCGCAGGACGTTCTCCATCTCCATGGGTACGAACGTAGCGGGAAGCGGTCCGCGGGCCCCTCCTCAGCGGCGGCTGGCACGATGGAGGCATGAACATCATGCTTTTCCATTCGACGTACGGGCTGCGGCCCGCGGTGCACGCGGCGGCCGACCGGCTGCGCGCGGCCGGGCACCAGGTCCAGGTGCCGGATCTCTTCGAGGGACGCACCTTCGGGACCGTCGAGGAGGGCATGGCCCACCGGGACGAGATCGGCCGTGACGAACTGCTGAAGCGCGCGGTGCTGGCCTCCGCCCCCTACTCGGACCAGGGACTGGTCTACGCGGGCTTCTCCTTCGGCGGTTCGGTCGCCCAGCACCTGGCCATGGCGGACGAGAAGGCGCGCGGGCTGCTGCTCCTGCACGGGACGGCGGACCTGGAGGACGGCGCCTCGGTGGACGAGCTGCCCGTGCAGCTGCACATCGCGGACCCGGATCCGTTCGAGCCGCACGACTGGCTGACGGCCTGGTACCTGCGGATGCAGCGCGCGGGGGCCGACGTGGAGGTCCACAGCTACCCGGGTGCCGGGCACCTGTTCACCGACCCGGAGCTGGACGACTACGACGCCGAGGCCGCCGAGCAGTTGTGGAAGGTCGCCGTCGGCTTCCTCGACGGCCTGTAGGCAGTCGAGGCATGGAAGCGGAGGGGCCCGGCCCGGCGGATGCCGGACCGGGCCCCTCGTCGCGTGGAGGTCAGCCCGCGCGGTACGCGGTCCAGCTGCTCGACATGCGAGCGACCTGGCCGGCGGTGAACTGGTACATGCAGGAGTCGTACGTGTAGTCCATGAAGTTGCGGATCGGGTCCACGCCCGGCTTGCTCGCGCAGCTGTCGCGCCCGGTCGGGCACTCGTACGCGGCGCTCTTCTCGGCCGGGGTGTCGGAGACGTAGTCGCCGTTGCCGCTGCAGCCGCCCTGGAAGGTGTGGTAGAGCCCCAGCCAGTGACCGACCTCGTGGGTGGCGGTGTCACCCTCGTTGTAGTTGGCCGACGAGCCGCCCGGCAGCGAGCTGTCGAGCACGACCACGCCGTCCATCTTGGGGCTGGAGGCGTACGACGTCGGGAAGGTCGCCCAGCCGAGCAGGCCGCCGGAGAGGTTGGCGGTGTAGAAGTTGAGCGCGCCCGGGCCGCCCTTGCGCAGGGTGTTCTTCATGTCCTTCTCGGCCTGGGAGCCGGAAGCCAGGTTGTACCAGGTGGCGTTGTCCGTGTAGTCGGTGGCCGCCAGGGTGAACTGGAAGTTCGTGTTGACGTTGCCGGTGCCCTGGCCGCCGTAGGCCGCGTTGAGGACCGCGAGCTGCTTGCTGACGTCGGTGGCCGTGAGCTTCCCGGTGGTGCCGGAGTGCACGACGTGGAAGTACACGGGGATGTTCACGACGGCCTCGGCGGCCGCCAGGCTGCGCTGCGGCTGGTTCTTGAGGGCCTTGTCCAGCTTCGACGTGAGGTCGGCGTCCATGGCCTTCGCCTGCGCGTCGCTGATCGCGTTGGGCTCGTCCGCGTGCTCGTCGTGGGCGCGGGCGACGCGCGCGTTCGCGGCACCGGAGGCGGCGGGCTGGTCGGCGCAGACCTCGGCGGGGGACTTGGAGGCCGCAAGCGTGGTGGGGGCCGCGAGCGGGGTGAAGGCCAGGGTTCCGGCCAGAACCGCCGTGCCCATCAGGCGGCGGCGGAGAAGGGGGGATATGCGGGCAACTGCGCGCACGTGTGCTCCTCGCGTGGGGGGTTGTGGGGGGTGGTGGCCTGAAGGATCTTCTTCAGCTGGCGCGAAGCTTATGTGTGCATGACATATTCAGGTCAAGTGGCTTACGTAAAAGATTTGTTGCTTCTGATGCACATGGGGCGCCTGGTATGTCCCAGGCGCCCCATGTGGCAGGAAAATCGACGGACGGTCAGCGGACGGGCTGGTACACCCGATCCACCTTCTGGGTCCCGTTCAGCGTCCGGTACGACCGGCTCCAGGCGGAGGTCGCACCCGGCTGCCGCTTGTCGGACACCACGTAGTAGTCCATCTGCGAGCGCTCCGCCGTCACGTCCAGCACGCCGTAGCCGTGCGCGTCCATGTCGAGCCACTTCACGTGCCAGTTGGCGGCCTTGATGGCCGACTCGGCGACCAGCGAGAGGGTGTCCGGCAGGACGTGCAGCATGTCGTCGAGGTTGTCGGAGGTCACCGACGTGACCACGAACTCGGTCGCCGCCGTGCCCGAGCCCGGGTACGTGGCCATGTTCATCGGGACCTCGTTCGCCCAGGCCATGTGGATGTCACCGGTCAGGAACACGGTGTTCTTGACGCCCCGGTCCTTCAGGTGGCCCAGCAGCTCCTTGCGGTCGTCCGTGTACCCGTCCCACTGGTCCACGTTGATCGCGAGGCCGCCCTCGGGCAGTCCGAGCAGCTTGGTCAGCGGCTTCAGCAGGTGCGCGGGCAGCGAGGCGAAGGCCACCGGCGAGATCATCACCGAGGTGCCCACCAGCTTCCAGGTCGCCTCCGAGCCCGCGAGGCCCGACTTGAGCCAGTCCAGCTGGGCGCGCCCGGTGATGGTGCGCTCCGGGTCGTCCACCGAGCCGCTGCCGACCTTGGTCTGCTGCGAGCGGAAGGAGCGCAGGTCCAGCAGGTGCAGGTCGGCGAGGGTACCGAAGCGCAGCCGGCGGTAGACGGTGCCCGCGATGGAGGCGCGTACGGGCATCCACTCGAAGTACGCCTGCTTGGCGGCGGCCGCGCGGGCCGCCCACTCGCCCTCGGCGCCCGGCGTGTGGTTCTCGGCGCCGCCGGCCCAGCTGTCGTTGGCGAACTCGTGGTCGTCCCAGATGGCGATGACCGGGTGGGCGTGGTGCAGGGCCTGGAGGTCGGCGTCCGTCTTGTACTTGCCGTGCCGCGTACGGTAGTCGGCGAGCGAGACGATCTCGTGCTTCGGCTCGTGCGGGCGTACGACGTACTTCGCCTCCGGGTAGCCCCCGGACTGGTACTCGTAGATGTAGTCACCCAGGTGCAGGATCGCGTGCAGATCCGTGCGGGCCGCCAGGTGGCGGTAGGCGGAGAAGTAGCCGGACTCCCAGTTGGCGCAGGAGACCACGCCGAAGCGGACCCCCTCGGTCGTCGCCTCGTGGGCCGGGGTGGTCAGGGTGCGCCCGACGGGGGAGACGACGCCGCCGGCGGTGAACCGGTACCAGTAGGGCGTCTGCGGCTGCAGCCCGCGTACGTCGACCTTGACCGTGTGGTCGGCGGCGGCGCTCACGGTGACGGTGCCGGAGCCGACGACGCGGGAGAAGGCCTTGTCGGACGCCACTTCCCAGCCCACCTGGGTGGCCGGGCCGAGCCCCGAGCCGGGTACGGCCTCGGGGGTCGGGGTGACGCGGGTCCACAGAAGGACCCCGTCGGGCAGCGGGTCGCCCGAGGCGACGCCGTGGAGGAAGGCGGGCGCGGTGCCCGCCGCGTGGGCGGCCGAGGCGCCCAGGGAGGTGAGGGGGGCCAGTGCGGCCGTGGCCGCAGCGGCCAGAACGACCGTACGGCGGCGGGGAGTTGCCGCTGACTGGGAAGGGGTGAGTTGACTGGTCACGGATGATCATATTACCGACGGGTACACCCCCCGGGCCAGGTGCGGGAATGCAAAGGGCGGGCGAACTCTGGGAGTTCGCCCGCCCTTCGAAGCGGTCGGTCCGGACGGTGATTTCCGGATTGCCCCGGGATCAGCCCTGCAGGGCCTTGTCGATCGCCGCTGTGAACAGCTCCGCAGTCTGCGGGGTCTCGATCTTCTTGCCGTCCATCTTCAGGGTCGGCGTGCCCTTCACCCCGGACTTGTCGAAGGACTTCGACATCTCCAGCGCCCACCGGTCGTACGTACCGTCCTCGACGGCCTTCTTGAACTCGGCGTTGCCCTTGAGCGCCGGGACCGTGTCCGCGACCTTCAGCAGGTAGTCGTCCTTGGCGAAGCTGTCGACGCTCTCCTCGGGGTGCAGGTCCTTGGAGTACAGCGCGGCCTTGTAGTCGAGGAAGGCCTGCGGGCTGACGTTCAGCGCCGCGCCCAGGGCGCTCAGCGCGTTCTTCGAACCCTCGCCCTTGACGGCGTTGTCGATGAAGGTGGCGCCGATGTACTGGAGCTTGTACTTGCCCGCGTCCACGTCCTTCTTGACCTGCTCGCCGGCGGCCTGCTCGAAGGCGGCACAGGCCGGGCAGCGCGAGTCCTCGTACAGCTCCAGGGTCTTCTTCGCTTCGGGCTTGCCGATGACGACCGTGGTGCCGTCCGCGCCCTCGGTGTTCTTCGGCTTGACCAGCTCGGCGGTGGCGGCCTTCTCCCAGTGGGTGGGCTGGTTGGCCTGCATGACCCCGTAGCCGATGCCGCCGATCACGGCGAGCGCGAGCACGACCCCGCCCGCCACGATCACCTGGCGGCGGATCTTGTCCTTCTTGGCCTGGGCCTCGCGCTCGGCGCGCAGACGCTCGCGGGCCGCTGCCTTGTTCGCCTGGCTGTTGCGTGAACTCATCATGATCTCCGTGGGGTGTGACGTGTGGAAGGGACTGCCGTACGTGCGTCAGGCGCGGGCGAGCGCGCCGAGCACGGGGGGTCCCCGCCGTCCCACGGAGTGTGCCGGGAAGCGGGTGGTGGCCCCGGCGGCCGAGCGGACCGACCGAGGCAGCGCCCGCGCAGGCCGGCAGGCTGCCGCGACCGAGGACACGGCCAGCAGCAGCGGCCGGAACGCGAAGGCGGCCACAGCCCGCAGCAGCCGGCCCAGGGCCCGCTCGCCGTGGCGCAGCCAGGCGGCGGCCAGCAGTCCGACCGAGACATGGGCGCCGAGCAGCAGCCAGGGTGTGTACGGCCCCGGCGAGGACAGCAGCGCGGCCGCGCCGGCCGGTCCGGTCACCTCGGTCAGCGGCCCGCCCACCGGCGTGCCACCGCACAGGGCGTCCAGGCCCATGGCGCGCAGCGGGCCCGCGACGGGGCCGCCGGCCGGGCCGTAGCACAGGTGCTGGCCGGTGGTGAAGACGGTGTCGGCGGCCAGCTCCAGCGGTACGAGCAGCCCGGCGATGGGGCCGAAGCCCCGTTCGCGGCCCGCGAGCGCATAGGCGATCGCGAACACACCCGCGAAGGCCCCGGCCACCAGCGTGGGCGGCAACGGGGCCTGGGACATCAGGACGTGCGAGCCCGAGGAGAGCAGTACGACGAGCGCGCTGAACAGCGCGGCCCGCAGCCCCCTGAGTCCCGTCCCGGAAATGTCCATCCTCGCGAGTGTGCCATGCGTTCCTGTGGAACAGGCGTTCAGGGAGTGAGACGCCCGTTACGGAAAAGGTCCACGAAGATCTGGTGGTCGGCGCGCGCCCGGGCCCCGTACGCGTGGGCGAAGTCCACGAGCAGATCCGAGAAGCCCTCCTCGTCGGCCGCGATCGCCGCGTCGATGGCCCGCTCGGTGGAGAAGGGCACCAGGGACTGCCCGCTCTCGGCCTCGTCGGCCGACGCGTGCATGGTCGCGGTCGCCCGGCCGAGATCGGCGACGACGGCCGCGATCTCCTCCGGGTCGTCCAGGTCCGACCAGTCCAGGTCCACCGCGTACGGGGAGACCTCCGCCACCAGCTGACCCGCGCCGTCCAGCTCGGTCCAGCCCAGCCACGGGTCGGCGTGCGCCTGCAGGGCCCGCTGGGAGATCACCGTGCGGTGCCCCTCGTGCAGGAAGTACTCCCGCACCGCCCGGTCCGTGATGTGCCGGGAGACCGCCGGGGTCTGCGCCTGCTTGAGGTAGATCACGACGTCGTTCTCCAGGGCGTCGCTGTGCCCCTCCAGCAGGATGTTGTAGGACGGCAGGCCCGCCGAGCCGATGCCGACGCCCCGGCGCCCCACCACGTCCTTGACCCGGTAGGAGTCGGGGCGCACGAGGGACTCGTCGGGAAGCGTCTCCAGGTACCCGTCGAAGGCGGCCAGCACCTTGTAGCGGGTCGCGGCGTCCAGCTCGATGGAACCGCCGCCGGAGGTGAAGCGGCGCTCGTAGTCCCGTATCTCCGTCATCGAGTCCAGCAGGGAGAAACGCGTCCGGGAGCGGGCCGAGCGCAGCGCGTCCAGCAGAGGGCCCTCGGCGGTGTCCAGGGTGAAGGAGGGCACCTCGTCATTCTTCGCACCCGTGGCCAGCCGGTGGATCCGCTCCCGGTAGGCGCCCGCGTAGATCCGCACCAGCTCGCTTATCTGGTCGTCGCTGAGCGCCTTGGTGTAGCCGATCAGGGCGACGGAGGCGGCGAACCGCTTCAGGTCCCAGGTGAAAGGGCCGATATAGGCCTCGTCGAAATCGTTGACGTTGAAGATCAGCCGGCCGTTGGAGTCCATGTACGTGCCGAAGTTCTCGGCGTGCAGGTCTCCGTGGATCCACACCCGGCCCGTCCGCTCGTCCAGGTAAGGGCCGCCGTGCCGGTCCCGCTCCAGGTCGGAGTAGAAGAGGCAGGCGGTACCCCGGTAGAAGGCGAAGGCCGAAGCCGCCATCTTGCGGAATTTGACCTGGAAGGCAGCGGGGTCGGCGGCGAGCAGCTCACCGAACGCGGTGTCGAACACGTCGAGGATCTGCTCGGCGCGCTGCTCGTCGGTCGTCTCGGGGACCGCCATGGCGGGTTCCTCCTGGTGCACGGGCTGTTTCAGGTTCCGACCGACTGGACGCCGGATCGGCCCTCCTGGTTCTGCAACGCCCGACCGTACCGGTCAGTGCCCGTGATCTGTCACCCGGCCGACGTAGGATTCGAAGCTGCCCCCTCACGCCCCGCCCCCGGAGGACCCGCGCCGTGACAAAGCCGCCGTTCACGCACCTGCACGTCCACACCCAGTACTCGCTGCTGGACGGTGCCGCACGGCTGAAGGACATGTTCAACGCGTGCAACGAGATGGGCATGACGCACATCGCCATGTCCGACCACGGCAACCTGCACGGGGCGTACGACTTCTTCCACACCGCGCAGAAGGCCGGCATCACGCCGATCATCGGCATCGAGGCGTACGTCGCCCCCGAGTCCCGGCGCAACAAGCGGCGCATCCAGTGGGGCCAGCCGCACCAGAAGCGCGACGACGTCTCCGGTTCCGGCGGTTACACCCACAAGACGATCTGGGCGTCGAACGCCACCGGTCTGCACAACATCTTCCGGCTGTCCTCCGACGCGTACGCCGAGGGCTGGCTCACGAAGTGGCCGCGGATGGACAAGGAGACCATCTCCAAGTGGTCCGAGGGCCTGATCGCCTCCACCGGCTGCCCGTCCGGCGAGGTGCAGACCAGGCTGCGGCTCGGCCAGTTCGACGAGGCCGTGCAGGCCGCCTCCGACTACAAGGACATCTTCGGCGAGGGGCGCTACTTCCTGGAGCTGATGGACCACGGCATCGAGATCGAGCGCCGGGTCCGCGACGGGCTGCTGGAGATCGGCAAGAAGCTCGGCATCCCGCCGCTGGTGACGAACGACTCCCACTACACCTACGCCAGCGAGGCGACGGCCCACGACGCCCTGCTCTGCATCCAGACCGGCAAGAACCTCTCGGACCCGGACCGCTTCCGCTTCGACGGCACCGGCTACTACCTGAAGTCGACCGACGAGATGTACGCGATCGACTCCTCGGACGCCTGGCAGGAGGGCTGCGCCAACACCCGGCTGGTCGCCGACCAGATCGACACCGAGGGCATGTTCAAGTTCCGGAACCTGATGCCGAAGTTCGACATCCCGGAAGGCCACACCGAGGTCAGCTGGTTCCGCGAGGAGACCATGCGCGGCATGCACCGCCGCTACCCCGGAGGCATTCCGGAGGACCGGATGCAGCAGGCCGAGTACGAGATGGACACGATCATCTCGATGGGCTTCCCCGGCTACTTCCTCGTGGTCGCCGACTTCATCATGTGGGCCAAGAACCAGGGCATCGCGGTGGGCCCGGGCCGAGGCTCCGCGGCCGGTTCGATCGTCGCGTACGCCATGGGCATCACCGACCTCGACCCGCTCACGCACGGCCTGATCTTCGAGCGCTTCCTGAACCCCGAGCGCGTCTCCATGCCCGACGTCGACATCGACTTCGACGAGCGCCGGCGCGTCGAGGTGATCAGGTACGTGACCGAGAAGTACGGCGCCGACAAGGTCGCCATGATCGGCACCTACGGCACCATCAAGGCCAAGAACGCGATCAAGGACTCCGCGCGCGTCCTGGGCTACCCGTACGCCATGGGCGACCGCCTCACCAAGGCCATGCCCGCCGACGTCCTCGGCAAGGGCATCCCGCTCTCCGGCATCCTCGACCCGACGCACCCCCGCTACGGCGAGGCCGGCGAGATCCGCGGGATGTACGAGAACGAGCCGGACGTGAAGAAGGTCATCGACACCGCCCGCGGTGTGGAGGGCCTGGTCCGCCAGATGGGCGTGCACGCCGCCGGCGTGATCATGTCCAGCGAGACCATCACCGACCACGTACCCGTCTGGGTGCGGCACACCGACGGCGTCACCATCACCCAGTGGGACTACCCGAGCTGCGAGTCGCTCGGCCTGCTGAAGATGGACTTCCTCGGCCTGCGCAACCTCACGATCATGGACGACGCCGTCAAGATGGTGAAGGCCAACAAGGGGATCGACATCGATCTCCTGGGCCTCCCGCTCGACGACCCCAAGACCTTCGAACTGCTCGGCCGCGGTGACACCCTCGGCGTCTTCCAGTTCGACGGCGGGCCCATGCGCTCCCTGCTGCGCCTGATGAAGCCCGACAACTTCGAGGACATCTCCGCCGTCTCGGCCCTGTACCGGCCGGGCCCGATGGGCATGAACTCGCACACGAACTACGCCCTGCGCAAGAACAAGCAGCAGGAGATCACCCCGATCCACCCGGAGCTGGAGGGGCCGCTCGAAGAGGTGCTCGCGGTCACCTACGGCCTGATCGTCTACCAGGAGCAGGTCCAGAAGGCCGCCCAGATCATCGCCGGGTACTCGCTCGGCGAGGCCGACATCCTGCGCCGCGTGATGGGCAAGAAGAAGCCCGAGGAGCTGGCGAAGAACTTCGTCATCTTCGAGGAGGGCGCCAGGGGCAAGGGCTTCAGCGACCAGGCGATCAAGGCCCTGTGGGACGTCCTGGTCCCCTTCGCCGGCTACGCCTTCAACAAGGCCCACTCGGCCGCGTACGGCCTGGTCTCCTACTGGACCGCCTACCTCAAGGCGAACTTCCCGGCCGAATACATGGCGGGCCTGCTCACCTCGGTCAAGGACGACAAGGACAAGTCCGCGATCTACCTGAACGAGTGCCGCCGGATGGGCATCAAGGTCCTGCCGCCGAACGTGAACGAGTCCGAGCCGAACTTCGCGGCCCAGGGCGACGACGTGATCCTCTTCGGCCTCACCGCGGTGCGCAACGTCGGCACGAACGTCGTCGAGTCGATCATCAGGACGAGGAAGGCCAAGGGGAAGTTCTCCTCCTTCCCCGACTTCCTGGACAAGGTCGAGGCCGTCGTCTGCAACAAGCGCACCGTCGAGTCGCTGATCAAGGCCGGCGCCTACGACGAGATGGGCCACACCCGCAAGGGCCTGGTCGCACACCACGAGTCGATGATCGACAACGTGGTCGCGGTCAAGCGCAAGGAGGCCGAGGGACAGTTCGACCTGTTCGGCGGGATGGGTGACGAGAACGCGAGCGACGAGCCCGGCTTCGGCCTCGACGTGGAGTTCTCCGACGTCGAGTGGGAGAAGTCCTACCTGCTCGCCCAGGAGCGCGAGATGCTCGGCCTCTACGTCTCCGACCACCCGCTCTTCGGCCTGGAGCACGTGCTCTCCGACAAGACGGACGCCGGCATCTCCCAGCTGACCGGCGGCGAGCACTCCGACGGCGCCGTCGTCACCATCGGCGGCATCATCTCGGGCCTCCAGCGCAAGATGACCAAGCAGGGCAACGCCTGGGCCATCGCCACCGTCGAGGACCTGGCCGGGTCCATCGAATGCATGTTCTTCCCGGCGACCTACCAGCTCGTCTCCACCCAGCTGGTCGAGGACACCGTCGTCTTCGTCAAGGGCCGCCTCGACAAGCGCGAGGACGTCCCCCGCCTGGTCGCCATGGAGATGATGGTCCCCGACCTCTCCTCGGCCGGCACCAACGCCCCGGTGGTCCTGACCATCCCCACCGTCAAGGTCACGCCGCCGATGGTGACCCGTCTGGGCGAGATCCTGCGCCACCACAAGGGCAACACCGAGGTGCGGATCAAGCTCCAGGGGCCGCGGACCACCACCGTGCTCCGCCTCGACAAGCACCGCGTCCAGCCCGACCCCGCGCTCTTCGGCGACCTCAAGGTGCTGCTCGGACCGTCCTGCCTGGCCGGATAGAGACCCCGGCGGAACGTGCGGAAGGGCCCGCCCGGTGACACCGGGCGGGCCCTTCCGCATGCGAGTACGGCCGTCAGTTGTGGCCGAACTTCTTCTCCTTGCGCTTGTGCGCCATGTCCATCGGGCTCGGCGCCGAGGAGGAGGGCATCGACTCGGTCTCCGAGGTGCCCTTGGTCGGATCCTGCCCCGACCGGGGCTGCTGCTTGGCGGGCTGCTTCTGGTTCTTGTTCTTGGCCATGGTGGAGCCTCCGTGAGGGTCTAGGGGCCAGGACCGCCTTCACACTCACACAACGCCAGAAACCGCGCATTTTGGATCATTACTGCGCGTAGCCGAGGCCCTCCGCCCCGTCTGTCGTGAGATCCGCCACGCCGATGATCGAGTTCCGGCCTTCAACGCCCTTGGGGTCGGGCAGACTCGGGGAACCGCCGCAAAGCACAGAGGACCCCCAGGGAAGAGGGTGGAACGCGTGGACCGCTGCGTCGTCCTGGTGGACGCCGGCTACCTGCTGGGTGCCGCCGCCAGCCTTCTCGCCGGGGAGCCCTCCCGCTCCCGGATCACCATCGACCATGCCGCCCTCATCCAGGGCCTGCGCGAGCGGGCCGAGGCCGACACCGAGCAGCCCCTGCTGCGCATCTACTGGTTCGACGGAGCACCCGACCGGGTGCCCCAGCCCGAACACCGGCGGCTGCGCGTCATGCCCCGCGTCACCGTCCGGCTCGGCGCCCTGACCCGCAGCGACGGCCGCTGGGCGCAGAAGGGCGTCGACGCCGCCATGCACGCCGAGCTCACCGAGCTCGCCCGCAACCGGGCCTGCTCCGACGTGGTCCTCGTCACCGGCGACGGAGACCTGCTGCCCGGCCTGATGTCCGCCAAGGAGCACGGGGTCGCCGTCCACCTGTGGGCCGTCCAGGCCGCCGACGGGGACTACAACCAGTCCGAGGACCTCGTCGCCGAGGCCGACGAACGCCGCGTCCTGGACCGGGCCTGGATCACCCGGGCCGTCCGCGCCAAGGACCTCACCGGACTGTGCTCCCCGCCGCCCGCGCCGCGCCCCGACATCGCCGCCATCCTCTCGGCCCCGCTGCCCGAGGCCGCGCTCGCCGAGGCCGCCCGCAACGGCGCCGCCGCCACCGGGGAGGAAGACCGCGACGGGGTCCCCGTACCGCCGCCCGCCACCTCCGGGGGCAAGCCCGTACCCACGCCCAAGGACCTCGCCGGAGCCCTGCGCGCCACCGGCCAGCAGAACCACCCCCAGACCGGGCCGAGCGGCGCCCACGCCCCCGCCAGCGCCCTGCGCTGGTCCTCCGACAAGGGCTGGGTCGACCGGGCCGGACCGCTGGGCGAGCCCGCCGAGACCGCCTCTCTGCCCACCCTCGCCCAGCTCACCAGCGCAGAACAGCGCTGGGCCGACCGCGAGGAGGACATCACCACCGTCGGCGGCGACCCGTTCGAGGTGGGACAGGTGTTCGCCCGGCGCTGGATGGAACGGCTCCCGGAGACCGTGCACCTGCAGAAGCTGGCCACGATGTACCCGCGGATCCCGCACCGGATCGACGGCGAACTGCTGCGCTACGCGGCCCGGTTCGGGCTGCTCGCACACAAGGACGACCAGATCGACGAGCACGACCGGTACGCCATCCGCGCCGGGTTCTGGCGGGAGATCGACGTCCGCGCCGCCGCCGAACACGTGGCCGCCGTACCGGCCTCCGCGCCCGGAACCGCACCCGCCGACCTCGCGGCCCCGCTGACCCCGACGGCCGAGTAGGGCCGGGAACCCCGTAGGCTGCTCCCTCGTGAGTACGGGCACAGCACAGGCGCGAGAAGGCACGGCAGCGGCCGCGGGAGCGGCGCCGGACGTCATCTGCGCGGTGCGTGACCTGGTCAAGACGTATCCCGCGGTACGCGGCCGGCGCGGGGCTCCCGCCCTGCCCGAGACCCGAGCCAACGACGGGATCTGCCTGGACGTCCGGCGCGGCGAGATCTTCGGACTGCTCGGCCCCAACGGCGCCGGCAAGTCCACGCTGGTCCGCCAGCTCACCGGCCTGATGCGGCCCGACTCCGGATCGGTGACCCTGCTCGGCCACGACCTCGTGGGCCACCCCGAGCGGGCCTCCCGGCTCCTCGCCTACCTGGGGCAGGAATCCACCGCCCTGGACGAGCTCACCGTGGCGCTGGCCGCCGAGACCACCGGACGGCTGCGCGGACTCGACGTCCGCTCCGCCCGCGCCGCGCGCGACGCCGTACTGGAGGAGCTCGGGCTGACCCCGATCGCCGGACGGCCCCTGAAGAAACTTTCCGGCGGCCAGCGCCGCCTCGCCTGCTTCGCCACCGCACTGGTGGGGGAGCGGCCCGTACTGGTCCTCGACGAGCCCACCACCGGCATGGACCCGGTCGCCCGGCGGGCCGTGTGGTCCGCCGTCGACCGGCGGCGCGCGCAGCACGGCGCGACGGTCCTGCTCGTCACCCACAACGTCATCGAGGCCGAGACCGTCCTCGACCGGGTCGCCGTCATCGACCAGGGCAAGGTCATCGCCTGCGACACCCCGGCCGGACTGAAGGCCACCGTCTCGGGCGAGGTCCGGCTGGAGCTGGTGTGGCGCGAGGGGGCTCCGCTGGAGGTCCCGGAGGTCGCAAGGCTGCGCGACCGGGCCGTCGAGTCCGGGCGCCGCTGGGTGCTCCGGTTGGCGCCGGACGAAGCCAGGGCGGCGGTGGCCTCGGTCACCGGAAGCCCGGCCTTCGCCGCGCTCGACGACTTCACCCTGGCCACCCCCAGCCTGGAAGACGTCTACCTGGCCCTCGGCGGCAGGACGAAAGGGCTGGTGAAGTCGTGAGCGACCGTTCCACGGGGGCCGTCCGGGCCGTGCTCACGCCCGATGCCGTGCCCTCACCCGCCGCGTCGCCCGCTGCGGACACCGTGCCGGTGGCCGCCGACGGCCGGGCACCGGCACCGCAGCCCGCGCCGCTGGCGCCCCGCGCACGCTTCTTCCCCTCCCTGGCCGCCGTCTACCGGGCCCAGCTGTCCCGGGCCCGGGTGGCCCGGATCCCGCTGCTGTTCGTCGCCACCTTCCAGTCCGTCGGGATCATGATCCTGATGCGGGGCGTGGTCGACGGGGGCTCGGAGGCCCGCGCCGTCGTCGCCGGCTCCTCGGTGCTCGTCGTCGCCTTCGTCGCCCTGAACCTGCTCGCCCAGTACTTCGGGCAGCTGCGGGCCGGCGGCGGGCTCGACCACTACGCCACCCTGCCCGTGCCGCCCGCGTCGGTGGTCCTGGGCGCGGCCGCCGCGTACGCCTCCTTCACCCTGCCGGGGACCCTGGTCACCGCCGTCTTCGGCTGCCTGCTGTTCGGGCTGCCGATGAGCGGGCTGTGGATCCTGGCCGCGGTGGTACCGCTGGCCGGGGCCGCACTGGCCGGGCTCGGCGCGGCACTGGGACTGCTGGCACCGCGCCAGGAGCTGGCCACCCTCGCGGGACAGCTCGGCATGTCGGCGGCGCTGCTGCTCGGGGTGCTGCCGCCGGAGCGGATGCCGGACGTGATCGTGTGGGCCCGGGACCTGCTGCCGTCCACGTACGGCGTCGAGGCGTTCGCCCGTACCTTCGCCCCCGAACCGGACTGGGCCGCCGTCGTCTTCGACCTGGGCGTGTGCGGGGCCGTCGGAGTCCTCTCGCTCACCGTCGCGACCTGGGCGTACCGCCGGGCGGCCGTCCGCTGACACGGTCCGCCGACGCCGCCGCCGGGCACACCTGGCACGATGTGGGGGTGACCGAAGCCGTGACCCCGCCCTCCCCCCTCGACCCGACGTCGCTCCCGCCCGAGAAGCGGGGAGCCGCCGCCGGGGCGATCACCCCGGAGGACGTGCGGGACGGGGCCGTCGTCGCCCTGATCCTCGGGGCGGCCGGACTGCTCCTCGGCCTGCTGTGGCTGTGGCTGGCCCCCCGGGTGCAGTACGTCTCCAACGGGGAGGCCGTGTTCCTGCGCAACAGCGAGAGCGAGGCGCGGATCGCCTCCGACGGCACCTTCTTCCTGCTGTCGCTCGGGCTGGGCGTGCTCAGCGCCGTCGCCACCTTCCTGTGGCGCCGGGCCGGCGGTGTGCCGCTGGTGATCGGGCTGGCGGTCGGATCCGTCTTCGGAGCGCTGGTGGGGTGGCGGTTCGGGCTGTGGCTGGGGCCGACGTCGGACCTGGTCGCGGCCGCGAAACAGGCGGGCAAGGGGGTTCCGTTCGACGCGCCGCTGGAGCTGCTCGCGCACGGGGCGCTGCTGGCCTGGCCGATGACCGCCGTGCTGCTGCATCTGGGGCTGACCGCGTTGTGGACGCCGCGGGATCCGGATCCCGAGCCCGTGTACGGCTGGTCGGGGTACTACCAGGCGCCGCCGCCCGCCGACGCGGCGCCGTCGGCCCCGGAGGCCCCGCGCGCCTGACCGTGCCGGGCGCTGCCCGGACCCGCGCCTCAATCGCCGGCGGGGCTGAGAGAGCGTGGCTCCGCCCCGGACTCGCGCCTCAATCGCCGGCGGGGCTGAGAGAGCGTGGCTCCGCCCCGGACTCGCGCCTCAATCGCCGGCGGGGCTGAGAGAGCGTGGCTCCGCCCCGGACCCCGCGCCTCGAACGCCGGCCGGGCTGAGAGAGCGGCGCTCCGCCCCGGACCCCGCGCCTCGAACGCCGGCCGGGCTACGCGCGGGCGATCGGGGCCAGGGTGGCGGCCGTGAGGGTGGTCAGGTCCGACGGGGAGAGTTCGATCTCCAGGCCGCGGCGGCCCGCCGAGCAGCAGATCGTGGGGTGCGCCGAGGCCGAAGTGTCGATCACCGTACGCAGCCGCTTGCGCTGCCCCAGCGGGGAGATGCCGCCGAGGACGTAGCCCGTGGTGCGCTCCGCCAGGGCCGGATCGGCCATCGCCGCACGCTTGCCGCCGACCGCCGTCGCCAGGGCCTTGAGGTCCAGTGATCCCGAGACCGGGACCACCGCCACCGTCAGGACGCCGTCCACGTCCGCGACCAGGGTCTTGAAGACCTGGGCGGGCGAGACGCCGAGCGCCTGCGCCGCCTCCTCCCCGTACGAGGGATGGGCCGGGTCGTGCTCGTACGCGTGCGTCGTGAACGCGACGCCCGCCGCCGTCAGGGCGACGATCGCCGGGGTACCTGCCGCCTGCTTGGACTTCTTCGCCATCGGGGTGCGCTCAGTTCGGGCTCGTCGGGGTACGGGTCAGGTCCACCGCCGGCAGGGACGGGAGGTGGCGGATCACCGCCGTCTCCGTGCGCAGCAGCTTCAGCTCCTCCGCCAGCCGGGTCGCGGTGTCCGGGGCCTGGAGCAGCCGCTGCTTCGCCGGGATGTCCAGCACCGCCGCCGCGGCCACCAGGTAGGAGACCACCGACGGCTCGTCGGGGAGCTCCGCGCCCGTCAGGGACCGCTCGCGGGCCCCGGCCAGCCGCTTCTGGTAGTTGCGGAAGGCCCGCAGCACCCCCTCGGCCAGGACTCCCGCGCCGTCGCCCGCGTCCTCCGGGAGCTCTTCCAGCTCCGCCGTCAGGAAGGGGCCCGAGGCGTCGACCGAGACCAGGCGGACCCGCGTCGTACCGGTCGCCAGGACCTCGAAGCTGCCGTCCTCCCGCTCCCGGACGGTCGCCGCGTCGGCGATGCAGCCCACCCGGTGGAAGGCCTGGATGGGGTCGGGGCCGAAGCCGGCCGCCGGGCCCCGCTCGGGCAGGGACGTCTGGTCCGGCAGGCCGGGTGCGGTCGGCGCGACCTCCCGGCCGTCGCGGATCGCGACGACCGCGAAACGGCGCGGCTCGTCCTCGCCCGTCTTCAGCAGCTCGCGCATCATGGCGCGATAACGCTCCTCGAAGATGTTCAGCGGGAGGACGAGTCCCGGGAACAGCACCGAATTCAGCGGGAAGAGGGGCAGGCGAACGGTGGTCACGAGGCACAGGGTAATCGCCCGGACCACCGAGGGTGTCCGGCGTTTGAGGGGCGGACGGTGTCACGTGCCCGATCCGCCGGACGACCCCCGCCGCCGTCACCCCCGCCGCAGGAGCCGGGAGGCCCCCGCCGCCACCGTCGTGGCCAGGATCCAGCCCATCACGACCAGGCCCGCGGCCCCCCACTGCCAGCCGCCTTCCAGCTTCCACTGGCCCTGCTGGCCGAGGTCGATCACCGGGAGCAGCAGGTCCAGCGCGTACAGGGCGGCGCTCCACTGCGGGTGCTCGTCCTCCTTGATCGCCGGCGGGTGGAGCTGCGAGAACAGCAGCGTCCCCGCCGCCCACAGCACCGCCATCCACAGCGCGGCCCGGCCCGGCCGGTAGCCGTAGACCACCGTCCAGTCCTGCAGGTACCCCCACGCCTTCGGCCCCGGCGGCAGTGTGGCCCGGCGCCGCCGCTGCTTGGCCAGCAGCACCTCGCGGGCGTCCTGGTCCTCGCCGCTGGCCCGCAGTACGGCGGCCAGCCGCTCGTACGGCTCCGGCGAGTACTCGGGAGTCGCCGCCTCCACCCACTCCAGGCGGCGGGAGAGCGGGAAATGGCCCCGGGGTGCCAGGTTCTCGTAGACGAAGCCCTCGATGGACACCCCGCCCGGGCCCGGCCAGCTCGTGGAGGTGTCGACGAGCTTGACCACCTTGGCCCCGGACACCACCACCCGCCCGTGCTCCGGCCGCTCGCCCACGAAACGGAACTCGGGGGTCTGGATCCGGCGCAGGGATATCTCCTGCTCGTCGGTGAGCGTGAACCGGGCGCCGTAGAAGTCGATGGCGTCCCCGAAGCGGCCGTCGTCCAGCCGCAGCCCGCCCCGGCACTCGAAGCGCTGGGCCCGCTGACCGCGCGTGGGCGTCGCCGCCAGCCCGTACGGGGGAGTGGACGAGCCCACGCCCGCCGCGTAGTCCAGCGCGATGGAGGTCAGGTACAGGGTGCGCTCGACCGTCAGCTGCGGGGCGTTCAGTGCGTACCGCCCGTACGGGTTGCGCAGGCGGGCACCGCGCAGGTTCATCGACACGCCGACCTTCGCCCCCCGCAGGCTCATCTCCCCGTACGTCTCCAGCAGCTCGCCCTGGAAGTCCTGCGCGACGGACATCCCGTCCGCGGCGATCGCCCGCCCCTTGTTGTCCCGCTGCACCACGGCCTGGCTGACCAGCAGATCGGTACCGATCTGCGCGTCGGTGAGCCGGATCCCGCGCGCCACCCGGCAGCGCGGCAGGTGCAGATCGCCCTCGGTGTGCAGCCGGGCGGCCTCCAGCCGCGGTATCGCGCAGTTGATCAGGCGCAGCGTGCCGAAGCGGGCCTCGGACAGCTGGATCTCGCTGTCGAAGCGGCAGGACTGCAGCTCCACGTACGGGGCCACCGCACCGCCGGACAGTTCCAGCCGCCCGCTGATCCGCACCCCGCGCAGCTTGAGGGAGGCCACCCGGCCCGGCACCGGCGGCGGCCCGTGCAGCAGCAGCCGGGCGACCACCCGGGCGCGCACGCTGCGCTCGGGCCCCCAGACATGCTCGGCGTGCGGATCGTCCCGGTCGGCGGCGCGGGTGCTGAGATCGCAGATGCTGCCCGTGCGGTACGCGTCCCACATGCGGCGTTCCGAAGCGGTGAGATCCGCCGGTTCCTCTTCCGTGCGCGCCTCGGTCACGGCGGCCCCCCTCCGCTGTCATCTACGTGTAGGGGAACGCTATCGGGCGCCTGTGACATCCGGGGCCGTCCGGGGCCTGTATCAGCCAGTGATACGGGCGGACGGTGGCGCGAAGCGGTCTGAGAGAATTGTGAGGTGATCTCTCGTATCGACCTGCGCGGTGACGCCCTCCCCGAGGGCGGCGCCCTGCGCGACCTGCTGCCCCGTGCCGAGTTCGACGTAGAAGCTGCCCTGGAGAAGGTGCGGCCCATCTGCGAGGACGTCCATCATCGTGGCACGGCGGCGCTGATCGAGTACGCGCAGAAGTTCGACGGGGTCGAGCTCTCGCAGGTCCGGGTACCCGCGGAGGCCATCAAGGCCGCCCTGGAACAGCTGGACCCGGCCGTCCGCGCCGCCCTGGAGGAGTCGATCCGGCGCGCCCGGATCGTGCACCGGGGCCAGCGCCGCACCGAGCACACCACCCAGGTGGTCCCCGGCGGCACCGTGACCGAGAAGTGGGTTCCCGTGGAGCGCGTGGGGCTGTACGCCCCGGGCGGCCGCTCGGTCTACCCGTCCTCCGTCGTCATGAACGTCGTACCGGCCCAGGAGGCGGGCGTCGAGTCGATCGCGCTCGCGTCCCCGCCGCAGAAGGAGTTCGGCGGTCTGCCGCACCCGACGATCCTCGCCGCGTGCGCGCTGCTCGGCGTGGACGAGGTGTACGCGGTGGGCGGTGCGCAGGCCGTCGCGATGTTCGCGTACGGGACCGAGGACTGCCTTCCGTCCAACATGGTGACCGGCCCCGGCAACATCTGGGTCGCCGCCGCCAAGCGCTACTTCACCGGGAAGATCGGCATCGACACCGAGGCCGGCCCGACCGAGATCGCCGTCCTCGCCGACTCCACGGCCGACCCGGTGCACGTCGCCGCCGACCTGATCAGCCAGGCCGAGCACGACCCGCTGGCCGCCGCCGTGCTCGTCACGGACTCCGCGGAGCTCGCGGACGCCGTCGAGAAGGAGCTGGGGCCGCAGGTCGCCGCGACCAAGCACGTCGAGGACCGGATCAAGCCCGCCCTCGCCGGCAAGCAGTCCGCGATCGTGCTGGTCGACAGCCTGGAGGACGGCCTCAAGGTCGTCGACGCGTACGGCGCCGAGCACCTGGAGATCCAGACCGCCGACGCCGCAGCCTGGGCCGCCCGCGTACGCAACGCCGGCGCGATCTTCGTCGGCCCGTGGGCTCCGGTCTCGCTCGGCGACTACTGCGCCGGCTCGAACCACGTGCTGCCCACCGGCGGCTGCGCCTGCCACTCCTCCGGCCTGTCCGTGCAGTCCTTCCTGCGCGGCATCCACATCGTCGACTACACGCGGGACGCCCTCGCCGAGGTCACCCACCACGTGGTGACGCTGGCCGAGGCCGAGGACCTGCCCGCGCACGGCGCCGCCCTGAAGGCGCGCTTCGGATGGAAGGTGCCCACCCAGTGAGCTTCGGCATCGACGACCTGCCCATCCGGGACGAGCTGCGCGGCAAGTCTCCGTACGGCGCCCCGCAGCTCGACGTGCCCGTCCAGCTGAACACCAACGAGAACCCGTACGAGCTGCCCGAGGAGCTCGTACGGCGCATCGCCGAGCGCGTCGCCGAGGCGGCCCGCACCCTCAACCGCTACCCCGACCGGGACGCGGTCGAGCTGCGCACCCAGCTGGCCGCCTACCTCACCCGTACCGGCAAGCACCCGGTCGCGCGCGAGAACGTATGGGCCGCCAACGGCTCCAACGAGGTCATCCAGCAGCTGCTGCAGACCTTCGGCGGGCCCGGCCGCACCGCGCTCGGGTTCGAGCCCTCCTACTCGATGCACGCGCTGATCTCCCGCGGCACCGGCACCGGCTGGATCTCCGGCCCGCGCCGCGAGGACTTCCGCCTCGACGTGGAGGCGGCGGAGCAGGCGATCACCGAGAACGCCCCCGACGTCGTCTTCATCACCTCGCCGAACAACCCCACGGGCACCGCGGTCGAGGCCGAGACGGTCCTCGCCCTCTACGAGGCCGCGCAGGCGGCCAAGCCCTCCCTCGTCATCGTCGACGAGGCCTACGTGGAGTTCAGCCACCGGGACTCGCTGCTGCCCCTCATCGAGGGCCGCCCCAACATGGTGATCTCCCGGACCATGTCCAAGGCCTTCGGCGCGGCCGGTCTGCGCCTGGGCTACCTGGCGGCGCACCCCGCCGTCGTCGACGCCGTCCAGCTGGTGCGCCTGCCGTACCACCTGTCGGCCGTCACCCAGGCCACCGCACTGGCCGCCCTGGAACACACCGACACCCTGCTCGGCTACGTCGAGCAGCTCAAGGCCGAGCGCGACCGCCTGGTCACCGAACTGCGGGCCATCGGCTTCGAGGTCACCGATTCCGACGCGAACTTCATCCAGTTCGGGAAGTTCCAGGACTCGCACACCGCCTGGCAGAAGATCCTCGACCAGGGCGTCCTGGTCCGGGACAACGGCGTACCGGGATGGCTGCGGGTCACCGCGGGCACCCCGGCGGAGAACGACGCGTTCCTGGAAGCGGTTCGCGCACTGAAGAAGGAGCAGCACGCATGAGCCGCATCGGACGGGTCGAACGGACCACCAAGGAGACCTCGGTCGTCGTCGAGATAAACCTCGACGGCACCGGCCAGGTCGACGTCTCGACGGGCGTGGGCTTCTACGACCACATGCTCGACCAGCTCGGCCGCCACGGCCTCTTCGACCTCACAGTCAAGACCGAGGGCGACCTGCACATCGACAGCCACCACACCATCGAGGACAGCGCACTCGCGCTGGGCGCCGCCTTCAAGCAGGCCCTCGGCGACAAGGTCGGCATCTACCGCTTCGGCAACTGCACCGTGCCGCTCGACGAGTCCCTCGCCCAGGTGACCGTCGACCTGTCCGGCCGCCCCTACCTCGTGCACACCGAGCCCGAGAACATGGCGCCGATGATCGGCACCTACGACACGACGATGACCCGGCACATCTTCGAGTCCTTCGTCGCGCAGGCCCAGATCGCCCTGCACATCCACGTCCCGTACGGCCGCAACGCCCACCACATCGTGGAGTGCCAGTTCAAGGCCCTCGCCCGGGCCCTGCGCTACGCCGCCGAGTTCGACCCGCGCGCGGCCGGCATCCTGCCCTCCACGAAGGGCGCCCTCTAGCCGTGAACGGCCTGAACACCATCCTGATCGTCCTCGGCCTGTTCCTGGCCGGGGGCGTCTACTCCTTCCAGAAGCAGCAGATGCCCAAATCGGTCATCATCCTGCTGGCCCTCGCCTCCGCGATGTGCCTCGCCGCCGGAGTCCTGCGAATCCAGGGAATTTGGGAATGAGCGCAGTCCGCCCCACCAAGAACGTCGTCGTCTTCGACTACGGCTTCGGAAACGTCCGCTCCGCCGAGCGGGCCCTCGCCCGCGTCGGCGCGAACGTCGAGATCACCCGCGACTACGACAAGGCCATGGACGCCGACGGACTCCTCGTCCCCGGCGTCGGCGCCTTCTCCGCCTGCATGCAGGGCCTCAAGGACGCCCGCGGTGACTGGATCATCGGACGCCGGCTCTCCGGCGGCCGCCCGGTCATGGGCATCTGCGTCGGCATGCAGATCCTCTTCGAGCGCGGCATCGAGCACGGCGTCGAGACCGAGGGCCTGGACGAGTGGCCCGGCACGGTCGGCCCGCTCAGGGCCCCGATCGTCCCGCACATGGGCTGGAACACCGTCGAGGCACCGGCCGACAGCCAGGCCTTCAAGGGCCTGGACGCCGACGCCCGGTTCTACTTCGTGCACTCCTACGCGGCGCGCGACTGGACCCTGGAGATCACCAACCCGCTGATCCGCGCCCCCAAGGTCACCTGGGCCACCCACGGCGAGCGCTTCGTGGCGGCGGTGGAGAACCGGGCCCTGTGGGCCACGCAGTTCCACCCCGAGAAGTCCGGCGACGCCGGCGCCCAGCTCCTCACCAACTGGATCGAGACCCTGTGATGACCGCACCCACGCTCGAACTCCTGCCCGCGGTCGACGTCCGCGACGGACAGGCCGTCCGCCTCGTGCACGGGGTGTCCGGCAGCGAGACCTCCTACGGCTCCCCGCTGGAGGCGGCCCTCGCCTGGCAGCGCTCCGGCGCCGAATGGCTGCACCTGGTCGACCTGGACGCCGCCTTCGGCACCGGCGACAACCGCGCCCTCGTCGCCGACATCACCCGCGCCATGGACATCAAGGTCGAGCTCTCCGGCGGCATCCGCGACGACGCCACGCTCGCCGCGGCCCTCGCCACCGGCTGCACCCGCGTCAACCTGGGCACCGCCGCCCTGGAGACCCCCGAGTGGGCCGCCAAGGCCATCGCCGAGCACGGCGACAAGATCGCCATCGGCCTCGACGTCCGCGGCACCACCCTCAAGGGCCGCGGCTGGACCAGCGAGGGCGGCGACCTCTACGAGACCCTCGCCCGCCTGGACTCCGAGGGCTGCGCCCGGTACGTCGTCACCGACATCGGCAAGGACGGCACCCTGACCGGCCCCAACCTGGAGCTGCTGAAGAACGTCTGCGCCGCCACCGACCGGCCCGTCGTCGCCTCCGGCGGCATCTCCTCGCTCGACGACCTGCGGGCGCTGTCCGAGCTGGTCCCGCTGGGCGTCGAGGGCGCGATCGTCGGCAAGGCCCTGTACGCCAAGGCCTTCACCCTGGAAGAAGCCCTGAAGGTGGTCTCCGCATGAGCAACCCCTCCCACTCCACGGCCGGCGTACGCCGCATCTCCTCCGGCGGCGCCTACGAGGACGTCATCGGCTACTCGCGCGCCGTGGCCCTCTCCAACGGCCTGGTCCTGGTCTCCGGCTGCACCGCGGCCGACGCGGGCGGCCCGTACGACCAGACCGTCGCCGCCTTCGACGTCGCCTTCAAGGCCCTCGCCCAGGCGGGCCTCGGCCCCGAGGACGTCGTGCGCACCCGCCTGTACCTGACGCACGCCCGGGACGTGGACGAGGTGGGCCGCGCCCACAAGGAACTCTTCGACGCGGTCCGCCCGGCCGCGACCATGCTCATCGTCTCCGGCTTCGTCGACCCCAGCATGGTCGTCGAGGTGGAGGTCGAGGCGTTCAAGGCGGTGGCGGAATGACCCTCGCCGTACGCGTGATCCCCTGCCTCGACGTGGACAACGGCCGGGTCGTCAAGGGCGTCAACTTCCAGAACCTGCGCGACGCGGGTGACCCGGTGGAGATGGCCAAGCTGTACGACGCCGAGGGCGCCGACGAGCTGACCTTCCTCGACATCACCGCGTCCTCCGGGAACCGCGAGACCACGTACGACGTGGTGCGCCGCACCGCCGAGCAGGTCTTCATCCCCCTCACGGTGGGCGGCGGCGTCCGGACGGCCGACGACGTCGACAAACTCCTCCGGGCGGGAGCGGACAAGGTGGGCGTGAACACGGCCGCCATCGTCCGCCCCGAGCTGATCCAGGAGATCGCGGAGCGCTTCGGCCGCCAGGTCCTCGTCCTGTCGGTGGACGCGCGCCGCACGGCGGCCGGGACCTTCGAGGTCACCACGCACGGCGGCCGCCAGGGCACCGGCATCGACGCGGTCGAGTGGGCGCACCGGGCGGCCGAACTGGGCGCGGGCGAGATCCTGCTCAACTCGATGGACGCGGACGGCACCAAGGACGGCTACGACGTCGAGATGATCGCGGCGGTACGCAAGCACGTCACCGTCCCGGTGATCGCCTCGGGCGGCGCGGGCCGCCTCGCCGATTTCGCCCCGGCGATCGAGGCGGGTGCGGATGCCGTGCTCGCGGCGTCGGTGTTCCACTTCGGCGACCTGCGCATCGCGGAGGTCAAGTCCGCCCTCCGCGAAGCGGGCCACCCCGTTCGCTGATCCCGTCTTCCGGGTGCGGCCCGGTCGCCGCGCCTCAAACGCCGGCGGGGCTGGGTTCGGCTTCGGCGTGGGGTGGTGCCCCTCCGGGGGCTCTCCTCGGCTCGCGCCAGGCGGCCGTGGTTGTGCCGTGCGGCCTGGGTTGCGCGCTCGTCCTGCGGGGAGCCCCCGGAGTGTCCCCACCCCACGGCGGAGGGGCTCGGCCGGGGTGGGGGTGCGGGGACGGTGGGGGGTGTCCCCGCAGGACGAGCGTGCAACCACCGGGTACGGCCGAGATGGCCCGTCACGCGCGAGCCGAGGAGACACCCCCCGGCGGCCCCGCACCCCCACCCCCCGGACCCGACCCCGCCCAACCGTGCCCAACCCAGCCCCGCCGGCGCTTGAGGCGCGACCACCGGGCCGCACCCGAAACGCACCGCCCGGCCAGGGCAACGGCGGGGTCAGATGCCCAGGGACGCCACCGTCAGCTTGGCCACGGCCTCCTTCTCGCCGTCCAGCGTCACCGACGCCGCCGCCTGACGGCCGAAGCAGAACAGCGTCAGCTCCCCCGGCTCGCCCGTCACCGTGACCACCGGCGCGCCCTTGCGCGCCACCGCCGTCCGCCCGTCGTGACGCCTCAGTACCAGGCCCACCGGCGAGCGCCGGCCCGTCAGGCGGGCCAGCTTCTCCAGCCGGGACCACAGGGCGTCGGAGAAGACCGGGTCCAGCTCCCGCGGGGACCAGTCCGGCTGCGCCCGGCGGACGTCCTCCGCGTGGACGTAGAACTCGACCGCGTTCGCCGCCTCGTCGATCTGCTTCAGCGCGTACACCGACATCCTCGGCGGGCCGGTCCTGATCAGCTGGATCAGTTCCTCGTACGGCTTGGCCGTGTACTCCTCCATGACCTTGTCCAGGCGGGCCTTCAGCACGTTCAGCAGCAGGCCGCCCGCCGCGTCCGGCCGCCGCTCGCGGACCACCACGTGCGCGGCCAGCTCGCGACAGGTCCAGCCGGCGCACAGCGTGGGGGCCTCCGGGCCGGCCGCCTCCAACAGGTCCGCCAGGAGCAGACGTTCACGCTTCGCATGGGTAGACATGCGGGCCAGCCTACGGCGGGAACCCGCCGAACACCCGCCCATCAGGCGGACGGGGATCAACACCCCTGCTCCGGCCCGGCACAATGTCCACATGAGTACGTCCCCCCGCCCCGGCAACCTCGACCCCGCCATCGCCGCGCGCCTCAAGCGCTCCGCCGACGGCCTGGTCCCGGCCATCGCCCAGCAGTACGACACCGGTGAGGTGCTCATGCTCGGCTGGATGGACGACGAGGCCCTGCACCGCACCCTGACCACCGGCCGCTGCACCTACTGGTCCCGCAGCCGCCAGGAGTACTGGGTGAAGGGGGACACGTCCGGTCACTTCCAGCACGTGAAATCCGTCGCGCTCGACTGCGATGCCGACACCGTGCTCGTCCAGGTGGACCAGGTCGGAGCGGCCTGCCACACCGGGGCGCGCACCTGTTTCGACGAAGATGTCCTCCTCCGCGCAGCCGACTAGGTAGGGTCCCCCGAAATGGATCTTGAGACGTTCCGCAAGCTCGCGGCCGACCGCCGCGTCATCCCCGTGAGCCGCAAGCTGCTGGCCGACGGGGACACCCCCGTCGGGCTCTACCGCAAGCTGGCAGCCGAACGCCCCGGCACCTTCCTCCTGGAGTCCGCCGAGAACGGGCGCTCCTGGTCCCGGTACTCCTTCATCGGGGTCCGCAGCGACGCCACCCTGACCGCCCGGGACGGCCGGGCGCACTGGATCGGCACGCCGCCCGTCGGCGTACCCACCGACGGCGACCCCCTCGACGCCCTGCGCGCCACCGTCGAGGCCCTGCACACCCCCCGCGACCTCGCGGGCGGCATGCCTCCCTTCACCGGCGGCATGGTCGGCTACCTCGGCTACGACATCGTCCGCCGCCTGGAGCGCATCGGCGAGCACACCGCCGACGACCTGGAGCTGCCCGAGCTGACGATGCTGCTCACCTCGGACCTGGCGGTCCTGGACCACTGGGACGGCACCGTCCAGCTCATCGCCAACGCCATCAACCACAACGACCTCGACTCCGGGGTCGACGAGGCGTACGCGGACGCCGTGGCCCGCCTCGACGCGATGGAGGCCGACCTCGCGCGGCCCGCCCCCTACGTGCCGGCCGCGCTGCCCGCCTCCGAGCTGCCCGAGTTCTCAGCCCTCTGGGGCGGCGAGAAGTACCAGGCGGCCGTCGAGGACATCAAGGAGCGCATCCGGGCCGGCGAGGCCTTCCAGGTGGTGCCCTCGCAGCGGTTCGAGACCCCCTGCCAGGCCTCCGCGCTGGACGTCTACCGGGTGCTGCGGGCCACCAACCCGTCCCCGTACATGTACCTCTTCCGCTTCGAGAACGGCTTCGACGTGGTCGGCTCCAGCCCCGAGGCGCTGGTCAAGGTCGAGGACGGGCGGGCCATGGTCCACCCGATCGCCGGCACCCGCCACCGCGGCGCGACCCCGCAGGAGGACAACGACCTCGCCGACGAGCTGATGGCCGACCCCAAGGAGCGCGCCGAGCACCTGATGCTCGTCGACCTGGGCCGCAACGACCTCGGCCGGGTCTGCGAGCCGGGATCGGTGGAGGTCGTCGACTTCATGTCGATCGAGCGCTACTCCCACGTCATGCACATCGTCTCCACCGTGACGGGGCGCGTGGCCGAGGGGAAGACCGCCTTCGACGTGCTCACCGCCTGCTTCCCGGCCGGCACCCTCTCCGGCGCGCCCAAGCCCCGCGCCATGCAGATCATCGAGGAGCTGGAGCCCTCCCGCCGCGGCCTCTACGGCGGCTGCGTGGGCTACCTGGACTTCGCCGGGGACTCCGACACGGCCATCGCCATTCGCACCGCACTGCTGCGTGACGGCACGGCGTACGTGCAGGCCGGAGCCGGTGTCGTCGCGGACTCGGTGCCCGAGCTGGAGGACAACGAGTGCCGGAACAAGGCGGCCGCCGTGCTGCGCGCGGTGGGAGCGGCGAACCGCCTCCACGGCTCCTGAGGGCGTAAGGGATAGTGGGGTACGTGAGTGCCGTACCCCCGCCCCGAAACGAAGCCGACGCCGAGTCCGAGCCCGCGGCTCCCGACCGTCGTGGCGGCCGCCGCAGTGTGGCCGTCGCCCTGCTGCTCGGCGCCCTGGGCGCCACCGTCGTCCTGCTCGCCTCCGGCCGGACCTGGGCCCGGGGCACCGCCGCCATCGGCAGCGACTCGCTCCAGCTGACCGCCGACGGGCGGGCCGTCACCGGTCTGCCCGCCGCGCTGGCCATCGTGGGCCTCGCCGCACTGGTCGCCGTCTTCGCCGTACGCGGCAAGAGCCGTCTGCTGGTGTCGGGGCTGCTCGCGCTCAGCGGCCTGGGCGCGGCCCTGTCGGCCGTCCTCGGCGCCGACGGCCGCCGCGCCCTGGACGCGCAGGCCGCCCGTACGACCGCCGACAGTGCCGCCCATGTGGCCGGGCTGACCCAGACGACCTGGCCCTACGTCACGGCCGCCGGCGCGGTCCTGATCCTGGCGGCCGGTCTGCTGGCCCTGCGCTTCGGCCGGAGCTGGCCTTCCATGGGAGGCCGCTACGAGCGTGACGGCAGCCCGCGCGCCCGGACTGTCGCAGCGGTTGATCCGGACCGGCCGGAAGATCTGTGGAAGGCTCTGGACCGGGGCGAGGACCCGACCACCGACCCGGGCGCCGACCGGGCCCACTGACCCGACCCCCCTGGACGGCGAAGCCGCCCGGTGCGGGACAATGGTCGCCGAGCGTCCGACACAGACCGCACGTTCGACACAGCAGCGCGACAGAGCAACGAGGAGCAACTCATGGCGGGCACTAGCCACGGACACACCCCGGCCGCCTGGACCGGTGTCATCATCGCCTTCATCGGTTTCTGCATCTCCGGCGCCTTCATGGTGCTCGCGAACCCGCTCGGCTTCTGGGCCGGCCTCGTCGTCGTCGCGCTCGGCGGTGTCGTCGGCCTGGGGATGAAGGCCGCGGGCATGGGCGCGCCGAAGGCCGCCCACAAGGACCTCGCCGAGGTCATCGCCGCTTCCAAGGTTCCCGCCAAGGTCTGAGCGAGCGAGCGGCGCGGTCCGAAGGACCGGTCCGAAGCAGCGCAGCCGAAAGGCGCGGCCCCGCCGGGCTGCGCCTTTTGTCATGAGCGGAGAGAATCAGCAGGTGGACGCCTCTCGTACCCCCGATGCCCCGCCGTCACCGGCATCCGTGCCCGCGGAGCCGGGGCGGCCCGCCGGGCGGCCGTCCCCGTCGCGGGCCCGGCGGCTCGCCGTTCCGGCGTCCTACCTGGCCGGGGTCACCGCGGCCTTCGCGTACGTGGGCGCCGTGGATCCCAACGAGCCCGGCCACTACCCGGTGTGCCCGCTGTTCCGGCTGACGGGCGTCCTGTGCCCGGGCTGCGGGGGCCTGCGCAGCGCGCACGCCTTCGCGCAGGGCGATCTGGTCACCGCTCTCGGGGCGAACGCGCTCGCGGTCGCGGGCTATTTCGTCTTCGCGGGGTTCATGGCCCTGT
Organism: Streptomyces xanthophaeus; assembly: GCF_030440515.1. GTDB lineage: Bacteria > Actinomycetota > Actinomycetes > Streptomycetales > Streptomycetaceae > Streptomyces > Streptomyces kutzneri. The sequence goes on from NZ_CP076543.1 coordinate 5,964,797, forward strand.
GGCTGGTCCGCGCGTTCCGCGGCGGGCCGACCCCGAGGATCGTCCTGCGTCCGAGGTACTGGTGGGCGCTGGGTGTGCTGGCGCTGGTTTTCGTCATTGTCCGAAATCTTTCTTTCGGCTCCGCTCTGGCGCCCTGAGCCCCCTGGGCAGGCCCTATGAAGCACGGATTCCGAATGTCCAGTTACTGGGACAGCGTCAACCGCGTGCGGAGGGCAACGCCTCCTGCGGATACCATTTGAATGCCGACCTTGCTTCTGTACTTGTCTGCAAGGCGGCCGACCGTCATCGACCCGGAAGGGGGCCGCTCGCGTGAGTGTGCTCGACGAGATCATCGAAGGGGTCCGCGAAGACCTTGCCGAACGGCAGGCCCGCGTGAGCCTCGACGAGCTCAAGGAGCGTGCCGCCAAGGCGCCCCAGGCCAAGGACGGCGTCGCTGCCCTGCGCGGCGACAGCGTCAAGGTGATCTGCGAGGTCAAGCGCTCCAGCCCCTCCAAGGGCGCGCTGGCCGCCATCGCCGATCCGGCCGGGCTCGCCGCCGACTACGAGGCGGGCGGTGCGGCGGTCATCTCCGTCCTCACCGAGCAGCGCCGGTTCGGCGGCTCGCTGGCCGACCTGGAGGCCGTCCGCGCCCGCGTGGACATCCCGATCCTGCGCAAGGACTTCATCGTCACGGCGTACCAGCTCTGGGAGGCCCGCGCCTACGGCGCCGACCTCGTCCTGCTGATCGTCGCGGCCCTGGAGCAGGAGGCCCTCGTCTCCCTCATCGAGCGGGCCGAGTCCATCGGTCTCACCCCGCTCGTCGAGGTCCACGACGAGGAGGAAGTGGAGCGCGCGGTCGCCGCCGGCGCCAAGATCATCGGCGTCAACGCCCGCAACCTCAAGGACCTCAAGGTCGACCGCTCCACCTTCGAGCGCGTCGTCGGCGAGATCCCGGACCACATCGTCAAGATCGCCGAGTCCGGCATCCGTGGCCCGCACGACCTGATCGCCTACGCCAACGAGGGCGCCGACGCCGTCCTCGTCGGGGAGTCCCTGGTGACCGGCCGCGACCCGAAGGCGGCCGTGGCCGACCTCGTCGCCGCCGGCGCCCACCCCGCCCTGCGCCACGGGCGGAGCTGACCCGTACCCATGGCCCACGACCGCTCCTGCGTCCGCACCCGGCCGGGCTCCCGCCCGGCCGCCGTGCCGACGGCTCACGCGCCCCTGGCGCGCGGCTGCCGCCCCCGCGGCTGCCGCGCCCCGGCCCGGCGCGTGCACGGGCGGCGGGTCCGGTACGTGATCGGCTCCGAGCCCGGTCAGGTCAACGGCATGCGATGGCGCCGCGGAGGCGCGCTGTAACGAGGGCCGCCGCGGCCCGGTACGCGAGACGTACCGCCCCGCGCGCAGTTCCCGTACGGCCTGACGTCCCGGGCCGCCGGCCCCGGACGCGGGCCGCCCCGCACCGTACGCACGACATCCCCCAGCGGGGTGTGCGCGGCACGGGCGGGCGGCGCAATACGGTGAATCCACCCCGCCGCATCTCGCACCCGTAGGAGCACTGGACATGTCCAGCGAGTTCTTCATCCCGGACCCGGAGGGTCACGTTCCCAACGCCGAGGGCTACTTCGGTGACTTCGGCGGCAAGTTCATCCCGGAGGCGCTCGTCGCCGCCGTGGACGAGGTCGCCGTCGAGTACGAGAAGGCCAAGGGCGACCCGGCCTTCGCGGCCGAGCTCAACGACCTCATGGTCAACTACACCGGCCGCCCGAGCGCTCTCACCGAGGTGCCCCGCTTCGCCGAGCACGCCGGCGGCGCCCGGATCTTCCTCAAGCGCGAGGACCTGAACCACACCGGCTCGCACAAGATCAACAACGTGCTGGGCCAGGCGCTGCTCACCAAGCGCATGGGCAAGACCCGCGTCATCGCCGAGACCGGCGCCGGGCAGCACGGCGTGGCCACCGCCACCGCCTGCGCGCTCTTCGGCCTTGAGTGCACCATCTACATGGGCGAGATCGACACCCAGCGCCAGGCCCTCAACGTGGCCCGCATGCGCATGCTGGGCGCCGAGGTCATCGCCGTGAAGTCCGGCTCCCGGACGCTCAAGGACGCGATCAACGAGGCGTTCCGCGACTGGGTCGCCAACGTGGACCGGACCCACTACCTCTTCGGTACGGTCGCCGGCCCCCACCCCTTCCCGGCCATGGTCCGCGACTTCCACCGGGTCATCGGCGTCGAGGCACGCCGCCAGATCCTGGAGCGCGCCGGCCGGCTGCCGGACGCCGTCGCGGCCTGCGTCGGCGGCGGCTCCAACGCCATCGGCCTCTTCCACGCCTTCATCCCGGACGCCGGCGTCCGCCTGGTCGGCTTCGAGCCCGCCGGGCACGGCGTCGAGACCGGCGAGCACGCGGCCACGCTGACCGCCGGCGAGCCCGGGATCCTGCACGGCTCCCGCTCCTACGTCCTCCAGGACGAGGAGGGCCAGATCACCGAGCCGTACTCCATCTCGGCCGGCCTGGACTACCCGGGCATCGGCCCGGAGCACTCCTACCTCAAGGACTCCGGCCGCGGCGAGTACCGCGCGGTCACCGACGACGCGGCGATGCAGGCCCTGCGCCTGCTCTCGCGCACCGAGGGGATCATCCCGGCGATCGAGTCGGCGCACGCCCTCGCGGGCGCCCTCGACCTGGGCAAGGAGCTGGGCAAGGACGGCCTGCTGGTCGTCAACCTGTCCGGTCGCGGCGACAAGGACATGGACACGGCGGCCCGCTACTTCGGGCTGTACGACGGCGAGGGGGAGAACAAGTGAGCACCGGAAACCTCCAGCTGCTGAGCGACACCCTCGCCAAGGCGAAGTCCGAGGACCGCGCGGCCCTCGTCGCCTACCTCCCGGCCGGCTTCCCGACCGTCGACGGCGCCATCGAGGCGGTCAAGGCGGTCATCGAGGGCGGCGCGGACGTGGTCGAGATCGGCCTCCCGCACAGTGACCCGGTGCTGGACGGCGCGATCATCCAGACCGCCGACGACATCGCCCTGCGCGGTGGAGTCAAGATCGCCGACGTGATCCGCACGGTCCGCGAGGCCCACGAGGCGACCGGGGCCCCGGTCCTGGTGATGACCTACTGGAACCCCATCGACCGCTACGGCGTCGAGCGGTTCACGGCCGAGCTGGCGGCGGCGGGCGGTGCCGGCTGCATCCTGCCCGACCTGCCGGTGCAGGAGTCCGCGCTGTGGCGCGAGCACGCGGAGAAGCACGGTCTGGCGACCGTCTTCGTCGTGGCTCCCAGTAGCAAGGACGCCCGCCTGGCCACCATCACGGCGGCCGGCTCCGGCTTCGTCTACGCCGCCTCCCTCATGGGAGTCACCGGCACCCGCGAGTCCGTCGGCAACCAGGCCCAGGACCTGGTGCGGCGCACCCGCGCCACCACCGAGCTCCCGGTCTGCGTGGGACTCGGCGTCTCCAACGCCGTACAGGCCAAGGAGGTCGCGGGCTTCGCCGACGGTGTCATCGTCGGCTCGGCCTTCGTGAAGCTGCTCCTGGACGCGCCGGACCTGCCGGCCGGGCTGGACGCCGTACGGGCGCTCGCCGGCGAGCTCGCGGAAGGCGTACGCCGGAGCTGACGCGCGTTCGATCACGGCCACGGATGTCTGATCGGGTTCTGTAGCCCGATCGGGTGGAAGTGCGGGCAGGGAGGCACGCGAGTGCCTCCCTGCTTCGTTTGGCGGAACGTGAGCGAGAAGAACGACGGTGCGAACCGCGATGCGACGAAACGATCGGCCCGGGAACGACTCCTCGTGGAGCGCGAGCGGCAGAAGACCCGGGACAAGCGCCGGCGGACCCTCGTCGTGGCGGCGGCGGTGGTCGGCGTCCTCGGCCTGGCGACCGTCGTCGGCGTGATCGCGGCCAACACCGGCAAGAGCGGATCGGCCAAGGCGGGGCCGGTGGTCGCCCCCTCCGGGGCCACCGGGAAGGACGCCCTCGCCATCCAGGCGGGCAAGCCCGAGGCGAAGTCCTCCCTCACCGTGTGGGAGGACTTCCGCTGCCCCTCCTGCAAGTTCTTCGAGGACAACTACCGCGACGTCATCCACGACCTGGAGGCCAAGGGGCTGCTCAAGGTCGACTACCACCTGGTCACGCTCATCGACCGGAGGATGGGCGGCAGCGGCTCGCTGAAGGCGGCCAACGCGGCCGCCTGCGCGCAGGACGCCGGCAAGTTCACCGAGTACCACGACCTCCTCTTCCAGAACCAGCCGCAGGAGATCGACGACGCCTTCGGCAAGAACGCCAAGCTGCTGGAACTGGCGGGCAAGGTCGACGGGCTGGACACCCCTGAGTTCCGCTCGTGCGTCGAGGACGGCACGCACAACAGCTGGGTCGCCAAGTCGGACACCGCCTTCACCACCGGAGGGTTCCGGGGCACCCCGACCGTGCTGCTGAACGGCAAGGACATCCTTTCCGACCAGGCCAACCAGGTGACCCCGCAGAAGCTGAAGGAGCAGGTCGAGGCCGCGGCCAAGGGCCCGGGAGGCGCGGACGCCGGGGCCGGGGCCGAGAAGGGCTCACCGTCGGGCAGCGCGACCCCCGGATCCGGAGCGAAGGCCGCGGACAAGGCGGCGGACAAGCCCGGGGACAAGGCCGGGGCGAAGGCCTCGCCGTCGGCCTCGCGTACGGGATCGGGCGGATCCTCGTCCGGCGGGTCCTCGAACCGGTCCACCGGTGGGGCCTCCGGCGGTTCCTCCAGCGGGTCCTCGGAGGACTGACCGCGGCCGGTTCCAGGTCTGGATTTGGTTTCGTCTTGCCGGGCGGGTTGCGGTGCGCACCGCCCGGCAAGGTAGCGTCATGTCTGCCATGGACCTTGCTTACATCCCCAGTCCGTCGACCGGCGTGATCCATCTCGGACCGATCCCGCTCCGCGGCTACGCGTTCTGCATCATCATCGGCGTCTTCGTCGCCGTCTGGCTCGGCAACAGGCGATGGATCGCGCGCGGCGGAAAGCCGGGCACGGTCGCGGACATCGCCGTGTGGGCCGTGCCCTTCGGCCTGGTCGGTGGTCGCCTCTACCACGTGATCACCGACTACCAGCTCTACTTCGGCGCGGGCCGCAACTGGGTCGACGCCTTCAAGATCTGGGAGGGCGGACTCGGCATCTGGGGCGCCATCGCGCTCGGCGCGGTCGGTGCCTGGATCGGCTGTCGCCTGCGCGGGATCCCGCTGCCGGCCTGGGCGGACGCTCTGGCCCCCGGTATCGCGCTGGCCCAGGCCTGCGGACGCTGGGGCAACTGGTTCAACCAGGAGCTGTACGGCCGGGCCACCGACCTGCCGTGGGCGGTGGAGATCAGCGCGGGCCCGAACCGGGACGCCGGCACCTACCACCCGACCTTCCTGTACGAGTCGCTGTGGTGCATCGGTGTCGCGCTGCTGGTCCTCTGGGCCGACCGCCGCTTCACGCTCGGCCACGGACGGGCCTTCGCCCTGTACGTCGCCGCGTACTGCGTCGGCCGCGGCTGGATCGAGTACATGCGCGTCGACGAGGCGCACCACATCCTGGGCGTCCGGCTGAACGTCTGGACCTCGATCGTCGTCTTCGTCCTCGCGGTCGTCTACCTGGTGCTGTCGGCGAAGCTGCGGCCGGGCCGCGAGTCGGTCGTCGAGCCGGACACCTCGGGCGGCAAGGACGGCGGCGACGCGGCTCCGGCCGACGCGGACGCCCCCGCCGAAGCCGCTGACGCGGAGAAGGCCGAGCCCGCCGAGGCCAAGACGCCCGTCCTCACGAAGGACGCACCCGCCAAGGCCGAGGCCGAGGCCCCGGAGGCGGGCAAGCGCTGACCCGATCGCTCTGCGAAGGGGGGTGCCGCGTACAGCGGCACCCCCCTTCGCGTTCGCCACATCCAGCCCCGCCGGCGTTCGACCGTGCAGATCCAGCCCCGCCGGCGTTTGAGGCGCGGGGTCCGGGGCGGAGCCCCGGGATACGGCGGCCGGGGTCAGCGGGCGGCCATGCGAGCGGCGAGCTCAAGGGTGCGGTGGGCCGCGGCCACCACCGCCGGATCCACGAACCGCCCGTCGGGCAGGGCCAGCGCCCCCGGCGTCGCGCGGGCCGCGCTCAGCACCTCCACGGCAGCGCTGACCTCCTCGTCCGCCGGGAGATAGGCCCGCTCGATCACCGGGAGCTGGCGCGGATGGATCGCCGCCCGGCCGAGGAAGCCCAGGGAGCGGCCGCGGGCGCACGAGACGGCCAGCGACTCCAGGTCCCGGATGTCGGGGAACACCGACTGCGCCGGGGGCGTCAGCCCCGCGGCCCGGGCCGCGACCACCACCCGGGACCGGCACCAGTCCAGGCCCGTCTCCGCGCTGACGGCCAGGTCGGCCCGCAGGTCCGCCTCGCCGAGGGAGAGCCCGCGCAGGGCGGGATGCGCGCGGGCGATCTCGTACGCGCGCTCCACGGCCACGGCCGATTCGAGCAGGGCGTGCAGGTTCACCCCGCCGGTGCGCTCCGCGACGGCCGTGATCTGCGCCGGAGCGCTGATCTTGGGCAGCCGCAGCCCCGCGAGTCCGTGCAGCCCGCCGAGCGCGGTGAGGTCGGCGCCGCCCCAGGGGGAGTCCAGGGCGTTGACGCGGACGTGGACGGGGAGCGGGGGCCGCTCGGCGAGCAGGTCGGCGGTCGCGGCGCGCGCGTACTCCTTGCGCGAGGCCGGAACCGCGTCCTCCAGGTCGACGATGACGGCGTCCGCCCCGCAGCCGAGGGCCTTGGCGACCACCTCCGGGCGGTCGCCGGGCGCGTACAGCCAGGTCAGGATCACAGGGCTCCCTCGGTCCGCAGTGCGGTGATCTCGGCCTCGGTCAGCCCGAGCTCGGTCAGGACCTCGTCGGTGTCCGCCCCGTGCGGGCGGCCCGCCCAGCGGATCCCGCCCGGGGTCTCGGAGAGCCGGAAGAGGATGTTCTGCATGCGCAGCGGGCCCAGTTCCGGGTCCTCGACCTCGGTGATCGTGTCGAGGGCCGCGAACTGCGGGTCGGCCATCACGTCCCGGACGTCGTAGACCTGGGCGACGGCCGCCTCGGCCTCCTCGAACTCGGCGACCACCTCCTCGGCCTTGTGCCGGGCGATCCAGCCGCCGACCGCCTCGTCCAGCACGTCGGCGTGCCGGGCCCGCCCGGCGCCGGTCGCGAACCAGGGCTCGGCGATCAGCTCGGGCCGGCCCACCAGCCGCACCACCCGCTCGGCGATGGACTGCGCCGAGGCGGAGACCGCAAGCCAGCGCCCGTCGGCACTGCGGTAGGTGTTGCGGGGGGCGTTGTTCGCGGAGCGGTTGCCGGTGCGCGGCTGGACGTAGCCGAGCTGGTCGTACCAGAGCGGGTGCGGGCCGAGCACGGTGAGGATCGGTTCCACGATCGCCAGGTCCACGACCTGACCGTGCCCGGTGCGATCCCGCCCGGCGAGGGCGGTCATCACGGCGTACGCGCAGGTGAGCGCGGCGATCGAGTCGGCGAGCCCGAAGGGCGGCAGGGTCGGCGGCCCGTCCGGCTCCCCGGTGATCGAGGCGAAACCGCTCATCGCCTCGGCGAGCGTTCCGAAGCCCGGACGGTGGGCGTACGGGCCGTGCTGGCCGAAGGCCGTGACGCGCGCCAGGACCAGGCGCGGGTTGGCGGCGGACAGCTCGGGCCAGCCCAGCCCCCACTTCTCCAGGGTGCCGGGGCGGAAGTTCTCGACGACCACGTCGGCGGTGGCGGCGAGGCGCAGCAGGGTGTCCCGGCCGCCCGGGGTGGACAGGTCGAGGGTCATCGTCCGCTTGTTCCGGCCGAGGAGCTTCCACCACAGGCCGATGCCGTCCTTGGCGGGGCCGTGGCCGCGCGAGGGGTCGGGACGGCCGGGGTGCTCGACCTTGACGACCTCGGCCCCGAAGTCACCGAGCAGGGTGGCGGTCAGCGGTCCGGCGAAGAGGGTGGCCAGGTCGAGCACGCGGAGCCCTTCCAGCGGCCCTTGCCCTGGCCGGGCTTCGGCGGGGGCGGGGGCGGTGGCTTCGGTGGGGCCGGGCGCGCGCCGGGGCGTCTCCTCGGGCGCCGAACGGTGCCCGGGGTCGGAAAGCGCGGCGGTGGTGCGTTCGGCGCCCTGCGGGGATCGCCCCGACACACTTCCGGCCCCGCCGGAGCAGCTCGGGGGCCGGCGCCCGTCGGGGGTCACGAGGCGGCTCCGCGCTGCGCCGCGGCGAAGGCGTCGGTCTCGGCGCGGGTCGGCATCGAGTCCTGGGCTCCCGGGCGCTGGACGGAGAGCGCGGCCGCCGCCGAGGCCCAGCGCAGGGCCTCGGGCATCGGCCGGCCCTCGCCCAGGGCCACGGCGAGGGCGCCGACGAAGGTGTCCCCGGCGGCGGTCGTGTCCATGGCCCGCACCCGGGGCGCGGGCACGGTCAGCGCCTCCCGGCCGCGGGCGGCGTACAGCGCCCCCGCCGCGCCGAGGGTGATCACCACCTCGGGCACCTCGGCCAGCAGGGCCTCGGCGGCCTGGAGGGGGTCGGTGAGGCCGGTGAGGGCGGCCGCCTCGTGCTCGTTCGGGACGAGGAGGTCGGTGGCGGCGAGCAGATCGGCGGGCAGCGGCTGGGCGGGGGCCGGGGTGAGCACCGTACGGACGCCGTGCGCGCGGGCGGCGAGGGCCCCGGCGAGGACGGCGGCCAGGGGCAGTTCGAGCTGGAGGAGGAGGGAACCGGCGGCGGCGATCCGGGCCTCGTCCCCCGTCTCCAGACCGGTGACGGCGGCGTTCGCGCCGGGGATGACGATGATGCTGTTGCCGCCCTCGTCGTCGACCGTGATGTGGGCGGTGCCGCTGGCGCCCTCGACGGTGCGCAGGGCCGCCGTGTCGACCCGGGCCGCGGTGAGCGCGGAGCGCAGCCGTACGCCGAACTCGTCGGCCCCGACCGCGCCGATCATCACCACCTCCCCGCCGGAGCGGGCGGCGGCGACGGCCTGGTTGGCGCCCTTGCCGCCGGGGACCGTGCGGAAAGCGCGGCCGGTGACGGTCTCTCCGAGGCGGGGGGCCTTGGGGACGTAGGCGACGAGGTCCATGTTCGTACTGCCGAGCACGGCGATGGCCGTCATGAGCGTGCTGCCTCCTGTGCGGTGAGTCGGGCGAGGGTGTCGAAGCCGATGCCGTCGAAGCCGGGGACGGTGGTGGCGAGGCGGTTCTTCAGGGGCGCGGTCCAGCGGTGCGGGAGGGCGTCGGGGGAGCCGGTGAGCAGCCCGGCGAGGGCGCCGGCCGTGGCTCCGTTGGAGTCGGTGTCCCAGCCGCCGGACACGGCGCGGCAGACGGAGCGGGTGAAGTCCCCGTCGGCGTGGGTGAGGGCGGCGGCGATCAGCGCGGTGTTGGGCACGGCGTGGACCCAGTGGTAGTGCCCGTAGCGGGCATGCAGCCGGTCGACGACGAGGTCGAAGTCCTCCGGCTCCGCGCGGGCCGTCCGGATCCCGAAGCGGACGGCCTCGGCGAGGCGCGAGCGGGGCGGTACGAAGGCCAGCCCGGTCCGGAGCGCGGTGTGGACGTCCGACCTGCCGGTGGCGGCGGTGGCGGTGGCGGCCGCGACGAAGAGGGCGGCGTAGACGCCGTTGCCGGTGTGGGTCAGGGCGGCGTCCCGGTAGGCCTGGGCCGCGGCGGCGGCCGGATCGCCCGGATTGGTCCAGCCGTGGACGTCGGCGCGGATCAGCGCGCCGATCCACTCGCGGAAGGGGTTGTGGTGGGTGGCGGTGACGGGCGGCTCCAGACCCAGGAGGAGATTGCGGTAGGCGATGCGCTCGGCGGTGAAGGTCCGCCCGGCCGGCAGCTCGTCGAGCCAGAGGCGGGCCACGTCGGCGGTGGTGAAGCCCTTGCCGTGCCGCTGGAGCAGGAGCAGCCCGAGGAGGGGGTAGTTGAGATCGTCGTCCTCGGGCATGCCGTCGATGTTCTCGGCGAGGGAGGTCGGGGCGGAGCGGCGGTTCCAGGGGTGGGCGGCCAGCACCCGGGGCGGTACGCCGCGTTCGCTGAACCAGTCGTTCAGCGGCCAGTTGCCGGCGGCGCGGGCCAGTGCCCGGATCCCCTCCAGGGGCAGCTTCTCGACGGGTTTCCCGAGCAGACACCCGACGGCCCGCCCCACCCAGGCGGCTTCCAGCCGCTCCCGCAGGGCGGCCTCCGGCCCGGTCGGCAGCAGGGGGTGCGGCCCGGCGCCGCCCGGCGGTTGCGCGGGCCGGGCCGGGCCGTGCCCGGGCTCCGGCTCCGTACCCGGGGGAGTTGCCCCGGGCACGGCCTCTGCTGCACGGGGCGGTGCGGGGCTCGGGGCGGTGGCTCGTGCCCCCGGCCCTGCGGTCGGGCATTCGCCCGGGTGTGCCGGCGGGTCCGGGAGTCCGGTGGTCCGGTCCGCCGGTCCGCCGGGGGGCGGCTGCCGGGGATCGCGTGCGGGCACGGCCTCTGCTGCGCGGGGCGGTGCGGGGCGCGCAGTGGTGGCTCCGTGCCCCGGCCCTGCGGGCGGGAGGGCCGCCGGGTTCGGGAGGCCGGTGGGCCGGTCTCCGTGGGCCGTGGTGGGCCAGGTGGCTCGGATGGCGGGCCAGGAGTGGGGTTCGTCGGCTTCGGAGGGGGGTGGGAGTTGCGCCAGGGCGTCCAGGAGGCGGGTGGCCAGGGCGCGGAGTTCCGGTGGGGCAGGCGTGAGGGAGGCGCCCGCGCGGTCCGGGGCGGGGTGGCCGCCCGCCGCGAGCCAGGCGCGGAGGGCGGGGGCCGGGTCCCGGCCGTCCTCCGCGGCCTGGCGCAGTTCGTGCCCGACGAGGTCCTCGGGCTGGGCCCAGGTCAGCCGCAGGAGCCCGCCCGCCGGGCCGGGATCCGGGTCCGCCCCGGGCTCCCGCGGGGAGCGGTGCCGGGCCGGGCCCGGGGCGTCGCGGGATTCCGGCGGGGGCGCGGGAGCGGCCGGGGCGGACCCGGCGCCGCCCGTCACCGGTCTGCCGCGATCGCGGTGAAGGCCGACTCGTGGGTCCTGCGGCGGGAGCGGTCGAGGGCGAAGATCTCCCGGGCCACCGCGGCCAGCGCCTCGGCCGGGGCGTGCAGGTCGAGGCGGCTGGCCTCGGCGACCTGCTTGGCCCAGGCGGCCGGGACCACGGCCTCGCCGCCCAGGGCCCCGGCGACCGCCCCCGCCATGGTGGCGATGGAGTCGCAGTCCCGGCCGTAGTTGACCGCGCCGAGCACCGCGGTCTCGTACCGCCCGTCCGCGACGAGCAGCATCCCGAGCGCGACCGGGAGCTCCTCGATGGCGTGCAGGCGGGAGGGGCGGCGGGCGCCGAGCGACGGGTTGCGGTAGTCCGGGCCGACCGAGTCGTACGGGGTCACCGCCGCCCGCAGCGGGGCCAGCGCCGACTCGAAGTCCCGGTGGCCGGAGGCCACTTCGCGGACGGCCGCGATCGCGTCGCGCGTGCCGTCCTTGGCCAGGGACAGGGCCGTGTCCACCACCGAGGCGGCCGTCGCCCCCGGCACGCACGCGGCCGCCACCGCCGCCGCGAACACGCCCGCCGCCTCCCGTCCGTACGAGGACTGGTGCGCGCCGGCGATGTCCAGCGCCTCCGCGTACGCGCCCGCCGGATTACCCGCGTTGGCGATGCCCACCGGCGCCATGTACATCGCCGCGCCGCAGTTGACGATGTTGCCGCTGCCGGCCTCGCGGGGGTCGGCGTGCGCGTAGTGCAGCCGGGTCACGATCCACTTCTCGGCGAGGAAGATCCGCTGCAACGGCAGTGCCTCGGCCTCCAGTTCCGGGATCCAGCGGGGCGTGGACATCAGGTCGGGGACCAGGTGCTCGGCGATCGCGTAGGCGTCGAGGTGGTCCCGTACGGCCTCGTACACCCGTACCAGCGCGTGCGTCATCAGGGTGTCGTCCGTGACGTGCCCGTCGCCCTTGTGGTACGGCGCGATGGGACGGGCCGTGCGCCAGTCCTCGTACCAGGGGCCGACGATGCCGTGCACGCGCCCGCCGTGCCGTTCCACGATCTGGTCCGGGGTCCAGCCCTCCACCGGGCCGCCGAGCGCGTCGCCGACGGCGGCTCCGACGAGAGCGCCGCGGGCCCGGTCCTCCAACGTGAGCGTCATGTCCGAATCATCCCTTGGGTGAGGTGAGTTCCGTGGCCGCGAGGAGCGCGGCGAGTTCCACGAGGTCGGTGCCGGCGAGACGCGGGAGGGCGCAGCCGGAGAGGGTGCGGCAGGCCTCGCGCCAGGCGGCGGGGATCGAGTCGCCGCCGCCGAGGACGCCGGTAAGCGCGCCAGCCAGGGCGGGGGCGGAGTCCGCGACGCGGGACAGGCAGGCGGCGGCCGGGACGGCCTCGGTCATCCTGCCGCGGGCGGCGGTGGCGAGGGCGAGGGCCACGGGGACGGTCTCGGCGGCGGCGATCCCGTAGCTGTAGACGTGGTCGACGATCTCGTGTTCGAGGATGGGGACGATGGCGAAGGCGCCGCCGTCCGTGTGCGTACGGGCGAGGCGGACCGCGTGCCGGGCGTTGCGGCCGATCTCGGTGGCCTCGGGGAGCTGGGCGAGGGCGGCGTCCACGGCGGCGTCGACGGCGTCGGCGGCACCGGCGGCACCGGCGGCACCGGCGGCACCGACGGCACCGGCGGCGCTCAAGGCGGTGGCGATGGCGGCGGCCATGGCGCGGGCGCCGTGCACCCCGTCGCCGTCCTGGGTGTAGCGGGCGTCGAACTCGGCGAGGTCGGCCGCCGCGCGGGCGTCGCCGGGATGCACGACGGCGAGGACGCAGGCGCGGACGCAGGCGGCGTCGTCGAAGTAGTGCGGGTTGTCGTGGCCGGTGGCGGGCGGGCGCAGGCCGGTGGCGAGGTTGCCGAGGCCGGCGCGGACGGAGATCCGGGCGCGGAGGGGGAGGACGGCGGACTCGACCTCGGGCGCGCGTTCCGCTGCCGCGGCGACCTCGGAGGCGAGGGCGTTCCACGCGAGGTCGATGGCGGCGCGCATGCGGCGGGACCGGGAGAGGTCGCTGAGCAGCACACCGGCGGCGGTGAGTACGGACTCGGCGACGAAGGCGGCCCATTCGGCGTCGTCGGAGGGGCCGAGGCGAAGGGGTTCGGGGGGCTGGTTGAGGGCGATGGGGACGGGGAGGGTGGTGGTGGCGTTCTGCTCGGCGAAGGTGTCGAGCTCGCGGGTGAGGCGGCGGGTCCACTCGGGCATCCGGCTGGCGCGGTGGCGGGCGGCGGGCCACCCGGCCGCGTCGCCTGCGGCGAGCCCGAGGAGAAGGCCCTCGATGGGCCGGGCCCTTGCGGGCAGCCCGGCGGGACGTTCCGGGGTCCGGACCCTGATCCCGGTCGTGCCGACGGCCCGTGCGAGGGCGGGGTCGGCGGTGCCTGCGGCATGCTGCCCTGCGCGGACCACGACTCCGGGAGCGTCGGCTCCGGCCACGGCGACGGTCGCGGATGCCGTCTCGACCCCGGTCGTGCCGACGGCTCGTGCGAGGGCGGGGTCGGCCGTGCCTGCGGCATGCTGCCCGGCGCGGACCACGGTCCCGGCGCCCGCTCCGGGAGCGTCGGCTCCGGCCACGGCCACGGTCGCGGATGCCGTTTCGACCCCGGTCGTGCCGACGGCTCGTGCGAGGGCGGGGTCGGCGGTGCCTGCGGCATGCTGCCCGGCGCGGACCGCGGTCCCGGCGCCCGCTCCGGGAGCGTCGGCTCCGGCCACGGCGACGGTCGCGGATGCCGTCTCGACCCCGGTCGTGCCGACGGCCCGCGCGAGGGCGGTGTCGGCCGTGCCTGCGGCATGCTGCCCGGCGCGGACCGCGGTCCCGGCGCCCGCTCCGGGAGCGTCGGCTCCGGCCCTGGTCCGGGAAACCGGTTCGACCCCGGCCGTGCCGGCAGCGGGCTGCCCGACCCGGACCGCCGTCCCGGGACCATCGGCCCTGCCCGCGGCCCCGGGCCCGGTCCCGAGTGTGCCTGGGGCGGGCTGCCCGGTGCGGACCACGATCCGGGATCCCGCCGTGGGAGCGGGAGCGAGGACGCTTCCCGCTCCGCCTCCCTCTCCCTCCGCACCCGAGGGCGGTGCCGGTGCTGTACGCGGCGGCATCCCGGCCGGGGCCGCGTGCCCAGGGGGCAGGCCCGCGTACCGCCGTTCCGCCGGAGCCGGACCCGAAGCCGCGGCCAGGTCTGCGACGGCCGGGGCCGGGCCCGGACCCGGGGGCCGCGCGGGCGCCTCGGCCCGGGCCTGACCGCCCGGGGTCAGGCTCCCGTGCCCCCGATCGGCCGGGAGCGGGGCCGAGGGCAGACTCCCGGACCTTGGCTCCGCCGGTGCCGTACCCAGACCCGTACCCGGGGCCGGGTTCGCCGGGGACAGTGCCAGCCCCACGGACCGGGCCTGACCGCCCGGGGTCAGGACTCCGAGCCCAGGTTCGGCCGGGTTCGGGCCCGGACCCGGGGGTGGCGCGAGCGCCTCGGCCCGGGCCTGACCGGCTGGGGTCAGGCGCCCGGGGCCCCGCTCGGCCGGGGTCGGGGGTCGGCCTGCGGGGCTCGGCGCCGCCGGTGGCGCGCCCGTACCCAGACCCGTGCTCGGGGTCGGATCCGCCGGGGGCAGCGCCGGCGTCCGGTCGTCCGGGGTGAGGGTCATCGGGCGGCCTCGCATTCCGGGGTGAGGAGGTCCGCGATGTCCAGGACGTGGTAGCCCCGCATCGAGGGGAGGCAGCTGCCGCGGACCGGGCCGATGGCCGAGGACCAGGCGGCGGGGATCGCGGCGGCTCCCGACAGCGCGCCGGCCAGGGCGCCCGCCACCGCCGCGGTGGTGTCGGCGTCGCGGCCCATGTTCACGGCGGTGAGGACGGAGGACGGGAAGTCGCCCCGGCAGGCGGCGAAGGCGCCGAAGGCCAGGCCCACCGCCTCCGGGGCCAGGTCGGTCCACGGGTAGCCGCCGATGACCACCGCCGAGCGCACCGCCCGTTCGCCGCGCGGGGCGGCGGTGACCGCCCGGCGCAGGGAGCGGGCCGTCCAGGAGTCGGACGGGATGACGGACAGGGCCGCCGAGATCACCGAGGCGGGGGAGCCGCCCGCCATGGCCGCGGCCACGCCCGCCGCGACCGCCTGGCCGCCGTAGATGCCCTCGCCGTCGTGGCTGACCGAGCCGTCGATGGCGACGAGCCGGGCCGCTTCGGCGGGCCGGCCCGCGGCGAAGACGCCGAACGGCGCGGCCCGCATGGCCAGGCCGTCCGACCACGCGTGCCGGTGCTGGGCGGAGATGGGCGCGGCCAGGCCCCGGCGGAGATTCTCCAGGGTGCCGCGCTCCGAGAACCCCGCGCCCCGGAACGGGCCTTCGTCGAGGTCGGCGATCCAGTGGTGCCAGGCCCGCTCGACGTGGGAGACGGTGAGCGCCGAGCCGTGGCGGGCCAGCAGCAGCCCCGAGAAGATCGCGTACTCGGTGTCGTCCGTGCCCGCCGGGTCCTCCGACACGAACCCCTCGATGCGGCCCCACTTCGCCCGGATCTCCGACGGCTTCATGTTCTCCGCGGGGGCGCCCAGCGCGTCGCCGACGGCGAGTCCGAGAAGAGCGCCCCTGGCCCGTTCGAGGAGGACCTGCGGATTGCATGCAATCAGCTTCATCGGCTCCATGGCGCGCCTCTCCCACATTGGATGGGGCTCATCATGAGCCCTTGGGGGATTTGTGCCATGGCATGTGGTTTGTCGCTCGTCGCGAAACACCCCGCGAACACCCCCGTCACCCGGTCGCCGACCCGCAAAAGCCCAGGTAAGTACGGCCTTCCTTGCTGGCGGGCGACAGAAATCGTGCGTAGTTTCGAGGTGTTCAGGGGGAGCGGGGCGCGTTGCGGCGTCCGATCGCACATTTGGGGAGATTCCACGCATGTCCATCATCGACATCGAAGCACCGCTGCACACCGCGCACCGCGACAACCACACCCACCGCGACGTCAACGGCGGATGGCTGAGGCCGGCCGTCTTCGGTGCCATGGACGGGCTCGTCTCGAACCTCGCCCTGATGACCGGTGTGGCCGGCGGCGCCGTCGCCCCGCAGACCGTCGTCATCACCGGGCTGGCGGGTCTCGCGGCCGGCGCCTTCTCGATGGCGGCCGGCGAATACACCTCCGTCGCCTCGCAGCGCGAACTGGTCCTCGCCGAACTGGACGTGGAGCGCCAGCAGTTGCGCAAGCACCCGATCGACGAGATGGAGGAGCTCGCGGAGCTCTACGTCTCCCGGGGCGTCGAGCCGTCGCTCGCCCGCGAGGTCGCCATGCAGCTCTCGCGCGATCCCGAGCAGGCGCTGGAGATCCACGCCCGCGAGGAGCTCGGGATCGACCCCGACGACCTGCCCTCGCCGCTGGTCGCCGCGGTCTCGTCGTTCGGTTCGTTCGCGCTGGGCGCGCTGCTCCCCGTACTGCCGTACCTGCTCGGCGCCACCGCCCTGTGGCCCGCGGTGCTGCTCGCGCTGGCCGGGCTCTTCGTCTGCGGTGCGGTCGTCTCCCGGGTCACCGCGCGGTCCTGGTGGTACAGCGGCGTCCGCCAGCTGGTCCTGGGTGGCGCGGCCGCCGGTGTGACGTACATCCTGGGAACCTGGATCGGCGGAGCCATAGGCTGACCGCGGCTGGAGTGAGACACTATGCAGTACGCAACATAAGTAGTCCGTTACCCGGCGGTTTCGAATCCGTGTCCGCCGGGAATCACACCAGGGCTCCGGGCAACGATGCCCGCCCTGCACCGGGACCTCCGCCTCGCGCGATACCTCCGTAGAGCGCCGCGAAAGTCCCCTCTTTCTGCCTCGTGCAGTCCGCATGCTGGAATGACGTATCCGCTTCTCGGGATTGTCGTCATCATGTAATCTGCACGAAATTTCGCAGAGGGCCAACGTCGTCCCTCGGCTATGCACATATGCCACGACGACGACGGGAGAGCCGATGCGTTCCGCATCCACGCACTCCGCGACCGGCTCCAGCACCACCGCCTGGTCGCCCATGGACGGTCGCCCCGCCCAGCAGGGCATGTACGACCCGCGCAACGAGAAGGACGCCTGTGGCGTCGGATTCGTGGCGAACCTCACCGGCGAGGCCACCCACACACTCGTTGAGCAGGCCCTGACCGTATTGCGGAACCTCGAGCACCGCGGCGCGACCGGCTCCGAGCCGGACTCGGGCGACGGCGCCGGAATCCTCAGCCAGGTCCCCGACGCGTTCCTGCGCGAGGTGGCCGGCTTCGAGCTCCCCGCGGCCGGCGGCTACGCCGTCGGTATCGCCTTCCTCCCCGCCGACGGCACCGCACAGGCCGTCGCCGTGGAGCAGATCGAGGCCATCGCCGCCGAGGAGAACCTCACGGTCCTCGGCTGGCGCGAGGTCCCGGTCACCCCGGACCTGCTCGGCAACGGCGCCCGCGCCACCATGCCGGCCTTCTCGCAGCTGTTCGTCTCAGGGGGCACCTCCCGGACGGAGTCCGGGGGCGGCAGCACGGGCATCGAGCTGGACCGCAAGGCCTTCGTGCTGCGCAAGCGCGCCGAGCGCGAGGCCGGTGTCTACTTCCCGTCGCTCTCCGCCCGCACCATCGTCTACAAGGGCATGCTGACCACCGGCCAGCTGGAGCCCTTCTTCCCGGACCTCTCCGACCGCCGCTTCGCCTCGGCCGTCGCCCTGGTCCACTCGCGCTTCTCCACGAACACCTTCCCGTCGTGGCCGCTCGCCCACCCGTACCGCTTCGTCGCGCACAACGGCGAGATCAACACGGTCAAGGGCAACCGGAACTGGATGAAGGCCCGCGAGTCCCAGCTGGCCTCCGAGGCCTTCGGCGACGGCGTGCTGGACCGGATCTTCCCGATCTGCACCCCGGACGCCTCCGACTCGGCCTCCTTCGACGAGGTCCTGGAGCTGCTCCACCTCGGCGGCCGCTCCCTCCCGCACAGCGTGCTGATGATGATCCCGGAGGCGTGGGAGAACCACACCTCCATGGACCCGGCCCGCCGCGCGTTCTACAAGTACCACTCCACGCAGATGGAGCCCTGGGACGGCCCGGCCTGCGTCACCTTCACCGACGGCACCCAGGTCGGCGCGGTCCTCGACCGCAACGGTCTGCGCCCCGGCCGCTACTGGGTCACCGACGACGGCCTCGTCGTCCTCGGCTCCGAGGTCGGCGTGCTCGACATCGACCCGGCCAAGGTCGTCCGCAAGGGCCGCCTGCAGCCCGGCAAGATGTTCCTCGTCGACACCGCCCAGAAGCGGATCATCGAGGACGACGAGATCAAGAACGAGCTGGCCGCCGCCGCCCCCTACGCGGAGTGGCTGGAGACCGGCGAGATCGAGCTCTCGGACCTGCCCGAGCGCGAGCACATCGTGCACACCCACGCCTCGGTCACCCGCCGCCAGCAGACCTTCGGCTACACCGAGGAAGAGCTGCGCGTCATCCTCGCGCCGATGGCCCGTACCGCCGGCGAGCCGCTCGGCTCCATGGGTACGGACTCCCCGATCGCGGCCCTGTCCGAGCGCCCCCGGCTGCTCTTCGACTACTTCACCCAGCTCTTCGCGCAGGTCACCAACCCGCCGCTGGACGCCATCCGCGAGGAGCTCGTCACCTCGCTGCTGTCCTCGCTCGGCCCGCAGGGCAACCTGCTGGAGTCGACCGCCGCGTCCTGCCGCAGCGTCACCCTGCCCTTCCCGGTGATCGACAACGACGAGCTGGCCAAGCTCATCCACATCAACGCCGACGGCGACATGCCCGGCATGAAGGCCGCCACGCTCTCCGGCCTCTACCGGGTCTCCGGCGGCGGCGAGGCCCTGGCCGCCCGGATCGAGGAGATCCGCGCCGAGGCCGACGCGGCCATCGCCAACGGCGCCCGCCTGATCGTCCTCTCGGACCGCCACTCGGACGCCGAGCACGCGCCGATCCCGTCGCTGCTGCTCACCTCCGCCGTGCACCACCACCTCATCGCCACCAAGCAGCGCACCCAGGTGGGCCTGCTGGTCGAGGCCGGTGACGTCCGCGAGGTCCACCACGTCGCCCTGCTCATCGGCTACGGCGCCGCCGCGGTCAACCCGTACCTCGCCATGGAGTCCGTCGAGGACCTGCTGCGCGCCGGTACCTTCCTGTCCGGCCTGGAGCCGGAGCAGGCCATCAAGAACCTGATCTACGCGCTCGGCAAGGGCGTCCTGAAGGTCATGTCCAAGATGGGCATCTCCACCGTCGCCTCCTACCGCGGCGCCCAGGTCTTCGAGGCCGTCGGCCTCAACGACGAGTTCGTCGAGACCTACTTCAACGGCACCGCCACCAAGATCGGCGGCGCCGGCCTGGACGTCATCGCCAAGGAGGTGGCCGCGCGCCACGCCAAGGCCTACCCCGTCTCCGGCATCGCAGCCACGCACCGCGCGCTGGAGATCGGCGGCGAGTACCAGTGGCGCCGCGAGGGCGAACCGCACCTGTTCGACCCGGAGACGGTCTTCCGCCTCCAGCACGCCACCCGCAACCGCCGGTACGACATCTTCAAGCAGTACACGGCCCGGGTGAACGAGCAGTCCGAGCGCCTGATGACGCTCCGCGGCCTGTTCGGCTTCAAGTCGGACCGCGAAGCCATCTCCATCGACGAGGTCGAGTCGGTCGCCGACATCGTCAAGCGCTTCTCCACCGGCGCCATGTCGTACGGCTCCATCTCCAAGGAGGCGCACGAGACCCTCGCCATCGCCATGAACCAGCTGGGCGCCAAGTCCAACACCGGTGAGGGCGGCGAGGACCCGGACCGCCTGTACGACCCGGCGCGCCGCTCGTCCATCAAGCAGGTCGCCTCCGGCCGCTTCGGCGTGACCTCGGAGTACCTGGTCAACGCGGACGACATCCAGATCAAGATGGCGCAGGGCGCCAAGCCCGGCGAGGGCGGCCAGCTGCCCGGCCACAAGGTGTACCCGTGGGTCGCCAAGACCCGCCACTCCACCCCGGGCGTCGGCCTGATCTCCCCGCCGCCGCACCACGACATCTACTCCATCGAGGACCTGGCTCAGCTGATCCACGACCTCAAGAACGCCAACCCGGTCGCCCGCATCCACGTGAAGCTGGTCTCCGAGGTCGGCGTGGGCACGGTCGCCGCGGGTGTCTCCAAGGCCCACGCGGACGTCGTCCTCATCTCCGGCCACGACGGCGGAACGGGCGCCTCCCCGCTCACCTCGCTCAAGCACGCGGGCGGCCCCTGGGAGCTCGGCCTCGCCGAGACCCAGCAGACCCTGCTGCTCAACGGGCTGCGCGACCGCATCGTCGTCCAGACCGACGGCCAGCTCAAGACCGGCCGCGACGTGGTCATCGCCGCGCTGCTCGGCGCCGAGGAGTTCGGTTTCGCGACCGCGCCGCTCGTCGTCTCCGGCTGCGTCATGATGCGCGTCTGCCACCTGGACACCTGCCCGGTCGGCATCGCCACCCAGAACCCGGTCCTGCGCGACCGCTTCTCCGGCAAGCCCGAGTTCGTCGTCAACTTCTTCGAGTACATCGCGGAGGAGGTGCGCGAGATCCTCGCCGAGCTGGGCTTCCGCACGATCGAGGAGGCCGTCGGCCACGCCGAGCTCCTCGACACCACCAAGGCCGTCACGCACTGGAAGGCGCAGGGTCTCGACCTGGAGCCGCTCTTCTACGTGCCGGAGCTGCCCGAGGGCGCGGTCCGCCACGCCCTGATCGAGCAGGACCACGGTCTGGAGAAGGCCCTCGACAACGAGCTGATCGAGCTCGCCGCCGACGCGCTGAACGCCGAGACCGCCGAGGCGGCCCAGCCGGTCCGCGCCCAGGTCGCGATCCGCAACATCAACCGGACCGTCGGCACCATGCTCGGCCACCACGTCACCAAGAAGTTCGGTGGCGCGGGCCTGCCCGACAACACCATCGACCTGACCTTCACCGGCAGCGCCGGCCAGTCCTTCGGCGCGTTCGTGCCGAAGGGCATCACCCTCCGCCTGGAGGGCGACGCCAACGACTACGTCGGCAAGGGCCTCTCCGGTGGCCGCATCGTGGTCCGCCCGGACCGCGGTGCCGACCACCTCGCCGAGTACTCCACCATCGCCGGCAACACCATCGGCTACGGAGCCACCGGCGGCGAGATGTTCCTGCGCGGCCGCACCGGCGAGCGTTTCTGCGTCCGCAACTCGGGCGCGCTGGTCGTCTCGGAGGGCGTGGGCGACCACGGCTGCGAGTACATGACCGGTGGCCAGGCGGTCGTCCTGGGCGAGACGGGCCGTAACTTCGCGGCCGGCATGTCGGGCGGCGTCGCGTACGTCATCGACCTCGACCCGCACAACGTCAACGTCGGCAACGCGGGCGCCGTCGAGGCCCTGTCCGACACCGACAAGCAGTGGCTGCACGATGTGGTGCGCCGCCACGAGGAGGAGACCGGCTCGACCGTGGCCGCGAAGCTCCTGGCTGACTGGTCCGTCGCGGTGGACCGCTTCAGCAAGATCATCCCCACCACGTACAAGGCAGTGCTCGCCGCCAAGGACGCCGCTGAGCTCGCCGGACTCTCGGAATCCGAGACCACGGAGAAGATGATGGAGGCGGCGACCCATGGCTGACCCGAAGGGCTTCCTCACCACCCCGCGCGAGACCGCCTGCACCCGTCCCGTTGCCGATCGGCTCAAGGACTGGAACGAGGTCTACGTTCCGGGCTCCCTGCTCCCGATCATCAGCAAGCAGGCCGGCCGCTGCATGGACTGCGGCATCCCGTTCTGTCACAACGGGTGCCCGCTCGGGAACCTGATCCCGGAGTGGAACGACTTCTCGTACCGCGAGGACTGGACCGCCGCGTCGGAGCGCCTGCACGCGACGAACAACTTCCCGGAGTTCACCGGGCGGCTGTGCCCGGCTCCCTGCGAGTCGGCGTGCGTGCTCGGCATCAACCAGCCCGCCGTGACCATCAAGAACGTCGAAGTCTCGATCATCGACAAGGCGTGGGACAACGGCGACGTCACCCCGCAGGCGCCGGAGCGGCTGTCCGGCAAGACGGCCGCCGTCATCGGCTCGGGCCCGGCGGGCCTCGCGGCCGCCCAGCAGCTGACCCGGGCCGGCCACACCGTGGTCGTGTACGAGCGCGCGGACCGCATCGGCGGCCTGCTGCGCTACGGCATCCCCGAGTTCAAGATGGAGAAGGTGCACATCAACCGCCGCATCGAGCAGATGCGCGCGGAGGGCACCAAGTTCCGCACCGGCATCGAGGTCGGCCGCGACATCACCGCCACCGACCTGCGCAAGCGGTTCGACGCGGTGGTCATCGCGGCGGGCGCTACCGTCTCCCGCGACCTGCCGGTCCCGGGCCGCGAGCTGAACGGCATCCACTTCGCCATGGAGTACCTGCCGCTCGCCAACAAGGTCCAGGAGGGCGACTTCATGGCGCCCCCCATCACGGCCGAGGGCAAGCACGTGGTCGTCATCGGCGGCGGCGACACCGGCGCGGACTGCGTGGGCACCGCCCACCGCCAGGGCGCGGCCTCGGTCACGCAGCTGGAGATCATGCCCAAGCCGGGCGAGGACCGGAACGCCAACCAGCCGTGGCCGACCTTCCCGATGCTCTACAAGGTCACCTCGGCCCACGAGGAGGGCGGCGAGCGGGTCTACTCCGTCTCCACCACCCACTTCGAGGGCGACGAGGACGGCAACGTCCAGGCCCTCCACCTGGTCGAGGTCGCCTTCGAGGACGGCAAGCTCGTCCAGAAGCCCGGCACCGAGCGCGTCCTCCCCGCGCAGCTGGTCACCCTGGCGATGGGCTTCACGGGCACCGACCAGGAGAACGGCCTGGTCCAGCAGTTCGGCCTCGAGCTGGACCCGCGCGGCAACATCGACCGCGACGCCTCCTACGCGACCAACGTCGACGGCGTCTTCGTCGCCGGCGACGCGGGCCGCGGCCAGTCGCTGATCGTCTGGGCCATCGCGGAAGGCCGCTCGGCCGCCCGCGGCGTGGACCGCTTCCTGACCGGCAGCAGCGCCCTCCCGTACCCGGTCAAGCCGACGGATCGTTCTCTCACCGTCTGACGTAGCAGCACCCCCCTCCCCGCAGGGGGAGGGGACCCCTCATACGGTCCGTACAACGGCGTACGGAACTCCCGACACAGCGCCCGCCACGTCCCCGACCAGGGGTGGCGGGCGCTGTGGCGTGTTCGGGGCTACTCGGGCTGGACGACCGTGGCGCCCCAGCGGGTGGACGGGGCCGAGGCCGTCACCCAGGCCCCGAAGCCGCCCTGGAGGCCGGTGCCGAGGGGGACGGTGACGCGCGCCGGGTCGCCCTCGGGGCAGTCGACCGTGAAGGGGGCCGGGTCGCGGTCCGGGTGGTCGTCGAGGTGGAAGGCCACCTCTATCGTGCCGCCGCCCGCGCAGCCGAAGGTGATGAACGTGTCCAGCCGGGACGAGAGGCCGCCCGAGACGAAGCCGCTGGAGCCGGCCTGCTCGGGTATCCAGATCAGCCCGTCGGGCCCGGGGTAGCCGACGATCTCGCCCCCCGCCGAGGCCTGGGCCGTACCGGCCGCGAGCGTCAGCGTGAGTGCCGCGGCCAGTGTGCCGATCGCGGCGGCCTTGCCGCGCCCGTGTGTCTGCTTCATGTGGTCCCCCATGGTGTCTTCGGTTCCGACGGACACCGATCACGCTAACCAGCAGCACTGACAGCGGCCTTCCCCCGCCCGGCCGGCGCCGTGGCGTGGCTCCGCATCCGTTGGGAGCGAGCTCTTACAGCTGGACGGTGGTGCCGGGCTCGAGGCGGTCGATCGAGGTGCCGGTCAGGCCCTTCTCGCCGAGGAGATGGGCGGTGGAGTGCTGGCCGAGGTCGCTGAGCATGAGTTCGTGGATCTGGATGATGCGCTCGGGTTTGACGGTGCGGACGTAGTCGGCGGCTTCACCGAGCTTTGTCCATGGGCCGCTTGTCGGCAGCAGGAGGGTGCGTACGGGAGCGTCGGGCGCGAAGTAGGCGTCGCCGGGGTGGTAGACGGCTCCGTCGTCCAGGAGGTAGCCGACGTTGTCGGGGCACGGGATGTCGGCGTGGATCAGCGCGTGGCGGTGGCCGTGGACGGTGGCGGTGATGGAACCGACGCCGAAGGTGTCGCCCGCGGCGACGGCGTGGACGCGGCCATCGTGGCTGCCGAGGGTGGCTGCGACCGTGGCTGTGCCGTAGACCTGCAGCCCGGGCTGGGCTTCGAGAGCGGCGGCGACGAGCTTTTCGTCGAAGTGGTCGAAGTGTTCGTGGGTGATCAGGACGGCGTGAGCCCGGGTGACGGCCTCTGCCGCGTCCGGGGTGAAGGTGCCGGGGTCGATGACCAGGCGGGTGCCGTCCTTCTCGAGCGTGACGCAGGCATGGGCGTGCTTGGTGAGCTTCACAGTGGGTCCCTTTCGAGCCGGCCGAATATCTACAACCAGACTGTACAGTTTGGTTGATGAGTGTGGCTAAGCTGGCGTCATGGACGAGAATCAGCTGGCCGAAGAACTCCGCCTGACCATCGGACGGCTCGTACGCACTGTGCGCACCGCCGACAAGATGCCGCCCGGCGAGGCCGCCGTCCTGGGCTACCTGGACCGCAGCGGCCCGCTGACCACCGCCGACATCGCACAACAGCGGGGAGTCAGTCACCAGTCGGCTGCCAAGTCGGTCAAAGAACTCCTGGCTCAGGGCCTCGTACATGCCGAGGCGCACCCCAGCGACGGGCGCAAGCTGTTGCTCCACCTCACGCCGACGGGAAGTGGCCGTCTGGCCGAGGAGCGCCGAAGGCGTGCGGACTGGCTCGGCACCGCGATCGACGATGTCCTCAGTTCCAACGAACGAAAGACGCTCGAGGCGGCGCTGCCTCTGCTGTCACGCCTGACCACACACTTGAACGGCAAGTAGCCCAGGGGCTGCCGTTCGGGCCGGGCGTCACTGCCCGGACACTGCGCCACTACGGCGAGACGGGCTGCTGCGGTGCGTTCCGGCTCGGCGCCCGTCGGTCCCCGGCCGGGGGTGACGGGCGCCCGGGGTTCAGGGCCGGTCGGGGGCGAGGGCGGCGGTTTCGCGTACGGCTGTGGCGACGGCCCGGGCGTCCTTCCTCAGGATCGCGCCGTGGTTGCTGGGGACTTTCGCGCTGAGCCGGATGTTCGGATTGCGCCGGAACACCGGGTCGAGGCCGGCGCGGATCCGTTCCTGCTCGTCTCCCTTGCTCCCGAAGGACGTTCCCGAAGCCAGGACGTACCGCACCGGGACGGTGATGTCGTCCAGTACGGGGCCCAGTTCGCGCTCGCGGGCGAGCCGGCCGACCTCGATGTTGCTGTCGGCCATCTCTGCGGCGGTCATCCGCGGCGCCAGGCCCGTCGGGCGAAGCAGTGGCAGCAGTGGGCCCATCCGCTTGAAGAACCTGCGGATCCCCTGCTCCATCTCCTCGGTGAGCCAGTCGTACGGCTGAGCGCCGTCCACCAGGACCGCACCGAGGGCGCGGTCCGGATTGCGGCTCGCCCAGTGGGCTCCGACGAACGCCCCGTAGGACCAACCCACCACCAGCGCCCGGTCCACGTCCCTGGCCGCGAGTACGGCGTCGACGTCCCGGACGGCCGCCTCGAAGGAGTAGTCGGCCGAGCGCTTCGACTTCCTGCCGCGGGCCCGCTCGTCGTAGGTGAGGTGGCGCCACCCGGGTCCGAGGTCGGCGATGACCCGTCGCCAGTACCCCTGGGTGGCGAAGTGGCCGTTGAGGTAGACCACGGGCGTGCCGGGGCCGCCGGTGTCGGTGGCGGCCAGGGCCGTGTCGTCGACCGGCACCATGCCGGTCCATAACGCCGTCATGCCGTGCCCCCGCTCGTGTCCCCGGCCGTGTTCTCGGCCTCCTCGGCGCGGGCGAGGGCTTCGGTCAGCTGCTTCTTCGCGCGGGCGGGGACGTAGCCGCCCTCCGAGTAGTTCTGGGCGAACGCGTCGGCGAACTCCACCGGGTCCTCCCCGACGATCTCGCGTATCGGCGTGCCGTCCGCCGCAGCCTGCTCGAAGAGGTCGGCGAGGTCTTCGAACATCGACGCGTTGCTGTCGCCGTCGGCCGGCACGAAGTGCATCAGGTACCGCTCGATCGCCTCGACCGCCGTGCGCCGGCTCTCGGGGAGCTCCTTGACGCGCGCCTTGTACGCCCTCCAGCGCTTCTTCGGTCCGATCACCTTCGCGATGAAACCGCTCTTCTCACCATCGGACATGGTCACTCGCCCCCTTCGCGGAGCCGGTCCAGTCGTTCCGTGAGGAAGCTCCAGGTCCTCCAGAACTCTTCGAGGTACTCCCGTCCCTCGGTGTTGAGGGAGTACACCTTGCGCGGCGGCCCCTTCTCGGAGGGGACCTTCTCCACGTCGACGAGACCGCGCTTCTCGACCCTGATGAGCAGCGCGTAGACGGTCCCTTCGGCGATGTCGGAGAACCCCTGCTCCCGCAGCCATGCCGTGATCTCGTAGCCGTACGCGGGCCGGCCGGACAGGGTCGCGAGGACGATGCCCTCCAGCGTGCCCTTGAGCATTTCCGTCAGCAGCTTGGGCATGGAACACCTCCCCCTTGAGCTATTCGGTGTTGCTGAGTACTGGTACACCGTAACGCTGACTACCACTACCTAGCAATACCGAATAGCTCGGGAGGCGGACAACTCCGCTCCCTCGGAAGGCGGTTGACAGTCACCACATACTTAGAGTCCTATAGTGCTAGGAAGCTAGATGAATAGAGGAGGACAGTGATCGAGTTTCACCTCGATGCCCGGTCCGGCGTCGCCCCGTACATGCAGCTCGTCCATCAGGTGCGTCAGGCCCTGCGGTTGGGGCTGCTGTCCGAGGGCGACCGGCTGCCGACCGTCAAGGACGTCGCGGCCGGCGTGGCGATCAACCCGAACACCGTGCTCAAGGCCTACCGGGAGCTCGAATACGAGGGCCTGGTCGCGAAGAAGCCCGGGGTCGGCACCTTCGTCTCCGGAACGCTCAGCGACGACTCGCTCTCCGAACACGAGCCACTGCGGCGGGAGTTGCAGCTGTGGCTCGACAAGGCGCGGGCCGCCGGTCTGGGCGAAGAAAGCATCGAGGCCCTGTTCCTGAGTACCTTCCGCGCCCGCACCGGCACGGACCCGGACACGCGCACGCACACCGAAGAGGAGAAATGACCGCAATATTGGAAGCCCGCGCGCTGGGCAAGCGGTACGGCCGCAAAGAGGCGCTGAGCGACTGCACCCTGAGCGTGCCGTCCGGGCGGGTCGTCGGCCTGGTCGGGCCCAACGGGGCCGGGAAGTCCACCCTGTTGCAGCTGGCCTGCGGGCTGATCGGCCCGACCTCCGGCACCATCGAGGTGCTCGGCGGCCGGCCCGCCTCCGGGCCCGGGCAGCTCGCCAAGGTCGGGTTCGTCGCTCAGGACACGCCCACCTACGCCGGGCTGTCCATCGCCGACCACCTGAAGCTGGGCGCCCGGCTCAACCCGGGCTGGGACGCGCAGCTGGCGGGAGACCGGATCCGGCAGCTCGGCCTGGACCCCGCCCAGAAGGCGGGCAAGCTCTCCGGCGGCCAGCGCGCCCAGGTGGCCCTGACGCTCGCCGTCGCCAAACGGCCCGAGCTGCTGATCCTCGACGAGCCCGTCGCCGCCCTGGACCCGCTGGCCCGGCGGGAGTTCCTGCAGAGCCTGATGGAGGTCGTGGCCGAACACGGAACCACCGTCGTGCTCTCCTCGCACCTGGTGTCCGACCTGGAACGGGTCTGCGACCACCTGATCTCGCTGGTCGCCTCCCGGGTCCAGGTCGCGGGCGACGTCGACGACCTGCTCGCCACCCACTTCCGGCTCACCACCGCCCGCCGCGAGGCGGCCACCCTGCCCCGGGACATGCAGGTCATCCAGGAGACCCACACCGAGCGGCAGAGCACCTTCATCGTGCGCTCCGACAGGGCGCTCCAGGACCCCTCCTGGGTCATGGAGCCGCTCGACCTGGAGGACCTCGTCCTCACCTACATGAGTCAGGCCACGGCCGGGACCGGCCCCCGACCCACCCGGGAGAACCAGCGATGATCTGGCTGACCTGGCGCCAGTACCGCGTCCAGACCCTCGCCGCGCTCGCCGTCCTGGCCGCGATCGCGATATTCCTCGTCGTCACCGGCCTCCGGATGCGCGAGGTCTACGACAGCACCGTCGCCGGATGCGGCAGCGACTGCGAATCGGCGAAGAACGCCCTGGTCGTCGAGTACCAGACCCTGACCTACTACGTCACGAGCCTGCTGCTCGCCGCACCCGGCATCATCGGGATCTTCTGGGGCGCCCCGCTGATCGCCCGTGAACTGGAGACCGGCACCCACCGGCTCATCTGGAACCAGAGCATCACCCGGGGCCGCTGGCTCCTGGTCAAGCTCGGCGCCGTCGGCCTGATCGCCGTCGCCGTCACCGGGGTGCTCAGCCTCCTCGTGACCTGGTGGGCGAGCCCCATCGACCGGGTCAACCTGGACCGGTTCACCGCCCTCATGTTCAGCGGCCGCGGGATCGTCCCCCTCGGCTACGCGGCGTTCGCCTTCGCCCTCGGCGCGGCAGCCGGGCTGCTGATCCGGCGCACCGTGCCCGCGATGGCCGCGACCCTCGTCGCGTTCCTCGCGGTCCAGATCCTCGTGCCCTACGCGATCCGCCCGCACTTCGTGACGCCCGAGCACGCCGACGTCGCGCTCAGCTCCCTCGTGATGGCGCCGGTCGGAGGCGGCGAGGAGTCCGGTGCGATGAAGGACGGCTGGAACGGGAACCACATCCAGCTGAAGGGCTCCGGGGACGACGCCCACCTGCGGATCGGGGTCCTCAGGCCGGGCGTCTGGGTCGTGTCCGATCTCGGTACGGTGCTCGACGCCTCAGGCCGGGAG
The DNA here is from genome assembly GCF_030440515.1 of Streptomyces xanthophaeus. Lineage (GTDB taxonomy): Bacteria > Actinomycetota > Actinomycetes > Streptomycetales > Streptomycetaceae > Streptomyces > Streptomyces kutzneri. The sequence continues at coordinate 5,993,542 of NZ_CP076543.1, forward strand.
GTCCGCGGCACCGAGGGCTGCGCGGAACCCAGGACGGACCCCTTCGAGTGCTTCGCCGCCTCGAAGCACCACATCGAGGTCGACTACCAGCCCGCCGACCGCTACTGGACCTTCCAGTGGATCGAGACCGGGATCTTCCTCGCGCTCTCCGGACTGCTGGCCGGCTTCTGCTCCTGGTGGCTGCGCCGTCGGGCGGCCTGACCGGGACGATGAGGGAATGAGGGGATGACGGGCGGCCGAAGCCAACGCAACTGGCTTCGGCCGCTCCCCCCGACTCTACGGCCGCCGGGCCCGCGCCGTGGCGCGGTAGGTGCTCGGGGTCAGGCCCGTGTGGCGGGTCAGATGGGCGCGGAGGGAGTCCGCCGTGCCGAGCCCGCTGCGGGCGGCCACCTGGTCCATCGGGAGGGTGGTGGTCTCCAGGATCTCGCAGGCGCGGTCCAGGCGCTGGTGCAGCATCCACTGCAGGGGGCTGAGGCCCGTTTCCGCGCGGAAGCGGCGGGTCAGGGTGCGGGTGCTCGTGCCCGCGTGCCGGGCCAGCTCGGCCAGGGTCGTCGGCTCGTGCAGGCGGGCCAGCGCCCAGGCGCGGGTGGCCGCCAGGGAGGCGCCGCGCTCGGGCGGGAGCGGGGTCTCGATGAACTGGGCCTGGCCGCCCGGCCGTACGGGGGCCGCCACGACCAGACGGGCCGTGGTGTTCGCGACGGCGGCGCCGTAGTCGCGGCGCACCAGGTGCAGGCACAGGTCGATCCCGGCCGACATGCCCGCCGACGTCAGCACCCTGCCGTCCTCGACGAACAGCACGGCGGGCACGAGCTCGACCTCGGGGAAGAGCCGCCCGAACTCCGCGGACGCCGTCCAGAAGGTCGTGGCGCGGCGGCCTTCCAGGAGCCCCGCCTGCGCGAGCACGAACGCACCCGTGCAGATGGAGGCGATGCGAGCGCCCCGAGCGGCGGCGGCCCGCAGGGCGTCCAGTACCTCGGGTTCGGGGCCCTCCCGGTCGGCCGTCCCCGTGACCATCACCGTGTCGGCCCGCTCCACCGCCTCCAGGCCGTGCGGCACCACGACGTCCGTGCCGTACCGCGCCTGCACCACGCCGGGCACGAGCGTGCAGACCGTCACCTCGTACGCAGGCCGCTCACCGACGGTCGTCGCGCCGAACACGACACCGGGGATCGACAGGTCGAAGGTGGTGACCGGCGGGCACGCGATGACCACTACGCGGTGCGGGGGAGTGAACGTCATGGCTCGAATCTCCGGATTGCTGGCATTCCAGCCACTACTGTACGGCCGTGCCCGGGGCGAGGGTTGACCTGTCAACGACAGCAACTCGCCGTACCAGCACATGGGTACAGGAGTACAGGAGTACAGGAGTACAGCCATGGCTCTGCACGTCATCACGGGCGCCGGTGCGATCGGCACCGCCACCGCACGTCTGCTCGCCGCATCCGGTGAGCGGGTCCGCGTCATCACCCGCAGCGGCGGCGGCCCCGATCTTCCGCTCGTCGAGCGGGTCGCCGCCGACATCACCGACACCGGCCGGCTCGCCGAGCTGCTGCAGGGCGCCCGGACCCTCTACAACGCGGCCGCGCCCGCCTACCAGGACTGGCGGACCGCCTTCCCGCCCCTCGCCGCCTCACTGCTCTCCGCCGCCGGGAGGACCGGCACCGACTACGTGATGCTGGGCAACGTGTACGGGTACGGGCCCGTCGAAGGCCCCCTCACGCCCGACCTGCCCATGAGGCCCAACTCGGACAAGGGACGGGTCCGCGCCGCCATGTGGGAGGAGGCACTGGCCGCGCACCGGGCCGGGCGGGTCCGGGTCGCCGAGGTGCGCGCCGGCGACTTCCTCGGGGCGGACGTCCTCGGACTCTTCCCCCTCCTGGCCGTGCCCGCCGTACTGGCCGGCGAGGAGGCCGTGCTGCCGGTCGGCCTCGACGCACCGCACGCCTGGTCCTATACGGGCGACGTCGCGCGGACCCTGATCGCGGTCGGCGGGCGGGACGACGTCTGGGGCCGCGCCTGGCACGTGCCCTCCACCTCCGAACTGTCCCCGAGGGAGCTGATGGGGCGGCTGGCCGAGGCCGCAGGCGCGCCGAGCCCGAGGCTCAGGACCACGACACGGGCGGAGCTCGACGCGGCGGCCGCGGCGGACCCGGTGATGGCCGAGATGCCGGAGATGGCCTACCAGTACGACGGCGACCTGCGCCTCGACGCCTCCGACACCGAGCGCCTGCTCGGCGTACGGGCCACCGGACTGGACCACGTGCTGAAGGAGTTGATCTCCACCGGGCCGTCGGTGCGGACGGGGCGGTGAGACCGGCGGGCGCGGCTTCCCGGGCCGGCGGCGCACCGGCCGACGGGGCCGAGCCCGATTCGCTCGTGCGGGTGACCCGGTGGGGGCGGGCGGGGGACGCTCCCACCGGGCGCCGGGCCTACGGAGGGAAGGAACGGATCCCCGCGACCGACAGGGCCTGGGCCGGACGGAGCATCTGCGGTGCCTCCCTGGACAGTTGAGGGCCCTGCCGTCTGGTACCCATCTGGGTCATGGCCCCCACCCGAACCCTGCTGAGCGGCCTGCTCGGCGCCGCCCTGCTGGCCTCCGTCCAGCCCTCCGCCACCGCCGACGACGGCCGGACCGTCGACTACCACGGTCTGCGCGTCACCCTCCCGGCCGACTGGCGGGTCGTCGACCTCGACCGGAACCCCGACGCGTGCCTGCGCCTCGACCTGCCCACCCTGTACCTCGGCCACGCCGGCACCCAGGCCGAGTGCACCGGCCGGGCCGTCGTCAGCCGCGCCGACACCCTGCACCTCGAACCCCTCGACGGGGCCCCGGAGCGCGCCGACATCCCGACCGTCGCCGTCGAATCCTGGAACGTGCTGCGCGAGGTCCCGCCCCGCTCCGACAGCAACGAGCTGCGCTACGCCCTGCGCCGCTCCGGGATCATGGCCACCGTCTCCTACGGGGCCACGCCCGACGCCGTACGCACCGTCCTGGCGCAGGCCCGCGCCATGACGCCCCCGACCGGCCCGGCCCCCGTCGCCGTGCCGGCCGCCGGCGGACCGAAGCCCCGTACCGCCCAGGAGCCCTTCAAGGGCGAGGGCTTCGACGCCTGCACCGCCCCCACCCAGAAGACCATGGACACCTGGCGGGCCGATTCCCCCTTCGGCGCGATCGGCGTCTACGTCGGAGGCCGGGCCCGGGCCTGCGCCCAGCCGCGGCTCACGGCCCGCTGGGTGGAACGGCAGGCCGCCGCGGGCTGGCACCTGATGCCGATCTGGGTGGGCCCGCAGCCCTGGCACAACGCCGCCACCGGCCTGTCCACCGACCCCTCCGAGGCCAACGGGCAGGGCCGGGAGGCCGCCGACGGCGCGGCGGACGCGGCCCGGTCGCTGGGGCTGGCCGAGGGCACGGTGCTCTACAACGACCTGGAGAACTACACGGACCGCGCCACCTGGGACGCCCCGGTCGTGGCCTACCTGACCGCCTGGACGGACCGGCTGCACGAGCTGGGCTTCCGCTCCGCCGCCTACGTCTCGGTGAGCTCCGGGGTCAAGGCGCTGAGCGCCCACTACCACCAGGCCCCCCAGGCCATGCCGGACGTGCTCTGGGCCGCCCGCTGGAACCTGTCGGCCTCCGTCCGCGACGCCGACATGGGCCTGCCGGCGGGCACGGCCCAGTGGGCCGGCCCGCGCCGGGCCCACCAGTTCCGCGGCGACCACGACGCCACCTACGGCGGGATCACCCTCAACATCGACCGCAGCTGGGTGGACGTGAACCCGGCCGCCCTCGGCCCGGTCGGCGGCCTGCCGCCGCTCAGCTAGGGCGTCTCCTCGCGCGGAGGTTCGTCGTCGTCGCCCCGGCGCAGGGTGCGCAGGCCGTGTTCCGGGGTCCACGACCGCACCAGCAGCTCGTCGCCCTCCACGCGCACGCGGACGACCTCCGTCAGGTCGGCGTAGAAGAGGTGGAAGGGGTGCGGGGTCGCCGTCTCCTCCGCGTACCGGTGCAGTTCGGGCGGGTCCACGAGCTCCACCGCGCGCCCGGAGATCCGTGCGTCCCCGTCCGGCATGTCCTCGGCCGCGCCCGGGTTGGTGTGCAGGGCGAAGCGCGGGTCGTGCTGGAGGTCCCTGGCCTTCATCGAGCCGAACATCATGCCGAGCCACAGCTCCCCGCCCCGGATGTCGACGTTCAGCCCGGTCGCGCGGGGGGAGCCGTCCTTGCGCAGGGTGGCCAGGACGTGGTGCGGGTACTGCGCGAAACGGGCCTGGACGGCCGCAGCGAACTCCGGTTCCGCCGTCTCGAAGACTGCCCAGCTGGTATGCGTCATACGTCCATCAAAGCGCGGGTACCGGCGGGCGCAGGTCAGGCGCGCACGATGCCCGCACTCCGCGCCGCCGCCAGCCAATCCGGGAACTCCCCGAGCAGGCGGTCGTAGAGCTCGCCGTCCGGCACCCTGCGGGGGTCCGCTCCCGCGTGGAAGTAGCCCGCGTTGTCCACGACCCGCATAGCCGGCACCGGTAGCTCGTCCAGCCGGCGCAGGAAGTCGAACTGCGTGCTGCGCGTGTTGCCGAAGCCGACGAACTGCCAGAAGAGCGGCAGCCGGGCCGCCTTGCACAGGTAGCGCTCCGCCGCGAGCTTGTTGATCGGCCCGCCGTCGGTCTGGAAGACGACCAGGGCGGGGGCAGTCGCCCCCGAGTCCAGGTAATGGTCGATGACCGCGTCCATCGCCACGTGGTAGGCGGTCCTGCCCATGTGGCCCAGCCGGGAGGCGATCTCGGTGACCCGGCCCTCGTGCGCGGCCAGAGAGATCTCCTCCACCGCGTCGACCTCGGTCGAGAAGAAGACCACCGGCACCCGGCCATCGTCGTCCAAGTGGGCCGAGAGTCCCAGCACTTGGTCCGCGAGGGCCTGCATGCTGCCGTCCGCGTAGTACGGGCGCATCGATCCGGAGTAGTCCAGGACCAGGTAGACCGCGGCCCGCCCGCCCTCCAGGCCGTACTTGCGGAGGGATATTCCGGCACTCTTGTAGAGGCTCACGAGCGCCGGAGCCGTCTCCTCGACCTTGCGGAGGTTGATTGCGCTGCCCGTCATGGGGCGAGCGTACGGCAGCAGGTCAGCCGGTCGGCCCGCCATGGTGAAACCGATGTCGGCCGCCAGCCGTGCCCGGTGCGTGGCCGCCGCGCGCGCGAGCGCCCGGGCCGTCTCCACCGCCGTGTGCATGTCGGCGAGCCGGTGCTCGACCGCCTGGAAGGAGCCGATGGGCCGGCCGAACCGGACCCGGCCCTTCGCGTACCGGACCGTCACCCCCAGGGCTCGCGCGGCCGCCCCCACCTGCTCGACGGGGTCCTCGCGAGCGTCGAATGCGATCCGGAGGGCGTGCTGGACGGCGGTGACCGCGTCGTCGTGCCCGGCCGGGTCACCGCTGCTGTGCTTCCGGCGCTGCTACGGCAGCTTGCCGAGCCCGTCGAGCCCGTCGAGCCCTTCGAGCTCGTCGATGTCGGCGAGCATGCCCGCCGCGAGGTCGCGCTCGGAGGCGTAGTACCGCTCGGCCCACTTGAGGGTGAGCGTCGGGTACGCCCAGGCGCTCTCGTCCTTGGCGCCCTCTCCGTCGGCCACCGCGCGACGGCGCATCCTCTCCGCGAACTCCTGGTGCTGGAGGAGGACTTCGCGCAGCTGCTCCGGCTCCAGCAGGTGGCCCAGCCACAGCCGCAGCATCGGTCCGTGCTTGAGGACGGGCGGGTCGACGGGGGCCTCGCGGGCCCACTCCCGTACGGCCGTCATGCCCTCGTCCGTGATCCGGTAGACCCGCTTGTCGCGCGTCCCGGTGTCCTGGGCGACCATCCGCGAGGACGCGTAGCCCGCCTTCTCCAGGCGCTTGAGCTCGCTGTAGATCTGGCTGAACGACGGGCTCCAGTAGAAGAACCGCAGCGACCAGTCCGACCACTTCTTCAGGTCGTAACCGGAGAGCTCCTCTCCGAAGGAGAGCAGCCCGAGCACCGCCCAGCTGGTCGCGGGGAGCGCGCGCCTGTTCGTCTCGTCTGCCACGCAGCGCAGTCTACGACCGGTCCTCACGACGCCCTTCCCCCTGCGCAACATGACTGCTAGAAGTATTCCTATTCGAAATATTCGAGGAGGGACCTCACCGTGAAGTTCTCGATGATCTTCGAGGCGCAGCTCGTCGACCCCACCCCCGAACGCGAACGCCAGGTCATTCACGACTGCGTCGAACAGGCTGTTCACGCCGAGGAGATGGGCTTCGACCGGATCTGGGCCGTCGAGCACCACTCCCTGACGAGGTACGCGCACATGAGCGCCTCCGAGATCTTCCTGACCTGGGTGGCCGCCCGCACGAGCCGGATCCGGATCGGCCACGGCGTCGTCACCATGCCCTTCGGCTACCAGCACCCGGTGCGCGTCGCCGAGCGCGCCGCCATGCTCGACGTGCTCTCCGGCGGCCGCGTCGACATCGGCGCCGGCCGCGGCGCCACCCGCCAGGAGATGTCCATGTACGGGGTCAGGCCCGAGGACACCTCCCCGCAGATGGAGGAGGCGCTGCGGATCTTCTCCTCGGCCTGGAAGGAGGAGACCTTCGAATGGCACGGCTCCATCGACATCGGCCCCGGTGCGATCCTGCCCCGCCCGGTCCAGGACCCGCACCCGCCGCTGTTCATGGCCTGCTCCAAGCACGACACCCTCAAGCTGGCCGCCGAGCTCGGCATCGGAGCCCTGGTGATGGGTTTCGCCGGCGCCGACGACGTACGCGCCATGCGCAAGGTCTACGACGAGGCCATCGCCACGCGCAGCGGCGAGCGCTTCGTCTCGGGCGAGGCCAACGACCACCTCTCCGCGCTCTGCCCGACCATCGTCCTCGACGACGCACAGCGTGCCCTGCGGCTGGGCACGCGCGGGCAGCGCTTCTTCGCCGAGTCCATCGCGCACTGGTACGGGAACGGCCCCGAGCCCACCGGGTACGCGGAGGAGGAGGATCACGTGGGGGCGCTGGCCAAGGGCCGGGAGGAACTCGTCGCCCGGCTGCACGAGGCGAACATCCCCGCCCGGCCCGTCGACACCGGCACCTACAACGCGGAGCACGCGTACGGCAGCGCCGAAACCGCCATCGCATACGTCGAGCAGCTGCGCGAGATCGGCGTCGACGAGGTGATGTGCCTGATCCAGATGGGCACCGTCCCCCAGGAGGCGTGCATGGAGACCATCCGGCAGTGGGGCGAGAAGGTCATCCCGCACTTCCGCGCGCTGGAGGGCTGAGCCGTGGGGGAGCGGCTCGGCGGAAAGGTCGTCGTGATCACCGGCGCCGGCCGCGGCCAGGGCGCCGCCGAGGCCCGGCTGTGCGCGGAGGCGGGGGCCCGGGTCGTCGTCACCGACGTACGGGAGGACGAGGGCCGGGCGGTGGCCGCCGAACTGGGCGATCAGGGACTGTACGTCCGCCACGACGTGGCCGACGCGGCGAGCTGGGCGACGGTGGTGAAGGAGACGGTCCGCGCCTTCGGGACGGTATCGGCCTTGGTCAACAATGCGGCCCTGTGGCGCACCGCCCACGTGGAACAGCAGCGGCCGGAGGAGTTCGAAGCGCTCCTGCGGGTGAACCTGCTCGGCCCGTTCCTCGGCATCCAGGCGGTCGCGCCGGTGCTGCGGGCGGGCGGGGGCGGCTCGGTCGTCAACATCTCCTCCACCGCCGGACTGGTCGGGATACCGGGCCACGCCGCCTACGGATCCACCAAGTTCGGGCTGCGCGGACTGACCCGGTCGGCGGCGCTCGACCTCGCCGGGGACCGGATCCGGGTCAACTCGGTGCACCCGGGGGCCATCGACACCCCGATGGTGGCCGAGGCGGTGGCGGGCCGGGACTGGTCGCACGTACCGCTGGGGCGCATCGGCCGCCCGCAGGAGGTCGCGGAGCTGGTCCTCTTCCTCTGCTCGGACGCGTCCTCGTACGTGACGGGCAGCGAGTTCACCGTGGACGGGGGGATGACGACGGCATGAGCGGCCTCCGTGCACCCGATCCCCTCTCACCGCAGGCCAGGCAGCTGTGCGACGCGATGACCGCCGGCTTCCCGGGCCCGGGCGACATCCGCGCGCTGCGGGCGGCCGCCGCGTCCGGGTCCGGCCGCGAGGGCCCGGCCGTGGCCTCGGTGTCCGACACCGTCGCGGGCGGGGTCCCGGTCCGCGTCTACGATCCCGCGCCCGGCCGGTCCGGCCGGCCCCTGGTCGTCTTCCTGCACGGCGGCGGCTGGGTGATGTGCGGCCTGGACAGCCACGACGTGACCTGCCGTTCCCTGGCCGTGGCCGCAGGAGCGGTGGTCGTCTCGGCGGACTACCGGCTGGCCCCGGAACACCCCTGGCCGGCGGCGCCGGACGACGCGCTCACCGTCCTGCTCTGGGCCCGGGACCGGGCCCGGGCGCTCGGCTGCGACCCCGGCCGGGTGGTGCTGGCCGGGGACTCCAGCGGCGGCAACCTCGCGGCCGTGACGGCCCTGCGCGCGCCCGGACTCGCAGCGGGGCAGGTGCTGTTCTATCCGCCGCTGGACGCCTGGATGGACTCCGCCTCCGTGGAGACGTACGCGGAGGGCTACTTCCACACCGCCGCCCACATGGCCTGGTACTGGGACCAGTACGGCGGCGACCCGGAGCACCCGCACGTCTCGCCGCTGCGCGCCCCCGACCTGTCGGGCCTGCCGCCCGCCCTGATCGTCCTCGCCGACTGCGACGTGCTGCGCGACGAGGGGCTCGCGTACACCCGCCGGCTGGCGGCGGCCGGCGTCGACTGCACGCTCCAGCTCCACCCGGGGGTCTTCCACGGCTTCCTGGGACTGCCGCTTCCGGCGGGCGCCGCCGCGCTCCGGGCGGCCGCGGCCTGGGTGGCGGGGGTGGGAAGGGCGGCGCGGCCGGGCACCCAGGCATGATGTGTCCATGGCTGAACTGATACGGAGACTGCCGGGCGCGGTCCTGCGCAACTGCCTTCTCCTGGCGGTGGAGTTCGGTGCGATCTGGCTCCTCCGGGGACCCGGCGGAGCCTGGGTCCCGGTCCTGCTGGCCGTCTTCGTCGCGGGCGCGGCCGTACCGCACGGCACCGGCGCGGAATTCGTCGCCCGCACCTCCGTCGCCCTCCTCGCGGTCGGCATCGCGGTGGCCGGCGGGATCACCTGGGACCGGCACACCCTGCACGACCGCGGCCGGGAGGAACAGGCGGTCGTCGCCGAGCGGACCATGGTGCAGGACGGCTCGGCCACCTCCCCGTCGCTGCGGCTGCGCACGGCGGCCGGCCGGGACCTGCCCGGACCGGTGGAACAGGACCTCCCGGTCGGCGCCCGGCTGACCGTGACGGTGGACCCCGACGGCCCGGCCTGGGCCGTGGGCGGCCGCCCGGACCGCCCGCTCTGGCCGGTGGCCGGCACCGGGGCCCTGATCCTGCTCCAGACCACCCTCGTCGGCCGGCTCTCCCTGCGCCCCCGCACCTAGGCAGTTTCTTGGGGCTGCCGCCGGTGAATTCGTGACCGCGCTGTTTGTCAAGTCCCGAAATATCGGGACGTGAGGCATTTCGTCACTCTGGGCCTAATGGAGGCGTGGGATCACGCAGAGCAGGTGACCCACCCGCGCCGTCCGGAACGGATCCGGCGGCGTGGTCCTTTCTCACCGGAGGTGAATTCTCATGACTCACGCATTCGTCACACGGCGTTTCGCCCTTCTCACGGCCGCGTCCGCCCTGGCCGCAGCAGGTGCACTGCTACCCTCCAGCGCATTCGCCGCTCCGGCGACGCCGAACGTCACCGCAACCACCACGATGGCGGTCAAACACGGCGGTCACGGGCACGGTCACGGGCACGGGCACCATCACCACGGCCACCATCACCACAACCACTGTCACGGCCACTGGAACTGGGGCGGGAGCTGGGACTGGTAAGCCTGCGAGACGGGAAGAAGTCATCGTCGACATGAACCGTTGAGTTCCGGTCCAGGCCGTGTGGCGAAGCCGTACGGCCTGGACCGCCGAACGCGCAGGGTGCAAGTACCTCGATCTTGTTGCCGGTTGTGTGATCGAAAACAATGGACGCATGACCACACGTGCCCGTTCCTTCGACGCAGCAGCCGCTTCGTACGCGGCCCACCGCCCCAGCTACCCCCCGGCGCTCTTCGACGCCGTCGAGTCCCTCACCGGGCGCCCGCTCGCCGGGTCCCGGGTGGCCGACGTGGGAGCCGGCACCGGGATCGCCACCGCGCTCCTGCACCAGCGCGGGGCCGAGGTCGTCGCCGTGGAGCCCGGGGACGGAATGGCCGCCCAGTTCCGCCGCACCTGCCCCGGGATCCCGATCGTGCGCGGCGACGGGGACCGGCTGCCGCTGGCCACCGGCGCGTTCGACCTGCTCACCTACGCCCAGGCCTGGCACTGGACCGACCCGGCCCGCTCCGTGCCCGAGGCCCGGCGGGTGCTGCGCCCCGGCGGCGCGCTCGCGCTCTGGTGGAACGACACGGACGCCACCGTGCCCTGGATCGCCGAACAGGAGGAGCGGCTCCGGGCCTTCTTCGGGGTCGAGGGGGAGACCCACCGCACCCTGCCCGAAGGGCTCGGTGAGTTCACCACCCGGTCCGTGACGTGGACCCGGCGCATCACGCTGGACGACCACCTCGCCAACCTCGCCAGCCACTCCGCCTTCCTGGTCCTGGGCGAGGAACGCACCCGCGCGTACTTCGCGGGGGAGCGGGAGCTGCTGGACCCGCTCTTCCCGGACGGCATCGTCGAGGAGCAGTACGTCGTGAGCCTCAGCGTCGCCGTGGTGTGAGCGAGCGCAGGACCTCGGCCCGGCAGGCCGACGGCGTTCCCCAGGCGTCCCGCAGGGGGCGGGCCTTGCGCAGCCACAGGGACAGGTCCAGCTCCTCGGTGTAGCCCACCGCACCGTGGAGCTGGAGCGCGGTCGTCGCCGCCCGGTAGGACGCCTCGCCGGCCGCCAGCTTCGCGGCCGCCACCTCGCCCGGGTCGAGCGACAGCGCCGCCGCCCACACCAGCGGGCGGGCGAACTCCAGGTCGAGCAGGGTGTCCGCCAGCCGGTGCTTCACCGCCTGGAAGGCCCCGATCGGCGTCCCGAACTGCGTGCGCTGCTTCACGTACTCCACCGTCCTGGCCAGCAGCGCCTCGCCGACGCCCAGGCACTGGGCCGCCGTCAGCAGGCGGGCCCAGCGTCCGGCCGCCTCGGCCGCCCGGGCCACCGCCGGGCCCGCGGCCAGCAGTTCACCCGCGCCGGCCGGCGGGCGGGACAGCCGGCGTGCGGGGTCCGTCGACCGGAGCGACCCACCCGCCGAGCCCGCGCCGCCGTCCGCCCCGTCCGCCACGTCCGCCCCGTTCACCACGCGCAGTTCGCCCGCCGGGGACACCGTGAAGCAGTACGTCGCCGCGTCCGCGTCCAGGGCGTACGGGCTCCCGCCCGGCAGGGTCAGCGTGGCCGAGGTCCCGCCCTGCGCCAGCCCCGGCAGGAACCGCTTGGCGAGCGCCTCGTCCGCCACCTCCGCCAGCAGCACCGACACCGCGGCGCTCTCCACCACCGGCCCCGGCACCCCGGCCCGGCCCAGCTCCACGAAGCCGAGGGACAGCTCCGCCGGGAGCAGGCCCGCCCCCTCGTAGGGCTCCGGGACGGCCAGCGCGAACAGCCCCGTCCCCGCGAGCCGGGACCACACCGTCCGCCCGGGCCCCGCGTCGCCGTCCGCCCAGGCCCGTACCGCCGCCGGTACCTGTGCCGAGCCCAGCAGGGAGCGCAGCGTACGGGCGAAGTCCGACTGCTCGTCGGTCAGCAGGAAGCGCATCAGCGGCGGCCCTTCGGGAGGCCGAGCAGCCGCTCGGCGATGATGTCGCGCTGGATCTCGTTCGTCCCCGCGTAGATCGGCCCGGCCAGGGAGAACACCCACGGCTCGGCCCACTCGCCCTCCGCGAGCTCCGCGTCCGGGCCCAGCAGGTCCAGCGCCGTCTCGTGCAGGGCGATGTCGTACTCGGACCAGAACACCTTGTTCAGGCTGGACTCGGCGCCGATCGTCGCGCCCGCCGCGAAGCGGGAGGCGTTCGCCCAGGTGAACAGCTCGTACGCGCGGGCCCCGACCACCGCGTCCGCCACCCGGTCCCGCAGCGCGGTGTCGGACGGGTCCCCGTGTTCGCGCCACAGGCCGACCAGCCGGTCCGCCGCGGCCAGGAAACGGCCGGGGGAGCGCAGGGTCAGCCCGCGCTCGTTGCCGGTCGTCGACATGGCGATCCGCCAGCCCTGCCCGGGCTCCCCGATCACGTCCTCGTCCGGTACGAAGACCTGGTCCAGGAAGATCTCCGCGAAGGCCGGCTTGCCGTCGAGCCGCCCGATGGGCCGCACCGTCACCCCCGGCGCCCGCAGGTCGAACATCAGGTACGTCAGGCCCTGGTGGGGTTTGGGGGTGTCCGGGTCGGTGCGGAAGATCCCGAAGGCGCGGTCCGCGAAGGCCGCCCGCGAGGACCAGGTCTTCTGCCCGGTCAGCAGCCAGCCGCCCGCCGTGCGGACCGCCCGCGACGTCAGCGAGGCCAGGTCGGACCCGGACCCGGGCTCCGACCAGGCCTGCGCCCAGATCACCTCGCCGCTCGCCATCGACGGCAGGACCCGCGCGCGCTGCTGCGGGCTCGCGTGGTCGAAGAGGGTGGGGGCGAGGAGGCTGATGCCGTTCTGCGAGACCCGGCCGGGCGCGCCCGCGGCCCAGTACTCCTCCTCGAAGACCAGCCACTTGACGATGTCCACGCCCCGGCCCCCGTACTCCTCGGGCCACGAGACCACCGACCAGCGCTCCGCGTGCAGCAGCGCCTCCCACTCCCGGTGCGCCGCGAAGCCCGCGGCCGTCTCCAGGGAGGGAAGGGGCCGGGCCGGGACATGGGTGCGGAGCCAGTCGCGGGCCTCGGCCCGGAAGGCCTCCACGTCCGCCGTGTGGGTGAGTTCCATCAGGTGTTCGCCTCCTTCAGGGCGGCGATGCCGATGCCGCCGAGCGAGTCCCCCGCCGTCTCCGCGTCGTGCGCGTGGGCGAGGTGGTGCAGGCCGACCTCGTCCTCGCTCGCCACGATCAGGTCGCAGACCCGGGCCGGCATCAGGCCGCCCGCCGCACAGGCGCCCCGCCCCGAGGAGGTCACCGGCTTCGGCAGCTCCCGCCGGCGCCGGCACATCCCCAGGCACACCTCCGGCTCGCGCGCGCAGCGGGACTCGGCGCCCGGCCGCCCGGTGTGGTCCCACCACAGGCCGGCCCGCCGCTCGAAGGGCAGGTGGGCGTCGTCCTCGGCGGCCCGGTAGAAGGCGTCGTCCAGCGCGTACGTCATCGCGCTGTTCTGCGCGTTGCGGCGGCGGGGGCGGTTCGAGCGGTCGTGGGGCCTGCGGTCGTCGGGCATGCGGCGTCCATCCTTCACGAGCGAGCTTCCCTAACAAGTGTTTGGTAGGTTAACGTACGGCCATGAGCAGCGTCGAGGAGTTCCGCACCGGGGTCCGGGGGTGGCTACGGGCCCACCTCACCGGCGAGTTCGCCGGCCTCGAGCGCCGCGGCGGCCCGGCCGCGAGCTCGAAGCCCCCGCCGCACTCGCCCGCGCCGACGGGGCCCTCGCCGACCCGCTGACCCGCGACCGCCTCGTCCAGGCCCTGCGCCATCTCATCGCCGAGCGGATCCTCGGCCTTCCCAAGGAGGTACCGGCGTGACCGCTCCCGACTATGTCCCCGGGCACGGACTGCTGAAGGACCGCACCGCCGTCGTCACCGCCGCCGCCGGGGCCGGCATCGGCGGGGCCACCGCCCGCCGCCTCCTGGAGGAGGGCGCCCGCATCGTCATCGGAGACGCCCACGCCCGCCGTCTGAAGGAGACCGAGGAGGCGCTCGCCGCCGAGTTCGGCGCCGACCGCGTCACCTCCCTGCCCTGCGACGTCACCGAAGAGGACCAGGTCCAGGCCCTCTTCGCGCTCGCCGAACACACCCACGGCCGCCTCGACATCGTCGTCAACAACGCCGGCCTCGGCGGCACCGCCGCCCTCGTCGACATGACCGACGACCAGTGGTCCCGCGTCCTCGACGTCACCCTGAACGGAACCTTCCGCTGCACCCGCGCCGCCCTGCGCGCGTTCAAGTCGTCCGGCGGTGGCGGCGGAGTGATCGTCAACAACGCCTCCGTCATCGGCTGGCGCGCCCAGACCGGCCAGGCCCACTACGCCGCCGCCAAGGCCGGGGTGATGGCCCTGACCCGCTGCGCGGCCCTGGAGGCCGCCGAGTTCGGCGTACGCGTCAACGCGGTCGCCCCGAGCCTGGCCATGCACCCACACCTGGTGAAGGTCACCAGCGAGGAGCTCCTGGCCGAACTCACCGCCCGCGAGGCCTTCGGCCGCTACGCCGAACCCTGGGAGGTCGCCAACGTCATCGTCTTCCTGGCCAGCGCCTACTCGTCGTACATGACCGGCGAGACGGTCTCGGTCAGCAGCCAGCACGCCTGACGGATGCCTTGGCCGAGAATGGACGCGTGCCAACGAACAAGCCGACATCCCAGAAGAAGCCCCAGGTGACGGCCTCCCCCGAACGGCGTCGTGAACTCCTCGACACCGCCGCCGAGGTCTTCGCCGCGCAGGGCTACAACGCCACCACCGTCCGCAAGATCGCCGACGCCGCCGGCATGCTCGCCGGCAGCCTCTACTACCACTTCGATTCCAAGGAATCGATGCTCGACGAGATCCTCTCGGCCTTCCTGACCGAACTGTGGGACGGGTACGACACCGTCCTCGCCGCCGGTCTCGGCCCCAGGGAGACCATCGAAGCCCTCGTCACCGAGTCCTTCCGGGAGATCGACCGGCACCGCGCCGCCGTCGCCATCTACCAGAAGGAGTCCCGCACCCTCTCCGCCCAGCCCCGCTTCCACTACCTGTCCGACTCGCAGCAGAAGTTCGAGAAGGCCTGGCTCGGGACGCTGGAGCGGGGCGTCGAGGCCGAGGTCTTCCGCGCCGACCTCGACATCCGCCTCACCTACCGCTTCGTGCGCGACACGGTGTGGGTGGCGGCCTCCTGGTACCGGCCGGGCGGACAGCACAGCCCCGAGGAGATCGCCCGTCAGTACCTGTCGATGGTGCTGGACGGGATCGCACTGCGCCCCACCTGACCCACCGACCCGACCGTCTGAGGAGTTCCGATGCCCGAGGCCTACATAGTCGATGCGGTACGCACGCCCGTCGGGCGGCGGGGCGGCGGTCTGTCCGCCGTCCACCCCGCCGACCTGGGCGCACACGTCCTGAAGGCACTGATCGAGCGGTCCGGGGTGGACCCGGCCGCCGTGGAGGACGTGGTGTTCGGCTGCCTCGACACGGTGGGGCCGCAGGCGGGGGACATCGCCCGGACCGCCTGGCTGGCGGCCGGCCTGCCCGAGGAGGTCCCCGGGGTCACCGTCGACCGCCAGTGCGGGTCCTCGCAGCAGGCCGTGCACTTCGCGGCGCAGGGCGTCCTGTCCGGCACGCAGGACCTGGTGGTCGCGGGCGGCACCCAGAACATGTCGATGATCCCGATCGCCTTCGCCTCACGGCAGGCGGCGGAGCCCCTCGGTCTGGACGAGGGACCGTACGCGGGCTCGGCGGGCTGGCGGGCCCGGTACGGGGACGCCCCGGTGAACCAGTTCCACGGCGCCCAGCTCATCGCGCAGAAGTGGGGGATCACCCGGCAGGACATGGAGGAGTTCGCGCTCCGCTCCCACCGGCGGGCGGTCCGCGCCATCGACGAGGGCCGCTTCGCGCGCGAGACGGTGGCGTACGGGGACGTGAGCGTGGACGAGGGCCCGCGCCGGGACACGACCCTGGAGAAGATGGCCACCCTCAAGCCGGTGGTCGAGGGCGGCACCATCACGGCGGCCGTCTCCTCGCAGGTCTCGGACGGTGCGGCGGCCATGCTGATCGCCTCCGAGCGGGCGGTACGGGAACACGGCCTGCGGCCGCGCGCCCGCATCCACCACCTCTCGGTACGGGGCGAGGACCCCATCCGCATGCTGTCCGCGCCGATCCCGGCCACCGCCCACGCGCTGAAGAAGACCGGCATGTCGCTGGCCGACATCGACCTGGTGGAGATCAACGAGGCGTTCGCCCCGGTGGTGCTGGCCTGGCTGAAGGAGACCGGGGCCGACCCGCAGCGGGTCAACGTCAACGGCGGCGCGATCGCGCTCGGCCACCCCCTGGGGGCGACCGGGGTGAAGCTGATGACCACCCTGCTGCACGAACTGGAACGCACCGGCGGCCGCTTCGGCCTCCAAACCATGTGCGAGGGCGGCGGCCAGGCCAACGTGACGATCATCGAGCGGCTGTAGCCGTCCGGGCCGGCCCGCCGGTCACTCCGGCAGCAGCGCGAAGCCGAGGAGCACGGCCGCCTCGACGCGTACCGAGCCCGGAGTGAGGGCGCCGTCCTCCTCGGGGTCCCCGCCCTTGCGGCGGCCGTGGCTGTAGCTGCCCATCGACTCCGGGTCGACGTCCTCGATGTGGATGACCGGCCCCAGCCGCACCCCGCACGCCTGCGCGTACACCTCGGCCTTGCGCCGGGCGGCCGCCACCGCCCGGCGCCGGGCCTCGTCCCGCATCGCGGGCTTGTCCTCCACCTCGAACCGCACGGCGTCGACGCGGTTCGCGCCGGCCGTCACCGCGTCCTCGATCAAAAGCTCCAGCCCGGCCAGCTCCTCCGTCCGCACGGTGTACGTGGCCTCGCAGCCGTAGCCGTGGAAGGTCCGGTCCGCGCCGTAGCCCTTGTACTGCGAGGAGAGCTGCAGCCGTGAGCCGGACACGTCGGAGTCCGGTACGCCGTGCTCACGCAGGACGTCCCGCAGCCGGGTGACCGCCGCGCCCGCCTCGGCGAAGGCCGCCTTCGGGGTCGGGGCGAGGAGATCGACCGCCAGGTCCACGTGGGCGTGCCGGGGTTCGGCGGACACGCTGCCCGCGCCGAGCACACTGAGCCCCCAGGGCTCCTTGATCGCTGCCATTCCATGATCAAACCAGCTGGGGTGGGCGGCCGCCAGGGGCTTGTGCCGCCCGTACGGCCCGTACCGGCCGGCCCGGTCCGACCCGTAGGGATGAATCTTTTCGCCGTCGGCGGAGCCGGGCCGCCCGGTCGGGCCGGGCGGCCGGAAGGCTCGGGACCGCCCACGACCCAAGGGGGGCGGGGGCTCCGGCCCCCGGACCACCCCCACCGGGCCGGCCGGCACACCGCAGGCCGGCGGGGCGGAGGGTGCAGGTCACACCCCTCGCCCCGGGACTCCCCGCAGCGAGGTGTGCTAGCTTAGAGCTCGTTGCAGTTGTGGTACCCATGAACTTTATGTGCGCCTGACGGGAATGCTCCGCAGGCGCTTTTATTGTTTTGCCGGAATCTCCGGATGGGGCCCTTTGCCGCCTATTCAGGAGATTTAAAATGGCACTTGGCACCGTGAAGTGGTTCAACTCGGAAAAGGGCTTCGGCTTCATCGAGCAGGACGGTGGCGGCCCGGACGTCTTCGCCCACTACTCGAACATCGCCACCCAGGGCTTCCGTGAGCTCCAGGAGGGCCAGCGCGTGTCCTTCGACGTCACCCAGGGCCAGAAGGGCCCCCAGGCGGAGAACATCATCCCCGCCTAAGTTCTTCAGCATGCCGGGGTCCGCACCGCGAGGTGCGGGCCCCGGCTTGTCTGCTGTTTCGACCTTTGTTTTACCTGCCGGTTTCAGGAGGGCTTTCTCGCATGACCAGCTCCAGCTCCGCACGACCCAGCCGCCGCCCCACCCGGGGTCGAGGTGCGGCCCAGGGGCGTCCGAAGTCTGGCGCGGGACGGCAGAAGTCCGCGCCCGTTGCCCGGCCCCAGGAATTCACCATGCCCGAGCCGATCGCCCCGGCGCTGCCGCCGGTCGAGTCGTTCGGGGACATGGACATGCCCGAGGCGCTGCTGAAGACCCTCGCCGCCCAGGGCGTCACCGAGCCGTTCCCGATCCAGGCCGCGACGCTGCCGAACTCCCTCGCCGGCCGTGACCTGCTCGGCCGCGGCCGTACCGGCTCCGGCAAGACGCTGGCCTTCGGCCTGGCGCTGCTGGCCCGTACCGCCGGCCGCCGCGCGCAGCCGAAGGCGCCGCTCGCGCTGGTCCTCGTACCGACCCGTGAGCTCGCGCAGCAGGTCACCGACGCCCTGGCCCCGTACGCCACGGCCGTCAACCTGCGCATCGCGACCGTCGTCGGCGGCATGTCGATCAACCGGCAGTCGGGCGCCCTGCGCCGCGGCGCCGAGGTGCTCGTCGCCACCCCCGGCCGCCTGAAGGACCTCATCGACCGCGGTGACGCCGACCTCTCGCAGGTCTCGATCACCGTCCTCGACGAGGCCGACCAGATGACCGACATGGGCTTCATGCCGCAGGTCACGGCGCTGCTCAAGCAGGTCGAGGCCGGCGGTCAGCGGATGCTGTTCTCGGCGACGCTGGACAAGAACATCGACAAGCTCGTCAAGATGTTCCTGACCGACCCGGTCGGCCACTCCGTCGACCCGTCGGCCGGTGCGGTCACCACCATGGAGCACCACGTCCTGTACGTCATGGACGAGACCGACAAGAAGGCCGTGGCGACGCGTATAGCCGCTCGCGACGGCCGGGTGATCATGTTCGTCGACACCAAGCGCGGGGTCGACCGCATGGTCAAGAAGCTGCTGGCGGACGGCGTACGCGCCTCCGGCCTGCACGGCGGCCGCTCCCAGCCGCAGCGCAACCGCACCCTCGACTGGTTCAAGACGGGCGAGGTCACCGCGCTGGTCGCCACCAACGTCGCGGCCCGCGGCATCCACATCGACGACCTCGACCTGGTCGTCAACGTGGACCCGCCCACCGACCACAAGGACTACCTGCACCGCGGCGGCCGTACCGCCCGGGCCGGCGAGTCCGGCAGCGTGGTCACCCTGGTCCTCCCCGACCAGAAGCGGGACATGACCCGGCTGATGTCGGACGCCGGGATCTCCCCGCGCACCGCGCAGATCAAGTCCTCCGACGAGGAACTGGCCCGGCTGACCGGCGCCAAGGAGCCTTCGGGCATCCCGGTCGTGCTGGAGGTTCCGCAGCCGACCGCGCCCAAGCAGCGTTCCGGCTCCGGTGCGGGCTCCGGCGCGCGCCGCCGCTCGGGCGGCGGGCCGCGCACCGGTGCCGCCACGGGCGGCGCTCCGGCGGCCGGCGGTCGTAGCCGCCGTTCCGGCGGGGGCGCCTCCGGGCAGGCCCCGGCGGCCTCCGGTTCGGGCCAGGCCCGGCGCGGCGGCCAGGGCGGCGGCGCGGCGGCCGGCGGCTCCGGCGAGCGCGGCCGGCGCGGGACGGGCGCCGCCGGCGGCGGTGCGGCCGCGGCTTCCTCGCGCAGCCGGGTCGGCTCCGGGGGCCAGGGCCGCCGCCGGGCGGTCTGACCCCTCACCGCACACACACGACGACGCCGGGCAGCGCGGGAAGCGCTGCCCGGCGTCGTGCTGTCCGCTGCGCTGCCGCCGCCGCTACCGGACCATCTTGGCCTGCAGCTTCGCCAGGGTCCGCAGATCCAGGCCGAGGCCCTGGGTCAGGTAGCCGTAGAAGCTGCCGTAGTCGGCCTCCAGCTGCGCCGTCGCCGCGTCCAGGTAGTCCTGGCGGACCTCCTGGAGCGGGATCAGCAGGTCCGGGTTCTGCATCCGGCCCGACTGCTTGAGGCCCGCCCGCACCCGGGCGTCGTAGGCGCCGCGGAAGGTGTTCGACGCCAGGTAGTCGCGCTCCGCGGTGTCCTCGGGGACGGCGAGGGCGCGCAGCAGGACGTAACTCATCCAGCCGGTCCGGTCCTTGCCGGACGTGCAGTGGTACAGGACCGGGCCCTGCCGGCCGTCGGCGATCTCCCGCAGGGTCGCCGCGAACTGCGCCCGGTTCTCGGGGCTGCTCACGAAGGTGCGGTAGATGTCGCGCATGTAGGCCTCGGCGCGGCCGCCGCCGAGCATCTGCTCCTGGACGACGGGATCGCCGCTGCCGATCGCGCCGACGAGGGTTCCGTAGAGGCCGAGGTCACTGACGGCGCGCGAGGTGGGGGAGAGCCCGGTGGGCAGCCGGTCGGCGCCGTCGTACTGGAGCTCCATCGGAATGCGGAAATCGACGACCTTCGTGAGGCCGAGACCGGTGACGGTGGTGACGTCGGCGTCGGTCAGCTTGCTCAGCGCGTCGGAGCGGTAGACCAGCCCCTGGCGGACCTGGCCGCCGGTCCAGGTGCGGTAGCCGCCGATGTCCCGGAGGTTGACGGCGCCCTGGAGGGGGATCTGGCGAATCGTTTCGGCTTGCTGCTGCTGGTGGTGCCGGGCGCTGACCCCGGCTCCGGGCGCCGCCGCCGCGTACGCGGAGGCGGGCAGGGTCCCGACGGCGAGAGCGGCGGCGCCCGCCGCTCTCGCCAGGCGGATGCGGGCACGGCTCATAGGGGCGACTCCTGTGACGGAGAAGGGGGATCACCCTGGTGGTGGCAGGGTGCGGAGCGAGTGCAGTGCTTCGAGTGCTTCCAGTGCCTGTTGTGCTTCGGCCATGACGCGGGAGACGAGCTCCGCACAGGACGGAAGATCGTCGATCACCCCCGCGACCTGGCCCGATGCCATGACGCCGAGGTCCGTACGGCCCTCGACCATGGACGCCTTGAGGAGCATCGGGGTGTTCGCGGCGAGCAGGACCTGGCTCCAGGACAGGTCCTTGCCGTGTTTCATCGCGAGACCGTCGCGGACCATCTGCGGCCAGCTCAGCCCGGACAGCTTCCGGAAGCCGGCCGCGTGCCGGACCGCCCGGACCAGGGCCCGGGCGCGGCCCGCACGCTCCAGGGAGTCGACCAGCTCGGTACGCAGCATGCGGTGCGGCAGCCCGTCGACGGCCGTGGTGACGGTGACGTCCTTGACCGTGGCCTTCAGGTACTCGGCCTTCACGGCGTCCGGGACGGTCGAGTCCGAGGTCAGCAGGAACCGGGTGCCCATGGCGATGCCCGCGGCCCCGTACGCCAACGCGGCGACCAGCCCGCGCCCGTCGCTGAAGCCGCCCGCCGCGATCACCGGGATGTCCACGGCGTCCACGACCTGCGGCAGCAGCACCGTCGTGGCCACCTCCCCCGTGTGACCGCCGCCCTCGCCGCCCTGCACGATCACCGCATCGGCGCCCCACGCGGCCACCTTCTCGGCGTGCCGCCGCGCCCCGATCGACGGGATGACGACCACGCCCGCGTCCTTGAGCCGCCCGATCAGCTCCTTGGAGGGCGCCAGCGCGAACGAGGCGACCCGCACCCCCTCGTCGATGATCAGCTGGACGCGCTCGGCCGCGTCCCCGGCGTCCGCCCGCAGATTGACCCCGAAGGGGGTCCCGTCCGGCGTGCGGGACTTGACCTCGCTCACCGCCGCACGCAGCTGGTCCAGCGTCATCGTGGCCGAGGCCAGGATGCCCAGCGCCCCCGCGTCGGCCGCGCCCGACACCAGGCGGGGGCCGGCGACCCAGCCCATGCCCGTCTGCACGATCGGGTGCTCGACACCGACCAGCTTCGTGAATGCCGTCTCCATCGGATCAGCCCCGCACTTCGCGGTCGCGCAGCCCCTTGGGGTCGATCACCTCGCGGATCAGCCGCAGCTCGTCCGGCGTCGGCTCCCGCGTGTACGGGACCTCCCCGGCGGCGGCCAGCTCGAACCCGGTGGCGGCCCGGACCTCCTCGACGGTGACCCCGGGGTGCACGGAGACCAGCCGCATCGCGTGGCCGGGCCCGGCGAAGTCGAGGACGCCGAGATCGCTGACCACCCGGGGGAGACGGTGGAAGCGGGTCACCCCGGCCGCCTCCGCACGGTCGTAGCCGACCCCGCTGACCATGTCGACGCGCTCGACGAACACCCGCTTCGAGTGCTTGGGCACCCAGTAGCTCACCGGGTTGTTCAGGGTGTTCACGGGGGCGCCGCGCACCCCGAGGAGCTGGCGGGCCGGCCGCTCCCAGTCGCCGATGCACGAGATGTTCTGATTGCCGAACCGGTCGATCTGGCTGGCGCCCATCATCACGTGCCGCCGGCCGCCGGTGACCATCGTCAGGTGGCGCCGGTACGGGAGCCAGCCCTCGGCCGTGCCGTCGAGCCCGACGAGCATCGCCTCGCCGTCGGTCAGCAGCAGGTCGGGGGAGAAGGTCCGCTTCGCGAGCCGGGCCCCGAAGGAGGGGATCAGGCCCATCGGGCTGGCGAGCACCTCGCCGTTGCCGCGCCAGGCCTCGGCGCAGGCGATCACGCAATACTCGGCGCGGGAGACGGTGCGGGGCGCGGTGCTGGTGGCGTCGGTGGTCGTCACTGCTGCTCCTCGTGCCAGGTCCGGACCGCCAGCTGGTAGTCGTGCTCGCCCGCCCCGGACAGGAAGCGGTCGGCGAACTCGTCCCAGGGGGTGGCCGCGTACAGCTTCTGGAAGGCCTCGTCGCGGTCGTAGTCGGGGACGCAGGAGGTGAAGTGCGCGCCGTTCGGGGTCTCCACGACCCCGGTCACGGAGTGCCGGCTGACGAGGAGGGACTGCGGGGGGCCGGACTTGGAGAGCTCGGCGGTCTCGACGAGCTGTTCGCAGGAGACGTAGGCGGCGTCGGCGGCCTCGCAGAAGAGGTCGTCGAAGTAGGGGTCCGGGCCCAGGTACTGGGCGTTGCCGAGGCGGTCGGCGCGGTTGAGGTGGACCAGGGCGGCGTCCATGCGCAGGGCGGGGACGGCGACGAGCTCCTCGCCGTCGTCGTAGGGGGAGGTGACCGTGCGCAGCTCCGGGTTGACCCGCATCACGTCGGAGCCGAGGCCCGCGCGGACGGGGAGGAAGGGGAGCCGGTTGGCGGCGGCGTGCAGGCCCCACATGAACATGGCCTCGTCGAGCTCGGTGAGGGTGAAGGCGGCGCGCTCGCGGGCGGCCCGGAAGTGCGGCTCCAGCGGGATGGAGTCGAGGGTGGCGAAGGGGGCGACCAGTCTGCGGATCCGGCCGGCGGCGGCCAGCAGGCCGACGTCGGGGCCGCCGTAGGAGATCACGGTGAGATCGGTGATCTCGGACCGGAGCAGTGCGCGCACCAGGGCCATGGGCTTGCGCCGGGATCCCCAGCCGCCGATGCCGATGGTCATCCCGCTGTGCAGCTGCCCGACGACCTCCTCGGGGGTCATGGACTTGTCGGTCATGCGCGCTCTCCCTTCCCGAAGGTGTCGCGGACCCGGTCGGCCACCCCGCTGAGGTTGGCCTCGAAGGTGAAGCCCTGCTCGAAGCGGTAGCTGCGGCGCACGTCCACGGGGTCGATCCCGTTGATGGCCGCCTTGGCGAGCCGGATCAGGTAGCCGTCCTTCTTCGCGATCTCGGCGGCCAGCTCCAGGGCGGCGGCGCGCAGTTCGCCGCGCGGGACCACCTTCCAGACCGAGCCGTGGGCGTGCAGTTCGGCGGCGGTCGCGGTGCGCGAGGTGTAGTACAGCGCGCGCATCAGGTGCTGCGGGACCAGCCGCGCCAGGTGGGTGGCGGCGCCGAGCGCGCCCCGGTCCAGCTCGGGCAGCCCGAAGGTGGCGTCCTCGGAGGCGACGATCGCGTCGGCGTTGCCGACGAGCCCGATGCCGCCGCCCAGGCAGAACCCGTTCACGGCCGCGACGACCGGCACCTCGCACTCGTACACGGCGGCGAAGGCCTCGTAGCAGCCCCGGTTGGCGCCGACCAGGGCGGCGTGTCCGGTGTCGCGCTGCATCTCCTTGATGTCGACGCCGGCGTTGAAACCGCGGCCCTCGGCGGCGAGGACGACGCACCGGATCTCGGGGTCGCGTCCGGCCGCCCGCAGGGCGTCGGCGAGGTCGTACCAGCCCTGCACCGGGAGCGCGTTGACGGGTGGGAAGTCGACTGTGACGAGTGCGATGCCCTTGTCGGGGCTTGAGGTGGAGACACCCATGAGCGGATCAGCTACCTTTCCACCAAACATTTGTTAGGTGAGGAAGGTAGCAGCCTATGGAGCTCGACGGGAGGGTTGTCGTCGTCACCGGAGGGACCCGGGGCGTCGGCGCCGGGATCGCCCGGTCGTTCCTCGCGGCCGGCGCGGACGTGGTCGTCTGCGCCCGGCGGCCACCGGACCAGGAGGTGGCGGCGGACGGCCGGACGGCCGCCTTCATCCCGGTCGACCTGCGCGATCCCGCCGCCGTGCACACGTTCTTCGGCACGGTCGCCGACCGGTACGGGCAACTCGACTGCCTGGTCAACAACGCGGGCGGCACCCCGTACCGGCTGCTGGGCGAGGGCGAGGCACAGCGCCACGCACGCGTCGTCGAGCTCAACCTGCTCGCGCCGATGACCGCCTCGCTCGCGGCCTACCCCTGGCTGCGCGAAGCGCGGGGCTCGGTGGTCATGATCGGCAGCGTCAGCGGGACCCGCCCCTCGCCGGGGACGGCCGCCTACGGCGCCGCCAAGGCAGGGCTGGAGAACCTGGCCCGGTCCATGGCCGTCGAATGGGCCCCCGACGTACGGGTCAACTCCCTCCTCCTCGGCATGGTGCGGACCGAACTGGCCCACCTGCACTACGGCGACGAGGCCGGCATCGCGTCGGTCGGCGCCACCGTCCCGCTGGGACGGCTGGCGGAACCCTCGGACGTGGGCGGGGCCGCGGTGTTCCTGGCCTCGGACCGGGCGGCGTACGTGAGCGGGGCGAGCCTGCTGGTGCACGGCGGCGGGGAGCGCCCGGCGTTCCTGGATGCGGCAACTGTCAACAAGGAGAGCTGAGATGGCGGGACTGTGTGAAGGTCGGGTCGTGATCGTGACGGGCGCGGGGCGGGGGCTGGGGCGGGCCCATGCGCTGGCCTTCGCGGCGGAGGGGGCGAAGGTCGTCGTGAACGACCTCGGGGTCGGGCTCGACGGGCTGCCGGGGCCGGACGGCCCGGCGGCCCAGGTGGTCGCCGAGATCGAGGCGCTGGGCGGAAAGGCGCTCGCGCACGGCGGGGACATCGCCACGTCCAAGGGCGCGGCCTCCCTGGTGACGGCGGCCGTGGACACCTTCGGGCGCCTGGACACCCTCGTCAACAACGCGGGCTTCCTGCGGGACCGGATGCTGGTCAACCTGGACGAGGACGACTGGGACGCGGTCATGCGGGTCCACCTGAAGGGCCACTTCCTGCCGCTGCGGTCGGCGGCCGCGTGGTGGCGGGCGGAGGCCAAGGCGGGCCGGCCCGTGGCCGCCCGCGTGGTCAACACCTCCTCCGGGGCCGGACTGCTCGGCTCGGTCGGCCAGGGCAACTACAGCGCGGCCAAGGCCGGGATCCTCGGCCTGACGATGGTCGCCGCGGAGGAGATGGGCCGCTACGGGGTCCAGGTCAACGCGATCGCCCCGGCGGCGCGGACCCGGATGACGGAGCGGACCTTCGCAGAGACCATGGCCGCCCCCGAGGCGGGCGGCTTCGACGCCATGGCCCCGGAGAACGTCTCCCCGCTGGTGGTGTGGCTGGGGGCGGACGCCTCGGCGGGGGTCACGGGCCGGGTCTTCGAGGCGGAGGGCGGCCGGATCACCGTGATGGAGGGCTGGCGGCCGGGCCCCACGGCGGACCGGGGCGCACGCTGGACCCCGGCGGAGGCGGGGGCGGCCACCTTGGAACTCCTCGCGGCGGCGCAGGCTCCGCTGCCGGTGTACGGCGCGCGGTAGCCGCCCCGGG
Organism: Streptomyces xanthophaeus; assembly: GCF_030440515.1. GTDB lineage: Bacteria > Actinomycetota > Actinomycetes > Streptomycetales > Streptomycetaceae > Streptomyces > Streptomyces kutzneri. The sequence continues at coordinate 6,019,167 of NZ_CP076543.1, forward strand.
TCCGGTCCCGGCGGCGGGGGCGGAGGCTAAGGTTCCTGGTCCGGGACAAGAGCCGAAGGGACACGAACCGACGATGGCCGACACGCCGACCCCGCAGAAGATCACCACGTTTCTGATGTTCGAGGGGCGGGCCGAGGAAGCCATGAGCTTCTACGTCTCGCTGTTCGACGACGCCGAGGTGCTCGCCGTCAGCCGCTACGGCCCCGACGAAACCGGACCCGGGGCCGGGCCCGCGGGAACCGTGCGCCACGCGACCTTCTCCCTGGCCGGACAGCAGCTCATGTGCATCGACAGCCCGGCCCAGCACGCGTTCGGCTTCACGCCCGCGGTGTCGCTGTACGTCCAGTGCGAGGACGACGCCGAGATCGACCGCCTCTACCGCGCGCTCGCCGAACAGGGCCAGGAGCTGATGCCCCTGGGCTCGTACGGATTCAGCCACCGGTTCGGCTGGGTGAACGACCGCTTCGGCGTCTCCTGGCAGCTGAACGTCGCGGCCCCGCCCAGCGCGGGCGGGTGAGGGGCCGGACTCAGGCCCCGGCGCCGCCGCCCGGCCCGGGCTGCTCCAGGCCGGGCATCTCCAGGGCCGAGCCCATCCCGACCGTGCACACCGTGCCCCGGCCCGGCGGCACCCCGCAGGGATCCCCGCTCCGTACTCCTGCCGGGAGGGCGCCTGCAGCGCCTGCTGCTGCCGGGTCGCCGAGGGCGAGGTGGAGATGACCCGTAACGAGGTCCTCGACGGGACGGACCTGGCCGAGGGCTACGTCCTGGCCTGCCAGGCCCTCCCGCTCGGCCCCGCCGTGCGGATCACGTACGGGTGAAGGGGGGTGTCCGGCAGGACGCGCGGCCGCTAGCTTCTCCGGGGGAAGCGCTCGCTGCGCACGGCAATCGGTTCGGGAAGCGGGGCTGGGCCCATGTCCGACACCATCACGCTCGCCGTCGTCGGGGCGGGGGACCGGGGGAGCGGCCACGCCGGATGGGCCCTGGCCCATCCGGACCGGGCCCGGGTGGTCGCGGTCGCCGAACCGCGCGCGCCCCGGCGGGAGCGGCTCGCCGCCGCCCACCGCATCGACCCCCACCACGTGCTCGGCGACTGGCGGGAGCTCGCCGCCCTCGGACGGATCGCGGACGCGGTGCTCGTCTGCACCCTGGACCGCGACCACCTGGAGCCGGTCCTCGCGTTCGCGGCGCTCGGCTACCACATCATGCTGGAGAAGCCGATGGCCCTCACGGAGGACGAGTGCCGGCGCATCGTCGACGCCGTCGAGCGGGCCGGCGTCATCCTCTCCGTCGGGCACGTCCTGCGCTACACGTCTTACACGCAGACCCTCAAGGACGTCGTCGACTCCGGCCGCATCGGCGACATCGTGAGCGTCCAGCACCTGGAGCCGGTCGGCTTCTGGCACCAGGCCCACTCGTTCGTACGGGGCAACTGGCGGCGCGCCGACGAGGCGACGACCATGCTGATGGCCAAGTCCTGCCACGACCTGGACTGGCTCCAGTACGTGCTGGGGCGCCCGCCCGTACGGGTCTCCAGCTTCGGCCGCCTCTCGCACTTCCGGCCCGAGAACAGGCCGGCGGGTGCGGCGGACCGCTGCCTGGACTGCACGGTCGAGCCGGACTGCCCGTACTCCGCGGCACGCGAGTACGGCGACAGGCTGGCCGACGGCCGCCACCGCTGGCCGCTGAGTGTGCTGATCGACGAGTTCACCCCGCGGGCCCTGGAGACCGCGCTGCGGGAGGGGCCCTACGGGCGGTGCGTGTACGCCTGCGACAACGACGTCGTCGACCATCAGGTGGTGGCCATGGAGTTCGACTCGGGGGCGACGGCCACCTTCACCATGACCGCCTTCACCGAGCAGGCGGACCGCCACACCCGGATCTTCGGAACCCGCGGCGAACTGCGGGGCGACGGCCGCACGATCACGGTCTACGACTTCCTGACCCGCACCGAGGAGCAGGTGGCCATCGGCGCGGGCGGGCCGATGGAGGCCGCGGGCGGCCACGGCGGAGGCGACGCCGGCCTCATGGACGCCTTCGTCGCCGCCGTCGCCACCGGCGATCCCGGCCTGGTCAGGTCCGGTCCGCGGGAATCGCTCACCAGCCACCTGACGGTCCTGGCCGCCGAACGGGCCCGCTGCTCCGGCACGGTGGAGCCGGTGGGGCCGCCGCCCGTCCAGGACCCGTAAACGAAGCGGGCCCGGCCCCCTGGCGAGGGGTCGGGACCGGGTCTTCGTTTCTTGCGGTGGGATATGACTACCCGCTACATCCACTCGCTGAACCGCAACCAGCCCATCATGTTGTCCAATTCCTGCTCCGAGACCTCCGGCCGGGGGTCCCGAGGCCGCGCGGCCGCCGCCCGGCCGGCCCGTCCCGGCCCGTCCAGCTCGCGCCACACGGCCCGCGCGCAGGCCGGAACGGCCGGTCCCGGCCGGGCCAGTTCACGCTCTCCCCGGCACGAGGACACAGCGGGCCCGCACGGCCCGCCGCCCCGGGGCCGCAGCTCTCAGGTCAGGAGAGCTTGCCGTTGTAGTCCGGCAGCTTGACGGTGCGCTCCGCGTGACCGCCGACGAGGTCGGTCGGGCTGTTGCCGATGTTGGCGATGATCGTGTAGCCGCGCGCCTCGATCTCGGCCCGCTTGTCCGTCTTGTAGGCGCTGACCTGCTCGAACAGGTCGGGCAGGTCACGGACGTAGAGCCCCGAGACCGGGTAGCCCACGGCCTTGAGGTTGCGCTCGGTGAGGGAGTGGATGATCCCGGGGCGGGCGGTGACGAAGAAGATCGCCACGCCGCGGTCGTGCGCGTACTGGGTCAGCGCGCGGACCTTGGCGATCGCGGGGGTCGGGAAGGTCCAGAACCAGTGGAAGTCCGTCTCCAGCGAGGTGTTGTCGATGTCGAGGACGAGGGCGGGCTTCTCACCGGCGGGCGAGGCGGCGATGCGCGCCTCGATGGCGGGCCGGGCCGCGTCGATCACGGCGGCGACGTCCCGTTGCCAGGTGGCGTAGTCGATGCCGAGGATCGCGGCGTTGCCGCCGGGCGCCGAGGCGGCCGCAGACGCGGACGCGGGTGCGGACACGGGCGCGGGCGCCGGGACGGGCGCGGCCTGGGCGGCGGTGGCCGGAACCAGCGTCAGGACGGCGGCGGCCGCGGCCACTCCGGCGGCGGCGGTACGGGGCATACGGGTGCGGCGGGTGCTGCGCATGGGGGGCGCTCCCTCGGTCACGAGTTGGCATGTACGTGACCAGAGTTGGCGAGAATCGAACCCATGTCTACTGGCCGGTAGGAAACTTTTCGTGGCCGCGTGATGAATGATCTAGGTGGTGCAGTCGAGGACGGTGCGGCACAGCCCGCACCGGGCCCGCAGCCGCCCGCGCACCGGCACCCGCAGCCGCTGCGCGCACACCGGACACGGGAAGCTCACCCGCAACCCGGCGCCTTCCCCCTGCTGTTCGAAGCGGTACGCCGAGCCGTCGGCGGGGTCGGCCCCGGTGCGCCGCGCCTTCGCGTACCGTCGCCGCGCCAGCGGCCCGGCGGCCGTCAGCGGGGCCCGGCGGTGGTCGCGCCCGGCCAGCGCGCGCCCGCGCACGTAGGCCTCGTACGCCTGGGGGCTGGTGAACCAGGGGGCGGGGTCCTCGCCGAACAGTGCGGCGCGCTTGGCGAGGACGTAGCCGAACTCCTCCGGCGTGAGGTAGCCGAACCGCTGGTGGGTCAGCGCGTCCTCGCGGTAGGCGTCCAGGAGCAGCCAGCCCGCCCCCAGATACGCGGCGGCGGTGTCGGTGAGGATCTCGTTCTCCGCGGTGCCGGGGAAGCGCAGGTCCAGGCGGTGCAGCAGGACGTGGGCCACCTCGTGCGCGAGGGCGGCCGCCAGGTCGCGGCGGTGGGTGCGGAAGCGGTCGTTGACCTCGACGAAGTACTCGGGGCCCGCGGCCAGTTCCACGGTGGCGGCCTGCTCCATCGCCCGGAAGGAGACCACGATGCGCGCGTCGGGCAGCCGTAGCGCGCGCACGGTCGCGGCGGCCACCCGCTGGGCGCCCAGGTGGAGGTCGTCGGTGGCGTCGAAGGCGGCGTCGGCGGGGGCGAAGCTCGTGTCGTAGGCGCGGATCCCATCGGCCGACAGCCGGCGGAAGAGCGCGGTGATCGAGGCGCGCACGGTCGCCAGATGCGGAAATCCGTGCTCGATGGGGCTGCCGGGCGCCCTGTTCTCCGTCACCGGGCCCTCCTTACCGCAATCCCTGCCGTCTGGACGGGAGTTGGCCGAAATTGCCTTCTTGATGTCCACCACACGCCTGTTGTGTCATGGACCCGTCATTCACCCGATGACGCGCACGCACGGCCCAACCCCCCACGAAAGGCAGTGTGTTGACTGTGACCACCCTTGTGCAGTTGATGAAGCGCTCCCTCGCCGTCGGCGCGGTCGCCCTCGCAGCCGTCAGCCTCCAGCCCGGCACCGCCACCGCCGGCCCGGCACCCGTCGTCGGCGGCACCCGAGCCGCCCAGGGCGAGTTCCCCTTCATGGTGCGCCTCTCCATGGGCTGCGGCGGCGCCCTGTACACCCAGCAGATCGTCCTCACCGCCGCCCACTGTGTGAGCGGCTCCGGCAACAACACCTCCATCACCGCCACCGCCGGAGTCGTCGACCTCAACAGCTCCAGCGCCATCAAGGTCAAGTCCACCAAGGTCCTCCAGGCCCCCGGCTACAACGGCAAGGGCAAGGACTGGGCCCTCATCAAGCTCGCCAAGCCCATCAACCTGCCCACCCTCAAGATCGCGGACACCAAGGCCTACGACAACGGCACCTTCACCGTCGCCGGCTGGGGCGCCGCCCGCGAAGGCGGCGGCCAGCAGCGCTACCTCCTGAAGGCCAACGTTCCCTTCGTCTCCGACGCCAGCTGCCAGAGCTCGTACGGCAGCGACCTCGTCCCCGGCGAGGAGATCTGCGCCGGCCTGCCCCAGGGTGGCGTCGACACCTGCCAGGGCGACTCCGGCGGCCCCATGTTCCGCCGCGACAACAACAACGCCTGGATCCAGGTCGGCATCGTCAGCTGGGGCGAAGGCTGCGCCCGGCCGAACTACCCCGGCGTCTACACCGAGGTCTCCACCTTCGCCGCCGCGATCAAGAGCGCCGCGGCAGGCATGTAGCTCCACCCGCTCGTCCCGCTCGTCCCGCTCGCCCTTCCGGCCGGTCACCCACCGGCCGGAAGGGCGAGCGGGTGTCTGGCCGGTCAGGCCGGACTCGCGGCGCCCGGCCCGCACCCCGGTCCCACGGGACGCGACCGGTGGCGGCAGCGGGCGACAGCGGGGCAGGTGGCGCATGCCGATCCGAGTGGTCATCGCGGACGACCAGGAGAGGGTCGGAACCGGATTCCGGATGATCCTGGAGAGCCGACCGGACACCGGCCGGACGTCCTGCCCCTCGACATCCGCATGCCCGGACTCGACGGCCTCGAAGTCACCCGCCGCCTGTCCGGCAACCCCGGCCCACCGCACATCGTCATCGTCACCACCTTCGGCCTCGACGAGTACGTCCACGCGGCGCTCCACGGCGGAGCGTCCGGCTTCCTCCTGAAGGACGCCGGCCCGGCCATGCCGGTTGAAGCGGCCCGGGCGGCAGCCTCGGCGACTCCCTCGTCCCACCCCCACCCCCACCCGCCATCACGGTCCGCCTCCTGCGCGAAACGGCCCCGCGCACCCCGGCCCCGATCCCGGCTCCCACCCCAGCCCCGCCGGCGCCCGAAGCCGGGGGCACGTGCGGGTACGGGTGCGCAGGCGCGGGCCGGCTGCGCCTGGGCCTCCCGGGGCTCCGCCCCGGACCCCGCGCCTCAAACGCCGGCGGGGCTGGAAGGGCCGCCGCCGCAGGCAGCCGCGGCAGCCACACACGCTGGGACTCGGGGTCGCCCGGGGCCACCCGGTTCGCCGCCGCCGTGACCTGGCTGCATGGCCGTACCGGCCCGGGACGCCGCCCCGGGCCGGTACGGGTCACCCTGCGCACCGTCCCGGCCGCCCCGCCGCACTCGACCTGGACGCCCTAGGGAGCCGTCCCTAACCCAGCGCGATGGCCCGCAGCGCGGCCAGATGCCGCTGGTAGACCGCCCGGCCCTCGGCGGTCAGCGAGAGCCAGGTGCGCGGACGCCGCCCCACCCGGCCCTTGCCGACCTCCACCCAGCCCGCCTCCTCCAGCGCCGCGACCTGCTTGGACAGCACCGAGTCCGAGACCTCGACCAGGTCCCGTACGAAACCGAACTCGGCCTTGTCCAGCGGAGCCAGCGCCGCCACCACCGACAGCCGTACGGGCGCATTGAGCAGCGGCGCGAGGTCGTGCCGCGGATGCCCGCCCCGCTTCGCGTCCGCCCCCGGGCCCGTGGCCGGTTCGTCCGTCATGCCGCACCCCTCGTCTCGGTCCAGGCGCCGACGGCCAGCGGCAGCGCACACGCCAGCGCGGCCGCCACCGCGAACGGCACGCCGTGGCCGAACGCCGCGGTCCCGAGCGTGATCGACAGGGCGAACACCACCGCCCAGGAACCCACCAGCACCCCGTGCTTCACACCGAACCCCCGCCGCACCACGCGCTGCCGCGCCGCGTACACGCTCAGCCCGGTCACCAGCAGCCCGTTGGTCACCGCGAACACCGCCCCCGAGACCGGCCCCTGCCACAGCACGGCGATCGGTACGAGCACCAGCTGCCCGGCCGCGAACACCCACAGGTAGCGCGCGTACCAGCCACTGCGCCGCCGCGCCGCCTGCTCCAGACCCGCCGCCCGGCCCAACGCCCCGACCGCCTTCGCCGACTCCTGCATGGTTCCCCCTCGCTCGCACACGGATGACCGTCCCCAGTTGATTTCCACTATGGCGAGTACTTTCCATTCTGGCAAGTGTCGGGTTGCCGTCTCACAGGCCGACTGCCAGAGGAACCGACGGCCGCCGCCACGTATTCTCGGGAACCATGAACATCAGCGACCTCGACAACGGCACCGGCACCGGCATCGGCACGGGCACGGGCGCGGCCGACGACGCCGCAGGCATCGACGAGAGCGTCACCGCCGAACTCGCGCGCCTGCGCGACAGCATCGACAACATCGACGCCGCCGTCGTCCATATGCTCGCCGAACGCTTCAAGTGCACCCAGCAGGTCGGCCACCTCAAGGCCAGGCACCAGCTGCCCCCCGCCGACCCGGGTCGCGAAGCCAGCCAGATCGCCCGCCTGCGCCAGCTCGCCGAGAACGCCAAGCTCGACCCCGCCTTCGCCGAGAAGCTCCTCAACTTCATCATCGCCGAGGTCATCCGCCACCACGAGACGATCGCTGCGGGCGAAGAGTAGAAGACCGGGGTCCGGCCGCCCACTGGGGCAGCATGGGCCCCATGTCCGCACTGACGCGCAACGAAGCGCAGCTCCGAGCCCAGCTCCTCGACGTCCAGCACTACGCCGTCACCCTCGACCTCACCGGCGACGACGAGACCTTCGACTCCACCACCGTCGTCAGGTTCACCGCCCGCACCGCCGCAGACACCTTCATCGAGCTGAAGCCCGTCGAGCTGCGCTCCGCCACCCTCGACGGCAACCCCCTCGACCCGGCCACCCTCGCCGACGACCGCCTCCCCCTCGAAGGCCTCACCGAAGGCCCCCACGAGCTGCGCCTCGACACCCGCATGCGCTACTCCCGCACCGGCGAGGGCCTGCACCGCTTCACCGACCCCGCCGACGGCCACACCTACGTCTACAGCCAGATGTTCCTGGACGACGTCCAGCGGGTCTTCCCCGCCTTCGACCAGCCCGACCTCAAGGCCGTCTTCGAATTCACCGTCACCGCCCCCGCCCACTGGACCGTCCTCGCCAACGGCATCACCACCCGCACCGCCGCCGCCCCCGACAACAGCGGCGCAGCCATCTGGCAGTCCGCCCCGACCCCCCTCATCTCCACCTACCTCGCCGCCGTCGCCGCCGGCCCGTGGCACAGCATCCGCACCGAACACGCCGGACTGCCCTTCGGCATCCACTGCCGCCAGTCCCTCGCACCCCACATGGACGTCGACGCCGAGGAAATCCTCTCCATCACCAAGGCCTGCTTCGACCGGTACCAGGAGAAGTTCACCGAGCCCTACCCCTTCGACTCCTACGACCAGGCCTTCGTACCCGAGTTCAACGCCGGCGCCATGGAGAACCCCGGACTCGTCACCTTCCGCGACGAGTTCATCTTCCGCTCCGCCGTCACCGACACCGAACGCCAGTCCCGCGCCATGGTCATCGCCCACGAGATGGCCCACATGTGGTTCGGCGACCTCGTCACCATGGCCTGGTTCGACGACATCTGGCTCAACGAATCCTTCGCCGAATACATGGGCTACCAGACCCTCACCGAAGCCACCCGCTTCACCGACACCTGGACCGACTTCGGCGTCACCCGCAAGCCCTGGGGCTACGACGCCGACCAGCGCCCCTCCACCCACCCCGTCGCCCCCGCCCCCGAAGACGTCCCCGACACCGCCTCCGCCCTCCTCAACTTCGACGGCATCTCCTACGCCAAGGGTGCCTCCGCCCTGCGCCAACTCGTCGCCTGGCTCGGCGAGAAGGACTTCCTGGCCGGCATCAACACCCACTTCGCCCGCCACAAGTTCGCCAACGCCTCCCTCGCCGACTTCATCGACTCCCTCGCCGCCCACACCGAACGCGACGTCCGCGCCTGGGCCGACATCTGGCTGCGCACCACCGGCATCGACACCCTCACCCCCCGCATCGAGGAGTCCGAGGGCCGCCCCGACACCCCCGCCGGCTGGACCCTCACCGTCGACCGCCGCGGCAGCCGCCCCCACCACATCGCCGTCGGCGTCTACGACCGCGACCCCGTCGACGGCCGCTTCCTCGAACTGCGCGAACTCCTCGACCTCGACATCCCCTCCGACGAGATCATCTCGGTGAACGGAGCCCGCCCCGCCCTCCTCGTCCTCAACGACGTCGACCTCACCTACGCCAAGGTCCGCCTCGACGAAACCTCCGTCGAAACGGTCCTGCGCGGCCTCTCCGGCATCCCCGACGCCCTCACCCGCGCCGTCGTCTGGAACGCCCTGCGCGACATGGTCCGCGACGGCGAACTCGACCCCCACGACTACCTGGCCACCGCCTCCGCGCACCTGCCCGAGGAGGACGACCTGGCCATCGTCCAAGGCGTCCTCGCCTTCGCCCGCACCCAGGTCGCCGTCCGCTACCTCGCCCCCGAAGAGCAGGCCGCCGCGCTCGCCACCCTCACCACCATCGCCCGCGACCTCCTGCGGCGCACCGAGGACGGCTCCGAGCCCGGCATGCGGCTGACCGCCGTACGCACCCTCGTCGACAGCGCCACCCAGCCCGACACCATCGCCGCCTGGCTCACCGACGACACCGTCCCCGGCGGCCCCGCCCTCGACCCCGAACTGCGCTGGCGCATCCTCGGCCGCCTCGCCGTCCTCGGCGCCGTCGGGGAGACCGAGATCGACGCCGCCCTCGCCGCCGACACCAGCGCCACCGGCCAGGAAGGCGCCGCCCGCTGCCGCGCCGCCCTCCCCACCGCCGAGGCCAAGGCCGCCGCCTGGGACCGCCTCTTCCACGACGACACCCTGTCCAACTACCTCTTCAGCGCCACCGCCCAGGGCTTCTGGCAGCCCGAACAGGCCGAACTGCTCACGCCGTACGTCACCCGCTACTACCCGGAGGCCGTCGCCCTCGGCGCCCGCCGCGGCCCGGCCATCGGCGAGGCCGCCGGCCGCTGGGCGTTCCCCGCGTACGCCATCGACGAGTCCAACCTCCGGGCCGGCCACACCTGCCTCACGAACCCGGACATCCTCCCCCTCCTGCGCCGCAAACTGGTGGACCAACTCGACGACCTCGCCCGAGCCCTCCGGGTCCGGTCCTCTGACGAGAGCTGACCGAAGGCCGAAAGCGCGAAGCCGAGGCCGTGCCGGTGACGGGGGCGGGGTGCGCAGGGCGCCATACATCATGCAGTCCCGGACGACACCCCGCCCCGGCCCCCGCCCCGGCATCGGCCCGGGGGCCACCGCCGGGCCTCCCGCCGTGCCGGTGACGGGGGCGGGGTGGGGTGCTGTCCGGGACGTAGAACGTGATTTGTTGGCGCACCCGCAGCCCGTACGCACCACTCGGCCCAGGGCGCCATAAATCATGCAGTCCCGGGCGGCACCCCACCCCGCCCCCGGCGCCGGCACCCCGCCCCCGGCGCCGGCACCCCGCCCCCGGCGCCGGCACCCCGCCCCCGGCGCCGGCACCCCGCCCCCGGCACCCCGCCCCCGGCGCCGGCACCCTGTCCCGCCCCCGCCCAGCCCCCGGCAGGGACCGGCAGGGACCGGCCCCCCGACTCCGGACAAACCCCGGCGGTTACCCCATTCGGGCCTGATCGTTGTACTGGCCGGGTGCCTCCCACCGCACCCGGCCAGCCCCGGAGGGACCCCCGATGACCGCGCAGCCCGGCACACCCACACCGCCCCCGCTCGCCGGCGGCCCCCACGGCCCCGACGCCCTGCGCCCCCTCCTCGCCACCGTCCTCGACGCCCTCACCACCGGCGCCCACGACCGCGGCGGCCCCCTCCCCGCCGGCGGTCCCACCGCCGTCACCGCCCGCGTCCGCACCGCACTCGGCGACGCCGGTGTACTCCCCGCCCACGGCACCGGCCCCCACGAAGCCCTCCGCACCCTCGTACACACCCTCGCCGCCGGCGCCGCCGACCCCGCCGACCCCCTCTGCGCAGCCCACCTGCACTGCCCCCCGCTCGCCGTCGCAGCCGCCGCCGACCTCGCCGCCAGCGCCCTGAACCCCTCCCTCGACTCCTGGGACCAGGCCCCCGCCGCCTCCGCCCTCGAAGCCCTCCTCACCCGCACCCTCGCCGCCGAGTTCTACGACACCCCCCACGCCGACGCCCTCGTCACCACCGGCGGCACCGAAGCCAACCAACTCGCCGTCCTCCTCGCCCGCGAACGCCACGGCCCCGCCCTCACCGTCCTCCACGGAGCCAACGCCCACCACTCCGTCCCCCGCGCCGCCTGGCTCCTCGGCCTGCCCCCGGCCACCGAAATCCCCACCCCCGCCGGCACCCTCGACCCCGCCCGCCTCGCCGAAGCCCTCGCCACCACCCCCGGCCCCACCCTCGTCACCGCCACCGCCGGCACCACCGACGCCGGACTCATCGACCCCCTCCACCGCATCGCCGACCTCTGCGACCGCTACGGCGCCGACCTCCACATCGACGCCGCCTACGGCGGCCTCCTCGCCCTCAGCCCCCGCCACCGCGACAAACTCGCCGGACTCGGCCGCGCCCACTCCCTCACCATCGACCTGCACAAACTCGGCTGGCAGCCCGTCGCCGCAGGCCTCCTCGCCGTCCCCGACACCACCCACCTGGCCCCCCTCGCCCACCAGGCCGACTACCTCAACGCCACCGACGACACCGAAGCCGGCCTGCCCGACCTCCTCGGCCGCTCCCTGCGCACCACCCGCCGCCCCGACGCCCTCAAGATCGCCACCACCCTCCGCGCCCTCGGCCGCGACGGCCTCGCCGCACTCATCGACCGCACCATCGACACCGCACACCACCTCGCCCGGCTCCTCGACGCCCACCCCGGCTTCGAACTCCACGCACCCCCCACCCTCACCACCGTCCTCTTCCGGCCCACCCACGCCGACGACGACCACCTCGCCACCCTGCGCCGCACCCTCCTGCACCAAGGCCGCGCCGTCCTCGGCCGCACCCACGCCGACGGCCGCCTGTGGCTCAAAGCCACCCTGCTCAACCCGCACACCACAGCGGGGGACCTGGACCAGCTCATCTCCCTCCTGGAAGGCAGCACCCACCGATGACCGCCCAGCTCGACGCCCCCCACGACCTCGTCGGAATCGGGATCGGCCCGTTCAACCTGTCCCTCGCGGCCCTCGCCCACGGCCTGCCCCGACAAGGAGCCGGCGAACTCGCCACCGCCTTCTACGACCAGCGCCGAGACTTCCGCTGGCACCCCGGCCTCCTCATCGAAGGCGCCACCCTCCAGGTCCCCTTCCTCGCCGACCTCGTCACCCTCGCCGACCCGGCCAGCCCCTGGAGCTTCCTCAGCTACCTCAAGCACAAGGAACGGCTCTTCCCCTTCTACTTCGCCGAGCAGTTCCACATCCACCGCGCCGAATACGACGCCTACTGCCGCTGGGTCGCCGACCGCGTCCCCGGACTCCACTTCGGCCACCAGGTCGACGCCGTCCGCTGGAACCCCGAACGCGACCTCTTCGAAGTCGACTTCACCCAACTCGACGCCACCGGCGAAGCCGAAGCCCTCGGCCGCACCTACACCCGCAACCTCGCCCTCGGCATCGGCACCGCCCCCTACGTCCCCGAACCCCTGCGCCCCCTCGCCGACGCCCCCACCGTCCCCGTCATCCACTCCGCCGACTACCTCGACAACCGCCCGCGCATCCTCGGCGCCGACCACGTCACCGTCATCGGATCGGGCCAGTCCGGCGCCGAAGTCTTCCTCGACCTCCTCCGCGCCCGCCCCGCCGGCCGCGAACGCCTCACCTGGCTCGCCCGCACCCCCTCCTTCGCCCCCATGGAGTACTCCAAGCTCGGCCTCGAACACTTCACCCCCGACTACACCCGCTACTTCCACTCCCTCCCCGAACCCGTACGCGACCAGCTCGTCCCCGCCCAATGGCAACTCCACAAGGGCATCGACGCCGACACCATCGCCGCCATCCACGCCGAGCTCTACCGCCGCACCCTCCACGGAGGCTGGCCCGACACCGTCCTCACCCCCGGAGTCAGTGTCCGCACCGCCGGCCGCGTCGCCACCACCAAGGTCGAACTCCACCTCGAACACATCGAGCAGGGCACCCGCTCCCGCCTCACCACCGACGCCGTCATCCTCGCCACCGGCTACCAGGAACGACCCCTCGGCAGCCTCCTCGCAGGCCTCGACCCGTACCTGCGCAAGGACTCCTCCGGCCGCCCCCGCATCGACGACCGCTACCGGATGATCCTCGACCCCACCGTCACCGGCAGCATCTTCGTCCAGAACGGCGAACGCCACACCCACGGCGTCGGCGCCCCCGACCTCGGCCTCGCCGCCTGGCGCAGCGCCGCCATCCTCAACACCCTCACCGGCAAAGAGCCCTACCCCCAGCCGGCCCGCACCGCCTTCACCACCTTCGGCCTCGACCAGCGCGAACCCACCCGCCCCCGCCCCGCCGGCGAACTCCTCGCCCTCGTCGAGCACCCGTAGCGGGTGTCCTGCCGATCAGGCCGGGATCGCGGCGCCGACCGACCGGACACCCCCCAGGGGGCACCCGAAACCGCCCCCACCACCGGCATTAGGGTCGCCGCATGCAGCGAACCAGTGCCGACGGGGTCACCGTCCTGTGGACGTCCGCGCCCACCCCCGGCCCCCTCACCGCCCAGCTCTCCTTCGGGACCGGGGTCCGCGACGAAACCGCCCCCACCATGGGCGTCACCCGCGTCATCGAAGCCCTCGTGATGTCCACCACCGGCAACCGCCTCCACGAGTTCACCAGCGCGGTCGACACCGAGACGACGTCCTTCCACGCCAAGGGCACCCCCCAGGACATCACCGACTTCCTGCACACCGTCTGCGCGGTCCTCTCCGAACTCCCGCTGCACCGCACCGGACACACCGCCCGCCTCCTCGGCATCCACGGCGCCCGAATACCGCAACACCAGGCAGCCGTACCCCTCAGCGCCCGCTACGGCCCTCACGCCACCGGCCTGGTCATGCACCACCACCCCGCCATGTACGACCACATCACCCCCGACACCGTCGCCGCCCACGCCGCCGGCCACTTCACCCGCGGCAACGCCGTCCTCGCCCTCGACGGCCCCCCGCCCCCGGGCCTCACCCTCCCCCTGCCCGACGGACCCCCACCCCGGCGCACCGCACCCCCCAACCGCACCCCCGCCTCCTGGCAGCACCGCCCCGTCGACACCGCCTCCCTCCTCCTCACCTCCGGAACCGGCGACCCCACCGCCGATGCCGCCCACCACATCCTGCGCCGCCGCGTCGAACACACCGCCCGCGACCTCAGGGGCATCAGCGACAACGTCACCACCCACCGCTTCCTCCGCGACCGCCTCACCTTCGACCGCGTCCTCCTCCTCGACCTCCACGACGACGACGCAGCGACAGCGGCCGAGATCCTCTGGCACGAAACCCTCCGCCTCACCCGCGAAGGACCCGCACAGGACGAACTCGACGCGTTCACCGCACACCACCGCGCCACCCTCAACCGCACGAACGGCCACTGGCACTCACTCGAACGGGCCATCACCACCGAACACTTCGGCATCCCCCACCTCGACGACCGCACCCTCCTGGAGCGCTACGCCGCCATCACCCACCAGGACGTCAGCACCCACCTCGAACGCGCCCTCACCGACGCCGTCCTCGTCGTACCCCACCAGGTCTTCCTCCAGCCCAGAACCCTCCAGAGCACCCCCCTGCCCAACTCCGACTGCTGGCGCCCGGGCGACCGGCACCCCCCGACCCCCGGCACCCACTTCCGCATGAACCGCCTCCGCCGAGCCCGGACCCCCCGCCACGAACAGGGCAGCTACGTCCTCACCCCCTGGGGCCTGGTCACCCGCGACGCCCACGGCGACGAACACGACATCCGCTTCGACGAGGTCGCCCTCCTCACCCACGACGGCCCCGGCCGCATCGCCCTCACCGGCTGCGGCTGCGACATGCACGTCCACCCCCACCAGGTCGCCCGCGGCAACCGACTCGTCGCCGCCCTCGACGCCGCCGTCCCCGCCCACCTCACCCGCACCACCCCCTGAACGCACACGGGGCCGGGACCCGCCGCCGCGGACCCCGGCCCCCTGAGGTGCCTCCTACGACCAGCGCCTAGAACACCGGCACGCCCGCCCGCGTCAGACGCCAGTCCACCGACGCGAACTGCGCCGGATCGACGGTCCCCTTCGCCTTCACCCACTGGATGATCGTGTTCCGGATCTCGTCCGAGTTCGACCACAGCTGCTTGGCCTGCGGCACATGCGGGAAGTTCCCACCACCCGAAGCCCGGTAATTGTTCACCGCCAGCACGAACTGCGCCGCCGGATCCACCGCCTTCCCCTGGAAGGTCAGCCCCGTGATCCGCGAACCCGCCGGCTGCGCGATGTCGATGTCGTACGCCAGCCCGTACACCGCGTCGTAGTTGTAATCCGGAATGCTCTCGGCGTTCGTCAGCTTCGCCGGATCCACCGGAACACCCGCCGCCGTCTGCACGTAATACCGCGCCGAGTACTCCAGATAGTCCTTCACCTGCGCACCCGTCAGCAGCCGCGCCTCCATCGTGTTCTCGAACGGGTACAGCCCCGCCGCATCCTTGATCGTCACCTGACCGGCCGGGATCCCCGCAGTCCGCGAGAAGCACGACGCCTGCGACAACACCGGAAGCGCAGCCCACTGCGTACCCGCCAGCGCCGCCTTCACCGTCTCCGCCTGCACGTGGTTGATCAGATCGATGATCGCCACGTCCTTCACCGGCCCCTCCGCCGACGACATCGCCTGCGTCGACGTACCGATCACCTGGTTCACGTACGCCACGACCTTGCGGTGCTCGTCCGACAGCAGCCCCGTGATCTTCGGGTCCTCCGCCACCGTGTTCGAGTTCAGCACCCTCGCCGCGACCTTCTCCACCGACCAGCGGCCCTTCGCCCACGTCAGCTCGAAGTCGAACAGCGTCAGCCGCTGCCCCCACTTCAGCGGCTCCGACAGCACCACGTCCTTGCCGGTCGCCTTGTTCTTCACCCGGTACTCGGGAATCTCCGTGTGCGCATGCCCCACCAGGATCGCGTCGATCCCCGGCACCTGCTCCGCCACCAACGCCGCCGCGTTCTCGATGTACGGCAGCTGGTCACCGTACGACGACGTACCGCTCGAACCCGAATGCGCGGACACGATCACCACATCGGCGCCCATCGAACGGAGCTTCGGCACGTACTTCGCCGCCTGCTCCTCCAGCCCCGGGAACGTCATCTTCCCCTGCACGTTCGCCTTGTCCCAGATCGCGATACCCGGGTTCGTCAGCCCCAGCACCGCCACCTTCACATCACGCCCGTGCGGAGTCCGCAGACAGTGCATGCTGTACGGCGCGAACGCCGGCCGCAGCGTCCGCGCATCCAGCGCGTTCGCCCCCAGCAGCGGGAAATCACACTGCTCCTCGAACTTCCGCAGCACCGGTATCCCGTAGTTGAACTCGTGGTTCCCCAGCGCCGCCGCGTCATACCCGATCGCGTTCATCGCCTGCGCCATCGGGTGCACCGGACCACGCCGCGCGGTGATCGGATCCACCTTCGCGTAGTAGTACGACAGCTGCGTGCCCTGGATCGTGTCACCCGCGTCGATCAGCAGCGTGTTGCGCCGCCCCTTCTCCGCCCGCACCTGCTCCACCAACGTCGAAATCTTCGCCAGACCGACGTCGTTGTGCGCCTTGTCGTCGAACTCCTTGTCCGTGAAGTAGTCCCAGTTGAAGACATTCCCGTGCAAGTCGGTCGTACCCATCACCGTGAAGGAGTACGTCCGCGCCCGGGACCCGGACACCTCCACACCCTGCGGGGCCGCCGCGGCCGGAGCGCTCGCGGCCCCCGCCAACGCCACAGCCGCACCCGTCGCAGCCGTACCACCCAGGAAAGTCCTACGGTCGAACGCCATACCATCTCCCTTTTGAGGCCTGAACAACGCGCGTAGATTCTGACCCAGCAGTAACAAGCCGCAACACCCCCACCAGGTTTCGATCCGGTGACCACACCCGAACGAGCGACAGTGCGACAGTGAAACCATGACCCAGGACGCATCGCACCAGCCCTACGGAACCCCCGAAGTACCCCGCGTAGCGGTCCGCGGCGAAGCCCGCATCGAAGTCGACCCCGAGATCGCCCGCATCGGAATCACCGTCAGCGCCCGCGGCACCGACCGCCGCACCGCACTCGAAGACCTCACCCGCCGCAACAACACCGCCCTCGACCTCATCAAGAGCTACGGCGACCCCGTCGAAAAACTCGAAACCGGCGCCTTCTCCATCACCCCCGAACTCACCCGCCACGGCCGCGCCGAACGCATCCGCGCCTACCACGGCCGCGTCCACATCACCGCCGAACTCAGCGACTTCACCACCCTCGGCGAACTCACCACCCGCCTCGCCGACCTCGAACTCACCCAGGTCGACGGCCCCTGGTGGGCCCTGCGCCCCACCTCACCCGCCCACGGCCAAGCCCGCCGCCAAGCCGTGCTCGAAGCCGTCCAGCGCGCACGCGAATACGCCGAAGCCCTCGGCGCGAACCTCGCCGCCCTCGTCGAACTCGCCGACCTCGGCGCCGAGAACGCCGCCCCTTTCGCCGCCGTCCCCGGCGCCGGCATGCGCACCATGGCCTTCAGCACCGCCGAGGACGCCGGCCCCCCGCCGCTCGACCTCGAACCCCAGCGCCAGACCGTCTACGCACAGGTGAACGCCCGCTTCACCATGACCCCGCCACAACTCTGAAGAACCCACGAAAGACACCCCGGGGGTGCTCATCAGAGCACCCCCATGCACATTCAACACTTGTCAACAACCTTTTGCCCAACGGTTGTTGATTGGACACCCGGAAGCGATTACCTACCCGCAGGTAGGGGAATACGCTCGCCTCATGCGCCGAGCGAAAATCGTATGTACCCTGGGCCCCGCAACCGACTCATACGACCAGATCAAAGCACTGGTCGAAGCCGGAATGGACATCGCCCGCCTCAACCTCAGCCACGGCACCACAGCCGAACACGAGGAGCGCTACCAGCGCGTACGCAAGGCCTCCGACGAGACCGGCCACAGCGTCGGCATCCTCGCCGACCTTCAAGGCCCGAAGATCCGACTCGGCCGCTTCCGCGAAGGACCCGTACTCCTTGAACGCGGTGACGAATTCACCATCACCGTCGAAGACCACGAAGGCGACCGCCACACCTGCGGCACCACCTACAAAGGCCTCGCCACCGACGTCACCACCGGCGAACTCATCCTCGTCGACGACGGCCGCGTCACCCTCGAAGTCACCACGGTCGACGGCCCCCGCGTCCACACCCGCGTCATCGAAGGCGGCATGGTCTCCGACCACAAAGGCCTCAACCTCCCCGGCGTAGCCGTCTCCGTCCCCGCCCTCTCCGAAAAAGACATCGAAGACCTCCGCTGGGCCCTGCGCACCGGCGCCGACGTCATCGCCCTCTCCTTCGTCCGCAGCGGCCGCGACATCCAAGACGTCCACCGCATCATGGACGAAGAAGGCCGACGCCTCCCCGTCATCGCCAAGATCGAAAAGCCCCAAGCCGTCGAAAACATCGACGACATCGTCGCCGCCTTCGACGGCATCATGGTCGCCCGCGGTGACCTCGGCGTCGAAATGCCCCTCGAACAAGTCCCCATCGTCCAAAAGCGCGCCATCAAACTCGCCAAGCGCAACGCCAAACCCGTCATCGTCGCCACCCAAATGCTCGACTCGATGATCGACAACTCCCGCCCCACCCGAGCAGAAGCCAGCGACGTCGCCAACGCCATCATCGACGGCACCGACGCCGTCATGCTCTCCGGCGAAACCAGCGTCGGCAAATACCCCATCGAAACCGTCCGCACCATGTCCCGCATCGTCGAAGCCGCCGAAGAAGACATCCTCGCCAAGGGCCTCCCCCCACTCACCGACCGCAACAAACCCCGCACCCAAGGCGGAGCCGTCGCCCGCGCAGCCGCAGAAATGGGCGACTTCCTCGACGCCAAATTCCTCATCGCCTTCACCCAGAGCGGCGACACCGTCCGCCGACTCTCCCGCTACCGCTCACCCATCCCCCTCCTCGCCTTCACCCCCGACCCCGCCACCCGCTCCCAGCTCAACCTCACCTGGGGCGTCGAAACCTTCCTCGGCCCCCACGTCGACTCCACCGACGCCATGGTCGCCCAAGTCGAAGAAGAACTCCTGCGCATCGGCCGCTGCGTACCCGGCGACACCGTCGTCATCACCGCCGGCTCACCCCCCGGCGTCACCGGCTCCACCAACCTCGTCCGCATCCACCACATCGGCGACGCGGTCCACTGACCCACCCGACGCACCGCGTCGGGCCACACCACCCGCCCGACGCGGTCACCCCCCACCCCCGCCTACCAACCGAACCGCCGATCCACCACCACCGCGAACTCCTCGAACGACAACACCGCATCCCCATTCGCATCAGCCGCATCGAACAACGCCGACGACGCAGCCGCATCCCCCACACCCCAGAACGGCAGATCCCCCCGCGCCGCCAGAGTCGGCCCCTTCGACCGCAGCGCCGAGATCACCTCCGCCCGCGTCAGCTCCCCGTCCTCATCCAGATCGAGCGCGTCGAACAGCTTCCGGGCCTTCTCACTCATCACGGATTCCCTCGTCGAACCAATCCCTTGACCTCAACCTAACCTGAGGTCATACGGTCGCCCTATGACGATCAAGGAACACCCCCAGCAGCAGCTCGCCGCCCAGCCCATCGGCTACTGGACCCGCGCCGCAGCCGATCTGGTGATCGGCGGGCTCCGCACAGCCCTCGCCGAGGAGAGCCTCACCCAACCCCACTGGTGGACGCTCAACCACGTAGCAGGCGCCCCCGGTCGATGGACCCGCGAGGCCCTCACAGCAAAGCTGGCCCCCTACGACGACCAGCACACCGACTTCGAGGCCATGTACGCCGACCTCACCACCCGCGGCTGGCTCACCGAGACCGACCACCGCCTCACCCTCACCGAAGCCGGCGAAGCAGGCCGCCTCCGCGCCCACGCCCGCAACGCCAAGGTCCACGCCGCCATGCGGCAGGGCATCGACGACACCACCTACGCGGCCACGATCAACACCCTCCGCCGCCTGGTCGCCAACCTCGGCGGCAACGCCGACCTCCCGTAACGCCATACTGGCCCCCACGACGCACACACGGGGGACCGACCGGATGACCACGCAGCGACCCCACGACGACTGCGCACCCCGCCCAGGCACCTGCCGCCTCCCCGAACCATGGATGTGCGACGTGTTCCACGTCGACGGAAGCCTGCGCGACATCACCGTCACGGACACCGACGACACCCACTGGAACCAGGTCCTACACCACCTCCGCACCACCGCCGACCAGCTCACCTGGTACGACGGCCCCGAGGGACAGAACCTCGACCCGAACGACACCAGCGACCCGTTCGCCACCATCGAGGACGGCTACACGGCAACCCTCGCCGTCCGATACGGCCACACCCGCTTCTCGGCCCATCTGCCGGTCGACGGGATCGAATTCTCCCTCTGGCCCGACGACATCGAGGACGGCACCCACGTCGCCGACGTGCTGCGCTTCCTGACCGACCTGGGCACGGCATGCGACCGCCCCGCCGTCCTCACCGCCGAGACCGTCACCGGCCACCACCAGCTCCCGCCCCTGATCACCTACGACCCGACCACCGGAACCACCACGCACCTCTGAAGCTAGTACTTCGGCCCGATGTGGGCGTCCATGAGGGCGACGCAGCCCCTCCGCGCGACGGACACGTTGAACGGATCGCTACCGCGGGCCAGCACCGTCCACCGGACCCCGACCTTGGTCAGCGTGTCCGTGCACAGCTTCCGGATGTCGTCGGACTTGTTGGTGAAGAAGTACCGCGGGTACTCGTAGCGCTTGCCGTTCCGGACGGTCCAGTTGGTGACCCGACACCCGTCGGAATGGATCAGCCCCCGCAGGAACTCCCAGGGGTGAGCATCGACGATCTCCTGCTGCCAGCCTTCGAGAACGATCCGCCGCTCATGCTTCTTGCCGGGCCCGTGCTGCGGGAACAGGCATGGCAGGTGCTTGAAGTACACCTTGATGTTCTGTGCTCCCGCAGTTCGCACGCGGCACGTGGCATTGTGCGGAAAGACGGCGTGCAGTGCGGCTTCTGCCTCGTCCTGAATGCCTGGCCACGCGTTGTCCAAGGTGATCATGAGGCTTGGCACCTTGTGCTTCACGTAGTGGCTGATGTGCCCGTCGCCGAGGTAGAGGCCTAGGAGGTAGGCGTAGGCGGCTCGGTCCAGAGCTCGTCCGTCACAGCGGGGGCACAGGAGTGACTGGCGGTTGGCAACCGGCTCTCCCCGTTTGCAGCGGTCTATGTGTTTCCAGTAGCTGACGGTTCCGAGCGGGACATCGAGGTGGCGCGCAACGTCCGCGTTTCTCGCGCCGCCGCGTAACAGAGATAGGGCCGTTTGCCGTACGTCGAGGCTGTGGAACTCCATGGAACAACTGTGCGTGACCATGAGTGGCTGCACGTAGCAAAAAGTGGACGTTCACGCGAAGGTGAACGTCCACTTTTTCGAACGCAGTGCCGGGTGCGGGACTCGAACCCGCAAGCCCTCACGGGCAGATGTGTTTGAGACATCCGTGTATGCCATTCCACCAACCCGGCAGGGTCGCACGTCGGAGTGTACCGGGTGACCATGCGGCGGCGCTGCTAGGTAGGCTCATCCAAGCAGCAGAGCCCCGCAAAGAGGAGCATCCGTGACCGCCGAGCACGAGTCGACGCCCACGCCCGACGCCGACCAGTCGCACGTTCCGCCGCTGACGACCCGCGTCGTCATCGCCGAGGACGAGGCGCTCATCCGTCTCGATCTCAAAGAGATGCTCGAAGAAGAGGGCTACTCCGTCGTCGGCGAAGCCGGCGACGGCCAGACGGCCGTCGAGCTCGCGCGCGAGCACCGCCCCGACCTGGTGATCCTCGACGTGAAGATGCCCGTCCTGGACGGGATCTCCGCGGCCGAGAAGATCGCGGAGGAGTCCATCGCGCCCGTGCTCATGCTGACCGCGTTCTCGCAGCGCGACCTCGTCGAGCGGGCCCGGGACGCGGGGGCCATGGCGTACCTCGTGAAGCCGTTCAGCAAGAGCGACGTGGTGCCGGCCATCGAGATGGCCGTGTCCCGCTTCGCGGAGCTGCGGGCGCTGGAGCAGGAGGTCGCGGACCTCTCGCAGCGCCTGGAGACGCGCAAGCTGGTGGACCGTGCGAAGAGCATCCTGCAGACGCAGTACGGGCTGACGGAGCCGGCCGCCTTCCGGTGGATCCAGAAGTCGTCCATGGACCGTCGGATGTCCATGCAGCAGGTCGCCGAGGTGGTCATCGAGGACGCCGAGGCGAAGAAGAAGGAGAGCGGCGCGTAGCGGCCGCTCCCGGACATGCGTGAGGCCCGCCTCCCCCCGAGGGGAGGCGGGCCTCACACGTTGTGTCAGTCCTCGCCGAGGTAGGCCTTGCGGACGTCCTCGTTGTGGAGGAGGTCGCGGCCGGTGCCGGAGAGAACGATCTTGCCGATCTCCATCACGTGCGCGCTGTCGGAGAGCGAGAGCGCCGCCTGGGCGTTCTGCTCGACGAGCAGGATGGTCATGCCGGTGGCCTTGAGGTCCTTGATGGTCGCCATGATCTTCTGCATCATCAGCGGCGACAGGCCCATGGAGGGCTCGTCCAGCATCAGGAGCTTGGGGCGGGACATGAGCGCGCGGCCCATGGCGAGCATCTGCTGCTCGCCGCCCGAGAGGGTGCCGGCGGCCTGCTTGCGACGCTCGCCCAGGATGGGGAACATCTCGTAGGCGCGCTGGACGTCCTTCTCGATGCCCTCCTTGTCGGTGCGCAGGAAGGCGCCGAGCTGGAGGTTTTCGGCGATCGTCAGCCGGGGGAAGATGTGGCGTCCCTCGGGGGAGTGGGCGAGGCCCAGGGAGACGATCTTGTGGGCGGGGACGGCGGCGAGGGGCTGGCCGTCGAAGGTGATGCTGCCGCTCTTGGGCTTGATGAGGCCGGAGAGGGTGCGCAGGGTGGTCGTCTTGCCGGCGCCGTTGGTGCCGACGAGGCAGACGATTTCGCCTTCGTTGACTTCGAAGGAGATTCCCTTGACGGCTTCGATCTTGCCGTAGGCGACCTTGAGGTCTTCGACCTTGAGCAGTGCGGTCACTTGGCCTCTCCTTCCGTGCTGGTGGTGCTGGTGGTGCTGTCCGAGTCGGCGTCGGCCGGGGTGTCGGTGGCGGCGTCGTTGTCGGCGTCGGCCTCCGCTTCGGCGTCGGTCTCGGTGGCTTCGGCGGTGGCTTCGGCCTCCGTCTCGGCTTCCGTCTCGACCTCGGTTTCGGCGGTGGCCTCGGCCTCGGTCTCCGTCTCGGCCGGTGCTGCGGCTTCGGCGGCGGCTTCGGCTGCCTCGACGACGGCGTCGTCGGCGGCGCCCGGGTCGCCTTCGAAGGGCTCGCCGAGGTAGGCGGCGATGACGCGCTCGTCGCCCTGGACCTCGGACGCGGTGCCTTCGATGAGCTTTTCGCCCTGGACGAGGCAGGCGACGCGGTCGCAGAGGTTGAAGATGAAGCGCATGTCGTGCTCGATGACGAGGACGGCGATGCCCATGTCGCGGATGGCGAAGATGAGTTCTTCGGCAGCGCGGGTTTCCTGCGGGTTCATGCCGGCGGTGGGCTCGTCCAGGAGGATGAGGCCGGGGTCGCTGGCGAGGGCGCGGGCGATTTCCAGCTTGCGCTGTTCGCCGTAGGGGAGGTTCTTGGCCAGGTGCTGGGCCTTGTTCTCCAGGCCGATGAACTCGAGGAGTTCCATGGCGCGCGCTTCGCTGGCGGCTTCGGCCTTCTTGAAGCCGGGGCCGCGGAGCAGTGCGGACCAGAGGCCTTCCTTGGTGCGGGTGTGGCGTCCGACGAGGACGTTTTCCAGCACGGTCATGTTGTGGAAGAGCCGGATGTTCTGGAAGGTGCGGGCGATGCCGGCCTCGGTGACCTTGTGGGGCTTGGGAGGCAGGACGGTGCCCTTGTAGCTGACGGATCCCTCGGTGGGGACGTACAGCCCGGTGAGGCAGTTGAAGAAGGTGGTCTTGCCGGCGCCGTTGGGGCCGATGAGTCCGACGATCTCGCCCGAGTTGACCTGGAGGTCGACGTTCTTGACGGCGGTGAGGCCGCCGAAGCGCATCGTGACGCCCTTGGCTTCGAGAACCGTGGTCTTGGTGGTGGTGTCCGTGGTGGTCGTCATGTTGTTCACGCCCCCGCCTTGGCGGTGGCCAGGTCCTTGGGGGCCTGGTCAGCGGTGTCGTCGTGGAACTCGAGCTGCGCGCGCTTGTTGGCGATGAGGCCTTCGGGGCGGAAGCGCATGAGCAGGATGAGGGCGATGCCGAAGGCGAGGAGCTGGTAGTCCTGGAGGAAGGCCAGCTTCGCCGGGATCAGGAAGAGGAGTGCGGCGCCGAGGATGGGGCCGCGGATGGTGCCCATGCCGCCGAGGATGACGGCGGCGAGGAGGAACGCGGAGTTCGGCGGGACGGGCCCGGCGAAGACGTAGTTCTCGGGGACGACCGTGCTGTTGACGTGTGCCTGGACGGTGCCGGCGAGGCCGGCGAGGGTGGCGCCGAGGGCGAAGGCGATGAGCTTGACCTTGAAGCCGTTGATGCCCATGGCTTCGGCGGCGGTCTCGTCTTCGCGGATGGCGACCCAGGCGCGGCCGATGCGGCTGCTGCCGGCGCGGGCGAAGACCACGACGACGAGGGCCATGACGAGCAGCATCAGGAAGTAGTAGTTGGCGTAGGCGCCGAGGGTGATGCCGCCGACCACGTGGGATTCCCCGAAGTTCCACCCGAAGATTTCGAGGTGGGGGATGTTGGGGATGCCGTTGGGGCCGTTGGTGATGTCGGGGCCGGAGGTGCCGTCGAGGTTGCCCATGGCGATGCGGAAGATTTCTCCGAAGCCGAGGGTGACGATGGCGAGGTAGTCGCCGCGCAGGCGCAGGGTCGGGGCTCCGATGACCACGCCGAAGATGAGCGAGGCGAGGGCGCCGACGATGACCGCTGCCCAGAAGGGCAGGTGGATGCCGAAGGCGGATGCGGTGCTTCCGGAGACCAGGGCTGCGGCGTAGGCGCCGACGCCGAGGAAGGCGACGTAGCCGAGGTCGAGGAGGCCGGCGAGGCCGACGACGACGTTGAGGCCGAGGGCGACGGTCGCGAAGATCAGGATGTTGACCGCGATGAGCGTGTAGGTGTCGCCGCTCTGCTGGATGAAGGGGAAGGCGATGGCGGCGGCCGCGGTGCCGATCAGGGTGACCTGGCGGTACTTGGCGGTGAGGCCGCCGAGGCGGGCGAAGAGGCCGGACTTGTTCAGCGCGAAGGCGGCGAGGCCGACGGTGATCAGGTAGGCGACGAAGAGCTGCGGTTCCTTGTCATCGGTGTCGATGCCGAAGGTGATGACGAAGAGGCCGATGGCGAAGACGCCGGTGATGATGAGGATCTCGGCCCAGGACGGCAGCTGCTTGGCGGGGGCCGCCTTGCGGGTGTCGTCGGCGAGCTTGTTCACGGCGAGGACCGGGATGAACGTGCCGAGGAGGGCGACGTAGGAGCCGGGTTCCAGGTTGATGACTCCCCCGAGGACGACGGTGATGGAGATGACCGTGAACCAGGTGGCGGCGAGGTTGCCGAGGGTGAGGAGGAAGAGCGCCTTGCGGGTGCCGTTGGGGGCGAGCCAGCGGAAGCCCTTGACGCCGAGCGCGGAGAGCGCGAAGGCGAGGGTGAGGGCTGCGCCGGCGAGGGTGACGTACTGGATGTCGGCGGGGCTGCCGTAGTAGGTCAGGTCTCCGGGGAATTCGGAGGTCCAGGTCCACGCGAGGAAGGCGCTGACGATGGTGAGGAGGCTGCCGGCGATGACCGCGTAGAGGAGGGTGGTGGGCGCGGGGCCCTGCTTCACCGTGTCGGCGGTCTGCGGGGTGGTGTTGGTGGTCATGGTTCTCACGCCCGATCCGCGACGCGCTCACCGAGCAGGCCTTGTGGCCGCACGAGGAGGACGACGATGAGGAGTACGAAGGCCCAGACGTTGGACCAGGCGCCACCGCCGAGCTGCGACATGCCGGGGATGTCTTCGATGTAGGCGATCGAGAGGGCTTCGGCGAGTCCGAGGACGACGCCGCCGACCATGGCTCCGTAGATGTTGCCGATGCCGCCGAGGACGGCTGCGGTGAAGGCCTTGAGGCCGAGGATGAAGCCCATCTCGAAGTTGATCTGGCCCTTGTCGAGGCCGTAGGCGACGGCGGCGACGGCGGCGAACGCGGCACCGATGGCGAAGGCCATGACGATGATGCGGTCGGTGTTGATGCCCATCAGCTTCGCGGTGTCGGGGTCCTGCGCGGTGGCCTGCATGGCGCGGCCGCTGCGGCTCTTCTGGACGAAGATGCCGAGGGCGAGCATGCAGAGCGGGGCGAGGATGAGGACGAAGAGGTCCGCGCGCTGGATCGCCAGGCTGTCGGTGATCTTGAAGGCGGCGCCCTTGAATTCAGGGAAGCTGACGGCCTTCTTGGCGTCCGGGTAGAACTGCCAGACGAGCTGCTGGAGCGCGATCGAGAGGCCGATTGCGGTGATGAGGGGTGCGAGCCGGGGGGCGCTGCGCAGTGGGCGGTAGGCGAAGCGTTCGGCTGCGCAGGCCACGGCGACGGAGGTGGCGGCACCTCCGACGATCATGACGGGTATCGCGATCAGCAGGGAGGTGCCGGTCGGGAGGATGGCGTAGGCGCTGAGCGCGCCGAAGCCGCCGATCATGAAGATCTCGCCGTGGGCGAAGTTGATGAGCTGGACGATGCCGTAGACCATGGTGTACCCGATGGCGATGAGGCCATAGAGAGCACCGAGGGCCAGGCCGTTGGCCAGCTGTTGCGGCAGTTCGTGCACCGCAGGGCCTCCGATGAGCGTGTCGGATAAGACTCCGCGCGAGGGCGCTGTTTGCGCCCTCGCGCGGCGTTGGTTCAGGTGGTGCGGGTGGTGCTGGGGACTACGGGCTTACTGGTTGAAGGTGTCGCTCTTGACGTCGACCCACTTGCCGCCCTCGACCTTGTAGACGGTGAGCTGCTTGTTGGTGGTGTCGCCGTACTCGTCGAAGGCGACCTTGCCGGTCACGCCTTCGAAGGAGACCTTGCCGAGTGCCTCGACGACCTTGGCGCGGGCGTCGGTGGGCAGCTTGCCGTTGTTGGCGGCGACGGCGGCCTTGACGGCCTGGATGACGGCCCAGCCGGCGTCGTAGGAGTAGCCACCGTAGGCGGCGTACGGGTCCTTGTAACCCTCGGCCTTGTAGTCCTCGATGAACTTCTTGGCCGTGTCGAGCTTCTCGACCGGGTAGCCGATGGAGGTGGCGAGGTCGCCCTCGTTGGCCTCACCGGAGGCGCTGATGAAGGCCGGGTCCTGGATGCCGTCGCCGCCCATGAGGGGGACGTTGGCGCCGGTCTTCTTGATCTGGTCGGCGAGCAGGCCGCCCTCGGGGTACTGGCCGCCGAAGTAGACGGAGTCGGCGCCGGAGGTCTTGACCTTGTCGGCGGTGGAGGAGAAGTCGGTCTCCTTCACGGTGACGTGGTCGGTGCCGACGACCTCGCCGCCGAGCTTCTTGAACTCGTCGGCGAAGATGGCGGCGAGGCCGGCGCCGTAGGTCTGCTTGTCGTCGACGATGAAGACCTTCTTCTTGCCGGCGTCCTTGAAGAGGTACTGGGCGGCGAACTTGCCCTGGACCACGTCGGTGGCGGCGGTGCGGAAGTAGGTCTTGAAGCCGCGCTTGAACTCGCCCTTGCCCCAGTTGTCGCCCTGGCTGAGCGCGGGGTTGGTGTTGGCGGGGGAGACCTGCGCCAGGTTGGCGGAGGCGAAGACGCCCTGCATCTGCTGGGCGACGCCGGAGTTCAGCGGGCCGACGACGCCGAGGACGTCCTTGTTGCCGACGAGCTTGGTGGCGTTGGCCTGACCGGAGGCGGGGACCGCCTGGTCGTCGAGGGCCTCGACCTTGAACTCGATGCCCGGGACCTCGTTGTTCTTGTTGGCCGTCTTGGCCGCGAGGTCGACGGAGTTCTTGATGCCCTGGCCGAGCGCGGAGAGCGAGCCCGTGAGCGGGGCGTCCACACCGATGACGACGGTGGTCTTCTTGCCGCCGCCGTTGTCCTTGGAGTCTCCGCCGTCGCGCGATCCGCAAGCGGTGAGGGTCAGTGCTCCCGTGGTGATCACGGTGGTGAGGACGAGCAAAGAACGGTGTCGCACGATTCTTCCTTTCCCTGGCGCGGCTCTCTCGTGAGAGGTGCCGTTAGGTCGCCGGGCCGCACTGGGAGGTCCACGGCCGTGCTGATTGCGCCCTGCGGCGCGGTGACTGGCCGTGACTCTAGGCCCGAGGTGGCGAGCACGGGGAGCAGGGAAAGGAGGATGTGACGCTCTTGTTATGCCAAGGCCAAGAATGTGTAGCGGGAGTGTGGACAAATCGGACGTTTTCTTACCTTGGTGGGTGTCCGCATCCTGAGAATTACCAGTTCTCCTAAGGGGCTTGAGGCCTCCATGCACCTGTCTTAGATCATTTTCGGCCGAATGTGGCTGCGCGTGTCCAAAGGAATCCTCCGAGTGGGCTTTCTTAAGGGAAAAGGCGGATTACGGCCCTCATGTGCATTACGCAGAGTGACGGTCAAGAGGGCAGTTTCGAAACCGAATGGATCTTGTTCGAGTGGCGGTATGGCCCCTCACCTGCGGTTCGGTCCCGCGGGGCCATCTGACCGGAAGGCGGACACCGTGCTCGGGAATGCGGTGACCTCGGTCACGTCGGCGGGCGCCAGTTCTCCGAACTCCGCGTCGCGCCGCCCTCGGCGGCGCAGCGCTGTGCCACGAACCGGTCGATCAGCTCAAGTGCCTTGTCCCGCCCGGCAGTTCGCTCCTCGGCGCGTCCTGCGGCCACCGCGTCCTCGTGAATCGCGTACTGGTCGTTGGACAGGCCCTTCTGCTCCCAGTCGAGACCGGACCATTTGGTGCCCAGGAGGGTCTCCTTCGCCCAGTAGGACACGAGGCTCGTGCACACCTGTACGGGCGAGGGGGGAGCGGAGGCGGGGGCGGCGGAAGGGCTCGCGGAACCCGCCGCGGGGGTGGGCGCGGAGGATGTGCATCCGGTCAGGGCGAGCGCCGCGAGGAGGGTGTGGGCGGCGTACCGGGCCTTGCGTGGCATGGTCCCCATGGGGGGACGGTAGGCGGTGACCATCGGTGACACAACAGATGTCACCGTGAAGCGTGCGGACTGGCGGATTCCGGGCGGTTGGCGGGCGCGGTGGCGTCCGGGAACGCACACAGGCCCGGATCCGCCGCCGTGCGGGCGGGGTCCGGGCCTGTCGGGTGGTGCCGGGGCAGTGCGGTGCGGCCGTCGTGCCGTGCAGCCGTCGTGCCGTGCGGCCGGCGGCACGCAGGCCGGCGGCCGGGGGTCAGGCCCCCGCGGCGGCCGGGTCGGCGTCGCGCAGCAGGCAGGTCAGGCGGGCGGTGCAGATCCGCTTGTCCTGCTCGTCGGTGATGACGATCTCGAAGGTGGTGGTCGAGCGGCCGCGGTGCACCGGGGTGGCGACGCCGGTGACGATGCCGGAGCGGGCGCCCCGGTGGTGGGTGCAGTTCAGGTCCACGCCGACGGCGATCTTGGTGATGCCGCCGTGCATCATGGCGCCGACCGAGCCGAGGGTCTCGGCCAGCACGGCCGAGGCCCCGCCGTGCAGCAGTCCGTAGGGCTGGGTGTTGCCCTCGACGGGCATGGTGCCCACGACGCGGTCGGCCGAGGCCTCCAGGATGCGGATGTCCATCCGCTCGCCCAGGTGTCCCGCCGAGAACAGCGAGGGCAGGTCGATGCCCAGGGCCGTGTACTCGTCGAGCACCTCCTGCGGGAACTTCACTGCGTGCTGCTCGCCCATGGCCAGGCTCCGTTCGTCAACGATCGTTAACCGTCTTGTCCTGAGGTCGTTCTATCAGGCCGGTTCGAAGCGCACGACGACGGACTTGCTGGCCGGGGTGTTGCTGGTGTCCGCGGTCGAGTCCAGCGGGACCAGCACGTTGGTCTCCGGGTAGTACGCGGCCGCGCAGCCGCGGGCGGTCGGGTAGTGCACGACGCGGAAGCCGGGCGCGCGCCGCTCCACGCCGTCCTTCCACTCGCTCACCAGGTCCGTGTACGCACCGTCGGCCAGCCCCAGCTCGGCCGCGTCGGCCGGGTTCACCATGACCACGCGGCGGCCGCCGGTGATGCCGCGGTAGCGGTCGTCGAGGCCGTAGATCGTGGTGTTGTACTGGTCGTGGCTGCGCAGGGTCTGCAGGAGCAGCCGTCCCGCGGGGACGCGCGGGTACTCCACGGGCGCGGCGGTGAAATTGGCCTTGCCGGTCTTCGTCGGGAAGCGGCGCTCGTCGCGCGGGGCGTGCGGGAGCTGGAAGCCGGCGGGGCGGGCGACGCGGGCGTTGAAGTCCTCGAAGCCGGGGATCACGCGGGAGATGCGCTCGCGGATCGAGGCGTAGTCGCGCTCGAACTCCTCCCACGGGGTGGCGGAGGCCGCGCCGAGGACCGCGCGGGCCATGCGGGCCACGATCGCGGGCTCGGAGAGCAGGTGCGGGGAGGCGGGGGCGAGGTTGCCGCGGGAGGCGTGGACCATGCCCATGGAGTCCTCGACGGTCACGAACTGCTTGCCGCTCGCCTGCACGTCCTTGTCGGTACGGCCGAGGGTGGGCAGGATCAGGGCCCGCCGGCCGGTGACCGCGTGGGAGCGGTTGAGCTTCGTGGAGACGTGCACCGTCAGGGAGGCCTGCCGGATGGCGGCCTCGGTGACCTCGGTGTCGGGGGTGGCCCCGACGAAGTTGCCGCCCATCGCGAAGAGGACCTTGGCCTTGCCGTCGCGCAGGGCCTGGATGGAGCGGACGACGTCGTAGCCGTGCCCGCGCGGCGAGGTGATGCCGAATTCCTTGTCGAGGGCGTCGAGGAAGGCGGGCGCGGGGCGCTCGAAGATCCCCATGGTGCGGTCGCCCTGCACGTTGGAGTGGCCGCGGACGGGGCAGACGCCGGCGCCGGGGCGGCCGATGTTGCCGCGCAGCAGGAGGAGGTTGACGACCTCGCGGATGGTGGCGACGGCGTGCTTGTGCTGGGTGAGGCCCATGGCCCAGCACACGATGGTGCGCTTCGAGGCCAGGACCATGGCCAGCGCCCGCTCGATCTCGGGGCGGGTCAGGCCGGTCGCGGTGAGGGTCTCGTCCCAGTCGGCCTCCTTCGCGGCGGCCGCGAGCTCCTCGTAGCCGTGGGTGTGCTCGCGGATGAAGGCCTCGTCGGTGGCGCCGTCCGTCTCGATGACGAGCTTGTTGAGGAGGCGGAAGAGGGCCTGGTCGCCGCCGATGCGGATCTGCAGGAAGAGGTCGTTGAGGGCGGTGCCCTTCAGCATGCCGATGGGGGTCTGCGGGTTCTTGAACCGCTCCATGCCCGCCTCGGGCAGCGGATTCACCGAGATGATCTTCGCGCCGGCGGACTTGGCCTTCTCCAGGGCGGAGAGCATGCGCGGGTGGTTGGTGCCCGGGTTCTGGCCGGCGACGATGATCAGGTCGGCCTGGTGGAGGTCTTCGAGGGAGACGCTGCCCTTGCCGATGCCGATGGTCTCGGTCAGTGCGGAGCCCGAGGACTCGTGGCACATGTTGGAGCAGTCGGGCAGGTTGTTCGTGCCGAACTCGCGGGCGAAGAGCTGGAAGAGGAACGCGGCCTCGTTGCTGGTGCGGCCCGAGGTGTAGAAGAGGGCCTCGTCGGGGGAGCCGAGGGCGGTCAGCTCCTCGGCGATGATCGCGAAGGCCCGCTCCCAGCTCACCGGCTCGTACCGGTCGCCGCCCTCGGGGAGGTACATCGGCTCGGTGATGCGGCCCTGCTGCCCCAGCCAGTAGCCGGAACGCGTGGCCAGGTCGGCCAGCGGGTGCGCGGCGAAGAACTCGGGGGTGACCCGGCGCAGCGTGGCCTCCTCCGCGACGGCCTTGGCGCCGTTCTCGCAGAACTCGGCCGTGTGCCGCTTGTCGCCCTCGGGCCAGGCGCAGCCCGGGCAGTCGAAGCCGTCCTTCTGATTGACCTTGAGGAGCGTGCGGGCGGTGCGCGCCACGCCCATCTGCTGCTGGGCGATCCGCAGCGTGTGCCCGATCGCCGGAAGGCCCGCGGCCGCGTGCTTGGGCGGTGTGACCTGCGGTGCGTCCTGTACCGGATCACCTGTGGGCGGCTTGGTCGCCATCGCGCTCCCCTTCGAGCGTACGTACGTATGCAGCACGTGTGGCCGCGTCCTTCGATCCTTGCACGGACCACGGAATCCGGGGAGGGCGGTCCGGTGCGTACCGCGCCCGCGCGGGTGCGCCGGGGGCGTCCGGTGGGGAGGATGCGCCGGGGGAGGCGACGGGCCGGAATTGTCGGTGGGGGCGCCTAGGATCGGGGCGTGGCAGATTCATCAGCGAAGAAGACCGACCAGCCGCCCGCAGCGGACCGCCCCCGCCTGATGCTCATGGACGGGCACTCCCTGGCCTACCGGGCGTTCTTCGCGCTGCCCGCGGAGAATTTCACGACCGCGACGGGGCAGCCGACCAACGCAATCTACGGTTTTGCGTCGATGCTGGCGAACACGCTGCGCGACGAGGCCCCCACGCACTTCGCGGTGGCGTTCGACGTCTCCCGCAAGACGTGGCGCTCGACGGAGTTCCCCGAGTACAAGGCGAACCGCTCCAAGACCCCCGACGAGTTCAAGGGGCAGGTCGAGCTGATCGGCGAGCTGCTCGACACGATGCACGTGCCGCGGTTCGCCGTCGACGGCTTCGAGGCCGACGACGTGATCGCGACGCTGGCGACGCAGGCCGAGGCGGCCGGCTTCGACGTGCTGATCGTCACCGGCGACCGGGACTCCTTCCAGCTCGTCTCCGAGCACACCACCGTGCTCTACCCGACCAAGGGCGTCTCCGAGCTCACCCGGTTCACCCCGGAGAAGGTCGTGGAGAAGTACGGCCTCACCCCGCAGCAGTACCCGGACTTCGCGGCGCTGCGCGGCGACCCGTCCGACAACCTGCCGGGCATCCCGGGCGTCGGTGAGAAGACCGCGGCCAAGTGGATCACCCAGTTCGGGTCGTTCGCGGAGCTCGTGGAGCGCGCCGACGAGGTCAAGGGCAAGGCCGGGCAGAACTTCCGGGACCACCTGGAGGCCGTCAAGCTCAACCGGGTCCTGACCGAGATGGTCAAGGACGTGGAGCTGCCCAAGGCCCCGGCCGACCTGGTCCGCGCCCCCTACGACCGGACCGCCATGCTCGGTGTGCTGGACGTGCTGGAGATCCGCAACGCCTCGCTGCGCGAGCGGCTGCTCGCCGTGGACCCGGGCGCGGCCGTCGAAGAGGCCCCGGCTCCTGCGGCCGGCGTGGAGCTGGACGCGTCCGTGCTGGGCACGGGCGAGCTGGCGCCGTGGCTGGAGAGCCACGCGGGCGGCCCGCTGGGCCTCGCGAGCGTCGACAGCTGGGCGCTGGGCCAGGGCAATGTCACCGAGATCGCGCTGGCCGCGGCCGGCGGCGCAGCCGCCTGGTTCACGCCCGCCGAGCTGGACGAGGCGGACGAGCGGGCCTTCGCGGCCTGGGCCGCCGACGCGGCCAGGCCCAAGGTCGTGCACAACGCCAAGGGCCTGATGCGGGTCTTCCCCGAGCACGGCTGGACCCTCGCCGGCGTCGCCATGGACACCGCGCTCGCCGCCTACCTGGTCAAGCCCGGCCGCCGGTCCTTCGCCCTGGACGCCCTGTCCATGGAGTACCTGCACCGTGAGCTGGCGCCCGCCGCCGCCGACGGGCAGCTGGCCTTCGGCGCCGACGAGACCGCCGAGGCCGAGGCCCTGATGGGGCAGGCCCGCGCGGTCCTGGACCTGGGCGACGCCTTCACGGACAAGCTCGCCGAGGTCGGCGCCGCGGAGCTGCTCCACGACATGGAGCTGCCCACCTCCGAACTCCTCGCCCGGATGGAACGCTCCGGCATCGCCGCCGACCGCGACCACCTGGAGGCCATGGAGCAGCAGTTCGCGGGAGCCGTGCAGCAGGCCGTCAAGGAGGCGCACGCCACCGTCGGCCACGAGTTCAACCTCGGCTCGCCCAAGCAGCTCCAGGAGGTCTTCTTCGGCGAGCTGGACCTGCCGAAGACGAAGAAGACCAAGACCGGTTACACCACGGACGCGGACGCGCTGGCCTGGCTGGCCACGCAGACCGACCACGAACTCCCCGTGATCATGCTGCGGCACCGGGAGCAGGCCAAGCTGCGCGTCACCGTCGAGGGCCTGGTCAAGACCATCGCCGCCGACGGCCGGGTGCACACCAGCTTCAGCCAGACCGTCGCCGCGACCGGCCGGCTGTCCTCCACCGACCCCAACCTGCAGAACGTGCCGGTGCGCACCGACGAGGGCCGCGCCATCCGCCGCGGCTTCGTCGTCGGCGAGGGCTTCGAGTCCCTGATGACGGCCGACTACAGCCAGATCGAACTGCGCGTCATGGCCCACCTCTCCGAGGACGAGGGCCTGATCGAGGCGTTCGCGACCGGCGAGGACCTGCACACCACCGTCGCCTCCCAGGTGTTCGGCGTGGAGCGGTCCGCGGTCGACGCCGAGATGCGCCGCAAGATCAAGGCCATGTCGTACGGACTCGCCTACGGGCTCTCCGCCTTCGGCCTCGCCCAGCAGCTGAACATCGAGCCCGCCGAGGCGCGCGGCTTGATGGAGACCTTCTTCGAGCGGTTCGGCGGGGTCCGCGACTACCTCGGCCGGGTCGTCGACGAGGCCCGCGCCACCGGATACACGGCGACGATCTTCGGCCGCCGCCGGTATCTGCCCGACCTCAACAGCGACAACCGCCAGCGCCGCGAGGCCGCCGAGCGGATGGCGCTCAACGCCCCCATCCAGGGCACCGCCGCCGACATCGTCAAGGTCGCGATGCTGCGCGTGGACAAGGCGATCGCCGGGGCCGGTCTGCGGTCGCGGATGCTGCTCCAGGTCCACGACGAAATCGTGCTGGAGATCGCCCCGGGCGAGCGCGAGCAGGTCGAGGAGCTGGTGCGGCGCGAGATGGGCGCCGCCGTCGAGCTCCGGGCCGCGCTGGACGTGTCGGTGGGCGTCGGCCCGGACTGGGAGTCCGCCGCGCACTGATCGCCGTACGGCCGGCCCGGCGCCCGTCCCCGCCGCTCAGGCGGTGGGGACGGGCGTCCGCGTTTCTTCGTCCGTGCGGCGCCCGGTCCGGTCGCGGCGGTGCCGCAGCCGCACGAGGACCCCGTAGACCAGCAGCGCGACGGTCAGTCCGCCGCCCGCGCCGAAGCAGACGGTCGGGATGATGTCGAGCGGCGTACGGATCCGGTCGAAGAAGTCGAAGAAGCGGAACACGCGCCGGGTGACGCCGGCCGCCACGCACACCACGAGCAGGGCGAGCGCACCCCAGAGCTCCGCGCGGGAGAGCACCGGCACGGCCGCGGGCGCCGGGAGGGCGGGAATCCGGCGCAGGGCGGTCACCGTGAACCAGAGCAGGGCGCAGGCGGCGACGGCCGAAGTGCCGTACTGGAGGAAGGAGTAGCCCGGCAGGCCGTAGACGAGCGGCTCGGCGAGATCGGGCAGCGCGTTCGTGCCCCAGCGGTCGTTGTGCGTGAAGCTGTCCCACGCCACGTGGGTGAGGGAGCCGACGGCCGCCGAGACGTAGAACCAGCCGACGAGCGCGGCCGGCCGGGGACGCTCGCGCCACGCCTCGCCCCGCACGAAGGCGTACACCCTGCCCCGCCAGCCGCGCGGCAGGAGAGCGATCAGCGGCTCGCGCAGCAGAAGCCAGAAGCCCACCAGGACGGCCGTCAGCGCGGCGTCCAGTGTGAGGACGCCCGGCAGCGAGTGCGTGAAGGCCCCGTAGGTCAGGACACCCTCGACGACCGCGTCCGTGAAGTAGAAGGTGTCCGGCGCGAACGACCCGAGGACGAGCGCCGATGCGACGAGAGGGCCTCGTGCACGCCCGGTCCGACGGATGGCCGGAAGTACGGCGGCCGCGTGGCTGAGAGTGAACGGCATGGCACCTCTCCTGGGACTTCCTGTGGACGTTCCTTACTTCGGGCCAATGCTCCCGAAGGGTCCAGACAGTATGCGTGACCTGCCTCGGGACGTGGGGATCCGGTGAATTCCCGGCTACCTTGCGTGCCGTGTGCAGGGAGTTGACGTAGGGTCACGCGGACGTCGAGGGGGAGGGGTCCGGCTCATGTCGGCTCGAATAATCGGACGCAGGCTGCGCAGGGGAACGACGGCCGCCCTGGTCTCCGCTCTGGTGGTGGCCGCGGTGACGGCCTCCCAGGGCCCGGCGGGAGGGAGCACCGACCGGCTCTCCGCCGCCGGGGAGTCCGCCGCGCCGCCGCAGCCGGCCGCGGACACGGCCGGCGGCGACTCCGCCTACTTCACCGAACTCCCGCCGCTGGTCGGCCCGCAGCCACCGGAGGTGCTGCCGCCGGACGAGGCACCGGCGCAGCCGCAGGCGCCGGCGGTCCCCGAGGCCGCCGCCGCGGCGGCGGCCTCGACCGGGCCTGCGGAAGGCGCGCAGGGGATACCGGCGAGCGTGCTCGCCGCGTACCTGCGCGCGGAGAAGACGGTGGGACAGAGCGACCCGGGCTGCGGACTGCGCTGGCAACTCCTCGCGGCGATCGGCAAGGTGGAGTCCGGGCAGGCGCGTGGCGGGCAGGTCGACACGGCCGGCACCACGCTCCGGCCGATCCTGGGGCCCGTGCTCGACGGCAACGGCTTCGCGAACATCTCGGACACGGACGGCGGGGCCTACGACGGGGACGCCCGGTACGACCGGGCGGTCGGGCCGATGCAGTTCATCCCCTCCACCTGGGCGTCATGGGGCCAGGACGCGGACGGCGACGGCCGGCGCAACCCGAACAACGTGCACGACGCGGCGCTCGCCGCCGCCCGGTACCTGTGCGCGGGCAGCCGCGACCTGCGGGTGGACGGGGACCTGGACCGGGCCGTGCTCTCCTACAACCACTCCGCGGAGTACCTGCGCACGGTGCGGTCCTGGTTCACGTACTACCTCAAGGGGACGCACGAGATCCCGGACCGGCCCGGCACGGGCCCGGCCACCCCCACGCCGCCGCCCCCGAGCCCCACCCCGAAGCCGACGCCGACGCCTGCTCCGACTACGCCGACGCCGACTCCGACGCCTGAACCGAAGCCGACACCGACTCCCACCCCGACGCCGACGCCCACGCCGGACCCGACGCCGACCCCGACGCCCGACCCGAAGCCCACTCCCACCCCTACCCCTACGCCTACGCCTACGCCTACGCCGACCCCGACACCTACGCCGACGCCGGACCCGAAGCCCTCGCCGACCCCGACGCCCACGCCGACGCCGCCCCCGACCTCGAAGCCTTCGCCGACCCCGACGTCCAGCCCGACGCCCAGCTCGTCACGCACGCCGAAGCCGACCGCGTCTCCGGCCCCCACTCCGGCGGTGCCCCGGCCAACCCCGGGACAACACACCTAGTGCTGTGACCGGGAAGGTTCACCGGGTCACAGCACCAGGCCGCGCCTTGTGGATCAAGCCGGGCTCGAGGACCGGGCCTGGGGTCAGTTCGTGCAGCCGGGAATCGCCCCGACGGGCCGGCAGTTGTTGGGCGTGTTCTCGACGATCCGGCTCCTGACGAGGGTCAGGGCGGTGCCGGCGGAGGTTCCTTGCCAGACGCCGCCGCCGTTGAGCGCGATGTTGCGCCGCACCTTCGTGTCCGTCAGCGTGGTGGTGCCGTCATTGGTGATACCGCCACCCGTTTGGCCCGCGCGGTTGTCCGCGATGGTCGTCGAGGAGATGTCCAGCGGAGAGCGGTCGTTGTAGATTCCGCCGCCCTGCTGGTAGGCGCGGTTGCCCTCGATGTGCGAGTTCTTGATGGTCATGGAGACCCCGGCGGTGAAGAGGCCGCCCCCCAGCTCCGTGGCCTGGTTCCGCACCACTTTGGTCTTCTGCAGCAGGGTGGTGCTTCCCGGCCCGTTGTAGATGGCACCACCCCGCTGGGCAGCACTGTCCCGCACGACGCTGTCGTACATCTCAAGGGTGCTGCTCTGGTTCACGTAGATGGCGCCCCCCTGGTTCGCCGTGCTGTTGGTCACGGTGCTGTGCTTGAGGATGAGCGTCCCGCCGTCCGTGGGCAGGTAAGTGCCGGCGTAGTCGAGATAGCCGCCGCCGGTCGCGGTGACGCCCTCGACCGTCAGGCGCCCGCCGGGGCCGTCGATCTGCGCGATGCGGAAGCCCTCGGTCGCGTCGGGATCCCGTCGGATGGTGGTCTTGTCTCCCAGCAGCGTGACGGTGCCCGTGATCCTGGGCAGGGCGTTGGGGCCGAGACCGCCGGTCGACGCGGGAGTGAGGACGTTGTAGACGCATTTGGGTGCGAGCCGGATGGTGTGCGGTCCGGTGTTGTTGTTCGCGGCGTCGATCGCGTTGTTGAGTGCGGTGACGTCGCACGGAATGGCCGCCAGGGAGGTCGCGTCCGCGGGGTTGCCGAGACTGAGCGCGGCCACGACCGGCACAACCAGGGCCGCGGCCTTGAGTCGACGTCTCTGCATCACTTCTCCGATCATCGTGTGTAATCGTTTGATTACGTTCCGTTGATGATCAGTGTTCCACGGGGTGGGTGTCCCGCCGTGCGCAACGCGGGGGTGGGTATGCCGGCGGGTGCCGAGGTCCCCCCGGGTGGCCCAGTGGTGATCTGCGGCTCGAACGGTTCTCATCTCGACCCCGCATTGCTACGGTGCCCCATCTCTGACGCCTCATCAGATTTCGGAGCCCCGGCATGCGCGCATTCGTCGCCGCCGTCATCGGCCTCGCGGCCGCGCTGGCCCTCGTGTTCGCCATAACGGCGTTCGGGGTGCCCGAAGGCGAGACCTCACCCAAGCCCCTGCTCACCACCGCGCCCCCCGCGCCCGGAAAGTAGAGGAGGGCCCGGCCGTGCGACGCAGAGCGAGCCTTGTCCTGCTGGCCCTTGCCGTGTTCTGCGCAGCCCTCGCGCCGCTGCTGCGCTGGTACGCGTACCCCCGCCTCGCCAAGATCCCGCCGAACCAGTACCAGGAGATGGTCCTGGAGGCGAAGGACGCGACGCTCCTCGACTACACCGGCGGCATGCAGCCCAAGAAGGTCGACAAGGTCACCATCGTCCAGACCCTCAAGGGCAACGTCGAGGCCTCCGAGGAGATAGAGGCGAGTGCGGGCAAGGACGTCGTCGTCTGGGACACGCTGTCCTACATCATCGGTCCGGACGGGAAGATGGTCTCCCAGATCCCCGAGCGCTACATCTTCGACGCGCACACCCAGGACCCGGTCCACGCCACCGGGGAGATGGTCGACGGGGACCCCGTCAAGCGCGAGGGCATCGAGTTCAAGTGGCCCTTCTTCACCGAGCCGCGCGACTACCTGTACTTCGACGCGCAGACCCGCACCTCCTCGCCGATCCACTACGTCGGGCCGCGCACGTTCAAGGGCATGGACGTCTACTACTTCGAGCAGACCGTCCCGTGGACCAAGGTCGCCATGCCCAAGAAGATGCCGATCGAGGGCATCGACCCGTCGACGATCGAGGCGGCCACCGGCACCACCCTCTGGTACACGGTCAAAGCGAGGTTCTGGGTCGACCCGGTGACCGGCGCGCCCGTCAACGCCGAGCAGGACATCCAGCAGGAGATGCGCGGCGGCATCGCGGCCGGCGGCCCCGACGGCAAGCTCACCGCCTTCGCCGGACACGTCACCATGCGCGAGGACTACTCGGACTACACCGTCGACCTCGTCAGGTCGAACCGTACGAAGGTCCTCGCGCTCCACACCTACGCGCCGATCGGTCTGGCCGCCGGCGGGTTCGCACTGCTCGGGCTGGCCCTGTGGCTGGAGGCCCGCAGCCGCCGCGTCAGCGCCTGAGCCGGGCGTTGGTGTGCCGGGTGGGCTCGGCGGTGGCCGGATCCTCCGGCCAGGGGTGCTTGGGGTAGCGCCCGCGCAGCTCCGCACGCACGGCCCGGTAGCCGCCCTGCCAGAAGGAGGCGAGGTCGGCGGTGACGGCGGCGGGCCGGCCGGCGGGCGACAGCAGGTGCACCAACACCGGTACGCCGGCCACCCGCGGGGTCTCGGCCAGCCCGAACAGCTCCTGCAGCTTCACCGCGAGCACCGGCTGGCCGTGCTCGGCGGAGTAGTCCACCCGGATCCGGGATCCGCTGGGCACCTCCAGGCGTTCCGGAGCCAGCTCGTCCAGCCGCACGGCCTCCCCGGTGGCCCACGGCAGCAGCCGGTTCAGGGCCTGCCCGGCGTCGATCCGTCCGAGGTCGGCGCGGCGCCGGGCCCGGGACAGCTCGGGCTCCAACCACTCGTCGGCCCGCTCCAGCAGGGCCCGGTCCTCGGCCACGTCGGGCCAGGCACCGCCGAGCGTGCGGTGCAGGAAGCCGAGGCGGGCCCGCAGGGTCAGCGCGTCCGGGGACCAGCGCAGCAGCCCGAGCCCCTCGGCGCGCAGCCCGTCGAGGAGCGCGGCCCGTACGAGCGCGGGGTCCGGGGTGCGCAGCGGACGTACGGCCAGTCCGATCGCCCCGAGCCGCTCGGCGGCGCGGGCGACGAGGTCGCCGTCCTCCCAGTGGACCTCTTCCCCCGCGGTGAGCAGGTGCGCGGCGGCGGCCCGGGCCGTGTCCTCGTCGATGACGGCGCCGAGCCGGACCCGGGCGGATGCGGAATGCGGGGGCCTGTCGGCGACGGCGACGGCCAGCCAGGGTGCCTGGCGCAGGCCCGATCCGTCGCCGACCCCGGCCGCGGTGCCGTTGGCCATGAGGAAGGCCCCTTCGCCCCTGGCTTTCGCCACCCGCTCGGGGAACGCGAGGGCGGCGATGAGCCCGGCGACGCCGTCGTCGGGTGCCGCACCGCTGCCGGGGCTCCGCCCCGGACCCCGCGCCTCAAACGCCGGCGAGGCTGATTCTTCAGCCCCGCCGGCGTTTGAGGCGCGGGTCTGGTCCCCGGCAGCGGTGCTCCCGACCGGGGTGCGGGGTGCAGACCCGGCCCCGGTTTCGGCGGTGCGCCCCGCAGGGGAAACGGCACGCTCCAGGCGGCGGGCCTCCGCGCGCCAGCGGCCCGCGTAGCCGTCGCCGCCCGCGCGGGCCTGCCGCCACGCGCCGGCCAGGTCGTCCCCGTACTCGCGCGGCGGCTCCTCGCTCAGCAGGGCCACCACCTCCGCCGCCCGGCGGGCACCGAAGGCCGAGGAGCCGTCCAGCAGGGCCCGGGCCAGCCGCGGGTGCAGCCCGAGCCGGGCCATCCGCTGCCCGCGCGCGGTGACCGCACCGGCCGGGGACACCGCGCCGACGGCCACCAGCACCTCGCGCGCCGCGGCCATGGCCCCCGCCGGGGGCGGATCCAGCAGGGCCAGCCCGGCCGAGTCCGGGTCGCCCCAGCAGGCGGCCTGCAGGGCGAACTGCGCCAGGTCGGCGATGCGGATCTCCGGCGAGGGGAACGCGGGCAGTCGGCCGTCCTCCGCCTCGGCCCAGCAGCGGTACACCGTGCCCGGTGCCTCGCGCCCGGCCCGGCCCGCCCGCTGGCGCCCGGCCGCGCGGGACGCCCGTACGGTCGCCAGCGCGCCCAGCCCCCGCGCGTGGTCCGTCCGGGGCTCGCGGGCCAGTCCGGAGTCCACCACCACGCGTACCCCGGGGACGGTCAGGCTCGACTCCGCCACGGCGGTCGACAGGATCACCCGGCGGTGCTCCGCGACGGAGAGCACCGCGTCCTGGACGGCCGCCGGGGCCCGGCCGTGGATCTGGAGCACCTCCGCGTCCACCCCGGTCAGCTGCCCGGCGACCCGGGCGATCTCGCCGACGCCGGGCAGGAAGCACAGGACGTCGCCGTCGCGTTCCGCCAGTGCCCGCCGTACCACCGAGGCCACGTGCGTCAGCTGCGCCGGATCCACCCGCATCCCGTGCGGGGGCCGCACCGGCCGGGCCGGCGGGGCCCAGACCTTCTCCACGGGGTACGAGACCCCCGCGGCCTCCACCACCGGCGCGCCGCCCAGCACCCGCGCCCAGCCGGCGGAGTCCGTCGTCGCCGAGGCCGCCACCAGCCGAAGCTCCGGGCGCAGGGTCTCCCGTACGTCGAGGAGGAAGGCGGCGACCGTGTCGGCGTCCAGGTGCCGCTCGTGGCACTCGTCCAGGACCACGACGTCCACCCCGGCCAGCTCCTGGTCACGCTGGAGGCGCTGGAGCAGCACTCCGGTGGTCACCACCTCCACCACGGTGTCCGGGCCCGCCACCCGTTCCCCGCGCACGGTGAAGCCGACCGCGCCGCCCACCTGCCCGCCCAGCAGCCAGGCCATCCGGCGCGCCGCGGCCCGGGCCGCGATGCGCCGGGGCTCGGCGACGACCACCTTGCGCCGCGGCCCGCCGCCCACCAGCCCGGCCAGGACCAGCGGCACCAGCGTGGTCTTGCCGGTGCCGGGCGGGGCGCAGAGCACCGCCGTGCCGTGGCCGTCCAGCGCCGAGACGAGCGCGGGCACGGCCTCCCGTACGGGCAGGGCGTCGAGGGCGGCGGTACGGATCACGTCAGTCGCGCTCGCAGACGAAGATCGCGGTGCCCGGGATCAGGTTGCCGCGCAGCGGGGACCAGCCGCCCCACTCCTGGCTGTTCCACTCCGGCCACTCGGGCTCGACCAGGTCGAGCAGGCGGAAGCCGCCCGCGACCACGTCGCGCACCCGGTCGCCGATCGTGCGGTGGTGCTCCACATATACGGCGCGGCCCTGCTCGTCCTGTTCCACGTACGCGGTGCGGTCGAAGTAGGAGGCGGCGACGGACAGCCCCTCGGGTCCGGGCTCGTCGGGGAAGGCCCAGCGGACGGGGTGGGTCACGGAGAAGACCCAGCGGCCGCCGGGGCGCAGGACGCGGTGCACCTCGCGCATGACATTGACGGGGTCGGCGACGAAGGGGACGGCGCCGTAGGCGGAGCAGGCCATGTCGAAGGAGCCGGCGCGGAAGGGCAGGCGTCCGGCGTCCGCCTCGACGAGGGGGAGGTCGTCGCCGATGCGCAGGGCGTGCTGGAGCTGGCGGTGGGAGAGGTCGAGGGCGACCGGGCGGGCGCCCTGGGCGGCCAGCCAGCGCGAGCACTGGGCGGCGCCGGCGCCGATCTCCAGGATGTCCTTGTCCCTGAGGGAGGCGGCGGGGCCGAGGAGGGCCGCCTCCGCCTCGTCGAGCCCCTCGGGACCCCACACGAAGCGGTCGTCGCCGAGGAAGGCGCCGTGGTCGCTCTGGTACTCGTCGGCGTTGCGGTCCCACCAGCTGCGGCTCGCCCGGCTGCTCTCCGCTTCCCCCGCGTCACGCCGTGTGGCCTCGGGGTCTTCCACCGAGACCGGATCGGCTTCGGACGCTACTTCGGAGGCGTAGTCCTCTTGGTTCATGGGGCCCGTCGTCGTAGTCTGCGAATGTCTTCTGAATGTGGCAGGAAGCGCCAGGAACGGCTTCCTGCCCATGAATTGTGCCGGTTGTGCGGCGATCCGCCCGGGGTGTGCGCCTTCGCGCATTGACCCTGTCCGGCTGCCCCCGTATGCTACAAGTTGCGCTGCGAGCCTGTGCTCCTCAGACCTAGCAGGCTGCGCTTGCATCTGTTGATGTCCCCTCGGTTTTCGAGGCCCCGCCGCTCTTCGCGGAAGGGGGTCTCCTTGGCTGTCCGGCTTCTTCGGCAGATGCCGATAAGGGCTCCCGGCGTAGCAGTACCTACGACTTTCTGTCCGTAACCGGAGCCCTTTCCCACATGACGAGCAGCACCGAGACCACCTCTACCACTCCGCAGGTAGCGGTCAACGACATCGGTAACGAGGAAGCCTTCCTCGCCGCGATCGACGAGACGATCAAGTACTTCAACGACGGCGACATCGTCGACGGCGTCATCGTGAAGGTCGACCGGGACGAGGTCCTGCTCGACATCGGTTACAAGACCGAAGGCGTGATCCCGAGCCGTGAGCTCTCGATCAAGCACGACGTCGACCCGAACGAGGTCGTCAAGGTCGGCGACGAGATCGAGGCCCTGGTTCTCCAGAAGGAGGACAAGGAAGGCCGCCTGATCCTGTCCAAGAAGCGCGCTCAGTACGAGCGTGCCTGGGGCACGATCGAGAAGATCAAGGAAGAAGACGGCATCGTCACCGGTACCGTCATCGAGGTCGTCAAGGGTGGTCTCATCCTCGACATCGGCCTCCGCGGCTTCCTGCCGGCCTCTCTCGTCGAGATGCGTCGTGTCCGCGACCTCCAGCCCTACGTGGGCAAGGAGCTCGAGGCGAAGATCATCGAGCTGGACAAGAACCGCAACAACGTGGTCCTGTCCCGCCGCGCCTGGCTGGAGCAGACCCAGTCCGAGGTTCGCCAGACGTTCCTCACCACCCTGCAGAAGGGTCAGGTCCGCTCCGGCGTCGTTTCCTCGATCGTCAACTTCGGTGCCTTCGTGGACCTGGGTGGCGTCGACGGTCTCGTCCACGTCTCCGAGCTGTCCTGGAAGCACATCGACCACCCGTCCGAGGTTGTCGAGGTCGGCCAGGAGGTCACCGTCGAGGTTCTCGACGTGGACATGGACCGCGAGCGTGTCTCCCTGTCGCTGAAGGCGACGCAGGAGGACCCGTGGCAGCAGTTCGCCCGGACCCACCAGATCGGTCAGGTCGTCCCGGGTAAGGTCACCAAGCTGGTTCCGTTCGGTGCGTTCGTCCGCGTGGACGAGGGCATCGAGGGTCTGGTCCACATCTCCGAGCTGGCCGAGCGCCACGTGGAGATCCCGGAGCAGGTCGTCCAGGTCAACGACGAGATCTTCGTCAAGGTCATCGACATCGACCTTGAGCGTCGCCGGATCTCGCTGTCGCTGAAGCAGGCCAACGAGTCCTTCGGTGCCG
Organism: Streptomyces xanthophaeus; assembly: GCF_030440515.1. Classification (GTDB taxonomy): domain Bacteria; phylum Actinomycetota; class Actinomycetes; order Streptomycetales; family Streptomycetaceae; genus Streptomyces; species Streptomyces kutzneri. The sequence goes on from NZ_CP076543.1 coordinate 6,063,856, forward strand.
ACCCGGCGTCGGTCGAGTTCGACCCGACCCTGTACGGCATGGCCGCGTCTTACGACGACCAGGGCAACTACATCTACCCCGAGGGCTTCGACCCCGAGACCAACGACTGGCTCGAGGGCTTCGACAAGCAGCGCGAGGCCTGGGAGACCCAGTACGCCGAGGCGCAGCAGCGCTTCGAGCAGCACCAGGCTCAGGTCATCAAGAGCCGCGAGGCCGACGAGGCCGCTGCTGCCGAGGGTGCTGCCGCCCCGGCCGCCGGTGGCAACGCCGGTGCGGGCATCTCGGGTGGTTCGTACTCCTCGGAGTCGGACGAGACCTCCGGCGCCCTGGCGTCGGACGAGGCCCTGGCCGCGCTCCGCGAGAAGCTGGCCGGCGGCCAGAGCTGATCGCAGCGCGCATCACACTCCGGTGTGAGCCGAGCTGAACTGCGTTGAACGGTAAGGCCCGTCCCCTTCGGGGGGCGGGCCTTACCGCGTTTCCCCGTCCGGTCTCCCGCTCGTGATCCGCTGCGTCCGCCGCGTGATCCGCCGCGTGATCTTCCGCGTGATCCGCCGCGTGATCCATGATGTGATCCGTTGCGTTCCTGTGAATGCGGCCAACTGGGGAATGGCCGGGCCGCCTTGGACGTTCTTGGCTGAGAACGAGGCGAGGAGGAGTGGTGACGGTGCTTGATCCACAGGGTTTGTACGAATGGGATGCCAAGGGCCTGGCGGTGGCCGACCTGGCGGTCGCCCAGGACTCGGCCGGGCTGGTCATGCTGTACCACTTCGAGGGGTACATCGACGCGGGTGAGGCCGGCGAGCAGATCGTCGAGCGGCTCCTGGACACCCTGCCCCACCAGGTGGTCGCCCGCTTCGACGCGGACCGGCTGGTGGACTACCGGGCCCGGCGCCCGCTGCTGACCTTCCAGCGCGACCGCTGGACGGAGTTCGAGGAGCCCCGGCTGGAGGTCCGGCTCGTCCAGGACGCCACCGGAGCGCCCTTCCTGCTGCTGTCCGGCCCGGAGCCGGACGTGGAGTGGGAGCGTTTCGCCGTCGCCGTCCGGCAGATCGTCGAGCGCCTCGGCGTCCGGCTCTCGGTCAACTTCCACGGCATCCCGATGGGCGTCCCGCACACCCGTCCCGTGGGCATCACCCCGCACGGCAACCGCACCGACCTCATGCCGGGCCACCGCAGCCCCTTCGACGAGGCCCAGGTGCCGGGCAGCGCGGAGTCCCTGGTGGAGTTCCGCCTGGCCCAGGCCGGGCACGACGTGCTGGGCGTCGCCGCGCACGTACCGCACTACGTCGCGCGCTCCGCGTACCCGGACGCCGCGCTGACGGTGCTGGAGGCGATCACGGCGGCGACCGGGCTGGTGCTGCCGGCCGTGGCGCACGCCCTGCGCACCGAGGCGCACCGCACCCAGACGGAGATCGACCGGCAGATCCGCGAGGGCGACGAGGAGCTGGTCAGCCTGGTGCAGGGGCTGGAGCACCAGTACGACGCGGCCGCCGGGGCCGAGACTCGGGGCAACATGATCGCCGAGCCGGCGGAGCTGCCGTCGGCGGACGAGATCGGCCGCGAGTTCGAGCGGTTCCTGGCGGAGCGCGAGGGCGAGAACTGACGTACGGGCCGGGCCCCCTATGCTGCGGGGCATGCTGAAAGTAGGCCTGACGGGCGGAATCGGTGCCGGCAAGAGCGAGGTCTCGCGACTGCTGGCGGGGTACGGGGCGATCGTCGTCGACGCCGATCGGATCGCGCGCGAGGTCGTGGAGCCCGGTACGCCGGGGCTCGCGGCCGTCGTGGCGGCCTTCGGGGAGTCGGTGCTGACCGCGGAGGGGACGCTGGACCGGCCGAAGCTGGGGTCCATCGTGTTCGCGGACCCGGCGAAGCTCCAGACCCTCAACGCGATCGTGCACCCCCTGGTGGGGGTCCGGTCGGCGGAGCTGGAAGCCGCCGCGGGGGCCGACGCGATCGTGGTGCACGACGTACCGCTGCTCGCCGAGAACGGCCTGGCGCCCCTCTACGACCTGGTCGTCGTGGTGGACGCGGCGCCGCAGACGCAGCTGGCGCGGCTGACCGCGCTGCGCGGGATGGCCGAGGAGGAGGCGCGGGCCCGGATGGCCGCGCAGGCGACCCGGGAGCAGCGGCTCGCGGTGGCGACCCTCGTGATCGACAACGACGGACCGCTGGCGGCGCTGGAGCCGCAGGTGCGCAAGGTGTGGGACGAGCTCACGGCGCGGGCGGCGGGCGGGGCCGCCTGACGTGTGCATGGAATAGCGGGTGGGGCGGGGGCGTTGAACGCGCCCGGAGAGGGAAGGATTTCGAACGTGTCCGAGACCACGCGCCCCACACCGTCCAGCCCGGAAACCCACGTCATCGACTACCGGGCCGCCGAGCAGCTGCTCGCCGCCCGGGACCCGCGCGGCGCGGTCAAGCTGCTCGACTCGGTCATAGCCGCCCACCCGGAGAACACGGCGGCGCGGCTGCTGCGGGCCCGGGCGTTCTTCGCGGCGGCGCAACTGCGACCGGCGGAGCTGGAGTTCGAGCTGGTGCTGGAGCGGGAGCCGGACAACGCCTTCGCCCACTTCGCGCTGGCCCGTACCTTCGAGCGCTCGGGCCGGCCCGAGCAGGCGCGCAAGCACTTCCGCCTCGCCGCGGCCCTCGACCCGCAGCCCGACTACCTGGCGGCAGCCCGTTTCGAGGGCCCGGCCGCGGAGGGCCCGGACGGAGCCGGCCCCGCCTGACTCACCGGCTTCGGGGCGGCTCGTACGGAGGGATGTCCGGGCCGGGCTGGTAGTGGGGCCCCTGGTGGATGTGGCGCACGATCATGAACAGGTCGACGGCCACGACCACCGCCAGCGCCCCGCAGGCGGCCGCCCATCCGGGACGGCCCACCAGCGAGAACAAGGCCGTGCCGACGGCAGCCCAGACCAGCCCCCAGACACCCAGCCAGAACCGCAGCCGCAGCGGACTGCGCGCGGTCACCGGCTCATTACCGGAACGCATGGCCATCGCCTCTCATGTCCATGGTCCCACCCCCTCCGGTCAGGGGTTCAGCTTGTTCACGGCCTTGGTGGTCGTCTTCTTGAAATCGGCGACCGGGGCGTGGGACAGGTTGCCCATCTCGCCCCACTGCACGACGGTCACGGTGGAGCCGTCGCGCCCGATCCCGTACAGGTGCACCCCGGGCTCGGAGTCGGGGACGGAGGTGTGGACCCCGTAGACGTGCGCGCCCTCCTCGACGGGGAGCGTGCCGTAGTCCTGCCAGGAGGCGGTGCCGCCCGGGGTCGTCCGCAGCCAGTCGGCGGCGCAGGCGGCGACCTTGCGCTCCAGGGCGCCGACGAGCTTGGCCGCCGCGGCGGGCGAGGCGGACCGTACGGAGACCTGCACGGCGCCGGTGTCGTACTCGGTGCCGAAGGCGCGGTGCCAGCTGCCCGCGGCCGGAAGCACGCCCTCCAGGCAGAACGGCGCGGACTCGGGCAGCCCCTTGGTGACGGCGCCGGCGTACCAGGGCGAGGTGGGGTGCGGCGGAAGGTCGGTGCCGGCCAGGAAGCCGGGCGCGGTGGCGGCCGCGGCGGAGGAGCCGGCGGAGGCGGTCAGGAGGAGGGCGGCCGCCGCCGCGACGAGTGCGGTGGTGAGCGCGGTGGCGGTGCCGGAACGTCGGAACATGGTCGGTTCTCCCCGTGGGTGTGGTGGTGTGTGCCTGACGAGCCTGTTCCCCGCACGGCGTGGCGGGCGACCGATCGCGGCGAATCCGGGACGCTGGAACGGCCGTACGCGCCGTCACCTGGGGGAACACCTCATGCATGGAACGCGGTCGCGGGACGCGGAACGGGGGAGAGCGTGAGCGAGGCCGAGAATTTCGCACGGCTGATGCGGGAGCTGAAGGAGCGTGCCGGGCTCAGTTACGGAGCCTTGGCGCGCCGGCTGCACACGAGTACGTCGACGCTGCACCGGTACTGCAACGGGGAGGCGCTGCCGGCGGAGTTCGCGGTGGTGGACCGCTTCGCCCGGGCCTGCGGGGCGACACAGGGGGAGGCGGTGGACCTGCACCGGGCCTGGCTGCTGGCGGACGCGCGGCGGCGCGCGGGGGCCGCGGCGGTGCCGGCCCCGGAGCCCGTGCCGGAAACCGTGACGGAGCCCGTGCCGGAGCCGGATCCAGAGCCTGAGCCTGGGCCGACTGTGGTGGTGGCGCCGGAGCCCGAGCCGGAACCGGTGGCCAAGGGGGCCTGGTACCGGCGGCGGGCGGCCGTGGTCGCCGCCGCGGGGGTGACGGCCGGGGCGGTGGCCGTGGCGCTGCTGGCGGCGACCGGCCCGGGGCCGGGCGCGCCGCACGGGGGCGGGAGCACGGGGACCCGGACGGGGACGGGCGCGGGTACGGGTGCGCCGACGCCGGCGGAATCGGGGTCCGCCCCGGCCCCGGCGGCGACGGGCGCACCGGAACCGACGACACCGACCGGGTCGGCCGGGCCGGCCGGGGCGACGGCCCCGGCGCCCTCCCAGCCCTCCGCGTCACCGCCGGCGTCGGCCCCGGGCCGGGAGCAGGCCGCGCCCCTCAAGGCGGCGGTGCGGTCACACGTGTGGACCGCGGGCTGCGATCACGCCTACCTGTCCGAGCGCGGTCCGGGATCGGTGTCCCCGCCGCCCGTGGAGGCGGACGCGCCCGCCTGGGCGTCGGCGCAGCGCGCCGTGCACGCCGGGACGCAGATCGTGGAGGTCACCCTGCACGGCACGGGCGGGGGAGCCGTGGTCCTGGAGGACCTCGAAGTACGGGTGGCCGCCCGCCGCAAGCCGCCGGCCTGGAACGTCTACCAGATGTCGCAGGGCTGCGGCGGCGGGCTCACCCCTGCCGCGTTCGCCGTCAATCTGGACGCGCCGCGCCCGCTGGCCCGGCCCGTCGCCGGGAACGACGGCGGCAGCACGCTGCCCGCCCCCGCCTTCCCGCTGCGCGTCTCGGCGGCCGAACCGGCCGTCCTGCGGGTGGAGGCGGCCACCACGGGATGCGACTGCGACTGGTCCCTCGACCTGCGGTGGACCGGCCCGTCCGGGTCGGGCACCCTGCGCATCGACGACGGCGGGCGGCCGCTGCGCACGAGCGCCGCCGCCGGCCGACCCGTGTACGGGTACGCGCCGGAGCAGGGCCGCTGGGCCCGCTGAGCCGCGGGCGCCGAACCGCAGGTCAGAGGGGGTTGTCAGTGGCCGCGCCTAGACTCGTCGGCACAGGGACGCACCGATGGGCGCCACCGGGGACCGAGGGGGAGGGGGACAGTGATGAGCACGCAGCCGCAGGCCACCGCGCTGCTGCGGCACGCCGCGGTCTTCCTGCCCGCAGCCGTCCCCCGCGAGGGGCGGGTCGCCTTCTGGGCACCCGACGGGGACGCCCTGCCGGAGGCGGGCACGCCGTCGCCGCTCACCGTCGTACGCCCGCACGGCGACGGGGTCCGCAGCCGGACCGTGCCCGCGGTGACCTTCTCCGTCGCATCCGCCCTGCCCCTGCTCGCGCAGGCGCCCCACAGCCCCGCCGCGCATCCCGCCACCCGCGCCTGGGGCACCGCCGCCCGGCAGGCGCTCAGCCTCGCCGCCCGTGGCCGGCTCCTCCCCGGGCTCACCCCCGAGGGCGTCGACGCCTGGCGTGCCGGGCCGCTCGACGCCGCCGACATCGACCACCTCCGCGCGGTCGCCGCCGCGCTGCCGTACGAGGGGTACGCGACGCCCCTCGCCGGGCGCCGCCCGCTCCAGCTGCCCGAACCGGAGGCACTGGTCCGCGCGTTCCTCGACGCCGTCGCCGACGGTCTGCCCCGCACCCCGGCCGCGGCCGTGGCCGCCGGGCGGCCGTTCGCCGCACGGGAGCCGCAGCGGGTGCCCGGGATACAGGACTGGGCCGCGCAGGTCGCGGCCGGCTCCGACACCGGCGTCGGGATCTCGCTCCGGCTCGACCTGTCCTCGTTCCGGCTCTTCGACGAGGCCGAGGACGCCGACACCCGGCGCGCCGGAGCCGCCGTCGTCCAGGTGCACAGCCTCGCCGACCCGACCCTGGTCACCGACGCCGGGCAGCTGTGGGCGGGCACGGCGGCGGCCGGGTTCGGCCCGCGCGCCCGGATCGACGCCGTGCTCGCGCTGCGCCGGGCCGCCCGGGTCTGGCCGCCGCTGCTGCGCCTGCTGGACCAGCCCGTGCCCGATGCCCTGGCCCTGTCCGACCCGGAGCTGGAGGACCTGCTGGGGGTGGCCGCGAGCCGGCTGGCCGCCGCCGGGGTCCTGGTCCACTGGCCGCGCGAGCTGGCCCGTACGCTGTCGGCGACCGCCGTCGTACGGTCCACGGCGCCCGGTTCGGCGACCGACGGGACCGCATTCTTCGACGCCGAACACCTCTTCGCCTTCTCCTGGGAGCTGGCGCTGGGCGGCGACCGGCTCACCCCGGGGGAGATGGACGCGCTGGCCCAGGCGCACCGGCCGGTCGTCCGGCTGCGCGACCGGTGGGTGCGGGTCGATCCGGAGCTGGTGCGCAAGGCGCGCAAGCGGGAGCTGGGCGTGCTGGACCCGGTCGACGCGCTGGCCACCGTACTGTCGGGGACGGCCGAGGTCGACGGCGTGACGGTCGAGGCGGTGCCGGTGGGGGCACTGGCCGCCCTGCGGGACCGGCTGACGCGGGAGCAGGAACCGCTGCCGCAGCCCCCCGCCCTCAAGGCCACCCTGCGCGACTACCAGGCGCGCGGCCTGGCCTGGCTGGACCTGATGACCTCCCTCGGGCTCGGCGGCTGCCTCGCCGACGACATGGGCCTCGGCAAGACCGTCACGCTGATCGCGCTGCACCTGCACCGGGACCGGCCGGAGCCCACCCTCGTGGTGTGTCCCGCGTCCCTCCTCGGCAACTGGCAGCGGGAGATCGAGAAGTTCGCCCCCGGCACGCCCGTGCGCCGCTTCCACGGCAACAGCCGCAGCACCGAGGACCTGACGTCCTGCGCGGGCGGGTTCGTCCTCACCACGTACGGGACGATGCGCGCCAGCGCCGCCCTCCTCGCCGAACAGAGCTGGGGCATGGTCGTCGCCGACGAGGCGCAGCACGTCAAGAACCCGCATTCGGCGACCGCGAAGGCGCTGCGCACGGTGCCCGCGCCGGCCCGGGTGGCGCTGACCGGTACCCCGGTGGAGAACAACCTCTCCGAGCTGTGGGCCCTGCTCGACTGGACCACGCCGGGGCTGCTGGGCCCGCTCACCGCCTTCCGGGCCCGCCACGCGCGCCCGGTGGAGCACCAGCAGGAGGAGGACGGCGGCAACGAGGCGGCGGTCGCCCGGCTGTCCGCGCTCGTGCGGCCGTTCCTGCTACGCCGCAAGAAGTCCGACCCCGGCATCGCGCCCGAGCTGCCGCCGAAGACGGAGACCGATCATCCGGTCTCGCTCACCCGGGAGCAGGCCTCGCTCTACCAGGCGGCGGTGGACGAGGCGATGGCCGTGATCGAGTCGAGCGAGGGCATGGAACGGCGCGGCATGATCATGAAGCTGCTGGCCTCGCTCAAACAGATCTGCAACCACCCCGCGCAGTACCTGAAGGAGGAGCAGCCCCGTCTCCCGCACCGCTCGGGCAAACTCGCCCTGCTGGACGAGCTGCTGGACACGATCCTGGCCGAGGGCGGCTCGGTGCTGGTCTTCACCCAGTACGTGACGATGGCCCGCCTGATCGAACGGCACCTGCAGGCCCGCGGGATCAGCTCGCAGCTGCTGCACGGCGGGACGCCGGTGCCGCGCCGTGAGGAGCTCGTCGACCGTTTCCAGGCGGGTGAGGTCCCCGTGTTCCTGCTGTCCCTGAAGGCGGCGGGCACCGGTCTGAACCTCACCCGGGCCGGGCACGTCGTCCACTTCGACCGCTGGTGGAACCCGGCCGTCGAGGAACAGGCCACCGACCGCGCCTACCGCATCGGCCAGACCCAGCCCGTACAGGTCCACCGGATCATCGCCGAAGGCACCGTCGAGGACCGGATCGCCGAGATGCTGGAGGCGAAGCGGGCCCTGGCGGACGCCGTCCTGGGCTCCGGCGAATCGGCGCTGACCGAGCTGACCGACCGCGAGCTGGCCGACCTCGTCTCCCTGCGGAGGCCCGGATGATCACCGCGCGGGACGACCGCCGCCGCACCTTCGAGACCGTGCCCGCCGGGACCGAGGCGGTGAGCTGGTGGGGCCGGGCCTGGGTGTCGGCGCTGGAGGAGGTCTCCCACGACGCGGCCCGCCTGGCCCGGGGGCGTACGTACGCGGACGGGGGACACGTCAGCGCGGTCACCGTCACCCCCGGCCGGATCGTGGCGTACGTGCGGGGCAGCCGGCCCCGCCCGTACCGCACCGAGCTGACCCTGCCCGCCTTCGCGGACCCGGAGTGGGACGAACTGCTGGAGACGGTCGCGGCCGACCCCGCGGCGCTCGCCGCCCTGCTGGAACGGGAGGTCCCGCAGTCGCTCGCGGGCGCCGTCCTGCCCGGCGCGGGCGAGCTGGTCCCGCACTGCTCCTGCCCGGACTTCGGGCGTCCGCCGTGCAAGCACGCGGCGGCCCTCTGCTACCGCGCGGCCCGCCTCCTGGACGAGGACCCCTTCGTCCTGCTGCTCCTGCGCGGCCGGGGCGAGCGGGAGCTGCTCGACGAGCTGACCCGCCGCAACGCCGCCCATGCCGCGCGCGAACAGCCGGACGCGGCACCCGACTTCCCCGGCGTTGCGGCCCGGGAGGCGCTCGCCCGCACCAGCCTGCCCCTGCTGCCCGCGCCGCTTCCCGCACCCGCCGCCGCGGGCCTTCCGCCCGCGTACCCGGCCGACCCGGCGGCCCCGGACCCGCTGGCCCTCGACCAGCTCGCCTCCGACGCGGCCGCCCGCGCCCTGGCCCTGCTCACCACCGGCGAGGACCCGATCGCCGGACTCACCGTGTGGCAGGACGCCGTCCGGCTGGCGTCCGCGCACCCCACGGCGGGGCTGACGGGCGCGGCCCGCGCCCTGTACCGGGACCTGGCCCGCGCCACCGGCCGCTCCACCACCGATCTCGCCCGGGCCGCCGCGGCCTGGCGCCAGGGCGGGCGCCCGGCCCTCGACGCCCTCGAAGAGCCCTGGGACCCGCCCGCGGGCCCCTTCGACCGGGCCCGCCCGGCCCTGCTCGCCGCCGGCCAGGGCTCCTTCCGCCCCGACCGCAACCGCCTGACGATCAGCACCCGCCAGCTCCGCCTGGGCCGCGAGGGCCTCTGGTACGCCTACGAGGACCGCCACGGCGACCAGGACTGGTGGCCGACCGGCCGCCCCTCCCCGGACCCGGTCAGCGCTCTGCTGGGCTGATGCCCTCCGCCCAGCGGGTCAGGGTGGCGAAGTCGCGGTCGCGGAGGCCGTGGCGTGGGTGGATGCGCAGCAGGAGGGCCGGGGCCGGATGGTGTTCGGCGACCCAGGCACGGTCGCGCGGGGTGATCATGTCGTCGACCCAGGCGAAGGGCCGGCCCGCCGCCCAGTCGCGGAGGTGGCGGGTCTTCCAGGAGAGGCCGTCGGGGTCATCGGCGAAGAGTTCCGGCCACTCGACCACGGTGAGGTCACCCGGCAGCCCGATGTGCGGGGAGATCATCGTGTTGGCCTGGTGCGTCCAGGCGGTGGCCCAGGTGAGCTCGAAGGGCAGGGCCAGCAGCCGGGCCCCGTGGGAGGGGTGGAGGCGGACCCGGGCGCCGCGCCGGGCCTTGCGGGACTCCGGGTCGCGGTAGGAGAGCCAGACGTCGGGCCACATCCGGTGGCTCCGGTATCCGCGCAGGCCGGCGAGGGGGGAGCGGAACGGGTTGAGGGGGCCGTCCACGTCGAGGAGGAGCAGCGGGCGATCGGTCATGAAGTACCCACTACCCAGTACACGATTGAGTGAAATGCCTACCGCCGCTATAACCCGAATGGGGTCAGAGCGTTGTTTCCGGTGCGGGGACATCACCCGCGAACTTCTCCGGAAGGCAGGGAAACTGATGCGTCACAGTCGTCGGAATGGCGTGATCGCGGCGGTGGTTGCGGGAGGCGGACTGGCGGTCGCGGGTGTGGGCGGATTCGCCTACGCCGACGCGGACGCGGGTGGCCGGGCCGAGCGCTCGCCGGGGCTGCTGTCCGGAAACCTCGTACAACTGCCGGTGCATATCCCGGTGAACGCGTGCGGGAACACCGTGAGCGTGGTCGGCGTGCTCAACTCGGCTGCGGGGAACCGCTGTAGCAACGAAGGGTCCGGGGGAGGCGGCGGGCACTCCGGCCAGACCTCCGCCGCGTCCTCGAAACCGGGAGGCACGAACGGCGGAGGCACGAACAACGCAGGCACGAACAGCGGAGGCGCCACCGCGGAGGGACGCGGAAAGGATTCTCCGGGAGTGCTCTCCGGCAACGGGCTCCAGCTCCCCGTCCAGCTGCCGCTGAACATCAGCGGCAACGCGGTGAGCGTGGTCGGCGTCGGGAACTCCTCCCACGGCAACACGTCCGTCAACGGCGAGGAGCCCACGGGCGGCAAGCCCGCCCAGCCGCCCGTCGTCGAACAGCCGCTGACCCCGGTCGTCCCGGTCGTACCGGCCGCGCCGGTCACGCGGGTCACCCCTCCCGAGGCCCCGGCCCCGCAGCACGAGGCCCTCGCCCACACCGGGGCCGACGGCGCCGGATACCTGGTCCCCGGCGCGGGCGCCCTGCTCCTCGGCGGTGTCCTCCTCTACCGCCGCTTCCGCGTCGGCTAGCCGACCCGGCGTTCCTGGTCTGTGATTGAGAAGCCCACCGTGCGGGTCACGGACAGAGTTCACATGCGGTCGTCAGCCCGGCAGACACGGACTTCAGACACGGAGAAGGGCTGCCACCTCGCCAGACGGAGGTGGCAGCCCTTGGCGTGCAAAGGGTCGGGGTGGGGCGGAGCAACCGGTAGAGATGCCTGTCGAGTGGGCCGCACAGATCCTCGGCCGCGACGTGGAGATCGTCCGCAGGGACCCTGGCCAGTGCGGCTCTCAGTTCCGGCCCCAGCGGTGGGCAGTTGAGTTTCTTGGAATTCGTGGCTCCGTGGCCGCCCGGAACAGTGCCGCAGACGGTCCTCGGAGGGCCGCGGCGGGCCTTGCCGCGCCGGCGCGCACTCCTCCCGGCCGACCGCTCCTGCCCGCCCTTCAGGCGTCCGTCCGAGGCCTCGTAAAATCGACTCTGACCTGGCGCTTTACCGGAAATCTCGTAAGTTGGGAGAGCTCTGTCGGACACCCTCGGAGGGGGCATCATGAGCGAGGAATCCCGTACATACGACGCCAGCATGATCGTGGTTCTGGAGGGCCTGGAGGCCGTTCGGAAGCGGCCCGGGATGTACATCGGATCGGTTGGTGAACGTGGCCTTCACCACCTGGTGCTTGAGGCCGCCGAGCGGTCGCTCAACGAGATCCTTGGCGGCACCGCCGGCCGTGTCGAGATCACCCTCACCGCCGACGGCGGTGTCCGTGTCGCCGACGACGGTACGGGTCTTGCGGTCGGGCGCGCCGGCCACGGCGACGAACCTCCGCTGGAGACCCGGTTGACCGAGCTCTGGTGCGGGGCACCACACGCTGACCGGCGCTTGCTGTTCGGCGGTCACTTCGGCGTGGGACTGGCCGTCGTGAACGCCTTGTCGAGCCGCCTGACGGCAGAGGTGCGGCGCGACGGCGCCCGCTGGGTGCTGGAGTACGAGCAAGGCGTGCCTGTCGGGGTGCCCGCCCGCACCGGGCCGGCCGACGACAGCGGGACCGTGATCACCTTCCGGCCCGACGCCGAGATCTTCGAGACGCTGGAGTTCTCGTTCGACACACTGGCCGAGCGCTTCAGGGAACTGTCCTTCCTGAACCGTCAGTTGGACATCACCTTGACCGATGACCGCGACCCCGCGGCGCCCCGGGCCGTTCGCTTCCGCTTCCCGGGTGGTCCGCGGGACTACATCGCGGAACAGAGTGCCCCGCTCCACCCGGACGTGATCGGCTTCGAGCGCGAGTACTCCGAGATGGAGGGAATCGTGGAGGTGGCCCTCCGCTGGTGCGACTGCAGCGACGAACGGATCGCAAGCTACGCCAACAGCCGCCCGACCACCGGCGGTGGCACGCACGAACTCGGCTTCCGAGACGGCCTGGCGGCCGCGCTCACCGCCTTTGCCCGGGAGCAGCAGCTGCTCAGCCCGTCCGACCCCGAGTTCACCCCCACCCAGCTCGGCGCGGGCCTGACGGCGGTCGTGTCGGTGAAGCTCGATCGGCCCGCGTTCGAGGGGGCGACACGCGACCGACTGGGCAACGGCCCCGTCCGCGCTTGCGTCGCCGAGGCCGTCCGGGAGCACCTGACCGCTTGGCTCCGCGCCGACCCGGCGCAGGCGACGGCCATCGTCGCCCGGATCCCGACGGCCGGTCGCCACTGACAGCAGCACACCGAAGACACCGAAGCCCAGGCCGGGGTGGGTCCCCGGCCTGGGCTTCGGCGGCGCGGACGGTCGCAACAACCCTCCGGACGCCCCTCTTTCGGGATCCGCCGCGAGGACCTGGTCACCGACTTTGAGTTGTTCGATCTCCTGGCCACCACCGGAGGGGATTACGGCGGCGGCTTCAACGCTCCCTCTGCGCACGTCGGACGCAACGGGCCGCACGCGCACACCGAAGGGCCTGCTTCACCTCGCCGATCGGTGAGGTGCCCTACGTCGGTGTGTGGCGCTCCGGCTACGGGACGACAGGCGCCGCCCGCCACCCGTCCAGGATGGCGTCGATCTGCGGGGCCAGCCGGGCGCGGGCCGCGAAGCGGGGGACACCCGCCATCAGCAGGGCGTCGTACTCGGTGTCGGTGTGCCGCACCGCCGCCCGGACCGCGACGGAGACCGCCAGTTCGTCGAGGGCCCGGCCGGCCGCGGTACGGCCCACCCGGCCGCTGCCGCGCACCGAGGCATGGGTGGCGATAGCCACGGCCCGGTCGGCCGGACATCCGGGGAACAGCCGCACGATCTCGGCGGCGAAGGCCGCCGTGAACCGGGTGTCCTCGGCCGCACGCCGCCGCCGGTCGCGCTCCCGGCGGCGCGCCCGCGCCTCGGAGTCCGCGAGGCAGGCGCGCTCCGCGTGCGCCAGCGCGGCCTCCTCGACGAGGAGGCCCAGGCGCTCGTAGCGGTGCCGGCGCTTGTTGAAGCGCACGACGACGGCGCAGAGCGAACTTGCCTCGCGGGAGCGGCGGGTGAGCGCCGTGTCCCCCCGAGGGAGATAGACGAGATGGCCGAGATCCGTACAGTCCAGGCAGCGGGGTACGCCGGACTCGCGGACGAGGTGCCGGAGCGGGCCCTGTCGGCAGTCGGCGCAGTGGATCTGCTTCAGCGACTCAAAAACCACCAGGCTCATGGACATGTGATACCGCTGTATGACCCTCATATCACCTGGTGAAGAAGGCATGCTGATGTTTCGTCGACTGTTTCTGGATGACCCGCGACCCTTTTACCGTGAAGCGGTGGACCGCAGGAGGTCCGTCGAGGAGGGGCACATGGGTGGGCTGCGGACGATGACGGCACGGCCGGGCGGAACATGCGTCGCCACGACCCCGACTGGCCGGGAGATAGTCATACCGCCGGGCGGTTGCACCGGCTGGCACTACCACCGGGTCAGACTCGACGCGGTGGTCCTGGCAGGCACCCTGACCCGGGTCCTGCACGACCGCACCATCGAGGTGCACACGACCGGGACCACCTTCGTGGAACCCGCGGGCATAGGGCACATCCACCTGGGCCACAACCTCGGCACCGAGCCGGTCGTGCTCTACGTGACCCCCGCGCTCCCCGCGGGGACCCCCTTCGCGATACCCGCGCCGGCCCCGGCCGGTGCCACGCAGGCGGCCTGCCGCTCACACAAGCCGTCGTATCTCTCCGCGGACCCGGTAGAAGCCTCCTGAGGCGGCGTGCAGCCCCTCGACCACGTACCGGGCGCCGGGCTCCCGTATCCCGCGCGGGAACTGGACGTTCCACGACGGCTCGAAGCCGTCCGACACCACCTGCACCCGCACCCGGCCGCCCTGCTGGACGCACTCCACGACCACACCGCCGGCCGGCGCCGCGGCCACCGAGACCGTCGCCACCGCCGAGGCCGACGCGGCCGGTGTGAACACCGGGAGCGCAGCCGCCGACTTCACGTCCATGGGCGCGGGCACCGAGCCCTGCTGGGCCGCCGCGATCGCCTGCTCGGTCGCGTCCACACAGACCAGCGACCCGTCCGTGGTGACGAGGTACAGCCGCTCGTCCAGGTACTGCATGGACAGGGCCGACCCGCCGCCCGTCCCCAGCTTCCACAGCCGCCGGCCGTCGGCGTCGAAGCAGTAGACCGAGGAGGAGGAGTCGCCGGCGAAGACGTGCCGGCCGTCGGGCGAGGTCGCACACGAGTACACCGCGGCGTCGCACGCGTAGGAGGCCTCCACCGCCCCCGTCGCCTTCGAGAGCCGTTGCACGGTGTTGCGGGCCGTGCCGGCGTACACCGCGTGGTCCTCCTGCCAGCCGAACAGCACCCCGCCGGGGGTCTTGGTGTGCCACAACTGCCCGGTGCCGTCGGCCGCGTACGCCGTCACACCGCCGCTGTGCCCGTGGAAGACCGCCCGCTCGTCCGCCCGGACCATCCAGGCGCCCGTTCCGCCGGACTTCCGCGACCACTGGTGCTCGTCCTCGTGGTCGATGACGGTCAGGCCGCCGTTCGCGTCGGAGACGTTCAGCACGCCCTCGTGGATGTCGAGCCAGTAGATGTCCACGTCCGCCGCGATCGCGTAGGCCCCGAACGGCACCTTCGACGACAGGTCGTACACCGTGCCGTCGTCACAGCCCGCGTATATCCAGAACTCGTCCGCAACCAGGCACTTCACCCCGTCCGGCAGCGAGTACCGGGCGAGCACCTCGCCGCCGTGGCTCAGCGTGTACACATCGCCCGCCTGGTTGCCGACCCAGCAGCGGTCCTCGTCCACGTGGATGCCGAAGGCCGAGGAACCGGTCCGGAAGCGCCACAGCACCGGAGCCACCGCCCGCGCCGTCGAGGGCGCCGAGGTCACCTGGCGGCGGGTCACCGACCGGGCGGCGCGCTGCCCCTGCACGGCCGGGGCGTACCCCTTGCGCACCTTCTCCCCGATCTTCTTCGCGGCGGCCGCGCGGGCCTTCTCGGCGCTCGGGAAGGCGGACGTCTGCAGCTGGCCGTCCGCGCCGATGCGCCCGTACCGCACGGACACGGCCGTGCCGTCGACGGTCACCTCGTAGAACTTGTGCGCCGCGCCGTCGTCCTGCGACAGCTCCAGATACGTCGTCTCCCGAGCCATGACAAACCTCTCCCCAAAGGCAGCGCCGCCGGCTCCCTTTCGGCCGGTGATCCCTCGTGAAAAACGCTAAGCCCCACCACTGACAATGGGCTCGTGCAGTGGGAAGCGATCACATGGCAGCGGATGGCCGAGCGGCTCGCCGGTCACCTCGACGACCCCGGCCATGCCCCCGGGCAGGGCAGTTGGCAGCGGGTGGGCATCGACGGCGCCCCCGCCGCCGGGACCGGCGTGCTCGCCGGTGAACTCGCCGAAGCGCTGCGGCTGCGCGGCCGCCCGTCCCTGGTGGTGCCGGCCGACGGTTTCCTGCGGCCTGCCTCCCTCCGCTTCGAGTTCGGCCGGCAGGACGTGGACTCCTACCTCGGCGGCTGGTACGACACGGCCGCGCTCTGGCGGGAGGTCTTCGGCCCGACCGACCCCGGCGGCAGCGGGCGCGTGCTGCCGGACCTCTGGGACCCGGTGACCGACCGGGCGACCCGCAGTCCGTACGCCGAACTCCCGCCCGGCGGCGTGCTGCTCGTGCACGGCCCGCTGCTGCTGGGCCACTGGTTCCCTTTCGACCTGAGCGTCCACATCCGGCTCTCCGCCGGCGCGCTCGCCCGCCGCACCGAGGATTCCGCGCGCTGGACGCTGCCCGCCTTCGCGCGCTACGAGGCCGACACCGACCCGGTGTCGGCCGCCGACGTGGTGGTCCGGGCCGACGACCCCCGCCACCCCGCCTGGACCGGCATCCGGAGCCGCTGACGGGCCGGGCAGGGCCGACCCCGGTCAGGAGGACGGCCGGCCCGACCGGCGGGACTTCGCGGACACCGCCTACGGCCGGCCGCCCGGCCGCGTCACCGCCAGGGCCGCGGCCCGGCACCCGGCGCGGGCGGCCTCCGCCGGGTCCGCACCCTCCAGCCGGGCCGCGAGGAAGCCCCCCGTGAAGGCGTCCCCGGCGCCCGTGGAGTCCACCGCCTCGACCGGCTCCGCCTCGACCTCGGCGGTGACCCGGCCGCGTTCGGCGATCAGCGCCCCGGCTGCGCCGCGGGTCACCACCACCAGCGGCACCCGCCGGCTGAGCTCCGCCGCCGCCCGGGCCACCCCCGCCGGCTCCGGCAGCCCGGCCAGCAGCCGGGCCTCGTCCTCGTTCGGCAGCAGCACGTCCGCCCCCGCCACGGCGTCCAGGAAGCGCTGCGGCCCGAGGCCGGCCAGGAATCCCGCCGACGCGGGGTCCACGCTCACCTGCACCCCCCGGGCCCGGGCCGCCCGCAGCGCGACCACCGCCAGTTCGCGGCTGCTGTCGGCGAAGAACAGATATCCGGACAGGTGCAGATGGGCCGCCCCGTCCAGCAAGGAGGGGGTCCAGTCGGCGGGGCACAGCCGCAGCGAGGCCCCGCTGTCGGTCAGGAACGTCCGCTCCGCGTCCTTGCCGACCAGCGCGACCACCGTCCCGGTCGGCTCCTGCGTGTCGATCACCAGCCGCGGCCGCACCCCCGCGTCCACCAGTGCCCGCTCGTGCCAGCGCGCCGACTCGGCGCCCACCCGCGCCAGGAGCCGTACCTCCGCGGTCCCCGTACGGGCCGCCCAGCAGGCCGCGTTGGCCCCGGCCCCGCCCGGCAGGGTCCGGATGCGGGCCGCCGTGTCGGTGGCCGGAGCCAGCGGCTCCGGATGTATGGCCACCACGTCCGTCACCACGTCCCCGACGACGAGCAGCGCCCCCGGCCCGGTCATGCCCGCGCCGCCCAGGCCCCCGCGATCCGGGCGCCGAGCCGTACGTTCCCGCGTACCGCGGCCAGGTTCGCCTCCAGCGAGGCCCCGTCCGTCGCCCGCGCCAGGAACCCCAGCAGGAACGGCGTCACCGCCTGCCCCGTGATCCCGCGCTCGCGGCACTCGGCGAGGGCCTGCGCCAGTACCCGGTCGTGCAGCTCGGGATCCAGCTGCTCCTCCCGCGCCACCGGATTGGCCACCAGCAGCGCCGAGTCCGCACCGCCCAGCGCGTCCTGCGCCGCCATCACCGCGGCGACCTCCTCGGGCCCGTGGACGGTCCAGTCCACCGGCTCGCCCGAGTCGGCCAGATAGAACCCGGGGAAGCGGTCCGTCCCGTAGCCGAGCACCCCCACTCCCAGCGTCTCCAGCCGCTGCAGCGTGCCCGGTACGTCCAGGATCGACTTCACCCCCGCGCACACCACGGTGATCCGCGTCCGCGCCAGCAGCGACAGGTCCGCCGACTCGTCCTGCGTCTGTGCCCACTCCCGGTGCACGCCGCCCAGCCCGCCCGTGGCGAAGACCCGCAGGCCCGCGCGCGCGGCGAGGAAGGCCGTCGCGGACACCGTCGTCGCGCCGGTCGCCCCCGTCGCCAGCGCCGGCGCCAGATCCCGGTGGCCGAGCTTGCGCACGCCCTCGCCGCCCGCGATCCGTTCCAGCTGAGCCTTGTCCAGGCCCGCGTACGCCACACCGTCCATGACCGCGATCGTCGCCGGAACCGCGCCCTCCGCGCGGACCAGGGCCTCCAGTTCGAGGCCCACCGCCAGATTGCGGGGGCGGGGCAGACCGTGCGCGATGATCGTCGACTCCAGGGCCACCACGGGCTTCCCCCGGGCGAGCGCCTCGCGTACCTCTGCCGACAGGACCGGGATCTCAGATGCTCTGTGCTGTGACATGTCCCCATCCATGGCACGGGATTGACGCCCCCAAACACCCACCCGCCACACCCGTCACAACCTGTCCGAGTAGCGTTCCCCCAAGGACACGCTCGGCTTCCACGACGAGCCGGCCGACCGCCACGACCTCGTCCACGCGGACCGGGACGCCTCCGTGACCCGGGCAGGGCCGGTCCCTCGACACCCTGCTCACCTCCGCGCCGGGCCCGGGGCCGCACACGGTGCCCGACGATGCCTGCGGCATCGGCACCCAGGCGCCGGGCCTCGCGGCACCGGGCCACCGGGTCACCGGACCGGCCTGAGCCCCGCCTCCGGGGCCCGCGCCGCCCGCGAGGCCGCACAGCGCTCGCTCGTCCTGCCCGTCGCCGTCGCCGGCATGCGCTGCTGACCGCCGGGGACGTCTGCGCCGTGCTGGCCGAAACCCGGCGGGTGCTGCGCCCCGGCGGACTGCTGCTGCTCTCCACCCGCCCGTACGGCGAACTGCTCAGGACCCGCCCGCAGAGCGAGGCCCCGCGCGTCCGCACCGGCCCCGAGGGGCGGACCGTCACCTTCCAGCCGTGGCACCGGCACGCCGGCGGCGAGCGCTACGACGTGGAGCTCTTCCGACTGGACAGGATGACTCGTAGGCCGGGCCGTTCCTGGACGCTGTGGTCACCGCGGTGCGGGGCGGGCCGCACTAGGCTGGCGCGCCATGAGCACCAGTGATCACTCCGCCGCACCCGCCTCCTTCTCCGTCTCCGTCGCGGACGTCGAACTGGAGGCGGACGACCTCGACCCCGGGCAGATCGTCTCCGGCGAGCCCGTCGTGACGGGCAAGGTCCTGTGGGAGTCGGCGGACGGCAAGCAGGTCCGCGGGATCTGGCAGATCACCCCCGGTGTGGTCACCGACGTCGAGGCGAACGAGCTCTTCGTGGTGGTCAGCGGCCGCGCCACCGTCGAGGTCGAGGGCGGCGAGACCCTGGAGGTCGGCCCCGGCTCCGCCTGCGTGCTCCGGGAGGGCGACCGCACCACCTGGACCGTCCACGAGACGCTGCGCAAGGCCTACCACATCAGCTACTGACGCCCTTCGCGGGCGCGGAGGCAGGCGCGGACGCGGCTGCGGCCGTGGGTACGGGCACGGGGTGGCGGCGCGCCGTGAACAGCGCGAGCGCCGCCATCGGCAGCAGCAGCGCGGCGCCGACGGCGTTCAGCCAGCCGTAACCCGCCCCGGACATGATCAGCCCGGCGGCCGCTCCGCCCACGCCGGCGGCCGCGTTCATCGTGAGGTCGCTCAGCCCCTGTACGGCGGCCCGCGCGGGCTGCGGCACCGAGTCCGTCAGCAGGGCCGAGCCGGACACCATCCCGGCGGACCAGCCGAGTCCGAGCAGGAAGAGGCCGAGCGCGCTCCGGCCGTGGCTGGGCCCGGCCGTTCCGGCGAGCAGCGCGGCGAGGGACAGGAGCCCGGCGGCCAGGCCGATCACGGAGAGCCGGCCGAGCCGGTCCGCGAGCCAGCCCATCACGGGGGAGAAGGCGAACATGCCCGCGATGTGACCGCTGATCACCAGCCCGATGAGCTCCAGGCCGGCCCCGTGGTGACCCAGGTCCATCGGGGTCATCACCATGATCGAGACCATGGTGGTGTGCGACACGGCGACGGTGAGCAGGGCGAGCCGGGCCCGCGGCGAGGCCTTCACGGCGGCGAAGCCGGCCCGCAGCGAGCGCCCTTCGCGGGTCTGCTCCTCGGGGGCGGCGAGCGCCCGGGCCGTCAGCAGCGGGTCGGGGCGCAGGAACACGGCGATCAGCGTGCCGGTGAGCAGGAAGACGGCCGCGGCCCATACGAACGGGCCGGCCGTCTCGGGTATCGCGGTGCCGGCGAAGCTGCGGCTGGCCGGTGCGGACAGGTTGGGCCCGAGCACCGCGCCTACGGTCGACGCCCAGACCACGACCGAGATGGCCCGGGCACGGTGGTCCGGGGCCGCGAGGTCCGCGGCGGCGAACCGGGCCTGCAGGTTGGCGGAGGAGGCGGCACCGAAGGCGGCCATGCCGAGCAGCAGCAGCGGGAAGCTCTTGATCGTGGCGGCGAGGACGACCAGGCCCGCTCCGGCGGCGCCGATCGCGTAGGCCAGGACCAGCCCGGGGCGACGGCCGCGGGCGTTCATCAGCGCGGCGAGCGGCAGCGAGACGAGGGCGGTGCCGATCACCGCGGCGGTGGAGGCCACGCCGGACAGCGCCTCGGTGCCGCTGACCTCGGTGGCGAGTACGGGGGCCAGGGCGATGCTGATCGGCACGCCGAGGCCGCCGAGGACCTGCCCGGCCATGAGGACCCGGGAGGTGCGGCGCTGCAGCCGGGCCAGCTCGGGCGGGCCCAGCGGCTGCACGGGCCGGTCGGTACCGGGCGAGGCGGTCACGGCGTACACCGGCTTCGCGGGTGCGTGACACGGGGCGCGGGGGACGCGGGGAGGCCGGGTGCGGCGGCAGGAGTAGTCACCGCCGCAGTGTGCCAGCCCTTACCGCCCGGCGGAACCGTGCCGGAGCCCGGCCGGTCCGCAGCCGGTCCGGAGCCGGTCCGCGGCCGGTCAGCAGCCGCTCCACCGTCCGGTCCGCGGGTCGGGTCCGCAGGTCAGGCCCCGTTCAGAACAGCGGCTGCGGAAGCACGCCCTCCAGCGCGAGCAGTTGCCGCTTGGTCTCCACCCCGCCGCCGAATCCGCCGATGCCCCCGTCGTTCTCCACGACCCGGTGGCAGGCCACCACCAGTGGCAGCGGGTTCGAGCCCATGGCGTTGCCCACGGCCTGGGCGGCGCCGGGCTGTCCGACGCGGGCGGCCAGCTCCCCGTAGCCGACGACCGATCCGTAGGGCACGGAGCGGTCCAGCTCCTGGAGCACCTGCCGGTTGAAGCCGGAGCTCAGGCGCCAGTCCAGCGGCAGCTCGAAGCGGCGCAGCGACCCCCCGAAATACGCGGTGAGCTGGCGTATCGGCTCGGCCAGCAGCGTTTCCTCGCCCGGCGCGGGGCGCCGGGCGTCGGCGCCGAGCCGGGAGACGAGCGGGCCGATCATCCTGTCGACCCGGTCCGGCTCGGCATGGAACTCGACCCGGACCAGACCTTCCGGGGTCGCGGCCAGGAGCAGGGGCCCGCCGAGGACGCCGTCGCCGGCCACGACGGTCCATTCGAGGTGCGGCCCGCGGGGCCGCTCGGTGCTGTCCACGCGTCCACGGTACGACCATCCACCGACACGGCGGTCACGGTTGTGGATCTCGGCCACATCGCCCGCCCGCCGGCCCGCCCGCCTGCCTGCCGGCCCGCCCGCCTTGACGGGGCCGGGGATCAGAACCCGCCGACCGCGTCCTGGACCACGTCCGGGGCGTTGGTGATGATCCCGTCCACTCCCATGGCCTGCACCTTCCGGGCGGTGGCCGCGTCGTCCACGATCCAGGTGTCCACCTCCATCGCCTTGCCGTGGGCGCCGAGCAGGCCGTGCACGGCCGAGACCCAGTCGGCCGAGATCGTCGTGTGCCACGGGTTGATGCGGTCGGTGAACTCCGCGTAGCGCGGCAGGTCCGCCACGGTGGGGGTGCCCAGGAAGGCCGTCACCAGGTCCGGGCGCAGCCCGTGCACGATGCGCACGGAGTCGGCGCTGAAGCTCTGCACCACCAGGCGCTGCGCGACGTGGCGCGCGTCGAGCCAGCCGGCCTCGTCCAGCACCTTCAGGGTCTGCTCCTCGATCCCGGGGTAGAGCTCCGGCTTCTTGATCTCCAGCAGCAGGCGCTGCCGGTTGCGCTGTACCCGGTCGAGGTACTGCCGCAGGGTCGGCACGGACGCTCCCGCGTACTCGGCGCCGAACCAGCTGCCGGCGTCCAGCTGTGCGATCTCGGCCGCCGTGAAGTCCTGGACCTTCCAGGGCGCGCGGTCCGGGAACCGCTGCTCGACGTCGGTGGTCCGGGCCAGGGTGTCGTCGTGGATCACCACCAGCACGCCGTCCTTGGTGCGCTGCACGTCGTTCTCGACCCAGTCGAAGCCCATCTGCATCGCCAGGTCGATCGCGTCGAGGGTGTTCTCCGGGGCGTAGGCGGAGGCCCCCCGGTGGGCGTACACGACAGGGCCCCCCAGCGCGGCCCGGCCGGCGCCGGTCCCCGTGCCGGTGGCGGATCCGGGACCGGTGGCGGCGTACGAGGCCGTCCCGCCCAGCAGGGTGAGAGTGAAGCCCAGGAATGCGGCGGCGGCCGCGGCGGCGGGTCGGACGTACATGTGCGTTCTCCTCGGGTCGTGAGCCCTGTTCCTGCGTCAGACGGGTGCGGAGCGGCAGACGTTGTGGCGATGCACTTCACCGCGATCATGGGGTTGAAGATCACTGAGCCGCCACCGAACTACGACAAACGGACCAGAACGAATGACAGCGGTCCGGGCGGCCGGGAGCGTCCGGAGCGCGCCGCCGGCCCGTGGGGGCGCGTGAGTGTCAGTGGGGGGTCGTACGGTTGACCCATGCGGCCCGTATCGAAGATCGAACGCACGGTGGCGCCTTTCGAGGTCGTCAGCCCCTACCAGCCCAGCGGCGACCAGCCGGCGGCCATCGCCGAGCTGGAAAAGCGCATCCGTGCAGGTGAGAAGGACGTCGTCCTGCTGGGTGCGACCGGCACCGGCAAGTCGGCGACGACCGCCTGGATGATCGAGAAGCTCCAGCGCCCCACCCTGGTCATGGCGCCGAACAAGACGCTCGCCGCCCAGCTGGCGAACGAGTTCCGCGAGCTCCTGCCGAACAACGCCGTCGAGTACTTCGTCTCGTACTACGACTACTACCAGCCCGAGGCCTACGTACCGCAGTCGGACACGTACATCGAGAAGGACTCCTCGATCAACGAGGAGGTGGAGCGGCTGCGCCACTCCGCGACCAACTCGCTGCTGACCCGGCGCGACGTGATCGTCGTCGCCTCCGTGTCCTGCATCTACGGCCTCGGTACCCCGCAGGAGTACGTCGACCGGATGGTCTCCCTGAAGGTGGGCGAGGAGACGGACCGGGACCAGCTGCTGCGCCGCTTCGTGGACATCCAGTACACGCGCAACGACGTCGCCTTCACCCGCGGCACCTTCCGGGTGCGCGGGGACACGATCGAGATCTTCCCGGTCTACGAGGAACTGGCCGTCCGCATCGAAATGTTCGGCGACGAGATCGAGGCCCTCTCCACCCTGCACCCGCTGACCGGCGAGGTCATCAGCGAGGACCGCGAGCTGTACGTCTTCCCCGCCAGCCACTACGTCGCCGGCCCCGAGCGCATGGAGAAGGCGGTCCGCGGCATCGAGGCGGAGCTGGCCGAGCGCCTCGCCGAGCTGGAGAAGCAGGGCAAGATGCTGGAGGCGCAGCGGCTGCGCATGCGCACCACGTACGACCTGGAGATGATGCGCCAGATCGGGTCCTGCTCCGGCATCGAGAACTACTCGCTGCACATGGACGACCGCGAGCGCGGCTCCGCGCCCAACACCCTCATCGACTACTTCCCGGAGGACTTCCTCCTGGTCATCGACGAGTCGCACGTCACCGTGCCGCAGATCGGCGCCATGTACGAGGGCGACGCCTCCCGCAAGCGGACCCTGGTCGACCACGGCTTCCGGCTGCCGTCCGCCCTGGACAACCGGCCGCTGAAGTGGGAGGAGTTCCAGGAGCGCATCGGCCAGACCGTCTACCTGTCGGCGACCCCCGGAAAGTACGAGCTCTCGCGCGGCGACGGCTTCGTCGAACAGATCATCCGCCCCACCGGCCTCATCGACCCCGAGGTCGTGGTCAAGCCCACCGAGGGGCAGATCGACGACCTGGTCCACGAGATCCGGCAGCGGGTCGAGAAGGACGAGCGGATCCTCGTCACCACCCTCACCAAGAAGATGGCCGAGGACCTCACGGACTACTTCCTGGAGCTCGGCATCCAGGTCCGCTACCTGCACAGCGACGTGGACACCCTGCGCCGCATCGAGCTGCTGCGCGAGCTGCGGGCCGGCGAGTACGACGTCCTGGTCGGCATCAACCTGCTCCGCGAGGGCCTCGACCTGCCCGAGGTGTCCCTGGTGGCGATCCTCGACGCCGACAAGGAGGGCTTCCTGCGCTCCGGGACCTCCCTGATCCAGACCATCGGCCGCGCGGCGCGCAACGTCTCGGGCCAGGTCCACATGTACGCGGACAAGATGACCCCGGCGATGGAGAAGGCCATCGACGAGACCAACCGGCGCCGCGAGAAGCAGATCGCCTACAACACGGCGAACGGGATCGACCCGCAGCCGCTGCGCAAGAAGATCAACGACATCGTCGCCACCATCGCCCGCGAGGAACTGGACACCGAGGAGCTCCTCGGCACCGGATACCGGCAGGCGAAGGACGGCAAGGGCGCCAAGGCGCCGGTCCCGGCGCTCGGCGGCCGGGCGGCCGCGGGCAAGACCGGTGGAAAGGGCGCGAAGGGTGCGAAGGGGGCGGCGGGTGCCGAGGTGCTCACCGACCGGCCCGCAGCCGAACTGGCCGCGCTCATCGAGCAGATGACCGAGCGCATGCGCGGGGCGGCCGCCGAGCTCCAGTTCGAGGTCGCGGCCCGGATCCGGGACGAGGTGGGCGAGCTGAAGAAGGAGTTGCGGCAGATGAAGGAAGCGGGCCTCGCCTGACCGGGAGCCGGTCAGTAGGGTTGGGTCTCAGCCGCAGGTACATGCTGCACGCCCGTCATCGGGCGGGCCAGGGAGAGGGGACAGTACGTGACGGTCAACATGACCAAGGGTCAGGCCATCAGTCTGCAGAAGGCGGACGGAGGCACGCTGACCGCGGTCCGTATGGGCCTCGGCTGGCAGGCGGCGAAGCGCCGCGGACTGTTCGGCTCGCGGACCCGGGAGATCGACCTCGACGCCTCGGCGGTGCTCTTCGCCGACAAGCAGCCCGTCGACGTGGTCTTCTTCCGGCACCTGCAGAGCGACGACGGCTCGGTGCGCCACACCGGTGACAACCTCGTCGGCGGCGTCGGTCAGGGCGGGGACGACGAGGCGATCCTCGTCGACCTCCAGCGCGTGCCGGTGCACATCGACCAGATCGTCTTCACGGTGAACTCCTTCACCGGCCAGACGTTCCAGGAAGTGCAGAACGCGTTCTGCCGCATCGTCGACGAGACCAACGGCCAGGAGCTGGCCCGCTACACCCTCGACGGCGGCGGTCAGTACACCGCGCAGATCATGGCCAAGGTGTCCCGCTCGGGTGCCGGCTGGCAGATGACGGCCCTCGGGAACCCGGCCAACGGCCGCACCTTCCAGGACCTCATGCCGGCGATCCTGCCGCACCTGTAGCAGTACCGGACAAGAGAAGAAGGCACGGGGGAGGGGCTGCACGATGACGGCCGAACTGGTCCGGGGGCAGAACCACCCCGTGTCCCAGAGCCGGGTGGAGATCAGGGTCTCGGCGGGCACGCCCGTGCTCACCCTGGCCTCGCTCGCCGACGAACAGGGCCGGTTCGCCGGCAACGGGATCCTCGCCCACCCGGGCGCCAGGTCCCTCCCCGGCGTCGAGTCGCCGGGTGAGCTCGCCGAGCGGCACACCTTCACCGTCGACCTCGACGAGGTCGCGGCGGACGTCCACCGGCTCGGTGTGCTGCTCGTCCTCCCGCCCGGCGGCCCGGTCCGCTTCGGCGCGGTACCGGCCTCCTACGTGGCCGTGGCCGACCCGGGAGGCGCCGAGCTCGCCGGATACACCCTGACGGGACTCGACGCCGAGACGGCCGTCGTCGCCCTGGAGCTGTACCGGCGCCAGGGGGCCTGGAAGGTCCGCGCCGTGGGCCAGGGCTACGCCGACGGCCTCGGCGCCCTGCTCGCCGACGGCGGGCTGCCCGCGGCGGCCGCCGCGGGGCTGGCCGCCGCCGCACTCGGCACGGCCCCCCGTACCGCGGGGGCCGACGCCACCCTCGCGACCATGCCGACCCTCGTCGGCGACCTCCGCGCCCCGCAGACCCCGGCGCAGGCCCCCGCGCCCGCCCCGGAACCGCCGGACCCGGTCCCCGTCTCCGGGCACCCGTACGCCGGTACGCCCGGGCCCGCGCCCGGT
The DNA here is from genome assembly GCF_030440515.1 of Streptomyces xanthophaeus. Taxonomy (GTDB): domain Bacteria; phylum Actinomycetota; class Actinomycetes; order Streptomycetales; family Streptomycetaceae; genus Streptomyces; species Streptomyces kutzneri. The sequence continues at coordinate 6,089,780 of NZ_CP076543.1, forward strand.
GGCGACAGCGCGGGCTCCCCGCCCACCATCAGCTACGCCCACCCGCGGCGCCGCCGCACCAGCACCGAACCCCCCGAGCCCGCGCCGCGGGCCGCCGCCCCGCAGGAACCCGGACAGCACCCGCGGCCCGTCGCCGGGGACGCCAGCGGCTGGTCCATGGAGGAGCGGCTCTACAACCAGGTCTGGGGGATGTTCGAGGACCTCGCCCGCACGGTCGCCGCCTACCGCAGCGCCGTCGAGTTCGCCGACTCCCGCATGGACCGCGAGCTCGACGAGGCCCTGTCCGACCCCCGGCACCGCCTCGGCGGCTCCGGGAACGCCGCCCGTGACACCGCGCGAGCCCGCCGCGAGGAGCTCGTCGCCCAGGCCCAGGCCGTCCTCGACCGGGACCTGGCCCAGCTGATCGCCGAGTCGGAAGTGGTCGAGCCCGCGCTGCCGGCCGCGTACGCCCGCTGGGACAACCCCGTCTGGCACGGTCACCGCACGCCCGAGGAGAGCCCGCTGGCCCTGCGCCTGGGGGACCTGCACCTGCCCGAGCGGCCCGATCTGCGCATCCCCATGCTGAGCCGGGTCCCGCTGGAACGCGGACTGTGGATCGACAACGGCCGCACCGGCTCCGAAGCCGCGATGACCATGGACACCGACCGGCTGCGCCGCGTCGCCATGGACATGGCCGTCGCCCTGGCGGTCCGGCTGCTCGCCGTCCACCCCGCCGACCGGTTCTCCGTGCACGTCATCGACGCGGCCGGTGCCGGAGCCGCCTCCCTCGCGCCGCTCGTACGCGCCGGGGTGCTGGCCGGCCCGCCCGCCGCCGGGGCCACCGGGGTCACCCAGACACTGGCACGGCTGACCCGGCGCGTGGACCTCGTACAGATGGCGCTGCGGGCCGGCGCCCCCGAGGACCTGCCGCCGGACGTGGACACGGCCGACCAGCTGCTGATCGTGCACGACTTCCCGCACGGCTTCGACGACCGCGCCGTCACCCAGCTGCGCTACCTCGCCGACGAGGGCGCGGCGGTCGGCGTGCACCTGCTGATGGTCGCCGACCGCGACGAGGCCTCGGCCTACGGGCCGCTGCTCGACCCGCTGTGGCGCTCCCTGATGCGGCTCTCGCCGGTGCCCGACAACCACCTTGCCGACCCCTGGGTCCATCACGCCTGGACCTTCGAACCGGACCTGCCCCCGCAGGGGAGCAGGGTCCTCGACCAGGCACTGGACCGGGTGGCGGAGGCCCGGCGCACTACCCGTCCGTGACCATTCTTTGGTGTTCCCTTTACCTTTACCGCCCTCGGCGGGTAAGCTCGTCCGTGCGGAGGGGAGTATTCCTGCTTTCCTGCTACGGCGTACCCGTCAATACGGACCACTGCGGTTTCGATGAACGCAGTCGGTCCCGGGGCGTCGGCCCACGGCCTCCAGGCCGCCCGGGTGGAAGAGACCTCCGGCAGCGATGACGCTGACGAAGTGCTGAGCCATCCGCCGGAGGCGTGTTCACCATGGAAGTTTCCTGGGCCCTTTGGGCTGCGACCATTCTCGGTCTGTCCCTCCTCATCGGTGCCGATTTCTTCATCGGCCGCAAACCGCACGACGTGTCGATCAAGGAAGCCGGCACCTGGACGGTCGTCTGGATCGTCCTGGCCGGACTCTTCGGCCTCGGCCTGTGGTTCTTCGGCAACCCGCAGGCGTCCCAGGAGTTCTTCGCGGGCTTCATCACCGAGAAGTCGCTGAGCGTCGACAACCTCTTCGTCTTCGTCCTGATCATGGCGAAGTTCGCGGTGCCGTCCCACCTCCAGCAGCGCGTGCTGCTCATCGGCGTCCTGATCGCCCTGGTCCTGCGCGCGGTCTTCATCGCCGCCGGCGCCGCGATCATCGCCAGCTTCTCCTGGGTCTTCTACATCTTCGGCGCGTTCCTGATCTACACCGCGTGGAAGCTCATCCAGGAGGCCCGCAAGGACGAGGGCTCCGCCGAAGAGGAATCGTTCGAGGAGAACCGTCTCCTCAAGTCCGTCGAGAAGAAGTTCGGTGTCGCCGACCGCTACCACGGCACCAAGCTCTTCATCGTCGACAACGGCAAGCGCGTGCTGACCCCGCTGATGGTCGTCATGCTCGCCATCGGCACCACCGACGTGCTGTTCGCCCTGGACTCCATCCCCGCGATCTTCGGCCTCACCCAGGACCCGTACATCGTCTTCACGGCCAACGCCTTCGCGCTGATGGGCCTGCGCCAGCTGTACTTCCTCATCGGCGGTCTGCTGAAGAAGCTGGTCCACCTCAGCTACGGCCTGTCGATCATCCTGGGCTTCATCGGCGTCAAGCTGGTGCTCCACGCCCTGCACGAGAACGGCGTCCACGTCCCGGTGATCTCGATCCCGGTCTCCCTCGGCGTCATCTGCGGTGTCCTGGTCATCACCACGATCACCAGCCTGATGGCCTCGAAGAAGCAGGCGGCGGCCGAGGCCGCCGCCCGCCCGGAGAACGTCGACGCGTAACCGGATCGCAGGATCCGGATCGAAGGATCTACACGGGGGCGGCCGCTTCGGCCGCCCCCGTTTCCGCCGCCCGGGCCGCGGCCGCCCGCTTAGCGACGACCGCCGGAACGGTCTCCGGCAGCAGCGCGAAGCAGACCAGGCTGACCAGGGCGATCCCGGTCAGGTACAGCGCGACACCCCACGGCGGACCGGAACCGTCCGCCAGCGCCGTCGCCACGATCGGGGTCAGCGCCCCGCCCAGCACACCGCCCAGGTTGTAGCCGACGGCCGCGCCCGTGCAGCGGATCCGCGGCGCGTACAGCTCGGGCAGGTACGCGGCCACCACCGAGAACATCGTCACCATGCCCAGCAGCGCCCCGGTGAAGCCGATCGTCATCAGCAGCGGATCGGCCGTCCGCAACAGCGCCACCAGCGGGAACATCCACACCGCGCAGATCGCGCACCCGATCAGGCACAGCGGCCGCCGCCCGTAGCGGTCGCCGAGCACCGCGATCAGCGGGGTCACCATTCCCTTGATCGCGACCGAGATCATGATGCAGGCCAGCATCGCCGTGCGGCTCACCGAAAGGTGCTCGGTGGCGTAGGCGAGGGACCAGGTGGTGACGGCGTAGAAGACGGCGTACCCGACGGCGAGCGCCCCGCCGGTCAGCAGGAGCAGCCGCCAGTGGCTCCGGAACACCTCGGCCAGCGGGGCCTCGGCCCGCCGGTCCGTCGCGGCGAGCGCCCGGAACTGCGGGGTCTCCTCCACCGAGCGGCGCAGCCACAGACCGGCGAGCGCCAGCACCCCGGCCGCCCAGAACGGCACCCGCCACCCCCAGGCGGTGAACTGGGCATCGTTCAGCGACGCGGACAGCCCCAGCATCAGGCCGTTGGCGAGCAGGAAGCCCACCGCCGGGCCCATCTGCGGGAAGCTCGACCACAGTCCGCGCCGCCGCTCGGGGGCGTGCTCGGCGGTCAGCAGTACGGCGCCGCCCCATTCCCCGCCCAGCCCGAGGCCCTGCAGGAAGCGCAGCAGGAGCAGGAGTACGGGGGCGGCCATGCCGATCGAGCCGTACGAGGGCACGCAGCCGACGGCCACGGTGGCGAGGCCCGTGAGCAGCAGGGAGGCGAGCAGCACCGGGCGCCTGCCGTAGCGGTCGCCGATGTGGCCGAAGACCGCCGAACCGAGGGGGCGGGCCAGGAAGCCGACGCCGAAGGTGCCGAAGGCGGCGAGGGTTCCGGCGAGCGGGGAGAAGGAGGGGAAGAAGAGCGGGCCGAGCACGAGGGCGGCGGCCGTCCCGTACACGAAGAAGTCGTAGAACTCGATCGCGGTCCCGGCGAGCGAGGCCGTGGCCAGCCGCAGCATTCCGGGCCCGGCGGAGCTGTCGGCTTCGGCCGGCGGGGACTCGGGCGCCGTGGCGGAGGAAGCGGCGGGGACACGGGCGGCGGGCGGGGCGGCGGACGGGGCGGGGGAAGCGCCGGAGGAGGCCTCGGGGGCGGAGGAGGCCAGGGGCGGGGACGGGTCGTGTGGCATGCCGCACCAGATACCCGTTCCCCGCCCCTCAGGACGTGAGTTCGGCCGTAAGCGACCGGAAGGAGTGCGTCACGCCCGGAAGTTGACGCGTTGCGGTGCCTACCAGCCGCGCTCGCGCCATTCGGCCAGGTGCGGACGCTCGGCGCCGAGGGTGGTGTCGTTGCCGTGGCCCGGGTAGACCCAGGTCTCGTCCGGCAGCTGCTCGAAGATCTTGTGCTGCACGTCGTCGATCAGGCTGGCGAAGGCCTTCGGGTCGCCCTGGGTGTTTCCGACGCCGCCCGGGAAGAGGCAGTCGCCGGTGAACACGTGCGGGTGGCCGTGCGGGTCGTCGTAGACCAGCGCGATCGAGCCGGGGGTGTGGCCGACCAGGTGGCGGGCGGTCAGCGTGACCCGTCCGACCGTGATCGTGTCCCCGTCGGCGACCGGCACGTCCGTCGCCACCGGGATGCCCTCGGCGTCGAGGGCGCCCGCGAGGGTGCGCGCACCGGTCGCCGCGACGACCTCGGCGAGCGCGCCCCAGTGGTCGCCGTGCCGGTGCGTGGTGACCACGGACGTGATGCCGTCGTCGCCGATCAGGCTGAGCAGGGTGCCCGCCTCGGCGGCCGCGTCGATGAGCAGCTGCTCGTCGGTGGCGCGGCAGCGCAGCAGGTAGGCGTTGTTGTTCATCGGGCCCACCGCGACCTTGGAAATCATCAGGTCCGCAAGTTCGTGCACGTCGGCGGGACCGCCGACCTTGACCTCTCCGGTGTACGTCATACCTTGATCCTAGAGCGGCGGGAGCCCGGGGAGGGGGCCGCCCGAGGTGGTCAGGGAGGCGCCCTTGTCGCCGCGGCCGGCCAGCCAGGCCAGCAGCCCCGCGGCGGTGCCGGACACGGTCACGGCGGGATCCCCGGCGGAGCCGGTGCGCCAGCTCCGGCCGTCGGTGGCGACGAGGGCCACCGGCGGGACCTCGGGGCGCCCGGACCAGCGGTCGGCGAGGAAGACGATCTCGCGCTCGGTGAACTCGTCCGGGAGGTCGGAGAGCTCGTAGCCGATGTTCAGGTCGACGTGGTGCAGATCGGCCTCGACCCAGCGCCGGAAGGGCACGTTGGCCGCGAGGTCCGTGATGCCGTTGCGCAGCTCGACCGTGCGCGTCCAGTCCTGGTCGGGCTCGGTGGTGGCCATGAAGCGGGCCGCGGAATCACGGAGGTCCGTCAGGTGTTCTTCCAGGGGCCGGCCGGCGTCGCGCTCGATGTCCGCGTCGCGGGCGGCGGCGCTCTCGTACATCGGGCGTCCCTCGAAGACGTTGACGAGCGCGTCCGCATTGCGTGCGAGGTGGGCCAGGATGTGGCCGCGGGTCCAGCCCGGGAGGTGTGACTCCTCGGCGAGGGCCGCGTTGTCCAGCTTCGCGACAGCGGTCAGCAGCCGGTCCGTGGCTTCACGTACAGATTGCAGGTCGTGCACATGATCGGTCATGACGGCGAGCCTAGTGGCTCACCGGGTACGGCCACACGATTGGGTGAAGCGGTCTGCGGAGTGCCGTAAATCGAATGTGCGTGCTATACGCTCGGAAGTCCAAGGACCCAGTCCATCGCAGAGGCGCCCCCCATACCCTGGGACGGGGGCCCGTGCCCCCGCTCTCTCAAGAAAGGTGCGGACCGGCGTGACCGACCGTCTCATCGTTCGTGGCGCTCGCGAGCACAACCTGAAGAACGTCTCGCTCGACCTGCCCCGCGACTCACTCATCGTCTTCACCGGACTCTCCGGGTCGGGCAAGTCCTCCCTGGCCTTCGACACGATCTTCGCCGAGGGCCAGCGCCGCTACGTCGAGTCGCTCTCGTCGTACGCCCGCCAGTTCCTCGGGCAGATGGACAAGCCCGACGTCGACTTCATCGAGGGTCTCTCCCCGGCCGTCTCGATCGACCAGAAGTCGACCTCGCGCAACCCGCGCTCCACCGTGGGCACCATCACCGAGGTCTACGACTACCTCCGCCTCCTCTTCGCCCGCATCGGCAAGCCGCACTGCCCCGAGTGCCGCCGTCCCATCTCGCGCCAGTCGCCGCAGGCGATCGTCGACAAGGTGCTCGCGCTCCCCGAGGGAAGCCGCTTCCAGGTGCTCTCGCCGCTGGTGCGCGAGCGCAAGGGCGAGTTCGTCGACCTCTTCTCCGATCTCCAGACCAAGGGCTACAGCCGGGCGCGGGTGGACGGGGAGACCATCCAGCTCTCCGAGCCGCCCACGCTGAAGAAGCAGGAGAAGCACACCATCGAGGTGGTCATCGACCGCCTCACCGTCAAGGAGAGCGCCAAGCGCCGGCTCACCGACTCCGTGGAGACCGCCCTCGGCCTCTCCGGCGGCATGGTGATCCTGGACTTCGTCGACCTCGCCGAGGACGACCCCGAGCGTGAGCGGATGTACTCCGAGCACCTCTACTGCCCCTACGACGACCTGTCCTTCGAGGAGCTGGAGCCGCGCTCCTTCTCCTTCAACTCGCCCTTCGGCGCCTGCCCCGAGTGCACGGGTATCGGTACCCGCATGGAGGTGGACCCGGAGCTGATCATTCCGGACGAGGACAAGTCCCTGGACGAGGGCGCGGTCTCGCCGTGGTCGCTCGGCCACACCAAGGACTACTTCCAGCGGCTGATCGGCGCGCTCGCCGAGGAGCTCGGCTTCCGGACCGACATCGCGTGGGCCGGGCTGCCGGCCCGCGCGAAGAAGGCCCTGCTGTACGGGCACAAGACGCAGATCGAGGTCCGCTACCGCAACCGGTACGGGCGGGAGCGGGCGTACACGACGGCCTTCGAGGGCGCCGTGCCGTTCGTCAAGCGGCGGCACGCGGAGTCGGAGAGCGACGCCAGCCGCGAGCGCTTCGAGGGCTACATGCGCGAGGTGCCCTGCCCGACCTGTGAGGGCACCCGCCTCAAGCCGATCGTGCTCGCCGTGACGGTGATGGAGAAGTCCATCGCCGAGGTCGCCGCCATGTCGATCAGCGAGTGCGCGGACTTCCTGGGGCGGATGCGTCTCGACGCCCGCGACAAGAAGATCGCCGAGCGGGTCCTCAAGGAGGTGAATGAGCGGCTCCGCTTCCTCGTGGACGTCGGTCTCGACTACCTCTCGCTCAACCGGGCCGCCGGCACGCTGTCGGGCGGCGAGGCCCAGCGCATCCGGCTCGCCACGCAGATCGGCTCCGGTCTGGTCGGCGTGCTCTACGTGCTGGACGAGCCGTCCATCGGTCTGCACCAGCGGGACAACCACCGGCTGATCGAGACCCTGGTGCGGCTGCGGGACATGGGCAACACGCTCATCGTGGTCGAGCACGACGAGGACACCATCAAGGTGGCCGACTGGGTCGTGGACATCGGTCCGGGTGCGGGCGAGCACGGCGGCAAGGTGGTGCACAGCGGGTCGCTGAAGGACCTGCTGAAGAACACCGAGTCGATGACCGGGCAGTACCTCTCGGGCAAGAAGTCCATCGAGATCCCGGACATCCGCCGGCCCGTGAACGGGGAGCGCAAGCTGACCGTCCACGGCGCCAAGGAGAACAACCTGCGGGACATCGACGTGTCCTTCCCGCTGGGTGTGCTGACGGCCGTGACCGGTGTGTCCGGTTCGGGCAAGTCCACGCTGGTCAACGACATCCTCTACACGCACCTGGCGCGTGAGCTGAACGGCGCCCGCTCGGTGCCGGGCCGGCACACGCGGGTCGACGGCGACGACCTCGTCGACAAGGTCGTGCACGTCGACCAGTCGCCGATCGGCCGCACCCCGCGGTCCAACCCGGCCACGTACACCGGTGTCTTCGACCACGTCCGCAAACTGTTCGCGGAGACGATGGAGGCGAAGGTGCGCGGCTATCTGCCGGGCCGCTTCTCCTTCAACGTGAAGGGCGGCCGGTGCGAGAACTGCGCCGGCGACGGCACGATCAAGATCGAGATGAACTTCCTGCCGGACGTCTACGTCCCGTGCGAGGTCTGCCACGGCGACCGGTACAACCGGGAGACGCTGGAGGTCCACTACAAGGGCAAGTCCATCGCGGAAGTCCTGAACATGCCGATCGAGGAGGCGCTGGGCTTCTTCGAGGCGGTGCCGACGATCGCGCGTCACCTCAAGACGCTCAACGAGGTCGGGCTGGGCTACGTCCGCCTCGGCCAGTCCGCGCCGACCCTCTCGGGTGGCGAGGCGCAGCGCGTGAAGCTGGCCTCCGAGCTCCAGAAGCGGTCGACGGGCCGGACGGTCTACGTGCTGGACGAGCCGACCACGGGTCTGCACTTCGAGGACATCTCGAAGCTGATCAAGGTGCTGTCGGGGCTGGTGGACAAGGGCAACTCGGTGATCGTCATCGAGCACAACCTGGACGTCATCAAGACCGCGGACTGGGTCATCGACATGGGCCCGGAGGGCGGCTACGGCGGCGGTCTGGTGGTGGCCGAGGGCACGCCGGAGGCGGTGGCCTCGGTGGGCGCGAGCCACACGGGCAAGTTCCTGCGGGACATCCTGGGCGCCGACCGGGTGTCGGACGCGGCGGCGTCTCCGGTACGGGCCACGGCGAAGAAGGCCCCGGCCAGGAAGACGGCGGCCACCAAGGCCGTCGCCGCGAAGAAGGCGGCTCCGGCCAAGAAGACGACGGCCAGGGCGCGCAAGGCGTAGTCGCCGAGCCGCATACGGGTCCGCGTGCGGGTGCGGCTTCGCGTACGACGGGAGGGTCCGGCCCATGGCCGGGCCCTTTCGCGTCCGCTCCGCTCAGGAGGCGACGCCCACCGCGTGGCCCGCGCAGTCCGGGTCCGTCAGGGCGGCCAGGAGGGCGTCCGCGACGTCCGCGCGCGGGATGACCCGGCCGCCCGGCACGTTGGCGTCGATCGCGCGCCGGTAGGTGCCGGTGCGGGGCTTGTTCTGCAGCATCGGCGGCCTGACGACCGTCCACCGCGTCCCGCTCGCGGCCATCGCCGCCTCCATGTCCGCGAGGTCCGCGTAGACGTCCCGCAGCAGTCGGCGCAGCAACGGGAAGACCACGGCGCGGGTGAAGATCCCCGCGCTCTCCGGCAGCGGGCCGACGGGTGCGGCGCTCACGGCCGACAGCGGCCGCACCCCCGCCCGGTCCATGGCTGAGGTGATCGCGCTCAGAGCCGGGCCCGCGACGGGCTTCGTCCTCGCCTGCTTGTTGTTCGCCGGGCCCAGCGCCGAGACCACCGCGTCCCGCCCGCTCACCACGGGCAGCACCGCCTCGACATCGGTCACATCGGTCACCGTGGCCACGTGGAGCCGCTCATGGGCGGGAAGGGGGAGCCGCGACGGGTCCCGCACGACCGCGGTCACCTCGTGTCCCGCGTCGAGTGCCTGCCGGACGACCTCGCGGCCGACGCCGCCCGTGGCTCCGAACACCGTGATCTTCATCGTCATACCCCCGCGACGAGAGGTGGGTGAGTATTTACTCACCCCTGGTTCCGCTAGGGTGAGTGAATGCTCACCTCGAAGTCAAGCCGCCCCACCCCCGAGCGGCTGCTGGACGCCGCCGAGAAGCTGATGCGCACCGTCGGGCTGGCGAGCGCCACCACGAAGGCCATCGCCAGGGAGGCCGGGTGCTCGGAGGCCGCGCTCTACAAGTACTTCGCGAACAAGGAAGAGCTGTTCGTGCGCGTGCTGCTGGAACGCACTCCCAACGCCGGCCCGCTCATGGCTGTCCTGCAGGCCGGTCCGGGGGAGCGGGGGGTCGAGGAGACCCTCGGCGAGATCGCCCGGCACGCCTCGCTCTTCTACGCCGACGCCATACCGATGGCCGGCTCGCTCTTCGCCGACCCCGCGCTGCTCACCCGCCACCGCGAGGGCGTCCAGGAGATCGGGGCCGGACCGCACGTGGTGCTGGACGCGCTGGCCGGCCGGCTGCGGCGCGAGCTCGACGCCGGCCGGCTGCGGCCCGACGCCGATCCGCGGGCCGCCGCGGCCCTGCTGCTCGGTGCCTGCTTCCAGCGGGCCTTCTTCCTGCACTTCTCGGGGGCCCACGTGGTCCAGCCCGTCGAGGAGTTCGCCCCGGCCGTGGCCCGCACCGTCTGGGCCGCTATTCGCTGAGCTCCGCCGCGTACGGCGGCTCCGCGCCCGCCCGCGTGCAGGTCAGGGCCGCCGCGTGAGCGGCGTGGGCCAGGACCTGCGGCCAGTCCACCGGGCCGCCCGGTGCGAGGGTGAGCCGGTGCAGCAGGGCGGCGTTGACGGTGTCGCCCGCGCCGATGGTGTCCACCACCGCCACCGGACGGGCCGCCGCCGCGTACTCCCCGCCCTCCCGGGTCCAGGCCGTCAGGCCCGCGGCGCCCCGGGTCAGCACCACCGCCGACGGTCCGGCCGCCAGCCAGTCCCCGACCCGGCCGCCCAGCCAGGCCGCGTCCTCCTCCGACAGCTTGAGGACGCTCGTGTGCGGCAGCAGCCGTTCCAGGAAGCGTGCGCGGTACGCCGCCGGGTCCGCGATCAGCGCCGGCCGGATGTTGGGGTCCAGCAGGGTCAGCACCCCGCGCCGGGACTCCCGGCGCAGCAGGGCCTCGTACGCGCTCGCGCCCGGTTCCAGGACCAGCGAGCAGGTGCCGAGCGCGAGGGCCCGTACCCCGTCCGGGAGGGCGGGCGGCAGCGTGAACAGCCGGTCCGCCGTGCCCTCGACGTAGAAGCCGTACGAGGCCGAGCCGTCCGGGGCCAGCGAGGGCACGGCGAGCGTGGTCGGCTCCGGTCCGCGCTGGACCAGCGACAGGTCCACCCCGGCGGCCCGCAGCCCGGCCAGCAGGCTCTCACCGAAGCCGTCCGTGGAGACGCGGGAACAGAAGGCCACCTCGGCGCCGAGCCGGCCGAGCGCCAGCGCGGTGTTGTACGGCCCGCCGCCCGGCCGGGGCAGCAGCGCCCCGGGCGGCCGCGCCACGGGCACCAGGTCGATGAGGGCTTCTCCGCCGACGACGATCACGCGGGGGAAGCTACCTCATGGGACGGAGGTATCGTCGGGTGGGCCGGTGCCCCGGCCGGGTTCCGGCCCGTGCCCCGCCCCCGCACCCCTTCCCCACGTGCCCGTACCCCAGGAGAACCGCATGCCCGCGCCGCAGTCGCCCGCCCGCCGTACCGTCCTCAAGGGCGCCGCCGCGCTCGCCGGGGCCGCGGGCGCCGGAGCGACCCTCGCGGCCTGCTCCACCGAGACCGACAGCGGAGGCCACACCCCCGCCACCCCCACCGCGCCGGTGGACCTGGGCGCGGCGGCCGATGTCCCGGTGGGCGGGGCCAAGCTGTACCGGGAGAACAAGCTGATCGTCAGCTCCCCGGCGGAGGGCCAGTACAAGGCGTTCAGCGCGCAGTGCACGCACGCCGGCTGCGTCCTGGACAAGATCGTCGAGGGTGAGGGGAACTGCCCCTGCCACGGCAGCCGCTTCGACGTGAAGACCGGCAAGGTCCTGCGCGGTCCGGCCTCCGCCCCGCTGCCCGCCGTCCCGGTCCGGGCCGAGAACGGCAAGCTCGTCGCGGGCTGACCCGCACCCCGCACCCCGGCCCCCGCCCCCGCCCGGGACCGCACCCCGGACCTCAGTCCCAGTCCCACGCGATCCCGAGGATCCCGCGCCGCACCGACTGCTCCACCAGGTGGACCGCCCGGTGCCGGCCGCTGGGCGTCAGGTCCACGAGGCCGGTGCGCGGGGCCTCGGGCCCGCCCCGGGCGAAGCGCCGGCAGCGCACCGGCAGGGCCGCCTCGTCGAAGCTGACCTGGAGCATGTACTGGCCGCCGGCGTAGCTGAAACCGCGTACGTACTCGCCGCTGCGGGCTCCGGTGCCGTCCTCGATCCCGTAGCCGAAGACGTGGGTGTCCCCGCGCCGCAGCCGCGCGTCGAAGAGCAGCTCGGCGACCACCACCCCGGACTCCGGGTGGCACCGCACCCGGCCCGTGCGGCAGTTCTCGTACGCCGTCACGCGCATCCGGGACACGTCGCAGCCGGGGTCGCCGTGGTGGACGGCCAGGTAGCGGTCGACGCCGTCGCGGTGCGCCCGGACGATCTGCTGCGACTCGCGGACCCGCAGCTCGCCCGCCGCTCCGATGCGGACCCGCTCGTGGTGGCCGACCGAATGCAGCCCGCCGTCCGGCGGGAGGTCCATCCCGTCCAGCAGCCGCTCCACCGTCCCGCCCAGGCTGAACAGGGCGCGGTACGAGCGGGTGGGCGGGCGCGCGGTCCCGGGGCCGGGATCCTCGGCGGCCAGCAGGCGCAGGAGGGCGCCGTCGGGCAGTTCCAGGATCCGCTCCAGGGCGCCGACCGCCCGCAGCGACTCCGGGTGACGCGGCCGCCGGGCGCCCTGCTGCCAGTAACTGAGGCTGGTGACGCCCAGCTTGATGCCCTGTGCCGCGAGCCGGTGCTGCACCCGGTGCAGGGGCAGTCCACGCGCGGCGAGGGCGGCACGCAGGGCGAGGTGGAAGGGGCCGCCGCGCAGCAACTGGCCGAGTTCCGCCGTGTCCTCGGTCGGTCGCACGGCGACTCCTTCGTGAACGTTCACACGGGCCGGCGCGGGGGATCGCGGCGGCGGCTCCGGGGGACCAGGTGACACGGCAGCAACCGTTCACACCGCAGCCCCACCGTTCACACAGCAATGTCACCGCGTATTGAAGCGTGTTGACCTGATCGCGACAACTCCCTGATGCTCCTGAACAGCGTCCGGACGCGCTCCTCCACCCCCACACCCCACATCGGGAGGAACGCGATGCGCAACCGAAACCGGCGGCACTCCCCAGCCGCCTGTCTCACCGCCGTGCTCACCGCTCTGCTGTTCACCCTGCCCCTCGGCGCCGGCACCGCCGCCGCTGCCGAGACCGGCACCGACTCCGCCCTCGCCACCAAGCGCCTGAACATCACCATGCAGGCCCAGACGAAGACCAACTGGTGCTGGTCCGCCGGCGGCAACACCATCGCCACCTGGTTCGGCAGGAACTACAGCCAGAACCAGTTCTGCAACGCCGCCTTCAACCGCCAGCAGGGCAGCGAATGCCCCAACAACCAGGCCACCCTGGGCAACGTCCAGACCGGCCTGCGCTGGGCCGGCATCAACCCCGGCTCGTACGTCAGCGGCTGGCTGCAGTACTCCACGGTCCAGACCGAGATCAACGCCGACCGGCCCGTCGAGACCCGCATCCAGTGGTCGAACGGCGGCGGCCACATGCACGTCGTCTACGGCTACGACACCGCGAACAACTGGGTCTACTGGGGCGACCCCTGGCCCTCCAGCGACCGCTACAACTGGGCCTCGCACTCCTGGTACGTGAACAACAGCACCTTCTCCTGGACCCACTCCCTCTACCGGATCGGGGCGTGACCGCCATGACCCTGCGCGCCGCCACCACCGCCGCAGCCGCGGTCCTCGCCGCCACCGCCCTCCTCGGCCTCGCCCCGCAGGCCGCCGCGGCTCCCGGGGGACCGGTGCCGCAGCCCCAGGCCGCCACCGCCGAGAACAAGGCCGCCGCCGCGCAGGCGGCCACCGCCCCCGCCACACTGGCCACCCTCTCCCGCTTCTTCGCCCGGGAGGGCAAGGTCTCCCTCACGGCCGCGCAGCCCCGGATCGAGGGCGAGACGATACCGGTCAACCACCTCTCCCCGGAGTTCGTCGCGGGCAGAGCGGGCGCACCCGTCGCCCGCCTGGAATTCCTGGCCAGCAAGGCCGTCTCCGCCGACGGGCAGCAGGCCGCGCTGTGGACCGTGCGGACGGAGGCCGGCTGGGAGGTCGTGAACATCGCCACCGGCGACGACGAGTTCCGCTACGCCCGGCTGGGTGCGCAGAAGCTGCCCGGTGGGACGGTGTTCCGGGAGCCGCAGACCGACGCCTGGTACGTGGCCGGTGGCAGCAGGGTGCTGCCGCTGGACGAGGACGCGGTGCGGGCCGTGGGCGCCGGGGGGACGAGCCTGGCCGCCTACCGGGCGCGGGTCGTCAAGGCGTACGGGGACAAGCTCCCGGGCTCCCCGTACGCGGAGCGGGGCGCGGCCGGCGGATACGCCGAAGCCTCGGCCGAGGGTGTGACTCCGGTCGCGGCCGTGACCGGCGGGGCCGGGGCGCTCGCGCTGGGCGGGGGCGGGCTGCTGCTGCTCCGGCGCCGCCGGGCCGTCGTGGCGTAGCCGCCTTCACCCGCAGGGGCTCCGCCCCGGACCCCCGCGCCTCAAACGCCGGCGGGGCTGGATTTTCGGCCCGTCCGGCGTTTGAGGACCGGGTCCGGGCGGAGCCCGGGAAGCTCCGCGGACCGCGCCGGAGGCGTACGGTCTGTTGTCGGCGCGCGCAAGTAGGGTGGTTGGCATGGCCGACCCTTCCAGTTACCGCCCCGAGCCGGGACAGATCCCGGACTCCCCGGGGGTCTACAAGTTCCGCGACGAGCACCGCCGGGTGATCTACGTCGGGAAGGCCAAGAGCCTGCGCCAGCGCCTGGGCAGCTACTTCCAGGACATCGCCGGCCTGCACCCCCGTACCGCCACCATGGTGACCACGGCCGCCTCCGTCGAGTGGACCGTGGTGTCCACCGAGGTCGAGGCGCTCCAGCTGGAGTACTCGTGGATCAAGGAGTTCGACCCCCGGTTCAACGTCAAGTACCGGGACGACAAGAGCTACCCCTCCCTCGCGGTCACCCTCGATGAGGAGTACCCGCGGGTCCAGGTCATGCGCGGGCCCAAGAAGAAGGGCGTGCGCTACTTCGGTCCGTACGGGCACGCCTGGGCCATCCGCGAGACCGTCGACCTGATGCTCCGGGTCTTCCCGGTCCGGACCTGCTCCGCGGGCGTGTTCAAACGCTCCGCCCAGATCGGCCGCCCCTGCCTGCTCGGCTACATCGGCAAGTGCTCCGCCCCCTGCGTCGGCAAGGTCACCCCCGAGGAGCACCGCGAACTGGCCGAGGACTTCTGCGACTTCATGGCCGGCCGCACCGGCACCTACCTCTCCCGGCTGGAGAAGGAGATGCACGCGGCGGCCGAGGAGATGGAGTACGAGAAGGCCGCCCGGCTGCGCGACGACATCGGGGCGCTGCGCCGGGCGATGGAGAAGAACGCCGTCGTGCTCGCCGACGCCACCGACGCCGACCTGATCGCCGTGGCCGAGGACGAGCTCGAAGCCGCGGTGCAGATCTTCCACGTCCGCGGCGGCCGGGTCCGCGGCCAGCGCGGCTGGGTCACCGACAAGGTCGAGGCCGTCGACACGGCCGGGCTCGTCGAGCACGCCCTCCAGCAGCTGTACGGCGAGGAGAAGGGCGAGGCCGTGCCCAAGGAGGTGCTGGTCCCGGCACTCCCCGAGGACACGCCGACACTGAACCAGTGGCTCGCCGAGCGCCGGGGGTCCCAGGTCAGCCTGCGGATACCGCAGCGCGGCGACAAGAAGGCCCTGATGGAGACCGTCCACCGCAACGCGCTGCAGTCCCTCGCCCTGCACAAGACCAAGCGCGCCAGCGACCTCACCACCCGCTCCCGGGCCCTGGAGGAGATCGCCGAGGCACTGGACCTCGACAGCGCCCCGCTGCGCATCGAGTGCTTCGACATCTCCCACCTGCAGGGTGACGACGTCGTCGCGTCGATGGTCGTCTTCGAGGACGGGCTGGCCCGCAAGAGCGAGTACCGGCGCTTCCAGATCAAATCGCATCTGGGGCAGGACGACGTCCGCTCCATGCACGAGGTGGTCTCGCGGCGCTTCCGCCGCTACCTCCAGGAGAAGCTGAAGACCGGCGAGTGGGAGGCGGAGGAGGGCGAGGGCGCGGTGCCCGAGGACGACGGGCGCCCCAAGCGGTTCGCCTACCCGCCCCAGCTCGTCGTGGTCGACGGCGGGCAGCCGCAGGTCGCCGCCGCCAAGCGGGCCCTGGAGGAGCTCGGGATCGACGACGTCGCCGTGTGCGGTCTGGCCAAGCGGCTGGAGGAGGTCTGGCTGCCCGGCGAGGACGACCCCGTCGTGCTCCCGCGCACCAGCGAGGGCCTCTACCTGCTCCAGCGGGTCCGTGACGAAGCCCACCGGTTCGCCATCCAGTACCAGCGCAGCAAGCGCGGCAAGCGCCTGAAATCCGGCCCGCTGGACGAGGTGTCCGGCCTCGGCGAGAGCCGCAAGCAGGCCTTGATCAAGCACTTCGGTTCGGTGAAGAAGCTGAGACAGGCGACAATCGACCAGATCTGCGAGGTCCCGGGCATAGGCCGTAAGACGGCCGAGACCGTGGCCGCGGCCCTCGCCCAGTCGGTTCCCGCTGGTCCTGCCGTCAACACGGCCACAGGAGAGATCATTGAGGATGAGACCCCCGCGCCCGCGGGAGCATCGTCCGAACGGGGGACCGAGCAATGACCGAGCACGAGACCGCGCACGACCGAGACGGAGCACAGGTGAGTACGGGCACGACAGTGGAGCCCGGCGAGACCGCCGAGGCGGCCATCCCCGAGCTGGTGATCATCTCCGGCATGTCCGGGGCCGGCCGCAGTACGGCGGCGAAGTGTCTGGAGGACCTCGGCTGGTTCGTCGTCGACAACCTCCCGCCGGCCCTGATCCCGACCATGGTCGAGCTCGGCGCCCGTTCCCAGGGCAACGTGGCCCGCATCGCCGTCGTCGTGGACGTCCGCGGCCGCCAGTTCTTCGACGCCCTGCGCGAGTCCCTCGCCGACCTCGACAGCAAGGGCGTCACCCGCCGCATCGTCTTCCTGGAGTCCTCTGACGACGCGCTGGTCCGCCGCTTCGAGTCGGTCCGCCGCCCGCACCCCCTCCAGGGCGACGGGCGCATCACCGACGGCATCGCCGCCGAGCGCGACCTGCTGCGCGAGCTGCGCGGCGACGCCGACCTGGTGATCGACACCTCCAGCCTGAACGTGCACGAACTGCGCGCGAAGATGGACGCCCAGTTCGCCGGGGACGAGGAGCCCGAGCTGCGGGCCACCGTCATGTCCTTCGGCTACAAGTACGGCCTCCCCGTCGACGCCGACCTCGTCGTCGACTGCCGCTTCATCCCCAACCCGCACTGGGTCCCGGAGCTGCGCCCCTTCACCGGGCTCAACGAGGAGGTGTCGGGGTACGTCTTCAGCCAGCCCGGCGCCAAGGAGTTCCTCGACCGCTACACCGAGCTGCTCCAGCTCATCGCCACCGGCTACCGCCGCGAGGGCAAGCGGTACGTGACCATCGCGGTCGGCTGCACGGGCGGCAAGCACCGCAGCGTGGCCATGTCCGAGAAGCTCGCCGCCCGCCTCGCCTCCGAGGGAGTCGAGACCGTCGTAGTCCACCGGGACATGGGGCGCGAGTGACCGCACGGACCCCGCGGCTGAGCCGCCTGCGCCGCCTCACCCCGGGCCGGGGCGAGGACGCCGCGGGCCGCGTCGGCCGCTCCGGCCGCCGGCGCGGCGCCACGCCCAAGGTGGTGGCGCTCGGCGGCGGCCAGGGCCTGTCGGCCTCCCTCGCCGCCCTGCGCCGGATCACCGGTGACCTCACCGCCGTGGTCACCGTCGCCGACGACGGCGGTTCCAGCGGCCGGCTCCGGGAGGAGCTCGGCGTGCTCCCGCCCGGCGACCTGCGCAAGGCGCTGGCCGCGCTGTGCGGTGACGACGACTGGGGCCAGACCTGGGCCCGGGTCATCCAGCACCGCTTCCAGTCGGAGGGCGATCTGCACGGGCACGCGGTCGGCAACCTGCTGATCGTCGCCCTGTGGGAACAGCTCGGCGACCCCGTCCAGGCCCTCGACCTGGTCGGGAAGCTGCTCGGGGCGCAGGGCCGGGTGCTGCCCATGTCGGCGGTGCCGCTGGAGCTGCAGGCTCTGGTCCGGGGGCACGACCCGGCCCGCCCCGAGGACGTGGACACCGTCCGCGGGCAGGCCACGGTGGCGCTGACCCCGGGCGAGGTGCTCTCCGTGCAGGTGGTGCCGAGCGACCCGCCGGCCGTGCCGGAGGCCGTCGCTGCCGTCCTGGACGCCGACTGGGTGGTGCTCGGTCCGGGGTCCTGGTTCTCCTCGGTCATTCCGCACCTGCTGGTGCCGGAACTGCTGGACGCGCTGATGGAGACGAAGGCCCGTCGGGTCCTCTCGCTGAACCTCGCGCCGCAGCCCGGCGAAACAGAGGGCTTCTCTCCGCAGCGTCATTTGGAGGTTTTGGCCCGACACGCCCCTAAACTCGCCCTGGACGTGGTGCTGGCCGACGAGGCCGCCGTGCCCGACCGCGAGTCCCTCGCCGATGCCGCGAAACGGTTCGGTGCCGCGGTCGAGCTGGCGCCCGTGGCCAGGCAGGACGGCTCTCCGAAGCACGATCCGGAGCTGCTGGCCGCCGCGTACGACCGTATTTTTCGGATGCATGGAAGGATCGGCCCATGGCGATGACGCCTGCGGTGAAGGATGAGATCTCCCGCCTGCCCGTCACCCGGACCTGCTGCAGGAAGGCGGAGGTCTCGGCGATCCTTCGGTTCGCGGGCGGGCTTCACCTGGTGAGCGGCCGCATCGTCATCGAGGCGGAGCTGGACACGGGGATCGCCGCCAGACGCCTGCGCAAGGACATCCTGGAGATCTTCGGCCATTCCTCGGACCTGGTGGTGATGGCCCCGGGCGGACTGCGCCGCGGCAGCCGCTACGTGGTCCGCGTCGTGGCCGGCGGTGACCAGCTGGCGCGCCAGACGGGCCTCGTGGACGGCCGCGGCCGCCCCATCCGGGGTCTTCCCCCGCAGGTGGTCTCCGGGGCCACCTGCGACGCGGAGGCGGCCTGGCGCGGCGCCTTCCTGGCCCACGGCTCGCTCACCGAGCCGGGCCGGTCCTCCTCCCTGGAGGTCACCTGCCCCGGCCCGGAGGCCGCCCTGGCCCTGGTGGGCGCCGCCCGCAGGCTGTCCATCGCCGCCAAGGCGCGCGAGGTGCGCGGAGTGGACCGGGTCGTGGTCCGCGACGGCGACGCGATCGGCGCCCTGCTGACCCGGCTCGGCGCGCACGAGTCGGTGCTGGCCTGGGAGGAGCGGCGGATGCGGCGCGAGGTCCGCGCCACCGCCAACCGCCTGGCCAACTTCGACGACGCCAACCTGCGCCGCTCCGCGCGGGCCGCGGTGGCCGCCGGAGCCCGCGTGCAGCGCGCGCTGGAGATCCTCGGCGAGGAGGTCCCCGAGCACCTGGCCGCGGCCGGCCGGCTGCGCATGGAGCACAAGCAGGCCTCCCTGGAGGAGCTGGGCGCGCTCGCCGACCCGCCGCTGACCAAGGACGCGGTCGCCGGCCGGATCCGTCGCCTGCTGGCGATGGCCGACAAGCGGGCCCAGGACCTCGGCATCCCGGGCACCGAGTCGAACCTCGACCTCAGCGAGGAGATGGCCGACAACATGGCCGGTTAGGACTCCGGTACGGCTGAAGGGGCTCGCGCGATCACTCGTGCGGGCCCCTTTGCCGCACGCCCCATTGACATGAGCATGGGCCGGTCTTGAGTCTGGCGTCCGAACGCTTTCGTGGCAGACGACGCCCAGGGGGGCACATGAGTCACCGCGCGAGATCGATCCTCGCCGCAAGCGCACTCGTCTTCGGAACCACACTCGCCGTGCTGCCCGCCGCGGCACAGGCCCAGCCGGCACCCGGCGCCGCGTCCGGCGCCGACGAGGTACGGGTCTACGACGCCGACATCACCCGGGAACAGGTCCCGCTCGTCCTCGCCGCGGGGCAGGACGCGCACGAGCTCACCGAGCGGGCCCCGGAGACCGGAACCGCCCGGGTCGAGCTCTTCCTCAGCGCCGGCCAGGCCGGGGAACTCGCCGCCCAGGGCGTCAAGCTGGCCGAGCGCAAGGTCCCCGCCCAGGGCCTCGCCCGTGCCAAGGCCGCCGGGGACGGGGTGTTCCGCCCGTACAGCGGCAAGGGCGGCCTCCAGGAGGAGATCCTGCGGACCGCGCAGGAGAACCCGGGGCTCACCAAGGTCGTCTCCATCGGCAAGACCGTCCAGGGCAAGGACATCCTCGCCCTGAAGGTCAGCAAGAACGCCAGGAAGACCAAGGACGGCGACAAGCCCTCGGTCCTCTACATGTCCAACCAGCACGCCCGTGAGTGGATCACCCCCGAGATGACCCGGCGGCTGATGCACCACACCATCGACAACTACGGCAAGGACCAGCGGATCACCAAGCTGGTGGACACCAGTGAGCTGTGGTTCCTGCTCTCCGCCAACCCGGACGGGTACGACTACACGCACGCGGCCGACGGACAGCGGCTGTGGCGCAAGAACCTGCGCGACAACAACGGCGACGGGAAGACCGGCCCCGGCGACGGGGTCGACCTCAACCGGAACTTCGCCTTCAAGTGGGGTTACGACAACGAGGGCTCCTCGCCGACCCAGTCGAACGAGACCTACCGCGGCCCGAGCGCCACCTCCGAGCCCGAAACCGTCGCCCTCGACCGCTTCGAGAAGCGCATCGGCTTCGAGTACGCCATCAACTACCACTCCGCGGCCGAGCTGCTCCTCTACGGCGTGGGCTGGCAGGTCGCCACCCCCACCCCCGACGACGTCGCCTACAAGGCGCTCGCCGGCACCCCGGAGAACCCCGCCGTCCCGGGCTACTACCCGCAGGTCTCCTCCGAGCTCTACACCACCAACGGCGAGGCCGACGGCCACGCCTCCAACGTCAACGGCATCATGATGTTCACGCCGGAGATGACCACCTGCCAGACCGCCTCGGCGAGCGACCCGAACGATCTGTGGAAGCCCGAGGACTGCGCCTCCGGCTTCAACTTCCCGGACGACGAGAAGCTCATCCAGGCGGAGTTCGCCAAGAACATCCCCTTCGCGCTGTCCGTCGGCGAGAGCGCCGCGACCCCGGACCGGCCGAAGTCCTCGCTGGGCCTGAGCGCCGCCGACTTCACCGTGGACGCCTTCGCCACCTCCTACGCCGCCCGCGGCGAGGACCAGACGGTCTCCGTCACGGCCCGCAAGGCGCTGAAGGACAAGGAAGTCAACTTCCGGATCAACGGCGGCCGCACGCACGACGAGGACCTGAGGCCCTGGAAGGGCGGCGAGGTCTACGGCGGCGACGACAACAACTGGTTCGACGAGTACCGCGCCGAGGTCGACGGCGCGAAGCCCGGCGACAAGGTCGAGGTCTGGTTCACCGGCCGCGACCGCTCCGGCAAGCAGGTCTCCAGCGAGCACTTCACGTACACGGTGGCCGAGCGGCCGCGCGCGGACGTCCTGGTGATCGCGGAAGAGGGGGCCAAGGCCCAGCACGCCCAGACCTACGTCGACGCCCTGCGCGCCAACGGAAGATCCGCGGCGGTCTGGGACGTAGCCGTCCAGGGCGCCCCGCACCACCTCGGAGTCCTCTCCCACTTCGGTACGGCCGTCCACTACACGGGAGCCAAGACCCCCGGCGGCGAAACCCAGTTGGCGGTGCGCGACTTCCTCAACGAGGGCGGCAAGCTGATCGAGGCCGGTGAGCTGGCGGGCGGCAACGCCCAGGTCGGCCGCGCCGTGACCAACGACTTCAGCCAGTACTGGCTCGGCGCGTACAGCCGGACGAGCACCCCCGGAGCCACCGGCTTCGCCGGCGCCGGCGCCCTGAACGGCGCACGGGGCAACGTCGGGGACGCCGCGGGCAACCCGCTGAACGCCCCCGGCGGGTACACCGTGACCTCCGAGACCCTGGCGCCCGCACAGTTCCCGCAGTTCAGGAGCGCCCAGGCGGGAGCCTTCACCGGGGTCGTGAACCCGTACGCCCCCTACGCCGGCGCCGGCATGGCCGCGGCCCTGCACGCCGACGACGACTGGAAGCGCCTCGTCCGTACGATCGACCTCACCGGGGTCACCGCGGCCGACCAGCCGCAGCTGAAGCTGGCGCTCAACTGGAACGTCGAGGAGGGTTACGACCACGCCGCGCTGGAGGCCCGGACCGCCGGCGGCGACGACTGGACCACCCTGCCGGACAAGGGCGGCCTGAGCAGCTCCACCGTCCCCGAGGAGTGCGCGGCCGGGTTCTTCATGAACGGACACCCGTTCCTGCGCCGCTACCTCACGCTCGACGCCGGAGGCTGCACCGCGCAGGGCACCAGCGGCCGGTGGAACAGCTTCACCGGTTCCTCCGGCGGCTGGAAGCAGGTCTCCTTCGACCTGAGCGCCTACGCCGGCAAGACCGTTGAGCTCTCGCTCTCCTACATCACCGACCCGGGCTCGGGCGGCCGCGGCGTCTTCGCGGACGAGGCGCGCCTCTCCGTCAAGGGCGCGGACCAGCCCGTCGAGGGATTCGAGACGTCCCTCGGAGCCTGGACGGCACAGGCCGCACCGGCCGGGAGCCCCGAAGTTCCCGGTGACTGGGCCCGGTCCGGGGAACTGTTCAAGTCCTACGCTGCGGTCACCACACGTGACACGGTGTTGCTGGGCTTCGGCCTGGAACACATGCCCACCGCGGCGGACCGTGCCCTACTCGTCGGTAAGGCACTGCGCACACTGCACCGCTGATCGCAGGCCCGCCCGTCACTCACCCTGAGTGACGGGGATCGAAGTCCGGAGGTCCCGTTCCGGCGTGTCCGGAACGGGACCCACGCGGGAGTACCCCCGGGAAGTAGGGGGAGTGTCAGGCCCCGACCGATGTCACCCAAAAGCTCACGGAGAGGTAGGGTCGTAAGCGGTCGGGGACATCCCATACAGCTCGCCGGCGCTCTTACCGGCGCACCAACGAGGAGATCGGTTCGTGACGATCCGCGTAGGCATCAACGGTTTTGGCCGAATTGGCCGCAACTATTTCCGGGCGCTCCTGGAGCAGGGAGCGGACATCGAGATCGTCGGTGTCAACGACCTGACTGACAACGCGACCCTGGTGCATCTGCTCAAGTACGACACCATCCTGGGCCGCCTCAAGGCCGAGGTCTCCCACACCGACGACAGCATCACCGTCGGCGGCCAGACCTTCAAGACCTTCGCCGAGCGTGACCCCGCCAACCTCCCCTGGGGCGAGCTGGGCGCCGACATCGTCATCGAGTCGACCGGCATCTTCACGAAGAAGGCCGACGCCGCCAAGCACATCGCCGCGGGCGCGAAGAAGGTCCTCATCTCGGCTCCGGCCAAGGATGAGGACATCACCATCGTGATGGGCGTCAACCACGACAAGTACGACGCGGCCAACCACCACGTCATCTCCAACGCCTCCTGCACCACCAACTGTGTGGCGCCGATGGCCAAGGTCCTCGACGAGAACTTCGGCATCGTCAAGGGCATGATGACGACGGTCCACGCGTACACGAACGACCAGCGCATCCTGGACTTCCCGCACTCGGACCTGCGTCGCGCCCGCGCCGCGGCCGAGAACATCATCCCGACCTCCACCGGTGCCGCCAAGGCCACCGCGCTGGTCCTCCCGCAGCTCAAGGGCAAGCTCGACGGCATCGCCATGCGCGTCCCGGTCCCGACCGGATCGGTGACCGACCTGGTGCTGGAGCTCTCCCGCGAGACCACGGTGGAAGAGATCAACGCGGCCTTCCAGAAGGCTTCGGAGGGGCAGCTCAAGGGCATCCTCGACTACACCGAGGACGCGATCGTCTCTTCCGACATCGTGAACTGGCCCGCGTCCTGCACCTTCGACTCCTCCCTGACCATGGTTCAGGACGGTACGCAGGTCAAGGTCGTCGGCTGGTACGACAACGAGTGGGGCTACTCCAACCGTCTCGTCGACCTCACCGTCTTCGTCGGCGGTCAGCTCTAAAAACGTAGGGCAAGGCACCACGATGTGAAGCACAGGGTCCGAGCAGCGCAACGATGCGCCGCACGGGCCCTGTTGCTTGCCTCGTTATCCTTCCTCGCCCTTCGAGTGAAGGCTCAAAGGAGTAGAAATACATGAAGACGATCGATGAACTGCTCGCCGAAGGCGTCAAGGGCAAGCGGGTCTTCGTCCGCGCGGACCTGAACGTCCCGCTGGCCGAGGGCACCATCACCGACGACGGCCGCATCCGCGCCGTCCAGCCCACGATCGCGAAGCTCGCCGAAGCCGGCGCCCGCGTCATCGTGGCCTCGCACCTGGGCCGCCCCAAGGGCGCCGGCGTCGAGCCGGCGTTCTCGCTCGCCCCGGCCGCCGCACGCCTGGGTGAACTGCTCGGTGCGGACGTCGCGTTCGCCACCGACACCGTCGGCGCCTCCGCCAAGGAGACCGTCGAGGCCCTGACCGACGGCCAGGTCGCCGTGATCGAGAACCTGCGCTTCAACGCCGGTGAGACCTCGAAGGACGACGCCGAGCGCGGCGCCTTCGCGGACCAGCTCGCGGAGCTCGCCGACGTCTACGTCGGCGACGGCTTCGGCGCCGTGCACCGAAAGCACGCCTCGGTCTTCGACCTCCCGGCCCGCCTCCCGCAGGCCGCCGGCTACCTCATCGCCACCGAGGTCGGCGTCCTGAAGAAGCTGACCGCCGAGGTCGAGCGCCCGTACGTGGTGGTCCTCGGCGGCGCCAAGGTCTCCGACAAGCTCGCCGTCATCGACGAGCTGCTCGGCAAGGCCGACCGCATCCTCATCGGCGGCGGCATGGCCTACACCTTCCTCTACGCCAAGGGCTACGAGGTCGGCATCTCCCTGCTCCAGAAGGACCAGGTGGAGGTCGTCAAGGAGTACATGAAGCGCGCCGAGGACACCGGGGTCGAGCTGGTCCTCCCGGTCGACGTACTGGTCTCCGCGGAGTTCCCGGACCTCAAGGGCAAGACCCCGGCCGACTTCACGGTCGTCGACGCGGACAAGATCCCCGCCGACAAGGAGGGCCTGGACATCGGCCCGAAGACGCGTGAGCTGTACGCGTCGAAGATCGCCGATGCCAAGACCGTCTTCTGGAACGGCCCGGTGGGCGTCTTCGAGCACCCCGACTACGCCGGGGGCACCTCGGCCATCGCCCAGGCCCTGCTCGACAGCAGCGCCTTCACCGTCGTCGGCGGTGGCGACAGCGCCGCCGCGGTCCGCATCCTGGGCTTCGACGAGAATGCATTCGGCCACATCTCGACCGGTGGCGGCGCCTCCCTCGAATACCTCGAGGGCAAGACGCTCCCCGGCCTCGCCGCCCTGGAGGGCTGAACCCGTATGACCACGCGCACCCCGCTCATGGCGGGCAACTGGAAGATGAACCTCAACCACCTCGAGGCCATCGCCCACGTCCAGAAGCTCGCCTTCGCCCTCACCGACAAGGACTACGACGCCGTCGAGGTCGCGGTCCTGCCGCCCTTCGTCGACCTGCGCTCGGTCCAGACCCTGGTCGACGGCGACAAGCTGAAGATCAAGTACGGCGCCCAGGACATCTCCGCGCACGACTCCGGTGCCTACACCGGTGAGATCTCCGGCCCGATGCTGTCGAAGCTGAAGTGCACGTACGTGGCCGTCGGCCACAGCGAGCGCCGCCAGTACCACGGCGAGAGCGACGAGATCTGCAACGCCAAGGTCAAGGCCGCCTTCCGGCACGGGATCACCCCGATCCTGTGCGTCGGGGAGGGCCTGGACATCCGCAAGGCCGGCCAGCAGGTCCCCTACACGCTGAGCCAGCTCGACGGCGGCCTGGAAGGCGTCCCGGCCGACCAGGTCGAGTCCATCGTGATCGCCTACGAGCCCGTCTGGGCCATCGGGACCGGCGAGGTCGCCACCCCCGACGATGCCCAGGAGGTCTGCGGGGCGATCCGCGGCCGCCTCGCCGAGCTGTACTCGCAGGAGCTGGCCGACAAGGTCCGCATCCAGTACGGCGGCTCCGTGAAGTCCGGAAACATCGCGGCGATCATGGCCCAGCCCGACGTCGACGGCGCCCTGATCGGCGGCGCGGCACTGGACGCGGACGAGTTCGTCAAGATCGTCCGCTTCCGCGACCAGTGAGTATGCGGTAGGGCGGATCCGTCGTACCCTTGCGGGGGCCAGAGGCTGATGCATCAGCCCCTGGCCCCCGTGCACATCTCGCAAAGCCGGAAAGCCCGAAAAAGCCAGAAAGTAGGAATCAGCCGTGATTATGGGGTTCTCGATCGCCCTGATCGTCTTCAGCGCCCTGCTGATGCTGCTCGTGCTGATGCACAAGGGCAAGGGCGGCGGCCTCTCCGACATGTTCGGCGGCGGTATGCAGTCGTCGGTCGGCGGTTCCTCCGTCGCGGAGCGCAACCTGGACCGCATCACCGTGGTCGTCGGTCTGCTGTGGTTCGCGTGCATCGTCGCTCTCGGCCTGCTGACGAAGTCGAGCAGCTGACCGTTCTGGCCATTCCGGCAGTCCGGTCGGCACCGTCCGGCCTATCATGAGGGCCGGCGTCCATCGCGTGGAATCAGTAACTCCGCTCACTGGACGTGCGTTGGGCCTTACGTAGACTTGGGCGCTCCGCGGCGGAATTCCACTCACCTTCCGCGGCACCATCACGCAGGGAGTTACGACCGTGGCAAGTGGCAACGCGATCCGTGGTAGCCGGGTCGGAGCGGGGCCGATGGGTGAGGCGGAGCGCGGCGAGTCCGCGCCCCGTCTGCGCATCTCCTTCTGGTGCTCGAACGGGCACGAGACGCAGCCGAGCTTCGCCAGCGACGCGCAGGTGCCGGACACCTGGGACTGCCCGCGCTGCGGGTTCCCGGCCGGCCAGGACCGGGACAACCCGCCCGCGCCGCCGCGCACCGAGCCGTACAAGACGCACCTGGCGTACGTACGGGAACGGCGCTCGGACGCCGACGGCGAGGCGATCCTGGCCGAGGCGCTCGCCAAGCTCCGCGGCGAGATCTGAGACGGCGCGAAGAGTGTGACGTGAGGCCCGGCCCCACAGGAACTTCTCCTGTGGGGCCGGGCCTCTTTGTGTGCGTTCTGCCGCTGGTGATCCCTTAAGTTGGTGAACGGCGGGGCACGACAGGACGGAAGAAGTGGGTTGATGTCCGAGATGAATGCAGGCAGCCGTACGAAGCTGAACCGGACGCCGGAGTGGCTGGCACTCGGCAAGCACCGGGAGGAGTTCGGGCAGACGCATCTGCGCGAGCTGTTCGAGGAGAATCCCGACCGCGGCTCCGGCTACACCCTGCAGGTCGGAGACCTGCACATCGACTACTCGAAGCACCTCGTCACCGACGAGACGCTCGCACTGCTCCACGAACTGGCCGAGGCCACGGGCGTGGCCGGGCTGCGCGAGGCGATGTTCCGCGGCGAGAAGATCAACACGACCGAGGACCGGGCGGTGCTGCACACCGCCCTGCGCGCACCGGCGGACACGGTCGTCGAGGTGGACGGCGAGGACGTCGTCCCGGGCGTGCACGCCGTCCTCGACAAGATGGCCGACTTCTCCGACCGGATCAGGTCGGGAGCGTGGACCGGCTTCACGGGCAAGCGCATCAAGAACGTCGTCAACATCGGCATCGGCGGCTCCGACCTCGGCCCGGCCATGGCGTACGAGGCCCTGCGCGCCTTCACCGACCGCGATCTGACGGTGCGCTTCGTCTCCAACGTCGACGGCGCGGACCTGCACGAGGCCGTGCGGGACCTGGACCCGGCCGAGACGCTCTTCATCATCGCCTCCAAGACCTTCACCACCATCGAGACCATCACCAACGCCACCTCGGCGCGCGGCTGGCTGCTCGCCGGACTGGGCGGGGACCAGGCCGCCGTGGCCCGGCACTTCGTGGCGCTGTCCACCAACGCCGAGAAGGTCACCGACTTCGGCATCGATCCGGCCAACATGTTCGGGTTCTGGGACTGGGTCGGCGGACGCTACTCGTTCGACTCCGCCATCGGCCTCTCGCTGATGATCGCGATCGGCCCGGCCGCCTTCCGTGAGATGCTCGGCGGCTTCCACGCCATGGACGAGCACTTCCGCACGGCGCCCGCGCACGAGAACGCCCCGCTGCTGCTGGGCCTGTTGGGGATCTGGTACGGCGCCTTCTTCGACGCCCAGTCGCACGCGGTGCTCCCGTACAGCCACTACCTCTCGCGGTTCACGGCGTACTTGCAGCAGCTCGACATGGAGTCCAACGGCAAGTCCGTGGACCGCGACGGCAATCCGGTGGAGTGGCAGACGGGCCCGGTGGTCTGGGGCACGCCCGGCACCAACGGACAGCACGCCTACTACCAGCTGATCCACCAGGGGACGAAGGTGATCCCCGCGGACTTCATCGGCTTCGCCCGCCCGGTGGCGGAGCTGGAGGCGGCCCCGGCGGCCCAGCACGACCTGCTGATGGCGAACTTCTTCGCGCAGACCCAGGCGCTGGCCTTCGGCAAGACGGCGGACGAGGTGCGTGCCGAGGGCGCCCCGGAATCGCTGGTCCCGCACAAGACCTTCCACGGGAACCACCCGACGACCACCATCCTGGCGGGAGAGCTCTCCCCGGCGGTGCTGGGCCAGCTGATCGCGCTCTACGAGCACAAGGTGTTCGTCCAGGGCGCGGTGTGGAACATCGACTCCTTCGACCAGTGGGGCGTCGAACTCGGCAAGGTGCTCGCCAAGCGGGTCGAGCCCGCGCTGAGCGAGGGCGCCGACGTGCCGGGGCTGGATGCCTCGACGAAGGCGCTGGTGGCCACGTACCGCGCGCTGCGCGGTCGTAGCTGACCCAGGTACGAGAAGGGCCCGCCCCCCGGTACGGGGAGGCGGGCCCTTCTGCGTCGGCCTTCGTCAGGAAGAGGCCGGGGGGTACATGCCGGCCGGGAGCTTGGCCGCCGCCGCGCGGTCCAGGAGCCACAGGGTGCGGGAGCGGCCGTACGCCGCCGCGGCCGGGGCCTGGACCTCGCCCGCGCCGCCGAGGGCCAGGGAGACCGCCCCGGCCTTGTCCTCACCCGCGGCCAGCAGCCAGACCTCACGGGCCGCCCGGATCGCCGGGAGCGTGAGCGAGATCCGGGTGGGCGGGGGCTTCGGGGCGCCGTGCACGCCGACCACCGTGCGCTCGGTCTCGCGGGCCGCCGGGTGCTCCGGGAACAGCGAGGCCACGTGCGTGTCCGGGCCCACGCCCAGCATCAGCACGTCGAACCGGGGGACCGGACCGTGGTCCTCCGGCCCGGCCGCCTTGGCCAGCTCGGCCGCGTAGGAGGCCGCCGCGGCGTCCACGTCGCCTCCGTACGGGCCGTCCGAGGCGGGCATCACGTGCACGCGGGCGGGGTCCACCGGGACCGCGTCCAGCAGGGCCTCGCGGGCCTGGGTGTGGTTGCGCTCGGGGTCGTCGGCGGGGACGTACCGCTCGTCGCCCCACCACAGGTCCAGCCGGGACCAGTCGACCGCGTCCCGCGCCGGGGCGGCGGCCAGTGCCGCGAGCAGACCGTTGCCGTTGCGTCCGCCGGTGAGGACGACGGACGCGCTGCCGCGGGCCGTCTGCGCGTCCACGATCTTCGTGATGAGCCGGGCCGCGGTGGCCTGGGCCATCAGTTCCTTGTCCCGGTGGACGACGACCTGGGGAGTCGTCATACCCATGTGCTTCCGCCTTGTCGGTAGATCGGAGTGCAGATGCCGCTGCGCGGAGCCGTGCCCCACCCCGCCCCTTCCCGAAACCGGGGCGGAGCCCCAGGAAACGGAGAAAGGGCGGGGCGGGGTCGGCTCCGCGCAGCGGCTACGGCTACTTGGCCGCGGCCTTCTTCGCCGGCTTGGGGGCCGGCTTCGGAGGCTCGGCCTTGGCCGGAGCGGCGGCCTCGGCCTTGGCGGGGGCCTCGGGCTCCGCCGGGGTCGCCGACGCCTCCAGCCTCGCCACGCCGAACTTCAGCGAGGCCTCGTACGTGTTGTCCGGATCCAGCCTGCGCAGCTCCTCCGCCAGGAGCTCGGCCGTGTCGCGGCGCTTGAGCGCCACCGCACGGTCGGGCTGCCCCGGCATGCACAGCGTGGCCAGCGCGCCGTCCGCCCGGTCCAGGACGATGTCGCCGTCCTTGGTGGACAGGCGTACGGCCGTCAGGCCCGGGCCCGACGACAGCGTGCGACTGACGGGGACCTGGAGCCGGTCCGCCAGCCACATGGCCAGCAGTTCGCAGCTCGGGTTCTCGTCCTCGCCCTCGACGGTCGCCGAGACGACCGACAGGGCCTGCTGGTCCAGTGCCGCCGCCAGCATGGAGCGCCACGGGGTGATCCGGGTCCAGGACAGGTCCGTGTCCCCGGGGGCGTACGCCCCCGCACGGCCGCTGAGCGCCCTGATCGGGTCCTCGCAGGAGTACGTGTCCGTGATCCGGCGCTGTCCCAGCGCACCCAGCGGATCGCCCGCCAGGTCCGCGGGGGCACCGTCCGGCCACCAGACGACCACGGGGGCGTCCGGCAGGAGCAGCGGGAGAACCACCGACTGGGCGTGGTCGACCAGTTCGCCGTGAAGGCGGAGCACAACCGTTTCACCGCTGCCGGAGTCCGCCCCGACGCGGACTTCCGCGTCGAGCCGGGCGTCGCGGCGGCTGCGTGGCGAGCGGCTGGCCCGCTTGATGACGACGACGATCCGCGAGGGGTGTTCGTGGGACGCGTCGTTCGCCGACTTGAGCGCGTCGTACGCGTTCTCCTCGTCGGTCACGATCACCAGCGTGAGGACCATGCCGATGGCCGGCGTGCCGATGTCCCGGCGTGCCTGCACCATCGCGGCATTGATCTTGCTGGAGTTGGTCTCCGTGAGGTCGATCTTCATGGCCGGCGCCAGCTCCGTCCGTCTCGTGCGAGCATCTCGTCCGCCTCGACCGGTCCCCAGGTGCCCGACGGGTACTGCGCGGGCTTGCCGTGCTTGTCCCAGTACTCCTCGATCGGGTCGAGGATGTTCCAGGACAGTTCGACTTCCTGGTGGCGCGGGAAGAGGTTCGCGTCGCCGAGGAGCACGTCGAGGATGAGCCGCTCGTACGCCTCGGGGCTCGACTCCGTGAAGGACTCGCCGTAGGCGAAGTCCATCGTGACGTCCCGGACCTCCATGGAGGTGCCCGGGACCTTGGAGCCGAAGCGGACCGTCACGCCCTCGTCCGGCTGGACCCGGATGACCAGGGCGTTCTGCCCCAGCTCCTCGGTCGCGCCCGACTCGAACGGCAGGTACGGGGCCCGCTTGAAGACGACCGCGATCTCGGTCACCCGGCGGCCCAGGCGCTTGCCCGTCCGCAGGTAGAACGGGACGCCCGCCCAGCGGCGGTTGTTGATCTCCAGGCGGATGGCCGCGTAGGTGTCGGTCTTCGACTTGGGGTCGATGCCATCCTCTTCGAGGTACCCGACGACCTTCTCGCCGCCCTGCCAGGCCGCCGAGTACTGGCCGCGCACGGTGTGCTTGCCCAGGTCCTCCGGCAGCTCCACGGCGGTCAGCACCTTGAGCTTCTCGGCCACCAGCGCCTTGGGGTGGAAGGAGCCGGGCTCCTCCATCGCGGTCAGCGCGAGCAGCTGGAGCAGGTGGTTCTGGATGACGTCACGGGCGGCGCCGATGCCGTCGTAGTATCCGGCCCGGCCGCCGATGCCGATGTCCTCGGCCATGGTGATCTGCACGTGGTCGACGTACGACCGGTTCCAGATCGGCTCGAACATCGTGTTGGCGAAGCGGAGCGCCAGGATGTTCTGGACGGTCTCCTTGCCGAGGTAGTGGTCGATCCGGAAGACCTCGTCGCGCGGGAAGACCTCGTGGACGACCTTGTTGAGTTCCTCGGCGCTCTTCAGGTCGTGTCCGAACGGCTTCTCGATGACGGCACGCCGCCAGGAGCCCTCCTTCTGCGCCAGCCCGTGGTCCTTGAGCTGCTGGACCACCTTGGGGAAGAACTTCGGCGGGACCGACAGGTAGAAGGCGAAGTTGCCGCCCGTGCCCTGTGCCTTGTCCAGCTCCTCTATGGTCGCCTTCAGCGTCTCGAAGGCGGCGTCGTCGTCGAAATCGCCCGAGACGAAACGGCAGCCCTGCACGAGCTGCTGCCACACTTCCTCGCGGAAGGGCGTCCGGGAGTGCTCCTTGACCGCGTCGTGGACCACCTGGGCGAAGTCCTCGTCCTGCCACTCGCGGCGGGCGAACCCGATCAGCGAGAAGCCCGGCGGAAGCAGGCCTCTGTTGGCCAGGTCGTAGACGGCAGGCATCAGCTTCTTGCGCGACAGGTCACCCGTAACGCCGAAAATGACCAGGCCGGACGGCCCCGCGATGCGCGGGAGCCGCCGGTCCTGTGCGTCACGAAGCGGGTTCGCTCCGTTTACAGACAAGGTGTTCAGGCCTCCGTGGGGGCGAGGCGCTCAAGCTCCGCCTCGGTCGACTTCAGCAGGTCGTTCCAGGACGCCTCGAACTTCTCGACGCCCTCGTCCTCGAGCAGCTGCACCACATCGTCGTACGAGATGCCGAGCTTCGCGACCGCGTCGAGCTCGGCGCGCGCCTGCTCGTAGGTGCCGCGCACGGTGTCACCCGTGATCTGCCCGTGGTCGGCGGTGGCCTCCAGGGTGGCCTCCGGCATGGTGTTCACCGTGTTCGGGGCGACCAGGTCGTCCACGTACAGGGTGTCCTTGTAGGCGGGGTCCTTGACGCCCGTCGAGGCCCACAGCGCACGCTGCTTGTTGGCGCCGTGCTTCTCCAGCGCGGTCCAGCGGTCCGAGGAGAAGACCTCCTCGTAGGCCTGGTAGGCCAGACGGGCGTTGGCGAGCGCCGCCTTGCCCTTGAGGGCCTTCGCCTCGTCGGTGCCGACCGCGTCCAGACGCTTGTCGATCTCCGAGTCCACGCGGGACACGAAGAAGGAGGCGACCGAGTGGATCAGGGAGAGGTCCAGGCCCGAAGCCTTGGCCTTCTCCAGACCCGCCAGGTACGCGTCCATGACCTCGCGGTAGCGCTCCAGCGAGAAGATCAGCGTGACGTTGACGCTGATGCCCTTGCCGATGACCTCGGTGATCGCCGGCAGGCCGGCCTTGGTCGCCGGGATCTTGATGAGCGTGTTCGGGCGGTCCACCAGCCAGGCGAGCTGCTTGGCCTCGGCGACGGTCGCCGGGGTGTTGTGCGCCAGGCGCGGGTCGACCTCGATCGACACGCGGCCGTCCTGGCCGTCGGTGCGGTCGTAGACCGGGCGCAGGATGTCGGCGGCGTCCCTGACGTCCGCCGTCGTGATCATGCGCAGGGCCTCTTCCACGGTGACCTTGCGGGTCGCGAGGTCGGTGAGCTGCTGCTCGTAGCCCTCGCCGCCGCTGATGGCCTTCTGGAAGATCGCCGGGTTGGTGGTGACACCGACCACGTGCGACTGGTCGATGAGCTCGGCCAGGTTGCCGGACGTGATGCGCTTGCGGGACAGGTCGTCCAGCCAGATCGCGACGCCTTCGTCGGAGAGGCGCTTGAGTGCGTCTGTCATGGGATTACATCTCCTACTTGGGTTGCGTACCGGCTTCAGCGCGCGGCGGCGGCAAGGGATTCCTGGGCGGCGGCCGCCACGTTCTCGGCGGTGAAGCCGAACTCGCGGAAGAGCACCTTCGCGTCGGCCGAGGCACCGAAGTGCTCCAGCGAGACGATCCGGCCGGCGTCACCGACGTAGCGGTGCCAGGTCAGGCCGATGCCCGCCTCGACCGCGACGCGGGCCTTCACCGACGGCGGCAGGACGCTGTCCTTGTACTCCTGGTCCTGCTCCTCGAACCACTCGACGGACGGCATCGAGACGACCCGGGTGGGGACGCCCTGTGCCTGGAGCTGCTCGCGGGCCTCGACGGCCAGGTGCACCTCGGAGCCGGTACCGATGAGGAGGACCTGCGCGGGGCCGCCCTCGGCCTCGAACAGGACGTACCCGCCCTTGGCGGCGGCCTCGTTGCGCTCGTAGGTCGGCACACCCTGGCGGGTCAGCGCGAGGCCGTGCGGGGCACCCTTGCCGAAGACCTTGGTGTGGCGGCGCAGGATCTCGCGCCAGGCGATGGCGGTCTCGTTGGCGTCGGCCGGGCGGACGATGTTCAGGCCCGGGATGGCGCGCAGCGAGGCGAGGTGCTCGACCGGCTGGTGGGTCGGGCCGTCCTCGCCCAGACCGATGGAGTCGTGCGTCCACACGTACGTCACCGGCAGGTGCATCAGCGCGGACAGGCGGACGGCGTTGCGCATGTAGTCGGAGAACACCAGGAAGGTGCCGCCGTAGATGCGGGTGTGGCCGTGCAGCGCGATGCCGTTCATGGACGCGGCCATGGCGTGCTCGCGGATGCCGAAGTGGATGGTGCGGCCGTACGGGTCGGCCTCCGGCAGCGGGTTCCCCACCGGCAGGAACGAGGAGTCCTTGTCGATGGTGGTGTTGTTGGAGCCGGCCAGGTCGGCCGAGCCGCCCCACAGCTCCGGGATGACCGCGCCGAGCGCGCCGAGCACCTTGCCGGAGGCGGCGCGGGTGGCGACACCCTTGCCGGCCTCGAAGACGGGGAGCTTGTCCTCCCAGCCCGCGGGCAGCTCGTTGGCGTTGATGCGGTCGAACTCGGCGGCGCGCTCCGGGTTGGCGGTGCGCCAGGCGGAGAACTCCTTCTCCCACTCGGCCTTGGCCTCGCGGCCGCGGTCGAGGGCCTTGCGGGTGTGGGCGATGACCTCGTCGGAGACCTCGAAGGTCTGCTCCGGGTCGAAGCCGAGGACGCGCTTGGTGGCCGCGACCTCGTCGTCGCCGAGCGCCGAGCCGTGGGCGGCCTCGGTGTTCTGGGCGTGCGGGGCGGGCCAGGCGATGATCGAGCGGGCCGCGATGAAGGACGGGCGGCCGGTCTCGGCCTTGGCGGCCTGGAGGGCGGCGAACAGCGCCTTCGGGTCGAGGTCGCCGTTCTCCTGCTGCTCGACGCGCTGGACGTGCCAGCCGTACGCCTCGTAGCGCTTGAGGGTGTCCTCGGAGACGGCCGTCTCCGTGTCTCCCTCGATGGAGATGTGGTTGTCGTCCCACAGCAGGACGAGGTTGCCGAGCTTCTGGTGGCCGGCCAGCGCGGACGCCTCGTGCGAGATGCCCTCCTGGAGGCAGCCGTCGCCCGCGATCGCGTAGACCATGTGGTCGAACGGGGAGGCGCCCTGGGCGGCCTCCGGGTCGAACAGACCGCGCTCGTAGCGGGCGGCCATGGCCATGCCCACCGCGTTGGCGATGCCCTGGCCGAGGGGGCCGGTGGTGGTCTCCACGCCGGCCGTGTGGCCGTACTCCGGGTGGCCGGGGGTCTTCGAGCCCCAGGTGCGGAACGCCTTGAGGTCGTCCAGCTCCAGCCCGAACCCGCCGAGGTAGAGCTGGGTGTAGAGCGTCAGGGAGGAGTGCCCCGCGGAGAGGACGAAGCGGTCGCGGCCAACCCACTCGGGGTCCGCCGGGTCGTGCCGCATCACCTTCTGGAAGAGGGTGTACGCGGCGGGGGCCAGGCTCATCGCCGTACCGGGGTGGCCGTTTCCGACCTTCTGGACCGCGTCAGCGGCCAGGATGCGGGCGGTGTCGACGGCCCGCTGGTCCAGTTCGGTCCACTCGAGCTCTGTGGTGGTCGGCTTGGTGCTCACCGTGGGTCAGGGCTCCTCTCCACATGTATGAATCCCGGTGACGAACGGTGCACCGGCGCGATTCCGAGCCTACCCCCGCAACGGCGTGCAGCTATTCGAGTGCAGGCAGTCCGTCACCGCGCCGCCGACCCGCGTTCACCCGCGCACCGGCGTCCGGCGAGGGCCGTCCCCCGTATGTATGCACGGTCCGATCGGCTCAACACGAGGCGACCCCGGCGCGGGGCGACGTAAGCGCAACGTCTACAGTGGCGTGGTACGCGCAAGCCTTAACCGGGCCTTCATGTTGTGAATGGCCCGAGTCGGAGCTTGCTGGATTCTCTCTCAGGGGTGTGCGTGACGGCCGTCGAATCCCGTCCAGCGGGGGTGCTCGGGACGAGCCCCGGTCAGCGGCCGCTCGGGACCCGCGTCATGGCTTTCGTGGCATTGACCAAGCCGCGGATCATCGAACTTCTGCTGATCACCACAGTGCCGGTGATGTTCCTTGCCGAGCAGGGCGTTCCGTCACTGCGGCTGGTCCTCGTGACCTGCCTCGGCGGCTACTTGTCCGCCGGCGGCGCCAACGCGCTGAACATGTACATCGACCGCGACATCGACGCGCTGATGGACCGGACGTCGCAGCGCCCGCTGGTGACCGGCATGGTCAGTCCGCGGGAGTGCCTGGCCTTCGGCCTCACCCTCGCGGTCGTGTCCACCCTCTTCTTCGGCCTGCTCGTCAACTGGCTGTCGGCGGCGCTGTCGCTCGGTGCGCTCCTCTTCTACGTCGTGGTCTACACGATGCTGCTGAAGCGGCGCACCGCCCAGAACATCGTCTGGGGCGGCATCGCGGGCTGCATGCCGGTGCTCATCGGCTGGTCGGCCGTCAGGGACGAGGTCTCCTGGGCCGCGGTCATCCTGTTCCTCGTCATCTTCTTCTGGACGCCGCCGCACTACTGGCCGCTGTCGATGAAGGTCAAGGACGACTACGCGCGGGCCGGTGTGCCGATGCTCCCGGTCGTCGCGGGCAACAAGGCCGTGGCGCGCCAGATCGTCCTCTACAGCTGGGTGATGGTGGCGGTCTCGCTGCTGCTGACCCCGCTGGGCTACACCGGCTGGTTCTACACCGCGGTCGCGCTGGTCTCGGGCGGCTGGTGGCTGTGGGAGGCGCACGCGCTCCACGCGCGGGCCAAGGCCGGCATCACGGGCGCGAAGCTCAAGGAGATGCGCCTGTTCCACTGGTCCATCACCTACGTGTCGCTGCTGTTCGTGGCGGTGGCCGTGGATCCCTTCCTCCGTTGATTACTCACCGGTAGCATGGCTTCCATGGGAGACACCGCAGACACGGCGGCCGCCGCAGGCGCCGCGGACAAGAAGCAGGACCGTAAGGCCGCGAAGCTGGCCAAGCAGATCGGCGCGTTCGCCAGGCAGCACGGCGGCGTCGAGGGCCAGCTCGCCCACATCGGCCAGGCCGGCACCCGGATCGTGCTCGTGGGTACGGACGGCGGCTGGGGCGACCTGGTGGCCCCCACCTTCGAGGTGGCCCAGCTGGCCGCGGAGAAGGCGGCGCTGACCCTCCACGACGAGTTCGACGGGGAGTTCGCCGCGCGCGTGCGCACGGGCCCGTACGAGTGGACGCGGATGGCCGGCATCCAGATCGGCGGACCCGAGAACCCGGCGGCCTGAGCCCGGGAGAACGTCCCGGGGCCCGGGAGTGCCGTCTCGGTCAACAGCCCGAGCAACACCTCACACCCCGCTCACCCGTTAGGACGTGTGGAAGCCCCTTCCTCACGTCCGCAACGGGATGCCCGGATGATCGAAACGCCGCGCCTGGTGGACCAGTACTGCCACGGAGTACTCCGTACGGAGCTGGGCCTGGGCACCTTCGAAGCCCAGCTGATGCGCTCGGCCGGCCCGCCCGCCGCGGGCACCACCTTCTTCGACACGCAGACCGGCTTCGCGGTGCGCCGCTGGTGCCCGCCGCTGCTGGGGCTGGAGCCGCACGCCACCCCCGCCCGCTATCTGGCGCGGCGGCGCGAGCTGGGCGCGGCCGAGACCGCGCGGCGGCTGCTGAGGGGATCCGGCGTCGCCGCCTACCTGGTCGACACCGGGGTGCCCGGGGATCTCACCGGGCCCAAGGAACTGGCGCTCGCCGGGGACGCCGAGGCCTTCGAGTCGGTCCGGCTGGAGTTACTGGCCGAGCAGGTCGCCGACACCTCCGGGACGGTGGGCGCCTTCCTCGCCAATCTGTCCGAGGCCGTCCACCACGCCGCCACCGGGGCCGCGGCCTTCACCTGTGCCACGGCCTTCACCCGCGCGGACATTCCGGCCGTGGCACCCGAGCCGCCCGGTCCCGGCGCGGTGCGCGGGGCGGCCGGGCGCTGGCTGGCCCGGCGGCCGCGGGGCGGAGCCGTAGGGGACCCCGTACTCCTGGCCCACCTGCTGTGGAGCGCGGTGGCGTCGGGGCTGCCGCTCCAGCTGCACACGGGCGAGGCCGATCCGGCCGCGCTGACCGGGTTCGTACGCGCCACCGCCGGCCTCGGGACACGACTGGTACTGCTCGGCGGATATCCCCACCACCGCCGCACCGCGCAGCTCGCGGCGGCCTTCCCGCACGTCTACGCCGATACGGGCGCGGCCCTCGGGCAGACCGGGGCGCGGGCCGCGGTGGTCCTGGCGGAGCTGCTGGAGATCGCGCCGTTCGGAAAGGTGCTGTTCTCCAGCGGCGGGCGGCAGCTGCCCGAACTGCACGCGGTGGGCGCCCTGGTGTTCCGTGAGGCGCTGGGCCGGGTGCTGGGCGGCTGGGCGGCCGAGGGTTCCTGGTCCTGGCGGGACGCGGAACGGGTGGCCGCCCTGGTCGCGGCGGGCAACGCCCGCCGCGTCTACCGCCTGGACCGGGGGTAGGGGCCGGGCATCGGCGACTAGGCGGCGGAGAGCTGCGGGTCGGCCTGGGCGGGGATCTCCGCCTGCTCGACCGGCTGCTCGCGCAGACTCAGGGCGATCCGGACCACGGCGATCCACACCAGGCAGGAGCCGAGCATGTGGGCGGCGACCAGGGCCTCGGGGACGTGGGTCGCGTACTGCACGTAGCCGATCGCGCCCTGGGCGAGCAGCACGACCAGCAGGTCGCGGGCGCGGGCCCGGGTGTCGGCGGGAGCGTCCACGACGCGCAGGACCAGCCACATCGCGATACCGAGCGCGCACACCAGCCAGGCGGAGACGGCGTGCACGTGGGCGGTGGTGTCCCAGTCGAAGGGCATCCGCTTGATCTCGCTGCTGTCGCCGGCGTGCGGACCGGAGCCGGTCACGACGGTGCCCGCCGCGATCAGGACGAGGGTGGTCGCGAGCAGCGCCCACGACAGCTTGCGCACCGGGCCGGGCACGCGCGGCCGGGGCGCGCCGTCACCTTCGCGGGTGCGCTGCCAGGTGACCGTCGTCACGGTGATCAGCGCGGTGGCGAGGAGGAAGTGCCCGGCCACGCTGTACGGGTTGAGCCCGGTCAGGACGGTGATGCCGCCGAGCACGGCGTTCGCCAGCACGATCGCGAACTGGACCCAGCCGAGCTTCGTCAGGGAGTGCCGCCAGGGCTTTGCCGAGCGGGAGGCGATGATTCCCCAGCCGACGGCCGCGCTGAGCACGTAGGTCAGCATGCGGTTGCCGAATTCGATGGCGCCGTGGAAGCCCTGCTCCTGCGTCACGATCAGGCTGTCGTCGGTGCACTTGGGCCAGGTGTCGCAGCCGAGGCCGGATCCGGTCAGCCGTACCGCGCCGCCGGTGACGACGATGACCACGCTCATGACGAGCGCGGCGAGTGCGGCCCGCTGGACGGTCCGGGGTGACGGGGTCCAGCGGCTGGCGATGTGGGCGAGGGGGTTCAACACGCCCCATATCGTAGGCGACCCCTTGTGCAAAGTTTCACGAGGGGGTGGCCAGGGGCGTGTCCGGGCCGATGACCAGCCGGTACCTCGCCTCCGCGGGGTCGCCCTCCTCCTGCCACCACAGCAGGATGCGCCAATGGGTGCCGTCGCCCGGGTAGTCCGCCGAGCCGGCGAACCCGCGTACTAATTCCCCCGCTACATCCTCGGCCGTCCGATTCCTTACTTCTGTGGTGCTGTGCCAGGGATGTTCGAGTACGTTCCACAGGCCGTCAGGCCCGCGCACCTCGAAGCGCCACACCGCGAGCCAGGGGGTGACCTCCAGCATCGTGCGCACCTGCTCGGCGTCGAGCCCCAGCCCGGCCGCGATCCGCGGCTCCGCCACCCCCTGGATACGGGCGGCCACCACGGCCCGGGGCAGCAGCCGTTCGGGCAGCATCCCCTGCGTGCGCAGGCTGACCAGCGAGCCGAAGGTCAGGAAGCGCAGCCGCAGTTCCAGCTGGCGGCCGATGTGGTCGAGGGCCTCCTCGGCCTCCCCGGACTCCTCCGCGGCCGGGTCCGCGAGCAGCAGCCGGCGGAAGTCGGACTCGGCTGCCACGGCCCAGGCCACGGCCTCCTCGGCGAACCCCAGCTCGGCGAGGCGGTCCCCGAGGAACACCTTGGCCTGGGCCAGGCCCCGCCGGTTGACCGGATCCCGCTGGTCCAGCCCCGCCCACACCTCCACCGCGGTCCGGGTCAGATCGCGGGCGCGCTCACCGGCCGCCCGCTCCATGGCGCTCGGCCCCTCGCCGGCGGCCGGGCCCAGCGGGTGCTTCGGCAGCCGGGCCCCGTCGCTGAGCGGCCAGGACAGCCAGACCCCGTGGTTGATCAGCCCGCGCGCGTACCAGCGGGCGAACTCGGGGGAGTGCCCGGCCGCGCGCTCGGAGCTGCGCAGCCCCTCCTCGATCGTGGCGAGGGCGCCCGCCCGGTCCCCCGCGGCGAACCGTGCGGCGGCCCGGTCGGCGAGGCGCAGCCCGAGCAGCGCGGTGCACCGAGGGTCGTCCGTGAACGGGCGCAGGGCGCCGATCAGCTCGTCGAGGAGCCGCTCGCGCTCCCCGGGCTCCGTGTGCTCCGCCCCCGACCGCACCCGTGCCCATTGATCGTCCAGCCGTAGAACGGCGTCCCGCTGCACCATGTCCGCCCCCCGGCTTCATGTGTGAGGGGCCCATCCTCGCGGCATCGCCGCCGCGAGGGGAGGGATTTCATTCCCAGCGGAAGAGCCGCGCGGCGGCGCCCAGACCGAGTACGGACCAGCCCGCCAGTACGGCCGCGTCGCCCCAGGGGAGCGAAGCGCCGTGCTGGAGCACCTCCCGCAGCCCGTCGGACAGGGCCGCGATGGGCAGCAGCCCCAGGACGGACTGCGCGGCCTCCGGGAACTTCTCCAGCGGCACGATCACCCCGCCGCCGACCAGCAGCAGCAGGAAGACCAGGTTGGCGGCGGCCAGGGTCATCTCGGCCTTGAGGGTGCCCGCCATCAGCAGCCCGAGGCCGGAGAAGGCGGCCGTGCCCAGCAGGATCAGCGCGGCCACCGACAGCGGGTCGCCCTGCGGGGACCACCCCAGCGCGAGGGCGATCACCGTCAGCAGGGCGATCTGCAGTACCTCGGTGACCAGCACCGACAGGGTCTTGGCGGCCATCAGGGCCCAGCGCGGCAGCGGGGAGGCCCCGAGCCGCTTGAGGACCCCGTAGCGGCGGTCGAAGCCGGTGGCGATGGCCTGGCCGGTGAAGGCGGTGGACATCACGGCGAGCGCCAGGATCCCGGGCGCGAGGAAGTCGACGGATTTCTCGCCGCCGCCCTCTTGGATGGGCACGGTGACGATGTCGACAGCCGAGAAGAGGGTCAGCAGCAGCGCCGGGATGATCACGGTCAGCAGCAGCTGTTCCCCGTTGCGCAGCAGCATCCGGGTCTCCAGCGCCGTCTGCGCGAGGATCATGCGGGACACGGGCGCGGCCCCCGGGCTGGGGGTGAACGTACCGGCGCTCATGCGCGCAGCTCCTTGCCTGTCAGTTCGAGGAAGACGTCCTCGAGGGTGTGCCGCTCCACCGTGAGGCTGCTCGGCATCACGCCGTGCTGCGCGCACCAGGAGGCGACGGTGGCCAGCAGCTGCGGGTGGACGTCGCCGGTGACCCGGTAGACGCCCGGGGCGAGCTCGGCGGCCTCGGTGCCGTCGGGCAGCGCCTTCAGGAGCGAGGCGAGGTCGAGGGAGGGGCGGCCGGTGAAGCGCAGGGTGTTCTCGGCGCCGCCGCGGCACAGCTGCTCGGGGCTGCCGTGGACGATGACCTTGCCCGCGTCCACGATGGCGACCTCGTCGGCGAGCTGCTCGGCCTCGTCCATGTGGTGGGTGGTGAGGACGACGGTGACCCCGTCGGTGCGCAGCTCCCGTACGAGGTCCCAGGTCGCGCGGCGGGCCTGCGGGTCCAGGCCGGCGGTGGGCTCGTCGAGGAAGACCAGCTCGGGGCGGCCCACCACGGCCATGGCCAGGGCCAGGCGCTGCTGCTGGCCGCCGGAGAGCCGGCGGTAGGGGGTGCGGCCGCAGCCGCCGAGTCCGAGGCGTTCCACCAGGGTGCCGACGTCGAGCGGGTCGGCGTAGAGCTTGGCCATGTGGCGGAGCATCTCGACGGCGCGGGCTCCGGAGTAGACACCGCCGGACTGCAGCATCACGCCGATCCGCGGGCGCAGGGCCCCGGCCTGGGCGACCGGGTCGAGGCCGAGGACGCGGACGGTGCCGGCGTCGGGGCGGTGGTAGCCCTCGCAGGCCTCCACCGTGGTCGTCTTGCCCGCGCCGTTGGGACCGAGGACCGCGGTGACGGAGCCGCTCCGGACGGTGAGGTCCAGGCCGTCCACCGCGGTCTTGGTGCCGTACCGCTTCACCAGTCCGCGGATCTCCACGGCGGGGTCGTTGCTCATGGGGGGTGAGTCTACGGAGCCGGGGGAGGGGCCGTGGGGCCCGGGGTCGGGGCCTCTTCTTCTCCGGTTCGTCTTCCGTTCGGAGCCGTGGAATCGGACGACGCGTCGCTAATACCGTTCTTTTCAGCCGGTCGGTCCTGGAAGAGTCGGCATGTTTCCGTGATCTTTTCCGGAAGTCGATCTTTTCGGCGCCGGAGAACCGCCGCGGGTGCAGATGCGCTGGTGGGGGGCGGTTTTCGGGCTCGCCGAAGGCATCCCGGAAAGTAGCGGAATGTTGCCCTCCGAATAACTCTCCGTCGATAAATAAGGTAACCCTTAGTGATGGAGGCCACCAGGGGTGGCGTCCATCACGGCTTGTCGCCGCTCGGTTAATTACGCAACAATGGCGTTGTGAAATACGGCGAACGGCAGATCGACACCCTCCAGGGGGAGCTCGGCACCGGGGAGCGGTCAACCCGCAACCGGGTGGCGCGCTCGATCCTGGACCACGGTCCGTCCACCGTCGCCGACCTCGCCCAGCGTCTCGGCCTCACCCAGGCCGCCGTCCGCCGCCACCTCGACACGCTCGTCACCGACGACGTGGTCGAACCCCGTGAGCAGCGTGTGTACGGCGCACGCACCCGGGGTCGGCCCGCCAAGGTCTTCGCGCTCACCGACTGCGGCCGCGACGCCTTCGACCAGTCCTACGACACGCTCGCCGCGGACGCCCTGCGCTGGATCGCGCAGTCGGCCGGCGGCGGCGAGCAGGGCGAGGTGGCCGTCGCCGCCTTCGCCAGGTCGCGGATGGAATCGCAGGCGCAGGCGTACAAGGAGGCCGTCGAGGCCGCCGCCCCGCAGGAGCGCACGGAGGCCCTTGCCAAGGCGTTGACCACGGACGGGTACGCTGCTACGGCGAAGAGCGCTCCCGGTCCGCACAGCGGTGAACAGCTCTGCCAGCACCACTGCCCGGTCGCGCACGTCGCCGAGCAGTTCCCGCAGCTCTGCGAGGCGGAGACCGAGGTCTTCTCCCGCCTGCTGGGGACCCATGTGCAGCGCCTCGCCACGATCGCCCATGGCGACGGGGTGTGCACGACGTTCATTCCGCGTGGCGCGAGCACCACACAGACCGACACATCAGTATCTGCAAGTACGGCCGGGAGGAACCCCGCATGACCACGGAGATCGCTCACCCTGAGCTCGATGGCCTGGGCACTTACGAATACGGCTGGGCCGACTCCGACGCGGCCGGTGCCGCTGCCAAGCGGGGTCTGTCCGAAGAGGTCGTCCGCGACATCTCGGCGAAGAAGTCCGAGCCGGAATGGATGCTCAAGCTCCGCCTCAAGGGCCTGAAGCTGTTCGACAAGAAGCCCATGCCGAACTGGGGTTCCGACCTCTCGGGCATCGACTTCGACAACATCAAGTACTTCGTGCGTTCCACCGAGAAGCAGGCCGCTTCGTGGGAGGACCTGCC
Source organism: Streptomyces xanthophaeus (assembly GCF_030440515.1). Lineage (GTDB taxonomy): Bacteria > Actinomycetota > Actinomycetes > Streptomycetales > Streptomycetaceae > Streptomyces > Streptomyces kutzneri. The sequence goes on from NZ_CP076543.1 coordinate 6,133,233, forward strand.
CGAGGACATCAAGAACACGTACGACAAGCTCGGCATCCCGGAGGCGGAGAAGCAGCGCCTCGTCGCCGGTGTCGCGGCCCAGTACGAGTCCGAGGTCGTCTACCACCAGATCCGTGAGGACCTGGAGGAGCAGGGCGTCATCTTCCTCGACACGGACACCGCGCTCAAGGAGCACCCGGAGCTCTTCCAGGAGTACTTCGGCACGGTCATCCCGGTCGGCGACAACAAGTTCGCGTCGCTGAACACCGCGGTGTGGTCCGGCGGCTCCTTCATCTACGTCCCCAAGGGCGTGAAGGTCGACATCCCGCTCCAGGCCTACTTCCGTATCAACACGGAGAACATGGGCCAGTTCGAGCGGACGCTGATCATCGTCGACGAGGACGCCTACGTCCACTACGTCGAGGGCTGCACCGCCCCGATCTACTCCTCGGACTCGCTGCACAGCGCCGTGGTCGAGATCATCGTCAAGAAGGGCGGCCGCTGCCGCTACACGACGATCCAGAACTGGTCGAACAACGTCTACAACCTGGTCACCAAGCGCGCCGTGGCGTACGAGGGCGCGACCATGGAGTGGATCGACGGCAACATCGGTTCCAAGGTCACGATGAAGTACCCGGCCGTCTACCTGATGGGCGAGCACGCCAAGGGCGAGACCCTGTCCATCGCCTTCGCGGGCGAGGGCCAGCACCAGGACGCCGGCTCCAAGATGGTCCACATGGCGCCGAACACCTCCTCGAACATCGTCTCCAAGTCGGTGGCACGAGGCGGCGGCCGCACCTCCTACCGCGGCCTGGTCGAGATCGGCGAGGGCGCCCACGGCTCGAAGTCCAACGTGCTGTGCGACGCGCTCCTGGTCGACACCATCTCCCGCTCGGACACGTACCCCTACGTGGACGTCCGAGAGGACGACGTCTCCATGGGCCACGAGGCCACGGTCTCCAAGGTCTCCGACGACCAGCTCTTCTACCTGATGAGCCGCGGTATGACGGAGTTCGAGGCGATGGCCATGATCGTGCGCGGCTTCGTCGAGCCCATCGCGCGCGAGCTGCCCATGGAGTACGCCCTGGAGCTGAACCGGCTGATCGAGCTGCAGATGGAGGGATCGGTCGGCTGACCGCCGGCCGCGCGGCATCCCCTGCCGCACATCCTTTGACGTAGGCAGTGTTCTTTAAAGAGAGTGAGCAAGACGACAGCCATGGCTGAGGCTCAGAACATTCCGGCGGGTTCGACCACCGCCGGCGCGATCGCGGTGGCCGCCGAGTCCACCGTCGCCACCCGGATGAGTGCGCCCCCGTCCTTCGACGTGGCGGACTTCCCGGTTCCGAACGGCCGCGAGGAGGAGTGGCGCTTCACGCCGCTCGCCCGCCTCAAGGGCCTGCACGACGGCACCGCGGTCGCCAACGGCACCATGAAGGCCCAGATCGACGCGCCCGAGGGCGTCAAGGTCGAGTCGGTGGAGCGCGGCGACGCGCGCATCGGCAAGGCCGGCACCCCCGTGGACCGGATCGCCGCCCAGGCGTTCTCGTCCTTCGCCAAGGCCACGGTCGTCACCGTGCCCAAGGAGACGGTGCTGACCGAGCCGGTGCGCGTGACGCTGCACGGCGAGGGCGGCACCACCTTCGGCCACACCGTCTTCGACGTGCAGGCCTTCGCCGAGGCCGTCATCGTCATCGACCACACCGGTGACGGCGTGCGCGCCGCCAACGTCGACTTCCTGGTCGGCGACGGCGCCAAGCTCACCGTCGTGTCCGTGCAGGACTGGGACGACACCGCCGTCCACTGCTCCCAGCACAACACGCTGGTCGGCCGCGACGCGACCTTCAAGTCGGTCGTGGTCACCTTCGGCGGCGACGTCGTGCGCCTCCACCCGCGCATCAGCTACGCCGGCCCCGGCGGCGAGGCCGAGCTCTTCGGCCTGTACTTCACGGACGCCGGCCAGCACCAGGAGCACCGCCTCCTGGTCACGCACGACGCCCCGCACTGCAAGTCGAACGTGGTCTACAAGGGCGCGCTCCAGGGCCAGGACGCCCACGCGGTCTGGATCGGTGACGTGCTCATCCAGAAGAGCGCCGAGGGCACCGACACCTACGAGATGAACCGCAACCTCGTCCTCACGGACGGCGCGCGGGTCGACTCGGTGCCGAACCTGGAGATCGAGACCGGCGAGATCGTCGGCGCCGGCCACGCCTCCGCGACCGGCCGCTTCGACGACGAGCAGCTCTTCTACCTGCAGGCCCGTGGCATCCCGGCCGACGAGGCCCGCCGCCTGGTCGTCCGCGGCTTCTTCGCGGAGCTCGTCCAGCAGATCGGTGTCGACGACATCGAGGAGCGTCTGCTCGCCAAGATCGAGACCGAGCTCCAGGGTTCCGTCTGATGAATTACGTCAAGGCCTGCGCGCTCAGCGAGCTGGAGGAGAACACCCCGAAGCGGGTGGAACTCGACGGCACGCCGGTGTCCATCGTCTCCACCGAGGGGGAGGTGTTCGCGATCAACGACATCTGCTCGCACGCGAACGTCTCGCTCTCGGAGGGCGAGGTCGAAGACTGCATGATCGAGTGCTGGCTGCACGGGTCGGCCTTCGACCTGCGCACCGGCAAGCCTTCGGGTCTGCCCGCGACGCGCCCCGTACCCGTATACCCCGTAAAGATCGAAGGGGACGACGTGCTCGTCTCCCTCACCCAGGAGTCCTGAGGTATCCATGGCAACGCTTGAAATCCACGACCTGCACGTCTCCGTCGAGGCCGAGAACGGCGCCCGCGAGATCCTCAAGGGCGTCGACCTCACCGTCAAGCAGGGTGAGACGCACGCCATCATGGGTCCGAACGGCTCCGGCAAGTCCACCCTGGCGTACTCGCTCGCCGGTCACCCGAAGTACACCATCACCGGTGGCACCGTGACCCTCGACGGCGAGGACGTCCTGGAGATGTCCGTCGACGAGCGCGCCCGCGCCGGCGTCTTCCTCGCGATGCAGTACCCGGTCGAGGTCCCCGGTGTCTCGGTCTCCAACTTCCTGCGCACCTCGGCCACCGCGATCCGCGGCGAGGCGCCGAAGCTGCGTACCTGGGTGAAGGAGGTCAAGTCCGCGATGGAGCAGCTCCAGATGGACCCGGCCTTCGCCGAGCGCAACGTCAACGAGGGCTTCTCCGGCGGTGAGAAGAAGCGCCACGAGATCCTGCAGCTGGAGCTCCTGAAGCCGAAGATCGCGATCCTCGACGAGACCGACTCCGGTCTCGACGTCGACGCACTGCGCCAGGTCTCCGAGGGTGTCAACCGCGTCCGCGCGACCGGCGAGGTCGGCACGCTGCTGATCACGCACTACACGCGGATCCTCCGCTACATCAAGCCCGACTTCGTCCACGTCTTCTCCGAGGGCCGCATCGCCGAGTCCGGCGGCGCCGAGCTCGCCGACAAGCTGGAGGCCGAAGGCTACGAGTCGTACAGCACGAAGGGTGGCGCGACCGCGTGACACAGCTGCCTGGCCTCCTCGACATCGAGGCGATCCGAAAGGACTTCCCCCTTCTGGATCGTGTGGTCCACGACGGGAAGAAGATCGTTTACCTGGACAATGCGGCGACCTCGCAGAAGCCGCGCCAGGTGCTCGACGCGCTGAACGAGTACTACGAGCAGCACAACGCCAACGTCCACCGTGGCGTGCACGTGCTCGCCGAGGAGGCCACGGCGCTGTACGAGGGCGCCCGCGACAAGGTCGCCGCCTTCATCAACGCGCCGAGCCGCGACGAGGTGATCTTCACCAAGAACGCCTCGGAGTCGCTCAACCTGGTCGCGAACATGCTCGGCTGGGCGGACGAGCCCTACCGGGTCGACCGCGAGACCGAGATCGCCATCACGGAGATGGAGCACCACTCCAACATCGTGCCGTGGCAGCTGCTCTCGCAGCGGACCGGCGCGAAGCTGAAGTGGTTCGGCCTCACCGACGACGGCCGGCTCGACCTGTCCAACATCGAAGAGGTCATCACGGAGAAGACGAAGATCGTCTCCTTCACACTGGTCTCCAACATCATGGGCACGGTCAACCCGGTCGAGGCGATCGTGCGGCGCGCCCAGGACGTCGGCGCCCTCGTGCTGATCGACGCCTCCCAGGCCGCCCCGCACATGCCGCTGGACGTGCAGGCGCTCGGCGCCGACTTCGTGGCCTTCACCGGCCACAAGATGTGCGGCCCGACCGGCATCGGCGTCCTCTGGGGCCGGCAGGAGCTCCTGGAGGACCTGCCTCCGTTCCTCGGCGGCGGCGAGATGATCGAGACCGTGTCGATGCACGCCTCGACCTACGCCCCGGCGCCCCACAAGTTCGAGGCGGGTACGCCCCCGATCGCCCAGGCCGTCGGCCTCGGCGCGGCCGTGGACTACCTGACCGCGATCGGCATGGACAAGATCGCCGCGCACGAGCACGCGATCACCGAGTACGCGATCAAGCGCCTCGCGGAGGTGCCCGACCTGCGGATCATCGGCCCCACCACGGCCGAGGACCGCGGCGCCGCGATCTCCTTCGTCCTGGGTGACATCCACCCGCACGACGTAGGCCAGGTGCTGGACGAGCAGGGCATCGCGGTCCGCGTGGGACACCACTGCGCGCGCCCGGTCTGCCTGCGCTACGGAATTCCTGCGACGACGCGAGCGTCTTTCTACCTGTACTCCTCTCCGGCCGAGGTCGACGCGCTGATCGACGGGCTGGAGCACGTACGGAACTTCTTCGGCTGACGGACGAGGCGACGAGGACGCAGTGAAGCTGGATTCGATGTACCAGGAACTCATCCTGGACCACTACAAGCACCCGCACGGGCGTGGCCTGCGCGACGGCGACGCCGAGGTGCACCACGTCAATCCGACGTGCGGTGACGAGATCACGCTGCGCGTGAAGTACGACGGCGAGACGCTGACCGACGTCTCCTACGAGGGCCAGGGCTGCTCCATCAGCCAGGCCAGCGCGTCCGTGCTGAACGAGCTGCTCGTGGGCAAGGAACTGGCCGAGGCGCAGAAGATCCAGGCAGTCTTCCTGGAGATGATGCAGTCCAAGGGCAAGATCGAGCCCGACGAGGCCATGGAGGAGGTGCTGGAGGACGCGGTCGCGTTCGTCGGCGTCTCCAAGTACCCGGCTCGTGTGAAGTGTGCTCTGCTGAGCTGGATGGCGTGGAAGGACGCGACGGCCCAGGCTCTGGGCGGCGCGGAGAGGGAGACGGCATGACCGAGAACGCGACGCCCGAGGCGTCGATCAAGCCGGCCACCGAGGAGGAGGTCCGCGAGGCCCTCTACGACGTGGTCGACCCCGAGCTGGGCATCGACGTCGTCAACCTGGGCCTGATCTACGGCATCCACATCGACGACGCGAACATCGCCACCCTGGACATGACGCTGACCTCGGCGGCCTGCCCGCTGACGGACGTCATCGAGGACCAGGCGAAGTCGGCGACGGACGGCATCGTCAGCGAACTTCGCATCAACTGGGTCTGGATGCCGCCGTGGGGCCCGGACAAGATCACGGACGACGGCCGCGAGCAGCTCCGCGCGCTCGGCTTCAACGTCTGAGCCGTTGTGAACGAGGAAGGGCCCCCGGCATCGTGCCGGGGGCCCTTCCTCGTGTCGGCCGGTCGTCCGGCGGTTCGTCCGGCCGCTCGGCCGTCCGTTCGCCTGTCAGCCCTGTCCGTCAGCCCTGCCCGTCCGTCTTTCCGTCCGCCTGGCCGTCCGGCCGCGGATCCGGCTGTGGGGCGGTCCCGGTCTGCGGCGCTTCCGGCTGGGCCGGGCGCGCGTCCGCGGGCGGGGCGGTAGGTGCGGGCGGGGCGGCGGGTGTGGCCGAGGGGCCGGCGCCGGGGGTCTCCGCGGCGAGTTCGGCGAGGATGGCGGAGGCCAGGTTCTCGCGCCGGATCCGCTGGTCCACGTACAGCAGATTGCTGAACAGCTGTGAGTAGGCGATCTGGAACATCTGGCTCACGCCGCTGCCGACGAGCACGCACAGGAAGCCGAGCACGAGGGCGACGATCATGCCTGCCGACGGTCCGGTTCCCTCGCCCCCCTCGGCCATGAGCGGGATCATCCCGAACATGCCGATGAGCTGGAAGGGCATCTGGATCATGTAGGCGATGCTCATCCCGATCATGCTGCCGACCAGGGTGATGCCGAAGATCCGCCACCAGTCGCCCTTGACCAGTGCGGCCGAGCGGCGCAGCGCGGTGACGGGACCGGCCTCCTCCATGACCGCCACGGCGGAGGCCAGGCCGAGCCGGGTGGCGAGCCAGACGGCCACCGGGGCGGCGAGCAGCATGAGCGCGGGCAGGAGCAGCACGACCCCGGGTGACGGGTCGCCACCGGCGCCGGAGGCGATCATCAGCGGAATCCACACCGCGAAGGCGGCGAGCACCGGGGCACCCGCGATCAGCCCCGTGAGCGCCAGCACGCCCAGGACGGCGGGGGTCCGCCGCAGGGCCGTGCGCCACATCGCGCGGAAGGTGGTGGGCCGGCCCATGATCGCCTCACGGAGGACCGCCGGGCACAGGGCGGTGACCACCGCCATACCCAGCAGCCCCACGGCACACAGGAGCACGAACAGCGTGATCGCCGCGACGAGGAACGGTGTGAGGTCCTCGGCCGACGGTTCCTGTCCGTAGGGCCGGTCGAAGACCGGCTCGATGTGGTCGTACACCGCGGCGACGGCGATGCCCGCCAGCAGGGCCATGACCAGCAGGCAGATGCCCTGCACGGCCAGCATCACGCCGACCAGCTGCTTCCAGTGGCGGCCGAGCGTGGCGAACGAAGCGCTCACGATGTCCCCGAGGCCGAGGGGCTTCAGGGGTACCACCCCGGGCTTCGGCGGTGGCGGCGGAGCCCATCCTCCCCAGTGCGGCGCGCCGCCCGGGCCTCCCGGTCCCGGTGCCCCCGTGGATCCCCACCCTGCGCTGTGTGTCATGCATCTGCTCCGTCTGTTCGTTCCCCCGTCGAACGCACACCGTATACCAGCATGTCAGGGACATGGCGGCGACTTTCCCGCCCGCTTGTGTACGCACGTACACATCGATGTGTACAGTTGTACGCATGCCCTACGTCATGCTTGCCGCGGCCATCGCCGCCGAGGTCGCCGGAACCACCGCCATGAAGTACAGCGACGGCTTCACGAAGCTGTGGCCGTCGCTGGGCACCCTGCTGGGCTACGTCATCGCCTTCACCCTGCTCGCGCAGACGCTGAAGTCGATGTCCGTCGGCACGGCCTACGCGATCTGGGCGGGCGTCGGCACCGCCGCGATCGCCGCCATAGGCATGGTGTTCCTGGGCGAGGCGGCCACCGCCGCCAAGATCGCCGGGATCGCCCTGGTGATCGGCGGGGTGGTCCTGCTGAATCTCGGCGGGGCCCACTGATGAGCCCCGCCGTGCGGCGCTACGACCCGGACCGGCGGCAGCGGATCGTCGACGCGGCGCTCCGGGTGGTGGGCGAGCGGGGCATCGCCGGGCTGACCCACCGCAGCGCCGCGGCCGAAGCAGACGTACCGCTCGGGTCGACGACGTACCACTTCGAGACGCTGGACGACCTGTTGGTCGCCGCGCTGCGCCAGGCCAACGAGGGTTTTGCGCGGGCGGTGGCCGACTCGGCCGCACTGGCCGACCCGGACGCGGACCTCGCCCGGGCCCTGGCCCGCCTGCTCGGGGAGTTCCTGGCGGCGGACCGGGGCCGGGTCGAGCTGGAGTACGAGCTCTACCTGGCGGCCCTGCGCCGCCCGGCGCTGCGGCCGGTGGCGGCGCAGTGGTGCGAGGCGATGTCGGCGGCGCTGACCCCGCGCACCGACCCGCTGACCGCGCGGGCGCTGGTGGCGGCCATGGACGGGATCGGCCTGCAGGTCCTGCTGACGGACGCCGCGTACGACGAGGAGTACGCCCGCGAGGTCCTGCGGCGCATCCTGCGGCCGGCGTAGGCACGCCGCTGCCACCCGGACTCCGCCCCGCGCGCCGGTCCTCGGACGCCGGCGGGCCCGCACGACCGGGTCCGGGCGGGGCCCGGTTCCGGACGGCGCGGGGGAGCGGCATCGTGGGCGGCGGCCGGTGACCCGGCGGCCTGGTGACGCGCCGGCCGGTGACCCGACGGCCCGGTGACCCGGCGGCCGGTCAGCCGGCGGAGCGTACGGCCGCGAGCGCCGTCTGCACGCTCGCCTCGATGTCCTGGATCGGGTAGATCACCTCGCGGACCGTGCGGTCGCGGTCGATGACGAGCGTCAGCCGCTTGATCCGGCTCGTGCCCGCCGCGCGGAACGTCGGCAGGCGCAGCGCGGCCGTCAGTGCCAGATCCGCGTCCGACAGGAGCGGGAACCGCAGCCGCTCCTGTTCCGCGAACTCCCTTTGCTCGTCCGGTCGCTGGGTCGACACCCCGTGCACGGTGGCGCCGGCCGCGGTGAACTCCGCGAGCTGGTCGCGGTAGGTGCACGACTCGAAGGTGCAGCCCTTGGCGCCCGGGATCCCGGCCCAGCCCGGCGGGTAGGACTCGGCGCGCGCGTACGCGCCCGGGAAGCAGTACAGGACCGTGAACGGGGTGTCCGCCACCGGGTCGCTCAGCTCGCCGAAACGGTCCGGCAGCAGCAGCGGCGGCACCCGCGTGCCGCGCAGCGCGTGCACCCGTTCCGCCTCGCGCGATGCCTCGTCGGTCGTCGCCGTCATCTCTCCCTCTCCCAGGACCCAGGTGTCTCCCCAGTCCTGGAGGGCCACCAGGACGGGCAGCAGCCCCCGCCCGCGCGGGGTCAGCCGGTATTCGTGCCGCACCGGGCGCTCCTGGTACGGCTCGCGCGACAGCACCCCGGCCTCGACGAGCAGCTTCAGCCGCTCCGCCAGCACCTTGCGGGACATCCCCAACTCGCGCTGGAGCTCGTCGAAGCGGTGCAGACCGCGCGCGGCGTCGCGCACGATCAGCAGCGTCCACCAGTCGCCCACCACGTCGAGGGCCTGGGCGATGGCGCAGTCCGCGTCGCCGAGGTGTGTGCGCTGGGCCATGGGAACTCCTTCGTCCGTTGACCCAAGGCTGTCATGCTGACATAGTCCGTTCCCAAAGGGAACTTACTCGATCGGGATACAGATACAGGGGGGCACGGGTGTGCTGCAGGGGTTCAAGGACGTACCGAGGGTCGTGTGGCTGCTGGCTGCGGGGGTCTTCGTCAACGCCGTCGTCAGCTTCACCTTCGTCTTCGTCTTCCTCTACCTGACCGGCCCCCGCGGCCTCGGCGCCGCCCAGGCGGGCCTCGTCACCGGAATCAGCGGCATCGGCCTGGTCGCCGGCAACTTCACCGGCGGCTGGTACGGAGACCGCTTCGGCCACCGCCGGGTGCTGCTCGCCGCGTCCACCCTCGGGGGCTTGGCCCTCGCAGCCCTCCCGCTGCTCCCCCTGCCGCTCCTGGGCCTGACCCTGCCCGTGGCCCAGTACGCCTCCGGCGTGATCCGGGCCGCCAACTCCGCCCTCGTCGCGGTCACCGTCCCGGAGGGAGCCCGCCGCCAGGCCTTCGCCCTCGTACGCTGCGCCTCCAACGGCGGATTCACCCTCGGGCCGCCGCTGGGCGCCCTCATCGCCACCGGCCTCTCCTACGACTGGCTCTTCGTCGGCGACGGCGCCGGGACGCTCCTCTTCGCCCTCTGGACCGCACGGGTAGTCCCGGCCCGCGGCGCTCCCCGCACACCGGCCGCGGCCCGGGACGGGGGTCCGGGCCGCGGCGAACGGGGCCTGTGGCGCGAACTGCGCGCCCGCCCCACCGTGCTGGTGCTGCTCGGCGCGATCCTGGTGACCGACATCGTCTACCGCCAGCAGTACTTCACCTTCCCCGTCTTCCTCGCCGACCACGGCCTGGACGCGCGCGCCTTCGGGCTCGTCATCGCCCTGAACGGAGGGGTGATCCTCCTCCTGGAACTGCCCGCCGCCGTCGCCCTGCGCAAGCGGCCGGCCCTGCCGGTCATCGGTGCCGGGATGGTGCTCGTCGGCGCCGGGTACGCGGCGCTGCTGCTCGGGGCCGGGATCGCGAGCGCCGTGGCGATGATGGTCCTGCTGAGCCTCGGGGAGATCCTCTACAAGACCACGGCCACCGCCCACATGGCCGACCAGGCGCCCGAGCACGCCATCGGGCGGTTCCAGAGCCTGTACGCGGGCGTATCGGTCAGCGGGGTCGTCCTCGGTCCGCCGCTCGGCGGAGCCCTCTACTCCGCTGCGCCCGGGCTGCTGTGGCCGCTCTGCGCGGTGCTGGCAGCTGGGGCGGGCGCGGCGCTGCTGGGGGCACACGCACGCCAGGCCCGGCACGCGGCGCGACCCGCCCGACCGTCACATGAGACCGGTTCGCAACCGAAGGCCGTCGCCGGTTAGGTTTCGGATATGACTGCTACGCGTACCACCGGCGCCGTCGCCGCCGGACTTGCCACCATCACCGCCGACGGCACCGTCCTCGACACCTGGTTCCCCGCTCCCGAGCTGGTCGCCGAGCCCGGCCCGGCCGGCACCGAGCGCCTCACCGCCGACCAGGCCGTGGAGCTGCTGGGCGCCGCCGCGGCCAAGGCGATCCGCACGGACGCGGTCCGCGGCGTCGAGGTCGTAGCCGTCCGCACGGTCATCTCCTCCCTGGAGGACAAGCCGCTGGACGCGCACGACGCGTACCTGCGCCTGCACCTGCTCAGCCACCGCCTGGTCAAGCCGCACGGCCAGAACCTCGACGGCGTCTTCGGCCTGCTGACCAACGTCGCCTGGACCTCGCTGGGCCCGGTCGCCGTCGACCAGGTCGAGACCGTCCGCCTCAACGCGCGCGCCGAGGGCCTGCACCTCCAGGTCACCTCGATCGACAAGTTCCCGCGGATGACGGACTACGTCGCGCCCAAGGGCGTGCGCATCGCCGACGCGGACCGCGTCCGCCTCGGCGCGCACCTCGCCGAGGGCACCACCGTCATGCACGAGGGCTTCGTCAACTTCAACGCCGGCACCCTCGGCACCTCCATGGTCGAGGGCCGCATCTCCGCGGGCGTCGTGGTCGGCGACGGCTCCGACATCGGCGGCGGCGCCTCCACCATGGGCACCCTCTCGGGCGGCGGCAAGCAGATCATCTCGATCGGCGAGCGCACCCTGATCGGCGCCGAGGCGGGCGTGGGCATCGCGCTGGGCGACGAGTGCGTGGTCGAGGCCGGCCTCTACGTGACCGCGGGCACCCGCGTGACCCTGCCGGACGGCCAGATCGTCAAGGCCCTGGAGCTCTCCGGCGCCAACAACATCCTCTTCCGCCGCAACTCGGTGACCGGCGCCGTCGAGGCCCGCCCGTACAAGGCGGCCTGGGGCGGCCTGAACGAGGTCCTGCACAGCCACAACTGACACCGGCCGACGGCCCCACCGGCCGCACCGTCGTCCCCCGAGCGCCCTCCCGCCGTCCCCCACGGCCGGGAGGGCGCTCGGCCGTTGTCGGAGGCAGGTCCCCGGGCGCAGGTACTCGGGCGGGACTGAGTACGTGCGCGCTGGTGGCCGGCGGGGCCCGGGGGAAGGCTGGGGGCATGCGACGACGAATACGCTCCGGCCCCGAGTCCCTGCTTCCGGTCGCCCTGGCGCTCGCCCTGGTGGCGATGGCGTCGTGGGCCGCGTGGCTCGGCTGGGACCAGCACCGCGATGTGCAGCCGGACGGAACGGAGACCGGGCCCTACGAGGCCTGGCAGGTGCTCGGGCTCGGGCTGACGTTGCTGGTGCCCGTGTGCTGGGCGGCGTACCGGGGCCTCGCGGCGGGCGCCGTCGTGGGCGTCACGGCCGGCCTGACCTGTGCCGCCTTCTACGACTGGTCGGACGATGCCAGCGGACTCTTCGTGATCGGAGTGGGGATGGTCATGGTGGGGAGCCTGGCGGTGACGGCCGGGGTCTGCGCGCTGATCAACGCCGTGAGGCCGAAGGAGTCGGCGGGCCGGCGCAACGGGTAGGCCGCGGGGCAGGGCGTCAGCTCAGGGGGATCGTGCGGACCAGGCCCGCGAAGGCCTGCTTCTCCGCCTCGGTCAGCTCCACCGACTCCATCGGGTGCGCGGCGGAGCCGCGCTGGGCCGGGATCATCGGCAGGCCCTCGGCGGCGGCGGGATCCGCGTGGGCGAAGCGGCTGTCCTCCCGCACGTGGCGGAGGCCGGTGAACCAGACGATCGCGGCCACGAGCAGGACGGCGAGGCCGATTTCCTGAGCGAGGGAGATGGAGGGGAGCACGAGGATCCTCCGGGGATGCGGTCGGTACGAGCCGGTAACAAGATCGAGCGTGGAAATACTCAACCACCCCGACCGGTCGATTCGGTAGGGATGTGTCGAGCGTCACGCCAGGGCCGAAAGTCCCTAGCTTGTCCGAGAAGGCCCCACTACGGCTCCAGGTGCAGTTTGAAGCCCTCGTGGCTGCGGGCGAAGCCCAGCCGCTCGTAGAACCGGTGCGCGGCCGTCCGCCGCTTGTTGCTGGTCAGCTGGACCAGGCCGCAGCCGTGCTCGCGGGCCCGCTCGGCGGCGAGCCGCATCAGTTCGGCGCCGAGCCCCCCGCCCCGCCGGTCCGCGCGGATCCGTACCGCCTCCACCAGCGCCCGTTCCTGCCCGTTCTGGCCCAGGCCCGGGATGTACGTGAGCTGCAGGCAGCCGAGGACGACCTCCCCGGCCCCGTCCGCCCCGTCCGCCCCGTCCGTCAGGACCAGCATCTCGTTGCGCGGATCCGCCTCGATCGCGGCGAAGGCCCGCTCGTGCGCCTCGCCGACCACGACCCGGGCCGGGTCGACGACCGAGTCCTCGTCGGCGAGCAGGGCGAGTACGGCGGGCAGGTCCTGGCGGGTGGCCTCACGGAAGATCATGGCGGGATTGTGGCAGGGGGCCCGGCCGGGACGGCGGCCGGACCCCCTGCAGCTGCGGGACCCGAAGGGTTACGGGCGGAAGCGCAGCACCTGCGGGTCGTGGTCGCTGTTCTGCGCCGAGAACTCCGCGTTGATGTGCACGCTGTCGTACGTGAACTTCTTGATCGCCGGGCTGGTCAGGATCTGGTCCAGCACCTGCGCGTTGCCCTGGTAGACGTAGGAGTAACGCTCTGCCTTCGGCAGCGACTTGATCGCCGGGTACAGCGCCCCGCCGTCCGCCAGCGCGTCCGTCGTCGCCGAGAACTCGAAGTCGTTGATGTCACCGAGGACCAGGACGTCGGCGTTCTTGTCCTCCGCCAGGATCTGCTTCACGAAGCCGTTCACGGCCTGGGCCTGGAGCAGTCGCTTGGTTTCCGAGGAGCGGACCGGCGGCTGGTGGTGCGAGGTCAGGCCCTCGTCGCCGCCCTTGGAGCCGAAGTGGTTGGCGATCACGAAGACCGTCTTGCCGCGGAAGACGAACTCGCCGGCCAGCGGCTTGCGGCTGTCCGCCCACGCCGGGTTGGCGGGGTCGATGCGGCCGGGGGAGTGGGTCAGGGCGGCCTTGCCGTTGACCTTGGTCACGCCGGTCGCGGTCACCGCGTCACCCGGGGCGCGCTCGGTGAAGGAGACCCGCGCCGGGTTGAAGAGGAACACCTGGCGGATGTTTCCGCCGGGCTCGCCGCCGTCCTTCTTGTCCTCCGGGTTGACGGTCCGCCACTGGTAGGCCGGGCCGCCGGCGGCCGAGATCGCCGCGGTGAACTTGGCGAGGGTCTGCTCGGCCGAGACGGTGCCGTCGTTCTTGGCGCCGTTGTCGTCCTGGATCTCCTCCAGGGCGAGGACGTCGGGGGAGGCCAGGTTCTCGACGACGGCCTTGGCCAGCGCGTCGAACTTCTCCTGCGGGTCGGTCGGGTCGAGGTTCTCGACGTTGTACGTGGCCACCGCGAGCTCCTGCTCGGCCTGCGGCTTGGTCTTCTCGGGGGCGAGGGTGCCCGCCTTGACGGTGCCGAGGGTACGGGCCACCAGCGTGTAGCCGCCGAACTGGTTGAAGTCCAGCGGGCCTTCCGTGGTGCCGGTCAGCTTGTCGCCGACGTTGGCCACCGGGAAGGGCTGCTGCGCGATGGGCGCGAGCTGCTGGATCTGCAGACGGCCGGTGTTCTGGGACTCGTAGGAGCCGTAGATGGTGCCCCCGCGCTTGGCGGTGTTCTCCCAGCCCTTCACCGTGACCCACAGCTCCGAGTACGGGTCGGTGGCGCCGACCACGCGGGAGGTGCCGATCTTGACGTTCATGCCCTCCAGCGACTCGAAGTGGTCCAGGGCGTAGCGCGAGGGCTCCAGGGTCAGACCGTTGATGCTGCCGCCGGCGGCCGGGTCACCGGCCGGGGCGTACTCGGCGGGCACCGAGTACTCGTTGATCGCGGTGGCCTCGGGCAGCGCGTTGCCGGAGGAGACCACGGTCACCGTCGGCTTGGAGATCTGGGTGACCGACTGGTTGCCGGAGTTCACGCCGCCGGGGATGTACTCGCCGACCGTGCCGGAGACCTTGACCGCGTCGCCCGCGGTGACGGTCGGAACCGAGTTGGTGAAGACGAAGACGCCCTCGCTGGTGGCGTCGTTGTCGTCGGCGTCCGGGTCCTGGATCCAGAAGCCGCGCGAGCCGTACGTACGTACGCCCGTCACGATGCCCTCGACGTCCGTGACCTGCTTGCCGTTGAGCGGGGATATCCGGGTGGTGCCCTGAATGTCGTGGATGCGTATCGGATCGGCGGACACGGCGCCTTCGGCCGCGTCGGCGGAGCCCGCGAGCAGGCCGGTGGCCAGTGCGGTGGCGACGAGGGCCGCGACGGCGGCGGAACGGGGATGCGAGGAGCGCATGGGCAGGAACTCCGGTGTGGGAGAGGGAAAAGGTGGGGGGTGCGGCAGTGAGATCTGCGGGAGGCAAGCCGCTCCCTATACATCTACGCGCGTCAATTTCCTGTGTGGCCAGCAAAGTTGTCAAGCCCTCCAGGGAATACGGCAGCTGACTGTGGGATGAACCAAAGGGGATGGCCCGCCGGACACGCCCGAAATGCGTCTACGCTGGAGCGCCGTACGAAGGCCACGCCTGTCATCTGCGCCACATCCGCATGCCCGCACTGCCCGTCATGTCGGCCATGTCATCGAAATCCGGGCGCATCTGACGGACCGGCCGACAGCACGGCCCGTGTCACCAACGCCACACCCCGTTCCACCCCGCCACACCCGCCCTACCCCGCCCCACCGCGTCCGCGAGGAGAACCGTCCCCATGTCCGCAGACTCGCACCCCACGCTGCCGCCCGTACGGCTGCACTCCGACGCGGAGCTGGCCCGCGACGCCCTCGGCGCCCCGCTGTTCGCGCGCGCCGTACGGCTCGCCCGCTGGGCCGGACCCGACACCCGCGTCGGCGTCGGCGGCGAGCTCGCCGCCGACCAGCTGCCCGAGGCCGCCGCGGTGCTCGGCCTCGACGCCGCCGACGCGGACTCCACCGGGTACGCGAGCCAGGCCTGGCGCGTGGCCGTGGACACCGGCCTGGTCGACGTGACCGAGCCGGAGGACGACGGCGGGGAAGGCGGCGGGGAGCGCTTCGGCACGGCCGCGCCCGGTGAGGACCTCGCACTGGTGACGAGCGGTGCGCCCGGCGACGTCCTCGACCTCTGGCTGGCGGCACTGGACACGGTGCTCGCCGACGCGGCGGTTCCCGACCTTGACGACCTCGTGGACGCGCTGGACGCGGGCGGCGAGATCGACTTCGACCGGCTGGACTGGAACCCGGGGCGCGAGGCGGACTTCCTCGACGGGGTCCTCGCCAACCTCTACCTGCTCACCGTCACCGAGGGCGGGGCCGCGGACGAACCGGTTCCGCTGCCGGTGCTCGCCGCCTCGATGGTCGTGCCCGACGGCATGGGCGAGCCGACCGACGCCGTGCTGGAGCAGGTCTCGGACGCGATGATGCGCCTCGACGACCAGTTCCGGCAGCTGGAGCCGATCGGGCTGGTGGAGTTCCGGCCCGTCGACGAGGAGCTGATGGCGGAGGCCGACGGACCCCTGGAAACGGAGACCGCGGGCGCCGGGAACGCCGCGGACGACGAGGACGTCTCCCGCTACGGGATGGTCCGCCTGACCCCCCTCGGCCTGTACGGGATCCGGGCACGGATGCTGGAGGCCGGGGTCGATGCCCCCGCCGTCGGTGAACTGGCCGAGAAGGGTGCCGACGCCCTCCTCGACGCGGTCTCCTTCTACTCCGAGAGCGCCGCCCAGGCCGAGATCGAGCAGTGGCTGGCCGGCCGGGAACTGCCCGCCGCGGCCGCCGAGCTGCTGGCCGCCGCCCGCGGGGACGACGAAGGCGGCCCGCTGCGCCGGCTCCGGTGCCAGCAGGCCCTGGCCCCCGCCGGACCGGAGGCCGAGCCCGCGGTCCGCTCGGTGCTGGACGACCAGGAGCTCGGCGGGCTGGCCAGGGTCTGGCTGGCGGAGCGCGGGGTGAGCGACGTACCGGCGCCGGACCCGGAGATGGTGTTCTGGCTGACGGTGGACACGATCGCGGCGCAGCTCGCCGCCGATGGGGAGACGGAGGAGCTTCCGCTCCTGATGGAGACCCTGACCGCTCATCACGCGGGGTTCTTCGAGGAGGTGTGGCGGGTGGAACACCCGGCGACGGCGTACGTCCTGGAGGCGATGGGCCGGCTGCACCCGGACAGGAAGGCGGCCAAGGAGGCCCGCAAGGCCGCGTTCAGGGCCCGTTCCCGCCGCCCGGCCTGAGCCGCCCACGCTCGGGCCAGGGGCGGACCGGGGGCGGACCGGGGAGCCGGACCTGGCTCCCCGGTGGACACAATGGGCGCCATGGACTCAGGACTTGCCGCACTGCTGGGAGCCGCCGTCGGCTCCGTGACCACCCTCGGGGCCGCGATCGTCAACGGCCGGGCGCAGGCACGGTCCCAGCACGCCCAGTGGAGCCGGCAGCACCGCCGCGATGCCTACGCCGGCTACCTCGGCGCGCTCCACGACCGCGACATCGCCATGGACGCCGTACTCGACGTGCTGCGTGCGGACGCGCCGGACCTGGCCGACCTCGACGCGAAGACGGGCCGCTTCGTCACGCTGGCCCGCGAGGTCCACCGCGCTGGCGAAATCGTCATCCTCGAAGGGCCGGCGCCCCTCGCGGAGGTCGCCGAACGCGTCACCCACGCCTCCGGCGACCTTTCGCACGTCATGCGGCGGATGGCGCAGGACGCCCGCGCCGGGGACGCCACGCGCAAGGCCGAGGACACCGCCCTCGCCGCCGAACGGCAGCGGATCCTCTACCGGGCGGTCCAGGACTTCCGCCTCGCGGCCCGCAGCGCGATCGGCGGGTCCGACTGACCGGGGCCACCGACCCGGGTGCCCGGGAGGGCGGTGACAATGCGCCGTTCCTGGGGTCGGAGTTGGCCATTCCGGGGCGGGGCAAGGGGTCGGTTCCTCTTGGTGGGTAGTTCAGCCGCCGTTCACGTGCGGGCGAGAGCGTGTGCGCCGACGACCGCACGACAGGCGCACCACCTCCCCACCCCTGGAGACCCGATGCCGCTCAGCCGTAGAGACTTCACCGCTCGTACCGTCATCGCCGGAGCGGGAGTCGCGCTCACCGGGACGGTCGGCGCCCTCGCCACCGCCCCCGGGGCGCTCGCCGCCGAGGACAGCACCGGTCGCGACGAGCACGGGCGGCCCTGCGAGCCCGGCTACGGCCCGCTCGTCCCCGACCCGGCCGGACTGCTGGCCCTGCCCGCCGGGTTCACCTACCGCGTCATCACGCACAGCGGGGTCACCACGCTGGACTCCGGCGAGACCACCCCGTCCAACCACGACGGGACCGCCGCCTTCGAGGGCCACCGCGGAGTCACCCTCCTCGTCAACAACCACGAGCTCAAGGGCAAGCGGGAGAACTGGGCCCGCCCCGTCCCGCTCACCGAGGGCCTCGTCTACGACCCGGCCGCGGCCGGCGGGTGCACGGTCGTCGAGGTCCGGCGCGGCGGCGAGGTCGCCGAATGGGTGGGCATCGCCGGTACCTCGACCAACTGCGCCGGCGGCGCCACCCCTTGGGGCACCTGGCTGACCTGCGAGGAGAACTCGGACCTGGCCGGCAAGAACGGCATGACGAAGGACCACGGCTACGTCTTCGAGGTCGACCCGCACGACCGGCGCGCCAACCGTGACCCGCGGCCGGTCAAGGCCTTCGGCCGCTACGACCACGAGGCCGTGGTCATCGACCCGCGCCAGGGCCATGCCTACCTGACCGAGGACGCCTCCGGCCCCAACGGGCTGCTCTACCGCTGGACCCCGCCCCGCGGCTTCCACCACGGGCGCGGCAGACTCCGTACGCTCGCGGCCGACGCCGGCGTGCTCCAGGCCGCCAAGTGCATCGACAGCTCCGGCCGGTTCGTCGACGACTTCTCGCGCGCCACGAAGATCGGCACAGTGTACGGGGTCGACTGGGTGGACGTGCCCGACCGCGATGCCCGGACCGTACCGGTGCGCAAGCAGTTCGCCGACGGTGTGGTGACGCGCGGACGCAAGCTGGAGGGCATGTGGTGGGCGGACGGCGGCGCGTACTTCGTCTCGTCCTACGCCCGTGAGGAGAGCCCGGGCGCGGCCCACGACGGCCAGGTCTGGTTCTACGACCCCAAGCGGCGCACGGTCCGCCTCACCGTCCTCATCGGGATCAACGCGGACCCGTCGGCCGACGGCGGCTACGACGGCCCCGACAACATCACCGTCTCCCCGTACGGCGGCCTGATCATCGCGGAGGACGGCTCGGGGCTGCAGCACCTGTTCGGCGCGACGGCGTCGGGACGCACCTACCCGCTCGCGCGCAACGAGCTCAACAACGGGTCGGCCGAGGCGCCGGAGTACTCCGAATTCACCGGCGTCTGCTTCTCCCCGGACGGGCGCACGCTGTACGCCAACATCCAGGACCCGGGCATCATGCTGGCCATCACCGGGCCGTGGCGGCGCGCGCACTGACCGTCGGCGGCAGCGCCGCGCACGTGCCGCCTACAGGGCCGGGGAAACCTCCGCGCGCGAGGCCTCGGCCCACTCGGCGAGCAGGAACTCATATGCCTCCGAGGGCCACTCGCCGTCCACCCGGGTCTCGACAAGGTGCCGTATCGCCTCGTTCGCCTCTGCGGCGGACGGGCGGGCGGGCCCCGCGGGGGTGAGTGTCTCGTGCATGGTTCCAAGGCTACGGGCGGGCACTGACAGCCACCTACGGATTACGCGTGGCTTCCATCACCCGCGACGCGTACCGGTGGCCGCATGTGCCCGCCCACCTGCTCAGAGTGCCTGTGCGGCGGGCTTGACCATGCCGCGCACTGTGCGCGACTTCACAAAGTCGCCCATGGCGGTCATCTCCCACTCGCCGGAGAACTGCTTGATCAGCTTGGCCATCATCACGCCGGTCTGGGGTTCGGCGCTCGTGAGGTCGAAGCGCACCAGCTCCTCGCCGCTCGCCGCGTCGATGAGACGGCAGTAGGCCTTGGCCACCTCGGTGAATTTCTGGCCGGAGAAGGAATTCACCGTGAACACCAGGCCGGTGGCGTCGGCGGGGATCCGGCCGAGGTCCACGACGATCACCTCGTCGTCGCCCGCGCCCTCACCGGTGAGATTGTCACCGGAGTGCTTGATGGCACCGCCGAGGATGGACAGCTTGCCGAAGTAGCAGCTGTCGATGTGGTTGCGCTGGGGGCCGTACGCGATGACGGAGGCGTCGAGGTCGATGTCCTTGCCGCGGAAGGCCGGCTCCCAGCCCAGACCCATCTTGACCTGGGAGAGCAGCGGGCGGCCGCCCTTGACGAGGGAGACGGTCTGGTTCTTCTGGAGGCTGACCCGGCCCTTGTCGAGGTTGATCTTCCCCGTGCCGGGCGCGGGGGCCGCGGGTGCGGGGGGCGCCACGGGGGCGGCCGGGGCGGGAGCCGCGGGCGTGGTGGCGCCGCCGAGCCAGGGGGAGGCCGGGTAGGAGGCCGGCGGGGCCGGGGGCGCGGGGGGCGCCGGGGGCGCGGGCGGGGTCACGGCCTGGGGAGCCGCGGGCTCCTCGTCCACGGAGACCCCGAAGTCGGTGGCGATGCCCGCGAGACCGTTGGCGTACCCCTGGCCGACCGCGCGCACCTTCCATACGCCGCCGCGCTGGTAGACCTCGACGACGACGAGCGCGGTCTCCGTGCCCAGCCGCGGCGGGGTGAAGGAGGCGATCACCGCTCCGCCGTCGGCGTTGCGCACGGTGCCGGTGGGCTCGATGCCCTGGAAGGACTGCCCGGCGGCGTCGGGGCTGGCGGTGACCACGATCCGCTCGATGCCCGGCGGCAGGGCGGCCGTGTCCACGGTGATCGAGTCCGGTGCCGTACCCCCGCCGGACCGGTAGCTGACACCGGGCCCGGAGGGCTGGTTGAAGAAGATGAAGTCGGCGTCGGAGCGCACCTTGCCGTCCGCCGTCAGGAGCAGGGCCGATACGTCGAGCCGTACCGGCGCAGCCACGTCGACCGTCACGCGGACGGCATTGAGCGGCAGGTTGGATCCAGGGGTCATAGCGGTCATGCCCGGAGAACGACCGGAGGTGCTTTGCCGTTCCCTTACCCTCGCGGGATGTTTCGGGACCTTCGGGATGTCAGCGCTGATTGCGGGGGTGACTGCGCGCGACGCGCTCGTTGCCGAACTTGTACGAGCCGGTCCAGCGGGCCATCACGAGCTGCGCGTCGCCGGATTCCACCTCGGCCAGGAACTTCTCGGCGCGGTTCCCGCGCAGGGTGGCCGCGGTGCGGCCCCGGTGGGTGATGACGACGGAGTCGTCCCGGTGGCGTGCGTAGGTGAACCCGTGCGGCCTCGGCATGCGGCGCAGCCTGCCGCGGCGGACCCGGGGCGGGCAACGGGATTTCCGGTGTCCCGGCGGGCGGCGGCGCCTGCCGGGACACCGGAATGCTCAGCCCCCGGTGACCTGGCGCGGCAGCCTCAGCGGGTTGGCCTCGCGCAGCTCCGCCGGAAGGAGTGCGTCCGGCACGGACTGGTAGGCCACCGGACGCAGCCAGCGCTCGATCGCCGTGCCACCCACCGAGGTGGAGTGCGAGGTCGCGGCCGGGTACGGGCCGCCGTGGTGCTGGGCCGGGGCCACCGCGACCCCGGTCGGCCAGCCGTTGACCACGATCCGCCCCGCCAGCCCGGTGACCTGCCCGATCAGCTCGACGGCCGGGCCGGGCGCGCCCTCGGTCTCGGCGGCCGACAGCTGGAGGGTGGCGCTCAGGTTCCCGCCGAGGAGCCCGAGGACCGCGCTCGCCTCGTCCTGGTCGGCGTACCGCACGACGACGGTGACCGGACCGAAGCACTCCTCCAGGAGGACGTCGTGGTCGCCGCCTTCCAGGAGGCTCCCGGCGGGCACGGTCAGATAGCCTGCGCCGACGGTGTGCTCACCGCCGGAGCCCGGGGTCACGGGAGCGTCGACGCCGGGCAGCGCGGCCCGCTCGCGCACACCGGAGACGAAGTTCTCCCGCATCCGGTGGTCGAGCAGCACGCCCGGCTCGGTCTCCCCGAGCGCCTTGGTGAGCTCGCCGGTGAGCCGGTCGCCGTCCGCGCCCTCGGGGACCAGGACCAGGCCCGGCTTCACGCAGAACTGACCGACGCCGAGGGTGATCGAGCCCGCGAGCCCGGCGCCGATCTCCTCGGCGCGCTCGGCGGCGGCGGCCGGGGTGACCACGACGGGGTTGAGGGAGCCGAGTTCGCCGTGGAAGGGGATGGGTACGGGACGGGCGGCGGCCGCGTCGAACAGGGCCCGCCCGCCCCGGATGGAACCGGTGAATCCGGCGGCCGCCACCAGCGGGTGGCGGATCAGCTCCAGGCCGGCGTCGAACCCGTGGACCACGCTCACCACGTCGGCCGGGAGCCCGGTCAGGGCCGCGGCCCGGCGCAGCAGCGAGGCGCACAGCTCGGAAGTGGCGGGGTGGTCGGGGTGCGCCTTGACGACCACCGGACAGCCGGCGGCGAGCGCGCTCGCGGTGTCCCCGCCGGGGACGGAGAAGGCGAGCGGGAAGTTGGAGGCGGCGTAGACCGCGACCACGCCCAGCGGGACCTTGTAGCGGCGCAGTTCGGGGCGCGGCGGGCTGAGGGAGGGGTCGGCGCGGTCGATCCGGATGTCGAGGTAGGCCCCGGCGTCCACGGCGTCGGCGAAGGCGCGCAGCTGACCGGTGGTGCGGGCCAGTTCGCCGGTGAGCCGGCCCGGGCCGAGCGCGGTCTCGGCGTCGGCGGCCTCGATCACGTGGGCGGCGGCCTCGTCCAGCAGCGCGGCGGCGGCGCGCAGGAAGGCGGCGCGCACGGTGGCGTCGGCGAGCGAGCCGCGGGCGGCGTGGGCGGCCCGTACGGCTTCGTCCACCTCGCCGGGTGTGGCCTCCACCGCAACCTGTTCGCGCTGCTTCCCGGTGCGGGGGTCCACACTCCAGACTGGTGTCGTTGTCATGGCCCACTGCCTCCTGGATCGTTCAGTATTCTGAACGCAGTTCCGGTGGATGAATGATCACATCTGCTGTGGACTCTATTTCCGCGTCCTCGGCGT
Organism: Streptomyces xanthophaeus; assembly: GCF_030440515.1. GTDB lineage: Bacteria > Actinomycetota > Actinomycetes > Streptomycetales > Streptomycetaceae > Streptomyces > Streptomyces kutzneri. The sequence goes on from NZ_CP076543.1 coordinate 6,155,652, forward strand.
GACAAGAGGCGACCAGAGGGGAAGCAGGCGTATGACGACGACCGAGTCGGGGATCCCCGCCCAGGCGGCGCCGGTCAAATCGGCGGTGCGGACCGTCCTGCTGCTGGAGCACTTCGCGGCGCGGCCGGGGCTGCACAGCCTGGCCGACATCCAGAGCGACCTCTCCCTGCCGAAGTCCAGCCTCTACATGCTGCTGCGGACACTGGTGAATCTGGGCTGGGTGGAGACCGACGCGACGGGCACCCGGTACGGCATCGGCGTACGGGCCCTGCTGGTCGGCAGTTCCTACATCGACGGCGACGAGGTGGTCGCCGCGGCCCGGCCCACCCTGGACCGGCTCTCCGACGACACCACGGAGACCATCCACCTGGCCCGGCTGGACGGGACGAGCGTGGTCTACCTCGCCACCCGGCAGTCCCAGCACTACCTGCGCCCCTTCACCCGGGTCGGGCGGCGGCTGCCGGTGCACTCGACCGCGCTGGGCAAGGCCCTGCTGGCCACGCACACGGACCAGGAGGTACGGGGGCTGCTGCCGCGGCGGCTGGAGGCGGTCACCGAGCACACGGTCACCGACCGGGAGCAGCTGATCGAGGAGCTGGCGCTGGTGCGTGAGCAGGGGTACGCGGTGGACCGGGAGGAGAACACGCTCGGGCTGCGCTGCTTCGGGGTGGCCGTGCCGTACCGGACGCCGGCGCGGGACGCGGTGAGCTGCTCGGTGCCGGTGGCCCGGCTGACGGGGGAGCACGAGCAGGTCATCAAGGCGGCGCTGTTCGAGGCGCGGGACCGGCTGTCGGTCGTGACGCGCCGCATGTGACACGCGCCGCTGGCGGGGCGGGCGTTGTGCTCCCCCGCATGGGGGAGGCGGTTCCCCTTCAAGGGGGAGGTGGCGGGGCCGCGCGGGCGCGACCGTTGAGTCATGAACACGCGAGAGACGCACCCGGGCGACCCGACGGAAGTCCCGAGTGACCTGACGGAAGTGAAGCGGCCGTCGCCCTCTCCCCTGGGGGGCGGGCGGCGGATCCTGCGGGCGGTGGCGCTGACCGCCACCGTGCCGTATCTGGGGCTCAAGACGGTCTGGGTGTGCGGGAGCAACCTCGGGATACCCGAGGGCAGCGTGCTGCGGGACCCCGGCCCGTTCCTCCTGGCGGTCAATTCCGTCACGCTGGCCATGGACGCCTGCGTGATCCTGCTCGTGCTGGTGCTCACCAGGCCCTGGGGCATACGGGTGCCGGGCCCGCTGCTGACCGTTCCGGTGTTCGTGGCCACCGGGCTGCTGACCCCGATCCTCCTCGGCTTCCCGGGTCAACTGCTCGTACGGGCCGTCGGCTTCGGGGCGGACCCGGCGGTGGAGGCTGCGCGGAAGCCCTTCCTGGACCCGTGGGTGTTCCACGTCGTCTACAGCGGATTCACGGTCCAAGGACTCGCCCTGGCCGCTCTGTTCGTGCCCTATGCGCGGGAGCGCTGGGGGCGGGCGTGGCGGGGCGTGACGGGGGAGCGGCTGCCGTCGTCCACGGGGGTGGTGGCGGCAGCCGCGACGGCCGTCGGCCTGGCGGTCGCGGGGGTGCTCGTCTACTGGGCCTTCGGGGGCACCGCCGGCCTGGGCGCCGAGCGGGCGGCCGCGTATTCCGCGGACACGGCCGTGGTGTCCGCGGCTCACGCGATATGCGCGCTCGCCGCCGGGGCGGGGGCCGTGCTGCTGGCCCTGGGCGGGACGCTGCGGGCACGGTGGCCGCTGGGCCTCGCCTGGACAGGCGGGGCGGCGACGCTGAACTGGGGGGCATGGATGACGGTCTCCGGGCTGGGCCCGCAGCTCGACGGGGGCGAAGGGCCGCCCGCCGCAACGCTGTTGATCTACATTGGTCAGATGATCACCGGATTGCTCACCGGTACCGTCCTCATACGGTTCCTCACCACCCGCCGCCCGGGGTGAGCCGGCAGCCGGTGGCGCGGGCCCGGTGGCGCTGGGTGCACCTGATCCTCGGCGGCGCCCTGCTCATGCCGTACTTCCTGCTCACGCAGGTGGTGGTCGGTGTCGTCGCGGGCGGGGTCAACGCGCTCAACTCCGCCCCGCTCACCTTCCTCGCCTACGCCGCCTCCCTGCCCCTCGTCGCCGTCACGGCGCTGTTCGGGCCGGTCCGGCCGATGTCGGTGGCCGCCGTCCGGGCCATGTGCGAGGTGCCCGGGGACCGGCTGGCCGACGGTCCGGCCACGTCCTGGGCCGCCCGGGCGCGGGCCTCCGCCTGGTGGACCCTTCACCTGGGGACCGGCGCGCTGATCAGCGGAATGACCCTCGCGGTGCCGCCCATGGCGGTCATGCTGATCGCGGTGCCGGTCGTGGGGCGGCTGCGCGACGTCCGGTTGGGTTACGGCTGGTTCTCCACGGACGCCGGCCCGTACGTCGCCCCCCTGGTCGGGATCGTGTTGCTGGCCGGGCTCACCCTGTGCGCGGTCGGGGCCGGGAAGCTGCTGGCCGCAATGGCGCCCGTACTGCTCGGGCCCACGGCGGCGGACCGGCTGGCCGCGGCCGAGGAGCGGGCCGCCGACCTGGCCGTGCGCAACCGGCTGGCCCGGGAGCTGCACGACGCGGTCGGACACGCCCTGAGCGCCGTCACCCTCCAGGCCGCCGCCGCCCGGCGGATGCTGGAGCGCGACCCCGACTTCGTACGGGAGGCGCTGGCCGCGATCGAGGACACCACGCGGCGGACGGTGGGCGAGCTCGACGCCGTACTGGGCCTGCTGCGGGACGGGGACGCGGCCCGGCCGGACGCCGCGCCCGCGCCCACCCTCGCCACCGACCTCGACGCACTGCTGGCCCGCACCCGGGCCGCCGGCACCACCGTCACCGCGCACCAGGACCCCGGACCCGCCGGGGACTGGACCGCCCTCCCGGCGATCGCCTCCCGCGAGGCGTACCGGATCGTCCAGGAGGGCCTCACCAACGCCCTGCGGCACGGAGCGGGCCCGGTGGATCTGCGGATCCGCGTACAGGCAGGCCCCGACACCGCACACCGTGAACTGGAGATCACCATGACCAATCCGCCGGCGGCCCCCGCCGAGGACCGGGAGACCCGTACCACCGGGGGCCGCGGACTGCGCGGCGCCGCGGAGCGCGCCGCACTGCTCGGCGGCAGCGTCGAGGCCGGCCCGCACGGGGACCGGTGGCGGCTGCGGGCCGTCCTCCCGCTCGCCGGGGAAGCCCGATGACCGCCGCGCCCGCGCCCGTGCCCGCTCCCGCGCCGCGGCCGCCGCTGCGCATCGTGCTCTGCGACGACGAGCGGATGGTCCGTACCGCCCTGCGGGTCATCCTGGAGGCCGAAGCCGACCTGGAGGTCGTCGGTGAGGCGGCCACCGGGGCCGAGGCGGTTCCGCTGGTCCGCTCACTCGCCCCCGACGTGGTGCTCATGGACGTCCGGATGCCCGAGATCGACGGCATCCGGGCCACCCAGCAGATCCTCGCCACCATGGCCGCGCCGCCCCGGATCGTGGTCGTCACCACCTTCGAGAACGACGCCTACGTCTACGACGCGCTGCGCGCGGGAGCCGCCGGTTTCCTCCTCAAGCGGGCCGACCCCGACGAACTGATCGGCGCGGTCCGCCTCGTCGCCCGCGGCGACTCGCTGCTCTTCCCGGCCGCCGTCCGCTCCCTCGCCGCCGCCCACACGGCCGGCGCCCCGCCCGCCGACGCGCCCTGGGTGGCCCGGCTGACCGAGCGCGAGGCCGACGTCCTGCGTCTGATGGCCACCGGGCTGTCCAACCACGAGATGAGCGAGCGCCTCGGCGTCGGGCCGCAGACCGTCAAGACCCACGTCGCCGCGGTCCTCACCAAGACCGGCTCCCGCGACCGCACCCAGGCGGTCATCGCGGCCTACGAGGGAGGCTTCATCATGAAGAAAAGCTGAGAACCCCGCCACAATCGGGGCAGAGCGGAACGGCCGGGACCGCAGAGACGTCCTTCTGGGGGATGAACAAGACGATCAGGCGTGCGTCGGTCTTCTGTCTGCTTCTGGTGCTGGCCCTGCTGGTCCGCGTCACCTGGGTGCAGGCATACCAAGGCCAGGCCCTCGCAGACGACAAGCACAACCGCCGGAACCTCATCGGGCAGTACGAGAACCCGCTGGGCAACATCATCGTGGGCGGGGAGGCGATCACCGGCTCGGAGAAGACGGGCGGCAAGGACTTCGGCTACAAGCGGACGTACGTCGACGGGCCCCTCTACGCACCCGTCACGGGCTACAGCTCCCAGGCCTACGGCACCACCCTGCTGGAGGGCATCTACAAGAACGTCCTCAACGGCTCCGACAGCCGGCTGAAGACGATGATGGACATGCTCACCAACAAGCGGGCCTCCCCCGGCAACGTCCTGACCACCATCGACAAGGGCGTCCAGAAGGCCGCCTACGACGCGCTCCAGGGCAAGCAGGGCGCGGCTGTGGCCCTGGACCCGAAGACCGGCGAGATCCTCGCCGTGGTGAACAACCCCTCCTTCGACCCGGGCAGCATCGCCGGCGCCAACGACAAGGAGGCCTGGGCGGCGCTCTCCGCCGACAAGGGCAAGGCCATGGAGAACGTGGCGCTGCGCAAGCCCCAGGCGCCCGGCTCCACCTTCAAGCTGGTCACCCTCGCCGCGGCGATCGAGAACGGCCTCGTCACCGACCTCGACCGGCAGACCGGGATCGCCGACCCGTACACGATCCCCGGCACCCGCACCCCACTGCCCAGCGAGGCGGGCTCCGCGGCCTGCAACAACGTCTCGGTGCGCACCGCCCTGAAGCTGTCCTGCAACAACGTCTTCGCCGAGCTCGCCTCCAAGCTGGGCCAGGACAAGATGCGGGCGACGGCCGAGAAGCTCGGTTTCAACACGCAGATCGACACCCCGGTCCGCACCAACCCGCCCAGCAAGTACCCGTCGAAGAAGATGTCGGTCGACCAGGTCGCGCAGACCGGAATCGGCCAGTTCGACGTGCAGGCCACCCCGCTCCAGATGGCGATGGTGACGGCCGCGATCGAGAACGGCGGCAAGCTCGTCGCCCCGCACCTGGTCTCCGAGGTCACCGACGCGGGCGGCGACGTGCTGGAGAGCTTCAAGGACCCGAAGTCCCAGCAGGTCATGGGAGAGAGGACCGCTTCGATGATCCGCGACGCCATGCGCACGGTCGCCACCGAGGGCGGCGGCAAGCCGGCCCAGGTCTCGGGCGCCGAGGTGGGCGGCAAGACCGGTACCGCCCAGCGCGGTGTCAACAACAGCCTCGCACCGCTGGCCTGGTTCACCTCGTACGGCAAGGCGAACGGCAAGCAGATCGCGGTGGCCGTGGTGATCGAGAACTCCGACACCGACCGCTCCGAGATCGGCGGCGGGAAGCTGGCCGCCCCCATCGCCCAGAAGATGATGGAGGCGTGGCTGAAGAAGTAGCCACGAAAGCCGAGCGGCCGACGCGCCGGGAACCGTCGAGGCTCCCGGCACGTTCCCACTCCCATGATCAGAGCCGCGCGCCCCGCCGACCTCCCCGCGATCGCCGCCCTGCACGCCCGGGCCCGCGCCACCTACTACCAGGACCACATCCCCGAGCAGGCCTACCCGGGCGACGCCGAGCTCCAGCGGACCCGCGAGGGCTGGTCGCACGCCATCGCCCGGGGCGCGGGCGAGGGCGAGGTGCTCTGCGCCGAGCAGGACGGCCAGGTCACCGGGGTCGCCGCGTTCCGCACGCGGGACGGCGAGACGACCCTCACCCAGCTCCACGTCGACCCCGTCCACTGGCGCCGCGGCACCGGGGCCGCCCTGCACGCCGCCTGCCTGGACGCCTGGCGGCGGGCCGGAATCCGCCGGGTCCGCCTGGAGGTCTACGAGCACAACCTCCGCGCCCAGGCCTTCTACGCCACCCTGGGCTGGCGCGCGGACCCGGCGGCCCCCCGCTCGGGCACCCACCGCACCCTCTGGCTGCAGGTGGGCCAGGTGCCGGCCCCGGCCCCGGCCCCGTCCGGGGAATGAGACGGCCGGGTGAATGGTTGAACCGCAAACCGTTCCCCCTGAACCCGGAGAGAAGAAGGATCATGCGCGTCGAAATCTGGAGCGACATCGCTTGTCCCTGGTGCTACATCGGAAAGGCCCGTTTCACCAAGGGTCTGGCCGAGTTCGCGCACCGCGACGAGGTGGAGGTCGTCTTCCGGTCCTTCGAGCTCGACCCGGGCGGGGCGAAGGGCGTCACCGCCCCCGTCGTGGAGATGCTCGCCAAGAAGTACGGCCGCACCCTCGACGAGGCGCGCGGCATGGAGGAGCACGTCGCCGCCAGCGCCCGCGCCGAGGGCCTCACGTACCGCACCGAGGGCCGCGACCACGGCAACACCTTCGACATCCACCGCCTGCTGCACCTGGCCGCCGCCCGCGGGCGCCAGGAGGAACTCCTCGACCTCGCCTACCGGGCCAACTTCGCCGAGGAGCGCTCCGTCTTCGACCCCGAGGTGCTGATCGCGCTCGCCGTCGAGGCGGGACTGGACGAGGCCGAGGCCCGCACCGTCCTCGCCGACGGCTCCGCCTATGCCGACGAGGTCCGGGCCGACGAGCGCGAGGCCGCCGAGCTGGGCGCGAACGCCGTGCCGTTCTTCGTCCTCGACCGCCGCTACGGGATCTCCGGCGGACAGCCGGCCGAGGTGTTCACCCGGGCCCTGGAGCAGGCGTGGGCCGGGCGCGAGGTCGAGGAGCCGGCCGCGGCCGCCGAGGCCTGCGAGCCCGACGGCGCGTGCGCGGTCCCCCAGGCCTAAGGGCCACCCGGGGAGACACGGGAGGACACGGAGGACACGGGCGACTCGGGCGACTCGGCCGACGGGGCGATGGACTACGAGCCGTTCCTGGCGCAGAGTTGACGGCATGGATCTTCCGCTCGCCGAAGCGACCCGTGCCGAGTTCGCCCACTCCACCACCTACCTCAACACCGCCAAGTGCGGGGTCGTCCCGCGTTCCGCCGTCGCGGCCGTACGGGAGCTGGCCGAGGCGGCGGGGGCCGGGCTCCCCACCGGCTTCGGCGACTTCGACCGCGTGAACGGGGCCCGGGCGGCCTTCGCCCGCCTGGTCGGGGTGGACACCGACCGGGTGTCCATCGGCTCGGCCGTCTCCACCCACGTCGGCCTCGTCGCCGCCTCGCTCCCGTCCGGCGCGGAAGTGCTCTGCCCCGAGGGCGAGTTCTCCTCCGTGATCAACCCCTTCGTGGCGCGCGGCGACCTCAAGGTGCGCTTCGCCCCGCTCGAGTCCGTCGCCGAGGCCGTGGGCCCCGGCACCGCCCTGGTCTCGCTGAGCGTCGTGCAGTCCGCGGACGGCCGCAAGGCCGACCTGGCGGCGGTGCGCGCCGCGGCGACCGCGCACGGGGCCCGGATGCTCGTGGACGCGACCCAGGCCGTCGGCTGGCTCCCGTTCGACGCCTCGCCGTACGAGTACACGGTCGCCGCCGGGTTCAAATGGCTGCTCGGCGTGCGCGGAGCCTCGTACCTGACGGTGTCGGCGGAGGCCCAGGACACGCTGACCCCGCTGCACGCCGGATGGGTTCCGGCAGTGGCCGAAGGGGACGCCACCTACGGGCCGATGGCGGAACTCGCCCACGGGGCGTGGCGGTTCGACGAGTCCCCGGCCTTCCTCGCCTACCACGCGTCCGAGCCCGCGCTGGCCCTGCTGGAGCGGATCGGCATCGAGGCCGTCCACGCCCACGACACCGCCCTGGCCGCCCGCTACCGGGCCGGGATCGCGCGCCTGGGCCACGAGCCCGTCCCCGGCGACTCCGCGATCGTCTCCGTGCCGGGCCTCGCCGGCCGGCAGCCCGCCCTGGAGGCGGCCGGCATCGTCACATCGGCCCGCGCGGGCCTCCTGCGGGCCTCGTTCCACCTCTACAACACGGAGGCGGACGTGGACCGGCTCCTGGACGCCCTCTCCGCCTCCTGAAGCGGCCGGGCCCGTGCGTACAGTGCCGCCATGAGCGATGTGAGCGATGTGAGCGGTGCGCGCGACGTACTGCACGTCAAGGGCCGGGTGCTGGTCGGGCCCGACGAGGTGCGCGACGAGCTGTGGGTGGTCGGCGGGCGGATCTCCTACGAGCGCCCGCGCGGCGCCCGCGAGATCACCACGGTGACCGGCTGGACCCTGCCCGGACTGGTGGATGCGCACTGCCACGTGGGCCTGGACGCCCACGGCCCGGTCGACGCCGAGACCGCCGAGCGCCAGGCCCTCACCGACCGCGACGCCGGCACCCTCCTCATCCGGGACGCCGGTTCGCCCTCCGACACCCGCTGGATCGACGACCGCGAGGACCTGCCGAAGATCATCCGGGCCGGGCGGCACATCGCGCGCACCCGCCGCTACATCCGCAACTACGCCCACGAGATCGAACCCGCCGACCTCGTCGAGTACGTAGGCCGCGAGGCGCTGCGCGGCGACGGCTGGGTCAAACTCGTGGGCGACTGGATCGACCGCGAGGCCGGGGACCTCGCGGCCTGCTGGCCGCGCGCCGAGGTCGAGGCGGCCATCGCCGAGGCGCACCGGCTGGGCGCCCGCGTCACGGCGCACTGCTTCGCCGAGGACTCGCTGCGCGACCTGGTCGAGGCGGGCATCGACTGCATCGAACACGCCACCGGCCTCACCGAGGACACCATCCCGCTGTTCGCGGAGCGCGGGGTCGCGATCGTCCCGACGCTCGTGAACATCGCCAACTTCCCGAAGATGGCGGCGGGCGGCGAGGCGAAGTTCCCGTACTGGTCGGCGCACATGCGGCGGCTCCACGAGCGGCGCTACGACACCGTGCGCGCCGCCTACGACGCGGGCATCGAGGTCTTCGTCGGCACCGACGCGGGCGGCTCCCTGCCGCACGGCCTGGTCGCGGCGGAGGTCGAGGAGCTGGTCAAGGCCGGTATCCCGCCGCTCGACGCCCTCTCCGCGACGGCCTGGGCGGCCCGCGAGTGGCTCGGCAGGCCGGGGCTGACCGAGGGGGCGCCCGCCGACCTCGTGGTGTACGGCGCCGACCCGCGGGCCGACGTGCGCGTGCTGGCGCGGCCGCTGCGGGTCGTCGTGAACGGCAGGGTCCGAGCCTGAGCCGTGCGGCCGTGCGGCCGTGCCGCCGTGTGGGCGGCGCCCGGTTGACGTCGCGTGACATCCGCGGCCCGTCGGTCGTTGAAGACGGCCGCGCGGGCCGGGTGTCCGTGAGAGAAGACAACTTACGTTCTTCATGAGGCGTAATGATTCGAATATTCGCCCGGAAACCACCCTTTGGGGTGAACTCACGTCAGGTTGACCCCCGTTCACCCACAGTGCGTAAAGATTCCGGGGTCGAGTCCGTCGGCGCCCGCGATGTCCCCCATCGGCGGCGCGACGGCACCCAACTCCCCGGGGGTTCCACCACCGTGAACAGCCATACCTTCCGCATGCCCACGGCCGTCCTCCTCGCCACGGGAGCGGTGGCCCTGCTCACCGCTCCGCCCGCCGTCGCCACGGGAGGAGGCGCGGCCGGGGGTGAGGGCAAGGCCGGCGCCGTCGTCCTGCGTGCCGGACTGGACGTGGGCCTGCTCAACAAGACCGTGAACATCCCGCTGAAGACGACCCTCAACGAGGTCAGTGCCCCGGCGACGGCCGAGAAGACCGCGCTGACCGTCACCCTGGACGGGGTCGAGGGGAACGATCCGATCAGTGTGCTGCGCGCCGAAGTGGCCACCTCCAAGGCGACCGCCGACACGACCCGGGCCGAGGCGGAGGCGAACCTCGCCAAGGCCTCCGTCCACGTGCCCGGACTGCCGCTGCTCTCCCTCGTCGAGGTGGAGAAGGTCACCTCCAAGGCCGTCTGCGAGGCGGGCAAGAAGCCGGTGGCGAGCGCGAACGCCCTCGGGGCGGTGACGGCGCTCGGCAAGAAGGTCACCCTGTCGGCGGGCGGCCCCACCACGGTCGAGGTCCCCGGAGTGGGCCGGATCGACCTGGAACTGTCCGCCACGGAGACCACCGGCACCACGGCGGCCGCGGCCGCGCTCCGCCTGAAGGTGGCGGTGAACCCGCTGAACCTGAACGTGGCGAAGGTCGACGGCGAGATCGTGCTCGCCGAGGCGCACTGCGAGTCCCCGAAGGGCGCGGCGCCGGCGGCGAACCCGCCCGTGGACCCGGACGTCAAGCCCCAGACGGGGACCGGCTCCGGTTCCGCCACGTCCGGCGGCATCAGCGGCACCACCGGCGCCAACCTCGCCGAGACCGGCGGCGGTTCACTGACTCCCTACGTCGCAGGCGGGGCCCTGACCCTGCTCGCCATCGGCGGGGGCGCGCTTCTGATCACCCGGCGGGGCAGGGCCTCGTAGGGCGGTCGGGAGCCCCGGGCCGCCGCCCGGCGCGCGCCCGCCCCGAGGAGCGCACGGAGGGGAGTGCTCAACGGGTGACGGGGCGAGGACGGGCGGCGTGTCCGGTGACTCATGGGCCGGCGGGCCCGGCGGGTGACATGCTCACGTACCCGGAGCCCGGAGGGTGACGGGCTCAGCGGGTGGCGTGTTCCAGTCCCTGGCCGCCCGCGCCACGCGACATCACGGCCTCGGTGACCTGCTGGTCGATCCGCGCGTACTCGCTCCGCTTCGCGGCGGGGAGCGAGGTGTCCGAGGCCGCGCAGGAGGCGCAGACGACGCGGAACGGCGACCCCATGTCCGAGTACTGCGTGAGGTATTCGGCCTTCACCACCTCCCAGCGGCCCGGCCGGCCCGCCGCCGGCGAGAAGGTGAAGCGGGGGACCGAGGACTGGTTGCCGCGCAGCTTGTCGGCCGGTACGAAGCTGGCGACCTGGTCGCCCATCCCGAAGACCACCCACGTGCCGTTGATCTTCTCGTAGGGCTGCGGCACGTGGTTGTGCGTGCCGATGATCAGATCGATGTCGGGGAGTCCGTCGGCCGGGCGGGAGGCGGTCAGCTCCTGCGCCAGCGCCTTCTGCTGTTCGTCCGGCGCGGTCTGCCACTCGGTGCCCCAGTGGACGCTGAGCACCACCACGTTCGCGCCCCCCGCCCGCGCGGCCCGGGCGTCGGCGATGATCCGGTCCTTGTCGATCAGATTGACGGCCCACGGCTTGCCCTGGGGGAGCGGGATGCCGTTCGTGCCGTACGTGTAGGAGAGCTGGGCGACCTTCGCGCCGCCCGCCGCGAGCAGCGCCGGGGCCTTGGCCTCCTCCGCACTGCGGGCCGAGCCGACGTGCGGGATGCCGACCCGGTCGAGGTGCTCCAGGGTGCGGGCGAGGCCCTCGTAGCCGTCGTCCAGGGTGTGGTTCGAGGCGGTGGAGCAGCTGTCGTACCCGGCGTCCTTGAGCGCGTCCGCCAACTGGTGCGGAGCCTTGAAGGTGGGATAGCCGGTGTAGGGGCCGCCGGGGCGCCCGTACGGTATCTCGTGGTGGCATATCGCCAGGTCGGCGGCGGAGACCAGGGGTTTGACCCCGGCGAGTATCTTCCGGAAGTCGTACTCCCCGGCCTTGCCCGCGTCGTCCGCCGACCGCTGGACGATCGACGGGTACGGGATGATGTCGCCGGTCGCCACCAGCGTGAACGGCTTTCCCGGGGCGGCGGCCTGCGGCGCGTCCGGCTTCCCCCGCGCCGGCTCGCCCTGCCCCGGATCGCCCTGGAGCCGCTGCTCCGAGGCGGGCGCCGCGCCGCTGTCGAGCAGCCGTGGCACGGCGTAGATCCCGCCGCCCACGACCGCGAGCGCGGCCAGCGCCGTGCCTGCCCTGACGTACGCCTTCATTCCCGACCCCCGGTGTCATGCGCTGATGACCGATGCGGGGATCCTCACCCGGCCCCGCCCCCGCGGCCATCGTAGGGGGCCGAACGGGTGACCGCATCATCAGCGCTCGGTAAGGACCGCAGGTCAGGCGGGTGCCGTGGAGGCCGACACCCGCAGCTCACGGTCGGCATGCGCGGCTCACGCGCAGCTCACGCCCCGTGCGCACACGGCTCACGGTCAGCGCGCGGTCAGTGCGAGGGCGTGGTCCAGTGCCTGGAGCAGCCGGCCCGTCGTCGCCCGGTCGCGCACCGCCAGCCGGAGCCAGGAGTGGTCCAGCCCCGGGAAGGTGTCCCCGCGGCGGACGGCGAATCCGAGGGCGCGCAGCCGGGTGCGGACCTCCGCCCCGCCCGCCACCCGGATCAGGACGAACGGCCCCTCCGCCACCCCGGCGACCGTCACCTCGTCGAACTCCGCGAGCCCGGCCAGCAGATGCGCCCGGTCCACCGCGATCCGCCGGGCCGCCTCCTCCGCCTCGGCCAGCGCCGCCGGAGCCACACAGGCCTCGGCCGCGACCAGCGCCGGGGTCGACACCGGCCACAACGGCTGCGCGGCCGCCAGTTCCGCGATCACCTCGGGCTCGGCCAGCACGTAGCCGATCCGCAGCCCCGCCAGCCCCCACGTCTTGGTCAGGCTCCGCAGCACCACCAGCCCCGGCAGGTCCATCCGTCCGGCCAGGGCCTCCCGCTCGCCCGGCACGGCGTCCATGAAGGCCTCGTCCACGACCAGGATCCGGCCGGGCCGGGCCAGCGCCGCCAGCGTCCCCGCCGGGTGCAGCACGGACGTCGGGTTGGTCGGATTGCCGATCAACACCAGGTCCGCGTCCTCGGGCACGTCCGCCGGGTCCAGCCGGAAGCCGTCCGCCGCCCGCAGCACCACGCGCCCGACCTGGTGCCCCGCGTCCCGCAGGGCCGCCTCCGGCTCGGTGAACTGCGGATGCACCACGACCGGCCGTACGGCTCCCAGGGCCCGGGCGATCAGTACGAAGGCCTCCGCGGCCCCGGCCGTCAACAGCACCCGCTCGACCGGCAGCCCGTGCCGGGCCGCCACCGCCGCGCGGGCGCGCCGCCCGTCGGGGTAGGCGGCGAGATCCCCGAGGGAGGCGGCGATCCGCTGCTTGAGCCAGTCCGGGGGAGTGTCCGCCCGTACGTTGACCGCCAGGTCCACCAGCGCCGAGCCCGCGTCGATCACCTCGGCGTCCCCGTGGTGGCGCAGGTCGTGCGTGTGCGCCGTGGCCACGGCGCAGGTCGCCGACACCGACCGCCGCTTGGGCACGAGGAGTTCCCCGCCGCCCGCCAGGGCCGCGGCCTCGGCCACCGAGGGGGTCCCGGTGGCGGCGCGCGCCGCCTCCGAGGGGTGCGGCACGGCGATGCCGGCCAGCCGGGCGGCGGGGTAGCTCACCACGGGCACGCCGAAACGTTCCGCCGCACCCGTGATCCCGGCCTCGCCCGCCTTCGACTCCACCGTGGCCAGCGCCGTCACCGCCCCCAGGGCCAGCCCGGCCCCCCGCAGCGTCTCCTCGACCAGGGCGCAGACCTCCGCGACGGAAACCCCCGCGCGTCCGCCGACCCCGACCACCACCTGCGTCGCGTACTCGCCCACCGGGGGCCCTCCTTCCGTAGTCACCGTCGCCGTCACTGGAACACCACCGGCCGGGCGGCCGTCAACCCTCCGACACCCGCCGTCCGCGCGCGGACGTGCGCGCGGGGCGAGGAGTCTGTATTCAGGGGCGCATGGCCGTGATCGTGGCGTTGGGCGCGTTCCTGATGACCCTGGCGGGCGGATGGGCGGCGCAGCGCGTCACCGACCGCCGCCACCTCGTGCTGGGCCTGGCCGGCGGGCTGATGCTCGGCGTCGTGGGCCTGGACCTGCTCCCGGAGGCCCTCCACGCGGCGGGCGCCGAGGTGTTCGGCGTACCGCTCGCCCTCCTGCTCTTCGTCGGCGGCTTCCTCGTCACGCACGTCGTGGAGCGGCTGCTGGCGGTCCGTCAGGCCGCGCACGGCGCCGAGAACGGCGGCCGCACCCCCCAGGTCGGGCTGACCGCGGCCGCGGCCATGGTCGGCCACAGCCTCGCCGACGGGGTGGCCCTGGGCGCGGCCTTCCAGGTCGGCGGGGGGATGGGCGTGGCCGTGGCGCTGGCCGTCATCACCCACGACTTCGCCGACGGGTTCAACACGTACACGCTCACCAGCCTCTACGGGAACGACCGCCGCAAGGCCCTGATGATGCTCTTCGCGGACGCCGTCGCCCCCGTCGTGGGCGCGGCGTCCACTCTGCTGTTCACCCTTCCGGAGGAACCCCTCGGCGCATACCTCGGCTTCTTCGGAGGCGTCCTGCTGTACCTCGCGTCCGCCGAGATCCTCCCCGAGGCACACCACAAGCACCCCGCCCTGTCCACGCTGATGTGCACGGTGGGCGGGGTGGCCGGGATTTGGCTGGTGGTGGGCATCGCGGACTGAACGCCGACCGCGGACGGAGGAGGCGGCGGTCACCGCCGTGCTGCCGCGGCTTCCGTGAAACGGCGCGCGACGGACGGCTCCGCCGCCCAGTGCGTGTGCAGATAGCTCGCGTGCACACCCTGCTGCACGAAGCCCTCGACCCGGCGCTCCGGGTGCGTGAACCCCCACGCCGGGGCCGCCCCGGCGCCCGGCTCGATCACCGTCCGGTGGAACTCGTGCCCGCGCAGCCGGGTGCCGTTGGCGGCGAGCACGCTGTCCGACACCGCGACCGCCTCGCGGTAGCCGAGGGTGAGCCGCTCCGACATCCGCGCGTCGGCATCGAGCACGCCGCACATGGGCTTGCCGTCCAGCGAACGCGCGAGGTACAGCAGCCCGGCGCACTCGGCGGCCACCGGACCGCCGGCCTCGGCGAAGCGGGCCACGGCCGCGCGGAGCGGCTCGTTGGCGGACAGCTCCGGCGCGTACACCTCGGGGAAGCCGCCACCGATCACCAGGCCGGAGGTACCGGGCGGGAGCGCCTCGTCCCGGAGCGGGTCGAAGGTGACGACGTCCGCCCCGGCGGCGGTGAGGAGCTCCGCGTGCTCGGCGTAGGAGAACGTGAACGCCGGTCCGCCCGCGACGGCGACGATCGGTCGAACGGCGGGGTCCGTGAGTGCAGCGCCGTTGCCGGGGCTCCGCCCCGGACCCCGCGCCTCGAACGCCGGCGAGGCCGGCTTTTCCAGCCCGTCCGGCGTTCGAGGACCGGGGTTCGGGGCGGAGCCCCGAGTGCCCGCCAGGGCACGTTCCGCATCCCAGGCTTCGCAGGGCAACGGCGGTGCGGTCCTCGCCAGGGCCATGAGGGCGTCCAGGTCGCAGCCCGCCCGGACCTGCGCGGCCAGCGCCGACACCGAGGCCAGCGCGTCGGTGTGCCGCTCGGCCACCGGCACCAGGCCCAGGTGGCGCGAGGGCGTGGCCACCTGCGGAGCCCGCCGCAGGACACCGAGGACCGGCATCCCCGCCTCCTCCAGGGCCTCCCGCAGCATCACCTCGTGCCGGTCGGAGCCGACCTTGTTCAGGATCACGCCCCCCAGCCGCACCTGCGGGTCGAAGGACGCGAAGCCGTGCACCAGCGCCGCGACCGACCGCGACTGCGAGGAGGCATCGACCACCAGCACCACGGGCGCCCGCAGCAACTTCGCGACCTGCGCCGTCGACGCCAGCTCACCACGGCCCGCGGCGCCGTCGTAGAGACCCATGACGCCCTCGACCACGGCCAGATCGCACCCGGCCGCCCCGTGCGCGAACAGCGGAGCTACCAGCTCCGGCCCGCACATGAAGGCGTCGAGGTTGCGCCCCGGCCGGCCGGTGGCCAGCGCGTGGTAGCCGGGGTCGATGTAGTCGGGCCCGGCCTTGTGCGGGGACACGGCGAGGCCGCGCTCCGAGAAGGCCGCCATCAGGCCCGTGGCCACGGTGGTCTTGCCGCTGCCGGACGACGGAGCGGCGATGACCAGCCGAGGCACGTTGAAGCGGTACGAAGTCACCACTCGATGCCCTTCTGGCCCTTCTGCCCCGTGTCCATCGGGTGCTTGACCTTGGTCATCTCGGTGACGAGGTCCGCGAACTCCACCAGCTTCTCCGGCGCGTTGCGGCCCGTGATCACCACGTGCTGCGTGCCGGGGCGGTTGCGGAGCACCTCGATGACCTCGTCGACGTCGATCCAGCCCCAGTGCATCGGGTAGGCGAACTCGTCGAGCACGTACAGCTTGTGCGTCTCGGCGGCCAGATCGCGCTTGACCTGCTCCCAGCCCTCCTTGGCCGCCTGCTCGTTGTCGAGCTGCGCGTCCCGCTGGACCCAGGACCAGCCCTCGCCCATCTTGTGCCATACGACGGAGCCGCCCTCGCCGGAGGCGCCGAGCACCTTGAGCGCGTTCTCCTCGCCGACCTTCCACTTCGCCGACTTGACGAACTGGAACACCCCGATGGGCCAGCCCTGGTTCCAGGCGCGCAGCGCCAGCCCGAAGGCCGCCGTGGACTTGCCCTTGCCGGGGCCGGTGTGGACGAAGACCAGCGGACGGTTGCGGCGCTGGCGCGTGGTGAGCCCGTCGTCCGGAACGACGGACGGCTGTCCCTGAGGCATTACGCGGCCCTCCTGTTGCTGTTGCTGCTGCTGTGGGGTGAAGCGGTGGATGTCACTGCGGTACGTACGTTCTTCACGAGCCCGGCCAGCGAGTCGGCCCGCAGCCCGTCGAGCGTGACGGCCGGACCGCCGAGGTCCCGGGCCAGTACGCCGGCCAGCCCCAGCCGGACCGGCCCGGACTCGCAGTCCACGACCACCGAGGCGACGCCACCGGCCTGCAGCAGCCGCGCGCTGTGCCCGGCGAGCTCCCGCGGGCTGCTGTCCGTACGGCCCCCGGTGTTCCCGGCCGAGGTGGCCCGCCCGTCGGTGACGACCACGAGCAGCGGCCGGCGCGAGGGGTCCCGCAGCCGCTCGATCCGCAGCACCTCGTGGGCCTTCAGCAGCCCGGCGGCCAGCGGGGTGCGGCCGCCCGTCGGCAGCTGCTCCAGCCGGGCCGCCGCCGCGTCCACCGAGGAGGTCGGCGGCAGGGCCAGCTCGGCCGTGGCACCCCGGAAGGTGATCAGGCCGACCTTGTCCCGGCGCTGGTAGGCGTCCAGGAGCAGCGACAGCACCGCGCCCTTGACCGCGCTCATGCGCTGCCGGGCCGCCATGGAACCGGAGGCGTCGACGACGAAGAGGACGAGGTTGCCCTCGCGCCCCTCCCGCGTGGCCTGGCGCAGATCGTCCTTGCGGATCACGAGGCCGCGCCCGTCGCGGCCGCGCGCCTTCTGGTGCGGGGCGGCGGCCTGGATGGTGGCGGTCAGGTGCAGCTTCGTCAGGTGCCCGCGCGGGCGCTGGGCGCCGGTGGTGCGGCCGTGGGCGGTGCGGGCGCGGGACCGGCGGCCGGACGCGCCCTCACCGAGACCGGGCACGCTGAGCATCTTGGTCCGGAACGGCTCGGCGGCACGGACCGCGGCCTGCTCCGGCCCGGCGGCCTCCTGGGCGGAGGGCTGCGGGGCCTCGGGGGCATCCGCGGGGGCCTCGCCGCTCTCGGGGGCCTCAGGGGCCTCAGGGGCCTCGGGGGTCTCGGCCGGGGCGCCCGGGTCCTGCGGAGGCGTGCCACCCGGGCCGCCGTCGGGACCACCGTCCCCGGGTCCGTCGTCGTCGGGGCCCTCGGGGTCCGGCTCCGGCTCCGGCTCGGGCTCCTCGTCGGGGAACTCGTCCAGGATCCGGTCGAGCATGTCCTCGTCCAGCCCCGGCGCGTCGAACGGGTTGCGGCGCCGCCGGTGCGGGAGCGCCAGCAGGGCGGCCTGCCGGACGTCCTCCTTGCGTACGTCGGTGCGCCCGGCCCAGGCGGCCAGCGCGGTCGCGGTCCGGGCCATCACGATGTCGGCACGCATCCCGTCGACCTCGAACCCGGCGCAGATCGCCGCGATCTGCAGGAGCGCGGTGTCGCCGAGCGAGACCTTCGGGAGCAGCGCCCGCGCGGCCACCACCCGGGCGCGGACCTCGTGCTCGTCCCCGGCCCAGCGGATCGCGAAGCCCGCGGGGTCGTCCTCGTAGGCGAGCCGGCGGCGGACCACCTCCACGCGCTGGGAGGGCTCGCGGGAGGCGGCCACCTCGACGGTGAGCCCGAACCGGTCCAGGAGCTGCGGCCGCAGCTCGCCCTCCTCGGGGTTCATCGTGCCGACGAGCAGGAAGCGGGCGGCGTGCCGGACGGAGACGCCCTCGCGCTCCACGTACGAGGCGCCCATCGCGGCCGCGTCCAGGAGCACGTCCACCAAGTGGTCATGGAGGAGGTTCACTTCGTCGACGTAGAGGATCCCGCGGTGGGCGTCGGCGAGCAGGCCGGGCTCGAAGGCCTTCACGCCCTCGGCGAGGGCCCGTTCGATGTCGAGGGCGCCGACGAGGCGGTCCTCGGAGGCGCCGACGGGCAGCTCCACCATGCGGGCGGGCCGCAGGGCGCCGGGACCGGACTCGTGCGGGCCGTCCGGGCACGAAGGGTCGGGCGCGGCCGGTGCGCAGGAGAACCGGCAGCCCGACACGACGTCGACCTGCGGCAGCAGTGCCGACAGTGCGCGGACGGCGGTGGATTTGGCGGTCCCCTTCTCACCGCGCACGAGCACCCCGCCGACCGCCGGGCTCACGGCGTTGAGCAGGAGCGCCAGCCGCAGGTCGGACTGGCCGACCACTGCGGTGAACGGATAGGGCGTGCTCATGCGTTGCTCACTCCTTGGAAGGCGCGGACCGTTGCCGTGTGCGGCGCTGCTGCTGGGGTTCCGCCCCGGACCCGGCGCCTCGATCGCCGGCGGGGCTTGATCTGGCTGGTGCCGTGCGCCCGAGGCGACTGGATCGCCCGCAGGGCAATTTCAGCCCCGCCCGGGGGCCCCTCCCAGCGGTGGCCGGGGGAGATCGAGGCGCGGGTCCGGGCAGAGCCCGGTTCCGGAAAAGGGCGGGGCGGGGGAGAGCCGCGCAGGGCCCGGCCGCCCGTCACGGCGCGCCCGGCGGGAGGAAGGGCAGGCCGGCCGGGGCGCCGCCCTCGATCAGCCGAAGCAGCGCAGCGGTGTCCGCGTGTTCCTCGATCAGGTCGCCGAGCAGGTCCAGCTGCTCCTCCCGCAGCGCGGCGAACGAGGTGTCCGGCGCCGGGACGAAGCGGCGGCCGGCGGCCTCGGCCACCTCCCGCAGGAACGCCCGGCGGAAGCCGTCCGACTCGAGCGAACCGTGCCAGTGGGTGCCCCACACCGACCCGACCCGGCAGCCGTCCAGGAAGGCCTCGCCGCCCAGCACCTCGGCGACGCCGTGGTGGATCTCGTAGCCCGCGACCTCCTCGCCCAGCGCCGAGCCCACCGGCCGGGCCAGGGTCTTCTCGCGCTCGAAGCGGATGCGCACGGGGAGCAGGCCGAGGCCGTCGACCTCGCCCGCCTTCGATTCGACCTCGTCCGAGATCCGCTCGCCCAGTACCTGGAACCCGCCGCAGATGCCCAGGACCGGCCGCCCCTCGGCGGCCCGCCGCAGCAGCGCGTCCGCGAGCCCGCGTTCCCGCAGCCACTGGAGGGCCTTCACCGTGCCCCGGGTGCCGGGTACGACGACCAGGTCCGCGTCGGCCAGTTCCTCGGCCCGGTCCACGAACCGCACCACGACCCCCGGCTCCGCCGCGAGCGCGTCGACGTCCGTGAAGTTCGACATCAGCGGCACCGCGCACACGGCGACCCGCAGCACGTCCTCGCCCACCGGCGGAGCGACCACGGACTCGCGTACCGCCCCGCGCAGCGAGACCCGCAGGCCGTCCTCCTCGTCGATGCCCAGGCCGTGCCGGAACGGCAGCACCCCGTACGTGGCACGGCCCGTCAGGCCGCGGAGCATCTCCATGCCCGGCTCCAGCAGCGACACGTCGCCGCGGAACTTGTTGACCATGTATCCCGCGATCAGGGACTGGTCCTCGGGGGAGAGCAGCGCCGTCGTCCCGAAGAAGGACGCGAAGACCCCGCCGCGGTCGATGTCCCCGACCACGACCACCGGGAACCGCGCGGCCCGCGCGATCCCCATGTTCACGATGTCGGTCCGGCGCAGGTTGATCTCGGCCGGACTCCCCGCCCCCTCGCAGATCACGGCGTCATACGTGCCCCGCAGCTGCTCCAGGCAGTCCGTGACGATGCCGAGCAGCTGCTCCCGGCGCCCGCCGTGCAGCGCCTTTCCGGGGGACGACCCCCCGGCCTCCCCGAAGAACCCGCGGGCGCTCATCTCGCCCACCGGCCTGCCCAGCAGCACCACCTGGCTGCTGTGGTCACTGCCCGGCTTGAGCAGCACCGGGTTCATCAGCGCGGTCGGCTCCACGCGGGCCGCCTGGGCCTGCATCGCCTGGGCGCGCCCGATCTCGGCGCCCTCCAGCGTCACGAAGGAGTTCAGCGACATGTTCTGCGCCTTGAAGGGCGCGACCTTCACACCCTGGCGGGCCAGCCAGCGGCAGATGCCCGCCGTGACCACGCTCTTGCCCGCGTCCGACGTGGTGCCCGCGACCAGCAGACCCCCGCCGCGCTTCGCGCCGCTCATCCGCGCCGTCCTTCTCGTGTCGTACGGGAGACCAGCAGCCGGGCGGCCACGCAGGCGCCCAGGGCCAGCCAGGTCACCTGCCGCGACAGCCGCACCGCCCGCTCGATGTCCGCGACCTCCACCGGCCGCCCCGCCCCGCCGTTCAGTACGGCCCGGTGCTCGACCCGGCCGCCGTACGCGAGGGTTCCGCCCAGTCTGACGCCCAGCGCCCCGGCGAAGGAGGCCTCGACGGGTCCGGCGTTCGGGCTCGGGTGCGCGGCGGCGTCCGCGCGCCAGGCCCGTACGGCGCCCCGCCGGTCGGGGCCGGCCAGCACGGCGGCGGCCGCCGTCAGCCGGGCCCCCGGCCAGCCGGCCAGGTCGTCGAGCCGGGCGGAGGCCCAGCCGTAGCGCAGGTAGCGGGGGGACTTGTGGCCGACCATCGCGTCCAGGGTGTTCACGGCGCGGAAGGCCAGCAGCCCGGGGACTCCGGCGGCGGCGCCCCACACGAGGGCCCCGACCACGGCGTCGGAGGTGTTCTCGGCGACGGACTCCACGACGGCGCGGGCCATCTGCTGCCCGTCCAGGGCCTGCGGGTCGCGTCCGCACAGGTGGGGCAGCCGCTCCCGGGCCACCTCGATGTCCCCGGCGGCGAGCGCGCCGCCGATGGCGCGGGCCTCACGGCCCAGGGAGGTGCCGCCCACGACGGCCCAGGTGGCCGCCGCCGTCAGGGCGATACGGGCGGCTGCGGGCCGGGAGCGCACGGCTCGGGCGCCCAGCGCTCCGACGGCGGCCGCGCCCCCGGCGCACACCAGGGTGTGCAGGAGGCCCCGGGCGCGGTCGTCGCGCCACAGGGATCGTTCGACGGCGGCGGCGGCCCGTCCGAAGGCGGCCACGGGGTGCCCTCGGCGCGGATCCCCGAGGATCCGGTCGCCGATCAGGCCCGCCGTGGCGCCGTACGCGAAGACGCGATCGGCACGCATGGTGACAGGTATGTCCTCACTCAGGGTCCGCGCCCTGGTTCGACGTGTCCGGCGGCGAGAGTTCCTGGCTCCCGGGACGCACGCGCGGCGTGCGGTTCCGGTGACAGTGGCGGGACCGCGCCGGATTCGCACCGGACTTCCTCTCCATGCCGCCGTATTGGCTCCGGCAGTCCACCACGCACGCCGAAGGCCCGTCAACTCGCCGTTGACCTGCGGTGCGGCCGGGACGCAGCAGGAGCGCGGGAGGGGGCGCGGGATGCGAAAAGCTCCCCCCGGGACAAATCCGGAGGGAGCCTTCACACCCGGTCGGCCGCGGGGCGGCGGATCAGGCGACGATCAGGTAGATCCCGTAGCCCACGGCCGCGGCGATGACCGCGAAGCAGGCGTACGCGCCGCTGCGGGCGAGGGTGGCGGTGCCGCCCTGCTCCGTGGCGGTCTCGTGCTTGGACAGGCCCACCAGGCCCAGGGTGAAGAGGGCCACGAGGGCGACGGTCGCGAAGAGGCTGACCCCGAAGACGGAGCCGAGCGCTTCCCAGTCGATCTTCATACTGCGGTTTCCTCTTGTGTCTCTGTCTCGGTCAGACCGCGGCGGCCGGAGCCGCCGGGGTCTGCGTCGCGGCCGGGATGGTGGCCTTGAGGGCTTCGTCAGTGACCTCGGCGGTCGTCGCCGCGGCGGTGGTGCCGGCGGCGGCGACGGTCGGCGGGACGGTGACCGCGGCGATGGCCGTGGTGACGACACCCGGCTCCTCGGCGCGGGCCGGCTCCACCTCGTTGACGTTGTTGTGGTCGACGACCTGGCGGCGCGAGATGAACCAGATGGCCAGGCAGGAGCCGATCAGGAAGAGGGTGACCGCGGCGATGCCGACGTCACCGATGCGCATGACCAGCTCGGCACCGGCCGAGACCAGCGCGGCCGCCGGCAGGGTCAGGCCCCAGGCGATGAACATGCGGGTCGCGGTGGACCAGCGGACCACACCGCCCTTGCGGCCCAGGCCCGCACCCATGACCGCACCGGAGCACGAGTGGGTGGTGGAGAGCGAGAAGCCCAGGTTCGACGAGGCGAGGATGACGGACGCGGCCGAGGTCTGGGCGGCGAAGCCCTGCTGCGGGTGCAGGTCGGTCAGGCCGCTGCCCATGGTGCGGATGATGCGCCAGCCGCCCAGGTAGGTGCCCATCGCGATGGCCATACCGGCGGAGACGATGACCCAGACCGGCGGGTTCGCGTCGGGCGCGATCGCGCCGCCGGCGATGAGGGCCAGGGTGATGATGCCCATCGTCTTCTGCGCGTCGTTGGTGCCGTGCGCGAGGGAGACGAGACCGGCCGAGGCGATCTGACCGGCGCGGTAACCCTTGCGGGAGGTCTTCTCGCCGACCTTGTCGCCCAGCTTGTAGGTGAGCTTGGCGGCCAGGTACGCGGCGATGCCGGCCACCAGCGGGGCGGCGATCGCGGGGATGAGGACCTTGGTGACGACGACGCTGCCGTTGACCGCGCCGATGCCGGCGGAGGCGACCGCGGCACCGATCAGGCCGCCCATCAGGGCGTGCGAGGAGCTGGAGGGGAGACCGACCAGCCAGGTGACGAGGTTCCAGAGGATCGCTCCGACCAGGGCGGCGAAGATCACCTCTGGCTGGATGCCCTCCTCGTTGACCAGGCCCTTGGAGATCGTCTTGGCGACCTCCACGGACATGAACGCGCCGACGAGGTTGAGCACGGCGGACATGGCCACCGCCGTCTTGGGCTTGAGGGCGCCGGTCGAGATGGTGGTAGCCATCGCGTTGGCTGTGTCGTGGAAACCGTTCGTGAAGTCGAACACGAGAGCGGTGATGATCACGATCCCGAGGAGAAGCGTTATGTGCTCCATTTACCCAGGCTTCTGTTTGACGTCAGTGGCTCGGCGACCGTAGGCAACCTGGGTGAACGGAAGATGAACTGACTCGGGCGGAGCGGTGTACTGGCGCGGGGTGTGATCGGGCCATTCGTCCTGATTCTGGCGTAGATAACGCCATTAATGCACGTCAAAGCCGGGTGAATGAACCCCTCCGCAGGGGGTTCGCCGTGCATACGATCGCGCCTCCAGGGCCTCGAATGAGACCTAGATCACCCCTTCGGTGCTCGCTGTGGAGGGATCTCCTCCGGTGGCCCGCCCGAGGCCCCGACCCGACACTGGAGCAGTGCGTACCGCGACAGCGGCGGCTGCGGCCGTCACGACGACCCTCCTCGGTGCCGGCGCGGCCGCCGTCGCCGTCGCCCGGCACGCCGCCGACGCGGCCCTGCGGTCCGAACCGGGCCGCCCGCTCCCCGGCGGACCGAAGCTCAGCGTCCACTCCGCCGCCGACGGCCGGATCACGCTGACCCGTTCGCTCGCCTCCCTGCGACCCGGCACGTACGGCCTGGTCGCACCCGGTGTGCACGCCGTCGTCGGACCCGTGCTCCCGGACGCCGGTCCCGGCCCGGACGCCGTCGTACGGCAGCTCCTCTCCGTCACCCACGGCACCCTCGACCCCGGCACCCGGGTCTCCCTCACCCCCCAGGTGTACGTCGGCAACCCGCGCACCGCCCTCGGGCTCGACCACGCCGACGTGGACGTCCCCGGGGAGCTCGGCGCCCTGCCCGCCTGGTTCGTGCCCGCCGCCCGGGACACCTGGGTGATCACCGTGCACGGGCTCGGCAGCAGCCGGGAGCACCCGATGGTGGTCATGCCCTTCCTGCACCGCCACCAGCTGCCCGTCCTGGACCTCGGCTACCGGGGCGACCTGGGAGCCCCCGCCTCCCCGGACGGCCTCGGCCACCTCGGTGAATCGGAATGGCGTGACCTGGACGCCGCCATCCGCTACGCCCTGCGCTACGGAGCCCGCCGCGTGGTGCTGTACGGCTGGTCCACCGGCGCCACCATGGCCCTGCACGCCTTCGAGCGCTCGCCGCTCGCCCACCGGATCTCCGGGCTGGTCCTGGACTCCCCGGTGCTCGACTGGCACACCACCCTGCGCGGGCTCGCCGCGGCGCGCGGGGTCCCCGGCGTGGTGCTGCCGCTGGCCGTCCGGGCCGCCGAGGGCCTCGCGGGCCTGCGCGCCGACCGCCGGCCGGCGGGCTCCGACCCCGGCGCGCTCCGCGTCCCGGTACTGATCTTCCACGGCCCGGACGACGCGCTCGCCCCCTGGGCGCCCTCGCGCAGGCTCGCCGCCGCCCGCCCCGACCTCGTCGCGCTGCACCCCGTGAGCGGGGCCGGGCACGGCGCGATGTGGAACGCCGACCCGGCCGGCTACGAGGAGGCCCTGCGCCGCTTCCTCACCCCTCTTATGTGAAGACCGGACGAAGGGCCGTTCAGCGGCCCGGTGAACGGCGCGGGTGAACTGCCGGGTGAACGGCCGGGTGAACGGCCGAGAAAGGCCACGTGCCGAGGCCCGTCATGTGAAGGCCCTGTGACGGACAGGGCCCCACGGGCGGCTTGTCCCGGTCTGCGCTGCGGTGAACGACGGCAACGGCCGATTCCGTTTGGGCTTTCGGCCAGTGACGGGCGAGACTGCTTCCGTGACGTCCCGAAAGCCTGATGAGCAGTTGGCTCGCGACTCCAGACTCCGACTCGTCTCGCCGCGCTCCGTCGCCGCGGCCCGCAAGGCGGTGACCGACCGACGCACCCGGCCGGCGCCCAGGCCCCCGGCGGGCACGCCCGCCACGGCCGACCTCGCGAACCGGGCCCGGGCCTCGCTCGCCGACGCCGTACGCCTGACCCGCTGGGCCGAGCGCAACCTCGGCGCCGGAGACGGCGGCCGGCCCGCCCCCACGGGCGCCCTGCCCGCGGCCGACGTCGAACGCGCCGCCGCGGAACTGGGCCTGACGCACGGCCAGATCCAGGTCGGCTGGGACCGCGCCCGGCTCGCCGGACTGGTCGAGGTGCACGGCGGCCATGCCCGGCCCGGCTGGCGGCTGCGCGCCTGGGACCGCGACGACACCGCCGTACTGCGCGGCTGGGTCGCCCTCTTCGACGCCTGGTCGCTGGTCCATCCCGCACCCGCCGACATCGCCCCTTCGGCCGTCGCCGAGGTCGTCGAGGCGATGCCCCAACTCCTCTCCCTGCTCCAGCTGTCCGCCGGACCCGTCACCGTCCCGGACCTGCTCGACCTGCTCGGGCAGCGCGTCACCGAACTGCGCGACGAGCGGTGCGAGATCCCCTACGAGGCCGAGCCCGCGACGGCGCTGACGTCCGCCGCCGCCGGCCCCGCGGAGGCCCGCCCCGTCCCGCTCGCCCGGCTGCTGCGCTGGGCGCTCGGCGGACTCGCCGCCGTGGACGCCGTCACCCTCGGCCCCGCCCGGGCCACGCTCACCCCGCTCGGCAGCTGGGCCGTCTGGGTCAAGCTGGAGCAGATCTGCGTCGCGGCGCAGAGCACCGCCGGGAACATCGAGCAGTCCGCCGCCGCCATGCTGCACGGCTGCGCGCGGCTCACCCCCGGCCCGGCCCGCGCCGAGTACCAGGCCTGGCTCGCCGCCCGGCCCGTCGGCCACGCGGTGGCCGAGCTGCTGCAGGCCGCCCGGGGCGAGGACGCCCTGCTGCGCGGCCTCGCCTTCGAGGCGTTGCGCGTGGTCGGCGCCCCCGCCGAGCCCGAGGTGCGCGCCACCGTGCGCGAACCCGCCCTGCGCCCCTACGCCCTGCTCTGGCTCGCCGAGCACGACGGCATCGACCCCGACGAGGCGCAGGACGTCCTCACCGCCGAGGAGTCGACCTGGCTCTGGGTGGACACCGCGGCCGCCATCGCCGACCACGGCGAGGCCGAGCTGCTGGCCCGCCACCTCGACTCCGCCGTACGGACCACCGTCCCCCGGCTGCTGGACGAGGTCCGTGCGGTCGGCCATCCGCGCACGGTGCAGGTGCTGGTCGCGCTCGCCGCGGCCCACCCCGACCCGACGCTGGCCAAGGCGGTCCGACGGGCGGCCTTCCAGGTCCACACCGGCGGCGAGTGACTCCCTAGGAGAACGGGGACGGGCGCGCCGCACGGGTCAGACCTGCGGCGCGTACGTCCCGAAGCTCCAGACGTTGCCCTCGGCGTCGCGGGCCATGTAGTCGCGGGAGCCGTAGTCCTGGTCGGTGGGCTCCATCACGATCTCCGCGCCGTGCTCGACCGCCCGCCGGTGGTGGGCGTCCACGTCGTCGACCACGACATAGACCCCCGAGGGGCCGGCGCCCTCCATGGCCTTGTCGAAGACCCCGCCCTTGCCCGAACTGCCCAGCATCACCATGCCGTTGCCGTACGCCAGCTCGGCGTGCGTCACCGAGCCGTCCTCACCCTCGTAGACGGCGACCTGGCTGAAGCCGAAGGCCTCGGTCAGCAGCCTGATGGCCGCCTTCGCGTCGCGGTAGACCAGCGTGGGACAGATGGACGGAACGCCTGCCATGACGATCACTCCCTCTCGTGACGGTGACCCGCGTCACACCAGCATGGCAGGCGTCACCGACAGTCAGCGGAAGGTGTTGCACTGGGCCATGTCACCGGTCCGGTAGCCCTGGTAGAACCACTGCTGGCGCTGCTCGGCCGAGCCGTGGGTCCAGGACTCCGGGGCGACCCGGCCCTGGAACTTCTCCTGGATCCGGTCGTCGCCGACCGCGGCCGCCGCGTCCAGCCCGTCCCTGATGTCCGCCACGGTCAAGACCTTCATCAGCGGCCGCCCGGTGGAGGGGTCCGCGACGTCCGTCGCGTGGTGCGCCCACACTCCGGCGTAGCAGTCGGCCTGCAGTTCGACCTTGACCGCGTTGCTGTTCGGGCCCTGCCGTCCGTCCTGGGCCCGCTGGAGGGTCCCGGTCAGGTTCTGGATGTGGTGCCCGTACTCGTGGGCGACGACGTAGGCCTGGGCGAAGGGGCCGCCGGTCGCGCCGAACTTCGTCCGCAGCTCCTCGAAGAACCCCAGGTCCAGATAGACCTTCCGGTCCGCGGGGCAGTAGAAGGGGCCCACCGCCGAGCTGGCCGTCCCGCACGCCGTGCTCGTCCGGTTCTCGAAGAACACGGTCGTCGTCGGGCTGTACTGACCGCCGCGCCTGGCGAACTCCTGCTTCCAGAAGGCCTGGGTGCTGCGGGTGACCGCCAGCAGCCGGCAGTCCTCCCGCGTGTTCGCGTCCCGCCCCGACTTGCAGGCCTGCTGTACCTGGGTGAGCGACGAGGTGACCGGCGCCGGCTCCTGCTCCCCGTCGGACAGTCCCAGCTGCTCCGGCCCCACCCCGAACAGCAGCCCGATGACCAGCGCGATGAGACCGACGATGCCGCCGCCGACGGTGGCCTTCCCGCCCGGGATGCGGCCGCCGCCGCCGCGCCTGTCCTCGACCTCGGAGCTGTCGAGTCTGGCGTCGTCGTCGAACTGCATCCCGCACCGCCCTCCGTACGTCGAACAGGTGCGGTCGCGTCTCCGCCCATGCGGCGAGTATCAACCCAATCATCCCGGTCTGCGCCTCAGCCGCTCCGTGGGGCAGCTGGGCCGGACGGGGGACACGGGGGAGTGGATCCCGCAGGCCGGACGGCCCGGCCCGCGCCCGGAAAGTAGTTGCGCACCCCCGGTAGAATGTCTCTCATGGCAAATCTCCTCGCGGATTAGCGGCGTCGAAGCTTCGCGTCCTGCCCCCCTTCCGCCGTCCCGACCCGCCCTGGAGTATTTCCGTGATCACCGCCACCGGCATCGAGCTGCGCGCCGGCGCCCGCGTCCTTATCGAGTCCGCCTCCTTCCGTGTCGCCAAGGGCGACCGCATCGGCCTGGTCGGCCGCAACGGAGCCGGCAAGACCACCCTCACCAAGTGCCTCGCGGGCGAAGGCCAGCCCGCCGCCGGCTCCATCGCCCGCTCGGGCGAGGTCGGCTACCTCCCGCAGGACCCGCGCACCGGCGACCTCGACGTGCTCGCCCGCGACCGGATCCTGTCCGCGCGCGGCCTCGACGTGCTGATCAAGAAGATGCGCGCCAACGAGGAGCGCATCGCCACCGGCACCGGCGGCACCCGCGACAAGGCGATGAAGCAGTACGAGCGCCAGGAGACGGAGTTCCTGACCAAGGGCGGGTACGCCGCCGAGGCGGAGGCCGCGACCATCTCGGCCGCCCTGGGCCTGCCCGACCGGGTGCTCGGCCAGCCGCTGCACACCCTCTCCGGTGGCCAGCGCCGCCGCGTCGAGCTCGCCCGGATCCTCTTCTCGGACGCCGACACCCTGCTCCTCGACGAGCCCACCAACCACCTCGACGCCGACTCCATCGTCTGGCTGCGCGACTACCTGAAGACCTACCGCGGTGGCTTCATCGTCATCTCCCACGACGTCGACCTGGTCGAGACCGTCGTCAACAAGGTCTTCTACCTGGACGCCAACCGCTCCCAGATCGACGTCTACAACATGGGCTGGAAGCTCTACCAGCAGCAGCGTGAGGCCGACGAGAAGCGCCGCAAGCGCGAGCGCCAGAACGCGGAGAAGAAGGCCGCAGCGCTGAACTCGCAGGCCGACAAGATGCGCGCCAAGGCCACCAAGACCGTCGCCGCGCAGAACATGGCCAAGCGCGCCGACCGCCTGCTCGCCGGCCTGGAGGCCGTCCGCGTCAACGACAAGGTCGCCAAGCTCCGCTTCCCGGACCCGGCGCCCTGCGGCAAGACCCCGCTGACCGCCGAGGGCCTCTCGAAGTCGTACGGCTCCCTGGAGATCTTCACCGACGTCGACCTGGCCATCGACAAGGGCTCCCGCGTGGTCATCCTCGGCCTCAACGGCGCCGGCAAGACCACCCTGCTGCGCCTGCTCTCGGGCACCGAGAAGCCGGACACCGGCACGGTCGTCCCCGGCCACGGGCTCAAGCTCGGCTACTACGCGCAGGAGCACGAAACCCTGGACCCGGAGCGCACGGTCCTGGAGAACATGCGCTCCTCGGCCCCCGACCTGGACCTGGTCGCCGTACGCAAGACCCTCGGCTCCTTCCTCTTCTCCGGGGACGACGTGGACAAGCCCGCCGGGGTGCTCTCCGGTGGTGAGAAGACCCGGCTGGCCCTGGCCACGCTGGTCGTCTCCTCGGCGAACGTGCTGCTCCTGGACGAGCCCACGAACAACCTCGACCCGGCCAGCCGCGAGGAGATCCTGGGCGCGCTGCGCACGTACAAGGGTGCGGTCATCCTCGTCACGCACGACGAGGGCGCCGTCGAGGCGCTGGAGCCCGAGCGCATCATCCTGCTCCCGGACGGCGTCGAGGACCTGTGGGGACCGGACTACCGGGACCTGGTGGCCCTCGCCTGATCGGGTTCCGGTTCCCGTTCCGCTTCTGATCCAGTTCCTTATGGATCATTCGGCTCACGGGTGATCCATCATCTGAGTGAGACGGTCTCGTACCGTTGCGCGTCGTACGACGGCCCCGGCCGCACCCGCGAAGGTGCGCGACCGGGGCCGTTCGTTTTCCGGTTCCGCGCCCCTGACCTGGCGATTCCCGGCGAGGGCAGCGGAGTGTGACGGAGGTCATGCAGCGGAAGGGGAGATTCCGTTCTGCTCGGGTGTCCACCGGTCGGGAAATGCCGTCGTACCGACCTTGCTGAATGGGTGGCCAGGAAGCGTGGGAGGGGTGATCATGAGAAGTCCAGAGCGCACTTCCCATGAGGAGGCACGGGTGGCCGAGACTCTGAAGAAGGGCAGCCGGGTAACCGGCGCCGCGCGCGACAAGCTCGCGGCAGACCTGAAGAAGAAGTACGACTCCGGTGCGAGTATCCGGGCGCTGGCCGAAGAGACCGGCCGGTCCTACGGATTCGTCCATCGGATGCTCAGTGAGTCCGGGGTGTCGTTGCGTGGTCGCGGAGGCGCGACGCGCGGCAAGAAGGCCGCCACGGCCTGACCCCGGTCCCATCGGTTCCGACGCTTCAACGGCTTCAAGGTTCATCATGATCCGACGGTTCCTTCGGTGACCCCCGGTCGGCCTTCCGGTCGGCTGGGTGGTTACTGTGCAGTCACTTAGGCCGAGCTTGCGGCCGACTGCACACCGGAGGCATGAAAGATGGCTCTGCTCGACAAGGACGGCGTACGACTCACCGTCGACGACACGGTCGCCACGGTGACACTGACCAATCCGGCCAAGCGAAATGCCCAATCCCCCGCGCTCTGGCGGGCTTTGGCCGAGGCCGGGAGGTTGTTGCCGGGCACCGTCCGGATCGTCGTGCTGCGCGGTGAGGGCAAGTCCTTCTCCGCAGGGCTCGACCGGCAGGCGTTCACCCCCGAAGGTTTCGAGGGCGAGCCCTCCTTCCTCGATCTGGCACGCGGTTCGGACGAACTGCTCGACTCCACGATCGCCGAGTACCAGGAGGCATTCACCTGGTGGAGGCGTAACGACATCATCTCCGTCGCCGCCGTGCAGGGGCACGCGATCGGCGCCGGCTTCCAGCTCGCGCTTGCGTGCGACCTGCGCGTGGTCGCGGACGACGTGCAGTTCGCCATGCGCGAGACCAGCCTGGGCCTGGTCCCCGACCTGGCCGGTACCCAGCCCCTGACCTCCCTGGTCGGCTACGCCCGCGCGCTCGAGATCTGCGCGACGGGCCGCTTCGTGCACGCCGAGGAAGCGGAGCGGGTCGGCCTCGCCAACCTCGTCGTCCCCGCGGACGAGCTCGACGCCGCCGTCCAGGACCTCACCACAGCCCTGCTGGCCCCGCCGCGGGACGCCGTGATCGAGACGAAGACGCTGCTGCGTTCCGCCCAGGCCCGCCCCTACGACGACCAGCGCGCCGCCGAGCGCGCGGCCCAGGCCCGCCGCCTGCGGGACCTGGCCGGTCTCTCCGACTGAGGGCCGCCGTGACGCCGGAGCCCCGGGGAAAGTCGGCCAGCCGACCGGCGTAGTCCCGGGGCGCCCGCGCGCCGTGGGGCCTAACGTGGTGCGGAGTGAGTCCGCCAGCCACGCGAAGGGACACGCGATGACCGAATCCGCATCAGGGGTCTCCGGCAAGGAGCCCGGCGACCGGGGGCGCACGAGCATCGCCGACGGGGTGGTCGAGAAGATCGCCGGGCTGGCCGCCCGCGAGGTGGTCGGCGTACACGCCATGGGCAGCGGCAGCGGCCTCTCCCGTACCTTCGGCGCCGTCCGCGACCGGGTGCCCGGCGGCGCCAAGGCCAGCGTCAGCCGCGGGGTCAAGGCGGAGGTCGGCGAGGTCCAGACGGCCCTCGACCTGGAGATCGTCGTGGACTACGGGGTGTCGATCCGGGACGTGGCACGGGCCGTCCGGGAGAACGTCATCTCGGCGGTCGAGCGGATGACCGGCCTGGAGGTCGTCGAGGTCAACATCGCGGTGAGCGACGTCAAGCTGCCCGATGAGCCCGACGAGGAGCCGGAATCCCGTCTCCAGTAGCCGAGAGGAGCCCGCATGAGCATGGCGATCGCCGGACTCTTCGCCGGCATGGCCCTGGCGTTCGCCGGCTACTTCGGCGGTTTCGGGGCCTTCCTGCTGGTGGCCGCCCTCGGCGCCATCGGTTTCGTCGCAGGGCGGTTCCTCGACGGGGACCTGGAACCGGGTGACCTGTTCCGCCGCCGTGACGACCGGCGCGGGTGAGGCCGATGAGCAGCCCGCCGCGCTCCGCCCCGCCCCGGGTGGCCGCCGCCGAGCGCGGCTTCACCCGTATCGCCGACAAGGTCGTCGCGAAGATCGCCGCCCAGGCCGCCCGGGAGGCGCTCGCCACCACGCCGGGCACGCCTCCGCACGCCACCGTCACCGTGCACCACGACATCGCCCGGGTCCGGGTCAGCCTGGAGCTGGACTACCCCTCCGACCTGGCCGCCCAGTGCGCGGCCGTGCGCCGGCAGGTCGCGCTGCGGATCGAGGAGTGCGCGTCGATGTCCGTACCCGAGGTGGACGTCGACATCGAGCACCTGCACTCCACCCACACCCGGACCGGCGCCGGGCGGGACCGGCGGCTCCGGTGACGGCCCCCGGCACCGACACCGACGCCGCCACCGACGCCGACACCGGCTCCGCCCCGGCCCGGGCCCGCCGGTTCCGCTCCGCCCGGCGGGTGCCCGCCGGGCTCACCGCCCTGGTCGTGCTCGGGGTGGCGGTCCTGTTCCTGTACGACCTGGCCGCCCTGCGGGCCGGCCGCCCCGGGATGAGCTGGCGCCGCGACCTCGCCGACCAGCTGGCGGCGCACACCCCCGCCGACCTGGGGGTGCAGCTGATCGCAGGGGCCCTCGTCCTGGCCGGGGCTGTGCTCCTGCTGCTGGCACTGGCCCCCGGGCTGCGCAGGATCCTGCCGATGCGGACCCCCGACCTGCGGGCGGGCGTCCGGGCCGGGCTCGGCCGCAAGGACGCCGCGCAGATCCTGCGGGACCGGGCCATGGAGGTGTCCGGGGTGCGGGCCGTCCGGGTCAAGGTGGGCCGGTCCCACGTCGGGGTGCGGGCCACCTCGCACTTCCGCGAGCTGGACGACGTACGGGCCGACCTCGACGAGGTGCTCGCCGTCGGCATCGAGGAACTGGGCCTCGCACACCCGCCGAAGCCGCGCGTACGGGTCAAGAGGTGACGCAATGCTCGGAACGGTGAACCGGATCCTGCTGGCGCTGGCCGGAGCGGTTCTGATGGCGGCCGGGACCGTGGTCCTGACGGGTGCGTGGCCGCTGCACGGCCGCCACGCGCCGCTGCTGAGCGAGCAGACCAGGAACCGGTACTGGCACGCCGAGGGCTGGTGGTGGTGGGCGGTGCTCGCCGCACTCGCGGTGGGCGTACTGCTGGCGCTGTGGTGGCTGCTGTCCCAGTTCAGGCGCCGGCGACTGCAGGCGGTGGTGGTGGACACCGGGGACGGCGAGTTCGCCATGCTGCGCGGGCGGGCGCTGGAGGAGGCGGTGGCCGCGGAGGCCGGCGCCCTGGACGGCGTCGCCGGCTGCCGGGTCGCCCTGCGCGGGCGGCGCGGGTCGCCCGCGCTGCGGGTCGCGCTGGAACTGGAACCCCACGCGGTCCCCGCCGACGCCCTGGCCGCCGTGGCCGGTCCGGTCCTCACCCACGCCCGGACCTCGGCGGGCCTCCCGGAACTGCCCGCCGAGGCCCGCCTCAAGGTGACGTCCCACCGGGCCCAGCGCGTGACGTAGACCGTCCCCCGCGGACCCTCCGGGGGTCAGAAGCCGTGCCGGGAGCCGCCGTCGACCGGGAGCATGATGCCCGTCAGGTACGACGCCGCCGGGGAGAGCAGGAAGGCCGCCGCGCGGCCGAACTCCTCCGGGGCGCCGTACCGGCGCAGCGGGATGCGGGACTCGTTCCCGGCCCGCGCGGCGTCCGCGTCACCGGACAGCGCGTCGAGCTCGCGCACGCGGTCGGTGTCGATGCGGGCCGGCAGCAGGCCGACCACCCGGATCCCGCGCGGGCCGAGCTCCAGCGAGAGGGACTTCGCGAAGCCGGCGAGACCCGGGCGCAGGCCGTTGGAGATGGTCAGGCCGGGGATCGGCTCGTGGACCGAGCCCGACAGGACGAAACCGATGACCCCGCCCTCGCCCAGCTCGGCGGCCGCCGCCCGGGCGAGGCGGACCGCGCCCATGAAGACCGACTCGAAGGCCGCCGACCACTGCGCGTCGGTGTTGTCCGCCGCGAAGCCCGGCGCCGGGCCGCCCACGCTGATCAGGATGCCGTCGAGGCGGCCGAAGCGCTCCCGCGCGGTGGCGACGAGCCGCGCGGCCGCCTCCGGGTCGGAGTTGTCGGCCGCCACACCGGCCGCGTTCGGGCCGAGTCCGGCGGCGGCGTCGGCCGCCCGCTTCTCGTCCCGGCCCGTCAGGAGCACCTTCGCGCCGTCGGCGGCCAGTTCCCGGGCGGAGGCGAGGCCGAGGCCGCGCGTGGCCCCGGTGACGATGTAGACACGGTCTTTCAGTCCAAGATCCATGCCGACACGCTACGCCGTCGCCGGCTCCTGCCGGGAGGCTTCGGCCCGGGCGGCCTCTTCCTCGCGCTCGCGCTTCTCCCGCCGTACGAGGACCACCCAGCCCACCGGAACCGCGCCGGCGAACAGCCACCACTGGACGGCGTACGCCATGTGGGGGCCGATCGAGTCGTGGTCGGGATCGGAGACGGTCTCCGGGCTGCCGTCCGCCGGGGCCGGAGCGGTGAGCTCCAGGTAGCCGCCGAGGACCGTCCGGCCCAGGTACTCCGCCTGCTGCTCGCTGTTGATCAGCATCACCTGGCGCTCCGGCAGGCCCTTGCGGTCCTTGATGCCGCTGCCGCTGCTGGTCTCGTCGGCCTTCAGCCGGCCGGTGACCGTGACCTCGCCCGTGGGTGCGGCCGGCACCGGCGGGTACGCGCGCGGGTCGTCGCCGCCCGGCACCCAGCCCCGGTTGACCAGGACCACCCGGCCGTCGGAGAGGACCAGCGGGGTCAGGACGTGGAAGCCGACCTTGTCGTCGTTGTCTGTGCGCATCCGGACGACGACCTCGTGCGCGGTGTCGTACGTGCCGGTCGCGGTGACCGAGCGCCAGAAGTCCGCGCGGGGGACCCGGTGCCCGGGGGAGGTGATCTCGGTCATGGGGACCGGCTTCGCCCGCAGGTTCGCCTCGATCAGCTGGTTCTGCGCGACCCGGTGCTCATGGCGGTGGTACTGCCAGAACCCCAGCTCGATCATCGCGGGGATGAGGGCGAGGGCCATCAGGGTGAGGAACACCCACTGCCGGGTCAGCACAAAGCGGTACACGCCCACGACGGTACCCGCAGCGCGAAGGACCCCGGCGGCCGGGTGGCCGTCCGGGGTCATGGCGTACGGAACGGGGTGTCGGGAGGGGGTGCCGGGGCGGAGTGCCGGCAGGGGGTGCCGGCA
This sequence comes from Streptomyces xanthophaeus, assembly GCF_030440515.1. Classification (GTDB taxonomy): domain Bacteria; phylum Actinomycetota; class Actinomycetes; order Streptomycetales; family Streptomycetaceae; genus Streptomyces; species Streptomyces kutzneri. The sequence goes on from NZ_CP076543.1 coordinate 6,190,671, forward strand.
GGGGGTGCCGGGACGGGGTGTCGGGACGGGGTCGCGACGCGGGGAGTCAGACGCGGTCGACGATGCCCACCTTCCCCTCCGCCCGGGCGCAGTGCGCCCCGCAGAACCACTGCCCCGCGACCTCGACGCCCTGGCCGATGATCGAGACCCGGCAGTGCTCGCAGACGGGCGCCATGCGGTGGATGGCGCAGGAGAAGCAGTCGAAGACGTGCACGGCGCCCTGCGCGTGCACCTCGAAGGACATGCCGTAATCGTTTCCGCAGACCTCACAACGTGCCATGGGCCGAATGCTGCGCACGGGGAAGGAGCGGAACAAGATCCAGCGGGGTGAGTCGCCGCGCCTGCACCCGGCCGGCGCAACGGCCCTCCGGTTCAGGACTCGGCCGGGGCCACGTCCCGCAGCAGCTGGGTGAAGGCCGCCTCGTCGACGACCGGCGTGCCGAAGCTCTTCGCCTTGACCGTCTTGGAGGTAGCCGAATCGGGGTCGTTGGTCACCAGGAGGCTGGTGAGCCGCGACACACTCGTCGCGATGTGCAGGCCCGCCTCGACCGCACGGTCCTCCAGCAGCTCCCGCTCCACCGAGGTGTCCCCCGAGAAGGCGATCCGCATGCCCTGCTTCAGCGGCTTGCCGTCCTCGAAGCGCCCCGGATTCGGGTGCGGGCACGGGGGCCGCTTGCGCGAGGGCCGCCAGCTGCTGCCCCGGTAGGAGGCCTGGTACCCGACCCGCGGGGTGGCGGCGGAGTCCGACCACTCCGTCAGCGGCCGGCATTCCAGCAGGGGCAGCCGTACGCCGCCCTGCGCGGCCGCGTGCAGCGAAGGACGGAACGCCTCCGCGAGCACCCGGGCGTCGTCGAGCGCGTGGTGGGCGCGCTGCTGGACCACGCCGAAGTGCGCGGCGAGCGACTCCAGCTTGTGGTTGGGCAGCGGCAGGTTCAGTTCCTTCGACAGGGCGATGGTGCACAGCCGCTGACGGACCGGTGCGGTCGCGGCGGCCCGCGCGTACTCCCGGGCGATCATCTGCCAGTCGAAGATGGCGTTGTGCGCGACCAGTACCCGGTCCGCGAGCCGGTCGGCGAACTCGCCCGCGATGTCCTCGAAGAGCGGGGCGTCGGCGAGCATCGCGCTCGTCAGCCCGTGGATCCACACCGGTCCCGGGTCCCGCCGCGGGTTGACCAGCGTGTACCAGTGGTCCTCCACATTGCCCTGGGCGTCGAGCCGGTAGACGGCGGCGGAGACTATCCGGTCGTCGCGAGCGAGCCCGGTGGTCTCCACGTCGACGACCGCGTACCCCTGTGGGTACGCGGTCGGCCACATCGTCTCTGCGGTCGTACGGTCGTCGAGCATGGTCACAGAGGATATCGGCCCTGACTGACACCCGTGGCCGCGTCGGCGCTTCCCGGCCGTCAGCCCAGGGCGGCGACCAGGTCGCCCGCCGCGAGCTGTTCGAGGCCGCAGCCGTCAACAGGCCCCGGCAGCAGCCGGTATACGGAGCCGCTCGCACCGGCGGGCGCGACCTCGCCGTCCACCAGCGCGAGGAACACCGACCGTCCCGAAGCGGCGGTGCCCGCGAGGGCCTCGACCTCCGCGGAGGCCAGCACGCCGTCCGGATCGCGCAGGCCGACCAGCCGGGCGGCGAAGGCCGCGGTGTCCTCGCCGGAGCCCCGGCGGTAGGTCCACAGTTCGTCGGGGTCGCTCGGCCGTGGCGTACGGCGCAGCACGGCCACCTCGCGGCAGCGCGCGGCCGCGTGCCAGCCGGCCAGCTCCCACAGGGTGGTGCGGCCGGTCGAGAAGTACTGGAACAGGTCGCGGCCGATCCGGGCCAGGTCCTCCTGGTGCGCCCGCACGCTGTGGTAGCCCTCGTCGTCGGGCAGGTGGACGTCGGTCCACAGGAACCCGCGCCGCTCCAGGTCGACGAGGAGCGGCACGTGGATCCGGGAGTTGCCGACCAGGTCGTAGCGCTGGCGCACGGTCCGCGGGTCGTAGCGGGCGCAGCGGCCGGAGCGGGTGGGCAGGGCCATGAACCCGGCGAAGGCATCGGGCAGCAGCTCGAAGGGGATGTTGTTGAAGCTGAAGACGACCGGCATGGCGAAGCGCACACCGGAGTCGGCCAGGGCGTCCAGGTCGATGTCCACGTACTCGCTCGCCCCGTGGGGCGCCGGTGCCGAGACCAGGTCGCCGGAGTGGACGACGGCCCGCTCACCGTGGACGAGGTGCGTGTAGTCGCACAGGCCCGCGAAGTTCCAGTCGGCGTCGAACAGCACCACCGACAGGTCCAGGTCCACGCGCTTGCGCGCCGGCTCCATCCAGTGCAGGAACATGCGCAGCACCTCGCCGTCCGGCAGCGCCTGGAAACTGCCCTTGGGGACGGTGACCAGCGCCTTGGCCGCCGCCCGCTCGGCGGAGGGGACGTGGAGGTGGGCGAGGCGGGAGTCGAGGACCGCCAGGTCGTAGGGGTCGGCCGTGGCGAGCCGGCGCAGCACCTCGGCCTCGAACAGCCCGCACACCGCAGCGGTCACCGCCTCGGCCAGCGGGGCCCGGTCGTCATCGACGGTGAAGGAGTGCGCGACCTGTCCCCGCGGGAAGAACACCCGCCGGGTCCCGGGCCGATGGCGGATCCGCAGCCGTCCGAGCGCCGACAGCACGGGCCCCGGCCCTGCCTTCGGCAGCCGCCGCGCCAGTACCTCGGCGACCTGCGGCGCCAGGGTGTCGGCCGCGTACAGCCGCAGCAGGTGGTCCAGGCGCCGGACGAGTTCACCGGGGCGTTCGGCCAGTACGGCCAGGGCCCGGTCCGGATCCCCGCCGCGCAGGGCCTCCTCGGCGCGGCCCAGCCAGGTGGCCGCCCGGATGCGCGAGCCGTCGATCCGTACCGCGTGCGGGTGCGCGGCCGCGGTGGCGAGCAGCGCGGCGCCGAGGGCGGTACCGGTGGTGTCGGTGCCCCGCAGCACGGCGAACGCGAGGGCGGCGCGCGGGTGGCGGGCGTACTGCTCGAAGGGGTGCAGGATCTCGGCAGCCCGCTTCCACAGGTCCTCGTGGCGCAGTACGTCCTCGACGAGCAGCGCCGGATCGAGCCCGTCCAGGACGGCGAGCAGGTCGCGCCGCAGCGGGCGCGGCAGGGAGCGCAGGCGCGGGGGTTCCAGGAGGTCGGCCTCTCCGCCGGACCACACGGCGAGCAGCCGCAGCACGTCGGTGGCGGTGGTGAGCCGCTCGGGCAGCAGGGCCCGTACGGTCTCCCGCGTGCGGCGCTCGCGCAGCAGGGTGCCCAGCACCAGGGCCTTGGTCTCCCGCACCGGGACGGCGTCCGGGAGCCAGTCCAGGCCGGCCGGCACATGGGCGAGGAGTACCCGGGCCTCCTCGGTGTCCTGCGGCGAGAGCGGGGTACGGCGGGCGAGGAGCTTGCCGAGGGCGGTGACGGAGTCGGCCGCGCGGTCGGTGCCGAAGGCCAGCAGTCGCAGCGGACCGCCCCCGGAGGGGACCTCCCCCGGGCCCGGGGACGGCAGGATGAACGGATCGTCGGCATCGACGCGGCGGTGGCAGATCGGGCAGCCGGTGTAGTCCTCGCCGTCCCAGCAGGTCCGGCAGACCAGATGGGCGCACGGCGCGACGGGATGGACGCTGCCGACGGTCGCGCACAGCACGCACGGCTGCTCCGGCCACTGCAGGAGCAGGGTCACGACGCGGTCGATCCACAGCGCGTGGGTGTCGTCGGGCACCGAGGCCGGGAACGAGCGGAACAGCGGCATGTGGGTGCGGTCCGCACCCAGCAGGATGTCGATGTCCCCGATCAACTGCGTGCCGGCGGCGGCGAGTCCGGTGGGTCCCAGCCAGGCGAGTGCCGAACGCAGCGGGCCCGTCAGGGCGTAGCCCCGGTCGAGCAGTTCGGCCTCCAGGGCCGTCAGGCCCTGGGTCGTCGACGGGTCGCCGGGGCGCGGCCCGGCCTGGTCGACGTAGACGGTGTGCAGACGGCGCAACAGGACGGTCGACAGCTCGGGCAAAGGGGGGAGTCCTCCGGAACCGGAAAGGGAGAGTGGGCGGGGGCGGAGAGGGGACGCGCTGCGGTTTTCGGAGGAAGATGAGAAGGAAGCACGTCGCGGAGCCGCCCCCGCGCCGCAGATACAACCACGGGCCCGGGAGCGCGCCAAGTGATTTATCGCGGCGGGTCCGTGCCGTCCGTGCCGTCCGCGCCGGCCGCCGCGTCCGGTGCGAGCAGGGCGTGCACCAGGGCCCGTACGGACAGCAGGAACAGCCGGTCAGGGTCCGCCGGGCGGGCCAGGGCACGGGCGAGGGCCGGGTCGTGGGGGGCCGCGGCCGGGTCCCAGAGCTCGCTCTCGGCCGGGGACTGCGCGGGGGAGCGCTCGCGGTTGCGCTCGACGAGCAGGTACCCGACGACCTGGAACTGGACGGCGCGGACCGCGTCCGCCGCCCGGGCGCCGCGCAGCCCGGCGGCGTGCACCTCGTGGACGAGTGCCTGCTGGGCGGGCAGGAACATCCGCTCGGTCAGCCCGCGTTCGTGGACCATCGCGATCAGGTGCGGACGTGTCCGCAGTTCGCGGCGCAGGATCCGGGCCACCGCCAGGATCCGGTCGGCCGGGGTGCGGCCGGTGGGCCGGATCGCGCCCATCTCCTCCACGGTCCGCCGGACGAGGGCGTCGAGCAGCGATTCACGGTTGCCGACGTGCCAGTAGATGGACGTCACGGCGGTGCCCAGCTCGGCGGCGAGCCCCCGCATGGTGAGCGCGGCCGGACCGTGCCGCATGACCAGGGACGCGGCGGCGTCCAGCACCTCGTCGCGGGTGAGCGCGGTTCTGGCCACGATGTCTCCACCAATCTGTCGGATCGTCAATTCTGGTCCGTGCAGGGGTCTTTACCCTTCATCGGTGGCGGTGTAACTGTGTTACAGAACCGACTCCCCCCGAGCCGAGGGATGGTGCGAGACATGGCACGCGTACGGTACGGAGCGCGGACAGAAGCCGAGATCGCGGCGTCGCGCGAGAAGAGTTCCAAGCTCCCCGACATCTGGTCCACCGGCGTCGTCGCCGTCTGGGAGACCGACCCCGACGTGGTCGCGGCGGTCCTGCCGCCGCCGCTCAAACCGGCCGACCGGCCCCTGGTGCGGGCCAACATCAGCAAGGTCGACCTGCCCGGCTATCCGCTCGGCGCGGGCTCCGTGGCCGTCGCCGCCCAGCACGGCGGGACCGAGGGCTGGTACCCCCTCGTCATGCCGATGACCCTGGAGCGCGCCCTGACCGGTGGCCGTGAGGTCTTCGGCGAGCCGAAGAAGCTGGGCGAGGTCACCGTGGAGCGCGACGGCCTCGTCGTACGGGCCGCTCTCGCCCGGCACGGGATCGCCTTCGTCGAGGTGCGCGGGGCGGTGGACCGCCCACTGCCGCTGCCCGAGCCCACCCGGAAGACCGACTTCTACTTCAAGTTCCTGCCCGCCGTGGACGGTTCGGGCTTCGACGTGGACCCGGTGCTCGTGCACTGCACGCGCAACGAGAAGGTCCGCAAGCTGGAGCACGTCACCGGGGACATCGTGCTGCGGGAGTCGATGTTCGACCCGGTCGCCGACCTTCCCGTCCGCCGGATCGTGGAGATCACCATCGGCGAGAAGACCACCGACCAGAAGGGCCGGGTCGTCGAGCGGGTCAGCGCCCAGGCCCTGCTCCCGTACATCCACCAGCGCTACGACGACCCCATGCAGATTCTCGACGGACCGCCCGAGGGGAGTGTGTGACATGCGGCTCGAACGAGGACAGGTGGCCGTGGTCACCGGAGCCGCCGGCGGCATCGGCCTCGCCATGGCCCGCCGCTTCGCCGCCGAGGGACTGAAGGTGGTCCTCGCCGACGTCGAGGAGGGCGCCCTGCGCAAGGCCGCCGACGAACTCACCGCGGACGGGTCCCAGGTGCTCGCCAGAGTGGCCGACGTCAGCGACCGCGACTCCGTGGGCGCACTGGCCGACGCCGCCTACGAGACCTTCGGCGCCGTGCACGTGCTCTGCAACAACGCGGGCGTCGGCTCCGGCGCCGAGGGCCGGATGTGGGAGCACGAGCCCAACGACTGGAAGTGGGCCTTCTCCGTCAACGTGTGGGGCGTCTTCCACGGCATCCAGGCCTTCGTCCCCCGCATGATCGCGGGCGGCGCGCCCGGCCACGTCGTCAACACCTCCTCCGGTGACGGCGGCATCGCCCCGCTGCCCACCGCCTCCGTCTACGCCGTCACCAAGGCGGCCGTGGTCACCATGACCGAGTCGCTCTACGCCCACCTCAAGGCGGAGGGCGCCGCCGTCGGGGCCTCCGTCCTCTTCCCCGGACCGCACATGCTGCGCACCGGACTGTGGGAGTCGCACCGCAACCGGCCCGAGCGGTACGCGAAGGAGCGCCCGCGCAAGGCCCCGTACCGCAGCCTCGACCAGTACGAGGCGGCGATGAGGAAGGCCGGCCACGAGGTGGAATTCACCCCGGTCGAGGAGGTCGCCGAGCACGTCGTCGACGGCATCCGCGCCGACCGCTTCTGGATGCTCCCGGCGAGCGAGCACAGCGACCGGCAGATCCGTGCCCGGTCGCAGTCGATGCTCGACCGGAGCAACCCCGGCTACCTGGAAAGCTTCATCCTCGACTGAGGGGCGTCTGTGGTGAGTACGAACGAAGACCGGACCGAAGACCGGGCCGAAGACCGGACCGAAGACCCGTACCTGATCATCTCCTCCGACTGCCACGCGGGCCTGCCCACCGAGCAGTACCGGCCCTACCTGGATTCCCGCTTCCACCCCCAGTTCGACGAGTTCCTCGGCGAACGCGATGCCCGCCGGGCGGAGGCCACCCGCCTCGGCGTCCGCAACGAGGCCTTCGCCGAGAAGTGGTTCCACGACCACGAGGAAGGCCTCAAGGGAGGCTGGGACACCGGGCAGCGGCTGAAGGAACTCGACGGCGACGGCGTGGCCGCCGAGGTCGTCTTCCCCGACGCGGACGCCGTCGACAGCCAGACCGCCGCCCCCTTCGGCGTCGGCCTCGGCCTCTCCGGCGACCAGGACCCCGAGCTCGGCATGGCGGGCGCGCAGGCGCACAACCGCTGGCTCGCCGAGTTCGTCGGGCAGCACCCGGAACGCCACTGCGGGGTCGCCCTGCTCCCCATCACCGGCGAGCCCTCGAAGGTCGTGGCGGAGATCCACCGGGCCAAGGCGTCCGGGCTGGGCGCGCTGATGATCCCCGCGATGTGGGTCGACAAGGCGCCCTACCACGACCGCCGCTACGACCCCGTCTGGGCCGCGGCCGCCGAGACGCAGATGCCGATCGTCACCCACTCCGGGTCCTCGCCGCGCCACGAGTACGGCGACCACCTGGGCATCTTCGTCTCCGAGGTCACCTGGTGGCCGGCCCGCCCGCTGTGGTTCCTGCTCTGGTCGGGGGTCTTCGAGCGCCACCCCGGCCTGAAGTTCGGTGTGGCCGAGGCGGGCTGCTGGTGGCTGCCGAACCAGCTGTGGTTCATGGACCGGCTCTACCTCGGCGCGCACGGCGGCAAGAAGCTCTCGCCGTTCGAGGAGCTGAAGCGGCCGCCCAGCGAGTACCTGGACCGCCAGGTCTTCATCTGCGCGACGAACACCAAGCGCCGGGAGCTCGCGCAGCGGTACGAGATCGGCGTGGACAACATCCTGTGGGGCTCGGACTTCCCGCACCCCGAGGGCACCTGGCCGAACACCCGGGCCTGGCTGAAGAACACCTTCCACGACATCCCGGTCGCGGAGACCCGCCGGATGCTCGGGCTCGCGGCGGCCGAGGTCTTCGGCTTCGACACCGCGAAGCTGGCCCCGATCGCCCGCCGGATCGGCCCCACCCCGGCGGAGCTGGGCCAGTCCCCGGACCAGGCGGCGGTGGAGGCCTCCTGGGCCCGCTCCCGCGAGGTGGGCCGCCACTGGCTCACCGACAACGACTTCCCGGTGCTGGGGGTGAACCCGTGACGTCCGAGGACCGCTACACGGTGATCTCGGCGGACTGCCACGCGGGCGCCGACCTGCTGGACTACAAGCCGTACCTGGAAAAGCGCCACCACGAGGACTTCGACGCCTGGGCCGCCACGTACGTGAACCCGTACGAGGACCTCCTCGCGGACACCGCCGACCGCAACTGGAACTCGGCGCGCCGTCTCGCCGAACTCGAAGCGGACGGCATCGTCGCGGAAGTCCTCTTCCCCAACACGATCCCGCCGTTCTTCCCCAAGGCCTCCCTGATGGCCCAGCCCCCGACGGCCGCCGAGTACGAGATGCGCTGGGCGGGGCTCCAGGCCCACAACCGCTGGCTTGCCGATTTCTGCGCGGACGCGCCTGGCCGGCGGGCCGGGGTCGCCCAGATCCTCCTGAACGACGTGGACGCGGCGGTCGGCGAGATCCGCCGGGCCCGGGCGGCCGGCCTGACGGGCGGCATCCTGCTCCCGGGCGTCCCGCCCGGCTCCACCGTCCCCGAGCTGTATTCGGCTGCCTACGACCCCATCTGGGCGGTCTGCGACGAACTGGACGTCCCGGTCAACCACCACGGCGGCTCGGCCTCACCGCCGCTCGGCGACGAACCGGCGGCCCGGGCCGTCTTCATGGTGGAGACGACCTGGTTCTCGCACCGCGCCCTGTGGCACCTCGTCTTCGGCGGGGCCTTCCACCGCCACCCGGGCCTCAAGCTGGTCCTCACGGAGCAGGGCTCCGGGTGGATCCCCGGCGTGCTGGAGATGCTGGACTACTACCACGGCCGCCTGGTCGCGGCATCGGCCACGGCCGAGTCCAAGTTCGGGGCGGGCCTCGCGGAGTCGATGGGCCGGGGCCCGAGCGAGGTCTGGCGGGACAACTGCTTCGTGGGAGCGAGCTTCATGCGCCCCCACGAGGTCCCGCTGCGGGAGCGGATCGGCCTCGACAAGATCATGTGGGGCAGTGACTACCCCCACGACGAGGGCACCACCCCCTTCTCCCGCGAAGGCCTCCGCATCGCCTACGCGGGCCTCCCGCGCGAGGAGGTCGCCGCGATGGTCGGAGGCAACGCGGCCCGCGTGTACGGCTTCGACCTCGCCCTGCTGGACGCGGTCGCCGCCAAGCACGGCCCGCTGGTCTCGGAGATCGCGGAGCCGCTGACGACGGTGCCCCCGGACGCCACCAGCCCGGCATTCGCCCGAGGGGGGTCGGTCCGGGTCTGGTGACACCTGTTCCCGCGGGGGCGGCTCAGCTCATGTAGCGGAGCCGCTCCGGCGGGAACAGCTCGGTGCCGAGCAGGGTGTTGGGGCCGTACACCTCGACGACGAGGTCCTCCCGGGCGGCCAGCGGGGACAGGTCGACGGGTCCGGCGGAGAAGCTCACCACGAGCCGGGTCAGGTGCGGCAGCGCGAGCAGAGGCTCCAGCCCTGCGCTGAGCGTGCACCGGAACATGAACAGCCGAGTCAGCTGCTCGTGCCGGACAAGTTCCGCAGGGTCGACCGCCGAGTTGAGCAGTTGCAGGTTGTCGAAAGCTGGTACGGACGGCTGCGCCGCCAGCCGACTGGCCAGCTGGTCACCGTGGAGGGCCAGCGTTTCGAGGTCCGGCCATCGATCGAGTCCGTCCAGGTGCATGGTGGACGTGCCCTCCAGCAACCCCAGCGAGCGCAGGGAATCAGGTGCGGGCAGCTGTGCGAGGTCGGGAAGACCGGTGTCGAAGGCAACGGTCAGCTGAGTGAGCGAGTCCATGGAGGCGAGAGGCCTCAGCGGCAGTCCGGCACGCACTCGGTTGAGGACCAGGCTCCGCAGTGCCATCCCGGACAGCGGGCCGAGGCTTTGGACCCCAGGACAGTCGTACAGGCTCAGGAGGCCGAGCTTGTCGAGGGGCGACAGCGGGGAAAGGTCTGTGAGCAGTCCGTCCTCCTGGAGGGAGAGCCCTTCCAGGCCGGGCCTTCTTGTCACCGCGCCGGGAATCCCCAATCCGCCGCGCAGGGTCAGCCACCGGACTCCCGGGAGCCGGTCCAACTGGGCCAGTTCCTCAGAGGTCTCCACGGTCAGGTAGGTAGAGGACAAATCAGCCTCGGTCAGCACTGCATCCACATATTCGGCTCGGTCGAAGGACTGCCAGCCGGCGGCCAGTTGGGACCGAACCGTCTCTCGGGCGTCGGCCCGGAACCGGGCGACGACCGCCAGGGCCTGCGGCCCGCCCACCCCTGAGGCCGTGTGGACGACTGCCGCTGCCTCCGCCTCCGACAGGTCGTGCGGGCCGGGCAGCAGGTCCAGCACCAGTTCGCCGGCCCGGGCCAACTCCTCGGCCTGGGAGATCCGCTGCGGTGGCAGCAACTCTGCCGTGCGGGACTCGATCTCCCGCCGCACCTCCGGGTCCAGCTCCGGGGCGTGTTCCAGGCAGGCCGCCGCCAGGAGGACCAGCCGGCTGCGGGCGCCCTTGACCTTGTCGGCCCGGCGGAGCAGGCCCCGCAGCAGGCGGGCGCGTTCGTCCGGGCGGGCGTGGCCCACCGCCATGCGGACCACGTCGTCCCAGGAGTCGTCGTGGGCATTCTTGACCAGGACGCCGAAGTCCCGGCTCTCCACCGCCGCCTTGGCCCCCAGGTAGTCCTGGAAGGTGCGGTGGACGAAGACCACCGCACCCGGGGTCGGCTCCAGCAGCAGGCCGCTGCGGATCAGCAGGTGCGCGAAGACCTGCTCGGCCCCGCCCTGCGCCCGCACCTGCGGCATCGCCTCCAGCCACGCGCCCACCATCTCGACGGCCTCGTCCCGGCCCGCCTCCAACTGCCCGTTGCGGATCAACCAGTACGCGAACCGCTGGAGCAGCGCGACCTGCTCCTCCCGGGTCAGGTAGACCCCCTCGACCCCGCAGATCTCCCGCTCCGTGTCCCGCCGGACCAGCAGCATGTCCAGCGCCGCGTCGTACAGCTCCTTGCGGGCCCGCGGGAGCTGCATCCGCCGGTCCTGGTTCAGGGCGCAGAGCAGCGCGCACATCAGCGGATTGGTCGCCAGCCGGGCCAGATCCCGCCGGGAGGACACCGCTTCCAGCAGCGACGCCTCGTACGCGTCGACCTCCTGCCCCTGCGCCCGCGCGGCCGCGTGCCAGTGCTCCACGAAGGCCCGGATGTCCCGCCGGTCCATCGGCAGCATCGTGTGCGTGGCGAACCCGAGGCCCGCGAGCCAGTCCTCCGGGACCGCCGACGGGCGGGTGGTCACCACGTACCGTGCCTGCGGGAAGGCGGAGATCAGCGAGCGCAGCCAGGTCTCCGTGCGGGTACGCAGCCGTTGCGGGACCTCGTCCACACCGTCCACCAGGACCAGCGCCCGGCCGCTCAGCATGAGGTCCTCGACCCAGCCCGAGGGGGCGGACAGCGGTACGCCGCCCGCGCGGAGGAAGTCCTCCGGCAGGGGCAGGTCGCCCGACGCGGTGAAGGAGCGCAGTCGCAGCACGAACGGCACGCACGTGCTCCACGGGCCGTCGGTCTGCCGGGCGGCGTTCAGGGCCAGCCACTGGACCAGGGTGGACTTGCCCGAGCCCGCCGGGCCGCGCAGCAGGATTCGGTCCGCGGAGGCGAGGGCCTGCTCGGCCCTGACCTGGGTCCGGTGGATCTCCGGCTCGCCGGGCAGCAACGGCTGCTCACCGCTGACCGCGAGGCTGATGTACGCCACGTCCAGGGGCCATTCCTGGCGGGAGCGGCTGAGGGTGAGGCCGAACAGCTGGAGGCGTCCGTGGGCGCGGGCGATGTACTGCGCGTAGCGCTCCTCGAAGGCGTACGCCGACCCGTCCGCGCCTTCCTGAAGCCGGTCCAGCGAACGCGCCAGCTCGCCCGTCCGCCGGACCAGTTCCACCTCCGCCCGGGCCCCGAAGCCCGGCAGGGTCGTCACGTACTCCACCGCGTGGGCGCAGCACAGCCGGATCAGCCGTGCGTACAGGGCGTCCGCCGCGGGGCCGAGGCCCGCCGGGGGGCCGGGGAGGGCCGCCGCCAGGGCCGCCGGGTCGAGGTCCGCCGCGAAGAGGGACTCCGCGTCCAGGGGGCCGAGCGCCGCGAACGCGTCTCCGACCGCGTCCAGCGCCGCCAGACGCTCGTGCTCGGGCAGCACCGCGGCCTCCGGGCCGAGGCGCTCCGCCAGGGCTCGGGTCAGGCGCCGCATCTCGCCGTCGCCGAGTTCGGCCCGGGGCTTGCGCCAGCGCGGGGCCGGCCGGGCCGGGTCGGCCACCAGGCCCGCCCCCGGGGCCCGGGCCAGGAGGGACTTCACCAGCGTCCCCGCCGCCGTCCCCGCCACCCGTAGGAGAACCGTCTCCAAGCCCGTCATGCCCCGCCCTCCCCTTGGTCCGGACATCATCTCGTGAACCGCCGGTAACCCCGATGGATACCGATCGGTAACAACCCCTAGCGGCACCCCCGAGAGCGCCTCTATGGTGCGGGACATGCCGAACCTGCCCGATGTCGTGCTGTGGTCCATACCTGCCTTCGTGCTGCTCACCGTCATCGAGGTGGTGAGCTACCGGCTCCATCCCGACGAGGACGCCGCCGGCTACGACACCAAGGACGCCGCCACGAGCATCACCATGGGGCTCGGCAGTATCGGCTTCGACCTGCTCTGGAAGATCCCGGTCGTCGCCGTCTTCACCGCGGTCTACGAACTGACCCCGCTGCGGGTGCCGTTCCTGTGGTGGACCGCCCTGCTGATGCTGCTCGTCCAGGACTTCCTCTACTACTGGCAGCACCGGCTCCACCACGTCATCCGCATCCTGTGGGCCTGCCACGTGGTCCACCACAGCAGCCGGCGGTTCAACCTCACCACCGCCCTGCGCCAGCCCTGGACCAGCGCCACCACCTGGTGGTTCTACCTGCCGATGGTGGCCCTCGGCGTGCACCCGGCGGCGATCCCGTTCTGCTACGGACTCAATCTGCTCTACCAGTTCTGGGTCCACACCGAGCGCATCGGCAAGCTGCCGCGGCCCTACGAGTACGTCTTCAACACCCCCTCCCACCACCGTGTCCACCACGCCTCGCAGGGCGGCTACCTGGACCGCAACTTCGGCGGCATCCTGATCGTCTGGGACCGGATGTTCGGTTCCTGGGTGGGGGAGACGGACAAGCCCGTCTACGGGCTCACCAAGAACATCGGCACCCACAACCCGCTGCGGGTGGCCACCCACGAGTACGCGGCCATCGCCCGGGACGTGCGCGCCGCCGGGAGCTGGCGCCAGCGGGCCGGACACGTCTTCCGCGGCCCCGGCTGGCAGCCCGCCCCCGCATCAACCCCTGCCCCCGCCCCCGCATCCGCCCCCGCCCCGGCCACCGGCTCCGCAGCCGACCCCGCCGCCCCGGCCGTACAGGAGAGCACCGCGTGAGCACCGCCGAGTCCCCGGGCCGACCCGCCCCCGCCTGGGCGGCGGACCAGGTGCCGGCCGGCCGTCCGCGCCTCGGCCGGATCGCCCTCGTGGCCTTCGCCGTGGCCGCCGCCGTCGACCTCGGCTCGCTGCTCGCCGGCTGGCACCTCGGGCACGTCATCGCCAAACCGCTGCTGATGCCGCTGCTCGTGACCCACATGGCCACCCGCGGCGCCCCTCGGCTGCTGCTCGCCGCCCTGCTGTTCGGCTGGGGCGGGGACCTGGCCCTGCTCTTCGACGCCGAGCCCGCCTTCCTCGTGGGCATGGGCTCCTTCGCCGTCGGGCACGTCTGCTACCTCGTCCTCTTCGGCAAGCGGCCCGCGAACCCGCTGGTCGGGGGCGCGTACGCGCTCGCCCTCCTCGGCACCGTCGCCCTGCTGTGGTCCGATCTGCCGGCCGACCTGCGGATCCCGGTGGCCGGCTACAGCCTGCTGCTCACCGCCATGGCGTTCCGCTCCAGCGCTCTCGGCCTGCGGGCCGGGATCGGCGGCGCGCTGTTCCTGCTCTCCGACACCCTCATCGCCACGGCCGTCGCAGAATGGCCCCAGCTGCCCCGGCCGGACTTCTGGATCATGGCCACGTACCTCGCCGCCCAGTACCTGCTGGCCACTGGCGCGACCTCCCGGGAAGCAGGCGTACGGTAGGACGGTTCCACAGTCGTACAAGACTGAACGATCCCGAACCGGAGGACTGCACCACCATGCGCGCCACCGTCATCCACGCCCCGCACGACATACGCGTGGAGGAGGTGCCCGACGCTGCGATCCAGCGCCCCGAGGACGCCGTCGTCCGCGTCCTGCGTGCCTGTATCTGCGGCAGCGACCTGTGGGCCTACCGCGGCGAGGCCGAGCGTCAGCCCGGCCAGCGCATCGGCCACGAGTTCCTGGGCATCGTCGAGGAGACCGGCTCCGCCGTGTCCGGCCTGCGGGCCGGCGACCTCGTCGTCGCCCCCTTCATGTGGTCGGACGGCACCTGCGAGTACTGCGCCGAGGGGCTCTTCACCTCCTGCGAGCACGGCGGCTTCTGGGGCTCGGTCGGCCACGACGGAGGCCAGGGCGAGGCCGTCCGCGTCCCGCACGCCGACGGCACCCTGGTGAAGCTGCCCGCCGAGGCCGTTTCCGACGACCACCTGCTGACCGGGCTGCTCGCGCTGTCCGACGTCATGGGCACCGGCCACCACGCGGCGCTGGGCGCCGGCGTGCGCGAGGGCTCCACGGTCGCCGTCGTCGGCGACGGCGCGGTCGGCCTGTGCGGCGTCCTCGCCGCCAAGCGCCTGGGCGCCGAGCGGATCATCGCCCTGGGCCGCCACACCGTACGGACGGACATCGCGAAGCTCTTCGGGGCCACCGACGTCGTCGCCGAGCGCGGCGAGGCCGCCGAGGCGGCCGTGCGCGAGCTCCTCGGCGGCCGGGGCGCGCACGCGGTCATCGAGGCGGTCGGCACCGAGCAGTCGATGCGCACCGCCGTGAACATCACCCGCGACGGTGGGGCCATCGGTTACGTCGGCGTCCCGCACGGCAGCGGCACCGGCCTCGACCTCGGCGTCATGTTCGACCGCAACATCACCCTGCGCGGCGGCGTGGCCCCGGTCCGCGCGTACATCCCGGAGCTGCTGAAGGACGTGCTCAGCGGCGCGATCGACCCGGCTCCCGTCTTCGACCGGACCGTGTCGCTGGACGAGGTTCCGGACGGCTACCGGTCGATGGACGACCGCAGCGCGCTCAAGGTGATGATCAAGCCCTGACCTGCGGAACGAATAAGCGAATAAGCGAATGAGCTGATGAGCTGATGAGCTGATGAACGAAAGGACGGGCCGGGCGGGTGATCCCCGCCCGGCCCGTCCACCTCGTTCCGGCGGCCGTTACTTCACGGCCTTGAGCGCGTCGATCACGCCGTAGCCGTAGTAGCCCGTCTGCCCCCACTTGCTCCGGCAGGTGGTGGCGTCGGTCAGGGTGCCTTCGGCGTTGTATATCTGCGTCGGGCAGGCCGCCTTCGCGGACTGGGCCTTCAGCATCGCCTGGAGCTGCGAGGGCGTGGCCGACGGGTGGGCGCTCTTGAGGAGCGCCGCCACGCCCGCGACGTGCGGGGCGGCCATCGAGGTGCCCTGCTTGTAGCCGTAGCCCCCGCCCGGGACGGTCGACAGCACGCGCCCGTTGGCGTCCGGGGTGTCCGGGACCTGCCACTTGTCGCCGCCGGGGGCGGCGACGTCCACGACCCCGAGGCCGTAGCTGGAATAGTACGAGCGCAGGCCCTTGTCGCCGGTCGCGGAGACGGTGACCACACCCGGCAGCTGCGTGGGCAGGTCCAGGCAGACCTTGGGGTCGATGGTGCGCGGCACCGGAGTGGTGTCGTTCGGGCTGGTCTTGTCGACGAGGGAGTCGGCCGCCAGGTCCTGGTCGGAATTGCCGGCCGAGGCGATGTGGAGCGTGCCCTTGCGCTCGGCGTACT
Organism: Streptomyces xanthophaeus; assembly: GCF_030440515.1. Classification (GTDB taxonomy): domain Bacteria; phylum Actinomycetota; class Actinomycetes; order Streptomycetales; family Streptomycetaceae; genus Streptomyces; species Streptomyces kutzneri. The sequence continues at coordinate 6,206,466 of NZ_CP076543.1, forward strand.
TGGTGGCGCGGGCGATGGCCTCCACCAGCGCCTTCTGGTCGTCGTCGGACTTGCAGTTGAAGAGCCACGGGTCGACGTAGTAGCTGTTGTTGGTCACCTCGATCCCCTTCTCGGCGGCGAACATGAAGGCGCAGACGACCGCCTCGGTGTAGAAGAGGCTGGTCCGAGGCTCGCTCACCTTGATCGCGGCGATCTTCACGCCCGGCGCGACACCGCTGACGCCGATGCCGTTGCGCGCCGCTCCGATGGTCCCGGCCACGTGCGTGCCGTGGTCGCTGCCGTCGGCGTACGGGCGCCAGGCGCCCTCGGTGGTGTCGGCGACGCCGCCCACGCAGTTGGCCGACTGGCTCTTGGAGAAGTTCGGGGCAAGATCGGGGTGGGTGTCGTCGACACCCGTGTCGATGATGCCCACGGTGACGTTCCGGCTGCCATCGTTGATCTTGTGAGCCTCGTCGGCCTTGATCGTCCGCAGGTCCCACTGGTTGGGCTCCAGCGGCTCCTGACCCTCCTGGGCCGCTGCCGCCGCCTTGGCGGCGTCCGCCGCGCTCAGCTGCTGGGTCGCGCCTTCTTCGGTGGTCCGCGCCGCCGACATCGGGGCCGTCCGGGTGGCGCCGACCGACACGAACAGGCCGCGCTGGGCCCGCAGCTGCTGGGCGAAGTCCGGGTTCTGGGAGTGTGCGACCACGACCCCGATCTGCTCATAGGCCGTCACCACCGTTCCGCCGGCCCGCTCGACGGCCTTCTTCGCCGCCTTCACGGTGGCGTACGCGTTCAGGTTGGCCACGTACGACAGCTTGGGGCCGGAGGTGTCGGCCTTCGGGGCCGTCGCCGTGCCGACCGCACTGCCCAGCGGGGCGGCCGAGGCCGAGAACGCGGGCAGGAAGGCGAGCGAGGCGGTGAGCGCCAGGCCGACGGGTACGGCGAGAGCACGGCTGCGCTTCTTGGGCGCACGCGACCCCAGCTGATCCATGGGTTCTCCAGGTCATGTCCGGAAAAGCCGCCCGGACGCGGTCGCGTCGGACGGGTTCATGACAAGCGAACCTAGCGTCGCCGTTCCCCTGTACGCCATCAGTTCGAGAAATCAGTTCCCCAAGAATCCATGGGTGTTGAACCGTCCCGCCGTGCCGTCCGTGCCGTTGACAGGGGGGATCGGCACCACCGTCCCCCCACACGGAGGTTGTTTTGTCCGTCGTCCCCACCGCACCCGCGTCACAAGGAGAGCCCCCCGTGACCACCGAAGCAGCGCCGCCGCCGGGCAGCGCGGGAACGCCACCGGCCGCCCCCACGGCAGACGACTACACGAGCGTCCAGCAGAGCCCCGAATTCGGCGAACTGCGCGGCTCCTACCGCTCCTTCGCCTTCCCGCTCACCGTGGCCTTCATCGCCTGGTACCTGCTCTACGTCCTGCTGTCCAACTACGCGGGCGGCTTCATGGGGACCAAGCTCTTCGGCAACATCAACGTCGCCCTCGTGCTCGGCCTCGCCCAGTTCGCGACGACCTTCCTGATCGCCTGGTTCTACGCGCGGTACGCGGCCACGAAGCTCGACCCCAAGGCGGAGGCCATCAAGGCACGGATGGAGGCCGCCGAATGAGCAGCACGCACCACCTGACGACGGTCGCCGCGGGAGCCTCCGAGCACCGCCCGCTGATCATCACCCTGTTCGGGCTGTTCGTCGTCGCCACCCTGATCATCACCGTGTGGGCCGGCCGCCAGACGAAGGGCGCCGCCGACTTCTACGCGGGCGGCCGCCAGTTCACCGGCTTCCAGAACGGCCTGGCCATCTCAGGCGACTACATGTCCGCCGCGTCCTTCCTCGGCATCGCCGGAGCCATCGCCCTCTTCGGCTACGACGGCTTCCTCTACTCGATCGGCTTCCTCGTCGCCTGGCTCGTCGCCCTGCTGCTCGTCGCCGAGCCGCTGCGCAACTCCGGCCGCTACACGATGGGCGACGTCCTGGCGTACCGGATGCGCCAGCGGCCCGTCCGCACCGCCGCCGGCACCTCCACCATCGTGGTCTCGATCTTCTACCTGCTCGCCCAGATGGCCGGCGCCGGCGTGCTCGTCTCGCTGCTCCTGGGCATCACCAGCGACGGCGGCAAGGTGGCCGTCGTCGCCCTGGTCGGCGTCCTGATGATCGTCTACGTGACCATCGGCGGGATGAAGGGCACCACCTGGGTCCAGATGATCAAGGCGGTGCTGCTGATCGCGGGCGCCCTGCTGATCACCCTGCTGGTCCTGGTGAAGTTCAACTTCAACATCTCCGACCTGCTGGGCAAGGCCGCCGAGAACAGCGGACAAGGGGTGAAGTTCCTCGAACCCGGCCTCAAGTACGGCAAGGATTCCACCTCCAAGCTGGACTTCCTCTCGCTCGGCCTCGCCCTCGTCCTCGGCACCGCCGGCCTGCCGCACATCCTGATCCGCTTCTACACCGTGCCCACCGCGCAGGCCGCCCGTAAGTCCGTCCTGTGGGCCATCGGCATCATCGGCGGTTTCTACCTGATGACGATCGCCCTCGGCTTCGGCGCCGCGGCGCTGCTCGACCGCGACGAGATCATCAAGTCCAACAAGGCCGGCAACACGGCCGCACCATTGCTCGCCCAGGCCGTCGGCGGCGGCCCCGACTCCACCGGCGGCGCCATCCTGCTCGCCGTGATCTCCGCGGTCGCCTTCGCCACCATCCTGGCCGTCGTCGCGGGCCTCACCCTCGCCTCCTCCTCGTCCTTCGCGCACGACCTGTACGTGAACGTGATCCGCAAGGGCAAGGCCACCGAGAAGGAGGAGATGCGTGCGGCCCGCTGGTCCACCGTCGTCATCGGAGCCGTCGCCATCGGCCTCGGCGCACTGGCCCGCGACCTGAACGTGGCCGGCCTGGTCGCGCTCGCCTTCGCGGTCGCCGCCTCCGCGAACCTGCCGACGATCCTCTACAGCCTCTTCTGGAAGCGCTTCACCACCCAGGGCGCGCTCTGGTCCATCTACGGCGGACTGATCTCGGCGGTCGGCCTGGTGCTGTTCTCCCCGGTCGTGTCCGGAAAGCCCACCTCGATGTTCAAGGACGCGGACTTCTTCTGGTTCCCGCTGGAGAACCCGGGGATCATCTCGATCCCCCTCGGCTTCCTGCTGGGCTGGCTGGGAACCGTCCTCTCCAAGGAGAAGGCCGACCCGCAGAAGTTCGCCGAGCTGGAAGTGCGCTCCCTCACCGGAACAGGGGCGCACTGACATCGTCCGAACACCCAGCGTGGCCGCGTCGTAGATCTCTACGACGCGGCCACGTCACGTCTCGTTCATTCGGGTACCCCTGGATGACACAAGCGTCACGTAGTCTCGAAATAGAACGCGTGAAGTAGATCCGACGTCCGCGCGTACCGCTACTTCCGGACAGGGGAGGGGGCCCACAGTGCTTCTCGATACCTACGGCCGCGTGGCCACTGACCTGCGCGTCTCACTGACCGACCGGTGCAATCTGCGCTGTACCTACTGCATGCCCGAAGAGGGGCTGCAGTGGCTCGGCAAGTCGGACCTGCTCAGTGACGACGAGATAGTCCGGCTGATCCGCATCGCGGTCACGCAGCTGGGGATCACCGAGGTCCGGTTCACCGGCGGCGAGCCGCTGCTGCGGCCCGGCCTGGTCGGCATCGTCGAGCGGTGCGCGGCCCTGGAACCCCGCCCCAAGATGTCGCTGACCACCAACGGCATCGGTCTCAAGCGCACCGCGCAGGCCCTGAAGGCCGCCGGCCTGGACCGGGTGAACGTGTCCCTGGACACCCTGCGGCCCGACGTCTTCAAGACCCTCACCCGCCGCGACCGGCACAAGGACGTCATCGACGGCATGGCCGCGGCCCGCGAGGCCGGCCTCACCCCCGTCAAGGTCAACGCCGTGCTCATGCCCGGCCTCAACGACGACGAGGCCCCCCACCTGCTGGCCTGGGCCGTGGAGAACGAGTACGAGCTCCGCTTCATCGAGCAGATGCCGCTCGACGCCCAGCACGGCTGGAAGCGCGACGGCATGATCACGGCCGGGGACATCCTGGAGTCCCTGCGCACCCGCTTCACGCTCACCGAGGAGGGCGCCGCCGAGCGCGGCTCCGCCCCGGCCGAGCGCTGGGTGGTCGACGGAGGCCCGGCCACCGTCGGCGTCATCGCCTCGGTCACCCGCCCGTTCTGCGGCGCCTGCGACCGCACGCGGCTCACGGCCGACGGACAGGTGCGTACGTGCCTGTTCGCCACCGAGGAGTCGGACCTGCGCGCGGCCCTGCGCTCGGGCGCCCCGGACGAGGAGATCGCCCGGCTCTGGAAGGTCGCGATGTGGGGCAAGAAGGCCGGATCCGGTCTCGACGACCCGTCCTTCCTGCAGCCCGACCGCCCGATGTCCGCGATCGGCGGCTGACCGGGTCCCGGTCGGCCGCCGGTTCAGGTCAGGTCAGCTCAGGTCAGCGCGGGCGTTCCGAGCCCTCCGGCTGCACCCACTCGTCCAGCTTCACGACGTCCTTGAGGAAACCGCGGACCCCCAGGAACTGGGAGAGGTGTTCGCGGTGCTCCTCGCACGCCAGCCAGGTCTTGCGCCGCTCAGGCGTGTGCAGCGTCGGGTTGTTCCAGGCGAGGACCCACACGGCCGCGTCGCGGCAGCCCTTGGCGGAGCAGGTGGGGTTCTCTTCGGGGCCGGCGGCGTTGGAGGAAGTCACAGCCCCACATTAGAACGGAATGGCGACGCCGAGCAGCCACGGGGGGAGCTGCCCGGCGTCGGTCCGTCGCTCCGACGGGGGATGCGGAGCGCGTGAGCAGTATGTCACGCAGGACCCGGTGGAGTGCACCGGAACTTCACGATTGATCTGAGCTTTTCTTGAGGTTTCCCGCGTCCAGCGCCGGCCGCACGGGGGCCGGTACGAAGTGCGAGGGCAGCGACGGCGTCGACTCGCGCCCGGCGTTGGCGATGACCACGGCAATGTAGGGGAGCAGGGCTCCGGCCACGAGCGTCACGATGGCCACCGGGCGCTGCACGTTCCACAACAGCACGGTCGCGATGACCGACAGGGTTCTGATCGTCATCGAGATCACGTACCGGCGCTGGCGGCCCCGTACGTCCTCGGCGAGACCCATCCGCGCTCCGGTGATCCGGAAGACCTCGGCCCCGTTCCGCTTCTGCCGCTTCGTCCGCTCCACGCTCCACCACCCGATCGCCAACCGGGCACTCCCGGCCCGGACCCTCCCACGGTACGCCCGTCCCCGGGCCGGGAGGAGAGGGGGGACCCCCGTACGGCACCGTCCGAAATGCGTCGTACGCCGGATGGGCCGACACTGGGCGCACGTGCGCACAACGCGCCAGGAGGAGGCTCGACATGGGTTGGTTGTGGGCGATCATCGTCGGTTTCGTGCTGGGGCTGATAGCCAAGGCCATCCTGCCGGGCAAGCAGCACCAGCCGCTGTGGCTGACCACCCTCTTCGGCATCCTCGGTGCCGTCCTCGGCAACGCGGTGGCCACATGGATCGGTGTCGGCGAGACCAAGGGCATCGACTGGACCCGGCACCTGCTGCAGATCGTCGGTGCGGTCGTCATCGTCGCGCTCGGCGAGATGGCGTACGGAGCGATCAAGGGCAAGCGGCAGACGACGTGACGCACCGCGGGTCATCCGCGGGTCATGACGGAGGGGCCGGCCGGACCAGGAGTCCGAACCGGCCCCTCCGCCGTGTTCTGCCGTGCTCACGCGCCCTGCGACGCGTCAGGCGCCGGTGACCTCCACCGCGGCCAGGTTCTTCTTGCCCCGGCGCAGCACCAGCCAGCGCCCGTGGAGCAGGTCCTCCTTGGCGGGGACCGCGTCCTCGGCGGTGACCTTCGCGTTGTTCACGTAGGCGCCGCCCTCCTTCACGGTCCGGCGGCCGGCCGACTTGCTCGCGACCAGACCGGTCTCCGCGAGCATGTCCACCACGAGGCCGGGCTCGCTCACCTGGGCGTGCGGCAGCTCGGACAGGGCCGCGGCCAGCGTGGCCTCGTCCAGCTCCGCCAGGTCGCCCTGACCGAACAGTGCCTTCGACGCGGCGATCACGGCGGCGCACTGGTCGGCGCCGTGCACGAGCGCCGTCAGCTCCTCCGCCAGCGCCCGCTGGGCGGCACGCGCCTGCGGCCGCTCGGCGGTCTGCGCCTCCAGTGCCTCCAGCTCCTCACGGGACTTGAAGGACAGGATCCGCATGTAGGTGGAGATGTCCCGGTCGTCCACGTTCAGCCAGAACTGGTAGAACGCGTACGGCGTGGTCATCTCCGGGTCGAGCCACACGGCCCCGCTCTCGGACTTGCCGAACTTGGTGCCGTCCGCCTTGACCATCAGCGGGGTCGCCAGCGCGTGCACGACCGCGCCCGGCTCGACGCGGTGGATCAGGTCGAGTCCGGCCGTCAGGTTGCCCCACTGGTCGGAGCCGCCCTGCTGGAGCACGCAGCCGTAGCGCCGGTACAGCTCCAGGAAGTCCATGCCCTGGAGCAGCTGGTAGCTGAACTCGGTGTAGCTGATGCCCTGGTCGGAGTCGAGCCGCTTGGCGACCGAGTCCTTCGTCAGCATCTTGTTGACACGGAAGTGCTTGCCGATGTCCCGCAGGAACTCGATGGCGGACAGGCCCGCCGTCCAGTCCAGGTTGTTCACCATGAGCGCCGCGTTCTCGCCCTCGAAGGACAGGAACGGCTCGATCTGGGTGCGCAGCCGGTTCACCCAGTTCGCGACGGTCTCCGGGTCGTTCAGGGTCCGCTCCGCCGTCGGTCGCGGGTCGCCGATCTGCCCCGTGGCCCCGCCGACCAGCGCCAGCGGCCGGTGACCGGCCTGCTGGAGCCGGCGCACGGTGAGCACCTGGACCAGGTGCCCCACGTGCAGCGAGGCCGCGGTCGGGTCGAAGCCGCAATAGAAGGTGACCGGACCGTCCGCGAAGGCCTTGCGCAGGGCTTCTTCGTCGGTGGACTGGGCGAAGAGCCCGCGCCACTTCAGTTCGTCGACGATGTCAGTCACGGTCGTGACTCTCCTTGAGAGATGGAGTGAGTAGGGGCGTGGATGAGGGGTCTACCCGCACATTCTAGGTGGTCAGACGCCCTTGCTCACCGAACTCATGTTGAAATCGGGGATACGCAGCGCCGGCATCGCGGCGCGCGTGAACCAGTCGCTCCACTCGCGCGGCAGTGTCTTCTCGGTCCGGCCGGCCTCCGAGGCACGCGACAGCAGGTCCACGGGGGACTCGTTGAACCGGAAGTTGTTGACCTCGCCGACCACCTGCCCGTTCTCCACCAGGTAGACGCCGTCCCGGGTGAGGCCCGTGAGCAGCAGCGTCGCCGGGTCCACCTCGCGGATGTACCAGAGGCAGGTCAGCAGCAGACCCCGCTCGGTGGACGCGACCATCTCCTCCAGCGACTTCTCGCCGCCCCCGTCCAGGATCAGGTTCCCGAAGCCGGGCGAGAGCTGCATCCCGGTCAGGCCCGCCGTGTGCCGGGTCGTGCTCAGCCGGTTCAGGTGACCGTCCGCGATCCACTCGGTCGCCGGGACCGGCAGACCGTTGTCGAACACCGAGGCGTCGTCGCCGGAGCTGTGCGCGATCACGAACGGCGCGGACTCCAGGCCCGGCGCGTTCGGGTCGCTGCGCAGGGAGAGCGGCAGTGCGGACAGCTTCTCGCCGAGCCGGGTGCCGCCGCCGGGCTTGGAGAAGACCGTACGGCCCTCCACCGCGTCCCGGGCCGCCGCCGACCACATCTGGTAGATCAGCAGGTCGGCCACGGCCGTCGGCGGCAGCAGGGTCTCGTACCGGCCCGCGGGCAGGTCGATCTTCCGCTCCGCCCAGCCGAGGCGCACGGCGAGCTCCGCGTCCAGCACCGTCGGGTCCACGTCCTTGAAGTCCCGGGTGGAACGGCCCGCCCAGGCGGAGCGCTGCCGGTCCGGGGACTTCGCGTTGAGCTCCAGGGTGCCGTTCGGCTGGTCGTGGCGCAGCCGCAGGCCCGTCGAGGTACCGACGTACGCGGAGACCAGCTCGTGGTTGGCGAAGCCGTACAGCTCCCGGCCGCCCTCGCGGGCCCGGGCGAAGGCCTCGCCGAGGGCCGGGGCGAAGTCCGCGAAGACCGCCGAGCTCGTCTCGGCCGGGGCGTCGGTGAAGTCCGGCGAGGCCGGGGTGCCGGTGACCAGCGGCTGGGCGTCCTCGGCCGGGCCCGCCCCGCGGGCGGCCGCCTCGGCGGCCCGGACCAGCGGCTCCAGGTCGTCCGCGGTCACGGCGGAGCGCGAGACGACCCCCGAGGCCGTGCCCTCCTTGCCGTCGACCGTGGCGATGACCGTCAGGGTCCGGCCGCGGGTCACGCCGTTCGTCGTCAGGGCGTTGCCCGCCCAGCGCAGATTGGCGGTCGACCCCTCGTCCGCGATGACGACACAGCCGTCGGCGGTGGACAGCTCCAGGGCCCGCTCGACGATCTCGTGGGGCTTGGTGATGCGAATCGACGAGCTCATCGCCCGGCCTCCTGCGTGGTGTTCAGGATGTTCACGTCGCGGAACAGCGCCGACGGGCAGCCGTGCGAGACCGCCGCCACCTGGCCCGGCTGGGCCTTGCCGCAGTTGAAAGCGCCGCCCAGGACGTAGGTCTGCGGGCCACCGACCTTCTCCATCGAGCCCCAGAAATCGGTCGTGGTGGCCTGGTACGCGACATCGCGCAGCTGCCCGGCCAGCTTGCCGTTCTCGATCCTGTACGCCCGTTGCTGCGTGAACTGGAAGTTGTAGCGCTGCATGTCGATCGACCAGGAGCGGTCGCCGACCACGTAGATCCCGCGCTCCACCCCGCCGATCAGGTCCTCGGTCGAGAGCCCGCCCGGATCCGGCTGGAGGGAGACGTTCGCCATCCGCTGGACGGGCACGTGCCCGGGGGAGTCGGCGAAGGCGCAGCCGTTGGAGCGCCCGAGGCCGGTCAGCTTCGCGATCCGCCGGTCCAGCTGGTAGCCGACCAGGGTGCCGTCCTTGACCAGGTCCCAGCTCTGCGCCTGGACGCCCTCGTCGTCGAAGCCGACGGTGGCCAGCCCGTGCTCGGCGGTGCGGTCACCCGTCACGTTCATGATCGGGGAGCCGTACTTGAGCTTGCCCAGCTGGTCGAAGGTGGCGAAGGAGGTCCCCGCGTACGCCGCCTCGTAGCCCAGCGCCCGGTCCAGCTCGGTGGCGTGGCCGATCGACTCGTGGATGGTGAGCCACAGGTTGGACGGGTCCACCACCAGGTCGTAGCGGCCGGCCTCGACGCTCGGCGCCCGCATCTTCTCGGCGAGCAGTCCGGGGATCTGCTCCAGCTCGGAGTTCCAGTCCCAGCCGGTGCCGGTGAGGTACTCCCAGCCGCGGCCGGCGGGCGGGGCGATGGTGCGCATCGAGTCGAACTCGCCGGTCGCGGCGTTCACGGCGACCGCGGTGAGCTGAGGGTGGATCCGGACCCGCTGCTGCGTGGTCGAGGTCCCCGCGGTGTCGGCGTAGAACTTGTTCTCGTGGACGGCGAGCAGCGAGGCGTCCACGTGGGCCACCCCGTCGGCCGCCAGCAGGCGCGCGCTCCAGTCGGCGAGCAGCGCGGCCTTCTCGGCATCCGGCACCTCGAAGGGGTTCACGTCGTACGCGGAGATCCACGTCCGGTCGGCGTGCACCGGCTCGTCGGCGAGCTCCACCCGCTCGTCCGAACCGGCGGCCTTGATCACCTGGGCGGACAGCTTCGCCATGGCCACGGCCTGCGAGGCCACCTTGGCGGCGGCGTCCATGGTCAGGTCCACACCGGAGGCGAATCCCCAGCTGCCCCCGTGCACGACCCGCACCGCGTACCCGAGATCGGTGGTGTCGGAGCCACCGGATGGCTTGGCGTCCCGCAGGCGCCAGGAGGCGCTGCGGATCCGCTCCAGCCGGAAGTCGGCATGCTCGGCGCCCAGCGCGCGGGCCCGGGCGAGCGCCGCGTCGGCGAGCGCCCGCAGGGGCAGCGCGGTGAAGGCCGCGTCGATGGAATGGGGCACGGAAGTCCTCCCGTGGTCGGGGCCGGTCGCCCCGATCATGTCGCGATCGGGGCCCTTGTGCCTACATCTTTCTGTAGGGATTCGACAGAGCCGGTCGCAAGGCCCTGTCGGGGGTCGATTCTCCGTACGAGCGATGCGACCTATAGGTTTTTGGTATTCAGACCGCTAGCGAAAGGGTGATCCGTTGAGCCGCTCGGTTCTCGTCACCGGAGGAAACCGGGGCATCGGCCTCGCCATCGCCCAAGCCTTCGCGGAGGCCGGCGACAAGGTCGCGATCACGTACCGGTCGGGTGAGCCGCCGGAGGCGCTCACCTCGATCGGTGTCCTGGCGGTGCGGTGCGACATCACCGACTCCGAGCAGGTGGAGCAGGCCTACAAGGAGATCGAGGACGCGCACGGCGCGGTCGAGGTGCTCGTGGCCAACGCCGGCATCACCAAGGACACGCTGCTGATGCGCATGTCCGAGGAGGACTTCACGTCCGTCCTCGACACGAACCTCACCGGCACCTTCCGGGTGGTCAAGCGCGCGAACCGTGGCATGCTCCGTGCCAAGAAGGGCCGCGTCGTCCTGATCTCCTCGGTCGTCGGGCTCCTGGGCTCGGCCGGCCAGGCCAACTACGCCGCCTCCAAGGCCGCGCTGGTGGGCTTCGCCCGCTCCCTCGCCCGCGAGCTGGGTTCCCGCAACATCACCTTCAACGTCGTCGCCCCCGGTTTCGTGGACACCGACATGACGAAGGTGCTCACCGACGAGCAGCGCGCGGGCATCGTGGGCCAGGTGCCGCTCGGCCGTTACGCGCAGCCCGAGGAGATCGCGGCAGCCGTCCGCTTCCTGGCGTCCGACGACGCCGCGTACATCACCGGAGCCGTCATTCCCGTTGACGGCGGATTGGGCATGGGTCACTGATCACCATGAGCGGAATTCTCGAGGGCAAGCGCATCCTCATCACGGGTGTGCTGATGGAGTCGTCCATCGCCTTCCACACGGCCCGGCTGGCCCAGGAGCAGGGCGCCGAGGTCATCCTCACCGCGTGGCCGCGTCCGTCGCTGACCGAGCGCATCGCGAAGAAGCTGCCGAAGCCGGTCAAGGTGATCGAGCTCGACGTCACCAACGACGAGCACCTGGCCCGCCTGGAGGGCCTCGTCCGCGACGAGCTCGGCGGCCTCGACGGCGTCGTCCACTCCATCGGCTTCGCGCCGCAGGACGCCCTCGGCGGCAACTTCCTGAACACGCCGTTCGAGTCGGTGGCCACCGCCATGCACGTCTCGGCGTTCTCGCTGAAGTCGCTGACCATGGCCTGCAAGCCGCTGTTCCCGGCGGAGGGCGCGGCCGTCGTCGGCCTCACCTTCGACGCGCAGTTCGCCTGGCCGCAGTACGACTGGATGGGCCCGGCCAAGGCCGCCCTGGAGGCCACCAGCCGTTACCTCGCCCGTGACCTGGGCAAGGAGAACATCCGCTGCAACCTGGTCTCGGCCGGGCCGATCGGCTCCATGGCCGCGAAGTCCATCCCGGGCTTCTCGGAGCTGGCGGACGTCTGGAACTCCCGCTCGATGCTGGAGTGGGACATGAGCGACCCGGAGCCGGCGGGCAAGGGCGTCGTGGCCCTGCTGTCGGACTGGTTCCCGAAGACCACCGGCGAGATCGTCCACGTGGACGGCGGCCTGCACGCGATGGGTGCCTGATCCCCGATCGGGTCTCCCACGTCCGTACGGCGGCGGCCGCGCTTCCCTTCCGGGAGGCGCGGCCGCCGCCGTTTCGCGTCGCGCGGGGGCACGCTCGATCGCATGTTCACCGGCCGACCGGATCTTCCCGAGTCGAAAACCGGGGCGGATGCCTGCAAACTGACCAGGCCGGGATCTTCTCGGCTCCTGCGGGGAGGAGGTAGGAGTGCGCACGAGGCCGAGCCGAGCTGTATCCGTGCTGGTCACGTCCGTGATCCTCGCCGGACTCCTGGTCCCCGGAGCCGCCGCGCAACCCGTGGAGGAGGAGCCCGCACCCGGCCCCGAGGTGGCGGCCCCCGCCGTCGTGGAGCTCGCCGACATCCCCGCCGAACCCCCCGCGCAGCCCTCCCGGCCCGCCGGGGGCGAGCTCTTCGGCGCGGACTGCGACACCGTCATCCACGGCTCGCAGGTGTCGGCGTACTGCCACAACGCCTACCCGGAGACCGACCTCGTACGGCTGCACGTCGAGTGCGACCGCTGGTGGGACGTGGACGGCGACGGCGTCGCCGTGCCCGTCGGCCCGGCCGGCCGGACCGAGCTCGTCGGCCGCTGCTGGAAAGAGGTCCGCTCGGCCTGGGTCAGCCACCGGCGCCCGTGAGCGGGGTGTCCTCCGCGTTCCTGCCGAGGCAGGCGAAGGGGTAACCGGCGGCCTCCGAGGCCGCCGCGTCCCCGTCGCCCCGCCGGATCGCCTCGATCAGCCGGGCGTGGTCCAGATGGGCGGAAGGGTGCAGCTCGGTCCCGACGTCCGCCCGCAGCCAGTCGGCCACCAGGTCGCCGAGGTCCGCGTACAGCTCGATCAGCACGTCGTTGTGCGAGGCGGTCACCACCGCCATGTGCAGGCTCACGTCCGCCGCCACGAAGACCTCCGCGTCCCCGCCCGCCCAGGCCTCCTCCCGGCGCGCCAGCAGGGCGTCCAGCTGTACGAGGTCCCGCTCGGTGCGCCGCTCCGCCGCCAGCCGGGCCGCCGAGGACTCCAGCGTCGAACGCAGCTCGGCGATGTGCCGCGGCTCGGCCCCGGCGAAGCGGCGGTGCATCACGCCGGCCAGCTCGCTGGTGGCGATGACGTACGTCCCCGAGCCCTGCCGGATGTCGAGGAGGCCGTTGTGCGCCAGCGCCCGCACGGCCTCGCGCACCGTGTTGCGGGCGACCCCGAGCAGCTCGACGAGCTCCGGCTCGGTCGGGATGCGGGCGCCGACCGGCCACTCGCCGGAGGTGATCTGGTTCCGCAGCTGGGCGATCACCTGATCGACGAGTGCGGAGCGCCGGGGCGAGGTCAGCGGCATGGGTTCCTCTCGGGAGCGAGTACTTCAAGAGCGATTGGACAACCAATCATCCCATGATTCTATGATGGCCGAATGCCCGACGAAGACATGAAGACGCTCGACCGGTCCGCGGCCGGCGCCCCGCCCTCCTGGCGGGGCGCCGGCACGGCCGGGGCCGGCGTATCCCGCACCGCCGCCACCCCGCAGGCGACGGCGCAGCCGGCCTGGCTCGGCCCGGTGCTCATCGTCGGAATCGTGCTGGCCGCCCTCAACCTGCGGCCCGCCATCACCAGCCTCGGCGCCCTCTTCGAAGAGACCCGCACGGGTCTCGGCATGAGCGGGACCGTCGCCGGACTGATCACCTCCGTCCCTGCACTCTGCTTCGCCGTCTTCGGCGTCACCGCGCCCCGGCTCTCCCGCCGCTTCGGCCCGGCCGCCGTCGTCTGCGCCGGCATGGCCGCGGTCGCCACCGGCCTGCTGATACGCCCCTTCGCCTCCGGCGCCGTCGGCTTCCTCGCCGCCAGCGCCCTGTCGCTGGCCGGCATAGCCCTCACCAACGTGCTGCTCCCGGTGATCGTCAAGCGCTACTTCCCGGACAAGGTCGGCACCATGACCGGCCTGTACTCCATGTCCCTGGCCGCCGGCACCTCGCTCGCCGCCGCCGCGACCGTCCCGCTCACCGGCGCCCTCGGCGGCAGCTGGCGCGCCGGCCTGCTGATCTGGGCCGCGCTCGCCCTGCTCGCCGTACTGCCCTGGCTCCCCGTCGCCCGAGCCTCCCGGCGTGCCGACCGGGCCGGGACCGCCGGCCCCGTCGGGTCCGGGGCCGGCCCGCGCGTCGTCCGCAGCCGTACCGCCTGGGCCCTGGCCTGCTATTTCGGCCTCCAGGCCACCGGCGCATACATCACCATGGGCTGGCTCCCGCAGATCTTCCGCGACGCCGGGGTCTCCGCCTCCACGGCCGGAGTGCTCCTCGCCGTCACCATGGTCATGGGAGTCCCGCTCGCCTTCGTCATCCCCGGCCTCGCCGCCCGGATGAAGAACCAGGGCGCCATCGCCGTCACCCTCGGCGTCTTCGGCCTCACCGGCTACCTCGGCCTCTACTTCGCCCCCGCCGCCGGAGCCTGGGCCTGGGCGCTCCTGCTCGGCATCTCCAACTGCGCCTTCCCCCTCGTCATCACCCTCATCGGGCTGCGCGCCAAGTCCCCGGCCGGCGTGGTCAAGCTCTCCGCCTTCGCCCAGAGCACCGGCTACCTCATCTCCATCCCCGGCCCGCTCCTCATCGGCGCCCTCTACCAGCACAGCGGCGGCTGGGACCTGCCGCTCGCCCTGATGGCGGCACTGCTCGTGCCACAGATCGTGCTGGGCGTCCTCGCCGGACGGGACCGCACGATCGAGGACGAATGCGGCATGGGAGACTGACCGGCATGTCGCCCGTACTTGAACCGAACCCGCAGGACGGCCGCAAGAAGCTCGGCCTCGTGCTCGGCGCGTTCCTCGCCGTGACCGTGATCATCTCCGTCATCGCCACGATCGCCTCCCCCTGAGAGGGTGGGGGTAACCCCACCACCCCTAGGGGGTCAGGCTCAGGGTGAAGTGGGGTGTGCCCCGGATGGGAACCACGGCCCCGGATCCATAGATTCGTAGGCAGCGAGTCAGTCCGGTCCACACCCACGGAGGCGGCCATGTCGGCCCCCACGCAGATCAGGCCCCTCCCGCCGGGCCCCTCCGGCCCCAGGGCCCGCACCACCACCACCGCCGGCACCCGGCTGCACTGGTGGGCACTGGCCCTGCCCGCCCTCGCCTTCGGGCTCCTGCTGCTGCTCCTCGCCGGATCGGGTGAGGCCCACGCGGCCACCGGCGAGGTCCCGGGCCTCGTCCAGGTCGCCGAGCAGCTCCTGCGCGCCGTCGGCTGACCTCCCGCGCCCCCCTCACCCAGGCGTGAGCCCCCCAACACCCACCGCCCCGTGGCTCGTTTCGTGCGAAGCTGGGAGTCATGAGCGCCGACACACCCCGCAGGATCGCCCTCCTCCGGCACGCCAAGGCCGACTGGCCCGAGGTGTCCGACCACGATCGACCGCTCGCGGAACGAGGCCGCAAGGACGCGCCGGCCGTCGGTCTGAAGCTCGCCGAAACCGGCATCGTCTTCGACCTGGCCCTGTGCTCCACCGCCGCCCGCACCCGCGAGACCTGGAAGCTCGCCGTCCAGGAGATGCCGCACCGGCCGAAGACCCACTACGAGGAGAGGCTCTACGACGCCTCGCTGGGCGAGCTCATCGCCCTGCTCAACGAGACCTCCGACGAGGTCTCCGACCTCCTCGTCATCGGGCACAACCCCGGCATGCACGCCCTCGCCGACGCCCTCTCGGGGCGCGCGGAGGGCGACACCCTGACGCGTATGACCCGTACGGGCTTCCCGACCGCGGCCCTCGCCGTGGTCTCCTTCACCGGATCGTGGAAGTCCGTGGAACACGGCGTGGGCACCCTGCTCGACTACTGGACCCCCAAGGGCCTCTGACCGGCGGTCCCAGGACACCGACGGGCCCCGGCAGCCGCACATCGGCTGCCGGGGCCCGTTCGCGTGCGCCGGGTCGGAGCTCAGGCCAGGTCGGCGGCCTCGATCTCCTCGCGGGTGATCCCGAGCAGGTACAGCACCGCGTCGAGGAAGGGCACGTTCACCGCGGTGTGCGCGGCCTCGCGGACCACCGGCTTGGCGTTGAAGGCCACGCCCAGCCCGGCCGCGTTCAGCATGTCCAGGTCGTTGGCGCCGTCGCCGATGGCCACCGTCTGGGACAGCGGCACGTCGGCCTCCGCGGCGAAGCGGCGCAGCAGCCGGGCCTTGCCCGCCCGGTCCACGATCTCGCCGGTGACCTTGCCCGTCAGCTTCCCGTCGACGATCTCCAGGGTGTTGGCGGAGGCGAAGTCCAGCCCCAGCCGCTCCCGCAGATCGTCCGTCACCTGGGTGAAGCCGCCGGAGACCACGCCCACCTGGTAGCCGAGCCGCTTGAGCGTGCGGATCAGGGTCCGCGCGCCCGGGGTCAGCTGCACCTCGGCGCGGACCTTGTCCACGACGGACGCGTCCAGACCCGCGAGCAGAGCCACCCGGGCGTGCAGCGACTGCTCGAAGTCCAGCTCACCGCGCATGGCCCGCTCGGTGACCTCGGAGACCTCGGCCTCGCACCCGGCGTGCGCCGCGAACAGCTCGATGACCTCGTCCTGGATGAGGGTCGAGTCCACGTCCATGACGACCAGGCGCTGGGCCCGCCGGTGCAGTCCGGCCGAGACCACGGCCACGTCCACGCCGATGTGCGCGGAGGCGGTGGCCAGCGCGGTGCGCAGCGGCTCCGTCTCGACGCCGGAGACGGCGAACTCCACCGCCGTCACCGGGTACTTGGCGAGCCGGAAAATACGGTCGATGTTGCCGCCGGTCTCGGTGATCCGGGCGGCGATCGCAGCCGTGGACTCGGCGGTGAGCGGGTGCCCGAGCACGGTGACGTGCGAGCGGCCGCTGCCGCGCGGCCGGTTGTCACCGGTACCGGAGAGGATCTCGGCCTGCATCTTGAGGGATTCGGCCCAGCTGTGGACGGTGGCCCGCAGGTCGCCCTCGGCTCCGCCGGCGGGCTTGGTGACGAGGGCGCACAGGACGATGCGGCCACGGGTGACGACCTGCTCGATGTCGACGACGTCGACGGAGTAGGCGGCGAGGGTGTCGAACAGCCCGGCGGTGATCCCGGGACGGTCCTTGCCGAAGATCTTGACGAGGAGGGTGGGGACGTCGGAGGTCTGCGATGCGCTCATGGTGCCCTCACCGTATCTTCCCGACCCGGGCCCCAGGACCCCCGTCCCACCTCTTGAACGCTCGCGCCGACCGAGGGAGCCGCCGGCTCCCGTGGCGTTCGGGGAACGGGGTCCGTGGCGGAGCCCCGGGCAACGGTGGAAGGGTCGGGCGCGGAGGACGGCTCCGCGCCGAGGCGGCGCTGCCTCAGCGCGGTGGCGCCGGCGGGTGCGGAGGCTTGGGCGGAGGCGGCGGACCTCCCGGCGGGGGAGGCGGGGTGAAGGGTTCCCTGCGGGGCGGCCCCGGCGGCCTGGACGGCCCGGACGCCCGCGGTGACCTGGGCGACCAGGGCGGGACGCCGGTCACGGTCACGTCCCAGGAGCCGTCCGCCTCGCCGCCCCCGGCGGGCCGCGGACCACCCGGAGGCCCGCCGTACGGTCCGTCCCCGGGGTACGGGGCCCTGTTCCTCCCGGGGGCGGGCCTCCCGGGGGCGGGCCACCCCGGGGCGGGCCCCGGCGATCCGGCCGGCCGCGGGAGGGCTGCCCGCCGCCGGGGAGCCAGAGCCGCACCCGCCGCCCCGGCCAGCGCCCCCCAGAGCGCTCCTAGCAGCAGCGCGTACAGGACGTCCCCCCGCAGCTCCACCCCCGCGTCCACCGCGTCCACACCCAGCACCGCGAGCGAGGCGTCCGCCGAGAACCCCGTCAGCCACGCCAGCACCGCCAGGGCCACCCCGGTACAGGCCGACAGCCGCGCCGCGCACCCCAGGATCCCGCGCCCCGGCGTCCGTACGGCCGCCAGCACGCCCGCGTAGAGCAGCAGCAGGGCCGCCCCTGCGACCAGCAGCCAGACCCGCTCGTCGTACTCCGCGAGACGGGCCACCGTCACCGGCTCCCGAGCGGACACCGCCAGCAGATCGTCCAGCGGATCGGGCAGCAGCCGGGCCCCAGCCCCCGTGACCCGGCCGCGCACCGGCACGGACAAACCCAGCAGCACCCCCAGCCAGCTCCCGTTCGGCGCCCCCAGCAGCGCCCCGCCCAGCACCCGCCGCGGCTGGTCGTCGCCCAGCGCCGCCCACACCGCCGCGGCCCACCCGGCCGCCACCGCGACCAGCACCATCGCCACCACCGCCGAGACGGCCGGGCGTAGCCGGCCCGCCGCGGCCGGCCCGCGCCGCGAGACCAGCAGCGCGAGCGCCAGGACCGCGAGCACCCACACCCCCGCTCCCACCAGGGTCGGCCCGAGCTCCACCGAGAACCCCACCCGGGTCCGGGTATCGATCAGGTCCCCGACACGGTCCGGGAGCAGCCCGCCGATGTCCCCGATCCCCGGGATCTCGACCTTCGGGGGCGTCCTCGGCAGCGGCAGCGTCCCGTCGAGGGTGACCACGTCGTGCCCGGCCCACGCCAGAGCGCCCGCCGTCGCCACGAACAGCGCCCCGAGGACCGCCACCCGGGCCGCCGTCTCCCCGTGGCCCGCCCCGGCCCGCAGCGAACGCAGGAACAGCGACGCCAGGACCAGCGCCCCGGCCAGCGACACCCCCAAGGGCATGACGTCCAGGGAGGTTTCGGCCCCCGCGCCGGTGACTCCGAGGACCGAGACGTCACCCGAGGGGGTCACGGTTCCACCGGCCGCGAGGACCACCGTGGCGGCCGTCATCGCGCCGAGCGAGCCTCCCGCGGCGTCGGAGCCGTCGGCGCCCAGCAGGTGCAGCCCGAGTCCGGCCACCCCCGCCATCACGATCAGGGACCAGCCCACGGCGGCGACGGCGGACAACAGCACGTCCCCCCAACGGATGCGGCGCATACGCTGAACCCCCGATGCCTACCGAGCGGTACGCGACGGGACCACCGGGCGAGAAGTCCCGTATCTCACTCTCCGGGTGACTTTCGACCCCGTCAACGGGCAGTCGTAGACGCCCCGGCAAGGCCCGGATTCCACATACGGCTGTAGGCCTGAAATAGTTCCCCCGGATGTTCGCCATCCCTAGACTCCCTGACGTCATGGGGGGATTCTCGGGGGACTTAAGTGGGGCTGGAGTGCCGGAACTCGTACTGGAATTGAATGGAAGGACCTGGACGCTCGATCCGTCCAGGTCGTACTCGCTGGGGCGTGACCCCCAGGGAGACGTGGTGATCGACGATGCCCGGGTGTCGTGGCGGCATGCCACCATCACCTGGAACGGCCGGGGTTGGGGCATCGAGGACCACGGCAGCACCAACGGCACCTACGTGCACGGGGCCAGGGTCCAGCAGACCGAGCTCGTGCCCGGCACGCCGGTCCACCTCGGCAACGCGACGGACGGCCCGAGGCTGAATCTGAGCGCCGGCGCCGCCGCGCCGCAGCCGGCCGTGGCACAGCAGGCGCAGCAGGCCCCGGCACAGGCGTACGCCCAGCCGCAGGCCCCGGCCTACCAGGCCCAGCAGCAGCAGCCCCAGCACCAGGCCTGGGAACAGCAGCAGCACGCGCAGCACCAGCAGCAGCCGCAGGCCCACCTCCCGCACCAGCAGGGCGCCGCCGCTCCCCGCCCGGCGCAGGGCGCGGCCCCGGCCTACGGAGACCGCAGCCCGACGACGTTCCACCAGCTCTCGCTGGGCCACGTCATGCGGATCGGCCGTGCGCTGGAGAACGAGCTGGTGGTCTCCGACCTCCAGGTCTCCCGCCACCACGCCGAGTTCCGCTCGATGCCCGGCGGCCGCTTCGAGATCCACGACCTCGGCAGCCACAACGGCACGTACGTCAACGGTCAGCCGCTGGCGAAGTCCGGCACCGCGCTGCTGGGCCCGAACGACATCGTCGGCGTCGGCCACTCGACGTTCCGGATCGTCGGCGACCGCCTCGAGGAGTTCGTCGACACCGGCGAGGTCTCCTTCTCGGCCCGCCACCTCACGGTCACGGTCGACGGCGGCAAGCAGATCCTGCGGGACGTCACCTTCGGCGTTCCGGAGAAGTCGCTGATCGGCGTCATCGGCCCCTCCGGCTCCGGCAAGTCGACGCTGCTCAAGGCGCTGACCGGCTACCGCCCGGCCAACGAGGGCGACGTCCTCTACGACAACCGCAACCTGTACAAGCAGTTCGCGGAGCTCCGCCAGCGCATCGGCCTGGTCCCGCAGGACGACATCCTGCACAAGGAGCTGCGCGTCCGCACCGCCCTCAAGTACGCGGCCAAGCTCCGCTTCCCGGGCGACACGGCCGAGTCCGAGCGCGCCGCCCGCATCGACGAGGTGCTGCGCGAGCTCAAGCTCGACATCCACAAGGACAAGAAGATCACCGCGCTCTCCGGTGGTCAGCGCAAGCGCGTGTCCGTGGCTCTGGAGCTGCTCACCAAGCCCTCGCTGATCTTCCTGGACGAGCCGACCTCGGGCCTCGACCCGGGCATGGACCGCGACGTCATGCAGCTGCTGCGCGGCCTCGCCGACGACGGCCGCACGGTCCTCGTCGTCACCCACTCGGTAGCCGAGCTGGCCATCTGCGACAAGCTGCTGGTCATGGCCCCGGGCGGTTCGGTCGCGTACTTCGGCCCGCCGGACGAGGCGCTGAACTTCTTCGGCTACACCACGTGGGCGGACGTGTTCTCGGCCTTCGAGAACTACCGCGACTACGACTGGGCCGGCCGCTGGAAGGGCTCCCAGCACTACCAGCTGTACGCCGCCGACATCGACGCGGTCGCCCCGCAGTCCGTCGCGATGCCTCCGGCCCAGCAGATGCACCCGACCAAGCCGCAGGGCTGGGGCTCGCAGCTGTGGACGCTGATCCGCCGCTACGTCTCGGTGATCGCGTCGGACGTCGGCTTCCTGGCCCTGATGGTGCTCCTGCCCGCCGTCCTGGGCGTGGTCTCCACGGTGATCCCCGCGAAGTTCGGTCTCGCGCCGCCCGTCGCGCCGTCCCGCTTCAACGGCGACGCCGGCACGATCATGCTGATCCTCGCGGTCGGCATGTGCTTCTCGGGCGCTGCCAACTCGGTCCGTGAGCTGATCAAGGAACGGGTCATCTACGAGCGAGAACGCGCGACCGGCCTGTACCGGTCCGCGTACCTCATGTCGAAGGTGATCGTCCTCGGCGTCATCACGGCCATCCAGGGCGTGATCATCTGTGCGATCGGCTTCTTCCCGCGCGACCTGCCCACCGAGGGCCTGATCATGCCGCCGGCCGTCGAGATCTGCCTGTCGGTCATCGCGCTCGGCTTCACGTCGATGATGTTCGGCCTGGTGATCTCCTCGCTGGTGAAGACCGCCGAGAAGACCATGCCGCTGCTGGTCATGTTCGCGATCGTCCAGGTCGTCTTCACCGGCATCCTCTTCCAGGTCTACGACTCCCCGGGCCTGGAGCAGTTCGCCTGGCTGATGCCGTCCCGCTGGGCCATCGCCGCCGCCGGCACCACGCTGAACCTCGGCAAGCTCATGCCGCCGTGGGACGCGGAGAACCCGACCAACACGGACCCGCTCTGGGACGCCACGATCGGGCAGTGGAGCCTGAACATCACCATCCTGCTGCTCATCGGCGTCGCCTGCGGCTTCGCGGTGCAGCGCCTGCTGCGCCGCCACGAGCCCGAGGTCATGCGCGCGGGCAAGTAGGACGCGGGCGGACGACCGCACGCACGCCCGTGCGCACGCACGGCAAAACGCCTCAGGGCGGCATCCGGAAGTCCGGGTGCCGCCCTGAGGCGCATGGGGGGCTTGGGTACGCCGAGGCCTAGTAGGCGCTGTTGACGTTGTCCATGGAGCCGTAGCGGTCGGCCGCGTAGTTGCAGGCGGCGACGATGTTGGCGACCGGGTCGTACTGGTCGAACTTGGTGCCCTTGACGTGGTACGCCTTGAAGGTCGGGTAGATGACCTGGAGCAGACCCTTGCTGGGGATGCCGTTCTGGGCGTTGATGTCCCAGTTGTTGATCGCCATCGGGTTGCCGCTGGACTCGCGCATGATGTTCTTGTGGATCCCGGCGTAGGTGCCCGGAATGCCCTCCTTCTTCATGATAAAGAGGGCTTCCTTGATCCAGCCGTCGAGGTTGTTCGCGAAGACCGGGGTGCGGGCGGCGGAACGGCTCGCGGCCGCCTTCTCCTCGCGGGCCTTCTTCGCGGCGGCCTCGGCCTTGGCCTTGGCCTTGGCGTCGGCGTCGGCCTTGATCTTGGCCGCGGCCTTGGCGTTCGCCTGGGAGATGACCTGCTGTGCGGAGAGGTGGCCCTGCAGCGTCTTCGTCTGCGCGCCGTTGACGGCCTGGGTCCAGGCGACGGGGGCGGCGGTGACCGTCTGGGCCTCGGCGGCGTCGGCCGGCACGAGGGAGAAGGCGACGGCGGCGGCGCTCAGCGTGGCGACACCGGCAATGGACAGCTTGTGTGCCTTCGTCAGACGACTGTGACCGGGGGTGCGGGAAGCAGACATGGCGGGGCAACCTCTTCGAATAGCGGGAGTCGCAGGAAGGCGCTTTGTGGATCCGGGGATCCGCGGTGCTGTGCGACGGGAGCAATTCTTAGCGGCGGCAAAATCCTGTGGCAAAGGTGTGACGTACGATGCCGCTTAGTGGATCACGCACGGGCGCCGAGGCCCGAATTCGGGCCTCGGCGCTAGGTGGGACAGCACTGACAGGGTCTTTATCCGTCCACTAGGCAGCTTCGTAAGTGATGTGGGTCCTATGTGCGGGGTCACATCGGACATGTACCGGTTTCACCGTGAGTTGCTGTCGCAATGCATATGGTCACGGTTCTCATCCTTGAGTAGCAGATGGACGTCCCCGAACTCGTGCCAGAGGCAGAGCCGGGCCAGTGCCTCGGCATACCCGAGCCGTACGGCGGCCCGCCCCGCGACCGCCTCCAGCATCAGCAGATGGGACGCCTCGGGCTCGTGCAGTCCGGTCAGCAGCCCGTCCACCACCCGCACTCCGCGCTCCGGAGTCACCACCAGATCCGTCCATCCGGCGGCCGGGCGCACCCGCCCCCGCGCGTCAGCGGCCGACTCCAGGGCCCGTACCGCCGTGGTCCCCACCGCGATGACCCTTCCTCCGGCGGCCCGAGCGGCGTTCACCAGACCCGCCGTCGTGGCGGACACCTCGTACCGCTCCGGGTACGGAGGCTCGTGCGCCTCCTGCGAGGCCACCCCCGTGTGCAGGACCAGCGGGGCGAACTGCACCCCCCGGCTCACCAGCCGCGCCACCAGCTCCGCCGTGAAGGGCCGGCCCGCGCTCGGCATCTCCGCCGAGCCCGACCCGTCGGCGGCCGGCACCGCGAACACCGTCTGATAGGCCGAGACCGGCTGGTCCCGCTCCGTGTACGCGTACCGGATCGGACGCCCGTACGCCCGCAGCAGCGCCGGCACCCCGCCCGGCGCGGGGGAGGGGCGCGCCCACCACAGCCGGTCCGCGCCCGCCGCCAGGGGCTCATCCAGGGTGAGGCGGTGCCCGCCCGGCAGCTCCAGCACCGCCCCGGCCGGCCCCCCGGCCCGCGGCCGGGTCGTCCCGCCGCCGTCGGGGGCGCGCAGCTCCACCGCCCAGCGGCCGTCGTCGCCCCGCGTCGAGAAGTGCACCACCAGGTCCTCGCCCAGGCCCTTGCCGCCCAGCCGGGCGTCCACCGCGGCCGCCAGCGTGGCCGAGGTGTTCACCACGAGTACGTCCCCGGCCCGCAGCAGCCCCGGCAGCTCCCGGAAGGCGTGCAGCGACACCCGCTCGCCGCCCTCGGACACCAGCAGCCGCACGGCGTCCCGCCCCAGCCCCGGCCCCCGCTGCTCGGGCGGAATCCGTGCCATCAATTGCGGCGGTATGTCCGTTATATATAGACCCCGCTCCTGCAGACCCCGCCGCCCGCTCACCGCCCGCCCCCCGCGCCCGCCTCCAGGCCCGCCCCTGCGGCCGCCTCCGGGCCGGCCCCTGGGCCCGCCTCCGCCGCCAGCTCCCGCGCCGTGTACCGCCCGCTCGGCAGCGCCCGCTCCACCAGCCGCAGCAGCGCCGGAGCCACCTCCTCCGGTGTCGGCAGCCCCGCCAGGTCCTCGCCCGGCTCGGCCGCCGCCATCATCCGCGTCCGCATCGACCCCGGATCGGCCCACCACACCCGCAGCCCCGGCTCCTCCACCGCCAGCACGGCCGACATCAGGTCCCCCGCCGCCTTGGTCGCCCCGTACGCCCCCCACGTCGCGTACGCCACCACCGCCGCGTCCGAGCTGATGTTCAGCACCGCCCCGGCCCCCGCCGCCCGCAACAGGGGCAGCCCCTCCTGGACCAGCCCCAGCGGCCCCACCACATTGACCTCGAAGGCCTCCCGCAGCCCGTCCAGCGCGTGCTCCGCCAGCGGCACCAACGGCTCGGCCCCGAGCACCCCCGCGTTGTTCACCAGCAGATCCAGCCCGCCCAGCTCCCGCGCGGCCGCCACCAGCGCCGCCCGGTGCGCCGCCGAGGACACGTCCCCGGCCACCGCCACCACCCGCGCCCCGGGCGCCCGAGCCACCCCGGCCACGGTCTCCTCCAGCGCCTCCGCACCCCGCGCGCCCAGCACCAGGTCCCAGCCCCGCGCCGCCAGCTCCCCGGCCAGTGCCCGGCCGAGCCCCCTGGACGCCCCCGTCACGATCGCCACCGACATGACAGCACCCTCGCCTTCCGTCCCGATCAGCAGATGCCCCCAACCTAGGAACGGCCCACCCCCCACCGCGTCGGCCACGAGCCCCACCCCCGCAGGTCCCTTCGACCTACGTCCACGGCCCGATCCCGCAGGTCACGGCCGCGGGTACGGTGAGCCCATGACCGGTAGCCCCCCGCACGGCGGGCCCTCCAGCGGCCTGGCCGCCGTGAGCACCGCACTGCTCGCCATGAGCCGCCGCCTGGAGGTCCGCGACGTGCTGCGCACGATCGTCGTGTCCGCCCGCGAACTCCTGGACGCCGAGTACGCGGCCCTGGGCGTCCCGGACGACCACGGAGGCTTCGCCCAGTTCGTCGTGGACGGCATCAGCGCCGAGCAGTGGCGCCGCATCGGCCCGCTGCCACGCCAGCACGGCATCCTCGCGGCGATGCTCCACGAGCCAGGCCCCGAGCGCCTGGCCGACGTACGCGAGGACCCTCGCTTCGAAGGCTGGCCGGCCGCCCACCCGGAGATGTCCGACTTCCTCGGCATGCCCGTGCGCGACGGCGAGGAGACCCTGGGCGCCCTCTTCCTCGCGAACAAACGCGGCCCTCGCGGCTTCACCGACGAGGACCAGGAACTCCTCTCCCTCCTTGCCCAGCACGCGGCCATCGCCCTCACCAACGCACACCTCTACGAGCGCAGCCGCGAGCTCACCATCGCCGAGGAGCGCTCCCGGCTCGCCCACGAGCTGCACGACGCCGTCAGCCAGAAGCTCTTCTCGCTCCGCCTCACCGCCCAGGCCGCCGCCGCCCTCGTCGACCGCGACCCGGCCCGGGCCAAGGACGAGCTCCAGCAGGTGGCCGCCCTCGCGGCGGAGGCCGCCGACGAACTGCGCGCCGCCGTGACCGAGCTGCGCCCGGCCGCCCTGGACGAGGACGGACTGGTCGCCACCCTCCGTACGCACGTCCACGTCCTGGACCGCGCCCACACCGCGCACGTCACCTTCACCTGTGACGGCGTACGGGCCCTGCCCGCGACCCAGGAGGAAGCCCTGCTCCGCGTCGCCCAGGAGGCCCTGCACAACGCGCTGCGCCACTCGGCCGGCGACCGCGTCGAGGTCACCCTGGCCCGGACGCCCGTCGGGGGCGCGCTGCTCAGGGTCCTCGACACCGGCAAGGGCTTCGACCCCCGGACCGTCCGCCGGGCGGGCCGTCATCTGGGCCTGGTCTCCATGCGGGACCGCGCGAGCGGCGTCGGCGGCCGGCTCACCGTGCACTCGGAGCCCGGTCGGGGCACCACGATCGAGATGGAGGTCCCCGGTGGCTGACAGCACCGGCCGTAGCGGCGGCAACGGCATTCGCGTCCTGCTGGTCGACGACCACCAGGTGGTCCGGCGGGGCCTGCGCACCTTCCTGGAGGTCCAGGAGGACATCGAGGTGGTCGGCGAGGCCTCCGACGGAGAGGAGGGCATCGCCCGCGCCGAGGAGCTGGGGCCCGACGTGATCCTCATGGACATCAAGATGCCGGGCACCGACGGCATCGAGGCGCTGCGCAGGCTGCGCGCGCTGGCGAACCCCGCCCGGGTGCTGATCGTCACCAGCTTCACCGAGCAGCGGACGGTGGTCCCCGCCCTGCGGGCCGGCGCGGCCGGATACGTCTACAAGGACATCGACCCGGACGCGCTGGCCGGAGCGATCCGCTCCGTCCACGCGGGCCACGTGCTCCTCCAGCCGGAGGTGGCCCTCGCCCTGCTCTCCCAGGACGAC